>CAVQQO010000007.1:162500-827955 GCA_963715005.1 uncultured beta proteobacterium | reverse complement strand
GGGGCGTTGCAACTGGAGATCGGGCATCTCCCTCCGGCACGGGGAGACAGCGCCATGCTGCATCGGGTGTTCGTCAATCTGCTCTCCAATGCCATCAAGTTCAGCCGCAGCAGAGCGCCCGCCAAAATCAAGGTGGGCGGCTACGTCGAGGGCAACGAAGCCGTGTACTATGTGAAGGACAATGGCGCCGGTTTCGACATGCAGTTCGCGGGCAAGCTGTTCGGCGTGTTCCAGCGCCTGCACGGCGTGACCGAGTTCGAAGGCACCGGCATCGGGCTTGCCATCGTCAAGCGCATCGTCACCCGCCATGGCGGGCGGGTGTGGGCGGAAGGCAAGGTCAACGAAGGTGCGACGATATATTTCGCTTTACCCATAAAGGAGGCGGCTCATGGATGACTCAGTGAAAGAAGTGGAGATCCTGCTGGTTGAAGACAACCCGACCGATGCGGAACTGGCGATGCGTGCGCTGAAAAAAAGCAACCTTGCCAACAAGCTGGTGTGGGTGAAGGACGGTGCCGAGGCGCTGGATTTCATTTTCGGTAGCGGCGCCTATAGCGGGCGGCAGATCGTGAACGGTCCCAAGGTCATCCTGCTGGACCTGCGGCTACCCAAGGTGGACGGCATGGAGGTGTTGCGCCGGGTCAAGAGCGATGAACGTACCAGGACTATCCCGGTGGTGGTGCTGACCTCGTCCAAGGAAGATCGGGACGTGGCGGAAAGTTATAAGCTCGGGGTCAACAGCTACATCAGCAAGCCGGTAGAGTTCGACGAGTTCGCCAAGACGGTGTCCGAACTGGGGATGTACTGGCTGCTGGTGAATCAGCCGCCGTTGCCGAAAAGATAATCATGGAACAGTCGGCCATCAACCGGGAGCTGCGTGTCCTGATGCTGGAAGACACGCCCACCGATGCGGAGTTGGCGGAATACCAACTGCGCAAGGCCGGTATCGCTTTCACTTCGCTGCGCGTGGAGACGCGGGATGCGTTTGTTCAGGCACTCGAGGAATTCCATCCGGATATCATCCTGTCGGACTACAAGCTGCCCGACTTCAACGGCATGGCCGCACTGGAACTGGTGCAGCGCGACCATCCGGAAGTACCGATGGTCATGGTCACCGGCGCGCTCTCCGATATCGAGGCGGTGGAACTGATCCATGCGGGTGCCAAGGACTACGTGCTGAAAGACCGCCTGGCGCGGCTGGCACCCGCGGTGCAGCGTGCGCTGGCGTCAGAGCGCAGCGCCCGCGCACGCAAGGCGGCAGAGAAGGCGCTGCAGGAGAGCGAAGCGAAGTTCCGCTCACTGGTGGAATCCACCAGTGATTGGATATGGGAGCTCAACGAGGAGTGGGTTTATATGTATTCCAGCCCGCAGGTGCATGACCTGCTGGGTTACAGCGTTGTCGAGATCATCGGCATGACGCCGTTCGAACTGATGTCGCCAAACGAGAAAGAACAGGACAAGACGAAGCTCAAGGCTATCTTGGCGGAGCAGAAACATTTCAGGTTGTTGGAGAATGTCTTTCTGCACAACGATGGACGGGTGGTCTATCTGGAAACAAGCGGTGCACCCATATTCGATGCCCTGGGTGTATTCAAGGGCTACCGCGGAATCGACCGCGACATCACCGAACGCAAAGAGGCGGAGAGAGAACGCCTCGCCAGTGCGGAGAAATTGGAACAAACCCTGCTGCAAACCATTGAGGCGGTTGCCGCCACGGTAGAGGCTCGCGATCCCTATACCGCCGGGCATCAGCGTCGGGTGGCTGCCCTTGCCCGCGCCATTGCGCAGGAAATGGGGCTGGCCGACGATAAAATCCGCGGGCTTTATTTGGCCGCCACTATTCACGACCTGGGTAAAGTCAGCATCCCTGCCGAGATTCTCAGCAAGCCCGGAGTGCTCAACCAGGTCGAGTTCGCCCTGGTCAAGACCCACCCCCAAGCTGGATACGACATCATCAAGGATGTGCAGCTGCCTTGGCCTATTGCGAAAATGGTGCTGCAACATCATGAACGACTGGATGGCTCGGGATACCCGCAACACTTGAAAGACGAGCAGATCCAGCACGAGGCGAAAATCCTGGCCGTGGCCGACGTGGTGGAGGCGATGTCGTCGAACCGGCCATATCGCGCCGGCTTGGGATTGGACACGGCGCTGGATGAAATCACCAAGCATCGCGGCGTGCTGTATGACACGGCGGCTGTGGATAGCTGCATCAAGCTGTTCAGGGAAAAGAACTATGCCTTTGATCACGAGTAGCATACTGTGCTGCGGGGGTAACCAGTCGCAGCGCTCAGTGGTATGCAGCGGACATTGCTGGTAGATTGCCCGCCTTCATCCTGATGTACAGAATCGATTCAAATGGCAAAAGCAAAAACGATCTACAGCTGCACCGAGTGCGGCGGGCAATCCCCCAAGTGGCAAGGCCAGTGCCCGCATTGCGGCGAATGGAACACGCTGGTGGAGTCGGTGGCGGAAGCGCTGCCGGCGGCGGGCAAGAACCGCTACAGCGCGCTGGCGGCATCCGGAAAGTTGCAGCAACTGGCTGAGGTGGAAGCGAGCGAAGTGTCGCGCACGCCGACCGGCATCGCCGAATTCGACCGCGTGCTGGGCGGCGGGCTGGTGGAGGGCGGCGTGGTGCTGATCGGCGGTGATCCGGGCATCGGCAAATCCACCTTGCTGTTGCAGGCGCTGGCGCATCTCTCCACCACGAGGAAAGTGCTCTACGTCAGCGGCGAAGAATCGGCGCAGCAGATCGCGCTGCGCGCCAAGCGCCTCGCCCTCGACGCGCGCGAAGTGCATCTGTTGCCGGAGATCCAGCTGGAGAAGATCCAGGCCACCGTTGCCAACGAAAAACCGGACGTGGTGGTGATCGACTCCATCCAGACCGTGTATTCCGAACAACTCACCTCGCGCACCCGGCTCGGTGGCGCAGGTGCGCGAATGCGCGGCGCAACTCACGCGTCTGGCGAAGAGCAGCGGCGTGACCATCATCCTCGTCGGCCACGTCACCAAGGAAGGCGCGCTGGCCGGTCCGCGCGTGCTGGAACACATCGTCGATACCGTGCTGTATTTCGAAGGCGACACCCATTCCAGCTTCCGCCTCATCCGCGCGTTCAAGAACCGCTTCGGCGCGGTGAACGAGCTGGGCGTGTTTGCCATGACGGAGAAGGGACTGCGCGAAGTGAGCAACCCGTCCGCGCTGTTCCTGTCGCAGCACGGTGCGCAAGTGCCCGGCTCCTGCGTGATGGTCACGCAGGAAGGCACGCGTCCTTTGCTGGTGGAGATACAGGCACTGCTTGATGACTCGCATTCGCCCACACCGCGCCGCTTGTCGCTGGGCTGGAACAGAACCGCTTGGCGATGTTGCTCGCCGTGCTGCACCGCCATGCGGGCATCGCCTGCTTCGATCAGGACGTGTTCATCAATGCCGTGGGCGGCGTGAAGATCACCGAGCCGGGCGCCGACCTCGCCGTGCTGCTCGCTATCGTCTCCAGCCTGCGCAACCGACCGTTGCCGGAGAAGATGGTGGTGTTCGGCGAAGTCGGCCTGGCGGGCGAAGTGCGCCCGGTGCAGCGCGGACAGGAGCGTCTGAAGGAAGCTGCCAAGCTTGGCTTCACCCATGCCATCATCCCCAAAGCTAATGCGCCCAAGCACAAGATCGACGGCATGGAGATCATCGCGGTGGAGCGGGTGGAAGACGCGGTAGCGAAGATGAGGTAAATTACCAAGGCAGGTGTTTGCAAAGGCGATCAAGGCAGTTCATTTCATCTGGAGGCAAGCCATGGCACTCGACGAAGTCACACGCGATGAATTGCAATCGGTTATCGCGCAGCTGAAAGAAGCACTCTATAACCACCAGCAATGGCATGGCGCATTGATCCGCACGCTTGTGTGCAAGCTGCCGGGTGACATGCACGACATCAACCCGCTAGCCCATACCGAATGCCGTTTCGGCCAATGGTACTACGGTAAAACACCTGAAAAACTGCGCCACCATCCCGGTTTCATCGCCATGGGGGAGGAGCACCAGCGCCTGCATCACCTGGCCAAATTGTTGCTGGTGGCCGCGGATTCCGATAAGCCCATTACCGGTCTCGACTACGACAATTTCGCCAATGCGCTCGAGCGGCTGCGGCTTGAGATATTTGCCCTGGAACGCGAACTGGAAGACTCGCTCTTCAACCGCGACTCGCTGACCGGGGCAATCACCCGCTATGGAATATTGCCGACGTTGCGCGAGCAACAGGAACTGGTAAAGCGCCACGCCCAGTTTTGCTGCATTGCCATGATGGACCTGGACAACTTCAAGGCGGTCAACGATCTCCACGGGCATCCCGCAGGCGATCAAGTGCTGGCTGCATCGGTACACTATCTGATCAAGCATCTCCGTCCCTACGATAAAGTGTTCCGCTACGGCGGGGAGGAATTCTTGTTGTGCCTGCCGTATACCGAATTGAACCCCGCCTATGACCGAGTCAAAGAACTCAATGAAGGCCTTGCCGCATTGGAAATAGACATCGGCGAAAAAGAACCTATCCACATTTTTGCCTCTTTTGGACTGACGCTTCTCGATCCGGACATTCCCGTGGGAACTTCCATTGACCGTGCCGACAAGGCTTTATATGCAGCCAAATCTGCCGGAAGGAATTCTGTGCGGATATGGGATTCGTCGATGTAACACCTCAAACTTGAAACTTGCACATGGCCGCAAATTTCAATTGTTGACAAAGCCAATCGGGAATACTAGGATTTTCGGGCCGGGTGGTTCCAACTTCACTCGCAAAGGTCGGTACTGGATTTTCCATGCTCGACATCTCGGTGGCGATTGCCACACTGAAACTATATCAACGATGCCGTTAAGCATGAAGTAATGAACTTGGCTGCGGGCCGCTGGTGCTCGCTACAACCACTGCGCTCTTGGTGGAGATTGCAATGATCGAAGGGGGGACTATGCCTGACCAACGATTGCGCAACATGAGTACAGTGACCCAGCCGGAAGAGCCGCCACCTAGGCGTTCTGGCGACCTGGTCAACAAAGATCTGGTGCGTGCCTGGCTATGGTGGTCGATAGTCTGGATGACGATCTTTCCCTTGGTCGGCCTGCTCGTCTCCATCAAGTTCCACTACCCCGATTTCCTCGGCGAGACCTCGTGGCTGACTTTCGGACGCCTGCGCCCCGTCCACGTCAACGGCGTCATCTTCGGCGCTTTTTCCACGCCTGTTCTGGGCCTGCTGTATTACCTTGTGCCGCGCCTGTGCGGACGCCCCATGTTCAAGGAACATTGGGGATGGCCGCTGTTGTGGGGCTGGAATGTGTTTCTGGTTGCCGGCTCGTTCTCCTTGCTGATGGGTTACAACTCCGGCTTCGAGGCGGGTGAGTACAAATGGCCCGTCAACATCATTCGCTGGATAGTTCTGGCAGCTATCGGCGTGCAGGTCCTGGTGACGATCTTCCAGCGCAAGGAAAAAGGGTTCTACGTCGCGCTGTGGTACACGCTGGCCGCGCTGGTATGGACGGTGATGAACCTGATTCTCGGCAACGTCATCCTGCCTTACGTGCCGATGTCCGGCATCAGCAATACCGCGTTGCACGGGCTGTACATCCACTACGTGGTCGGGCTGTGGATCACACCGGCCGGACTGGCCCTGATGTATTACTTCCTGCCGCTGGCCGCCAAGGCTCCGCTGTATAGCCACAGGCTTTCGCTGCTCGGTTTCTGGGCGCTGGCGTTCTTCTATCCCTTCGTTGGCACGCACCACTACCTGTTCAGTCCGATCCCTTACCACAACCAGACCATTTCCATCGTCACCAGCATGATGCTCATCATCCCGGTATGGGCGGTGATCACCAACCTGTTCGGCACCGCCAAGGGGCGCTGGGGCGAGATCATCGGCGGGCATGATGCGGACAGCTATGCCGCAAAGTTCATCCTGCTGGCGACGTTCTTCTATCTGGTCGGCTGCTTCCAGGGATCGACTCAAGCGCTGCGCCGGGTGCAGGAACTCACGCACTTCACCGACTTCGTGATCTCACACTCGCATTTCACCGTGTTCGCCACCTTCGTGCTGGCCGCGGTGGGCAGCATGTATTACGTGTGGCCGCGCGTCACCGGCCGCCAGTTGTGGAGCGCGAAGCTCGCGAGCTGGCATGTGTGGCTGACCATCGCGGGGACCACGCTGATGCTGGTCGGGCTCGCCGCGCAAGGTCTGGTGCAAGGCAGCATGCTCGAGTACGGCACGAACTTCGTCGACTCTGTGGTCGAGATGAAACCGTGGTGGTTCGCACGCACGCTGGCGGGTGCCACCATGGACATTGGGTTTGTGCTGATGACGATCAATCTGGTCATGACGGCGCGCAAAGGTGCGCCATTCGAGGTTTCCGCAGATACCTCTCCGCTGGACGTTACCGAGATGCGCCCTGCCAGAGTGGGTTTCACTTGGTACAGTCGTCCCACTTCGGTGTTCATCATCGCCGGTATCGCGTTCTTCTTTTTGGCGGTCGTCATCCAGGGCATCCTGCCTTCGATCCTGCCGCAGACCTACAACCCCACGGTCACTTCGGCGAGCATCGGCCAAACCATACAAGTCGCGGATTACACACCGCTGGAACGCAAAGGACGCCACGTCTATATCCGCGAAGGATGCTGGTATTGCCATTCGCAGTTCGTGCGTCCGGTAGCGGGCGAGAACGTGCGTTGGGGTCCTGTGGCACAAGCCGGGGAATATGTGTACGACCAGCCGCAGATGCTGAGCACGCGGCGCATCGGCCCCGACCTGAGCCGTGTCGGCGGGAAATACGGCGATAGCTGGCATGCCGCGCACCACTGGAATCCGCGCGATGTCGTGCCGGACTCCGTCATGCCGCGCTTCCCCTGGCTCTTCAAGAATACCGACGGCAAAGGCACGCCTGAATTCAACGAAGACGGCTTGGCGTTGGTCGCCTATCTGCAGCGGCTGGGCACTTCGATCGGCGACTGGCGCGAGACGTTCGTCTCGACACGGCTCACCGCCGGTGCGGCGTTGCAGTCGAGCGACCTGGATAGATCGCATGACCTGCTGCCGCGCGGCAAACAAATCTACCTGCGCCGTTGCGTCGGCTGTCACGGCGTGAAGGGCGACGGCAACGGTCCGTCCGCCCATTTCCTGAATCCGAAACCGCGCGATTTCACTTCGGGCATATTCAAATTCCGCTCGACTGCCGGCGACGCGAATTCGCTGCCTTCGGATGAGGATCTGTTCATCACGGTCAGTCACGGACTGTGGGGAACCCCGATGCCCCCCTGGTATGAGATATCCGTGCAGGAGCGGCTTGCCGTGATCCAGTACATCAAGACATTCTCCGGACGCTGGAAGACAGAAAAACCCGGCGCAGCGATTCTGATCCCCGACGAACCGCCGGTGACGCTGGCTTCGCTGGCACAAGGGAAACAGCAATTCGAAACCGTATGCGCCGCATGCCACGGCCTCGCCGGACTGGGCGACGGTGTACCGGCCGGTGTCTTCTCCGACACCTGGGGCAACCCGGTCAATCCCGCCAACTTCACCTTGCCTGCCGGTGCGCCGGGCGGGCTCAAGCTCGGGCACGATGGGCGGCATCTCTTCAAAACCATCATGACCGGTGTCGGCGGCACACCCATGCCGCCCTTCGCGGGCGCGTTCACGCCGGAACAGACCTGGGACCTCGTGCACTATGTCCAGTCATTGCGGGTGGACGCGCATATCGCATCGTTGAAACAGGCTGGCCTGACGGCATCCGCGCAAGAGGCCAGCTTCTGTACTTCCAGCGTGCCTTGGCTACTTGCCGCATGCAACAACGTCATGTTGCCCATCATCAATTTTTGTTCGGCGGGCGGTCCGCTGGAGGCGAAAGCGATCAACACCAAACTGCAGTTGTCGGATGCGCGCGGAAAGATATGGGCTTCGTTATCCGAGGCAGCCAATCGCCAGCAGATCGAACCGCAGGTTCTTCAGGTCGACCAGCCCAGGATACCCGGCATCAATGCAGTCACAACCGGAAAGGACAAGCTGCCATGACTCAATCGCAAAGACACAATGATGCAGAAAGTGCAGCGCTGCTGCGTACACGGCATACATCCGAACAGGCATCCGAATCCGTGTACACCTATGAAAGTGCGGGCATCGCGGAGCGCAGGGGAAATGTGCCGATCTGGCTGTGGGGCGTGGTGGTCTCGTTGCTGATCTGGGGCCTTTATTACCTCGTCACTTACTGGAATGCTCCTCTTACTCCGCCGTAAGTACAGCCTCGCGAGTCGGACATTAGGGCAATCCTGAGCGCACATTAAGGCAAGTGGTGAATTGTGATCGTGACGAAACAACCGTTATATGAATGGAGGTCAACATGTCTACATTTTTCGGGATCGAGGAACGCGATGCACATGGATTTATCGACAATCATACTGTCTGCCTCCCGCACACGCCGGGTGGCAAGGCGGACTTGCATGGCATCGTTTCGGCCATCAGGAACGAGGACATCGTTTTCATCAAACACTGCACAGCCGAAACCGGTTTGCACATCAAAGCTGTGGGGGTCGTGCAATCTGATCAGCCAACTGAAAGCGAGCCAGACATCTGCTTGCCGGTGGAATGGGTATGGCAGGGCGAAAAAGTTCTGGATAACCTGGACGAGAAACTGCCTTTTTGTGGCAAGGCAGTCTATGAAGAGCACAACATCATGGTGCAGAGGGAGATCATCGATCTGTTGCCGGTGAAGTACCAGTTGGCGTGTGAATGGTAAGGCCGTCCTGCCAAAGTGCAGCGTAAAGGATTGCTTGTGTGTTTTGAAAGATTCAGCGGGAGGTTCTCGATGAAAACAGGAAACCAGGCACTAATCGTTGCGGCCCTCATGGCGACCATGCTGTTGCTTGCTGCGTGTGGTCCCAAGCAAGGCGGAACGCCACAAGCAGCCGGCGGTGGCATGCCGCCGCCGGAGGTGGATGTGGTGACCGTTTCCACGGGTTCCGTGCTGTTGACCCAGGATCTTCC
This sequence comes from uncultured beta proteobacterium, assembly GCA_963715005.1. Taxonomy (GTDB): domain Bacteria; phylum Pseudomonadota; class Gammaproteobacteria; order Burkholderiales; family Gallionellaceae; genus Sideroxyarcus. Next base: position 818,952 of record CAVQQO010000007.1, on the reverse strand, counting down.
GGGACGGCTGGAGGCTTACCGCACTGCACAGGTGCGCGCACGAGTGGAGGGAATCATCGAGAAACGCTTCTTCAAAGAAGGCAGCGATGTGAAGACGGGAGATACGCTGTTCCGCATCGATGCGCGCAACTATCAGGCTGCTTACGATTCCGCCAAGGCCGACACGGATGTAGCACGGCTGACAGTGGAACGCTACAACCCGTTGCTGGCAGCGAAAGTGGTCAGCCAGCAGGATTACGACCTGGTCGCAGCCAAGCTCAAGCAGGCCGAGGCCGCTCTGTCCAGGGCACAGCTCGACCTGGATAACACCCGTGTGCCCGCGCCTCTCACAGGGCATATAGGGCGCACCCAGGTGACGGAGGGGGCGCTGGTCGGGCACGGCGAAGCCACCTTGCTTGCCACTATCGAACAGGTCGATCCCATCTATGCCAACTTCACCCAGGCGGGAGCAGATATGTTTCGCCTGCAGCAGGCGTTCCAGTCCGGCGCGTTGAAGCGCACCGGATCGACGCGGGTGGAACTGGTGCTTGAGGGCGGCGCCGTTTATCCACGGCCGGGCAAGCTGCTGTTCTCCGATCTTGCCGTCGACCCGGCTACCGGCAGCGTGTCGTTGCGTGCCGAGTTTCCCAATCCCAAACATGAGTTGCTGCCCGGCATGTTCGCGCGCATCCGTTTCCCGGAAGCCAGCGCCGACAACAGTATCAAGGTGCCACAGCGCGCGGTGCAGACCGGACCGCAGGGCCAATTTGTGATGATCGTGGATACGGCAGGCATGGTGGCGCCGCGCCCGGTCAAGACGGGGGGCATGACCGGCGGCGACTTCATCATCACCGAGGGCCTGACACCGGGCGACCGGGTGATCGTCAATGGCCTGCAGAAAGCTCGTCCCGGTGCGACAGTGAAGCCTGTGGCGTGGAGTCCGACTGGAAGCGATTCTGCTTCCAGTGTGCCCGCTGCCACTGCAGAGAGGTAGGGGCGCCTCATGCTGCCAAGATTCTTCATCGACCGTCCGATCTTCGCCTGGGTCATCGCCTTCGTTATCCTGCTGGGCGGGGGACTGGCGCTGCGCAACCTGCCGATCGCCGCCTATCCCGAGGTGGCGCCACCGGCCTTGTCCATCACGCTCTTCTATCCGGGTGCGTCGGCGCAGGTGGTGGAGGAGACCGCCGTCGCCTTGGTCGAGCAGGAACTGAACGGTATCGAGCATCTGCAATATATGGAGTCATCCTCCGAGCTCGGCATCGGCAATATCACGCTGACCTTTGAAGCTGGGGCCGATCTGGATGTCGCCTCGGTCGAGACACAGAACCGCGTCAAGCGCGCCGAAGCGCGCCTGCCGGACGATGTGCGGCGTTTGGGCATCACCGTGACGAAGTCGGCGCGGAACTTCCTGATGATCATCGCGCTCGTCTCGCCGGACAAGAGTCACGACAACGTGGCGCTCGGCAGCTACGCGTCCGCCAACGTGCTGGAGAACATCCGTCGCGTCCACGGGGTGGGTGAGGCATTGCTGTTCGGCACCGAATATTCGATGCGCCTGTGGCTGAAGCCCGAGAAACTGCATGCTTACCACTTGACTCCCGGCGACGTCACCAAAGCCCTGCGCGCCCAGAATACGCAGCTCGCGATCGGTGAAGTCGGGCAATTGCCTGCGGCGCGCGGGCAACAGATGAATGCAGTCATCGTCACCAGGAGCCGATTGTCCACCCCGGAGGAATTCGGCAACATCATCGTGCGCGCCAACCTGGACGGTTCCACCGTGCTGGTCAAGGATGTGGCAAGGGTCGAGCTCGGGGCGCAGGACTATTCCATCGCCGCGCGCATCGACGGGCAACCGGCTTCAGGGATCGCCATCCGCCTGACACCCACCGCCAACGCGCTGGAGACCGCCAAGGCGGTCAAGGCCAAGATGACGGAGCTGGCCAAGTACTTCCCCAAGGGCGTGGACTGGATGGTGCCCTATGACTCGTCCAAGTTCGTCGAGATCTCGGTGCGCGAAGTGGTGAAGACGCTGGCGGAAGCCATGTTGCTGGTGTTCCTGGTCATCTACCTGTTCTTGGGTAACCTGCGCGCCACCTTCATTCCCGCCATCGTCGTGCCGATCGCGTTGATCGGCGGCACAGTGGGACTCTATGCGGTCGGCTACTCGATCAATACTTTGACCTTGTTCGCCATGGTACTGGCCGTCGGTATCGTGGTGGACGATGCCATCGTGGTGGTGGAGAACGTGGAGCGCATCATGGCCGAAGAAGGACTCGCGCCGCGCGAGGCGACGCGCAAGGCCATGGGCCAGATCTTCGGTGCCATCATCGCCATCACGCTGGTGCTCTGTTCAGTGTTCATTCCGATGACGTTCTTCGGCGGCACAGTCGGAGCGATCTATCGCCAGTTCGCGGTCACGCTGATCCTGACCATCCTGTTCTCGGTGCTGATGGCGTTGAGCCTGACCCCGGCGCTGTGCGCCACGCTGTTGAAGAACTCACCCGGCCATGAAGCAGTGCCGAAGAAAGGTCCGCTCGGCTGGTTCCATCGTTTCTTCGGCAGGACCACCCAGGCGTACAAAGGGGGAGTCGCTACCGTGCTGAAGCGCACCGGCCGCTATCTGCTGCTCTACGTCGGCCTCCTGGGCATCGTGGCCTGGCTGTTCATACGGCTGCCGACCAGTTTTCTGCCGGATGAGGACCAGGGCTATTTCGTCACCCTGGTCCAGTTGCCGCCGGGTGCCACGCGCGAGCGCACACAGGAGGTGCTGGCCGAGGCGGAGCAGTTCTATCTCAAGCAGCCCGAGGTGGAACACGTCATCGGCGTGCTTGGGTTCTCCTTCTTCGGGCGGGGGCAGAATGCCGCCACCGCTTTTGTGCGCCTGAAGGATTGGGATAACAGGACAAGCTCCGACAGTTCGGCGGCCGCCTTGGTGAGACGGGCCAACATGGCGTTATTCCGCATCAAGCAGGCAATGATCTTCGCCATCAACGTGCCGCCTATCCCGGAGCTGGCGGCAGTCGGCGGTTTCGACTTCCGCCTGCAGGACCGTTCCGGCCAGGGGCGGGCCAAGCTACTGGAAGCGCGCAACATGGCGCTGGGCATGGCAAGCCAGAACCCTGCGCTGATGGGCGTGCGACCTGAAGGGCAGGAGCCGGGGCCGCAGCTGCAGATAGACATCGACCGCCTGAAAACGCGGGCGCTGGGAGTGGACATCGCCGATTTGAACGAGACTCTGCAGTCTGCGCTCGGTGTCGCGTACATCAACGACTTCGTGCGCCAGGGGCGCATCCTGCGGGTGCAGATGCAGGCGGAAGCGGACAACCGCACGACGCCGGAACAGATCCTGCAGTTGCCGCTGCGCAATGCGCAGGGCGGCATGGTGCCGCTGTCCGAGGTCGCCACGTCGCACTGGGTCATGGATCTCCCGAAACTGGACCGTTACAACGGCGTGCCTTCGATGAAGATCGCCGGCAGTCCCGCGCCGGGCAGAAGCAGCGGCGATGCCCTGGCGGCGATGGAGGAGGTCGCGTCCAGACTGCCGCCGGGGTTCGGTTTCGAATGGTCGGGCACTTCCAGCGAGGAGCGGCTCTCCGGCAGCCAGGCGCCTTTGCTGTTCGGCCTGTCGGTGGTGGCCGTGTTCCTTTGCCTTGCGGCGTTGTATGAGAGCTGGTCCATCCCCGTCGCAGTGATCCTGGTGGTGCCCATCGGCATACTCGGTGCGCTGCTCGCCGTGACCTTGCGCGGCTTGCCCGACGACGTGTATTTCAAGGTCGGCCTGATCGTCATCATCGGTCTGGCTTCGAAGAATGCGATCCTGATCATCCAGTTCGCCCGCAATCTGCAGGATCAGGGGCAGGACCTGATCGCGGCCACACTGGAAGCTTGCCGCCTGAGATTCCGTCCCATCTTGATGACTTCCATCGCCTTTGTCCTGGGTGTCACGCCGCTGGCCATCTCCACCGGTGCCGGTGCGAATGGACGCCATGCCATCGGCACCGGCGTCATGGGCGGCATGATCGCTGCGACAGTGCTGGCGATATTCCTGGTGCCGGTTTTCTATGTGGTCATCCGCCGCATCTTCCCCGGTCGTGCACGACAGCAGGAGGAGACGCATGAGTGAGCATAAGTGTCGACGCAACAGGCGCTTCACTCACGGTGGTATTGCCCTGTCGCTCTAGAGCTTGCTGCTCCGTAACCTCAATGCATTGCTTATCACCGATACCGAACTGAAACTCATCGCCGCTGCCGCGATGATGGGGGAGAGCAGCAGTCCGAAGACCGGGTACAACACGCCTGCTGCAACGGGGATGCCGAGCACGTTGTAAATGAAGGCGAAGAACAGGTTCTGGCGGATATTTTTCATTGTTGCACGACTGAGACGCAGGGCACGCACGATGCCGCGCAGGTCGCCCTTGATCAGGGTGATGCCGGCACTTTCCATCGCCACATCGGTGCCGGTTCCCATTGCGATGCCCACCTGTGCTTGCGCCAACGCCGGGGCATCGTTGATGCCGTCGCCTGCCATTGCCACGATGCGCCCTTGGGTTTGCAGTTGCTTGACGATGCTTGCCTTCTGCTCGGGCAGCACTTCCGCTTCGATACGGTCGATGCCCAATCTTTTTGCCACCGCCTCTGCCGTGATGCGGTTGTCGCCGGTGAGCATGATGACCTGCACACCTTCCTCATGCAGGTCACGGATCGCTTCTGCCGTTGACTCCTTGACCGGGTCGGCCACGCCGATCAGTCCGGCCGGCTTGCCGTCGATCGCCAGCAACATCACTGTCTGGCCGTCGTTGCGCAATGCTTCGGCGCGCGCGGGCAAGTCGCCTGCAGCTATGTGCAACTCCTCGAACAGCTTGAGGCTACCAAGTGCCACTGCGCGACCTTCGACTGTCCCAGTCACACCTTTTCCGGTGAATGAACGGAACTCGCTGACTGCGGCGAGGTTGGCTCCTTTTTCCTGCGCTCCATTGACGATGGCAGCGGCCAACGGATGTTCGCTCGCACGCTCCAGACTGGCACCCAGTCGCAGCACTTCGTCCTTATCGAATCCGGCTAGCGGAATGACCGAGGTCAGTTTAGGTTTGCCTTCGGTCAAAGTGCCGGTCTTGTCCACCACCAGCGTGTTCACCTTCTCCATGGTTTCCAGCGACTCGGCGTTCTTGATCAACACGCCAGCCGTAGCACCCCGTCCGGTGCCGACCATGATGGACATCGGCGTGGCCAGCCCCAGTGCACAGGGGCAGGCGATGATGAGAACCGCTACCGCATTGACGATGGCATGGGCCAGGCGTGGCTCCGGACCAACGAGCCCCCATACTGCCAAGGTGGCGAGCGCGGCCAGTACTACCGCCGGCACAAAATATCCTGCAGTGACGTCGGCCAATCTTTGAATCGGTGCGCGCGAACGCTGTGCCTCGCTCACCATGTGCACGATCTGCGCCAACAAGGTGTCGGCGCCGACGCGTTCGGCGCGCATCAGCAGACTGCCGGTGCCGTTCACTGTGGCACCGATCAAACGCGCCCCCGAAGTTTTCTCAACGGGAATAGATTCGCCGGTGACCATGGATTCGTCCAGTGCACTCGTGCCCTCCAGCACCATGCCGTCCACCGGCACCTTCTCGCCGGGGCGTACGCGCAGCACATCGCCCGGTTGTACCTGTTCCAGCGGGATGTCTTCCTCTGTGCCGTCACTGCGCACGATGCGCGCGGTCTTGGGGGCGAGGCCCAGTAACAATTTGATTGCGGCGCTGGTCTGGCTGCGCGCGCGCAGTTCCATCACTTGCCCGAGCAACACCAAAGCCATGATCACCGCTGCCGCCTCGAAATACACCGGCACGGTCTCGCCCATGCTGCGCATCGCGGGCGGGAAGATGCCCGGCAACAACATTGCCACCACGCTGTAGCTCCAGGCCACACCGACACCCAGTGCGATCAGGCTGAACATGTTGAGACTGCGGTTGACCAGCGATGCCCAGCCGCGCTGGAAGATCGGCCAGCCGCCCCACAGCACGGCAGGCGTGGACAATGCGAATTCCAGCCATTGCAGCACGGTCATCGAAACGAGATCCGGTACGAGTTGCGGTGCCAGATCGGACACCATCGCCATGATAAATACCGGCAAGGCCAGAGCTGAACTCACCCAGAAGCGGCGCGTCATGTCGTGCAATTCGGTGTTGTCTTCCGCTCCTGCATTGCGCGGTTCCAGTGCCATGCCGCAGATGGGGCAGTTGCCCGGTGCATTGCGCACCACTTCGGGATGCATGGGGCAGGTGTATTCGATGGCGTTCGATATGGCTGGCTCAACGGGTTCCAGCGTCATCCCGCATTTCGGACAGCTGCCCGGAGCGGGCTGGCGGATCTCCGGGTGCATCGGGCAGGTGTAGATCACTCCGCCGGTTACGGCAGCGGCTGGCGATGGCGGAGGCGTGTCGACATAGTCGGTCGGTGAAGCCTGAAATTTACCTAGACAATGCGCACTGCAAAACAGGTAAGTTTGCCCGCCGTGCACATGGCGGTAACGGCTGTCGGGAGATACCGTCATCCCGCATACAGGATCAGTTGCCATGACATGCTCCTTTCCGGTGGCGGAGATCAATGCTTCAGCTTCTCACTTCAATACCCATTTGAAGATTCTTGGGGCGGCGTCGCCTGCCAGGCGTATTTGCAGTTCCATCGATCGCGGCTGCGGAGCAATCGCATTGAAGTGCAATAGGCCCTTGCGGTGATGCCCTCCCGGCGGTGCACCTTCCCAGCTCTGTGGTGCGTATTGCTTACCATCTGCAATGAGCACGGCAGACTTGGCCAAGTCTTCGCTCAAGGACTGGGTATGGGTCTCCAGCGTCACTTCAACATCCCATGTTTTCGCATCATTCCGGATGCTTTGAGGTATCACGGTTATCTTGATGCCGCGCTCATTACTTATTTGCGGGGCATATCCCGTTTCTGCTGCCACGCCGACAGGCACTATGGAAAAAGCTGCCGTTGCTGCAATAGCCAAGCTCATTAAAAGTCTTTTCAGCATTCCTTGTGCTCCCGATAGGCCTTGACCACTTTGGACAGGATATACATGACGCCGGCGGCGTTGAATGCCAGGCCGAGCCAGAACAACTCGATCTGGTATTCGGCAACTACAGCGAGAAAACCGGTGACTCCCAGAATGGGCAAAATGTTGGCCAGGTAATGGGCGCAGCAGGAAACCATTGCCGCCGTAGAGGTCGTGCCGGATACCGCGACCACCTTGCCCGAAGCGCCATGCTGCCCCACGAGATTCTTGAGGTAGGTGTAAAGCCCGACTTGGATGCCGAAGCCAATCGCAAGGGGGATGAAGAAGTACCAGAATTTTTCGAATTGCTCGATTGCGAAACTCATCCCCGAGATCAGACTGACCACTCCAAAATAGATGGCAAGCAATAATACGATTGCTCCTGCTCCAAATTGGAGTGGCCTGAAGAACGTTAAATTTGCCGCCTCTGATTGCATGGGGGGCATGTGGGTATCCTGTTCAGTTGCGAATTGGCCGGGCTGCCAAATGCTTTAATGCCTATCTTTCGTGTGCTCGTGCATATCCTTGCGTTTCATGGCTTTATTCTTGTCCATGTCGGCCGCATGTTCCGGCATCGGCATGCCGCTCTTTTCTTCCGCATGGCTGTGTTTTTTCATCGGCTTCTTCGCCGCGGCCTTTCCCTCTTTCGCGGCTTCAGCCTTCCCGGTCTCGCTATCGGAATAGCGTTCATCATCGGCAACAGCGGTAGAGGCAGCGAAAGCGGCCAGTGTGGCGGCTAGCAGAGTTAGCTTGAGTTTCATGTCTTTCTCCCGAGGGTTGGTTAGTAAAACCTGTGGCGATCCGATTTTCTACAGAGTCTTTATACACCTCCTTTGTCATCGGTGTTGTTGCTGTAAAGATCGCGCCGCGTGAGCGGGAGCGGGTTGCAGAAGGGCGCGCGTCTGGAAGCCAGGATCTGGTATATCCCAGTACTGCCTTCTTCGAACTGCTGGGCGCATGCCACCATATACAGCCGCCAGATTCGATAGGCTGATTCAGGCACGTGTTTCAGTGCTTCTTCACGGTGCAGTTCGAGGCGGTTTACCCACTCGCGCAACGTCAGAGCGTAGTGCTGGCGCAGGCCTTCCACGTCGTTAATCTCGAAATCGGCATCTTCCATGATCCGCTGCGCCGTACTGACGGTTTCGAGTTGACCGTCCGGAAATACATAGCGATTGATGAATTCGGTCGCGACGGTTTTCTTCCAGCCGCTTTCATCGCTGGTGATGCCGTGATTCAGGAACAGGCCTCCGGGTTTGAGCAATCGGTAGGCAGTGGCAAAGTACGTCGGCAGGTTCTTCAAGCCTACGTGCTCGAACATGCCCACGCTCACCAGCTTGTCATATTCGGCCTCGCCCTGGAGGTCGCGGTAATCGATTAGCTCGACCGACACCTTTTGTTCGAGTCCGCGGCGTTTGATCGTTTCCTGAACGAAGTCGAATTGATTCTGGCTTAGGGTGATACCGTGCGCGTACACACCATAATGTTCCGCCGCCCAGCAGACCAGCGCGCCCCAGCCACAGCCGATGTCGAGCAATTGCTCGCCCGGCTTGAGCCGCAATTTTCGGCAAATATGATCGAGCTTGTTGCGTTGCGCCTGCTCCAGGCTCTGGCCGGCATCCTCGAAATAGGCGCAGGAGTAGACCATTTGTTCGTCCAGCCACAGCGCATAGAAATCGTTGGAAACGTCATAGTGAAATGCAATCGCGTGGCGATTAAGTTTTTTGCTGTGCACTAACCTCAGTTTCTGCCTGAAGGTTTTGGACCATCGGTGTGTGTGACTGTCATTTGATTTGGTTTTGCCAGACTTGATCATTAACGCTTTGGCCGCGATTGTGGCTTTCTCTGTGAGGGAGAGTTGCAACGAAGTCAGGTGGTGACGCAGTTTGAGCGCGCTATAGAGATCGCCGTCGATGTCAATGAGCCCTTGAAAATAGGAATCGGCAAGATGCAGCGGATGGCGTGACAGGACCAGGTTCTGGAAGGCTTTCGGAGACCGGAAAGTCAGCGAAAAATCCGGATGGTTGGCGCCCACGTGCATCTCGGAGCCGTCCCACAGGCAGATGCGGATACATCCGTCGAAATTCCGGAACAGGCGAGCCAAAATATGTCTGGCCAGCTTGGTGCTGGGGTCGCACTCTGCAAGGCTATTTTCGTAGGGGTTTGTCATTTCGCTAAGCCTCCTTTTCAATCGGTTAGAGAATTACTGATCAAACCAACTCAAAGGCAGACAAAGCCGCCCCATTACCTGTAGAGCAACCCCTATTTAACCTTGTTCAATATTTGCGCTCAATGCGGGTAATTCCCCATTTTCGATTGAACCGGATTCAAGTCGAAACTCTTGTTTTCATCCTCCTTTGCTGAACTAGAGCATAGATCACCGGGATCACCAGCAGCGTGAGCACCGCCGAAGAGACCATGCCGCCGACCATGGGGGCGGCGATACGGCGCATCACTTCCGATCCGGTTCCCGTTCCCCACAGGATGGGCAACAGGCCTGCCATGATCGCCACCACGGTCATCATCTTCGGTCGCACGCGCTCCACTGCGCCGTGCATGATGGCGGCTTGCAGGTCGGCTGCGGTCGGCGAGCGGCCTTCGCTCGCGCAGCGCGTCTGGATTTCCTGCCACGCATGTTCCAGATAGATCAGCATCACCACGCCCGTCTCTGCAGCCACACCAGCCAATGCGATGAAACCGACCGCCACTGCGACGGAGAGGTTGTAATCCAGCAGCCACAGCAGCCACACGCCGCCCACCAGTGCGAACGGAACCGACAGCATCACCACCAGCGATTCGGTGACGCGTCTGAAATTCAGGTACAACAGCAGGAAGATGAGCAGCAAAGTGATGGGAACCACGACCTTCATCTTCGCGGCGGCGCGTTCCATGTACTCGAACTGGCCGCTCCAGGTCGCGTAGTAGCCGGGCGGGAACTTCACCTGCTCGGCCACCGCCTTGCGCGCTTCAGCCACATACGAGCCGATGTCGCGCTCGCGGATGTCCACGTAGATGTAGGCTGAGAGCAGGGCGTTCTCGGTGCGGATAGAGGGCGCACCTTTGCTGATACTCACCTTTGCGATCTGGCCGAGCGGGATCATCGCACCGTTCATGGTGGGTACCAGCACTTCGCGCGCGATCTGTTCCGGTGTGCTGCGCAGCTCGCGCGGGTACCGCACGCTCACGCCGAAACGTTCCAGCCCCTCCACGGTAGTGGTGACCATCTCGCCCCCTAGCGCCGTGGCGATGACATCCTGCACTTCGCCCACGGTCAGCCCGTAGCGCGCCAGTGCCAACCGGTCCGGTTCGATGTTGAGGTAGAAGCCGCCGGTGATACGCTCGGCGAACGCACTGCTTGTGCCCGGCACCTTGCGCACAACGGCTTCGATCTCCTTGGCGAGGCGTTCCATCTCCTCCAGGTTCTTGCCGAACACCTTGATGCCGATGGGCGTGCGGATGCCGGTGGAGAGCATGTCGATGCGCGCCTTGATCGGCATGGTCCACGAGTTGGCCACGCCGGGGAACTGCAGAGCCTGGTCCATCTCGGCGATCAGCTTGTCGGTGTCCATGCCGGGCCGCCACTCTTCCTGCGGCTTGAGGTTGATCACTGTCTCGAACATCTCCAGCGGTGCCGGGTCGGTGGCGGTCTGGGCGCGTCCGGCCTTGCCGTACACCGACTCCACTTCGGGGAAGCTCTTGATGATTTTGTTCTGCGTTTGCAGCAATTCTGCTGCCTTGGTCACCGACATGCCGGGCAGCGAGGCGGGCATGTAGAACAGCGTGCCTTCGTTCAGCGTGGGCATGAACTCGCTGCCCAGCTTCATTGCCGGGTACAGGCTGATGGCGCATGCGAACACCGCAACGGCAAGTGTGGCCTTCTTGTGTTGCAGCACGCTGGCGATGAGCGGACGGTAGCCTGCGATCAGCCAGCGGTTCAACGGGTTCTGAGCTTCCGGTTTGATCTTTCCTTTGATGAACAGCAGCATCAGCACCGGCACCAGCGTGACCGAGAGCAGGGCGGCACCCGCCATGGCGAAGGTCTTGGTGTATGCCAGCGGTGCGAACAGCCGTCCTTCCTGCGCTTCCAGCGTGAACACCGGCAGGAAAGAGACGGTGATGATGAGCAGCGAGAAGAACAGGGAAGGGCCGACCTCCTTGCAGGCGGCGAGGATGGCTCGGGCGCGTTCTGCCAAGATTCCCTCCCCTTCAAGGGGAGGGGTAGGGTGGGGATGGGTTAATGGCGCAACATCTACCCCCATCCCCCTCCCTGCCTCCCCCTTGAAGGGGGAGGAGTGATTGAGTCGCTCCAGATGTTTATGCGCGTTCTCGATCATCACGATGGCCGCATCCACCATCGCGCCGATCGCGATGGCGATCCCGCCCAGACTCATGATGTTGGAATTCAGACCCAGCAGACGCATGGCGATGAAGGCGATCAGCACCCCGATGGGCAGCATCACGATGGCGACCAGGGCGCTGCGCGCATGCATCAGGAACACCATGCACACCAGCGCCACGATCAGTCCTTCCTCGAACAGCGTCTTCTTCAGGGTGGCGATGGCGCGCTGGATCAGCTCGGAGCGGTCGTACACGGTCTGGATGGAAACACCTTCCGGCAGTCCGGGCGTGATCTCGGCGATCTTGGCCTTGATGTTGCCGATCACCTCCAGCGCGTTCTCGCCATAGCGCGCCATAGCGATGCCGGACACCACCTCACCTTCGCCATTCAGCTCCGCGAGTCCGCGCCGTTCGTCCGGACCGAGCTCGACGCGCGCGATGTCGCGCAGCAGCACCGGCGTGCCGCGTTCGGCCTTTACTACCAGGTTCTCGATGTCAGCCTTGCCGCGCAGATAGCCGCGGCCGCGCACCATGTACTCGGTCTCTGCCATCTCTACCACGCGCCCGCCGACATCGCGGTTCGATTCGCGAATGACCTGCGAGACCTTGCTGAGCGGGATGTTGTAGGCGCGCAGCTTCACCGGATCGACCGTCACCTGGTACTGCTGCACGAAGCCGCCGACGGACGCGACTTCGGCCACGCCGTGCGCCTTGGTCAGCTGATAGCGCAGGTACCAGTCCTGCATGGTGCGCAGCTCGGCGAGGTTGTGCTTCTCGCTGAGCACGGCGTACTGGTACACCCAGCCCACGCTGCTCGCATCCGGTCCCAATTGCGGCGAGACGCCTTGGGGCATGCGTCCTGCGATGCTGTTCAGGTATTCCAGCACGCGTGAGCGTGCCCAGTAGATGTCGGTGCCGTCCTCGAAGATCACGTACACGAACGACGCGCCGAAGAACGAAAAGCCGCGCACCACCTTGGACTTGGGCACGGCCAGCATCGCGGTGGTGAGCGGATAGGTCACCTGGTCTTCGACCACCTGCGGCGCCTGGCCGGGATATTCGGTATAGACGATCACCTGCACGTCGGACAGGTCGGGCAGGGCGTCCAGCGGTGTCTTCACCAGCGCATAGATGCCCGCCAAGGTGATGAACAGTGTGGCGAGCAGCACCAGGAAACGGTTGCGCGCCGACCAGTCGATTATCTTGTTTAACATACTGATTCTCCGTTCGTTACTTGCCCCACTAGCCCTCCCTTGAAGGGGAGGGGACTTAACTCCTTCCCCTTCAGGGGGAAGGTGGGGATGGGGGTGGGTAGAGCTTTTCAAGTTCCCGCCAAATTTCTTCAACAACTGCATCCAACTCAGTCAGCACCTGGTTGTTCCAAAAACGCATAACCCGAAATCCAGCTTTGGCGAGGGCGTGGTCGCGAAGCTCATCCTTGGTTGATTCGTTGTGTTGCCCACCGTCAATCTCAATAATCAGCATTGCTTCCAGACAAACGAAATCCAGAACGAAATCGCCGAACGGATGTTGGCGTCTGAACTTGAAATTTTGTATTTGGCACCCTCGCAATTTCTGCCACAGCAGTTTTTCTGCATCTGTCATGTTGCGACGCAGTGTTCGCTGTATGCGTTTCTTCAGTACAAAAGTGTTTGTTTGGCCTTTCACTTTTTGCCTCTCGATTTGGTTCTCGTGTTTAAACCCATCCCCATCCTAACCTTCCCCTTGAAGGGGAAGGAATGGCGTTAATTTCATTTGTGTCGATGTTGTTCGACAATTTGCATCTTGGTGATGACCCATTCGTCCGGCTTGCGCTCGACGAGCTCGAACGTGATCCTGCTGCCCGGTTTGATGCCGGCCACCAGCGAATGATTCGTCAATGCAAAGTCCATGGTCATGCCGGGCCAGCCCAGCGATTTGATCGGCCCATGGGTGATGCTGACCGTGCCGTCTGCGTTGACGGCTTCAAGGGTGCCTTGTGCCTGATGTCCGACGACTTTGGCTTTTTGTCCGATTTGGTCAGCCGCCGCATGCGCCGTGTGATCTTCCTTGGTCGTGGCAGTCGGGGCCCCGCTGAGCGCGGCTTGTTCGCCCAAGCCGCCCAACGCCGCCTTGAGGTTGCTTTCCGCATCGATCAGGAAGTTGGCGGAGGTAACGACCTGTTCTCCATCCGTGACACCGGACAGCACTTCCACGTAGTTGTCGCTGCGACTGCCAAGCGTGACCGCGCGCGGCTCGAAGCGCCCTTCAGCCAGACGCACCAGCACTATCTGTCGTGTACCGCTGTCGATCACGGCCGAGGTCGGCACGGTCAACACCTTGTCAGCTTTGCCCGTGGTGATCTGAGCATTGGCGAACATGGCGGGTTTGAGCAAGCCATTGGGATTCTTGACCTCCATGCGCACCTGCACCGTGCGCGTGGCGCTGTTCAGCGTCGGGTAGATGAAATCCACTTTGCCGTCGAACATGCGATCCGGATAAGCGTCGACTGCGACCTGCGTGCGGCTGCCAAGCCGTACCTGTCCGATGTCCTGTTCCGGCACTTCGGCGATGACCCACACCGCAGACAGGTCAGCGATCTGGTACAGCATCTCGCCGGGCATGAAGCGCATGCCTTGCACGGCCTTCTTCTCCAGCACGATGCCGGAGACGGGGGCACGGAAAGTCACGTTTGGGCGTGCATCGTTATCAGCCGGTACAGCGGAATGCGCACTGGCGATATCCCAGTTCTTCAAGCGTGCCGCACTGGACGTGGCGAGTTGCTGCATGCTCTTCCTGGCATCGTCGTCCGCATCTTTCAGCGCAGACAGACCCTGCACCGCCAGAGCATGTTCACGTTGCGCCGAGACCAGTTCCGGACTGTACACATCGAACAGCGCCTGTCCTTTGCCGACGGCTTGGCCGGTGGTGTTCACATAGAGTCGTTCCACCCAGCCTTCGAATTTCGGCGCGATGGTGTAGGTGCGCCGCTCGTCGACTTCGATGCGCCCGGTCACGCGCAGCGTCTTGTTCAGTTCGCGCAGCGTCGCTGCTTCGCTCTTCACCCCCAGCTTCTGCACCTTGTCGAGTACTGATGCTGAGTTGGCCGCCGGCTTCGGCTTCGCCCTCATACACCGGCACGTAGTCCATCCCCATCGCATCCTTCTTGGGTACGGGGGAGGTGTCCGGCAAGCCCATCGGATTGCGGTAGTACAGCACCTTGCGTTCGGCCTTGGCGGTGACTGCGGCTTCCTTGGTGGCGGGAGTCGCATGCGTTCCGAACCAGTATCCGCCCGCAGCTACGCCCAACAACAGCAGCACGCCCAGGATCAGTTTGACGGTGTTGTTCATAGTTCTTCTCCTAACAATTTTTCGATGTCCGCCAGGCGGAACTGCATGTCTGTTTGGGTTTGCAGTTGTTGCTGGCGTGCTTTCAGGATCTGTTTCTGTGCCTCGATCAACATGGCGAAATCCACCTTGCCGGTCTCATAACCCGCCAGTGCAGACTGGTAGGTGAGTTCGGCCTGCGGCAACAGACGTGTGGCGATGAGCGATTCGGTGCGGCGCGCGGAGTCCAGCGCAGAAATGTTTTCCGACAACTCTGACTGTATCTGGTTGAGCAACGCCGCTTTGCGCGCACTCGAAGCGGACAGTAGCGCTTCGACCTCGCGTTCCTGTGAACGGCGCGCTGCCTGTTGCAACGGGATATTGAGTTCGAGCATCAGGTCCCAGCTTCTTACCGCACTGCCGGATTGGGTAGGTGCAACGCCCACGGTAAAGCCGGGATAACGGTTGTTATAAGCCAGGTCGCGGCTCTTTTTCGCGGACAGGATGCTTGCCTCGGCGATCTGCAATTGCGGGTTGCGCGCGCGCAAGCGCTCCAGCAATGCAGCTTCGTCCAGCTGTGCGGCAGACGGCATGCTGCGCAGTTGCGCCGGTTCCGCCAGCGGCGCATTCACCGGGCGCGACAGCAGCGAGTTCAGCCGCGCATGGCTATGGTGGCCTTCGTTTTGCAACGCGATCAGTTCGCCGCGCAACATGCTCTTCTCGACTTGCACGCGGATCACGTCCTGTTGTTGGCCAAGGCCGTTGGCATAACGCGTCTGGGCGATCTGTTCCAACTCGTCCAGCAACGCCAATGTCTGTTGCGCGAGTTGCTCGCTGGCAGTGGCGTTGTAGTGCATGGCATAGGTCTGTTTGATACGGGTCGCCAGGTCCGCCCAGCTTGCCGCGACCTGGCCGTTGGCCTGGGCGGCTTGCGCATCTGCGACATCGCGTTGCAGATCGCGCTTGCCGTACCAGGGTACGCTCTGCATCAGCAGATAGCGCGTGCCGCCTGTCTGCGAAGGCAACAAACGCGGGCTGGTCGTGCCCTGATTGGTGATGTCCATCAATTCGGTACGCAACACCGGGTCGGGCAATGCGCCGACAGACTCGGTGCGTTGTTGTGCCGCCTCGGCCTCGTAGCGCGTGGCCGCGAGTTCCGGGTTGTGCTCGCGCGCGTAGTCCAGCAATCCTTTGAGATTGCTGCCCAGCGATGGCTCATCGGCGGCGCTGGCGGGCGTTAGCCAGAGCGCACATAGCATCAGGTAAATCGGTAAAGATGGTTTCATGTTCCGCATCCGGTTACTTTGCAATGCAAACGGACAGCCGCGAGCGACTGCCGAACGGTGCGGGACGAGAATTAAGCTATGGAATCAACAGACGGACTCGTCCCGCGTCAGGCGCGAGCGAGAGGAGGCGGAACCAGCGGGGTGGTTGTGACGGAGTGGAATGCCAACAGGAAAGGTGTGCTCTCGCGTGCGGCTGTTTGCACGCGTCACTGCAACGCCGGGTACAGCCAGATAACCGGTGCAGGCCAGATGGCAGACACCGCATGCGCTGCAGGATGGGCTGTGTTCATCGTTTGTGGCAGGCATCTCGCTGTGATGCTGATGGTGTTCGCCCATGTCTTCATGCGACATCGTCTGCGATGCAGCGGCTTCGTGGCATTCGCCTTGCTGCATCTGCATGGACACGGATGCCGCCAGTGCGCTGCCGGTGAAAACCGGAAGCCACAGCAGCATCAGTACAGCGATGAATTTTCGAGCGAATCGAGTCATGGGCACAGTGTGGCAAAGTCACGCTGGATAGTCAATCGGCCATTCCTGTGGCATCGAGCGCGACGAGAGGAATATATCCATTGTCAGCATGGCGCACTGGCGTTAAAGTTCGTCCATCCACACACAACAAAAAGAGAGTGCGACGATGGCGATATTGATGATAGTGGTGCTGGTAGTGGTTCTGTTACTAGCCTTTTTCCGTGCCTCCATCTGGGGATGGTTGATCGCCATAGCGGTGTTGGTGCCATTGATCGCGATGGTGAGCCAGATCTCCGACGAAGCCCTTAAAGTAGTCTATATCTCTCTTGGTGTGTTCCTCGCAGTACTTGGCGTTCCCGCACTGCGCCGGTTGCTGGTCAGCAGCTTCATTCTCAAAATCTTCCGCAAGATATTGCCGCAGGTGTCGCAGACCGAGCAGGAGGCGCTGGACGCCGGCACCGTGGGCTGGGACGGCGAACTGTTCAGCGGCAACCCGCATTGGAAGAAATTGCTGGCCTTGCCCAAGACCGGGCTGAGCGACCGCGAGCAAGCCTTCCTTGACAACGAGGTCGAGCAGCTGTGTGCGATGCTGGACGACTGGGACATCACCCACAAGCGTCAGGACCTGTCGCCGGAAACCTGGCAGTTCATCAAGGACAAAGGGTTCTTCGGCATGATCATCCCGAAGGAATACGGCGGTCTCGAATTCTCCGCGCAAGCGCAATCGGCCGTGGTGGCCAAGGTCTCTTCGCGCAGCGGCACGGCAGCGGTGACGGTGATGGTGCCCAATTCGCTGGGACCGGCCGAACTGCTGCTGCATTACGGCACGCAAGAACAGAAGGAAAAATACCTGCGCGGCTTGGCCTGCGGCAAGGAGATACCTTGCTTCGCCCTGACCGGACCGTTCGCCGGTTCCGACGCGGGCGCCATCCCGGATTACGGCATCGTGGGTTACGGCGATTTCAACGGGCACAAGAACGTGCTCGGCGTGCGCGTCACCTGGGAAAAACGTTACATCACACTGGCGCCGGTGGCGACCTTGCTCGGTCTGGCATTCAAGCTCTATGACCCGCAAAACCTTTTGGGCGCGGAAGTCTCGCGCGGCATCACACTGGCGCTGATCCCCACCGACACGCCGGGGGTGAACGTCGGACGCCGCCACTTTCCGCTCAACTCCGCGTTCCTTAACGGCCCGACCACGGGCAAGGACGTGTTCATCCCGATGGACTACATCATCGGCGGCACCATGCGCATCGGGCAGGGCTGGCGCATGCTGATGGAATGTCTGGCGGCAGGGCGCTCCATCTCGCTGCCCGCGAGTGCTACCGGCGGCTCCAAACTGGCGGCGCGCACCAGCGGCGCTTATGGCCGCGTGCGCAAACAGTTCCATGTGCCGGTGGGCAAGTTCGAGGGGGTGGAAGAGGCGCTCACGCGCATCGGCGGCAACCTGTACGTGATGGATGCGGCGCGCACCATGACGGCACAGGCGGTGGACCTGGGCGGCAAGCCCTCGGTCATCTCCGCCATCGTCAAATATCACTGCACCGAGCGCGGCCGTCAGGTCATCAACGACGCGATGGACGTGCACGGCGGCAAGGGCATCTGCATGGGGCCGGACAACTATCTGGCGCGCGCCTATCAGCAGGTGCCTATCGGTATCACCGTGGAAGGGGCGAACATCCTCACGCGCAGCCTCATCATCTTCGGACAGGGAGCGGTGCGTTCGCATCCCTACGTGCTGAAGGAGATCCATGCGGCGCACGATCAGGACACCAAGCGCGCGGTGGTCGAGTTCGATGCGGCGCTGTTCGGGCATATCAGCTTCAGCCTGAGCAACGCGGTGCGCAGCTGGATCTACGGCCTGACCGGCGGACGCATCATCGGCGTGCCGACCGAGCAGCCGACCAAGCGTTACTACCAGGCATTGACGCGTTACTCGGCAGCCTTCGCTTTCGCGTCGGACGTCTCCATGCTGGTGCTGGGCGGCGGCCTCAAGCGCAAGGAGAAACTCTCCGCGCGTCTGGGCGACGTGCTGAGCCAGATGTACCTGTGCTCAGCCGTGCTGAAACGGTTCGAGGACGATGGCCGTCTGGAAGAAGACCTGCCGCTGTTGCACTGGGGCATGCAGGATGGCCTGTACCGCATCGAACAGGCTTTCGACAGCGTGTTGCAGAACTTCCCCAACCGCTTCGCCGCGTGGGTGCTGCGCGCCATGATCTTCCCGCTCGGGCAATGCCGCAAACCGCCCAGCGACCACATCGGCCACCAGGTCGCGTCGCTGCTGCTCAAGCCGGGTCCGGCGCGTGATCGTCTGACGGCAGGTATGTTCATCTCGTCCGACGAGAAAGATGCCGTGGGCGCATTGGAAGCGGCACTCGCCAGCACGCTGGCGTGCGAACCACTGCAGGCCGGACTGGAAAAAGCGCGCAAAGACGGAAAGATCAAAGCGCGCGAAGAACTGCTGCAGATCGCCGAAGCGCGCGAACTGGGGCTCATCGATGCTGAGCAGGCGCTGCAGCTGGAACGCGATTACGCCTTGCGCCGCAAGGTCATCATGGTGGATGACTTTGCCCCGGAACAACTGCGAGCAAACGGATGAGCGATCTGCGCGGCAAGGTGATCTTCATCACCGGCTCCAGTCGCGGCATCGGGCGCGAGATCGCCTTGCGCTGCGCGCGCGACGGCGCCAAGGTGGTCATCACCGGCAAGACGGCGGAGCCGCATCCCAAGCTGCCGGGCACCATCCATAGCGTGGCGGAAGAGGTGGTCGCCGCAGGCGGACAGGCGCTGGCCATCCAGCTGGACGTGCGCGACGAGCAGGCCATCCATGATGCGGTCGAACAGGCTGCCGCGCATTTCGGCGGCATCGATGTGCTGGTGAACAACGCCAGCGCCATCAGCCTCACGCCCACCTTGGACACACCCGCCAAGCGCCTCGACCTGATGTGGGACGTGAACATGCGCGCGACCTTCCTTGCCTCGCAGGCTTGCATCCCGCACCTGAAGAAAGCGGCCAACCCGCACATCCTCACGCTGTCGCCGCCGCTCAACATGGAGCCGAAATGGTTCGCGCCGCATGTCGCTTACACCATCTCGAAATTCGGCATGAGCATGTGCGCCCTGGGCATGGCCAAGGAGTTCGCTGCCGACGGCATCGCGGTGAACTGCCTGTGGCCGCGCACCACCATCGCCACCGCCGCCATCGAATTCAATTTCCCGGAAGCCGTCCTGCGCGCATCGCGCAAACCCGCCATCATGGCGGATGCCGCGCATGCCATCTTGCTGCGCGACAGCAGGACGTTCAGCGGTTTCTTCTTCATCGACGACGAAGTGCTGCGCGCGTCAGGCGTGAGGGACTTCGAACAATATGCGGTCAGCCCGGGGGAGCGGCTGTATAACGATCTGTTCTTGTAGCAAACATAATAAAAACGGGAGTAAGGGATGCTGATACCACGCAATGACGATGTGATCTCGCCGCTGCAAGCGGTAACGCTGCACGGTTTGTTTCTGGAGCGCGTACGGCGTTCGCCGGACAAGGAGGCGTACCGCCATTTCGACAAGGTGACGAACCTGTGGGCGAGCTTCACCTGGAGCGAGATGCGCGAGCAGGTGGCGCGCTGGCAGGCGGCATTGTCCAAGGAAGGGCTGGTCAAGGGCGACCGCGTGGCGCTCATGTTGCGCAACTGCCCGCAGTGGGTGATGTTCGATCAGGCGGCGATGTCGCTGGGGCTCGTCACCGTGCCGTTGTACACCGTGGATCGAGCCGACAACATCGCCTACATCGTCAACGACTCGCAAGCGAAAGTGCTGCTGTTCGAGACGGCGGAACAATGGCAGGAATTGAACGGCGTGCTCGGGCAGATGGGCTGCGTGCAGCGTCTCATCGCGCTGGACGAATTCAAGAGCGATGAGCCGCGTCTGGTATCCGCCGCGAAGTACCTGCCTCAGGCCGCGCAGCTGCAAGCCGCCGTGCCGTGCGAGATCGGCGAACTGGCCAGCATCATCTATACCTCGGGCACCACCGGCAGGCCGAAAGGCGTGATGCTCAGCCACAACAACATGCTGAGCAACGCATACGACGCGATGGAGACATTCACGGTGTACGGCGACGACCTGATGTTGTCCTTCCTGCCGCTGTCGCACACCTTCGAACGCACCTGCGGCTATTACCTGCAAGTGATGACGGGCGCGACCGTGGCCTATGCGCGTTCCATCCCGCTGCTGTCGGAAGACCTGAAGATCATCCGGCCGACCGTGCTGATCTCCGTGCCGCGCATCTACGAACGTATACACAGCGCGATCAACGCCAAGCTGGAAGAGGGCTCCCCGCTCAAGCGCATGCTGTTCGATCTGGCCGTGGAAGTCGGCTGGGCGCGTTTTCTGCGCGAGCAGGGGCGTGGCGGCTGGAAGCTCTCGTTCCTGCTGTGGCCGCTGCTGAACAAGCTGGTGGCGCAGAAGATACTGGATCGGCTCGGCGGCCGTCTGCGCACCGCCGTCAGCGGCGGCGCGGCGTTGGCGCCCGAGATCTCGCGCCTGTTCGTCGGTCTGGGTCTGTCGGTGGTGCAAGGCTATGGGCTCACCGAGACCAGCCCGATCATCAGCGGCAACAAGCTGGACAATAACTTCCCGGACAGCGTCGGACAGCCGATACGCGGCGTGCAGGTGAAGCTGGGCGAGCAGAGCGCGCTGCTGGTGAAGGGGCCGAACGTGATGATGGGCTACTGGCAGAATCCAGAGGCGACCAAGGCCATGATCGATGCCGACGGCTGGCTCAACACCGGCGATATCGCGCACATCAGCGAAACGGGCCATATCTACATCACCGGACGCCTGAAGGAGATCATCGTGCTGTCCAACGGCGAGAAGATGCCGCCTGCCGACATGGAATCCGCCATCCTGCACGACCCGCTGATCGACCAGGTGATGATCTATGGCGAGGGACGTCCGTACCTGATCGCGCTGGCGGTGCTCAACCCCGAGGTGTGGCCGCAGATCGCCGCCAAGGTCGGCGTGCGTCCGGACATGCCGGAGTCGTTGACCGACAGCAATGTGGAAGCCAAGGTGCTGCGGCGCATCGCGCGCAACATCAGCGGCTTCCCCGGCTATGCCAAGGTGCACCGCGTGTTGCTGTTGAACGAGCCGTGGACCATCGACAACGGCCTGCTCACGCCCAAGCTGAGCTTGAAGCGCGACAAGGTGGTGGCGAAGTTCAGCCAGCAGATCGAGCAACTCTACAAAGGACACTAGCCATGAGCGAAGCCCCCACCACCTTACCCAAGCGCGAACCGACCTTGCGCATGGCAGCGATGCCGTCGGACGCCAACTACACCGGCGACATCTTCGGCGGCTGGTTGATGGGACAGGTGGATGTGGCGGGCAGCATCCCCGCCGTGCACCGTGCCAAGGGCAGGGTGGCGACGGTGGCGGTGAATTCCTTCGTGTTCAAGCAGCCCATCTTCGTCGGTGACGTGGTGAGCTTCTATACCAGGATCATCAAGGTCGGCACCACCTCGATCACGGTGGATGTCGAAGTCTATGTGCAGCGCGATCCGGAGAACCCGACCTGCATGAAAGTGACCGAAGCGACGCTGACCTATGTCGCGGTCGGTGAAGACCGCAGGCCGCGCCCGTTGCCGCCAGAAGAAACAAACCAAGGAGTAGTGAAATGAGCCAGAACTTGCAGATCCGTAAAGTCGCCGTCCTCGGTGCGGGCGTGATGGGCGCGCAGATCGCCGCGCACCTGGTCAACGCCAACGTCGAGACGCTGTTGTTCGAGTTGCCCGCGAAAGAGGGCGACCCCAACGGCAACGTGAACAAGGCGCTGGACGGGCTGAAGAAGCTCGACCCCGCACCGGTCTCCAGCCCGTCCAGGATCACCTACATCCAGCCGGCGAACTACGAGCAGCATCTGGAGCAACTGCGCGAGTGCGACCTCATCATCGAGGCCATCGCCGAGCGCATGGACTGGAAGTCCGACCTGTACAAGAAAGTCGCGCCGTTCGTGGGCGAGCACGCCATCTTCGCCAGCAACACCTCGGGCCTGTCCATCAACGAACTCGCGCAAGCCTTCCCCGACAACCTGCGCCACCGCTTCTGCGGCATCCACTTCTTCAACCCGCCGCGCTACATGCATCTGGTCGAACTGATCCCGTGCCGCGAGACCGAAGCCGCGCTGCTCGACCAGCTGGAGACCTTCCTCGTCTCCACGCTGGGCAAGGGCGTGGTGCGCGCCAAGGACACGCCCAACTTCATCGCCAACCGCATCGGCGTGTTCTCCATGCTCGCCACCAAGCACCACGCGCAGGCGTTCAACCTCGGCTTCGACATGGTGGATGCGCTGACCGGGCGCTATCTCGGCCGCCCCAAGAGCGCCACCTTCCGCACGCTGGACGTGGTCGGCCTCGACGTGTTCGCGCACGTGGTCAACACCATGCGCGAGAACCTGACCGAAGACCCGTGGCACAAGCATTTCGAACTGCCGAGCTGGTTCAACTACCTGGTGGACCAGGGCGCGCTGGGGCAGAAGACCAAGCGCGGCATCTACCAGAAGATCGGCAAGGAGATCCACGTGCTCGACCTGCACACGCGCGAATACCACCTGTCCGATGCCAAGGTGGACGACGGCGTGAAGGACATCCTGCGCGAGCGCGACTGGGCCAAGAAGCTGGCCGGGCTGCGCGCCAACCCGCATCCGCAGGCACAGTTCCTGTGGGCCGTGTTCCGCGACGTGTTCCACTACTGCGCGCTGCATCTGGAAGTCATCGCCAACAACGCGCGCGATTTCGATTTCGCCGTGCGCTGGGGCTTCGGCTGGGACCAGGGCCCGTTCGAGATCTGGCAGGCTGCAGGCTGGCAGGATGTGGCGGGCTGGATCGCTGCCGACATCGCCGCGGGCAAGGCGATGGCTGATACGCCGCTGCCCGCCTGGGTCACCGATCCGGCACGCGTCGCCGTGCACAGCATGCAAGGCTCTTATGCGCCAGCCAGCAAGGCTTACCAGCCGCGTTCCACACTTCCCGTGTATCGCCGCCAGATCTATCCGGATTGGCTGCTGGGCGAAGTGCGCCACTACGGCGAGACCGTGTTCGAGACCGACGAAGTGCGCCTGTGGCACAGCGGCGACAACATCGCCATCCTCAGCTTCAAGACCAAGATGCACACCGTCAGCAACGAAGTGCTGGACGGCATCCTGCGCGCGGTGAGCGAGGCCGAGGCGCATTTCAGCGCGCTCATCCTGTGGCAGAGCGAGCCGCCGTTCTCGGCAGGCGCGAACCTGCTGCAACTGATGCAGGGCCTGCAGGAGACACCCGACGCCGGCATGTTCGGCAAGCTCAAGGGGGCGGTGAGCCGCGTTAAATATACCGTCGCGGGCGGCGGCGGGATCGGCGACGTGCTCAACGCCGCCACCGGCAACGTGCCGCATGTGGAAGCCGTGGTCGCCAAGTTCCAGCAAGTCTCGATGCGCCTCAAATACGCGCAGGTGCCCACCATCGCCGCAGTGGATGGACTGGCGCTCGGCGGCGGCTGCGAATTCTCCATCCACTGCACGCGCATCGTCGCCACGCTGGAAAGCTACATCGGCCTGGTCGAGGTCGGTGTCGGCCTGCTGCCCGCAGGCGGCGGCTGCAAGGAGATGGCACAGCGCGCGGCACAGGAGGCGCAGCGTTTCGCCAACGACAACCGTGTGGATATCTTCCCCTTCGTGCGCCGCTACTTCCAGAACATCGCCATGGGCGAGGTCGGCAAGAGCGCCGAGATGGCGCGCGAGATGGGCTACCTGCGACAGTCCGACCGCATCGTGCTGAACCGCTTCGAACTGCTGCACATCGCCAAGGAAGAGGCCAAGGCACTGAATGCCACCGCCTACCGTCCGCCGCTGCACCAGCGTCAGATTGCCGTGGCCGGGCGCACCGGCATCGCCACGCTGAAAGCCGCGATGGTCAACATGCGTGAAGGCAACTTCATCTCCGAGCACGACTACAACATCGGCTGCCGCGTCGCGGAGACGATGTGCGGCGGCGACGTGGAGGCGGGCAGCCTGGTAGACGAACAATGGCTGCTCGACCTGGAGCGCAAGCACTTCATGGAGCTGCTCGCGACCGAGAAGACCCAGGCGCGCATTGAGCACATGCTGAAAAACGGGAAGCCGTTGCGGAATTAATTACTTTAGAAAACAAAATTGTATTTAACTAAATGGGGAAAGAAATGGTGGATTTTATAGATCAACTCAAGGTGCTTGCATCGCGTATCGAGAACACCAAGGATGTGATTCAGACAGAAGAGGCGACAAAAAACGCGATGATTATGCCTTTCATCCAAGCCCTCGGGTACAACGTTTTTGATCCTCTGGAAGTGACTCCAGAACTTGTTGCTGATATTGGAACAAAGAAGGGCGAGAAAGTTGATTACGCCATTCTCCGGGACGGAAAGCCAATCGTTCTGTTTGAGTGCAAAAAATGCGGAGCAGATTTGGGAATCAATCACGCATCTCAGTTGTTTCGGTACTTTCATGTAACAGAGGCAAGATTTGGCGTTCTGACGAATGGTTTGATTTATCGTTTTTTTACCGATTTAGAGCAACCTAACAAAATGGACGAGAAGCCATTTCTTGAATTCAATATACTCGATTTTAAAGATCAAGAAGTTGAGGAGTTAAAGAAATTTGAAAAGAGTTCCTTCGACCTCGATACGATTCTCGCTACAGCTAATGAGCTAAAGTACACGCGAGCGATTAGAAATCTGCTGTCTGATTGGATGACAAATCCGTCAGAGGATTTTGTTCGACTTGTCTCGTCAGATTTGCTTTCAGGTCGTCGTTTTACGCCCGCGGTAAAAGATCAGTTCACTGCGATTTCAAAGCGCGCATTCCAGCAGCTAATCAGTGACCGAATAAATGAAAGACTTAAAGTTGCGATGAGGCCAGAAACCCAAGTTGTCCCAACGCCAGCAGCAACTGATGTGCCCCAGCTTCAAGAATCAGAAGACCGAGAAAATGATGTTGTCACGACAATTGAAGAGATTGAAGGGTTCCACATAGTTAAGTCCATCTTGCGCGATGTGATCAATTCACGGCGTGTATTTATGAGAGATGCGCAAAGTTACTGCGCCATCTTGCTGGACGACAACAATCGCAAGCCGATTTGCAGGCTTCGGTTCAATAACACCGAGAAATTGGTGCTGGGCTTGTTTAATGGGAAAGATGAGGAGCGTGTACCCATAGCCGATGTGGACGAGATATATAACTATGCAGATCGGATTAAGGCAACTGTTGCAGCCTTTGAAACAGCGTGAACAAAACCAAAGTTCCGTAGGTCGGGTTAGCGCAGCGTAACCCGACTTTTTCCCTTGTTCTGTCGGGTTACGGCCTGCGGCCTAACCCGACCTATGGGGACATTGGCGTTATATGAGGTCGGGGCATGGGATGAGATACCGGCGTGCATTCGTTGAGGGCGGCTCATTCTTCTTCACGTTGGTGACGGAGAAACGGCGGCCGATATTTGCCTCGGCGGAGGCGGTGGATGTCTTGCGGTCCGCATTTCGTTCGGTGCGAGCCTCCCGTCCGTTTGCGCTGGATGCGATGGTGGTTTTGCCGGATCACTTGCATTGCATCTGGACGTTGCCGCGAGACGATGCGGATTTCGCGATCCGCTGGCGGTTGGTTAAAACGTGGTTCACCAAGCATTGCGATCCCGCGCTGCGTTCCGTGCCAAGCGCCAGCCAAGCGAGGCGGGGAGAGCAGACGCTGTGGCAGCATCGTTATTGGGAGCACATGCTGCAGGACGAACGGGATTTCGAGAGACACGTGGAGTATGTCCATTACAATCCGGTGAAGCATGGATATGTGAGCTCTCCAATGGCGTGGCCGCATTCCAGTTTTCGGAGGTATGTCGAGGCGGGAATATATGAGGCAGGTTGGGGGCAGGGGCAGATGGATTTTGAGGATGTTGGACATGAATAAAATTTGTCGGGTTACGCTGCGCTAACCCGACCTACGGAGTTGGCATCGCCCAATAGTCCCGTAGTTCAGTGATATAGGGTCAGCATCGCAAACGTATTGAGTAATTGGGACGTACCACGTTTTGATTGAGAGGAAAGTGCCATGAGCAAACAAGTCCAGGAAGCCTACATCGTAGCCGCCACCCGCACGCCTGTCGGCAAGGCGCCGCGCGGCATGTTCCGCAACACGCGCCCCGACGATCTGCTGGCGCATGTGCTGAAGGGCGTGCTGGCGCAGGCGCCGTCGCTCGACCCGGCCAGCATCGGCGACGTGATCGTCGGCTGCGCGATGCCGGAGGCGGAGCAGGGGATGAACGTGGCGCGCATCGCGCTGCTGCTGGCGGGGTTGCCGAACACGGTGCCGGGGCTGACGGTGAACCGCTTCTGTTCTTCCGGCCTGCAGGCGGTGGCGCTGGCGGCGGACCGCATCCGGCTCGGCGAGGCGGAGGTGATGGTGGCGGCGGGCGTGGAGAGCATGAGCATGGTGCCGATGATGGGCAACAAGATCGCGTTCAATCCCGCCATCTTCGAGAACGAGCATGTGGGCATCGCTTACGGCATGGGGTTGACGGCGGAGAAGGTGGCGGAGCGCTGGAAGGTAAGCCGTGAAGCGCAGGATGCCTTCGCGTTACAGAGCCATCTGCGCGCCGTCGCGGCGATCAACAACGGCGAATTCGAGGACGAGATCACGCCGTTCCACATCAGCGAACATGTGCCGGACCTGCGCAGCCGCGAGGTGAAGGTGAAGGCGCGCGACGTGGCGCAGGACGAAGGGCCGCGCGCCGATACTTCGCTGGAAGCGCTGGGCAAGCTGAAGACGGTGTTCGCGCAAAAAGGCTCGGTGACGGCGGGCAACAGTTCGCAGATGTCGGACGGCGCCGGCGCGGTGTTGCTGTGCAGCGAAGCGGCGCTGAAGCGCTACAACCTGACGCCTATCGGCAAGTTCCTAGGTTTCAGCGTGGCGGGCGTGCCGCCGGAGATCATGGGCATCGGCCCGAAAGAAGCCATCCCGCGCGTGCTGAAGCAGGTCGGCCTGGGCCTGAACGACATGAGCTGGATCGAACTCAACGAAGCGTTCGCCGCGCAATCGCTGGCGGTGATCGGCGATATCGGCCTCGACTCGGCCATCGTCAACCCACTCGGCGGCGCCATCGCGCTGGGCCATCCGCTCGGCGCGACCGGCGCGATCCGCACCGCGACCTTGCTGCACGGCCTGCGCCGCCGCAAGCAGAAATACGGCATGGTGACGATGTGTATCGGCACGGGCATGGGCGCGGCAGGCATTTTCGAAGCTCTTTAAACGAAAGGCTGAAGAATGAAAAAGGTATTGTTGCTGGTCTGCGCAGCTTTGTTGAGCTGGAATGCAAGCGCGCTGGAAGTGTCGGGCGTGAAGCTGGATGACAAGATCCAGTTGGGCAAGGACGAGCTGGTGCTGAACGGCGCGGGTATCCGTACCAAGGTGGTGTTCGATATCTATGTCGCCGGTTTGTATCTCGGTGCGAAATCGCGCAAGGCGGATGTGGTGCTGGCCGATGCGGGCAGCAAGCGCGTGGCGCTGCATATGCTGTATAGCCTGAAATCCGAGGCGCTGATGGAGGCCTTCAAGAAGGGCATCGAGGCGAACCACAGCGAGACCGAACTGGCTGCGCTGGATGCGTCATTGAAAAAATTCTACGCGATCTTCGACGCGATCCCCGAGGTGAAGAAGGGGGACGTCATCCTTCTCGATTACCTGCTCGGGACTGGGACGAAGGTGACCGTGAACGGTGTTGAGCGCGGCGTGATCGAAGGCGCCGAGGTCAATCGTGCCCTGCTGAAGATATGGCTCGGCTCCCGCCCTGTGCAGGACGACCTGAAGAAAGACCTGCTCAATTCCTGGTGATGCACGTCCATTCACTCTGCTTGATCTGTTGTGAGCGCGCAATGAAAAGACTGATTGCAGTCTTGTTGCTGTGTGCGTCGATCCCGGTGGCTGCTCTGGAACTGGAAGGAGCCAAGCTGGAGGAAAACGCGCAACTTGAGGGAACGTCGCTGCAGTTGAATGGGGCAGGTGTGCGCCGTATCCTGTTCTTCAAGATGTACGTCGTCGGCCTGTACCTGGCGGAAAAACAGCGGAGTGCCGATGCGATATTGGCGGATGGAAAACCAAAGCGAATCGCCTTGCATGTGGTGGTGGGCGAAGGGGACACGGAACGTTTCCTGAGCGGATTCCGCAAAAGGATCGAGAAGAATCACAGCGAATCCGAATTGGCCGCACTGCGTGAGCGCATGGACAAGTTCGATCAGCTGTTCGGCCAAATCAAACACGTCAAACGCGGCGAAGTCATCGCCTTCGACTGGTTGCCCGCCGCGGGGACGCGCGTGACTTTGAACGGTGCGGAGTTGGGGCGCATTGTCGGCGACGATTTCTACCGTGCGCTGCTGTCCATCTGGATCGGCAACAAACCCGTGGCGGATGATATTAAGAAGGAATTGTTGGGTGGTTGATACAGAAATGTCTGTGGGGACGCAGGAACACTTCGATGTGGACTATGCCTTGATCGAGCACCTGAATGGGGAATGTCTGGACTGGGCCAGCATCGACCGTACTGCGCTGCAACGTGCGCTGCAGGCGCAGGGGGCGGACTGGGACAGCCTGATAAAGGAGCGCTGCCCGCACTTGTTCGCCGCCGCGCCGGTATTCATCAGCGCGTTGCAACTGCAGCAGATGCGCGCGGTGATCGCGGCAGTGGAGGAAGTGGTTGGCGCGCCTCAGCCGCATGCCGCGCTCGGCGTGTTCTATGGCTACGACTTCCACCTCAACGAGCAGGGCGCCCATCTCATCGAGATCAACAGCAATGCGGGCGGCGCTTTCCTCAATGCCCTGCTGATCGACAGTCAGCGCGACGTCTCGCAGTATGGGGCGCCACCCGTTCGGCCTGATGGAGCTACTAGCCATTCGACTAGGCTGTCAAAAGACGACAGCCAAGTCGCTGGTTATGTCGAAGGCCGTGAATCCGTTCATGCTTCGACAGGCTCAGCACGAACGGAAATCGGTCTCGAACAATCCTTCCTTGAGATGTTCCGCAACGAGTGGCGCCTGGTGCATGGCGATACTCGGCTCAAGACCATCGCCATCGTCGATGAGCAACCCGAGTCGCAGTATCTCTATCCCGAATTCCTGCTGGCGCAAAAGCTGTTCGAGCGTGCCGGTATCGCGGCGCTTATCGTCGATCCCGCTGCGCTGCAGGTACGCGAAGACGGGTTGTATTGCAACGGTCAGCGCGTCGATCTGCTCTATAACCGTCTTACCGATTTCGACTTGCAGCGCTATCCGCACATCCGCTCAGCCTGGGAAAAGCAGCAAGTGGTGCTGACGCCGAGCCCGGCGCACTATTACCGCTACGCGGACAAGCGCAAACTGGCGCAGCTGACGGATGGCGATTGGTTGCGCAGCAAGAACGTGTCGCAAGCCAGTATCGACGCCCTTCTTCGGGGTGTTCCACAGACGAGGATGGTGCGCGCGGAAGACGCGGAGACATGGTGGGCGGAACGCAAGCAATGGTTCTTCAAGCCGGTGAGCGGCTACGGCAGCAAGGGCGCGTACCGCGGCGACAAGATGACCAAGCGCGTGTTCGAGGAGGTCATGCAGTCGGACTACGTGGCGCAACGGCTGGCGCTGCCGGATGAGCGCAAGGTATGTGTCGAAGGCGCTGAGCCGCAGCCGCTCAAGTTCGATGTGCGCTGTTACGTGTATGACGGCCGGATACAGCTCATCGCTGCGCGCCTCTATCAGGGGCAGACCACCAACTTCCGCACGCCGGGCGGCGGCTTCGCGCTGGTGCGGGTGGTGGAATGATTTGTTCCGCCAGGCTGGGAACTGGTATAGGATAGCTGGTGCAGTCGCTGCGTTGCAGGATTTGCGGATAACGAAGAGCACATGCTTCAGTTCGGAGTAACTGATGAACTTCGCATTCATTAGCCGTATGTTTTCATCATCCAGCTCGGATGATGCCTTTCGGGTAGGGCGGGACGCTCTGCGCGTGCGTATCGAGCAGTTGCGCACCCGCATGGCGATGTATCCGGCGTCGATCTTCAGCCAGATGATCCTGGAGCCGCTCTTTGTCTGGCTGCTGTGGGAGCGTGCTTCCCATATTTACCTGTTGTTGTGGTGGGCCTGTTTTTATGTGGTTCATGCCCTGGAGGTGACGAGCTGGGTCTTGTACAGGAAGGAGCTGCATACATTCCAAGACTGCCATGACTGGCATTTGCGCTTTACCTTTTTCGCGCTGGCTGCCGGACTCCTGTGGGGCATGGCTGCAGTTTTATTCTTCCCGGATGATGTCGGCTATCAAGGTCTGGTCATCAGCATCATGCTGGGTCTGGTTGCCGGTGCGGTCACGATGAATCCGATCCACCCTCCCTCGCTGTACACCTACGTGTTAGGCATCATGCTTCCGCTCATCGCCCGGGTGATGCATGTCGACGATTTTGCCCATTATGTCCTTTCCCTGATGCTGGTCTTGTTCTTGATACTGATCCTGATCGCGGGCAGGGGGTTGAACAGGACTTTCATACTGTCTTTAAGGCAACGTTTCGAGAACTTCGAGTTGTTGCAGCAGGTGACGGAACAGAAAGCGGAAATCGAAGAAGCCAAAAAAGAACTCGAAACGGCCAACAATGTATTGCGAGACCATGAGTCGATGCTGGAGCACCTGGTTCAGGAACGCACGTCGCAGCTTCTGCAAAGGACGCAGGAGATAGAGCTCATCAAGGACACAACGGTCGTGGCCTTGGCATCGCTGGCAGAGACACGCGACAACGAGACGGGGAACCACATCCGGCGGACACAGAACTTCGTGCGCGCGCTTGCGCTGCAACTGAAAAATCACCCGCGCTTCAGCCAATTCCTGACGGACGAGAACATCAACCTGCTTTTCAAGATCGCACCGTTGCACGATATCGGGAAGGTCGGCATCCCCGACAGCATCCTCCACAAGCCCGGAAAATTGACGGAAGAAGAATTCGAGATCATGAAGACCCATGCTGCGCTGGCCGGCAATGCCATTGCCTCTGCAGCGAGAGGGTTGGCTATTTCCAGTCCTTTCCTGGACATGGCATGCCAGATCGCAATGAGCCATCACGAGAAATGGGATGGCAGCGGTTACCCCGAGGGACTTAGTGGAGATGACATCCCGATCCCCGCGCGGTTAATGGCTTTGGCGGATGTTTACGATGCCCTGTCTTGCCGGCGTGTCTATAAGTCGGCGATGTTGCACGATGAAGTCACAGAGATCATTTTTGAAGGCCGGGGAAAGCATTTCGATCCTGATGTGGTCGATGCATTTTTGGAGATCAAGCGGGAGTTCCTGGAAATCGCGGAGAAATATCGCGACTGATTCAAGTCTTGGTGCAAGCAAGAACCGTCTGGCAGCTGCCAGTACCTGATTGGCTACTCATCAACGATCGGTTCATCCAATCCTATTTACCTTCGTGCCATTTTTGTACGGAGAAACGCGAGAGCTTGAGGTCTACCGACCAGAAGTCTTCCGCCACTCCCGCCTGGCTCTTGAGACGCGCGAGGAAATCTTGCGCATGTGCAAAGTCCGCCCACGCATGCGGCAAGAAAGTGGCCCGGTGCGAACCGTACTCGAACACCACGCCATCGACCCCGGGCTTCAGTTGTGCCAAGGCGTCCTGCTCACTGTTGAAATGGATAGTCTCCGGCTTGCTAAGCAAGGCTACTTCTATAACCACCTCGGCGAATTCCTCTTTCGTAAGCGGCGCATAACGCGGATCCTGAAATGCGGCGGCAACGGCATTGCTGCACACATCGTCGATGAGCGGAAGATGCGCTTCCAGGCTGCCTATGCAGCCGTGCTGCCGGCCGTGCAGGGTCAACGTGACGAAGGTTGCGCCGGGCTCTTCCAGCCAGGCGGTACGCGGCAGGTCGTGCGATACGAAACCGAGTTCTTTGGCGATAGCTGCGCGTGCCAGGTGCAATAGTGTTTGACCCTTCTTGGTATCGGTCATGATCGTTCTCCCCGAAAAAGGCGAACGCGGCGCGGCGTCTTTGCTGCCCTGTGATGCCGATGCTTCGCCCAGGTTAATGTTCCTGTTCGCGCCATTTGGTGACGGTGTAGCGCGACAGCCTGATTCCTTCCGCCCAGAAATCGGCGGGCAACCCCGCTTTGCGCTTGAGTTGCGCCATGAACTGATGCGGTTGTGGCAATTGTTCCCATACTTGCGGCAAAAACGTACTGCGATAACCACCATACTCGAACACGACGCCGTCCACACCGGCACGCAGCTGTGCCAACGCATCTGCTTCGTCCCGTACTTCCATCGACTGAGTCGGCGAGAGCAGCGAAACCTCGACTGCAGTGATATCGAACTCGTCCACGCTCATCGGTGAAAAACGCGGATCGTGCAAGGCGGCGGACACGGCATTGCCCTTGATATCGGCGAGCAAGGAACGGTGAGCTTGCAGCGTGCCGATGCAACCGCGCAACTCGCCGTCTTGGGTGAGCGTAACAAAACAAGCTCCATCCTCCTCAAGCCACGGTGCAATCTCAACCGTCTCATGCGGCAAACCCAATGCATCCGCGATAGCAGCACGTGCTATCGGCAATAATGTTTTTCCGTGCGCTTCAATCGACATATGAATTCCTCTGACAATTACGGGGTAAAGGCAAACGCCGCATACCCAACAACCTTGTCGTGAGACCCCGCAGTGTCCCCAGAGTTTCGTAGATCGAGCAGATTTGGTTTGAGATGGTGCTTGCGTGCCGCAAGGATCAAGCCGCTGATCGGCGTAGCACCGCATGCCTGTTCGTGATTAAAGGGCTGGCGCAGCTTGAGGATGTCCTCAATAGTCCTTTTGTCGACGATTTGAGCGGTAGCGTAGGGCAGGTAATGCGACAGGTCGGAGCTGATGACGATCAGCGTCTCCTCGCCGCCCCAGACCGCTTCCAGCACTTCGGCCACTTCTTCCGCCGTTGCCATGCCCACTGCCAGCGGCAGCAAGGTGAAATCGTTCAATACGCTTTGCAGGAAGGGCAGTTGTACTTCCAGCGAATGTTCCTGGGCATGCGCTTCGTTGCTGACGACAATTTGCGGCAATCGTGCGATGGCGCGCATCGCGAGGGTATCCAGCTTCACCCGGCCTAGCGGCGTATCGAATGCCTCCGCATCCGGCATGGCCAGTCCGCGAACCGCCACGCGATGGGTGGGCCCCAGCAGCACCACGCGGCGGATGCGCGGGGCGATGTCTTTCAGCGTGGCATAGGCACTGGCGGCGATGGCGCCGGAATAGATGTAACCTGCATGGGGGACGATCAGGGCTTTGGGGCTTAATGCTTGCGGGCGTGCTGCTGCAAGAAATCCCTGCACCTCATGTGCAAGCTGCTTGGGATCGGCGGGATAAAACATTCCAGCGACAGCGGAGGGACGGATGGCTGACATGGCGATCTCCCATACTCGGGTTTCGTTAGTATGGTGACTGTGTGGAAAGAATCAAGTAGATATTTGGAGTAGAGGTCTGCACTGTTCAAAGGCGTCGTATCGCTTTATCCAGGTGATATAGCCTTGCTTGCATTGTGGTCAGGAATTTTTATCTCTGATGGGCGTGCTCCTAGTATGATGTTTTGCGCTCCCGTGACGGGATGGGATGGGAGTGCACCTCGTGCCGTTGATGGCAGTGTTCTGCACCATTCCGCATTCGATTGGAGGTCACTATGAACAAGAAGGTCATGTTGTTGGGATTGACTGCCGCTGCGTTCTTATCCGGTGGGATCGCCTTGGGAGAGGAGCAGGGGCAAGCCAGGAAAAGTGTCCAAAAGCAGCAAGCGTCCGGCAGGGAGATGATGACGCATGAGGAGCGCCAGGAGCACCGTGACAAGATGAAGAGTGCAACCACCAAAGAAGAGCGCTCGAAGGTTCGTGCCGAACAACACGAGAAAATGAAAAAGCGAGCCAAGGAACAAGGCAAGACGGTGCCTGAGCATCCGCCGGAAGAGGGAATGGGGGGCGGGATGGGCATTGGTGGAGGGCGCTGAGGAAGTCAGTCCACAAGAAAATGGCCTGCGATGTCGCAGGCCATTTTTTCGTACAGAGGGATGAATCGCGCAAAGAATACCGGGACGTTCTGCGCTACCCCAGCAAATGCTTCACATGCTCGCGTTCGTCGAGCAGTTCTTTGTAACTGTCCATCATGTGTCTGCGCCCAAGATCGCTGATGGGCAGGTCTTTTACGATGGTGTAATGCCCGTTGCGGCAGGTGACGGGGAAGCCGTACAGCACGCCTTCGGGAATGCCATAGCTGCCGTCGGATGGCACGCTCATGGTGACCCAGTCGTTGTGGTGGGAATGCAGCAGCCAGTCGTGGACGTGGGCGATGGCCGCATTGGCCGCACTGGCGGCGCTGGACAGTCCGCGTGCCTCGATGACCGCCGCGCCGCGTTTTTGCACGGTGGGGATGAATTCGATTCTCCGCCCAATCGGCCCAGCCGTTTTGGAGAAGGATGTCCGTCACCTTGCGTCCGCGCACTTCCGCGTGCGAGAGGTCGGGAAATTGCGTGCCGGAATGGTTGCCCCAGATCACCATCTTTTTTATGTCCTGGATCGGCTGGAACAGTTTCAATGCGACCTGCGTGATGGCCCGGTTGTGGTCGAGGCGCATCATGGCGCTGAAGTTGCGCGGGTCGAGATCAGGGCGCGTTCTTCATGGCGATGAGCGCGTTGGTGTTGGCCGGGTTGCCGACCACCAGCACTTTCACGTGGCGCGCGGCGACCTCATTGAGGATGCGGCCCTGCTCGGAGAAGATGGCGCCGTTGGCTTCCAGCAGATCCTTGCGTTCCATGCCCTTGCTGCGCGGGCGGGCGCCGACCATCAGCACGACTTCTGCATCGCGGAAAGCGACGCGCGGGTCGTCGGTGATGATGACTTGTTGCAGATTGGGGAAGGCGCAGTCTTCCAGTTCCATCGCCACGCCGCGCAACATTTGCTGTGACTGCGGGATGTCCAGCAGTTGCAGGATGATGGGCTGTTCGCGTCCCAGCATGTCGCCGTTGGCGACACGGAACAACAGGCTGTAACCGATCTGTCCGGCTGCACCGGTGATTGCGACGCGGATAGGGGCTTTCATGCTGTTCTCCTTCTGTTTGTTGTGCGGGCATTCTGCCAGTGTTGGCGATTCAGGCAAAGCGTATTGTTGTTCGATTCAGTTGCGCAAAACTTTTTCCATTGGGTGTAAGATTGCGCACAATGTGATTGCCGTTGCGCAGCGTGACTAAAATGATAAAAAGACGTCCCAAACATCTCGCGCTCCTCCAGATCAAACTGCCGCTTCCCGGCATCGTCTCCATCCTGCACCGGGTCAGCGGTGCACTGTTGTTCATCTCCTTGCCTTTACTGTTGTGGGCACTGCAAGCCAGCCTGCTTTCGATCGAGACCTATACCGAATTGATGCAGATCTTGGCGCATCCGCTCAGCAAGTTGCTGTTGCTGGGCTTGATATGGGGAGGGCTGCATCACTTCTTTGCGGGCATCCGCTACCTGGCCATCGATCTGCGCATAGGCTCCAGCCTCAAAGGGGCGCGCCTGAGCAGCAAGTTGGTACTGCTGCTCAGTCTGACGTTGACGGTTTTATTGGGAATGAAGCTATGGTGAATCGTGTGGTAACCGGCGCTCATTACGGATTGCGTGATTGGCTGGCGCAACGCATCACGGCGGTGGTGATGGTGGTCTACGTGTTGTTCATCGCGGAATATATGTTGACGCAGCCTTCGCTTGATTATGATACCTGGTCGGCGCTGTTCGCTAGCGATGTCATGCGTTCGTTCACGCTGCTGTTCTTGCTCAGTTTGTACTGCCACGCCTGGATCGGTATGCGCGACATCGTGATGGATTATGTGAAGCCAGCGGGGATCCGGCTGGCGATCCATGTCGCGACGATTCTGGCGCTGGTGATGTATGTCATTTGGTCGGTGCAAATCCTTTGGGGCATGTGATGGCGATTTCCAAGCGGACTTTCGATGTGGTGGTGGTTGGTGCCGGGGGAGCGGGGATGCGTGCCGCCCTGACGCTGTCTGAGGCGGGGCTCAAGGTTGCGGTGCTGTCCAAGGTGTTTCCGACGCGTTCGCACACCGTCGCGGCGCAGGGCGGCATCGCTGCCTCGCTCGGCAATGTCAACGAGGACAACTGGCACTGGCACATGTACGACACGGTGAAGGGTTCCGACTATCTCGGCGACCAGGATGCCATCGAATACATGTGCCGCGCCGCACCGGAAGTGGTGTATGAGCTGGAACATTTCGGCATGCCGTTCGACCGTCTGGACAGCGGCAAGATCTACCAGCGCCCGTTCGGCGGCCATATGCAGGATTACGGCAAGAACCCGGTGCCGCGCGCCTGCGCCGCTGCCGACCGCACCGGTCATGCCTTGTTGCACACGCTGTACCAGCAGAACGTCAAGGCCAACACCAACTTCTTCGTGGAGTGGATGGCGCTCGACCTGATCCGCGACGAGGACGGCGACGTGCTGGGCGTGGTGGCGATGGAGATCGAGACTTCAGAAGTGATGATCCTGCAGGCGCGTGCCACACTGTTCGCCACCGGCGGGGCGGGGCGCATCTTCTCCGCCAGCACCAACGCCTACATCAACACCGGCGACGGCCTTGGCATGGCCGCACGCGCCGGCATTCCGCTGGAGGACATGGAGTTCTTCCAGTTCCATCCGACCGGGGTATATGGCGCAGGTGTGCTGATTACCGAAGGCGTGCGCGGCGAAGGCGGCTATCTGGTGAACAAGGACGGCGAGCGTTTCATGCCGCGTTACGCGCCGAACGCCAAGGACTTGGCCAGCCGCGACGTGGTGTCGCGCGCCATGGCCACCGAGATCAAGGAAGGCCGCGGTTGCGGGCCGCATGGCGACCATGTGTTGCTCAAGCTCGACCATCTGGGCGACGAAGTGATACGCCATCGACTGCCGGGCATACGCGACATCGCGCTCAAGTTCGCGCATGTCGATCCGTCCAAAGCGCCCATCCCGGTGGTGCCGACTGCGCACTACATGATGGGCGGCATCCCGACCAACTATCACGGACAAGTCGTGGCGCCGCACGGCACCGCGCCGGAAGACGTGGTGCAGGGGTTCTATGCGGTGGGCGAATGCGCCTGCGTGTCGGTACACGGGGCGAACCGTCTGGGCTGCAACTCGCTGCTCGATCTGATCGTGTTCGGCCGCGCGGCGGCGCGGCAGATCATCGAAGACCTGAAGAACAACCCGAACCCCAAGCCTTTGCCTGC
This sequence comes from uncultured beta proteobacterium, assembly GCA_963715005.1. Classification (GTDB taxonomy): domain Bacteria; phylum Pseudomonadota; class Gammaproteobacteria; order Burkholderiales; family Gallionellaceae; genus Sideroxyarcus. Next base: position 781,241 of record CAVQQO010000007.1, on the reverse strand, counting down.
CGATGCAGCGGAGCGTCCGCTGGCACGTTTGGCGCGGCTGGAGAACCAGAAAAATGGCGAAAGCGTCGCGGACGTGGGCGATGCGATGCGCAAGACCATGCAGGCACACTGCGGCGTGTTCCGCTTCCCCGACCTGATGGCGGAAGGGGTGACCAGGATCCGCGAAGTGGCGGAGCGGGTGCGCCACACCGAGATCAAGGACAAGAGCAAGGTGTTCAACACGGCGCGCGTGGAGGCGCTGGAGCTGGATAACCTGATCGAAGTCGCCCAGGCCACCATGACCGCTGCCGCCGCACGCCAGGAAAGCCGCGGCGCTCATGCGCGCGAGGATTTCCCGGAACGCGACGACAAGAACTGGCTGAAGCATTCGTTGTACTACAGCGAAGGATACCGGCTCGATTACAAACCGGTGCGCCTGAAACCGCTGACCGTGGAGTCGTTCCCGCTCAAGGCGCGGGTTTATTAGGAGGCGGCGATGAAATTTAGTTACGACCGCTACGCTTCATATCGGCTTTGCCGATATGAGTCTTCACTGAAACTCAGTGAGGCCATGTTATTTTTCGGAGAGAAATAGTCATGTCCTCACTTCGTTTTAGATCTACCGCTACAACCCGGACACGGACACTGCGCCGTATATGCAGGATTACGAGCTGCAGATGGAGGCGGGCGATGCCATGTTGCTGGATGCCCTGATGCTGTTGAAACAGCAGGACGACAGCATCGGCTTCCGCAAATCCTGCCGCGAAGGCGTGTGCGGTTCGGATGCGATGAACATCAACGGGCGCAACGGTTTGGCCTGTATCACGCCGCTGTCTGCGCTCAAGCAGCCCATCGAGATCCGTCCGCTGCCGGGGCTGCCGGTCATCCGCGACCTGATCGTGGATATGACGCAATTCTTCAAGCAATACCACTCGATCAAGCCCTATCTGCTGAACAACGATCCGCCGCCGGAGACCGAGCGCCTGCAATCGCCGCAGGAGCGTGCGGAGCTGGATGGGCTGTACGAGTGCATCCTGTGCGCCTGCTGCACCACGGCCTGCCCCTCGTTCTGGTGGAATCCGGACAAGTTCGTTGGCCCTGCCGGTCTGTTGCAGGCTTACCGCTTTATCGCCGATACGCGCGACCAGGCGACGTGCCGAGCGTCTGGATAATCTGGAAGACCCCTATCGCCTGTTCCGCTGCCACACCATCATGAATTGCGTGGACGTGTGTCCGAAGGAACTGAACCCGACGGAAGCCATCGGCAGGATCAAGGATATGATGGTGAAGCGCACGGTATGAACGGATGCCTCCCAAAATCCAAAGTTTCGTCGCCATACTGCGTTGCGCTCGAAAAATCTTGCTTGCATATATCTCGATATGCGGCGCTGCGATTTTTCTCGTGCGCCTTGTCTGGCTTAGAAATTTGAATTTTTGGAGGCATCCTTGAAAGAGCTTGAACGCGTGCGCTGGCGCTGCCGGCGCGGACTGCTGGAGCTGGATATCCTGCTGGGACGCTTCATCGAGCAGCGGTACGCAGGGCTGGATGCGGCGCAGCAAGCGGCTTTTGACGCATTGCTGGATATGCCGGACACGGTGCTGTGGGATATGATTACGGGCAGGGAAGCATCGCCGCAAGAAACGCAGCAACGCATGTTGCTGGAATGGCTCAAGGCGGCTTGATCGCCGCAATTCAACTAAGGGACTGGATTATGGAGAAGCAACGTATCGCAACACTCACACTGGACGACGGGCGAAGTCTCGAACTGCCGATCCTCTCGGGTACGCTGGGGCCGGATGTGGTGGATATGCGAGCCTTGAGCAAGCTGGGCGTGTTCACCTACGATCCGGCTTTCTTTGCCACAGCCAGCTGTACTTCTAGCATCACTTTCATCGATGGCGACGCAGGGCTGCTCTACTACCGCGGTTATCCCATCGAGCAACTGGCCGAGAAATCCGATTTCCTGGAAGTGTGTTACCTGCTGCTGAACGGCGAACTGCCGACTGCCGCACAAAAAGCTGAATTCACCGCCAGGGTGAAAGACCACACGATGGTGCACGACCAGATGGCGCGCTTCTTCACCGGCTTCCGCCGCGATGCCCACCCGATGGCGGTGATGGTCGGCGTGGTCGGTGCGCTGTCGGCCTTTTACCATGATTCGCTGGACATCAATAACCCGGAACACCGCGACATATCGGCACTGCGCTTGCTGGCCAAGGTGCCGACCATCGCCGCGATGGCGCACAAGTACCACACCGGCTTCCCGTTCATGTATCCGAAGAACCAGTTCAGCTACGTGGAGAACTTCATGTACATGATGTTCGCCACCCCGGCCGAGGACTATGTGCCGAACCCGGTGCTGGTACGCGCGCTGGAACGCATCTTCATCCTGCATGCCGACCACGAGCAGAACGCCTCGACCTCGACCGTGCGTCTGGCCGGTTCCAGCGGTGCCAATCCGTTCGCCTGCATCGCGTCCGGCATCGCCGCACTGTGGGGCCCGGCACACGGCGGCGCCAACGAAGCCGCGCTGAAGATGCTGGAAGAGATCGGCGACGTGTCGCGCGTGAAGGAATACGTGCAGGGCGTGAAGGACAAGAAATACCGCCTGATGGGCTTCGGCCACCGCGTGTACAAGAACATGGACCCGCGCGCCAAGGTGATGCGCGAGACCTGTTACGAGGTGCTCAAGGAACTCAAGCTGGAGAACAACAAGCTGTTCGAGCTGGCGATGGAGCTGGAGAAGACTGCGCTGTCCGACCCCTATTTCATCGAGCGCAAGCTGTACCCGAACGTGGACTTCTATTCCGGCATCGTGCTGCGCGCACTGGGCATCCCGACCAACATGTTCACGGTGATCTTCGCCGTGGCGCGCACCATCGGCTGGATCTCGCAATGGAACGAAATGATCGCCGATAGCGAGCACAAGATCGGCCGTCCGCGTCAGCTGTACCGTGGCGCGACGAAGCGCGATTTCGTCGCAATGGGAAAACGTTGAACGAGCCGATGAATTTCCTGAAGCTGATGCAGGACAGCTCGATGCTGTTCGGCGGCAACAATGTGTTCGTCGAGGGGCTGTACGAAGACTTCCTGCGCGACCCCGCCAGCGTCCCTGCCGAGTGGCGCGGATACTTCGAAAGACTGAATGCGGGTGGCCGGGCGCCGGATGTCCCACATAGCCCGATACAGCGCAATTTCGCTGCCATTCCGGCAGCCCAAGCCCAGCCGGCACTGCACACAGACGGTGACCGCAAGCAGGCATCCGTGCTGCAACTGATCAATGCGCACCGTTTCCTCGGTGTGCGCATCGCCAATCTCGATCCGCTCAATCGCCATGCGAAACCGCAGATCGCCGAGCTGAATCCGGCCTATTACAACCTCGACGACTCCGATCTCGATACCCCGTTCAACACCGGTTCGCTGGTGGGCGGCACGCGCATGACGCTGCGCGAGATACTGCAGCGCCTGCGCCGCATCTACTGCGGCAGCGTCGGCGCCGAATACATGTACATCAGCGACATCGCGCAGAAGCGCTGGATACAAGCCAGACTGGAAGGGCCGGCCGGCGAAGAGAACTATCCGCGCCGAGACGAAGAAACGCATCCTCGAACGCCTGACGGCGGCAGAAGGGCTGGAGCGTTATCTGCACACCAAATACGTCGGGCAGAAACGCTTCTCGCTGGAAGGCGGCGAGACGCTGGTCCCGCTGCTGCATCATCTGTTGCAGCGCGCGGGCGAGCAGGGCGTGAAAGAGACCGTCATCGGCATGGCGCATCGCGGGCGCTTGAACGTGCTGGTGAACACTTTGGGCAAGCTGCCCAAGGAATTGTTCGCCGAATTCGAAGGCGTCCATCACGAACATCTGACCTCCGGCGACGTGAAATACCATCAGGGCTTCTCATCCGACATCGGCACGCCGGGCGGGCCCATGCACGTCACGCTGGCCTTCAATCCTTCGCATCTGGAGATCGTCAATCCGGTGGTGGAAGGTTCGGTGCGCGCGCGCCAGCATCGGCGCCAGGATCATCAAGGCAAGCAGGTGCTGCCGGTGCTGCTGCACGGCGATGCCGCCTTTGCCGGCCAAGGCGTGAATCAGGAGACGTTCAACCTGTCGCAGACGCGCGGCTTCCGTACCGGCGGCACGGTGCACATCGTCATCAACAACCAGATCGGTTTCACCACGTCGGACGCGCGCGACACCCGCTCCTCGCTGTATTGCACCGATGTGGCGAAGATGATCGATGCGCCGATCTTCCATGTGAATGGGGACGACCCGGAGGCGGTGCTGCGTATCACCGAGCTTGCGCTCGACTTCCGCATGCATTTCGGCAAGGACGTGGTGGTTGACATGGTGTGTTTCCGCAAGCTGGGGCACAACGAACAGGACGAGCCGCTGGTCACCCAGCCGTTCATGTATCGCTACATCAACCAGCATCCCGGCACGCGCACGCTGTACGCCAAACGTCTGGTCGAACAGGGCACGGTGGCGCCTGACGAGCCGGAGACGATGATCGCGGACTACCGGCGCGCGATGGATGAGGGACGCGATCCCTTGCAAGCGGCATTGACCGGACTCAAACACGAATACGGCGTCAGCTGGTCGAAGTACAAAGGCGATGTGGCCTGGAATGCCGCCGTGAATACGGCAGTGCCGCGCGCGCGTTTGCAGCAGATCGCGGAACGTCTGACGACCATCCCGGAAAATTTCAAACTGCATTCCCGCGTCGAGAAGATCATCGCCGACCGTACGGCGATGGGCAAAGGCGAACTGCCGTTGGACTGGGGTATGGCCGAAAATATGGCGTATGCCAGCCTGGTGACTGAAGGTTACCCTATCCGCCTGTCCGGAGAGGACTGCGGGCGCGGCACGTTCTTCCATCGCCATGCCGTGCTGCACGACCAGAACCGCGTGCAGTTCGATCAGGGTTACCACATCCCCTTGCAGAATATCGCGCCGGACCAGGCGGATTTCATCGTCATCGATTCCATCCTGTCGGAAGCGGCGGTGCTGGCGTTCGAGTACGGCTACGCCACGGCCGAGCCGGATACGCTGACTGATCTGGGAAGCGCAGTTCGGCGATTTCGCCAACGGTGCACAAGTGGTCATCGACCAGTTCATCACCTCCGGCGAAGCCAAGTGGGGCAGGCTGTGCGGACTCACCATGCTGCTGCCGCACGGCTACGAAGGCCAGGGACCGGAGCACTCTTCCGGCCGCATCGAGCGCTATCTGCAACTGTGTGCCGACTACAACATCCAGGTCTGCATCCCGTCCAATGCCGCGCAGATATTCCATCTGCTGCGCCGCCAGATGCTGCGCCCGACGCGCAAGCCGCTCATCGTGTTCACCCCCAAGAGCCTGCTGCGCAGCAAGGATGCCGCCTCGCCTCTGGACGATCTCGCGCAAGGCGGCTTCCAGCCGGTCATCGGCGAAGTGGATGCGCTGGAAGCGAACAAGGTGCGCCGCATCATCGCCTGCAGCGGCAAGGTGTATTACGACCTGCTCAAGGCGCGGCGCGAACGCGGTATCACGGACATGGCGATCATTCGGCTGGAGCAGCTCTATCCTTTCCCGCACGACGAATTCACCGCGCAGATCGACGCCTATCCCAATGCGAGCGAAGTGGTGTGGTGCCAGGAAGAGCCGGGCAACCAGGGCGCGTGGCACCGCATCCAGCATTACCTGTTGCGCCACATGCGCAAGGACATGCGTCTCGGTTACGCTTTGCGTCCCTCGTCCGCCTCGCCGGCGGCGGGCTATCTCGCGGTGCACAACGAACAACAAAAGGCGGTGATCGATGCCGCTTTCCGCCCCGACCTCGAAGTCAAGAACAAACCAGGAGCACGCCATGAGCCTCATTGAAGTCAAAGTACCGCAGCTTTCCGAATCCGTTTCCGAAGCGACGCTGCTGACCTGGCACAAACAGGTAGGGGAGGCGGTACAGGAGGGCGAGAACCTGATCGACATCGAGACCGACAAGGTGGTGCTGGAGCTGCCCGCGATCAAGAGCGGTGTGCTGGCCAAGATCATCAAGGCGGACGGTGCCAAGGTGGGCAGCAACGAAGTCATCGCGCAGATCGATACCGCGGCAGTAGCGGCAGCGCCCAAGGCAAAGGCGGAAACCGTTGCTCCGGCAGTGTCACCTTCGGCGCGCAAGTTGGCGCATGAGCACGAGGTGGATGTTGCAAATCTGCAAGGCAGCGGCAAACATGGTCTGGTGACCAAGGAAGATGTGCTCGGTGCGGTACGGCCGGCAGCAGCCGTCCGATCGCAGGCCGCACCGGCAGTGGCCCCCTCCGGTGATCGCCCGGAACAGCGCGTGCCGATGACGCGCATCCGCCAGCGCATCGCCGAACGCCTGCTGGAATCGCAGGCGAACGCTGCCATCCTCACCACCTTCAACGAAGTGAACATGCAGCCGGTGATGGACCTGCGCAACAAGTACAAAGATGCGTTCGAGAAGAAGCACGGTGTCAAGCTCGGTTTCTCCTCGTTCTTCGTCAAGGCTGCCGTGCTGGCCTTGCAGAAATTCCCCATCGTCAACTCATCGGTGGACGGTACGGACATCATCTACCACGGTTACTTCGACATCGGCGTGGCCATCGGCAGCGAGCGCGGGCTGGTGGTGCCGATCCTGCGCGATGCGGACAAGCTTTCGTTGGCCGATATCGAACATCGCATCGCCGATTATGCTGCGCGCGCCAAGGACGGCAGGCTCACCATGGAAGAACTGAGCGGCGGCACCTTCTCGATCACCAACGGCGGCGTGTTCGGCTCCATGCTTTCCACGCCAATCATCAACCCGCCGCAGAGCGCCATCCTCGGTATCCACGCCACCAAGGACCGCCCCGTGGCCGAAAACGGCCAGGTAGTCATCCGACCGATGAACTACCTCGCGCTGTCCTATGACCATCGTATTGTCGACGGACGCGACGCAGTGCTGTTTCTCGCCACGATCAAAGAAGCATTGGAATATCCGGGGCGGGTCTTGCTCGATCTGTGATGCAAAAGTTTCGCGCCTATCGCATTTTTGAAGAAGGAGGCAAATCGAGCGGTCGATTCGTCGAGTTGACACTCGACGATCTCGACCCTGGTGAGGTGGTCATCCAGACCCATTATTCCGCAGTGAATTACAAAGACGCGCTGGCGGCGATGGGGGCAGGAAAGATCGTACGGCGTTTCCCCTGTGTCGGCGGCGTGGATGTGGCGGGCGTGGTGCAAAGCTCTTCCGATGCGCGCTTCAAGGTTGGCGACGCGGTGCTGGTCACCGGCTACGACATGGGTGTGGCGCATGATGGCGGCTTTGCCGAGTATGCGCGCGTTCCGGCGGATTGGGTGGTGCCGTTGCCGCCGGCGCTTTCCCTGTTCGACGCGATGGCTCTGGGGACGGCGGGATTTACAGCGGCACTGGCCATCCATCGTCTGGAGCAGAACGAACTTGCGCCGCAAAAGGGCAAGGTGATCGTGACCGGGGCGACCGGCGGGGTAGGGAGTCTTGCCATCCAGATGTTGTCGCAACTGGGATATCACGTGGTGGCGCTGACGGGAAAAGACAGCGAACACGAATACCTGAAAGCTTTGGGTGCGAGCGAGATTTTGCCGCGTAGCGAGGTCGATCTGAAGAGCACGCGCCCCTTGGAAAAGGCGCAGTGGGCAGGCGCGCTGGATGCGGTGGGGGGCGATACGCTGGCCTGGCTCACCCGTAGCATGCAACTGGACGGTGCTATTGCCAGTTTCGGCAATGCGGGCGGTGTCGAGTTGCACACCACCGTATTCCCCTTTATTTTGCGCGGGGTGAAACTGCTGGGTGTGGATTCCGCCGCCACGGCGATGCCGCTGCGCAAACAGGTCTGGCAGCGTTTGGCCGGGGAGTTGAAGCCGCGCCGACTGGCGCAGCTCGCGCATACCGTCCCATTCGAAAAGTTGCCGGAGGTGTTTCCCAAGATGTTGCACGGCGAGACGCGCGGACGCACGGTCGTGCAAATCGCTGGCAGTTGAGACTCTCTCGGTTATAATGCGCGCCCTTCGGGGCTTTCAAGGCACCGTATGCGAAAGTGGCGGAATTGGTAGACGCACTGGATTTAGGTTCCAGCGCCGTAAGGCGTGAGAGTTCGAGTCTCTCCTTTCGCACCATAACTTCAATAAGTTAGTCCTGCCGTATTCCCGGCGTATCCTGCCATATCCAACTCGTTTTTCCAGAAATTTCCACAGCTTTACCGATGGCCTTTGCCTTCTATTCCTACGCAGTTCTCGGCAACGGTAGTGCTTCCTACCGTGTATCACTACCTTCCAAGTAAACATTCCACCCAGTCGAAATACGGGGTTCCCATCGGTGTGTTGATTGAACCTTTGGGTAACACTTGCGCCGCCGCAGTCGCGATCAGCGTCTACGGGATTCAGATAGGCAGAGCTTGAATGTTCGGGCAATGGAATCTGCTCGTTGTCTGGAGTGTGAAACAGTAATGCAATAGGAGAATGTGATGGAATACCAAAAATTGATTCTTATCCTTGCGATGTTCTCGGCGGGCAGCGCAGTGGCACCTCGAAGCGGCATGGCGCAGGTCGAAGCTATGCACCACCACGAGGCCGAACAGCTTCACGACGCCGGACACCATCATGAACCAGAACACCACCATCATCATGCCGTGGCGAGCGATGGCTATACACGTGCTGTCGCGTCATACAAGACACCGGATGTGAAACTGGTGGATGCGAATGAGAAAGAGGTTTCGCTGCACGACAGCCTTGATGGGTCTGAGCCCGTCATGCTGAATTTTATCTTCACGACTTGCAGCACGATCTGTCCGGTTATGAGTGCGACCTTCTCGCAGGTTCAGGCCAAGCTCGGATCGAATAGCAAGATGCGCATCATTTCGATCTCGATCGATCCGGAGCACGATACTCCATCCAAACTGAAGGAGTATGCAAAGAGATTCGAGGCTGGGCCGCAATGGAGCATGTTGACCGGCAGCATCGAAAACAGCATCGCTGTGCAGCGTGCTTTCGATATTTACCGCGGAGACAAGATGAATCATGAACCGGTGACCTTCATGCGCAAAGGGCCGGACCAACCATGGGTGCGCATCAATGGATTCATCAGTGCCGACGATCTGCTGCGTGAATACGACAAGATCGCATCCAATTGAGGATGCGTAGTCAGCAAGCGATTCCCTCGATAGATCGATGAGTAGGCGTGCTGTTCTGGTTATCCCTATGACATGGTGAAAATGCAGTATTCCGTTCTGCTTTAAGTAGGGTTTTGCTTTAGTGCGTTAATTCTTCGTAGTGGTAATAATCAAAACTGTCAAAGGCAGATGGGGTAGATCTTCTATGCGTAGCCTGTCCAGTTTGCTCATGCTGTTGTGGTTGGTAATTCCAGTATCGGTCGATGCAGAGGAAATAAGCTCCGCTGATCTTGGTTTTTTTGGGGGCGGGCCAAGCCCCGCAGCAGCAGCCAGCCCTGCCGATCTTTTGCTGGGAGATAAAATGTCCAGTGGCACAAGTGCGGCATTATTAAATCCGTGTGCAGGTGCATTCGATCAACAAGCTTGTTATAACAAATTTGCTGATACAGGCATGAAGCAAAAAAATGTACAGCCAAGTGCAGATGCAGCAGGCATCATTCTCCCCAGGCAAACCAGACAGCCTAAGAAATATGCTGGACAAGAACATAATGAATTTCAAGACTTCGTATCCGCATCGCTGGGCAGAACGCTGCCCATGTATGGATATGACTTGTTCAATGATGCTCCAGACACGTTTGCTCCGGTAGAAAACATCCCGGTCACCTCGGATTACCTGATCGGTCCCGGAGACGAGATCGTCATGAGGGGCTGGGGGCAAATCGATATCGATGTGCGGGCGGTTGTTAACCGGAATGGGGAAGTTGACTTGCCCAAGGTCGGGACGGTCAATGTTGCCGGCGTGCGCTATCAGGAACTGCAATCCCATCTCAAGAATGCCATCGGCCGGGTTTACAGGAATTTCAAACTGAATGTGACGCTAGGCAAATTGCGCTCCATTCAGGTTTTTGTGGTGGGGCAGGCCAAGCAACCCGGGGTTTATACCGTCAGTTCCTTGAGCACTTTGGTCAACACCTTGTTTGCATCCGGCGGGCCTTCCTTGAACGGTTCATTGCGCCACTTTCAAATCAAGCGCAATGGCAAAACCGTTACCGAATTGGATATGTACGACCTGCTGCTCAAAGGTGACAAGACCAGGGATGTGGCGTTGCAGCCTGGGGATGTGATCTATATCCCGCCCGCAGGCCAACTGGTTGCCCTTTCAGGGAGTGTGAATAACCCGGCAATTTATGAACTGAAAGACGACAAAACCAGCTTGTCAGGCCTGCTGGAATTGGCCGGAGGATTGACCAACATCGCCGAGGGCGACAAGGTCAGAGTGGAGCGCATCGCTGATCGCAAGATGCGCAAAGTGGAAGAATTTTCCCTGAATAAATCCGGATTGGATCGCATTCTCAAGGATGGCGATCTGGTGCGGGTGGAGCCTATTCAGGGCCGTTTCGACAATGCAGTGACCTTGCGCGGCAATGTCGCCAGCCCCGGCCGCTACCCTTGGAAAAGCGGAATGCGCATAAGCGATCTGATACCGAATAAGGATGCCCTGATCGTTCGGGACTATTGGGCCAAACAGAATCAGGCATTCCGTCAGCGCAGCAGCGGGTCAAGCTTGCACGGCGAGATAGTCGGTCACTCCAGTGCTGAAGTTAACTGGGACTATGCCGTCATCGAGCGTCTGAGAAAAGACGACCTGTCCACGATACTCATTCCCTTTAACCTGGGTCTGGCAGTAGAGGGTAAGGACACCCCGGACAACCAACAACTGGAGGAAGGCGACGTCGTTACTATCTTCTCCAAAGATGAGATCAAGGTGCCGTTAGCCAAGCAAAGCGTATATGTTCGTCTGGAAGGCGAGGTGAATTCTGTAGGCGTATACAAGGCTTTTCCCGGCGAAACCTTACGCCAGTTGGTCGCCAGAACTGGCGGTTTGACTCCTAACGCCTATTTGTACGGTGCCGAGCTGGATCGCGAATCTGTACGCATCATGCAGCAGAGGCGATTGCGTGAAATGGCGGACCGGATGGAAGCAGATATCAGCCGGAATTTGGCCGCAAGGCAGCATAGTGCAATCACTCAGGATGAGGCAGTCAGTGCCAAGCTCCAAGCTGAGGCACAGAATTCTTTAGTCACTAAATTGCGCAGCGTGCAGGCTACAGGGCGAGTCGTTATGAATATCCCTCCGCGAGATTCGGGGATAAAAGATCTGCCTGAGATCGTTTTGGAAGATGGGGACCGTTTTGTGGTGCCCAGCAAGCCATCGACGTCAAGCGTGATGGGCATGGTCTACAACGAGAATTCCTTTATTTACCAACCAAGATCACGCGTGTCGGATTATCTGGCGAAAGCGGGCGGGCCGACGCGGGATGCCGATGCGGCGCGTATGTATCTATTGCGCGCCGACGGATCGGTGCTGAGTGCGCAAAACTCAAACTCGATGTTCGGCAGCTTCTCCGATGAAATGCTGATGCCTGGTGACACTGTGGTGGTGCCGGAATTGCTGGATAAGTTTTCATTGACCAGAGAGCTTAAAGACTGGGCGCAGATCTTTTACCAATTCGCACTGGGCGTAGGCGGCATCAAGTTGCTGCGCTTATAAATGGCGGGAGAAGGAATATGAAAGAAATCGACTTTGCCCCGATAGAAAATGACGCTGCATCGATCAGCTTGCCCGATCTATGGCTCAAACTCGTCCAGCACAAGAATCTGATCATAGGCTTCACTCTTGCCGTCACGTTGTTATCGCTGATCATTTCGCTCCTTCTGCCGAATACTTACACAGGTACAGCGAAGATTCTGCCGCCGCAACAAAGCCAGTCCTCTGCCAGTGCCTTATTGAATCAAGTTGGCGGGCTGCTGGGGATCGCAGGCGGTTCGCTGGGGGGAAAGAATCCCAACGACCTGTATGTGACCATGCTCAAGAGTCGCAATGTCACGGAAAAAATAGTCAAACGCTTTGATCTGCTCAACGTCTACCGGCAAGACTCTGTGACAGATGCCCTGAAGAAACTGAACAAAAACGTAACCGTGACAGCCGGTAAAGAAGGGGTGATCACGGTTGAGGTGGAAGACCACGAACCGAAACGAGCTGCAGAATTGGCCAACGCATATATAGAAGAACTGGATAGGTTGATGCAGTCGTTTTCACTTACCGATGCATCCCAAAAACGCACTTTCTTTGAACAACAACTAAAGTCGTCAAAAGACCGGCTGACCAATGCAGAACTCACGCTCGATCAAACTCCCAAGACCAGCCTCCACTACTTGGATGCGGTGAGAAACCTGAGGTATCAGGAATCGGTTTTCGAAATTCTGGCCAAGCAATTCGAAATGGCCAAACTCGACGAGTCCAAGAATTATCCGCTCATCCAGGTGCTGGACAAGGCATCTCTACCAGAAGAGAGGTCTAAGCCAAAACGTGGCTTGATCGTGACGATATCGGCATCAGTTGCTTTCTTGCTCGCAGTTTTTTTTGTCTATTGGAGAGAAAAACAGATGCGTGCTGAACGTGGTCAATAGATCAAAAAATCGAACTCGGGCCGATCACTTGGACGGAAAGAGGCACATGAATAATGCGGAGAAGCAAATAGGCGCACATATGCGCGAGGTCATATTGGGCGGAGCGGTCACCTTTATGGCCCGTGGCGGCGGAACCTTTTTGGGATTCCTGTTTAACCTGCTGCTGGCCAGGCTATTGGGGGCGGCAGGCAGCGGGGTGTTTTTTCTGGCTTTGTCATTTGTCCTGTTTTTTGAAGCATTAGGCAGGCTGGGATTGGAATGGAGTTTGGTCCGTTATACGGCCGGCGCGGTTGCCCGGCAAAACTGGGGAATATTGAAAGGGATTTACCTGCAGTCCATCAAGCTATGCGCATCGGCCACAGCGGTTTTGACATTCATATTGCTGTTGTCAGCCGGTTGGATCGGTCAGCTTTTCGTTAAACCGGAAATCGTTCACCCCCTGCTTATTCTGTCATTGGCCATGATGCCCATTGCGCTTGCGCGATTGATGGCGGCTTCACTGCGCGGGTTGAAACTCACCTTCAAGTCGCAAATGATCGAAAGCATCTTGCCCGTTGGCAGTGCATTGCTCCTGACCTATCCGTTCGCCATGATGTTCGGGGTGAATGGTGTCGCGATCGGCTACCTGGCAGGGTGGGGTGTCGCTCTTTTTGTCGGGTGGCGGTTCTATCTGCATGCCACATCGGATTTTACTAATTCCCAACCAGCTTTTCCGGTCAGGACCTTGCTGTCCAGCAGCGTTTCGCTGGTGTGGATCACGATTTCCGGCTTGCTGATGAATCAGTTCGCGATATTCGCCCTGGGAGCGATCGGGGTACCTGCCGACGTGGGCATTTTCAACGTGGCCATGCGTACTTCATTGGTGCTGACCTTTGTCTTGTTTGCAGCGAACAATATCCTGCTGCCGAAATTCTCCGAACTGATCTCAGTCGGAAACAAGATCGATCTGGAAAAGATGGCACGAAATTCCGTAACTATCATGTCGCTGATGGTGATTCCGATCTGGTTCATCATTGTGCTGTTTTCTGCGCAGATCATGGGGTGGTTCGGAGCCGATTTCCGTTCCGGTGCGATGGCCCTGGAAATCATGGCACACGCCCAGCTGGTGAATGTGCTTTCTGGCCCCGCAGGCGATTTGCTGATCATGGGCGGACATGAGCGTTTGATCCGATTCATTACGCTCCTGGCGCTGCTGGTGAATATGCTGCTATGCATCGTTCTCATTCCATCCTTCGGCCTTGATGGCGCCGCTGTGGCCGTTGCGGCTTCATCGGTTTTCCAATCTTTGGTCTGCCTGTTCATGGTGCGAAGGCATTTCGGTTTCTGGATGGTCCCTTTCAGTTCGAGAAAGTCTCTGTTTCTGATTTTGCGCGGCAAGTTCGTTTAGGAGGCATGAGAGACATGAACTATTACAGCATGTTGCGATTGGATGCGTTGAGCCACATCGTATGCAAAGGACCGCACCATATTCTGGATGTCGGTTGCGGGGAAGGTACAAACGGGGAATACCTGAAGGCACAAGGATTCGCCCAGCGTGTGGTCGGCATCGAGCACGTTGCGGCAGCTGCCGATATTGCCGCGAAACGCCTGGATACGGTTGTTTGTGCAGACTTGAATGCACTGGATTTTGCAGAGCACACGGATTTGAATGACTTCGACTACATCCTGTGCCTGGATGTGCTTGAGCACCTGATCGATCCCTGGGAAAGGCTGCAAGCATTGACCAGACTGCTGACGCCGGGGGGGAAGTTGATCGTGTCCTTGCCCAACGTGCGCAATTGGCGCGTGCTTTATGACTTGGGCGCGCACGGGAAATGGGAGTACCGCGACGCAGGCATTATGGATCGGACCCATCTTCGGTTCTTCACGCGCGAATCGAGTATTGCACTGCTGGAACAGGCTGGATTGCACGTTGCCGGGTGTTATCCAAACATGGCAGGGAGGGCAGCGAAAGTTAACAAGCTATTGCTTGGTACTCTGACAGATTTTGCGGCAGTACAGTGGCTATTGGTCGGACAGACAGCTGATGACAACTCTTAGACAAACCTATCTTTCCCGCTATTCCTTGAAAGCGAGAGAAACGATTGAGACGCTACGTGACGGATTAAGTCCGGCAGCGATCTATCAGCGGTTTGTCGGGCCCCGCATACTGCTGAATAGCGTGCCCAAGGCGGGCACGAATCTGTTGCTGGATGTGATGCATTGCTGGCCGCAGTTTCAGCGGCGCATCGGCAGAACGCTACGCGGCTGGCACGAGATCGACGATGCCACAGGACGCATGATCGCCAGCATCCGGCGCGGGCAATACGCCCCCGCACATTTGCCGTTCAGTGAAGATTTGCATGCCTTGCTGGAGATGCATGAAATCAGAACAGTGACAGTCATTCGCGATCCGCGGGATGTCTATTTGTCCGCAGCCTTGTATATGGCCCATATGGATACGACACATCCTGGACATGCTTACTTCTCATCGCTGAAGGACGATGCTGCGCGCATCGATGCGGCATTGCACGGGGTTGATGGAGTCATTTCACCCCTTGCCGAAACACTGGAAAAATTCTCGGGCTGGTTAAGTTATCCGCAGGGCTTGATCGTCCGTTTCGAGGATATCGTCGGTTCTCCGGAAACACGCAGCTTTGCTTTGGAGTCGATGGCTGTCTATTTGGGATTGCCGTTCAATGAGGGGGTTCTGCGGACGGCTGACCGGTATATCGGAAAACCGGGCAACCTGACATTTCGCAGCGGCAAAACAGGTGAATGGCGAGACCGCTTTAATGCAAGCCAGATCGAGCTGGTGAACAAGTCGGCAGGCCATTTGATCAAGCTTTACGGGTACGAGGAGTAAGGAGCGCTTTTAATCAGACGGTTAATTTATTCGGGGCCTTGATATGTATCGCACGCTTGATATCTTGAATCTGTTCTTCGCCGCATGCTCGGGCTTGATGGCACGTATTCAGTCAAGGCTGGGGCCGGAGCGGCTCCCTTTGTCGTACAAGGTGTGGGACAGGATGGGTATGGCACCGCTCCCGTTCCATTACTACCAGCCGGTATTCAATACCAGCGAACTGAATCCGCGGATATTCTCGCTGCCGGATGTGATGCGCGGGATCGAATGGAATGAGCAGCAGCAACTCGAGCTGCTTGCAGAGTTTCACTTTCAGGATGAATTGGCCAACGTGCCATTTGCCGCAACGGCAACCGGCACGTTGGAGTTTTTCCATGCCAACCCTTCCTATGGACCGGCAGATGCGGAAATGCTCTACAACATGGTCAGGCATTTCAAGCCGGCCAAAGTGGTCGAGATAGGATCCGGCTATTCCACGCGGATGTTGAAGAAAGCGCTGGATGCCAACAAGGCGGAAGGTGTCGCTTCAAAACATGTCTGTATCGAGCCATATGAAATGCCCTGGCTGGAATCGCTGGGCGTCGATGAGGTCATCCGCTCAAAAGTGGAAGATGTGGGTCTCGATGTTTTCCAGAAACTCAGGGCGAACGATATTCTGTTCATCGATTCTTCCCATGTGTTGCGTATGGGAGGCGATGTCTTTGTCGAGTATCTGCATATCCTGCCTGCCTTGCAGAAGGGCGTTGTCATCCACATCCATGACATTTTCCTGCCTTACGATTATCCCAAAGACTGGGTCGTCGCCAAGCGGCGCTTTTGGACAGAGCAATATCTGTTGCAGGCATTCCTGGCATTCAACACCTCGTTCCGCATCCTGGCAGCAGTCAATTATTTAGCTTTGCACCATTCCGGCGAACTGGCGAAAGCATGCCCGGTTTACTCGAAACACAGGCATGGGCATGGCTCGTTCTGGATACAGCGTGTCTGAAGGAAGGATGATGGATATGGACCGGCCCCTTCTTTCCGTTGTCATCGTGAACTACAACGGGATTAGTTTTCTTTCCAACTGCCTGGAATCGTTGCAGGCGCATCTGCCCGAGTCCGCTGAAGTGATCATTGTCGATAATGCATCGCAGGATGACAGCGTGGCCTGGCTGGAGAAGCATCATGCATGGGTGAAGCTGATTCGCTCTGCGCAAAATCTTGGTTTCGCGGGGGGCAACAATCTCGGTGTGCAGTCGGCCCGTGGTGAATATCTGCTGCTGTTGAACAACGATACGGTGGTTCGGACTTCGTTGGGGCCGATTCTCGATTTGATGCAATCCAATTCTTCGATAGGCGCTCTCGGTTGCATGCTGGTGTATGGCAATGGCCGCCTGCAAGAGTCGGCCGGCTATGCGCACACCTTGTCCAGGCTTCTCTTGTCCTGGCTGCCGCTGCAACGAATATTCCCGCGCTGCGAGGCATTCCGACGCACGGTTTCTGCAACTTCTGATCTATATGGGAATCCATTCGCATCGGTGGACTGGGTGAGCGGTGCATGTCTGATGACACCGTTGGCGCTTTGGCGTCAGCTGGGCGGTCTCGATGAACGCTATTTCATGTATGTGGAAGACGTGGATTACTGCCGGCGGGTGACCGATGCGGGCTATGCCGTTTATTACAGTGCATGCGCTGCTGTGACTCACTTTGAGGGAGCCGGGCGTACATGGGTGGGCAGGCGGGCTGTGCTGAATACGACAGTTTCCTATTCGGTATTTGCGCGCAAATTCTTCAATGTGCAGGAGCGGATCGTTTTGCGCATCCTCCTGCCAGTCATCTTTGCAAGTCGGGCAGCGCTGTGTCTGTTGAACTCGATGCTGCGCTTGGATGAGGATGGCCACGAGAAGGCGATGGCGTTCGGTGTCGCTGCCTGGCGCATGTTGGCCGGAAGCAGGGGGTGTGCATGAAGCGCATCCTGGTGATCCATCAATCTGCCGATCTTTACGGCTCCGACCGGACGCTGTTGCAGCTCGTATGTGCGATTCAACCGGACGAGGCGCATATCATCGTACTGTTGCCATGCCATGGTCCATTGTCGGATGAATTGGTCCGGGCGGGCATCGAGGTTTACATAGTCCCGCTTGCCCTGGTCACCCGAAAAAGGCTGACATGGCGAGGCTTGCTTGAGCTGCCATGGGATCTATTGAAATCCTTCCGCGCCATAAAGAAAGTGCTTGCCGGGAGAAAGGTGGATCTCGTGTATTCCAACACGCTGGCGGTCATCAGTGGCGTGTGTTGGGCTTTTATCAGCGGCACCTGCCATGTGTGGCATATCCATGAAGTCCCGCTGCGCCGCTGGCAAATATTCCTGATGCAAATGATTCTTGTCCGAATGAGTGATGTGTTCGTATGCAATTCGTACACAACGCGCAGGCTCTGGTTCGGGGCTGATGTCGAACGCCACAAGGGCAAGCGCATCAGGGTGGTTCAGAACGGTGTTGCCGATCCATGCAGCAGGGAGCAGTCAGGGACAGCCCCGTTAAAGCAGGAGTTGGGGATGCCGGAAATCCTGGTCTCATGCGTCGGGCGGATCAGCTGGCGTAAAGGACAGGAAGTCTTGCTGCGTGCGGCTGAGCAGTTATGGGAATCCGGCGAGCGAGACATTCATTTCTTGTTCGTGGGCAGCGCGCCGTCAGGTCAGGAAGCATCACTGGAATCGCTAATGGAAAAGACACGCCTGTCCCCTGCTGGCAGCGTGCTGCACTTCCGGGACTTTCAGCGGGATGTTTGGCCGATATGGGCTGCGACGGATATTGCGATTGTCCCTTCGACTGAAGCGGAGTCCTTCGGCCTGGTGGCGGTAGAGGCGATGGCGATGAGCTGCCCGGTGATCGCGGCAGGGCATGGAGGACTGCTGGAGATCGTCGACGACGGCTTGACCGGCAAGCTGGTAGCCCCGGGAGACGTCAATGCGTTGGCGATGGCGATACGCCTACTGGCTCGCGATTCTGCAATGCGACACGCAATGGGAAAGGCAGGCAGGGAAAAATACCTGACACATTTTTCGCAACATACCTATCTGCAGTCCATGAAACAACTGGTGCTGGGAACTGCATAGGATCGTTACCCGGGGAACGCAAGATGCCAATAAACGAGACATCAGATGAGTCGCTCAGTCCCGGCACCGGGAAGGAGAAGTTGGCGAGGAGAACATTCTTCCTGGCCATGCTGGTGCCGTGCATTCTGCCGGCGGAAATATCATCGACATTCCTGTGTGCCATCTTTCTATACTGGTTGTCGGTTTCAAGATTCGATACAGGGCGAGATTTTCTTTCTTTGGTTTTCCCGCTGTTGCTGATGGTGTTTGTCGGATTGCTGGGGGCGTATAACCATGAACTTTATGATGTGGGCAAGGATGTCTGGTATCTAATCAAGTCAGTTTGGGCTATCGGGGTAGGCTATTTCTTGATGACATATGTCAGATCGCTGCGCGAAATATGCAGGATAGTCGTCACGGTAGCCATTTTGGCCGCAATCCTTCATTTCTTTTATCTGGCACTGTACTACCAGGCTGGCATGACGCTGTATGACGTGCGAGTCGAAGATGGGGTGCGCGGTTATTTTGTGGTGGTCATCGGACTGGCATTGATGCTGGCGAACGGGAATATGAGGGAATACCTCGGCTTCAGTGAGCGTGCATATTTTTACCTGGCTATCCTGGTTTGTGGCGCTTCAGTATTTGCCGCCATGTCCAGAGCCGAATTGATTTCATTCCTGTTGATGACAGCCGTTCTGAAAGGGTGGCTACGTTTCAGCGTTGAGAGAGCCATTATGTTTACTCTGCTAGCCGTCGTTGTTGGCAGTGTGCTGGTTTCGATCACGCAGGTGATCGATCAGGACGAGATGCCTTTTATCGCAAAGCTGCTCAATTCATTGAATGAGTTAAGCATCGAAAAATATGAAGACGAAGGTGATATCAACACCAACTGGCGCGGCTTCGAAAGTTTTATTGCACTGGGCACTTACTTGAATGGCACTGAGTTCGAGTGGTTGTTTGGTAAAGGCTCCGGAACGCTTGTGGATTTGGGTTTCTACATTGACCTGGGCGGAAATGAATTGCGCTATATCCCGATGCTGCACAACGGATACATGTACATATTGCTTAAGTATGGTGCCGTCGGAATAGTCATCTATCTGTATTTTATTTATGTACTGATCAGTGCGGGCCGGGGGTGGCGGAGTCAAAGAAAATCAGCCTGGTCTTTCGCCGAACGCATGGTTTCGTCGCTAGGCTGGCTATTCTTGTTTACGACCGTGGTCATTGCGGGTGTCCTGAACAAGTATGAAATGGAGCCGGCCTTGGTACTTCTCGGGGCAACGGTTGCTTGGGTCAACCGGCAACGCATCATGGAGAGGGCGCAATGAAATTATCGGATTTAACTCAAGGCAGGGACAACAATTTCAATCTTATCCGTATCGTCGCGGCGCTTGCCGTACTGATAACCCATAGTTTTGCACTGGCAATGGGAACAGGCGATGCCGAACCGTTTCGGGAACGCCTTGGCATGACTATGGGGTCGATCGCCGTCGACATCTTTTTCATTACCAGCGGCTTTCTTGTCACAGCCAGTCTATTGAGCAGGCAAAGTGTCATTGATTTTGTCTGGGCCAGAGTCCTGCGAATATTTCCCGCGCTGCTGGTGATGCTGATCCTGACGGTCTTCGGACTCGGTGTTTTCTTTACTACCTTGTCTCTGACGTCCTACCTGACCGACTCTGGGACGTATTTCTATTTATTGAAATGCGCAACATTGATCACTGGCATTGCTGAAAACCTGCCAGGAGTCTTTGACGGCAATCCATACAAGAGCGCGGTCAACGGATCCCTATGGACGATGCCGTATGAAATAAGAATGTACGCGATTCTGGCTGTTGTTTGGCTTGCCTTGCGATTGATAAAGAATGGCGGAGGCAGGCTCTTTCAGCTGGCGATCATCGCCAGCTTCATCGTGGCAGGCGTTCTGGTCGTTGCGCGCCACTTCTATCTTCCGGCCGGCGGTCAGTTTGAAAGGATCTTCTTTATGTTTGTTTCCGGTGCGTCCTTTTATGTTCTGAAAGAGCATATAACGCTCTCGCGTTCATATTTCTGGCTGGCGGTGATCGCTCTGCTGGCGTCGGCTATGGCCAACAAGCATGCATTCTTTGTCATCTACGAACTGTCAATTTCCTATGTTTTGTTTTACGTCGTATTTATCCCGTCCGGCCGCATCAGAAAATACAATCAACTCGGAGATTACTCGTATGGCATCTACATCTATGCCTTTCCTGTGCAGCAATCAGTTGCGGCATTGCTTCCCGGCATCTCGATCTTGTCGATGCTATTGATTTCGGCTTCCGCAACGATCTTGCTGGCGGCACTTTCCTGGCACCTCCTGGAGCGACGTGCGCTGGGACTAAAAGGGCTTTACGTCGGTTACACCAGAAGAATGCTTGCTACCGGCCTAACTTACGCTTCTGCGACACGGACACGCTGATGCGCACGCGAATATGGCTCGTGTTTGCAGCTCTGTGCCAAGTCTCGGCATGGGCATCAGCCCAGGGGCTTTCTTATCCGGTTAGCTGGCCGTGGCACGCAGTCAGCATCGGATTTCCCGGGGGAAGTGCTGCTGATATCAAACGGTATAAAACCAGTCTTAATATAAACGCAGTGCGCCTGGATCTTGTGCCTAGATGGTATGCCATGAGGCAGGGAATGAATGGCGAGCAGGCCTTCAAAGACGCGCTTGTCTGGACCGATGAGATGCTGGATACCTGTGCCGCATTGGGTATTACCGCGATCATTCATATGGATCACTTTCCGATGGAGCCGTCTGACGTGGCTGAAAGTTCATCCGTTGCTTTCTGGAATGATCAGGCCGAATTGGAAAAGATCGTATCTGTGGCCCATCAATTGGCAACCAGGTACGGCACGCGCGGCAAGGAATTGGCCGCCTATCATGTGATTAGCGAACCTTTGGTCTATAACGATGGGCGTGCGATTTCTCCGCCACAACTGGCCGAATTACAGCGCAGAATCATTTCCGAGATTCGCAAGGTTGATAAAGATCGATGGATTGTGGTTTCCCCAGGGCCGGGCGGGCTGCCGCAAGGCTATCAACAATTTTCCGCACCGGTTGAGCGCCATCTGATCTGGGGGGCGCATATGTATGAACCCCACAAATTTACGCATCAGGGAATCAATGGACGTCCGCTGGGAGTCGAATATCCCGGCTCGGCTGACGGGAGATATTGGGACAAGAATGAGCTGCGCCGCTTGATCGAGCCATTGCGCTTGTTTCAACAGAATCACCCCGCACCGGTATTCATCGGTGAATTCAGTGCAGTGCGTTGGGCAAAAGGTGGCGAGCAATACCTTCTGGATATTGTGTCGATATTTAACGAATACGGCTGGGGATGGGATTATTTCAGCGCTACGGACTGGCATGGCTGGAATCCTGATTATGACGAAAGTTATTCCATGGATGTGCCCGAGTCGTCCTGGAAATCCCACTTCGTCGGGGATAGATCAAAACGCTGGGCAACTTTAAAGATGCTTTTTGGAAAGGGCAATTAATGAAGACACTCAGAATTCTCGGTACTCGAGGCATCCCCGCCCAACACGGAGGATTCGAGACGTTCGCCGAGTCGCTGGCGTTGTACCTGGTTGCACAAGGCTGGGCGGTAACGGTCTATTGCCAACCGGATGGCGACGGCGAAGTACGAGAGGATAGTTGGCAAGGTGTCCGTTTGGTACACATCCCCGTTAAACAAGGCGGGGCAGCCGGCACGATCATCTTCGACTGGCTTTCGACGGTTCATGCATCCAGGGAAAAAGGGCTGGTTCTGACGCTGGGTTACAACACCGCAGTTTTCTGCCTGCTGTATCGGTTGATGGGGATAGTGAACCTCATCAATATGGATGGCATCGAGTGGAAGCGCGAGAAATGGTCGTCGATTGAAAAGTCATGGTTGTACCTTAACGAAAGGTTGGGCTGCTGGCTGGGCAATCATTTGATTGCAGACCACCCCGAGATCAAAGCGCATCTCGTGTCGCGAGTTTCCCCAAACAAGATAACCATGATTCCCTATGGCGCGGATTCGATCGCGAGTTCGGACGAGTCGCTGTTGAGTGCCTATCGGATCAAACCCGGTCAGTATGCCCTTGTCATAGCCCGACCCGAGCCGGAGAACAGCATCCTGGAAATCGTGGAAGCGTTTTCTCGAGAACACAGAGGAATAAATCTGGTTGTCCTTGGGAAGTATTGTCCGGAGGAAAACGAATATCACAAGCATGTCATCACTGCAGCGAGCGATGAGGTTAAATTCATCGGAGCCATCTACGACAAAGCCACGATCAATGCACTCAGGCTGTATGCGCGCTTTTACGTTCACGGCCACACAGTAGGTGGAACCAACCCCTCGCTGGTTGAAGCGTTGGGGGCCTCGTTGCCCGTTCTTGCACACGACAATAAATTCAACCGTTGGGTCGCAGGTGAAGGAGCCTTCTATTTTGCCGATTCCGCGGAGTGTGCCGGATATCTGGATAGGCTTTGCGTAGATGACATTGCGTTGCTTGATTGCAAAAGAAACAGTAGCGAGCAATTCGAAAATCGATTCAAGTGGGAAGCGGTCCATCGGGAATATGAAAAACTACTGGAACAATGGATACAAGCTGCATAAATTTGCAGGCCGGTGCAGGCAATACACAGTGTAGTAGTTGCAATACGATCTGCCAGTTCGACTAACTTAGAGGCCGGTTTCGGCCAAGAGATCCGATTCCCTCCGTACTCATTCCACAGCTGGGAATTACAGTAGTTCCGCACAAACTAATACAGTAATTCCCCCAGAGCAGAAATACACTTTCCGCGATAGATTGATGCCCCGACGGATGAGCGCAATTTCAAGCGATCATCGCCCTTCATGTGCTGCTTGCCGTTGTCAAAACGGGGATATGGAAAGGACGCTGGCTGATGTCGAATGTCGTAACTTCAAGGCACAATTCCCAAACCCATCGTTTTGGATATACAGTTGTTTCTACCCCCCTCCAGCTGTGGGCTCTGTTGGCATTGTTGGTCTATATGCCACTGCCTTTGGCGAGCAATCGTCCTTGGGCGCTGGCTGTGTTGGGCATATTAGTGTGCGGTTTGTTGATTTGGCATATTTGGACAGCGCCAGACGATAACCTCGGAAGTTCTCAGACCCAATCTCGGAAAATCGCGGCAGGCGGGCGGTGGCGAGCAATCCCGATGATCTTGATGGGGCTATGGATAGCGCTCCTCGCGCTGCAAATGCTGCCCATCCCTTTTGCCTGGACGACGGCATTGGATAGGAATCCGGCGGATGGCTTTCCGGTAATGGATGGTTATTGGTCAACCCTGAGTACGGATGTTTTTTCAACTCGATCGCACTTCGCCAAAGCGTGCGTCTTTATGGGCTTGTTGTGGCTGCTATTGAGGCAGATCAACACATCCGGCCAGGTTGAATTGCTGGCCAGGACGCTCGTCTTTTCGGGTTTCTTGCAGGCTTTCATCGGCGTGCTGCTGCTGGCTACCGGCGCGCACTATTCCTTGTTCTTCGTTCCGATCGAGCATACCAAGGGGCTTGGTACTTTTGTCTACCACAATCACTTCGCCGGTTACATGGAAATGACCTTGTCGATCGGGATCGGTCTGATGATCGCCAAGCTGGATGGCAGACAGGCAAAGAACTGGAAGCAGCGTGCACATGGCTGGCTGTCGCTGCTGATGGGCGAGAAGGTGCTGTTGCGGATCATTCTCATCATCATGGTGGTCGGTTTGATAGCTAGCCGTTCCAGAATGGGCAACACGGCTTTCTTCATTAGCCTGTTGGGCGTGGGGTTGTTTGCCATCATGTTCTCAAGGAAAGCGACTCGTTCAACCATCTTGTTCATTTCCAGCCTGATCGTCCTGGACGTGGTGATCGTCGGCGGGGTGGTCGGGGTAGAGAAGGTGGTTCAACGCATCGAAGCGACCAATTTGCGCGTCAATGCAGAGCAACCGCTGCTCAGCGTAAGCGGCAATGTGTCTGGCGATGTCGTGAAAAAACATGCCGGGCAAGTCGCGGGAATTGCCGAGGAGTCGGTTGAGGAACGCATAGGCCCGGGGTTGCATTCACTCGATATTGTCAGGGATTTTCCGCTGCTGGGAACCGGTGGCGGTACTTTCCATCTCGCTTTCTTCCCTTATCGTCCGGCAGAGGTGCATGGCTATTTTGATCATGCACATAACGATTTTTTCGAGTTCGCGGTAGAGGTGGGGCTCATTGGCATGTTGCTACTGGCAGCAATGGTGCTGCATAGCGTTGTTTGCTCGCTCCGGATATTGGTCAAGCGAAGAAATCAATTCGCCCGCGGCATGGCATTCGCGTCGCTGATGGGGGTGACCACCATCATGATCCACAGCGCCGTCGATTTCAATTTGCAGAACACAACTAACGGCATGCTGTTCCTGATCGTAATGAGTCTGCCTTACCTGGTTGAGGGCCGCGAGCAATCGGGACGTGTGAAAGTCGTTGGCGATGAATGCTATTCCAGTGCAGCGGGATCCACCTAAATTCTTCGAAATATTTTTCATTAAAGCCGCGAAGGAGACAGTGATGATGGTTCAAAAGAATAAAAGCTTGCTTGCGCTTGCCGGATTGTTCTCCGCAGGTTGTGTCATGGCTCAAGGGTTCGAGCCGACAGTCGGTGTATACAAGCCGATGACCCAGCTAAAGCCGGCAGGCATCAAGCTCGAGCCGTTCGAGATCACTCCATGGATCGTGGCTGGCATGGGTAATGACGATAACGTCGGCTTGTCCAATACGAACAAATTATCTTCCCGCATGACTGTACTTAATCCCGGCGTGTCGGCTGCGCTGAAGGGAGAAACACAATCGTATGTCGGCGAGTATTCGGGGAGCTATGGGCGCTATGCATCAAGCAGCGCGGATAACTATAACGATCACACCTTGGCATTCGATGCTGATAACACCTGGACGGGACGTTTGAATACGCATGTGCGTCTGGATCACCTGAACGGACATGACCCTCGCAACGCATTGCGCCTGAACAACGCCCCCGAACGCTGGCATACATCATCCATGCGTGGAGCCATGCATTACGGTGCGGATGGTGCGCAGGGCCAATTCGAAGTCGAAGCCGGCTACGGTGCCAAGCGCTACGACACCAATACCGTGGTGACAAGCGGCTTCGACCGGGATCAGCGTAATCTGGCCGGTACTTTCTACTATCGTCTTGCGCCGGCAACTCAGGCTCTGGTTCAAATCAGGGATACACATTTTGCCTATGTATCTCCTTTCTCCAGTGCGATGTCCAGCACCGAGCGTCGTTATCTGTTGGGGATTAAATGGGTGGCTACTGCCATGACCACTGGCTCTTTCAAGATCGGCAGCATGAAGAAAACCTTTGACACAGGCGTATTGCCTGCGGGCTCCGGTACGACATGGGAAGGTTCCGTCAAATGGTCTCCTTTGAGCTATTCGATCGTTGATTTGTCCATGCTGCGGACGATGAACGAAGCGACGGGGACGGGTAATTTCATCGTCAGCAACCAGCAATCGCTGGCGTGGAACCATGATTGGTCATCGCGTGCCGCATCGACTTTGGCTTTCGATAATGCAGCTGATACTTTTCAAGGGGTAGCGCGCGAGGACAAGCGCAAGAATTACGGTATGAAAATCTCCTACGGTGTCCGGCGCTGGTTGCGCATGGGAGCCGAACTGCAGCGGCAAAACCGCAGTTCTACCGATGCGCAATTTACCTATACCCGGAACTTGACGTTGTTCACGCTGGAAGGTTCTCTGTAAAACGCCGGGCTGTAGTCATACCAAGTGAGGAATGTCTTCCATGGAATTTAGCCGCATGCGATTTTTCAGAACATGGCTGCTTATCCTGTTCATCGGGCTGCCGGGTATAAGTCTGTCGGCTGAAGCAGATAAGGGATCTGAAGCCGCCGGCGAATCCGCGCCCCAACAAGTGCAACAACCGCAACAAGGGGTTCCGGTGCGTATCGCGAATGGCTATCGTCTTGGCGCCGGCGATGTTCTCACGATCCGAGTCTATGACGAAGACGATATGACACGCGAAAAGCTGCGTCTCCCGGATTCCGGTCTGGTGTCTTTCCCGTTCGGTGATGTATGCGCATTAGGGGTCACGGTTTCAGAACTTGAAGCCAGGATAACCGAGGGTTTGCGCGGCGACTATCTGGTCAATCCGCGCGTGTCCGTCAGCATTGAGGAATATCGCCCGTTCTTTATCTATGGGCAGGTGGAAAAGCCCGGCGGCTATCCCTTCCAGTCCGGATTGAACGTACGCAAGGCGGTCTCCATCGCCGGGGGATTCAGGGAGCGTGCTTCGCCGAGCAAGATATATGTGGTGCGAGAAGGCGATGCCGCTAATGCGGCGGACAAGGTGGACCTTAATTCTCCCGTTTGGCCCGGCGATACCGTCACCGTTGAAGAAAGTTTTTTCTAAGGATGGAACCGACTATGCAAAATACCAAGCCTCATTCCATCCCCGGTACTGCCCAACAAAAAGAGGAGGCGCTCGATCTGCTGATCTACTGGCGCTTGATCGCCAAACGCAAATGGAACATTCTGGGTTTGGCGGGCGCTATTACGCTGCTCGCTGCGGTCATCGTGTTCATGATGACGCCGATCTTCCGTTCCACGGTAACGCTATTGATCGAGCAGAAAAAAGCCAAGGTATTGTCCATCGAAGAGGTCTATGGCGGAGTCGGGGAAAGCCGCGAGCATTTTCTGACGCAGTCCGAAATCATCAAGTCGCAGGCATTGGCCGGCATGGTGGTGGACAAACTCACGCTGACGACTCATCCCGAGTTCGATCCCCGTCCGCACAGGTCGTTCTTCACGTCCATGCTATCTGCCATCGGTATCGGCGGTGAGGAGATGAGCGAGGAAGCTGCCAAGAAGATCGTGGTTAACCAATTCATGAAGCGGGTGACAGTCGAGCCTATTCGCCTGAGTCAACTGGTCAAGGTGAGTTTTGATTCGCCTGATCGGGAGTTGGCGGCAAAGATCGCCAATGCCATTGCCGAAACGTATATTGAGAGTGACATGGAGGCCCGCTACCAGATGACGCGGAAAGCAGGAAAGTGGCTGAATCAGCGTCTGACGGAATTGAAGTTCGGACTGGAAAAATCGGAGAACGCATTACAGAAATTCCGTGAACGAGAGCATATCGTTTCTGCCAGAAATCTGACCTTGAGCGGGGACAGCAATCAACTGGAAGGGTTGCTGAAAAGCCTGGTTGAAGCACGCATGCGTCGGGCCGAGGCGGAGAGTGCTTATATGCAGGTCAAGAATGCAAAAGGCAACCTGGAGACCTTGCCCGTCGTACTTAAGAATCCGCTGGTAGCGCGCATGAAGGAAGTCGTGGGTGACCATGAAAGAAAAGTGTCGGAACTTTCCAATCGCTACGGCAAGGCTCACGTCAAGATGATCCAGGCTATGGCCGAACTTAAACAGGCCAAGGAGAACCTGAGGCGTCAGGTCGAGGATGTGGTTTCCGGTTTGGCGCGCGAATTTGAAGTTGCACGGGCCAACGAGAAAGCGCTGGCTGAAGCAGTAGGGGAAAGCAAGACGATGATCCAGGGTTCGAATCGCAAGGAATTCCAATTGACTGCACTTGAGAGCGATGTATCAGCCAATCGCCAGATCTATGAGATGTTCCTGAGCCGCTTCAAGGAGACAAATGCGGCTAGTGACATGCAGAGTGGGGTCGTCGCTCGCATAATGGATCCCGCCACACCGGCAGATAGCCCTGCCAAACCGAATAAGTCGCAAGTCATCCTGACTGCATTAGTGTTGGGTTTGTTTCTGGGCGTGATCGCAGCTTTGCTGATGGAACGTCTGGATAATACGGTCAAAACGACAGAGGATGCCGAAACCAAGCTCGGCCAGCCGGTGTTGACTACCATCCCGTTGCTTGAGGGTGACCAGTCGAAGAGTGCCGGGCGTCATTATCTGGACGAGCCGAAGTCGGTCTTTTCAGAAGGGGTGCGCACGGCGCGCACCGGTATTTTGCTTTCTGCGGTGGATTGCCAGAACAAGGTTCTGGTTGTGACTTCTGCCGTACCGGGCGAGGGCAAGTCGACCTTCGCGATCAACCTGGCGTTATCTCATGCGCAAACCAAGAAGGTACTGTTGATCGATGCGGACATGCGCCGTCCGGCTGTTGCAAAAAATCTTGATTTGGACGCATCAAAGCCGGGGCTGTCGCTACTTGTGACAGGCCAGAAGAAACTCAAGGATTGCGTTCAGACAATTACAGGCAGCTCATTGCATATCATCGGTGTGGGCAATATCCCGCCCAACCCGCTTGAGTTATTGCTGTCGCAAAAATTCAAGGAACTGATCGAGACTCTCCGTCAGCAATATGACATCGTGATCCTTGATTCCCCTCCGGTTCAATTGGTCAGCGATGCCGTCGTGCTCTCTACCATGGCGACCGGTGTCGTTTTTGTGGTCAAGGCTGATTCAACGCCGTACCAGATATCCAGCCGCTGTATCCGTACGCTGCTGGCGGCTGAAGCAAATATATTCGGTGTCACACTCAACCAGCTGGATTTCAAAAAAGCGGAACGTTATTACGGCGCCTATACCGGATATGAAAGTTACGGTTCCGACGGCTACTATGCAAAGCCTGTGCAGGCATAAAAATGAGGTGGCGCGGTGATTGACCTTCATTGCCATTACTTGCCGGGGATAGACGACGGCGCACAGACATTAAGTGAAGCAATCACGCTGGCCACGGCAGCGGTGGCTGACGGAATCACCGCCGCTGTAATGACCCCGCACGTCCATGCAGAGCGCTATGACAACAGCCTCTCGAGCATTTCGCGGGATGTGAGCCATTTCAGGCAAGTCCTGGCCGAAGAAAACATTCCGTTAAAAATCTTTTCAGGCGGGGAGGTTCACCTGTCACCCGAAATTATGGATCTCGTGGCAACGGACGAATTGCCCTATATCGGAGTTGCCGATGGCTACAAGATCGTGCTGATCGAGTTCCCTCATGGTCATATCCCGGTGGGAGCGGACAGGCTCGTACAGTGGTTGTTTAGCAGGAATATCCGCCCGATGATCGCACATCCGGAACGCAACAAGGATGTGATGCGCAATCTGGAAAAAATCTATCCGTTCGTCGCAACCGGCTGCATGCTGCAGCTCACGGCAGGAGCCGTTATCGGACAGTTCGGGAATCTGGCGCAGGAATGTGCCTTGCGCATGCTGGAGCGCGAATGGGTGACGGCGCTGGCCTCCGATGCTCACAACATAATGAATCGCCCCCCCAATATGAGCTTGGCAAGAGATTTTTTGGTCCAGTGGAGAGGCGAGGCGATTGCCAGTCACTTGACCAGCACGATGCCGGCCCGAATCGTTGGCTTGCAATGAATTCATTCTGCGATTTGTTGTTCCGTGGCCATAGTGAAACCGAGGCGGTGCCCAGGTGAATATTTCTAAAAAGTCTATACAAATAGCATTGACGATAGGGTTGGCGCTGTTGATGATCGAGTTCTTCAGGATCGGCCTTGCCGATTTTATGCGCCTGGAATCCGGGGCATATCTTGACGCGGTTCGTGTAGCAAATGCGCGTCCATCCCCGGTGAAATTGGCTGAGGCACGTGAACGTCTCCTTGACGCCAGGAAACTCGATCCGGGAAATCCGATCATTCCCGAATACCTTGGCCAGATTTCGTTTTATAGAGGTGCTCTCTCGTTTTCAGACGCGCAACTGCAGCAGGAATATTTTATGGATGCACTTGAGAATTATGAGGCGGCTATCATGCTCCGGCCTAACTCGGGTTATCTGTGGGCCAGCCTGATGCTAACGCGCCAAGCTTTGCTGGCCCCTTCTCTCCGAGTTTCCGAGTTTCCTAAGCGCACGGCGCTTGCGGGTGATCGCGAGATCAGCGGGGTGGCTGATGCAATGAGACATGCAGCGCAACTGGCGCCATGGGAGCCGGGGATCATCGAGCAAATCATCTGGGTCGGAACGAGACATTACGCCGAGCTTTCGGAGCAGGATCGTGTCATCGTCGACAGCGCGTCTGCAAAAGCCAAAATACTCGGGCTAAAGCAGATTTAACCCTGAGAATTGCGGTGATGCCTTACCTGCTTATGCAGTCAATCACCCACAGTAATTTTGCATGTGCTGCGATAAATTAAATCTGACCTGATGCGCGCGATTTATCGGGTTTCGTTCATCACGAAAGGGACATCATGAATAAATCCAAATTAGCGGTGGTATTTGCATTTATTGTGGCTGCGATCCTGGCGTTTTCTGTATTGAGTAAAGGCCCATTTCCTGCCAAAACTGCGGGGGCAGTGCCTATGAATGAAATTGGCCGCAGCCCAAGTGCGATGGGCGTCGAAGCTGACAATTCTTTAGAGGGTGTTGCGGTACCCGATGCCGGTCCGGTGACAGCAACGGCTGTTAGCGTGGGGGCTAACTCATCTACAGGTACAAACACTGCTGTTGCTGCAGGCACAAACAGTAGCACGGTTGTTAATCCCGTCGCTAATGTGGGAGCGGCCCCGGCAGTCGTTACCCAAGGAGCTGCAGTCGGTGCTATTGGAGCGGGGACCACAGGCTTTACTGGCGCGACCCCATTGATCACCCCCGTCCCTTCTGGCGGCGGAGGTGGCGTTCCAGCCAGTCGCGGCTGATGGGCATGAAGAAATCTACTGACATTGTCTGGCACCATGCCACTGTGACCAGGGCCCGGCGCGAGCAGCTGAATGCACATAAAAGTGTGGTGCTGTGGTTCACGGGGCTATCCGGCTCGGGTAAATCCACGCTGGCGCACGCGGTGGAAGAATGTCTTTATCAGATGGATTGCCGGACATTTGTTCTGGATGGCGACAATGTGCGCCACGGCCTGTGCAGTGATCTGGGCTTTTTGGAACAGGACCGGGTAGAAAATATTCGCCGGGTAGGCGAGGTGGCGAAAATATTCCTGGAGGCGGGCACGATCGCCATGACTGCCTTTATTTCACCGTTCAAGGGCGATCGGGAAAAGGTGCGTTCACTTTTTGCACCGGGTGACTTTCTCGAGATCTATTGCCGCTGTCCCTTGGAAGTTTGCGAAACCAGAGACGTGAAGGGCTTATACCAACGGGCACGCGCAGGAGAAGTAAAGAACTTCACAGGCGTTTCATCCCCTTATGAAGCCCCTGACAGGCCGGAACTCATTGTCGATACCGACCGGATGAATCTGGCCGAATCGGCCGATTCGGTTTTGAACTTGCTGCGCGAACGCGGTGCGATCGATGCACTGTAGCAGTACGGACTTGGCTTGGCAGGCCACTACCGTGTAGTACGTAAAGCAAGTATCTCTGCGGCTTTACTTGCCCCATCTATTGTTACCCAAGCATTCATGATTCAGCTTATTGATCTGACGGGTGATCCGGTCATCGCCAGATGATCGCTTTCATATTGAGCATACGTACTAAGGTTGAGATGATGAACGTATGGCTGGTATAGGCAGCAAAGATCCACTTCCCTCAGTACATATTCCCACCTCCGGAATTGCGGTAGAGCTTACAAACTAATGCAGTAGTCTCCCCAGAGCTATTTGGAATTCGCTGCGATAAATTGAAGCTCAGACAGATGAGCGCAATTCAGCAATTCCGGTGTGCTCGTCTCCATTTTTGTTTTGCTCGCGATTGTCAAAATGGAGATTCAAATGACGACTCTCATTTTGTACCAGCATAGATATGGCAAGTCTTCGCGGAAGGCCGCGCACAATACTGTAGCGGGGGCTCTATGATCAATTCATTGAGCGGATTGATAAGGCCGCATAGTTCAAGCCTGGCCGTGCTGTACCGGGCGACTGACTGTTTGATCGTATTTATTTCTTTGCAATTATGTGCGCGGCTGCTCGGAATCGAGTTGCATGGTTCTTATGAATTGGCGGCGACATGGGCAATGGTGTTGTTCTTGCTGGTTGCCGAGATCAGAGGTTTGTACAACTCATGGCGACTGGATCTGATGCGCCACGAGATCAAGCATGCACTATGGGTGTGGTTTGCAGTGGCTTGCACGCTCATTGTTCTGGCTTTTTTGACCAAAACATCCGAGCTGTTCTCCCGTCGGGTGATCTTGTCCTGGATGTTGCTGACGCCGTTATTGCTGGTGAGTCTGCGGGTCTCCGTGCGCCTGGTGATCCGCGCTTTGCGCAAGAGCGGACGCAATACGCGCACTTTGGCCTTCGCAGGTGCCGGGGCTCTGGCGCAGAAGATGTCGGATATGGTAGAGGCGGCTCCCTGGCTTGGATTGAGGGTGGTCGGTGTCTATGACGATCGCGAACCTGAAAGTCATTCCCCTGGCGATCTGCCGTTGAAAGGCAAACTGTCGAACCTGGTCGAGGATTCCCGGACTGGCAAGGTCGACTACGTCTATATCACGCTGCCCATGCAGCACGAGAAAAGCATCTCGCAACTCATCACGGGACTGGCCGACACCACGGCATCGGTATATGTCGTTCCCGATTTTTATGTATTCGACCTGCTGCAGGCACGCTGGTTAAACCTGAATGGTTTTCCCATCGTCGGCGTGTTTGAAAGTCCGTTCCTCGGTGTGGATGGTCTATTGAAGCGTGCTGAGGATCTGGTGCTGGGCAGTCTTATCCTGCTGTTGATCGCGCCGCTCATGCTGCTGATCGCACTGGGAGTCAAATTGACTTCACCGGGGCCGGTTATTTTCAAACAGCGTCGTTACGGACTGAATGGCGAAGTGATCGATGTGTGGAAGTTCCGCAGCATGAGCGTCTGTGAGAACGGGGCGCAGGTAGTGCAAGCCAGGAAAAACGATCCTCGCGTGACCAGATTCGGCGCATTCTTGCGCAGCACCTCACTGGATGAACTGCCGCAGTTCATCAATGTCCTGCAGGGGGGCATGTCGATCGTCGGGCCAAGGCCGCATGCGGTGAGCCATAACGAGCAATATCGCCGGCTGATCTACGGTTACATGTTGCGCCACAAGGTCAAGCCGGGAATCACCGGATGGGCCCAGGTCAATGGCTGGCGCGGAGAGACCGACACGCTGGAAAAAATGCAAAGACGTGTGGATCACGACCTGACTTATGTAAGAAATTGGTCGTTCTGGCTGGATATCAAGATCGTTCTCATGACCATTATCAAGGGCTTCTCCGGCAAGAATGTTTACTGATGTCGAGGTCAGTAAATTTCCATCAGGCGAGTCCGGGACATAACGGCCAAAGATTTCGACGGGGCGATGGTGGTTGTTAATGCCTCTATCGCATTTGGCGCGTCAAGTTGAAGTGACGAGTGGAACATCTCACTCTAACGATGCCGATCATGTATCGCCACAACAACGCCCCATAGCCGCCAATCCCGAATCAGCCTATACCTTCGCTAAATAAAATACAGGATTTAGTTTATTGAGCCACGTGTGCCTTCTTGTTAAGTTGTCTCTGCCAGGTTGGACAAACTGATCAAATTCAAAACTGCACTTGTTCATTACGTCCGTTCAGGCTTTGCATGGGTTTACTTTCTATCTCACTACTCATTAAAGGAAAACGCATTATGGAAACCGGTACAGTCAAATGGTTCAACGACGCAAAGGGTTTTGGTTTTATCACCCCCGATGATGGCAGTGCAGATCTTTTTGCACATTTTTCTGCCATTCAGATGAGCGGGTTCAAGTCTCTGAAAGAAGGTCAGAAGGTTGCATTCGAGGTAACGCAAGGAATGAAGGGCAAACAGGCGTCGAATATTCAGAGCGCCTGATTCGCCGCGTATGCCCCTCATCATTTTCGGCAATTCGCGGAGGTATTGAGGGGCCGCAATAGTTCAGAAGCAGTGCGTTGAGATTGTTTTGGTTGCAAGGAAATCAGGACTATCTTTAGCAATCAGCCTACAAATACATATAGAAAACAGCTTGGGGAAGAAGGGTAGGGCAGCCGTTCATCATTGACCTACAACAAGTATGTTTCTTCGTGAGGAAAAAATGAAAATACCCAATACAAAAGTAACTGAGAAGATCACCCTGTTGGTGTGTTGGATAGTGGCTGGCATTCTTTTTATTATCTTTGCAATTCCAATTGCCACTTCTGTTAGCGAGTCCGTCTAAGCGTTACCCAAGTTAATCATCCGCCCTCATCACTGCTACTGAGGTCTGTTTTAATCCCATTCACCAATTCCAAGTGCTGCATCGCACCGAGCAGTTTCTTTTGCTTGGATCATGCGATGGCATAAAGCGGGTGTGTCTGCCATGGTCTGCGGGACATGCGGTTCTGGATAGTTCAATTCCTCTGAATAAATGCAGTGTCACCCTTTGCGATTTGTAGGGTTCCACCCCACAGCTTTATTTTGTCATCGTGGCAATAATCCAGGCCATCAGAGAACCTGTAACAGCAACATCAAGGACGCGAATCACTGCAATTGAGTGCCGCGTGGGGATGGGAAATTTTTTGAAGGGGGATTGCCATGATGCAAAGCAAATTGGATTTGTTCCAAAAGATGACCAGGGCGGTAGTGCTGGCGATGATGCCTATGCTGGCAAGCAACTGGGCGTATGCAGGAGCCGGTTGGGGCAATAGTACCAACGCAACCGGGGCGCCTATCAAGGTACCTACCTATTATGCCAACAGCCCATTGGGTTTGCGGGAAAATTTGTCTCCTGGTGCAGCAGCGGGGGCAATGATCAATAGCGGAACTCCGCTACGGAAATTCGTCGATAGCTTGCCCGGGCTTGGCGTCCCCAACAATCTTGGCCAGTACATCCCTGTTGCAGTAGCAGATAAGGCGACTTATCCGGGTTCTGATTATTACGAGATCGGCTTTGTCGAATACACCGAGAAAATGCATAGCGATTTGCCCAAAGCCACCACGCTGCGCGGTTACGTGCAGCTGGAAACAGCCGCGAATGCCGCTACCAGCAAGCACATTGCCCTGACGTATCCTGGCGGCGCTTTCATTCTGGATGCCACCGGCAAGCAGGTCTTCGCGGTGGACAATCCGCACTATATGGGACCGCTGATCAATGCCAGCCGTGGCGTGCCGGTACGCATCAAATATTCCAACCTGCTTCCTCTCGGCCATTATGATCCCCTCACCATGTCGCGCGGTGGCGACCTGTTCCTGCCGGTGGACTCGACCATTCCGGGCGCCGGTCTCGGCCCGGATGGCATAAACAGTTACACACAGAACCGCGCCATGATCCACCTGCATGGCGGCGACACTCCGTGGATCAGCGATGGTACGCCGCACCAATGGATCACGCCGGCCGGGGAAGTGACCCCCTATGCCAAAGGCGCAAGCTTTCAGAATGTGCCTGACATGCCGGATCCGGGCCCCGGCTCCGGGACGTTGTATTACCCCAACAATCAAAGCGCACGCATGATGTTTTATCACGATCATACTTCCGCTTTGACTCGCCTCAATGTCTACGCCGGTTTGGCGGCGGGTTACCTGATATCCGATCCAGTGGAGCAAGGACTGGTGACTGCCAAAGCGATTCCCGCTACCCAGATCCCGCTGATCATTCAGGACAAGACCTTCGTGCCGCAAGACATCATTCAACAGGATGCGAAGTGGAATACGTTGCGTTGGGGACAGCCGGGCGACCTGTGGTTCCCCCACGTTTATGAAACGAACCAGGACCCTGCTTCATTCGATGGCACGAACCCGGTTGGGCGCTGGGACTATGGTCCCTGGTTCTGGCCGATATTCCCGGCACCGTTGGCGTTGCCGACAGGCGAATATGGCAATGCATCCACAACGCCGGAAGCTTTCATGGATACCCCGGTGGTGAACGGCACCGCTTATCCCAAGCTCACCGTGCAGCCCCAAGCCTACCGCTTCCGCATTCTGAACGCCTCGAATGACCGTTTTGTCAATCTCGGTCTGTACGAAGCTGAGCCATTGAGCGTTGGGGTGACCGCCGGCGGGACCGGCTATTCCGCCACACCCGCAGTCGTCTTTACTGGCGGTGGCGGTACAGGTGCTGCAGCAACGGCGACAGTCACTGGGGGTGTCATTACTGGAGTTACTGTGACGAATCCGGGTAAAGGTTATACCTCTGCGCCGACTGTCAGCATCACGGACGCGACCGGCACAGGTGCAACAGTGCTTGCCAGTGTAGGCACAGAAGTCAAAATGGTTCCGGCTGTTCCGAATGCGACCTTTCCGGCAACTTGGCCGATAGACGGACGGGAAGGCGGTGTGCCGGATCCGGCTACGACAGGTCCGGACATTGTCCAGATCGGCAACGAAGGCGGCCTGCTGCCTGCGCCTGCAGTGATCCCATCCACACCGAACGGCTTTGAATACAACCGTAGAAGTGTCACGGTGCTGAATATCTTTACCCATGGGCTGTTCATGGGGCCGGCCGAGCGGGCTGATGTTGTCGTCGACTTTTCCGGATATTGCCCGGGAACCAAGCTCATCCTCTACAACGATGCGCCCGCACCCGTTCCGGCGTTTGATCCGCGTATCGACTACTACACTGGAATGCCGGATCAAACTGCCGTCGGCGGAGCGCCCACGACAAAACCTGGTTATGGGCCAAATACCCGCACTGTCATGCAATTCGTGGTGGCGGGTACGCCCAACCCGGCTTGTGTCAAAGCTGCCTTCACCAGCGATCCCAACCCCAACATCAAGAATCCGACCTTGACCACACTGCAAACCAGCTTGCCGGCTGCCTACGCCGCGAGCCAGCCCAAGCCTATCGTGGGGCAGTCGGAATACAACGGTCTGTGGGGTTCGACTTTCCCCAACACCTATGCAAACATCTTCACTGGTTCGCTAAACATCCCCAACTTTACCTATACCGATCCTGCCACGGGTTTGTTGACCACGCTGCCTGTTCTGAACAAGGCCATTCAGGAGCTGTTTGAGCCTAACTACGGGCGGATGAATGCCACGCTGGGCATCGAGATGCCGCTTACTACCTTCGCGTTGCAGACCACGGTTCCGCTCAATTACGTCGATCCGGTTACCGAGACCATTGCCAATGGCGAGACTCAGATATGGAAGATCACCCATAACGGGGTAGATGCCCATCCGGTCCACTTCCACTTGGTCAACGTGCAACTGATCAATCGGATAGGCTGGGACGGCACGGTCAAACCGGCTGATGCAAATGAGCTGGGCTGGAAAGAAACGGTCAGGATGAATCCGCTGGAGGACATCGTTGTTGCGGTCAGGGCAAAGGCGCCTGTGCTTCCCTTCGGACTTCCCAACAGTATTCGTCCCATGGATCCAACCCAGCCGCTGGGTGTCGCGACGGGCTTCACGCAGGTGAATTTGATTCCGGGCGACCCGAACTTCGGGTTGGTTGTGCCGGTTGGGACCGTCACCAACCAGATGACTAACTATGGCTGGGAATACGTGTGGCACTGCCATATCCTGGGCCATGAAGAGAACGACTTCATGCGGCCGATAGTCTTTAAGTACGCCGCAATCGCAGCCGCGGCGCCAACCAACTTGACCCTTGCAGCTGGCGTGCTCAACTGGACGGATCCCACCCCGGCAGCGGCAGCCACAACGCCAGGCAATACTCAAAACGAGATCGGATTCCGCATCGAGCGCTCCGCCAACTATGGCGCCTTTGTGGCCATTGGGACGGTTCTGGCGAATACGACCACCTTTACCGACAAGACCGTGCTTGCACCGCTGACGGATTATTCGTACCGCGTCATCGCTTACAACGCTGCGGGCGATTCGCTGCCGTCCAATACGGCAACACTGGTGCAACAACCGGGCGGTTTGACACCTTCAGTATTGACGTTCGCAGCACAGGCGCTTGGTACTGCCAGTGCAGCACAGGTGCTGACTCTGTCTAACACGGGAACTGCGCCGCTTTCGATCACGGGCTTCACGATCAGCGGTCTGAATGCGGCTGACTACACCCAGACGAACAATTGCCCGGTGAGCCCGGCCACTTTGGCGGCAGCTGCCAGTTGCTCGATCAGTGTGACCTTCAAGCCAACTGTGGCGGGCGCATCCGCTGCCATGATCACTGCCGCGACTTCAGCAGGGCCGATGACGGCAGCATTGAGTGGGACCGGGCAGGGACCGTCGGCCACGTTGACTCCGGCTACGCCGTTTACATTCCCGATTCAGCTCCTGGCTACTACCAGCGCAGCACAAGTGGCGACACTGACCAACACAGGAACTTTGTCGCTCACTGTTAGCAGTATCGCAATCACTGGGGCCAACGCAACCGAGTTTGCGCAGACGAATACTTGCGGTGTTCTGCCTGCAACTCTGGCCGCCGGAGCGACAGGTACCTGCACGATCAGCGTGACGTTCAAACCGGCTACTATCGGCAGCAAGACCGCGACACTGACAGTAGTCGATGCGGCAGGAACGCAGACGATCGCCTTGAGCGGCTTGGGAGCAACAGCATCGGTCACCTTGAATCCTGCATCGCCGATGTCGATCGCATTCCCGACCCAGCAGTTGGGGACAACCAGCGCTGCCAGCGTGGCAACGCTGACCAACACGGGGGCAGGACCGATCACGGTCACTGGCGTTACGATCACGGGTCTGAATGCGACAAACTTTGCACAGACGAACAATTGCCCCATTGGCCCGGCGACATTGGCCTCAGGTGCAATTTGCACGGTTAGCGTGACGTTCGCTCCGACTGTGGCCGCTCCGAACTCGGCAACGCTTAATGTTGCAACTTCGGCAGGGATCAAGACAGCAGGGCTGAGCGGCAGTGGTCAAGCGGCAATGGCTTCTCTGGCTCCCACACCGATCACATTTGTAAATCAGGCGCCCGGCGTGGCGAGTGTTGCACAGGTGGCGACGCTGACCAATACTGGTGCCGGACCGCTGTCGGTCAGCAGCATCGCGATCGGCGGTATCAATGCGACGGAGTTTGCGCAGACGAACACCTGCGGAGTTATGCCGGCAACTTTGGCTGCCGCTGGCACCTGCACGATCAGTGTGAAGTTCACGCCAGCCACGGTCGGCACCAAGACCGCGACGCTGACAGTGGTCGACTCGGCCGGTACGCAGACGGTCACCTTGAACGGAACAGGTGCGACGGCAACTCCGGCAACTGCGACGGTGACACCTGCCTCGCTGGCGTTCGGGAATCTGGCCGT
The DNA here is from genome assembly GCA_963715005.1 of uncultured beta proteobacterium. Classification (GTDB taxonomy): domain Bacteria; phylum Pseudomonadota; class Gammaproteobacteria; order Burkholderiales; family Gallionellaceae; genus Sideroxyarcus. The sequence goes on along the minus strand of CAVQQO010000007.1, from coordinate 741,675 downwards.
CTGGTCGATCAGCCCGGCGCAGGTCGTGACGCTGAGCAATACGGGAGGTTCGCCGCTGGCGATTACCGGTGTCAGTCTGGGGGGCGGCAATCCCTTTAACTTCACGCAGACCAATACCTGCGGTACGAGTCTGGCAGCAGGCGCGACTTGCTCGATCAGCGTCAAGTTCACGCCAAACAGCACCGGTGCCAAGTCTGCGGTGTTGAATGTGGTCGATGCAGTAGGCACCCAAACGGTTGCCTTGAGCGGTACGGGCGGGACGACCACCACTCCGGCGACGGTCACGCTGACACCGGCCTCGCTGGCGTTCGGGAATCTGGCCGTCTGGTCAGTCAGCCCGGCACAGGTGGTGACGATGACCAATACGGGAGGTTCGCCGCTGACGATATCCGGCATCAGTTTGGGAGGCAGCAATCCCTTTAACTTCACGCAGACCAATACCTGCGGTACGAGTCTGGCAGCAGGCGCGACTTGCTCGATCAGCGTGAAGTTCACACCGAACAGCACCGGTGCCAAGTCTGCGGTGTTGAATGTGGTCGATGCAGTAGGCACCCAGACGGTTGCCTTGAGCGGTACGGGCGGGACGACCACCACTCCGGCGACGGTCACGCTGACACCGGCCTCGCTGGCGTTCGGGAATCTGGCCGTCTGGTCAGTCAGCCCGGCACAGGTGGTGACGATGACCAATACGGGAGGTTCGCCGCTGACGATATCCGGCATCAGTTTGGGAGGCAGCAATCCCTTTAACTTCACGCAGACCAATACCTGCGGCACGAGCTTGGCAGCAGGTGCGACTTGCACGATCAGCGTGAAGTTCACGCCGAACGGGGCAGGTGCCAAGTCTGCGGTGTTGAACGTGGTCGATGCACTGGGAACCCAGACGGTCAGCTTGAGTGGCACAGGACTGTAAGTTGGTATTGCTTGAAGTGACATTAACTTGAAGGAGGTTGAAATGAAATCAATTGCGAAGATCATTTGCTGCGGCGTGGCACTTGCCTGGATGTGCAGCGCGACTGCAGGGGAAGATGCTGCGGATACGACGTCGGATGCCGAGGGTGAAGTGACGGAGACTACGTCGGCGGCGGGGGGGAGGCCTCCCTGCCGACAGCGGGGAGCAGCAGAGTTCTCTCGCCGGTAGCGGGAACAGGTACAGCAGTTGCTTCGGACGGTGGGGGCACAACTGCCATGTCAACTGCAGTTGCTGATGCCGCAGATTCCACCTCGGCGGCGGATGTGACAGTTCCTACGCCGCCCGCCACGAGAGTAGTAGTCAAGCCCTATCACGATAAAGTTGATCGAGCCAAAGTGGAAAAGAGGATCCAGGATAACGCGGATCGAACCAAAAAAAGATCGGCGGAAGCCAAGAAGGATGTAACTGAACGGGCTGCCAAGAAGCAGCAGGGCCAGGCTCAATAGTGGACATGTAACTCGGACAAATTGGGGGAATTGATGATGTTGAAATGGATAACAGTGATGGGCTTGGGACTTATAGTTACCCAGGTGAGCGCCGGGGAAATTCCGGTCTTAAAGACACAGAAGGAGATGGTGAGCTACGGTGTCGGGGTGAATATTGCAAAAAGCTTCAAGAAGGACGATATCGAGTTCGACATGGATCTTTTGGTCAAGGGCATGGAAGATGGGCTTTCAGGCGAAAGGCTCCTGATGCCGGAAAAGGACCTCCGTAAAATCATGAATGCTTTCCAGGGCGAACTGCGACGGAAGGCGATGACGAATCACCTGATTGAGGCCGAGGAAAACAAGAAGAAAGGGGAGGCTTTCCTGGCAGAAAACAAGACCAGGGATGGCGTGGTGACCCTGCCGAGCGGCGTGCAGTACAAGATCCTCAAGGCGGGAGAGGGCAAGAAGCCGACGGATGGCGACACGGTCGAATGCAACTACCGGGGCACTCTCCTGAATGGCACCGAGTTTGATGGCACAGAGCCCGGGAAACCTGCAACGCTAAAAGTTGAGATGCTCACCGCCGGTTGGAAGGAGGCGTTGAAGCTCATGCCCAAGGGATCCAAGTGGCAGATATTCATTCCCTCCCAGCTTGCCTATGGATCGCGAGGGGTGGGAAGCGACATCGGGCCAAATGAGACGCTTATTTTTGAGGTGGCCCTCCTTGACATCAAGTAGTTCGAGCTGCACTGCATGTCAAAAGTATCGGTGCAGGACAAACTGTCATTGAGGCCAAAGGGGGTTACGTGCTGAATCATGGGCTATTAACGATGTGCCGCAGGATTTTATTGCTGCTTGGAACGGCATTGCCCCTTCCTGTCTGGGCTGCGGAACTGAACTCTGGTGCAGGCGAAGTGGAGATTGGTCGTCGCATTTATCAGGCGGGGATATTGCCGTCCGGCGCGCCGCTAAAAGGTTTACGCAAGGGGAACAGCGCAGTTTCCGGTGCTGCTGCAGCCTGTGAAAACTGTCACCGGCGCAGCGGCATGGGCTCAGTCGAGGGCAATATCCAGGTACCCCCCATCACCGGAAATGCCCTGTTTGCCATCGGCGACAAGGTTATCGCAACCATGGATCCGCGCATCGGCAAGGCTTGGAACCAGAAGCACGATCCCTATACCGACAAGACGCTGGGCACTGCCATTCGACTGGGCGTGAACAACAGCGGCCGCGAGATGAATTTCGCCATGCCGCACTACGAGTTGGAAGAGAAAGAGATGCAGGCGCTGACAGCCTACCTCAAGCAGCTATCGAGGGAGTGGTCGCCCGGCGTCACTACAGAGACGGTCCGCTTTGCCACGGTCATTACGCCCGAGGTTTCCTCCGAGCGCAGAAAGATATTGATTGACATGATGCATTCTGCGTTCGCCCAGAAAAATGCCAGTACCGTGAGCGGAAGGCAGGCTGGTGGACGTCGGCACATGGTGACAGCGGCGGAGATGGTTCTGGGAACCGAACGCAAGTGGGAGTTGGATGTGTGGGAATTGCAGGGTGCGCCGGAGACTTGGGCCGGACAGCTGGATGAGCATTATCGCAACCAGCCGGTATTCGCATTGATCTCCGGGTTATCGAACAGCACTTGGCAACCCGTGCATGATTTCTGTGAACGCGAGCAGGTTCCGTGCTGGTTCCCCAGCGTCGATCTGCCCCCGTCAGCTCAGGCGTTCTATTCTGTCTATTTCTCTCAGGGAGTGGCACTGGAGGCTGATGTATTGGCCAGGCATTTGTCGGCAAAGAAGGGGTGGCAACCCCGGCAGCTGGTGCAGGTATATCGCGATGATCCTGTGGGCCGCGGTGCGGCACAGGCTCTGACGCATGCCTTGGCAGGCTCCGGTATCGGCGTCGTGAATCGCGTATTGGATGATGAGTCGCCGGAAGCATTGCATCGCGTGCTCAAGAATATGAAAAAGAAAGATGCGGTCATGTTCTGGCTGCGTCCAGCCGATCTGGCCATGCTGGATAAAGCGTCTCCCCCTGTTGGTGCGGCCTATTTTTCCGCCCGGCTTGCTGCTGGCGCGCGTAAACCGTTTCCGGCTTCCTGGAAAGGCAAGGCGCATCTGGTGTATCCCTATGAGTTGCCGGAAAAGCGCGAGATCAACCTGTCCTATTTCCACCAGTGGCTCAAGTTGCGCAATCTGCCGCTCGAGGATGAGCCACTGCAGTCGGAAATCTATTTCTCCCTGAATTTTCTGACCGACACGCTGGCGGAAATGCTGGACAACCTCTATCGCGACTACCTGCTGGAACGGGCCGAGAACATGATCAGCAAGCGTGAGAGCAACAAGGCGGTGGACGAAGGGCGGGCGCTGGATGCATTGAGGCAGCCGGCCAGGACCGCAATCAGCCAGTCCAGGACCGACATGGCCGATGCAGGGACGCAGATGGTTAACCTTGCCGGCAAGCGCGGGGGGACGACCGTTTACCCGCGCCTGAGCCTTGGGCCTACGCAACGTTTTGCTTCCAAGGGAGGCTATATCGTGCGTTTTGCCAGCGCGGAGAGCGATAAGTTGATTGCCGAGACCGACTGGATCATTCCCTGATCCTCTCTCTTGGAGAAGCGCTGATTCATTTTTGACTTCATCATAAATCTGCCGGCTGCAATATACCGTTGAGACCGCCCGCCTGGGCGGTTCTTCAGTCAGTTGTTGTTCACCGCCCCCGCTTTTTCCATGAGGAGGGGCAGTCATCTCCCATGAGTAAACCACGCGGCACGCTTGACGCCCAAACTCCCAATAGGGTTTACTTCACTAATCTGCAAAGCATGTTATCCATGCATTGCAGAATAGGCAGAGTCCATTAACAGTGCGGCTTGAATCAATCTGGGCGAAAGGTGAAGAGGGCTTATGAGCTGCATGGATATCTTCAGGAATTCATCATGTCGATCACTTCTAACATGAAGGTCAAGCAATGACCCCTCCCGCCCCAGACACTCAAGTTCCAGCCAGGCGGGAACCCTCTTTCTATAAGCCGCTGCTGGCCTTTTCAGTAGTTTCCCTGATTATTGCCTTAACCGGCTTCTATTTCTTCCAGCAGATTGAAGGGCTGGCCGAAAAAGACAAGCTGCACGACTTGGGAACTATCGCCGACATGAAAGTCGGCCAGATTGTCTCGTGGCACAACAACCATCAACGGTTGGGAGAAGCCTTTTCACGAGATTCGGTGCTGGCCGTCGAGCTTGGACAATGGTTGCAAGAGGGCATGCCTCCAAATGAACGTATGCAACGCCTCCGAAAAATACTGGCCGAGCTGCAGCGGGTGAATGTTTACAAAACACTTTCGCTGCTGGACAGGCAAGGCGTAGTCAGACTTTTTGCAGGCACCAGTCCTGATTTTGGCACCGAGCATACGCAACAGGTGCTGCAGGCAATGAATAACCGGCAGGTGGTGTTCCTGGATTTTCACCGCAACAGTTACGGAGACAAGGGAATCAGCATCGACCTGATCGCACCGCTGACCGTTGCCGGAAAAAATCACAGCCGTGTCGTGGGGGCTGTGGTGTTGCAGATCGACCCTAACCAGTTCCTTTATCCGCTCATCAATTCCTGGCCTACCCCAAGCGCCAGCGCAGAAACGCTGCTCGTTCGGCAGGAGGGTAGCGATGTGCTTTTTCTCAACGATCTGCGCCACCAAAAAGATACAGCGCTCTCTCTGCGTATCCCGCTGGCCACACCGAAATTGCCGGCCGCCATGGCTGTTCGCGGTGAAGTCGAGAGCGTGGATGGTATCGATTATCGCGGCACTCAGGTCGTTTCGGAAATGCGCCGTGTTCCTGATACACCTTGGTTCGTGGTGAGCAAAGTCGATCGGGATGAGTTGTTTGCGCCCATTACCAGGCTTAAACAATGGTCGGCGGCATTGGGCATCATCTATGCGGCAATCGGCGGGATGCTGGTGTTTGTCTGGCTTCGCGGCCACAAAGTGCAATATAAATACCTTCAGATGCAACATGCCGCGGCGATTGAGCGGGAATTGCTGATGAAGCATTTCGAATATCTGACCAGATATGCCAACGACATCATTTTAGTGTCAGACGAGACAGGCCATATCGTCGAAGCAAACGAGCGCGCTTTGGAAGCCTATGGCTATACACGGGAAGAGTTGCTACGGATGAATGTTGTGGATTTTCGCGATCCTGCCGAAGATACTGCCGTATTCAAAGGCCAGATCAAGCAGTTCATGGCTGCCGGCGAGCTGCGCTATGAGGCCACTGAACAGCGCAAGGATGGCACGACTTTCCCGGTGGAGGTCAGTGCCCGTCTTGTCGAGGTGGAAGGCGTCAAGTACGTGCAGGGCATCATCCGCGACATCAGCGAGCGCAAGCGTACGGAAGAACTCATAAGGAGGAACAACCATCTGCTGGAAGTCGTCTTTTCCAGCATCCACGTGATGATCGCGTACCTGGACCGCGACTTCAATTTCGTCAAGGTGAACAAGGCCTATGCCGCCACCGATCAGCGAACCCCGGAGTTCTTTTCCGGCAAGAATCACTTCGACCTTTTTCCGAACGAAGAGAACGAGGCGATTTTTCGGAAGGCCGTCGAGACCGGGGAGACGATCATCTACTATGCAAAACCTTTCGAGTTCGCAGAACACCCGGAACGCGGCGTCACTTACTGGGATTGGCGCCTCGAACCGATAAAAGGACCAGATGGGAGAGTGGAGGGACTCTTATTCAGCCTGTTGAACGTCACCGAACAGCAGCTTGCCCAGAATGCGTTACGCAAGTCATCGGCGGAGATCGAGGATCTGTATAACCATGCGCCCTGCGGCTACCACTCGCTGGACAAGGATGGGGTTATTGTCAAGATCAACGACACCGCGCTTCATTGGCTGGGTTATACGCGGGAGGAGCTGATCAACAAGGTGGTGGTCGCGGATCTGCTTTCCGAAGACAGCCGGAAGGTGTTTCAAAGCCGTTATCCAGAATTCAAGGAAAGAGGGGTCGTGCACGACATCGAATATGAGTTCCTCCGCAAGGATGGCACGCTGCTGCCCGTGTCGTTGAGCTCGACAGCGATCTACGATTTGAATGGCAATTATTTGGCGTGCCGGTCATCAACATTTGATATTGCCAACCGCAGGCTGGCAGAGAAGAAGCTGGGAGAAAGCGAGAAACGTTTCCGCACCATGGCGGACAGTGCGCCGATCATGATCTGGATGGCGGATGTGCAAGACCAACAGTGTTGCCTGGGCTGCAACTATTTCAACCGTAGATGGTACGAATTTACCGGCCTGCCTTTTGAGAAAACACACAGCTGCAACTGGCAAGCCTTGATCCATCCGGATGACAAGAAGCACTGCATGGATGCTTATCGGGATGCCTTCCTGAACAAGCAGCCGTTCAGGACAGAATATCGTCTGCGCAGCCATGATGGAATATTCTGCTGGATAGAGGATTCCGGTGTGCCGCGTTTTACTGAGGACGGAGACTATCTTGGTTTCATCGGTACCTGTGTCGATGTCACAGAGCAGAAGCTGTTTGAAATAATACGAGTGGAAATGGAACATGTCGATCGGCTTAACATCGCCGGGGAAATGACTTCCGGCTTGGCACATGAATTGAGCCAGCCCCTGACTGCCGCCAACACTTATCTGGATGTATGCCTGCGCCGCATGGCTGAAAACAGTTGGGATCATGCCGCCCTGCAAAATACGGTAATGCGCGCGCATGATCAAACCAAAAGGGCGGGGCAAATCATCAGCCATCTCAAGGATATGGTCCGCAAGCAGAAGCAGGAACGCACCTTGCTCGATATCAATTCCGTGGTAACGGATAGCATCAAATTCCTGGAATATGAACTTCACCAGAGCCTGGTCTCGGTCACGCTGGATACTTCCACGCTGCCGCTGCCGCTGGCGCCGGTGAACAAGATCGAGATCGAACAGGTGCTTATCAACCTGATAAAGAACGCGATCGATTCCATGCGCTCCACTCCACGACGAGAGTTGCACATCGTGACCCGTGTCCTTGAATCCGGATCCATTCTGGTCAAGATAAGCGACACCGGTACAGGACTTGCGGAAGAAGATATGGAAAGAATATTCAATCCTTTCCATACCTCAAAAAAAGATGGATTGGGTCTTGGGCTGGCCATCTGCCGTTCCCTCATCGAGAGTTATGGCGGAAAAATATGGGCAGAAAAAAAAGAGGATGAGGGCGCAGAGTTCAACTTCACTTTGATGACGGAGCAGCTTGATGAATGAGAGTTTTTGGGAGCAACCTTTGGTGCTGGTGGTTGACGATGACGAGGCCATGCGCGACTCCATGCAATGCCTGCTGGAATCGGTAAGCCTTCCCTGCAAGATGTTCGCCTCCGCGGGCGATTTTCTGGAATGCCGCGAGCTACCCCAGCTGGGTTGTATTTTGCTGGACATCCGGATGCCGGGCATGAGCGGGATGGAGCTGTTGGAGAACCTGAAGGAACAAGACATTCAACTTCCGGTCATCGTCATTACCGGGCATGGCGATGTGCCTGTGGCGGTGCAGGCCATGAAACAAGGTGCGTTCGATTTTATCCAGAAGCCGTTCCATGCCCAGGCTTTGCTGGATCGGGTGCATGCCGCTCTTGAGTCGATGCAAGTGAGTCGTTTGGAAAATCGAAAGCAGGAAACTTTGCGCAATTCGTTCGATGTTCTGACCAGTCGGGAGAAGGAAGTCATGGAGCTCGTCGTGGCGGGCAATCCGAGCAAGGTCATAGGCATGAAGCTCGGGATCAGCACCAAAACAGTGGATATTCACCGCGCCAGTATCATGAGAAAACTCGACGTCCGGAATATCGCTGAACTTGTTCAAAAACGATTGGCAGTACAGGATGTAAGTTGATTTTAAATCGCATTGTGGATAGGGCGGAGTGCGCAAGTCTTGCACTTCATCACGTAACTCTTCCTACCCCCAAAGTCCGATAACTACATAATTTCCCTGCCAGAATTGGCGTCCAATGGGTAATAACCCTTAGGTATTCTCACCTATTGAGGTCTCTTTTGATTTGTAACAACATCTGGCCCGACTGAAGAAGGGCTTGTCCCGTATTGGTTTCATTCCCGCGGCTCAAATGATTAAGCGCTTCTTTTGAAGTGGCAACTCCATGAACTTGCAGCGTAGGAGGCATCATGTACGTGAAGTCGACAAAGCAGTTGAATCAGCCGCTCTCAATGCGACAGGCGGCCAATAGCTCTCGTATACCTCGCGTCAAGCTTTGCGGCCATAAAGACGAATGCGCAAAGATGAAAGCGGCCTGGTGCGCTTCGCAGACAAAATTGCGCTGGATGGCGAACCAGTTGCTGACAATTCAGGAAAATGAGCGGAAGCGAATCGCAACGGACTTGCATGACGGGCTGGGTCAGTCGTTGAGTATGATCAAGTTCGCTTTGACCGAAACAGAAAAGTTGCTTGCCGCTGGTGCGGTCAGTGAGGCTTCCGAATCGTTACAACGGCTGAAACGCAAGGTTCACGGGGTACTCGATGAAGCGCGCCATATTTCCATGGATCTGCGCCCGCCGATGCTCGATGACCTCGGTATTCTTGCCACGATGTCGTGGCTGTTTCGGGAGCTTGAGATTGTCTGTCCAAGCGTGAAAGTGGAAAAAGATATCAGCGTCCATGAGAGCAGCGTACCGGACTCGCTCAAGATCACGATCTTCCGCATCATTCAAGAAGCCACCAGTAATATTGTCAAACACGCCAATGCCGACCTCATCAGGATGAGCTTCAAGAAAGCCGATGATGCACTTCATCTTACTATCGAGGACAACGGGGATGGGTTCGATCCGGCAGGCGTGGCCATCCGCAGAGGCTCTGATCGAGGTCTGGGATTGCTAAGCATGAAGGAACGAGCCAATCTTTCCGGCGGGGCCTATGTCATGCATTCCGTGGCAGGAAAAGGGACACGGATTGAGGTGTCATGGCAGTTTGAAAATGTTGCCGATGATTAGGCATTTCGATTTACATCGTGCCTTACCCTTTCATGCCCCGGTAGAGCCAATTGGAATTGGGCATATCTCCATTTCTACGCTGTAAAGTAAATAGCCGTTACGACCGGATTCCTTGATGCGATACATGGCAACATCAGCATGGTGGAGCAAGCTGTCCGCATCCTCGCCATCACTCGGGAAAATGCCAATACCGATGCTGGAGGTGACATGTAACTCATGTCCATCAACGTTCACCGGCGCAGTGCAACAATCCAGGAATTTTTGAGCGACATTGATTGCGTCATCAGGGTGCGCGAGGGTTGGAAGAATTGCGGTGAACTCATCGCCCCCCTGCCTGGCAAGTGTGTCCCCCTCCCGCAGGCAGTTTCTCATGCGTTCCGACACGGCTACCAGCAAGCAGTCGCCTATCCTGTGCCCCAGGGTGTCATTGATCTGCTTGAACCGGTCGAGGTCGACAAACATCACCGCCAACATGTGCTTGTCGCGCCGTGCATGGGAAAGACAGACATTGAGGCGGTCAAGAAACAACCGACGGTTGGGCAGCCCGGTAAGCCCATCGTAGTTGGCCAGATAATGCATCCGTTCCAGGATGTATTCCTTGACATGGAAGTCGGAAAAGATCCCCACATAATGGGTCACTTTCTGTTGACTATCCTTGACTGCACTGATGCTCAGACACTCGGGGTAGATTTCACCGCTCTTATGCCTGTTCCAGACTTCGCCCTGCCATTGTCCATGCTCATGCAGGGCGCTCCACATCTCACTGTAGAAGTTCTTGTCATGCTGGCCGGATTTGAATAACGCCGGGGTGTGACCGATTGCCTCGCCGGCTGTATAACCGGTAGATTTTTCAAAGGCCGGGTTGACTGACTGGATGATGCACTGTGCATTGGTGATCAGGATGCCTTCGGTCGCATTCTCGATTATTCTGGAAATCAGGCTGGATGCTTCATCCAGTTTGCTCTGTGTTTTTCTGAGCTCGAGACGATATGTCTGCAGTTCCTGCCTGAGCTGCGTCTCGTCGGTATGAAACCAGGGAGCTTGAATCGATTGCATCGATCGGGTTTCGCCTGTCAGACTTGTGTCGTGCAATTTCTCATGCATGTTCATGGTAACGGCCTCCATGGTTAGTTGAGTGTAGCCATATTCCGTTATCAGACTGCGGAAATTCAGAGAGCGTCTGATTCATACATTTCCGCTTCCGTTGCTGGCAGAGGGTTACTAGCCGCAAGTTGACTCAGTGTCATTACCTTAGCTTGAGTGGAATGTCGTGAACATCAGCAAATTGCTTAATTCTTTGCAAGAAATTGCTGTAGCAAAAATTAATAACAACCTCGCTCGATTGCCATGCCGCGCTACGCATTTTCCCTACCTGAAAATACAGAGGAATCTGTACAAATGAATACAGTTGCCTACCCACAGGAATTTTCGACTCCTGCCGCTAACATGCGTCCATGCAAACACCACCGATGGAGCCGAGCGAAATGATGAAACAAAACGTTAACCCTGCCTCGAATCGCCTAGCTCTCAACGGATTCACCTTGCTTGAGCTGCTGGTGGTCATGGTGATCATCGGTCTGCTTGCCGGATACGTAGGCCCCAAGTATTTCGCCCAGATCGGCAAGTCCGAAGTCAAGGTGGCGAAGGCGCAGGTGGATGCACTGGGGAAAGCACTGGATCAGTTTCGATTGGATAACGGTCATTACCCGAGCATGGAAGAAGGGCTGGGAGCATTGGTAACGCGTCCCGCCAACGAACCCAGATGGGATGGTCCCTATTTGACCAAGAACGTACCGGTCGATCCATGGGGTAACCCTTACATTTTCAAGTCTCCGGGAGAGCATGGCGACTATGACCTCATCTCTTACGGGAAAGACAGGCAACCGGGGGGCGAGGGCGAAGCTGCCGACATTACCAATTGGTAGCTGGTCTATGCGCCGGGAGAAGGCAACTGTTCCGGTCACAATAACCCGATAGATACTCAAGCGGAGTACCAGTATGCAATACGTTATTAAGGCATTGCGAGGCAATGAAGGATTGACGGAACTATTGCTGGAAGCTGCGGATGCCAGCGATGCAAAGGTCCAGGCAATAGCCCAGGGTTATAGCGTCATAGCAATAAAGGCGCAGCAGAAATGGATCGCATTGATGCCTTGGCGCAAGTCCGGCTTCCCGCTCGCGTTATTCAGCCAGGAATTGGTGGCCTTGCTGAACGCAGGCCTGCCATTGCTGGAGTCTTTGGAAACGCTGGCAGAAAAAGAAGAGCAGCCCGAAATAAAGAAAACGCTCGCGCAAATGATTTCATTCCTCAATGAGGGACACACCCTGTCTTACGCGTTGGCTCAATTGCCGCAGGACTTTCCTGCTCTTTACGTCGCAACCGTGCGTTCCAGCGAAAAGACGGGGGCGCTGACTGAGGTGCTGTCGCGCTATGTCGAATACCAGACCCAAATTGAACTGGTCAAGCGCAAGGTCGTTCATTCCTCGATCTATCCGGTGATATTGGCGGTTGCCGGGAGCTTGGTCGTGTTGTTCCTGATGCTGGTTGTCGTGCCCCGCTTCAGCCATATCTACGAAGATCTTGGCAGCGACCTCCCGCTCATGTCTCGGCTGATGATGCAATGGGGACTGTTCCTGGATGCACACTGGCAATCCATATTGACCATGGCCGGCATGACGGCAGCGGCAATTCTTTACACTGTCCACCCAGCCTGCCAGCAAGGTTTGGATCGAGCAGAAGTTATGGCAGATGCCCGTCATCGGCAAACGGTTGCACCTCTACCAGATGGCGCGGTTCTACCGCTCACTCGGCATGTTGCTGCAAGGTGGCATGCCTATCGTGGAAGCGCTGCAGTTGGTGTCCAGTCTCCTGCAAGTGTCGATGCGCGACAGATTGGAGCTTGCTTCGACGAGCATTCGCGAGGGGCACGCCATCTCGCAGGCCATGGAGAAATACGGACTTATCACACCGCTGGCCTTGCGCCTGCTGCGCGTGGGTGAACAGACCGGACGGATGGGCGAGATGATGGAGCGCATCGCGGCCTTTTATGAAGATGACATGGAACGCTGGACCGACCGGTTCATCCGGCTGTTCGAGCCTTTGCTGATGGCTGTTGTCGGTCTGGTGATCGGTGGCATTGTAGTGCTGATGTATTTCCCCATCTTCGAACTTGCCGGGAGCATAGGATGAATCTGGCAGAGTCCTTCGATACTCAACCTCTCCCTGTTTTTTCGCCGCAACAAGTGCGCGAGGCGCGCACTTTGTCTGCGCAGACCAAACGCAGCGTCGCGGAAGTGCTGGAATCGCAAACCACGCTCGATGCGGGAGGCTTCGTCAACGCATTGGGCGACATGCTCCACTATCCGGTGTTTTTGATGGAAGGCTTGAACCGGCTGACGCCGGCATTCGATGTTCTGTCCTTTGCCGAAATGCTGGAAAGGGATTGTCTGCTGTTGCGGGACGACGACGCGCGACTGGTCATGATCATGAGCGATCCGTTCAGCATCGGACTCCAGATGTGGGCGGAGCAGCGCATTCCTTCAGCCTTTAGTTGGGGATTGGCCCACCGGACAGATATAGCGGCGTACCTGGAGCACTATGAAGAATCGCTGCATGCCATGGACAGTCTGGCGGAGGTGCCGGAGAACACAGGCAGGTACGGCGAGGAAGTGGATGAGCTGTCGTTCAAGACCATCAGCGAGGATGTCAGTCCCATCATCAAACTGGTTCACTCGACGATATATGACGCCTTGAAAGCCGAAGCCAGCGACATTCACCTGGAAACCAGTCCGGCCGGACTCAGCATCAAGTATCGCATCGACGGTGTGTTGACGACGGTGGGGGCTATGGCTGGACTGGATATGGCGGAACAGGCGATATCCCGCGTCAAGGTCATCTCGGGGCTCGACATCGCCGAACGGCGCGTCCCCCAGGATGGGCGCTTCAAGGTGTCCATGCACAAGCACGAAGTGGATCTGCGTGTTTCCATCATGCCCAGCATCTTCGGGGAAGATGCCGTGCTGCGTATCCTCGACAAGCAGACCCTGTCCGGCCAGTTGAAGGGACTATGCCTGGATCATCTCGGATTCGACGACAAATCGATGGCAGTGATGCGCCGACTTTCCAGAGAGCCATACGGCATGGTGCTGGTCACCGGCCCGACCGGCAGCGGCAAGACAACCACGCTGTATGCGGCGATCTCGGAGATCAACGACGGCCAGGACAAGATCATCACCATCGAAGATCCGGTCGAGTACCAGTTGCCCGGTGTCCTGCAGATCCCGGTCAATGAAAAAAAGGGGCTTACCTTCGAGCGTGGCCTGCGCTCGATCCTGCGGCACGATCCGGACAAGATCATGGTGGGCGAGATCCGCGATCCGGAAACGGCCCAGATCGCCGTGCAGTCAGCCCTGACCGGCCATCTGGTGTTCACCACCGTGCACGCCAACAACGTGTTCGACGTCATCGGACGCTTCACGCACATGGGGGTCGACCCCTACAGTTTCGTCTCGGCGCTGAACGGCATCCTGGCGCAACGCCTGATCCGCGTGAATTGTCCGCACTGTGCGGCAGACGATCACCCTGACGAAGAGCTGATCGCAGCCTCTGGAATCAGGCTGGCCGATGCGAAAACCATGACTTTTCGTGCCGGGAGCGGCTGCGGGCATTGCCGAGGTACCGGCTTCAAGGGACGCAAGGCCATTGCGGAAATCCTCTATCTCAACGACGAGATCCGCGAACTCATCATCGGCAAGCAACCGATCCGCCTCATTCGCGAAGCAGCCCTGCGCAACGGGACCTGCTTTTTGCGCGACGGGGCTTTGGATATGGTGGTCAGGGGTGAAACCACTTTACAGGAGATCAATCGTGTCACTCAGGTTGCGTGATGAGTATTGCATTGTGCTGCGCCCCGACCGCGTGGTGCTGGCCAGGATGAAGCGCGAATTGACACGCCATGGATGGAAGCGCCATGTGCGGACAATACAGGATGTTCCCTGTGCGCCAGTTACGGGCGATGACTTGCCGTGGAGCGGTGTGCTCAGCGTGCTTGAGGCAGCCTTGGCCGAGTTTGCCGGCCGCAGATCGATTGGGTCGGTGATCCTTTCCAATCACTTTATGCGCTATGCCCTGATACCGTGGAACGATGCGCTGAATGATGAAAAAGAAGAAATAGCCTATGCGCAGCATCTATTCGGTGAAATGTATGGTCGCGATTCCGTCGCCTGGGAATTGCGCATCAGTTCCGGCCGGACAGGCATGCCGCAATTGGCCAGCGCTGTGGACACGAGGTTGCTCGGGGCGCTGCGCGACATATTCCAACGTTCTGAGGTGAATCTGAATTCCATTCAGCCGCACTTGATGCAGGCATACAACGCTTGCCATCCCCTGTTGCGTGAGCGAAGTGCGTGGCTGGCGCTCATTGAACAGGGCAATCTGTGCCTGGCGTTACTGCATGAAGGGAAGTGGTCCTGGATACGGATGATGAGGATAGGCAGCCAATGGCACAAGGAATTGCCATCGCTCCTTAATCGCGAAGCCATGGTTGCCGACATCGAAAGCAGCGTGGACGAGGTACTGCTATGGGCGCCGGAGTACAGGGAAATATCGATCCCTTCCGGCGGGCGGTGGAAGATTCAGCATTTGCAGCCCCCGTGCATGCCGAGCCTTAGCCCTGATCTCGACAGCCGGTTTGCCATGTATATGAGTGAGTGACGCAGATGAACAGACTTCGCCTCGACTATCAACGCAGCATGAAGCCGTTTCCCCTGGCAGGGACGATCTTGCTGTCGGGCGCGGTCGCATTGTCGATTTTGACCGGGGATTACTACCATCACCTGACTGTCAGTATCTCTGAATGGGAAGACAGCCTGAATAAATTCGAACAGACATCAGGCGTGCGCGTGAGGGATTCTGCTCATCAGGAAATGCGAGGGGCTCCTCTGGACATCAAGCAAGCCAATGAGGTATTGCGCCAGCTGACTTTGCCTTGGGAGAGTCTCTTTCGGGCAGTGGAGTCATCGACTGACCGGGAAGTGACGCTATTGGGCATGGAACCGGATATTGAAAAACACATCGTTAATGTCAGTTGCGAGGCGAAAAACATATCCGCGATGTTGAGTTTCATCAGGCGATTGGAAACTCGTCCGGAGTTCGGCAGCGTTTATTTGCAGAGCCACCAGATTCAGGAAGTTGACCCGGAAAAGCCGGTGCGTTTTTCGCTCATCGCATTCTGGAGGACTACGACATGATGAATTTTTCCAGACAATGGCAGGACACTGTCCAGCGTATTTTCGGGCAGATGAAATCTTTCAAATGGTCAGTTGCCGTGCAGCAGGCCAGACAACGCCTGGTCATGCAATCGGCAGATCCGCGCAGGCTGATGCGACGTGCTCCGACACTGCTCGGCTGGCCCGGGGTGACAGGGATCGGTTTGTTGACGGCCTGCGCCGCATTTTATTTTTCGACGATCCAGCAGGCACAGCAGAAACTTGCTGCTACTCGATATAGCGCCCAGGTCCTGCAGGCTCAGTCCGGACAATCCGGACAGGGGGCGGGTGCCAATCAGCGCAGCCGCGAGGAACAGCTGGCCCAGTTCTACCAGTTGTTTCCGCAGGACAAGGATTTGCCGCAATCGATGGAAAAAATATTCAATTCTGCGCTAAGCCATGGGATAGGGCTGGAGCAGGGAGAATACAAGGTGACTCGGGACAAGGAGGGCGGCTTGGTGCGCTTCCAGATGACTTTCCCGGTGAAAGGTGATTACCCGCGGATACGGAAATATCTGACTGCCTTGCTGGCAGATATCCCGGCATTGTCGCTGCAACAGGTGCAATTCAAGCGCCAAAGAGTCGGCGACGCGATGGTGGAAGCCAATATCAAGCTGGTGCTGTTCCTTCTGGAGCAGAAGTCATGATGGTGCCATTCGGTAAATTGACATTGCTAAGTGTCGCCGCCAGTGCGGTGGTCATGGCTATGGACCCCGACAAAGAGCAAGCCCCGGAAAAAAATGGACGGGCAAAGATGCAGCAGGTTGTCATGGTTACGTCCCAATCGACTGAACCGGTGCAGCCTTTGGCGGCAGCTGAAAAACTGGAATTCGAGCGCATGCTTCAGCAAAAGCAGCAGCCCGATGGCGACAAGGAAATCGGCAACGTGTTCAACGCCACCTCCTGGTACATTCCGCCGCCACCTCCGCCGGCTCTCCCGCCGCCGCCGCCAACAGCGCCTCCTCTGCCGTTTACGTATTTCGGCCAATACAAGGATGCGGAATCGTCTGCAAAGGTTGTTTTTTTGTCCAATGCCGAGCGGGTATATACCGTTTCCGAGGGGGATGTCATCGATGGTACCTATAGCGTAGGTCCGATCACATCCGGCCAGCTCGAACTTACTTACCTTCCTCTCAACATCAAACAATCTCTCAATACGGGCGGGGCGATATGAAAATGATTCAATCATTGCTGGGGATCACTTCCGCGACGCCGATACCGGGACGTCAGGACACGCACAATAAATCCAACCTTTCATTCGGGAGCCATATCGTGCTTTCCCTGATGGTGATGGTAATGCTCGGCGGATGTGCGGCGGAACACATGCATCGCGAAGGACTGGCGCTCGTGGATGAAGGTCGTTACGAGGAGGGGCTGCAGAAATTGCAGGAGGCATCCAAAACCGAGCCGGACAATATGTCCTATCGCATTGCGTTGAGACGCAACCGCGAGCAGATCGTCAACCGCTTGCTGGCAAGCGCAACCGAGGCACGCGCCAGCGAACGCAGGGACATGGCACAGGCGAATTACCAGCGCATTCTGCAGATCGATCCGGACAACAAGCGGGCCAAGGACGGTCTGGATGAACTTGCCATGGACGAACGTCACGACAAGCTGATCGCCGATGCGAATAACTCCCTGAAGGGCGGGAATCTAGAGGTGGCCAGTGCCGCCCTGAGACCAGTGCTGCTGGAGAATTCGAAGAACGGTCAGGCCATGGCGCTGCAGCGCCAGATCGAAGAGCAGGTGGTGAAGGAGCAGAATGCGGGGCCTGCGCTCAAAGCCCAGTTCAAGAAACCGGTCACCCTGCAATTCCGCGATGCCAATCTCAAAATGGTGTTCGAGGCGCTATCGCGTGTCAGCGGTATCAATGTCTTGCTGGATAAGGATGTGAAGCCCGATATCAGGACATCCATCTTCGTGAAAGATGTGTCGGTGGAAGATACCATCGACCTGATCCTGATGCAGAGCCAGCTGGAGAAGAAGGTCATCAGCGACAACACGTTGTTCATCTACCCGAACACGCCGGCCAAGGTCAAAGATTATCAGGATCTCATGATCAGGAGCTTCCACCTGACCAACGCCGATCCAAAGCAGATGATGAACATGCTCAAGACGGTTCTCAAGACCCGGGACATCTTCCTCAATGAAAAGATCAATTCCATCGTGATTCGCGATACGCCGGACGCCATCCGCCTGGCCGAAAAGATGATCGCGGATCAGGATATTGCCGAACCGGAAGTCATGATGGAGGTCGAGGTGCTTGAAGTAAACCGGACCCGTCTGACTGACATCGGCATCAAATGGCCGGACCAGATTGCCCTGACTGCACTTGGAACCGGGGTAGTGCCGGGGGCGGTGACCGCAGCAACATCACCGACACTCTTTGAGTTGCAACATATCAATAGCAATCATATCGTCACCAGCCCCTCCATGAGTATCGCTCTCAAGGCGATGTTGCAGGATACCGATACCAACATCCTCGCCAGCCCGCGCATCCGGGCGCGCAACCGCGAGAAGGCAAAGATCATGATAGGCGATCGTGTACCGGTAATCACCAATGCCGTGACTCCCGTTTCCACCGGGTCGCCGGTGGTGACCGGCAACGTGCAATATCTGGACGTGGGCCTGAAGCTTGAAGTCGAACCGGATATCCGCCTCAACAATGAGGTGGCGATCAAGATCAATCTCGATGTCAGTTCCATCGTCAAGGAGGTACAGAACACCATGTCCGGAACGCTTGCCTATCAGATAGGCACTCGAAATGCGTCGACCCTGCTGCAACTGAAAGACGGCGAGACGCAGATCCTGGCCGGACTGATCGACAACGAGCAACGCAACTCGGCCAGCAAGGTGCCGGGCTTGGGCCAGTTGCCGATCCTGGGGCATCTGTTTTCCGAACACAACAACAATGGCACAAAAACTGAAGTCATCCTTTCCATCACGCCGCATGTCATCGGCAAAGTGCACCAGCCCAATGCCAGCGAAGTGGAATACTGGTCCGGTACTGAATCCAATGTGCATACCAAGCCTGTCTCGTTGAGGCCGGTCAGGGCGGCGGTCTCGTCAAACAATGCCAGCCTCTCTTCTCCGGCGATATCTGCCGAGAACGGGCAGGTGCTGGCGGCACCAGCCATTTCAGGAACAGACACGCCGGATGCGGCGCCTGCCACCCCGTTGGTTCTTTCCTGGCAAGGGCCCAGCCAGGCAAAAGTGGGGGACAAGATCAGTCTTACCCTTAACACCCAATCTACGCTGGGGGTTAAGAGCCTTGGTTTTCTGGTTGGGTTCGACCCGAAGGTTCTTAAGGCAGTCGATGTGATCGAGGGAAGTTTCCTGAAACAGGGCAACTCATCCTCGAAACTCACCAAGGTGATCGATCAGGCAAGCGGCCAGATACTGGTTGACTTGTCCGGTACGGTGCCAACAGGTGCCACCGGTACCGGTAGTGTGATTGCGGTCATGTTCGAGGTGACGCAAGCCGCGTCGCAGTCACAGATCACAACGAGCCAGATCCTTCCGATCGGCACAAGCGGAGAGACGCTGGTTTTTAATGCGCCCCCTCCCTACGCGATCGCGGTCAGGTGATGATCGTGCGCAGATTTGGACTCCATCGCGGCTTCACCCTGATCGAACTGGTGATCACGGTGGCGATCGTCGGGCTGCTGGCATCGGTTGCCTTGCCTTTATCCGAACTGGCAGTGCAGCGCAACAAGGAGCATGAGCTGCGCTTGGCTCTGCGAGAGATTCGCACTGCTCTGGATGCGTACAGGCTGGCGACGTCCGAGGGACGAGTCGCCCGTTCTTTGGGCGACTCGGGATATCCGCCGTCATTGAAGGTGCTGGTAGACGGGGTGCCGGATGTCACCAGTCCGGACAAGAAGAAAATAATCTATTTTCTCCGGCATATTCCGCGCGATCCGATGTTTGAAGATTCGACCATGATGGATGAGGAAACCTGGGGCAAGCGCAGCTATGCAAGCAGTGCCGACGCGCCGGAAGAGGGCGATGACGTCTTCGATGTGTATTCCAAGTCCGAAGTTGTCGGCCTGAACGGCATCCCTTACAGAAACTGGTAGAGGAAAAACGATGTTCCTGCGCATGAAAAACGGCTTTACCCTGATCGAACTGCTGGTGGTCATGGTGATCATTGCTACGCTGCTGACCGTCGCCGTGCCGCGCTACTTCAATAGCGTGGAAAAATCCAAGGAGGCTGTGTTGCATCAGGATCTAGCCCTGATGCGCGAGGCGCTGGACAAGTATTACGGAGACCACGGTAAGTACCCCGATGCTCTGGAGGATCTGGTGCGCAAGAAATACCTGCGCAGCTTGCCTGCCGATCCCATCACCGGAAGCAGCATGACCTGGCTGGTCATCGCCCCGGACGTGGCGGAAAAGGGGGGCGTGTATGACATCAAAAGCGGCGCGCCCGGCATTGCACGCGACGGCACCGAGTATAGGGTTTGGTAATGCTGGCGAGCGCGGGTATAAATGGCCGGAGCGAATGCAAGCGGCAATACTCACGTGAAGGCGGGTTCACATACTTGGGATTGCTGGTGATCATTTTGATTATGGGAGTCGTTCTTGCCAGCGCCGGAGAGGTCTGGCATATGGCGATGAAACGCGAAAAGGAGCAGGAATTGCTGTTCGTCGGAAACCAGTTTCGCCAGGCTATCAGGCTGTATTATGAGCGTACGCCTCCTATGGCTCAACGTTATCCGATGAGGCTGGAAGATCTGCTTGGAGATCCGCGCTATCCGTCGACACAGCGCTATCTTCGTAAAATTTATGCAGACCCGATCACTGGCAGCACGAAGTGGGGGCTGGTGAAGGGGCCAAGCGGCGAGATTCTGGGGGTCCATAGCCTGTCCCGGAAGGCGCCGGCGAAGAAGGGCAACTTCAGTAGTGTGGACAAGATTTTTGAGAATAAAACGAAGTATGCGGATTGGGTATTCATGTATGCCCCCGGGCAGAATTCAGCAAGTCAGTTGTACAGGCCTTGATGACTAAGCCGGGTTTCTTTTTCAATAAAGGAGCACTGATATGAGCGGAAAGAAGCGTATTGTGATCGTTGAAGACCACACCTTGCTGCGGGCCGGTGTCAGGTCGTTATTGCAGCAGGATCCGACCCTTGAAATCGTCGGTGAAGCCGATAACGGCCGGGATGCAGTGCGTCTGATGGAGACGCTTGCTCCCGACCTGGTTTTGATGGATATCTCCATGCCGGGCATGAATGGCATCGAAGCTATTGTCGACATCAAGCGGCGCTATCCGAAAACGCTCGTGCTGGTGCTCACGGCTCACAAGGCGGATGAATATATCCACGAAAGTCTGCGTGCGGGCGCCGATGGCTACATACTTAAAGATGCGACCCACGATGAATTGCGCGTCGCGATCCGCAGCGTGCTGGGCGGCAAGACTTACCTGAGTCCCGATATCTCGAAGAATGTGATCGCAGCTTATCTGGGTTCGGACAAGACTCCCAGCCCGTCCAGTGCATGGGATACTTTGACTCACCGCGAACGCGAGGTGTTAAAGCTTGTGGCAGAAGGTCATCCGAACAAATACATCGCCGATTATTTCTGCCTGAGTGTCAAAACAATCGAAAAGCATCGTTCCAACCTGATGAAGAAGCTCGATTTGCACAATGCATCCATGCTGACTGCTTATGCAATCGAAAAGGGGTTGCTTGCCAATTCCTAGCAGGCCCACGAAACGTGGAGCGTATTCCATCCAGCGCCGTCCTGGGTGGATGTGAACGTTCCGCCTGACAATGTGGCGCGCTCCCTGATCTCGGCAAAGCGGAAACGCGGGTCGGAGTCAGGCCCGGATTGGGTGAAGGTATCAACCAAGGTCTGTTGAACTGGAGTATCGCTTATTCGCAGGTGAATCTTGTTGTCGGCCTGTTGCATCGCCAGCCTGATCTGATCAGTGTAAGAGCCCTGCGCGATGTTCTTGAATGTCGATTCGATGATGCGGTAAATGACGATCTTGAGCGGGACAGGGATCGTTGCTTCCTGTAATGAAATATCCCGTTTGATGCTGATCCCATCGTGATGCTCTTCAAACTCCCGGCAAAACCAGTTGACAGTCGGTAGCAGACCGAGGTCGTCCAAACTGGAAGGTCTCAGTTCAGTCGCAATCGAGCGAACTTCCTGAATGGCACTCTGTAAAACCGGAACAATGTATTCCAGCGGTTTTGCGTTTGCATCGTAGGCTTGGATCCGCGCACTGCTGTTTTCCACATTGACCTTGATTGCACTCAGGGTCTGTACCAGTCCTTCATGCAGATCGATCGCGATTTTCTGTTTCTTGTTTTCTTCATTTTTCAGCAACCGTTTGGAAAGGATTTCCAGGGACGACGTTCTTTCCTGGATGGTTTTTTGCTGAGACTCGATTATGTTTTTTGCATGTCTCACGATGATGATCAGCACGGCATATAACAGCGCCAGGATGAACTCGGATCCGATCAAGACGATGAGGAGATGCCTGTTGTTTTCCCGTACCAGTTGGCTCATGTCGGTATAAATTTCGAATACGCCCAGAACCAGCCCCGTTTGGCTGTTGCGTACCGGGATGTAGGTTTCCATCAGGTTGTCTTCTTCAGTAGTTCCCTCGTAGCGGTTCAACGTGTCGCGGTAAATCATGGAGCTCGAATCTCTGCCATTCAAGGCTGAGGTGAAGTTGGGATTACCTCCCTGATTGAGGCCGGCACGGCCTGTTCTGGTCGAGAAGACCTCCTGACCATTGCGATTGCAAATCTTGATGGCGACCACCGAGTTGTCCTGCGCCAACATGTGTATATCTGCGGCCAATTTGTCCGAAAAACGCTGCAGGGAGGCCCCTCTGTGTGCGCTGTCGTCGGCTTCAGAGCCCAAGTATGCGACCAGTTCGGGCCTGATTGAATTCAGGGCCGTTTTCGCCAGGGCAAGGTTATAGGTTTCTGCAAGATGTTCAATCCTGTGAATGGTTACTTGGCGGAAGAACAAGGTCAGCAGCGCAGCCGTGACAAAGATGATAATGAAGCTCGCCACTGAGTAAAAACGCATCAATCTGAACATTTCGATTCCGATGTTTTTGGCAAATTTCGAGGTGGGGTACTTTGCGGCACTTATTGCATATGTACAACCCCGGAATTACTGTCTTCACTGTATTTCTACAGCGAAAAATCATGCTTAACCTGCCAAGCGCAACAACAGGAAACATTTTTCCTTACAGGGGGTGACATGAAATCATGGAAACGCGTCCCAATATTGCCAGTGGTTCTTATATTGTCGGTGTCCGGATTTTGTCTTCTACAGCCTGTGTGGGCAGATGTTTATGCCTATACTGCCAATGATGGCGCGGTGAATTTAAGCAATGTGCCGATGGACAGCCGTTACTCGGTGCTGGTCCTGGAACCCAAGGAACAAGCGGTCGCGGCTCCTTCAATGGATGTCAGCAAGCGATCGTCGATTATTGCCAACAAAGTTCGGTATGACAGGATGGTCGATGCGGTCGCCCATACGTATGGGCTGGAGAGTGCGCTGCTACATGCTGTGATTTCAGTGGAGTCGCGCTACAGCCCGAATGCAGTTTCAAAAAAAGGTGCAATGGGGTTGATGCAGCTTATGCCGATTGTCGCAAAATACTATGGTGTTGCCGATCCGCTTGACCCGGTGCAGAACCTGCATGGGGGGGCGAAATATCTTCGCTACCTGTTGAAAAAGTACAACAACGACAGAAGTTTGGCTCTCGCAGCTTATAACGCAGGCGAGAGTATGGTTGCGAAATATGGCAACCGGATTCCGCCTTTTCGGGAAACGACGAATTATGTGCCGCGAGTGTTGAAATACTACCGGCAGTATCAGGTAAAAAGCTGAATGGAAGGTTCGATATTGTTGCTTCGTTGGAGAGTATCGCGCGACGGCAATTCGGGCATTGGCTGCAGCAGCCTGTCGAATAACACTTGAACATCGTGTCGGTATCGTTTTTCGATGTGCAGGATTTTATCCCGGAGTCAGATCAGTGAATTCTTTGTTAAAGCTGGATTTTCTTTCGAATTTGAATTGCCCCCCTCGTGCCAAAAGGCTATATTCCGCACGAGGTGCAAAGAATGCCTAGTGACACACAGAACAAGCTCTCCATCCTAGAAGCACGTCACCACGACCCCTTTTCATATCTGGGGTTGCACGAGTACAAGTCCGGCTGGGTACTGCGTCTATTTCAACCTCATGCGACCGAGGTCGCCGTGCATGACGGTGAGGCTTGGCAACCTCTGGAACGAGACCAGTCCAATGGTTTCTATCGCTGGCAAGGCAAACGGGCGCTGCCTGCACCTTGCCGCATAAAGCTGAATTTTTTTAATCATGTCGTCGAAGTGCATGATGCCTACACTTTCGGCAGCAGTATCAGCGAGCATGATCTCTACCTTTTCTCGCAAGGCCGCCTGGAGCAAGCTTATCGCATGCTTGGTGCGCATCACATGGAATTGCAAGGCGTGTGGGGGGTGCGCTTTGCGGTGTGGGCGCCGAATGCAGAACGCGTCAGCGTGGTGGGCGATTTCAATGGCTGGGATGGGCGGGTCAATCCCATGCGCTCTTTGGGCAGCAGCGGTGTGTGGGAGATGTTCGTGCCGGATATCGGGCTGGACGAGTACTACAAGTTCGAGATACGCAATCGCCACTCCGGCGATGTGTTCGTCAAGACCGACCCCTATGGTTTGAGCTTCGAGATGCGTCCCGGCACGGCAGCCAGAGTGGCGGAGCTGGACGGTTATCAATGGCGCGATTCGGCATGGCAGGAGCTGCGTGCGAGCCGCGATTGGCTGCACCAGCCGCTGAACGTGTACGAGGTGCATGCCGGTTCCTGGAGACGGCACTGGGACGGGCGTTTCTACAATTTCCGCGAACTGGCAGACAGCCTGGTTCCCTATGCGCAGGAGATGGGATTCACGCATATCGAGTTGATGCCGATCAGCGAACATCCGCTGGACGAGTCCTGGGGCTATCAGACCACAGGCTATTACGGCGTGACCAGCCGCTATGGCTCACCGGACGATTTCAGGTACTTTGTCGATAGTTGCCACGTCGTGGGTATCGGGGTGATCCTCGACTGGGTGCCTGCGCACTTTCCGAAGGACTCCTTTGCGCTGGCGCGTTTCGACGGCACCGCCCTGTATGAGCATGAAGATCCCAGACTGGGCGAGCATCAGGACTGGGGTACGCTGATCTTCAATTACGGCCGCAACGAGGTGCGAAACTTCCTGCTGGCCAACGCGCACTATTGGCTGAGCGAATTCCACATCGACGGACTGCGGGTGGATGCGGTAGCATCCATGCTGTACTTGGACTATTCGCGCAAGGCGGGCGAATGGTTGCCGAACAAATACGGCGGACGCGAGAACCTCGAAGCAGTGGACTTTTTGCGTGAACTGAATGTGATGACCCATGAGCGTTTTCCCGGCACACTGACCCTGGCCGAGGAGTCCACCTCGTGGCCGATGGTGTCGCGTCCTACCTATCTGGGCGGATTGGGTTTCAGCATGAAGTGGAACATGGGGTGGATGAATGACACGCTCGACTATATCGAGCATGATCCGGTGCATCGCCGCTATCACCATAACCGGCTCACTTTCGGCCAACTCTACAGTTACACCGAGAATTTCATGCTGCCGTTCTCGCATGACGAAATAGTGCATGGGAAGAGGTCGCTGCTCGACAAGATGCCGGGCGATCCTTGGCAAAGGTTCGCCAATTTGCGCTTGTTGTTCGCTTACCAGATGACTTATCCGGGCAAGAAGCTCAATTTCATGGGCAACGAGTTCGCGC
Organism: uncultured beta proteobacterium; assembly: GCA_963715005.1. Lineage (GTDB taxonomy): Bacteria > Pseudomonadota > Gammaproteobacteria > Burkholderiales > Gallionellaceae > Sideroxyarcus. The sequence goes on along the minus strand of CAVQQO010000007.1, from coordinate 716,209 downwards.
AAGGGCATGAATGGAAGATCGGCACGGAATTGGACTGGTATCTGCTTGGGCGAGGAGCGCACAGTGGCGTGCGGGCTTTGCTGGGCGACCTGAACCGCCTGTATGCCGAAGTGCCAGCACTGCATGAGCTGGATTTCTCGCCGGAAGGTTTCGAGTGGCTGGATTGCAATAACGCCGACCAATCGGTGTTGAGCTTCCGCCGTATCGCACGCGATGGTTCATACGTGGTGGTGGCGCTCAACTTCACCCCGGTGCCACGCGCGGGATATCGCGTCGGAGTGCGGCACAAAGGCCGTTATAGAGAGATATTCAACAGCGATTCGCATTATTACGGCGGCTCCAATACCGGCAATGGCCTGGGGCTGGATACGTCGGATATCGCATGGAACGGCGAGATGCAATCGCTGGAATTGACCTTGCCACCATTGGCGGGAATCGTATTGCAGCGTTCGCGCTGAAAGAACAAAAAGAACAAAAGGAATGATATGTCTGCATTGACACAATCAAAGGCCTGGCAAGCATTGTCTGCCCATCTTGCCGCGAATAGGCAGCTTTCAATGCGTCAGCTGTTTGTCGAGGATCCAAAGCGCTTCGAGCGTTTCTCGTTGCGCATCGAAGACATGTTGCTGGATTATTCCAAGAACCTCATCACGCAGGAGACCATGGCGTTGCTCTGCGCATTGGCGCGGCAAGCCGACGTGGAAGGTTGGCGCGACAAGATGTTTTCCGGCGCCAAGATAAATTGCACCGAGCATCGTGCGGTGTTGCATACCGCCTTGCGTGCTGCGATAGACCCGAAACATGCACCGATCCTGGTCGACGGGCAGGATGTACTGCCGGGCGTACGAAGCGTGCTGGACAAGATGCGCGGCTTTACCGAGAGCGTGCGCAGCGGTACCTGGCGCGGCTATACCGGCAAACCGATCACCGATGTGGTGAACATCGGTATCGGCGGGTCGTTCCTTGGGCCGTTGATGGTGTGCCAGGCTTTGCATCCCTACAACGGCAAAGTGAAGGCGCATTTCGTTTCCAATATCGACAGCACTGATCTGCTGGAAAAACTGGAGATACTCGACCCGGAGACCACGCTATTCATCGTTGCCTCCAAGACCTTCACCACACAGGAAACTTTGATGAATGCGCGCTCCGCGCGCGAATGGTTCTTGCGCAGCGCCGGCGACGCCAAACACATCGCCCGGCATTTTGTGGCGCTTTCGACCAACGCCAAGGAAGTGACGGCGTTCGGCATAGATGCGGCGAACATGTTCGGGTTCTCGGACTGGGTCGGCGGACGATACTCACTGTGGTCGGCGATCGGCTTGGCTATCGCGCTGGTGGTGGGTATGGACAACTTCGAGGAATTGCTGCGCGGCGGTTACGAGATGGATGTGCATTTCAGCACCGCACCGCTGGAACAGAACATGCCAGTGATCCTGGCACTGCTGGGTGTGTGGTACAACAATTTCCACGACGTCACCAAACAGGCGTTGCTGCCTTACGATCAGGCGCTGGAACATTTCGTTCCGTATTTCCAGCAGGCGGATATGGAGAGCAACGGCAAGCGCGTGGATCGCGAGGGCAACCTCGTGGATTATTCGACCGGCCCTATCCTGTGGGGCGGCATCGGCACCAATGGCCAGCATGCGTACTTCCAGATCATCCATCAGGGCACACAGATGATTCCGGCGGATTTCATCGCATCGGTGCAGACGCATTACCCGCTGGGCGAACATCACGCGGTACTGATCTCAAACTTCTTCGCGCAGACCGAGGCGTTGATGCGCGGCAAGACCGAGGCGGAGGCGCGTGGCGAGATGCAGGCTGCCGGCATGGCTGCTCCAGCCATCGAAGCGCTGTTGCCGCACAAGATATTCGAAGGCAACAAGCCGACCAACTCCATCCTGTTCCAGCAACTGACACCGCGTACGCTGGGCAAGCTGATCGCGCTCTACGAACACAAGATATTCGTGCAGGGCATCATCTGGAACATCAATTCTTATGATCAATGGGGCGTGGAGCTGGGCAAACAACTGGCTTCGCACATCCAGACCGAGTTGCGTAGCGGGGCGGAGATCACCACGCACGACTCATCCACCAATGGCTTGATCCGTTATTACAACGCGCTCAAATGAAGATACTGTTCGTCACGTCCGAAGTCCATCCGCTGATCAAGACCGGCGGTCTGGCCGATGTCAGCGGCGCGCTGCCTGCCGCGCTGCAGGCACTCGGAGAGGACGTGCGGCTGCTGATCCCGGGTTACACCCCGGTGCTGGACAAGCTGAAGAACAAACTCACGGTCGCCTCGTTCAAGGTGTTCACGGGGCAGCCGGAAGTAAAGCTGTTGAGTGCGAAGATGCCGGAGAGCGGGGTGCCGGTGTATGTGCTGGATGCGCCGCAATACTTCTGCCGCGTGGCTGGGCCGTATCAATACGAACTGGGCGGCGACTGGCCGGACAACGCCATGCGCTTCGGCATGCTGTCCAAAGTGGCGGCACTGCTGGGCAGCGCAGCTTCCCCCATCGATTGGCGCGCTGACATCGTGCATTGCAACGACTGGCAGAGCGGCTTGGCCGCAGCCTACTTGCAACTGACGCAGGGCGCGCACGCGAAGAGCGTGATGGCCGTCCATAACATCGCGTTCCAGGGCAATTTCGACCCCGACTGGCTGAAGCCGCTCGATCTGCCGCCATCCTGTTTCCACATGCACGGACTGGAGTTCCACGGCTATCTGTCGTTTCTGAAAGCGGGCCTGCATTACGCCGACCGCATCGTGACGGTGAGTCCGACCTATGCGCGCGAGATTCAGACGACCGAGATGGGCTACGGCATGCAGGGCCTGCTCACCATGCGTAACGGCGATGTCAGCGGGATATTGAATGGCATAGACGAACAGGAATGGGATCCGGCGACCGACAAATATCTGACGGCGCATTACGATAGCAGCGATCTTGCGCCCAAAGCGGCGGGCAAACGCGCGTTGCAACAACGTCTTGGCCTGGAGACGAATGAGCGTGGGCCGTTGCTCGGTGTTGTCAGTCGTCTCACTTATCAGAAGGGTTTGGATATGTTGCTGGAATGCCTGCCCAAGCTGCTGGATGGCGGTGCGCAACTGGCGGTGCTGGGCAGCGGCGAGGCCGATCTGGAACGGCGCTATCAGCAACTTGCGCATGCGCTATCCGGGACGCGTTTCGGTGAATGTGCGTTTCGACGAAGGCTTGTCCCACCAGATCATGGCGGGGGCGGACATCTTCCTGATGCCGTCGCGCTTCGAGCCCTGCGGGCTGAACCAGATGTACGGCATGCGTTACGGCACGCCGTCAGTGGTGCGGCGAACCGGCGGTCTGGCCGATTCCATTGCCGATGCGAGCCTGCGCAACGGTACCGGTTTCGTGTTCGACGAGGCAGATCCGACCGTTTTGCATCGCACCATTGTGCGGGCGATCGGGTTTTATCGGGATAACAAGAAGTTTCAACGGATACAGCTCAACGGCATGCGCCGCGACGTCGGCTGGCGCAGCAGCGCGCAGCGTTACCTCGATCTGTATCGGACGATCGCATAGGTATGGGGGTGGAGGAGTGATACAGGTGATTTGAAGGGAAGGGGACATCATGGTTCAAGAAATGCGTTCGCCGCGGTTCATCAGTGCCTTGACCAAGAACACCGTGGCCTTGGTGCTGGCTGGAGGTCGCGGCAGCCGGTTGCACAACCTGACGGACTGGAACGCCAAGCCCGCAGTGCAGTTCGGCGGCAAGTTCCGCATCATCGATTTCCCTTTATCCAACTGCATCAACTCTGGTATCCGCCGCGTCGGCGTGGTGACGCAATACAAGGCGCATAGCCTGATCGAACACATCCAGAAGGGCTGGGGTTTCCTGCGCGGCGAGTTCAACGAGTTCGTGGCCTTGCTGCCGGCGCAGCAGCGCATCCAGGAAGAGTGGTATCGCGGTACGGCGGACGCGGTGTTCCAGAACATCGATATCCTGCGCGGCTACAACCCGGAGTACATCGTGATCCTTGCCGGCGATCACGTTTACAAGATGGACTACGGCGAGATGCTGGCGTATCACGTGAGCAACGATGCCGACATGACGGTGGGCTGCATCGAAGTGCCGGTGGCGGAAGCTTCGGCGTTCGGCGTGATGACAGTGGACGACAAAGAGCGCATCGTCAAATTCGCCGAGAAACCGGCGAATCCCACAGAGATCCCGGGCAAGCCGGGGCGTGCCTTGGCCAGCATGGGTATCTATGTGTTCAACGCCAGATTCCTGTACGAACAGTTGATCCGCGATGCCGACACCAAGAAGTCCACGCATGATTTCGGACACGACATCATTCCTTACCTGATCGACCGCTACCGCGTGTATGCCCACCGTTTCGAGATGAGTTGCGTCGGCATGAGCGACAACGGAGGGGCCTACTGGCGCGATGTAGGGACCATCGATGCCTATTGGCAGGCGAACATGGAGATGGTCAGCGTGGTGCCGGCGCTCGATCTGTATGACAAGAGCTGGCCGATCTGGACCTATCAGGAGCAATTGCCGCCGGCCAAGTTCGTGTTCAACGACGATGACCGGCGCGGGGTGGCGATCGACTCCATGGTTTCTGGAGGATGCATCATCAGCGGCGCCAGGGTGCATCATTCCTTGCTGTTCTCGGACATTCGCGTTGGGTCCCGCAGCGAGGTCACTGATTCGGTGATCCTGTCCGGGGCGCGCATCGGCGAAAACGTGAAACTGAGCCGGGTGGTGCTCGATAATAACTGCGAGATACCGGACGGGATGCAGATCGGCTACGACCACGAGGAAGATGCGCGCCGTTTCTATGTTTCTCCCGGCGGAATCACGCTGGTGACGCCGGACATGCTGGGCCAGTCGATCCATCACATACGCTGATCTGAACGTAAGCCCTTGGAGGGCAAAATGCCGCAAATCAGTCCACAGCAGGATGCAGGAAAAAAACTCCAGCTCATCTTGTGCTGGCACATGCATCAGCCGGATTATCGGGAATATCTGCACGGTGAGTACGTCCTGCCGTGGACCTATCTGCACGCCACGAAAGACTATACCGACATGGCCTTTCATCTGGAGCAGCATCCGCAGGCCAAGGCGGTGGTGAACTTCGTGCCTATCCTGATCGAGCAGTTGCAGGATTATCAAAGGCAGTTCGAATCGGGCGAGGTGCGCGATCCTCTGCTCAGGATGCTGAGCCATGAGGATCTGGACGGACTCGGTTATGCAGAGCGCCAACATATCCTGGACAGCTGCTTCAAGAGCAGCCACACCAAGATGCTGCAGCCCTATCGTGCTTACCAGCAGCTGTTCGACCTGCAAAAGATGGTGGAGGGGCACGGGCGTGAAAGCGTGGCTTATCTGTCCGGCCAGTATCTGGCGGACTTGCTGGTGTGGTATCACTTGGTGTGGATGGGAGAAAGCGTGCGGCGCGGCAGCGAACTGGTGGCGCGTCTGATGACCAAGGGTAGCCAGTTCACCTACATCGAGCGCAAGGAGCTATTCAATCTGATCGGCGCGCTCATCGCCGACGTCGTACCACGCTATCGCAAACTGGCCGAGCGCGGCCAGATCGAGATATCCACTACGCCATACAACCATCCCATCATGCCGCTGTTGCTGGATTTCGAGGCGGCGCGCGAGAGTGAGCCGAATGCCCCCTTGCCACAGGCGCCGCAATATCCCGGCGGCCGTACGCGTGTCCATGCGCATTTGTCCAATGCGATGGAAAGCCACGCACGGAATTTCGGCGCGGAGCCGCACGGCATGTGGCCATCCGAGGGCGGCGTGTCGCGCGCCACGCTAAAGCTGCTGGCAGAACACGGCTGCGAATGGACCGCGACCGGGCAGGCAGTGTTGGCCAACAGCCTGCTGCGCGAAATGAATGACAATCCCTTGCCGGGCAGTTCCGGCTATCTGTACAAACCCTATCTGGTCGAGACTGGTGGCAAGCCGATCTATTGTTTCTTCCGCGATGACCGCCTGTCGGACAAGATCGGCTTCGAATATGCAAAGTGGCGGGGGGACGATGCCGCCGCCGATTTCGTCCGCCAGCTGGAGGAGATATTGCAGCATGCGCCCGAACAGGACGACCCGGTGGTTACGGTGATCCTGGACGGCGAGAACGCGTGGGAATACTACCCCTACAACGGCTATTACTTCCTGTCGCATCTATACGCCAAACTGGAAGAGCATCCGGACATCCGCACTACGACTTTCCATGCGTGCGTGCAGCAGATGAGCGAGTCCGAGCCTCGTGTGACGGCGAGCAGGCTGCAGCAGATGGTGGCGGGCAGTTGGGTGTACGGCACCTTCAGCACCTGGGTCGGTTCGCCGGACAAGAATCGCGGGTGGGATCTGTTATGCGAAGCCAAGCGTAGCTACGACATCGTCATGGCGAGCGGGCGCCTGAACGACGAAGAGATGCGCCTGGCGACCGAGCAGCTGGCCGACTGCGAGGGATCGGACTGGTTCTGGTGGTTCGGCGATTACAACTCGGCGCAGAGCGTCGCTTCGTTCGACAACCTGTTCCGCCACAACCTTGCCAATTTGTACCGCTTGCTCAAACTGGTGCCGCCGCATCAATTGCAACAAGTGATCAGTGTCGGCAGCGGCGATCCCTCCATGGGCGGGACGATGCGCCGCTCCGACGGCGCGTAAAATTTAATGGAGTAACACATGTCCAAGTCGATCTCGTTGTTGCTCGGAGTACACGCGCACCAGCCGGTGGGGAATTTTCCATTTGTACTGGATGATGCCCATGTGCGTTGTTATGGGCCGTTCCTGCGGGTGTTGCATCGCTACCCTGCGTTCAAATTCGCCATCCACATCAGCGGCTGGCTGCTGGATTACCTGCTCAAGCATTATCCGGAGGACATGGCACTGTTGAAAGAGATGGTGCAGCGCGGTCAGGCCGAGTTGGTTGGGGCAGGCTATACCGAGCCGGTGCTGGCGGTGATCCCGGAGATCGACCGGCTGGGGCAGTTGCAACGCATGTCAGATCGCCTGGAACAGTCATTCGGACAGCGTCCGCAAGGTGCCTGGCTCACCGAACGCGTGTGGGAGGCGACCGTGGTGCCCTCCCTGGCGGACTCGGGCATCTGTTATTCCACCGTGGACGATTATCATTTCCTGTGCACCGGCAAACTCGTCAGCGAGCTGGACGGGTACTACACCACCGAAGAGAACGGACGCCAGCTCGATCTGTTCCCCATCTCTGAAGCATTGCGCTATCGCCTGCCGTTCTCTCCGGCGCAGGAGGCGGTGCGTTATCTGGAGAGCCTGGCGCAGGAGGAGGGCACGCCCGCCGCGATCTATTTCGACGACATCGAAAAGTTCGGCATCTGGCCGGAGACCTATGAGTGGGTCTATGAGAAGGGTTGGCTCACCCAATTCATCGAAGGTGTGCTGGCATCCGGCATCATCAAGACCGAACGTTACTGCGACTACCATGCGCGCGCCAAGACGCGCGGCGTGGTGTATCTGCCGACCACCTCCTACATCGAGATGAACGAGTGGACGTTGCCGGTGCCGGCCGCCCACAACTACGCCGACCTGGTACAAGCATCGAAATCATCCGGTCAGTTCGCGCAGAACAAATCGTTCCTGCGCGGCGGCATCTGGAAGAACTTCCTGACGCGCTATCCAGAGTCGAACTGGATGCACAAGCGCATGCTGGGTCTGTCGCGGCGCCTGCATGCCTTGCCCAAGAGGAAACAAACGGCGGAGATGCTGAATGCGCTGTACGAGGCGCAGGCCAACGATGCCTATTGGCACGGGCTGTTTGGCGGACTCTACCTGCCGCATTTGCGCCGCGCCATCTACAACGCCATCGTCAAACTGGAGGCCCTGCTGGATAAGGTTGAGCCGCGCAAACCCAAGCTGGCAGTCGATCTCGATCTGGACGGCGAAGATGAGATATTCGTGCAGAACGGTGTGTTGCAGGCGGTGTTGCGGCAGGATGGCAGTGCCGCCCTGTGCGAGTTCGATGCCTACCGCCTGAACCATAACTTCGCCGACACGCTCTCCATGCCGCAGGAACATTACCATCGCAAGGTGCATGCGCAGCCGGGCGGACAGCATCAAGGCGAGGGGATCGCCAATCCGCATGAACGCGTCAGTCTCAAGCACGAGATCACGCAAGAGGACATGGTGATCGACGAACGGCAGAAACTGATGTTTCTGGACCGGTGGTCGACTGAAGATACCGAGAGCAGACCAAGTTACGTTGCGACGGCGCATGCGGGCAGGACACACGGTGTGATGTTCGAGGCTGCTTTGGGCGCGGGCCGGGTACGCAAGTCAGTTGCGCTGGATGGTGCGCGCTTGTTTGTTACCTACGAATTCGATGGTGTCGGCGAGGGTGTCTTTGAAGTGACGGTAAACCTTGCCATGCCGAGTTGCGACGGGCCGGCCGGGCGTTTCCGGGTGGGCGACGAGATCATGGGCGGTTTCGGGCAGCTGCTGCAGCATGCTGCGATGCAGCACATCGTGCTGGAAGACGATGTGCTGGGCGGTCGGCTCAATGTCTCGGTCGATCGTCCGGTAGCGCTCCATTCGCAACCTTGCTTCAGTGTGTCGCAATCGGAAGCCGGTTTCGAGAAGATCATGCAGGCTGTGGTGCTGACCTTCGACTGCATGCTGACAGCCCAGTCGGAGAAACTGGAATTCTGTATCGACGTCGCTTGAGCACGACAGAGAAAAAACTTCCCGGGGGGTATATGAATACTGCCAACAAGCCTTTCCTCGCCACCCACCCCAATACCATGCGCAAGCCGCTGGCCATGGATATAAATGGCGTGGAAGAGGATTTCTGCCGCTACTTCAATCACACGCTGGGCTGGGACAAGGAGCGGGTGTCTTCGCATCACGTTTATGCCTCCTGCGCCCTGGCGCTACGCGACCGCTTGGTGGAACGCTGGCGCCATACGCAGCGTGCCTATGAGGAAGCGGATTGCAAGCAGGCGTATTACCTGTCGCTGGAGTTCCTGATGGGGCGTGCGTTGGGCAATGCCCTGCTGAATCTGGATTTGGAGAGTGCGACCACCGAAGCGTTGCGCAATCTGGGTTTGGCGCTGGAAGAGGTGCGGGAATTGGAGAGCGATGCCGGCCTGGGCAACGGCGGCTTGGGACGGTTGGCGGCCTGTTTCCTCGACAGCTGCGCCACACTGCAATTGCCGGTGACAGGGTACGGCATCCGCTACGAATACGGCATGTTCCGCCAGAAGATCGAGCAGGGCCGTCAGGTGGAGGAGCCGGATCACTGGCTGCGCGACGGCAATCCATGGGAGATCGAGCGCCCGGAGTACGAGGCAGAGTCAAATTCGGCGGGCGCAGCGACTTCCATGTCGAGACGGACGGCAAGATGCGTGCGCGCTGGGTCGATACGCAGGATGTGCTGGCCGTGCCTTACGACATGCCGATCCCCGGCTATCGCAACGGCACAGTGAACACGTTGCGTCTGTGGAAGGCGGCGGCCACCGAAGAATTCGATCTGGATGAGTTCAATGCCGGCAGCTATACCGAATCGGTCGCAGCCAAGAACGCGGCCGAGCACATCACCATGGTGCTGTATCCGAACGATGCCAGCGAGAACGGCAAGGAACTGCGTCTGCGCCAGCAGTATTTTCTGGCCTCAGCCAGTCTGCAGGATGTGTTGCGGCAATGGGTGCACAAGCATGGCGAGGATTTTTCCGATTTTGCCGAGAAGAACTGTTTTCAGCTGAACGACACCCATCCGACCTGTGCGGTGCCGGAGCTGATGCGGCTGCTGATGGACGAGCATGGGCTGGGCTGGGATGACGCCTGGGACATCACCTCCCGCACCATGGCCTATACCAACCACACCCTGCTGCCGGAAGCGCTGGAGCGTTGGCCGGTGCGCCTGTTCGGGCGCCTGTTGCCGCGCTTGCTGGACATCATCTACGAAATCAATGCGCGCTTCATGGCAGAGGTATCGCTGCGCTGGCCGGGCGACACGGAGCGGCAACGCCGCATGTCCATCATCGAGGAGGGCGACGTGCCGCAGGTACGCATGGCCTATCTGGCAATCGTGGCATGCTTCTCGGTCAACGGCGTGGCAGCACTGCACTCGCGTCTGCTGCAGCAACATCTGTTCCATGACTTTTACGAACTATGGCCGCCAAGTTCAACAACAAGACCAATGGCGTGACGCCGCGTCGCTGGCTCGCCGTCGTGCAATCCCGGGTTGAGTGCGCTGATCGACCAAAGCATCGGCGATGGATGGCGCACCGACTTGTCCAAGCTGCACGCATTGCGCCCGTTCGCCGACGAGGAAGCGTTCCAGGTGAAGTGGCACAATGTGAAACAGGCCAACAAGGAACGGCTGGCAGAGCTGGTTGCACGCGATTGCGGAGTGGTATTCGATCCTGCTGCGCTGTTCGATGTTCAGGTGAAGCGTATCCACGAATACAAACGCCAACTGCTCAACGTGCTGCATGTCATTCATCTGTATGACCGCATCAAACGCGGTGACACGGCCGACTGGACGCCGCGTTGCGTGCTGGTCGGCGGCAAGGCCGCTCCCGGCTATGCCATGGCGAAGCGGATCATCAGGCTGGTCACGGCCGTGGCCGAGGTCGTCAATCACGACCCCGCTACCCGGGGATTGCTGCGCCTTGCCTTCCTGCCGGACTATCGCGTCTCGGCGATGGAGGTGATCTGTCCGGCGGCCGATCTGTCGGAACAGATATCCACGGCCGGCAAGGAAGCTTCCGGCACCGGCAACATGAAGTTCATGATGAACGGTGCGATCACCATCGGCACGCTGGACGGGGCGAACATCGAGATCCGCGAAGAGGTCGGTGAAGAAAATTTCTTCCTGTTCGGGCTGACCGCCGAACAGGTGGCGGCATCACATGGACATTATGACCCCGCGGCCATCGCTGCTGCCGATGCAGACTTGGCGCGAGTAATACACCTGCTGGAAAGCGGGCATTTCAACCTGTTCGAACCGGGGTTATTCGAGCCTGTCGTACAATCCATCCTGAGCCCGCACGATCCTTGGCTGACTGCGGCAGATTTTCGCGCTTATGTGGACGCGCAACGCGAGGTGGCGGTTGCCTACCGCGATCGGAAGCGCTGGACACGCATGAGCATCCTGAATACGGCCGCAAGCGGCAAATTCTCCAGCGACCGCACCATTCAGGACTACAACCGCGATATCTGGCACCTGCCGCAGGTGCCAGCCTATGCGGGTTGAGGGGACGGGCGGGCCTTACCGCCCCGTTTCATGTATCATTCCGCCCGCGATATTCGTTTTGTGAAGCCTGCTTAAAATTCAAAGGAAGTGTCAGTATGTCAAATGTAGAGACCCTGAGTGGATTGCAACGCCGTTTGAATGCATCCATCCCCCAACAACAATTGCGCGGCGAAGTCGAAGCGCGACTGAAGCGTCTTGGCCGTACCGCCAAAGTACACGGTTTCCGCCCGGGCAAGGTCCCGTTCAAAGTGCTGGAGCAGCAATATGGCCCGTCCGTGCAACAGGAAGTGCTGGGCGAGAGCTTGCAGCGTTCTTTTGCCGAGGCTGCGGTTACCAATAAGTTGCAAGTGGCGGGTTATCCGCAGTTTGAACTCAAGACCACAGACCTGAACGCACCGCAGATCGAATACAGCGCGACCTTCGAGGTCTATCCCGAAGTCACTTTGGGTTCCGTTTCTGGTGAAAGCGTGAATCGCGTCTCGTTCACCCTGAGCGATGCGGATGTGGAAGACACGATCACCACCTTGCGCAAGCAACGCGCCGAGTTCAAGAAAGCCGACCGTGCCGCGCAGAACGACGACCAGGTGCGCATCGATTTCAGCGGCAAGCTGAACGGTGTGGTATTCGAAGGCGGCGAAGCCAAGGATTTCGCTGTGGTGTTGGGTGCCGGACGCATGCTGCCTGATTTCGAAAAGGCCATCGTCGGCATGAAGGCCGGCGAGACCAAGTCTTTTGACATGACCTTCCCCGCGGATTATCACGGCAAGGATGTGGCGGGCAAACAAGTCACTTTCACGATCACCGTGCATGCCGTGGAAGCGGCACATTTGCCTGAAGTGGATGCGGAATTCGCCAAGTCCCTGGGGGCGGACGGCGATGTCGCCAAGCTCAAAGCAGAGATCCGCGACAACATCGGACGCGAAGCGCAGCGTCGCGTAAAGGCACGCAACAAAGACAACGCGATGGAAGTGTTGCTCAAGCTCGCGCAGCTGGAAGTGCCGAAGGCACTGCTGGAAAGCGAGGCGCAGCGACTGATGCAACAGACCTTGCATGACATGGAGTCGCGCGGCATGAAGATCCCCAAAGGCATGCAGTTGCCGACCGATATGTTCAACGAACGCGCGACCAAGCGCGTGAAGCTTGGTTTGATCCTGGCCGAACTGGTGAAGAAGCATGATCTGAATGCCAAGCCGGAACAAGTGCAGGCGCTGATTCAGGAACAAGCCCAGAGCTACGAGCATCCGGAAGAGGTGGTGCGTTGGTATAACGCCGAGCCGGGCCGTCTGCGCGAGATAGAAAACCTGGTGCTGGAAGACAATGTGGTCGCTTGGGTGTTGGCCGGTGCCAAGGTCAGCGATCAGGCCGTTACTCTGACTGAACTGATGGGGAGTAACTAAGCATGCTGCATAACGCCGCCTCGCACATGATGGAACCGCAAGATATCGGCATGATCCCGATGGTGGTCGAGACCAGCGGACGCGGCGAACGCGCCTATGACATCTACTCGCGCCTGCTCAAGGAGCGTGTGGTGTTTCTGGTCGGCGAGGTCAACGACCACACTGCCAATCTGATCGTGGCACAGATGCTGTTCCTGGAATCGGAGAATCCGGACAAGGACATCCACTTCTACATCAACTCGCCGGGCGGTTCCATCTCGGCGGGTATGGCGATCTACGACACCATGCAGTTCATCAAGCCGCAGGTCTCCACGCTGTGCATCGGCATGGCGGCGTCGATGGGCGCGTTCCTGCTGCAAGCGGGCGAGAAGGGCAAACGTTTCGCTTTGCCCAATTCCACCGTGATGATCCACCAGCCGCTGGGCGGCTTCCGCGGACAGGCGTCGGATATCGAGATCCATGCCAAGTACATCCTGAGTCTGCGCGAGCGCCTTTATACATTGATGGCGCAGCACACCGGGCGTACCGTGGAGGAGATCGCACGCGACAGTGAGCGCGATAACTTCCTGACTGCGCAAGAGGCCATGGAATATGGCCTGGTGGATCAGGTGCTGGATAAGCGAGTTTAAGTAATTCAGTAGGCTGCCGATAGATTCGGAGCGGAGGTACAAATGACATCGGATAAAAACAAAGGCGACAAGCTGTTGTACTGCTCGTTCTGCGGCAAGAGCCAGCACGAGGTGCGTAAGCTGATCGCGGGACCGTCGGTGTTCGTGTGCGATGAATGTATCGCCTTGTGCAACGACATCATCCGCGAGGAGACGCAGAGCGCCATCGGTGGTGACAAGGCTGACAAGAGCGAACTGCCGACCCCGCATGAAATATGCGAACGTCTGGACGAATACGTTATCGGTCAGCGTCAGGCGAAAAAGATATTGTCGGTGGCGGTGTATAACCACTACAAGCGCCTGAAAAACACGGACAAAGACGGTATCGAGCTGGCCAAGAGCAACATCCTGCTGGTCGGTCCAACTGGCTCCGGCAAGACCTTGCTGGCGCAGACGCTTGGCGCGCTTGCTCAATGTGCCGTTCGTGATGGCGGATGCAACTACGCTGACCGAGGCAGGTTATGTCGGCGAGGATGTCGAGAACATCATCCAGAAATTGTTGCAGGCTTGCGACTACGACGTGGAAAAAGCCCAGCGCGGCATCGTCTATATCGACGAGATCGACAAGATCTCGCGCAAATCGGATAACCCATCCATCACCCGCGATGTGTCGGGAGAGGGCGTACAACAGGCGCTGCTCAAGTTGATCGAAGGTACCAAAGCTTCGATCCCGCCGCAGGGTGGGCGCAAGCATCCGAATACCGAGTTCCTGCAAGTGGATACCACCAATATCCTGTTCATTTGCGGCGGGGCGTTCGACGGTTTGGAGAAAGTGATCCGCAACCGTTCGGAAAAGGCAGGGATCGGTTTCTCGGCTAATCTTGCCAAGCGTGATGAAAGCAAAGATGTCGGTGCCGTGTTGCGCGAAGTGGAGCCGGAAGACTTGATCAAGTTCGGCTTGATTCCCGAGTTCGTCGGCCGTCTGCCGGTAGTGGCAACGCTGGAAGGCTTGGATGTGGCTGCCTTGATCCAGATTCTGACCGAGCCCAAGAACGCGCTAACCAAGCAATATCAAAAGTTGTTCGCGATGGAAGGTGTAGAGCTGGAGTTTCGTGAAGGTGTGCTGGATGTGATTGCCAAAAAGGCGTTGGCACGCAAGACCGGCGCGCGCGGATTGCGTTCCATCCTTGAGCAGGCTTTGCTGGATACCATGTTCGATCTTCCCTCGGCGGAGAATGTGAGCAAAGTGGTGCTGGACGAGAACAGCTCGGGCGAGATCAAACCCATCGTGATGTATGCGGATACGCCCAAGGTCGCGTAATGACGGCCTTGGCGGGCGGGCTTGAATTTTCGGGCCTTGTCCCCATTTTAGTTGTGCCCCCTAATCATTAGAGTCCCGAATCATGGCCGAATACGATCCTACCGTTGCAACCGCAGACCTGTTCCCCTTGTTGCCATTGCGCGACGTGGTGGTGTTCCCGCACATGGTCATTCCGCTGTTCGTCGGGCGTGCCAAATCCATCAAGGCGCTGGAAGCGGCGATGGAAGCGGGCAAGAGCATCGTGCTGGTGGCGCAGAAATCCGCCGCCAAGGACGAGCCGGCTACCGAAGATATCTACCGTATCGGCAGCATCGCCAATATCCTGCAGATGCTGAAGTTGCCTGACGGTACCGTCAAGGTGCTGGTGGAAGGCACGCAGCGCGCCAAGGTGTTGCGTATATACGATGACAAGTCGCATCTGGATGCCGAGATACAGGCGGTGCCTATCGATGAAGAGATCGGGCACGAGGCCGAAGCGATGCGTCGTGCGTTGATCAACCAATTTGATCAATACGTCAAACTGAACAAGAAGATACCGCCGGAGATACTGACTTCATTGGCTGGCATCGACGATGCCGGTCGTCTGGCCGACACCATTGCAGCGCATCTGCCGCTCAAGCTGGAACAAAAGCAGGAAGTGCTGGAGATATTCGATGTGCGTCAGCGCCTCGAGCATCTGCTGGGTCTGTTGGAAGCCGAGTTGGACATCATGCAAGTGGAGAAGCGTATCCGTGGGCGTGTGAAGCGCCAGATGGAGAAGAGCCAGCGCGAGTACTACCTGAACGAGCAGGTCAAGGCGATCCAGAAAGAACTGGGCGAGGGCGAAGACGGCGCCGATATCGAAGAAGTCGAAAAGAAGATCAAGGCTGCGCATATGCCCAAGGATGCGCGCGCCAAGGCTGAGGCTGAGCTGAAGAAGCTGCGCCTGATGTCGCCCATGTCCGCCGAGGCGACGGTGGTGCGCAACTACATCGATATCCTTATCGGCTTGCCGTGGAAGAAGAAGACCAAGATCGATACTGATCTGAAGCACGCAGAAGATATCCTGGAAGCCGATCATTACGGCTTGGAGAAAGTTAAAGAACGCATCGTGGAATATCTCGCAGTGCAGCAGCGCGTCGAAAAGATGAAGGCGCCAATCTTGTGTCTGGTTGGCCCCCCCGGCGTCGGCAAGACCTCGCTGGGGCAATCCATCGCGCGCGCTACCAACCGCAAGTTCGTGCGTATGGCACTGGGTGGGGTGCGCGACGAGTCCGAGATACGCGGGCATCGCCGTACCTACATCGGCTCCATGCCCGGCAAGATCCTGCAGAACATGAGCAAGATCGGTGTGAAAAATCCGCTGTTCCTGTTGGATGAAGTGGACAAGATGGGAATGGATTTCCGCGGCGATCCTTCCTCGGCATTACTGGAGGTGCTCGACCCCGAACAGAATCACACCTTTGTCGATCACTACGTCGAGGTCGAGTATGACCTGTCGGACGTGATGTTTGTCGCCACCTCCAACAGCATGAACATTCCGGCGCCCTTGCTGGATCGCATGGAGGTGATCCATGTCTCCAGCTATACGGAAGACGAGAAGGTCAATATCGCCACGCGCTATCTGTTGCCGAAGGCGATCAAGAACAACGGCCTCAAGCCGGAAGAGATCAGCGTCTCGGAGAGCGCGATTCGCGACATTTTGCGTTACTACACGCGTGAGGCTGGTGTGCGCAGTCTGGAGCGCGAACTTTCCAAGATATGCCGCAAGGTGGTGAAGTCCTTGTTGCTGAAAGGACGTGAAACCAAGGTGGTGGTCAATGCGCGCAATCTGGACAAGTATCTCGGTGTGCGTCACTACAGCTACGGCATCGCTGAAAAGCACAATCAGGTCGGGCAGGTTACTGGCTTGGCGTGGACTGAAGTTGGCGGCGAATTGTTGACTATTGAAACCGCCGTTTTGCCAGGTAAGGGTAAGACTACAACTACCGGCAAGTTGGGCGAGGTGATGCAAGAGTCTATTCAGGCTGCGCTGAGCGTGGTGCGTAGTCGTGCGCGAACATTGGGTATCGCGGAGAACTTTTACGAGAAGAGCGATCTGCATATTCACTTGCCGGAAGGTGCTACCCCCAAAGATGGTCCGAGTGCCGGTATCGGTATTTGCACTGCAATGGTGTCTGCGTTGACCGGTATTCCCGTGCGTGCGGATGTGGCGATGACTGGCGAGATCACGTTGCGTGGCGAAGTGCTGCCCATCGGCGGGTTGAAGGAAAAGCTGTTGGCGGCACAGCGGGGCGGAATTAAGGTCGTTCTGATTCCCGAAGAAAACACTAAAGATTTAGTTGAGATTCCGGATAACGTAAAAAACAAACTCAACATCCATCCTGTTAAGTGGATAGAGCAAGTCTTGGAGATGGCGCTGGAACATAAGCCGGAGCCCCTGCCAGCGCAGGAAGTCGCCACTGTGACATCAGCCGCAGTCATCAGCGAAACTGGTACATCGTCTGCAATCAAGCATTGACGGGGGTTGCGAGGCAGGTGGGCCAACAAAAAAAGTTTTGCATTTGCTTGACCCACCCTAAAACCCTTGATATAAAGCCATCGCAGGGCTTTCCTGTGTTCTTAACCAACAAGCAAAGGGGAATCGCGTGAGTAATAAATCTGATCTGATCGAAGCAATTGCTAAATCCGCTGACATTTCCAAGGCCGCGGCTGGTCGTGCATTGGACGCGACTATCGAGGCCATCAAGAAATCCCTGAAGAAGGGTGAGCTTGTGAGCTTGGTTGGTTTTGGCACGTTCTACGTTGGCAAGCGCGCTGCGCGCAATGGCCGCAATCCCCGCACTGGCGCCACAATTAAAATCAAGGCAGCTAAAGTTCCTAAATTTCGCGCTGGCAAAGGTTTGAAAGATGCTGTAAACTAGCGTTCTTTGTCGTCGGGTGCTTAGCTCAGCTGGTAGAGCACCGCCCTTACAAGGCGATTGTCGGCGGTTCGATCCCGTCAGCACCCACCAGAGTTTCAGTAGTAAGTAGTTAGGTTCATGGAGTGGTAGTTCAGTTGGTTAGAATACCGGCCTGTCACGCCGGGGGTCGCGGGTTCGAGTCCCGTCCACTCCGCCAAACAGAGGCGAACGAAAGTTCGCCTTTTTTCATATGGGATGTCCGGAACGGCATCCGTACTTTCGGGTAGCTTGTTATGTTCGATTTCGTGCAAGAAAAAAAACGCCTGGTGCAAATCGTACTGGCGCTGATCATTTTGCCCTTCGCATTTTGGGGGGTGGACTCATATCGCAAGTCCGGTGGTGCGGAGCCGTTAGCAACGGTCAATGGAGAAAAGATTGGGCAGCAGGAATTCGACAATGCGCTGACTCAACAGCAGCAACGAATTCGTGAAATGGCCGGATCCAATTTCGACCCCGCGATTTTTGACAAGCCGGAAATTAAACATTCAGTGCTGGAAGGATTGGTTACTCAGCATCTATTGGGTGTAGAGGCACGTAACGTCAAGCTGGCGATGTCTGACGAACAGCTTTACCAGATCATCGCCAGCATTGGGGTGTTCCAGAAAGACGGCAAGTTTGACAAACAGCGCTATGTGGCAGTGCTGAGCGAAAAGGGCATGAGTCCCTCGGTATTTGCAGAGCGCGTCCGTCAGGATCTGCTTACACGGCAATTGACTGATGCATATACCCAAAATGGGTATGCGGCAGATAGCGTTGCCGAAAATCTGGTTCGCTTGAGCGAGCAGCAACGCATTGTCGCGGTGACGAACCTCGATGCGGCCGCGTTCGTTAAGCAGGTGAAGTTGTCCGATAACGCCGTCAGTGACTATTACAGCAAGAATGCGCAAGAATTTCAGATGCCGGAACGTGCCAGCGTTGAATACGTGGTGTTTTCAGCTGACTCGTTGTTGCCGCAAGTGACGGTTACGGACGAGGAAATCAAGAAGTATTACGATGAACATCCGGCGGATTTCGGGACGCAGGAGCAACGTCAGGCTGCACACATTCTAATCACAGTCTCCAAGCAGGCTTCTGATGCGGAGAAGCAGACCGCCAAGGCGAAGGCAGAGCAGGTGTTGCAACAGATCAAACAATCGCCGGGAAAGTTCGCTGTCCTGGCTAAGCAGTACTCCCAAGACCCAGGATCGGCGGCAAGCGGCGGCGATCTTGGGATGTTCGGACGCGGTGCGATGGTTAAGGTTTTCGAAGACAGCGTGTTCTCCCTCAAGGTCGGCGAAATAAGCGATCTGGTGAAAACCGATTATGGTTACCACATCATCAAATTGCTTGCGGTGAAACCCGCAAAGACGCAGGCCTTGAATGAGGTGAGGCCGCGGATTGTTCAGGGTCTGAAGTCGCAGCATGCAAACGATAAATTCGCCGAACTTGCCGAGAAATTCAACAATACCGTTTATGAGCAAAGCGATAGCCTGAAACCTGCTGCTGAATTGGCGAAAGCATCAGTGCAACGCGCTGTATGGCTAAGTAAAGGTCAGCCTCCTGCTGGAATATGGACGGACAAGGCATTGCAAGCGGTGTTTTCGGAAGATGCCCTGAAGAACAAGCGCAATACTGCGGCAGTGGAGGTTGCGCCGAACACGCTATTGGCGGCACGCGTGACTGAATATAAACCGGCGAGCGTACGCCCATTGGCTGAGGTTTCAGCCGACATCCAGCAGAAGTTGCTGCGCGCGCAGGCGGTTGAACTTGCATCTCAACAAGGCAAGGCGTTGCTGGAACAATTGCAGCGCGGGGAAAAAGTCAGCGTGAGTTGGAAGGCGGTACAAAGCATCACGCGCAGTCAACTTTCTGGCCTGGAGCCACGATTGGGGCAAGCGGTATTCGCAGCCGACGCGAGCAAATTGCCTGCATATGTAGGAGTGGATGGTCAGAATGGTTATGTATTGGCACGCATTGATACGGTAAAGGAAGCTGATTCGGTCGATGAGGGCAAGCGTATCCGTTACGCGCAACAGATACGTCAGATCACCGGCGAGGAGTTGTTGCTGGCCTATCTGTCTGATGCGAAGAAACGTGCCGACATTACGATGAAGAACTTCGCCGCGGAAGGGAAGTAGTAGTTAGCGAGATTGTCGTACAAAGAAAAACGCCGCTCAGTGAGCGGCGTTTTTCATTCCCCAAATAAACCCGATCAAGCTTCAGTAGTGCCGAGTGCTGTGGTGTTGAAGCCACCGTCGACATAAGAAATCTCGCCGGTGATGCCGCTGGCCAGATCGCTGCACAGGAAAGCGGCAACGTTGCCAACTTCCTCGATGGAGACGTTGCGTTTGAGTGGGGCATGCTTCGCGTTGTAGGCGAGCAGTTTGCCAAAATCGCCAATACCTGCTGCGGCAAGGGTCTTGATCGGGCCGGCGGAGATGCCGTTAACACGCAACCCTTTGCGTCCCAGATCCATCGCCAGATAACGCACGCTGGCCTCGAGGCTGGCTTTGGCCAGACCCATCACGTTGTAATGTGGCATGGTGCGCACTGCACCGAGGTAGCTCATGGTGAGCAGTGCAGCATTATCATTCAGGTGTGGCAATGCGGCCTTGGCCATTGCAGAGAAGCTGTACGAGCTGATGTCGTGCGCAATGCGGAACGCTTCGCGACTCAGTCCGTCCAGATAATCGCCATCCAGCGCTTCACGCGGGGCAAAAGCGATGGCGTGAACAAAACCATCGAATTTCCCCCATTCCTTGCCGAGGTCGGCGAAGAGTTGTTCAATTTCGGCATCGCTGGAGACATCGCACGGATATACCAGCTCGCTGCCGAATTCCTTTGCCATCGCGACGACGCGGTCTTTAACGCGCTCGCCTTGGTAGGTGAAAGCCAGTTCGGCGCCTTCTCGGTGCATGGCTTGTGCTGTTCCGTAAGCGATGGAGCGGTTGCTGAGCATACCGGTGACAAGAATGCGTTTATTTGCCAAAAATCCCATGTTTTCCTCAGTTCAAATTGGTTGCGAACGACTGATGCGGCGCGGATTATAACTCAATAGATGCGCCGCATTGCACGCGATCATTCGTATATAATCCGCCGCTGTTTTGTTTTGGGCAGGAGTGGCGTTTTCCCATGCAGCAAGCCCCTAAGCTGGAAGTGACTGACCTTGCCTGTGAGCGGGGCGACCATCGCTTGTTCAGCGGATTGAGTTTCACTCTCTCCGCCGGAGAGCTGATGCAAGTGCAGGGCGCGAATGGCAGCGGTAAGACTACGTTATTGCGTACCTTGTGTGGTTTCGTGCAACCGGTGCACGGTGCGGTGCATTGGTGCGGACAGGATATCAATGAGTGGGATGACACCTACCATGCCGAGATGTGCTATCTCGGTCACCTGAATGCCATCAAGGACGAGCTGAGTGCGCTGGAGAACTTGCAGATGAGCGCGGGTTTGGCTGGCTATACGGTGAGCGAGCAACAAGCTGTTACTGCGTTGCGCCGCATGGGACTGCAGCGCCGTGAACACCTGCCGGTGCGGGTCTTGTCGCAAGGGCAGCGACGCCGGGTCGCACTGGCGCGTTTGCTGATTGGCGATGCGCACTTGTGGATATTGGATGAGCCATTGACCGCACTCGATGTGGGGGCAGTGGGGCTGATGCAGGAACTAATAGGTGAACATCTGTCGAAAGGCGGCATGGCGATTTTCACCACACACCAGCCGTTGCAAGTCGCCGGTGTGCAGACCAGGCAGTTGGCGCTGTCATGATACGGTGCGTGAATGCGATGGGTGTGGGAATGACAGCACAGCACCTCCTCCCGCAAACTGCTGGCTTTGCCAGTAACGTGTCGGAGGTGCGGTCATGAACAAGCTTTCGCTGTTTGGGTTGTTGGGATTGGTGATCCGGCGCGACCTGCTGCTGGCGATGCGTCGCCGTGCTGACGTGCTGACGACTTTGGTCTTCTTCGTGATGGTGACGAGCCTGTTTCCGTTGGGGGTCGGGCCGGAGCCGGAAATGTTGCGCAAGATGGCCTCCGGCGTGGTGTGGGTCGCGGCTTTGCTGGCATCGATGCTGTCCTTGCCGCGCATGTTCTCGGCGGACTACCTGGACGGAACGCTGGAGCAAATGTTGCTCGCTCCACAGTCACTCACCGCGCTGGTGCTGGGTAAGATCGTGGCGCATTGGATGTTGTCCGGTCTGCCGCTGGTGCTGATCGCGCCGGTACTGGGATTGCAGTTCGACATGTCGGCGCAAGCGCTGGGGATGCTGGTGCTCGCGCTGCTGCTGGGCACGCCGATCCTGAGTATGGTCGGTGCCATTGGTGCTGCGCTCACATTGGGTTTGCGTGGCGGTGGTGTGTTGGTGTCGTTGCTGGTGTTGCCTTTGTGCATCCCGGTGCTGATCTTCGGCGCGGGTGCGGTAGAGGCGGTCACCAGTGGGATGAGCGCGGTTTCCAACTTGTCGTTGTTGGGCGCGTTCTTGTTATTCGCGTTGGTGTTCACGCCATTCGTGGCGGCACAGGCGCTGAAGATTTCGATGGAGTAAAGATTTGGCTATTAACTGGTTCAAATATTCGGCACCGACGACTTTCTATGGTCTGGCCGGCAAACTGATTCCCTTCTTCGCATGGCCTGCCGCAATCCTGTTCGTTGTTGGACTGTATATCGGTTTCTTCGTGGCGCCGACCGACGCCGTACAGAGCGAAGCCTATCGCATCATGTTCATCCATGTGCCTGCATCCATCCTGTCCATGTTCATCTATCTCATCATGGCGGGCTATGCAGCGTTGGGGCTGATCTTCAAGACCCGGCTTTCTTCCATGATGGCGCAAGCGCTGGCACCGACGGGTGCTTTGTTCGCTTTCATCTCGCTGTGGACCGGCGCGCTGTGGGGCAAGCCGATGTGGGGCGCATGGTGGGTGTGGGATGCGCGCCTGACCTCGGAATTGATCCTGCTGTTCCTCTATCTCGGTTTCATTGCCTTGCAGGCTTCCATCGAGGACCCGCGTCGCGCGGATAAAGCCAGTGCCTTGCTGGCCATCGTCGGATCGGTGAACGTGCCCATCATCTACTTCTCGGTGAAATGGTGGAACACCCTGCACCAGGGGTCGACCATCAAATTCAGCGGAACCAGCATGCACATCGCCATGCAGCAAGCCATGTTCGCGGTATTGATCGCCTGCTGGCTGTACGTCATCGCGATAACCCTGGCGCGCGTGCGCAGCATCATTCTCGAACGTGAGGCCAATACGCAATGGGTGAACGATCTGCCCGAAGTGAAACAATCGAACGGGGGGCGGTCATGAACTGGTCTGAATTCTTCGCCATGAACGGTTATGCCTTTTACGTCTGGGGCTCATACGGCGTAGCGTTGCTGGTGTTCGCTGTCGAGGTCGCCATGGTGCGCCACCGCAGAAAGAAAGCGTTGCGTGAAGTGCGCCTGATGCGCGATGAAATGGGTGACGACAAGACAGGAGAGCTGGCATGACGCCAAGACAAAAAAGATTAGCGTTCATCGTGGCGGGCGTTGCGCTGGTCGGTGCAGCAGTGGGTTTGGTGCTGTTTGCGCTGAAGAACAACGTCAGTTTGTATTTTACTCCCACGCAGGTCTACAACAAGGAAGCGCCGCAGGGCCGCAGTTTCCGCATCGGCGGTCTGGTCGAAACCGGCAGTGTGAAGCGTGAAGGTGATGGACTGACCGTGCACTTCAATATCACTGACACCGCGAAAAACATGCCGGTGATCTACAAGGGCATCCTGCCCGATCTGTTCAAGGAAGGTAAGGGCGTGGTCGCGCAAGGCAAGCTGGAAGCCGACAACGTGTTCCATGCCGAGGAAGTGCTGGCCAAGCACGACGAGAACTACATGCCGCCGGAAGCCAAGCACGCACTGGAGCAGGCGGCTCAAGCGCAATCCGGCGTATCGCCCACCACCAAGTAATCCAGGACTAATCGCATGATTCCAGAGATCGGTAATTTCGCGCTTATCATCGCGCTGTTTCTTTCCCTCATTCAGGGTGTTCTGCCCATCGTGGGTGCGGCACGCAATAATCTGGTGATGATGTCCACGGCGCGTACCTTGGCATTTGGGCAATTCGTCATCGTGGCAGTCGCCTTCGGCTGCCTGGTGCAAGCTTTCGTGGCTAACGACTTCTCCGTGCTGTATGTCGCGCAACATTCCAATTCCCAGTTGCCGACCGCGTATCGAGTGGCGGCACTATGGGGCGGACACGAAGGTTCGCTGCTGTTGTGGACGTTCATCCTCACGCTGTGGACGATTGCCGTTGCCGCCTTCAGCCGACATCTGCCGCAAGAGATGGTGGCGCGCGTGATCGGCGTGATGGGCTTGATCTCCGCAGGTTTCCTGCTGTTCATGCTGTTCACCTCCAACCCGTTCGATCGCCTGCTGCCTGCCGCGATGGATGGCCGCGACCTTAACCCGTTGTTGCAAGACCCAGGCTTGGTCATCCATCCGCCGATGTTGTACATGGGCTACGTTGGTTTCTCGGTCGCCTTCGCTTTCGCGCTTTCCGCGCTGCTGGGCGGCAAGCTCGATTCCACTTGGGCGCGTTGGTCGCGTCCGTGGACGACTGTAGCCTGGGTGTTCATGACCATCGGCATCGCGCTGGGCAGCTGGTGGGCTTATTACGAATTGGGCTGGGGAGGCTGGTGGTTCTGGGATCCGGTGGAGAACGCTTCGTTCATGCCATGGTTGGTCGGCACCGCATTGATCCACTCGCTGGCCGTGACGGAAAAACGCGGCGCGTTCAAAAGCTGGACGGTGCTGCTCGCTATCGCGGCGTTCTCGCTCAGCCTCCTGGGAACGTTCCTTGTGCGCTCCGGCGTGCTGACCTCGGTGCATGCTTTCGCCACCGATCCCAAGCGCGGCATCTTCATCCTTTCCTTCCTGGTGGTGGTGATCGGCGCTTCCTTGCTGCTGTTCGCCTGGCGCGCTCCCAAGATCGGCTTGGGTGGCAAGTTCGATCTCGTTTCACGCGAATCCATGCTGCTGACCAATAACGTCTTGCTGTCAGTGGCTTCCGCTTCGGTGTTCCTCGGCACGCTGTATCCGCTGTTCATGGATGCGCTGGGTTTCGGCAAGCTTTCCGTCGGTCCTCCTTACTTCAATACCGTGTTCGTGCCGTTGATGATCCCGATGATCATGATGATGGGACTGGGTCCTGTCGCGCGCTGGAAGCAGGCCAGCATGCCGGATATCTGGCAGCGCGTGCGCTGGGCATTGGCGGCCAGTGTGGTGATTGCCTTGCTGTTGCCGCTGGTCATGGGCAAGTGGACGCCGCTCATCGCGCTGGGGCTGTTGCTGGCTGCCTGGATCATCACCACTTCGCTGCTCGACCTGCGTAAACGCATCGCCGGTTCCGGCGCCTGTGGCAACGCATGAAACAACCTTCGCGCAGCTACTACGGTATGCAGCTGGCGCATATCGGCATCGCGGTGTTCATCATCGGCGTGACCATGGTGAAGGGGTATGAGACAGAGCGCGACGTGCGCATGGATGTCGGCGATACGGTGGAGGCGGGCGGCTATGTGTTCCGCTTCGAGGGCGTGAGCGAACAGCCGGGTCCCAACTATGTCGCGGCACAAGGCCGTGTGAGCGTGAGCAAGGATGGCAAGCCGGTTACCGAACTGCATCCGGAGAAGCGCCAGTACAACGCATCCGGCATGCCGATGACCGAAGCCGCCATTCAGCCCGGCTTGTTGCGCGACCTGTATGTGTCGCTGGGCGAGCCGATCCCCGGCAGCGAGGCATGGGCGGTGCGCGTCTATATCAAACCGTTCGTGGATTGGATCTGGTTCGGCTGCCTGCTGATGGCTCTGGGCGGCGTGGTGGCGATCAGCGACCGTCGCTATCGTATCCATGCGCGTAAGGCGAGCGCTGCCGAGCAATTGAAGGAGAAGACAGCATGATGCGTTTCATATTGCCTTTGGTGTTGTTTCTGGTTTTGTCTGTTTTCTTGTATCGGGGACTAGACCGGAATCCGAGCGATGTTCCATCGCCCCTGATTAACAAGGCGGCGCCGAACTTTACCCTGCCGCAATTGCACGCACCCGACAAGAAGTTCTCTATGAACGATATGAAAGGGCAGGTGTGGTTGCTGAACGTGTGGGCATCCTGGTGCGGTTCCTGCAAGGATGAACATCCTGTCCTGATGGATTTGTCGCGTCAGAACATCGTGCCCATCATCGGCATGGACTACAAGGACAAGCGCGAAGATGGCGAGAATACCCTGCGCAAGGCCGGTGATCCCTATACCCTGACGATCATGGATGCCGACGGGAGAGTCGGCTTCGATTTCGGTGTCTATGGCGTGCCGGAAACCTATGTCATCGACAAACAGGGCGTCATAAGGGAGAAGGTGACTGGCGCCGTGACGTCACAAAACCTGCATGATCGTATCCTGCCCCTGATCGCGGAGCTCAAATCGAAATGAAGCATTTACTGATTGCACTTTTGTGTTTGTTTCCCACGCTGTCGTTTGCCGGTGAAGCCAAAGATCTGGCTGATGATCCGGTATTGGAGCGACGCATGATCCTGCTGGCGGAAAAGGTGCGCTGTCTGGTTTGCCAGAGCGAATCAGTTTCCAGTTCGCATTCCGATTGGTCGAATGATGTGCGTCAGATCATGCGCGACAAGATGAAGGAAGGCGCCTCCGACCAGGAGATACTGGATATGCTGGTTGAGCGCTTCGGCAAATCCGTATTGTTCGATCCGCCGGTAGACAAGGAGACCATTCCTTTATGGGTAGCTCCATTCATTCTCCTGTTGCTCGGATGTCTGATCCTGTTCTACCAGTTGCGCAAGCGCAAGAACCAGGTGGTTGAACGCACGCTGTCCGATGCGGACGTTAAGCGCGCTGCCGACTTACTCAACGAAGAAGATAAAAAATGACTCTATTTTGGATCATCTGTGCGGCACTATTGATCGTCGCCATCCTGTTCGTCGCGCTGCCGCTTTGGCGTGGCACGTCCAAAAACAATTCCGTAGTGCGCGATGCCGCGAACCTGGAGATATTGCGCGACCAGATCGCCGAGATGGATGCAGACCTGAAGAATGGCCTGCTCACGCCGGAACTGCACGAGCAGGGTAAGCGCGAATTGCAGGCGCGGCTGCTGGAAGAGGTCGGCGATACCAAAGGTGGCGAAGTCCCGAACCAGCCGCATCCGCTCAAGATCACGGCCATCGCCTTGGCGTTGCTGTTACCGCTGGCCTCCATCGGCTTGTATTTGCAAATCGGCAACCTGAACGCATTCCTGCCGCAAGTGGTGCATGGCGCAGGTGGCATGGTGCACACTGAAACCGGCCTCAAGGCACTGGAAGAAAAGACGGAGCAGAACCCGAACGAGCCGGAACCATTGCTGATGCTGGCGCGCTCTTATGTCGAAATGGAACGGTATGCCGATGCCGCGAGGACATACGAGAAGCTGACTCAACTGGTTCCTAACGAGGCAGGGTTGTGGGCTGACTATGCCGATGCGCTGGCGATGGCCCACGGTAGTCTGGTCGGTCCGGCAACAAAGTTATTGGATAAGGCTCTGGCACTGGATCCGAACGAACCCAAGACGCTGGCACTTTCCGGAACTGCGGCGATGGAGCGTGGCGATTATCCGGCTGCCATCCGTCACTGGGAAAAGTTGCTCAAACAAATCCCGTCCGGCAGCCCGGACGCCAAGATGGTCGAAGACGGCATCCAGCAGGCGCGGACATTCATGGGAATGGCCAAGGGCGGCAAGGCCGCTCCTGCGCCGGAACAGATCAACGAAGCTGCGAACCAGATGCCGGTGGCGGGCAAGGAGCGCATCACTGGCACTGTGACCCTGAGCGATGCGCTCAAGAGCAAGGCCGACCCGAACGACACGGTGTTCGTGCTGGCGCGCGCCGCACAGGGTCCCAAGATGCCGCTGGCCATCTTGCGCAAGCAGGTGAAAGACTTGCCGTTGCGCTTCTCGCTGGATGACAGCATGGCGATGTCGCCGGAGATGAAGATGTCCAACTTCGAGCAGGTGGTCGTGGTGGTGCGTGTCTCCAAATCCGGTGCTGCCATGCCGCAACCTGGCGACCTGCAGGGTATGAGCAAGCCGCTCGCATTGGGAACCAGTGGTATCAAGGTCGATATCGATCAACTGGTTCGCTGATAGCGCGCAGCAGCAATGAGAAAGGGCCGGTGCTTGCACCGGCCCTTTTTATTATCACGGCAGTACTGTCGTGGGACTGTTCGCCTTTGCTGTTTGGTCCGATGCCTTGGGCGAGGCATTCTTACATTCCATCAAAGCGAAGTATCTCTACTGTGAATCACTACCTTTCAGATAAGTAGTCATCCCTCCCGAAATACCGAGTTTCCCATGCTGTGCTGATCGATCCTTTGGTTAACACTTGCGCACCAAATGGTTCTCGGTTTTGAACGCAGTGACAGGAATATTGGAAAGATACTCATGGCAAAGCGAAAAGGAATCATCCTCGCCGGAGGCTCCGGCACAAGGTTGCATCCGGTCACGCTGGCAGTATCCAAGCAGTTGCTGCCGGTGTACGACAAGCCAATGATCTACTACCCGCTGTCCACGTTGATGCTTGCGGGCATCCAGGACATCTTGATCATTTCCACTCCGCAAGACACGCCACGTTTCCAGCAGCTATTGGGGGACGGCAGTACGTGGGGGGTGAGCCTGCAGTACGCTGTACAACCCTCACCCGATGGCTTGGCGCAGGCTTTCATCATCGGTCGCCAGTTTGTCGGAAACGCCCCGTCCGCGCTGGTGCTTGGGGACAACATTTTCTATGGACACACCTTACAAAGTAAATTGAACAGTGCAATGCAGCGTAATGAAGGCGCGTCGGTATTTGCATATCATGTACGAGATCCGGAACGCTACGGTGTCGTTGAGTTCGATGGGGAAGGGCGCGCCATTTCGTTGGAAGAAAAGCCGCGGCAACCAAAATCCAATTTTGCAGTGACCGGCCTGTACTTTTACGACAACGATGTTCTGGATATCGCCGCCGATCTCAAACCATCCCCGCGCGGTGAGTTGGAAATCACCGATGTGAACCGTATATACCTCGAGCAAGACAAGTTATCCGTGGAAATCATGGGGCGAGGCTATGCGTGGCTGGATACCGGCACCCACGAATCGCTGCTCGAAGCCGGCCAGTTCATTCAGACCATCGAACATCGTCAAGGGCTCAAGATAGCCTGCCCGGAAGAAATCGCCTACCGCCAAGGATTTATTGATGCAGCTCAGCTGGAGAAGCTCGCCGCAGAGCTGATCAAGAGCGGGTATGGGGAGTACTTGATGCAGACGCTCAAGGAAAGGAGCTTGTCTTTATGAACATTACCCCAAACGCAATCCCCGATGTGCTCACTGTCGAACCCAAGGTGTTTGGCGACGATAGAGGTTTCTTTTTCGAAAGCTTCAACATGCGCGAGTTTGCCGGGTTAATAGGGCGCGAGGTGGGCTTTGTTCAGGATAATCACTCGCGTTCTGTAAAAAACGTACTCCGCGGCCTGCATTACCAGATACAACATCCCCAAGGCAAACTGGTGCGTGTGGTGCATGGCACAGTGCTTGATGTGGCTGTGGACATGCGTCGAAGTTCACCGACCCTTGGACAGCACGTTGCAGTGGAACTCTCCGCCGAAAACAAACGCATGCTGTGGATACCCGAAGGTTTCGCACATGGTTTTGTAGTGCTCTCTGACATGGCGGAATTTGTGTACAAGACCACAGATTACTGGTTTCAAGAGTACGAACGCTCATTGCGTTGGGATGATCCTGCTTTAGCTATAGATTGGAAGTTGAAGACTCCCCCGGCACTCTCTAGCAAAGATGCGCAAGGTATAACACTGGTCGAAGCGGAGTTATTTGCATGATGCAGTGAGAGTCAGTTAATTGCGGATTAAATGAAAAGGGCTGGCGCCTTACGCGCCAGCCCTTATTATTTGGCTCCCCGACCTGGACTCGAACCAGGGACCTGCGGATTAACAGTCCGTCGCTCTACCGACTGAGCTATCAGGGAATTGATGAGGGCGCTATACTAATGACTGCGAGCGTTTTGGTCAATAAGAGAAATGCTTTTGTGAGAAGATTTTGATAATTTTTTCAGGAAGCGTCATACAACCTCAGTGATGTATGACTAAAAAACAAGTCATAATGTAGGCTATGGATAAGAAAACAATCTTTATAAAAACAGCAAAAGGTGAGAGCGAAGGTGCAAGTCTGTCAGGCGACCTCAAGCGCATCATGTTGCTCATCGATAACAAATCCACAGTAGACGAAATAACCAAGCGTGCACCACCCAGCTTGCGCGAGGATTTGCATGACGTTTTGGGGGAGTTGGTGGCGGGCGAATATATTCGCGATAACGCCAGGCCGGTAGCAGAACCCAAGATTGTTGCCCCCAAGATTACCCCGCCCAAGATGTTCGTGCCAAAGCCGGCCTCCGCACCTTCTGCGGAGCTGGATTTCACCAGCATACTTACTGCGCCTCCCGCGTCGAACGCGGCTGCGCTAGCGGCTAAACAAAAAGAAGATGAGGCTGCGCGCGGAAGAGCTGATCTGGAAGCGGCTGTAGCTGCGGCCAAAGTCAAGGCGAATGCCGAGGCGCAAGCCAAGGCCGAAGCCAAGGCCAAACAGGAAGTTGAAGCCGCGGCACGCGCCAGAGCCGAGGCGGAAGTCAGAGCTAAACATGAAGCTGTGATTCGCGAGCAAGCAGAAGTCAAAGCCAAACAGGAAGCCGCCGCGCGGATGCAAGCGGAGCAGGAAGCAGCGCGCGCCAAGGCAGCGTTGGGTGCGGCTGCGAAGGCAAAAGCCGATGCGATCGAGGCGGCAGCACGCGCTCAACAAGATGCCGAGGCCAAAGCAAAACGGGAAGCCGAAGCGGCACGTTTGAAAGCGGAACAAGAGGCAGCCCGCATCAAGGCTGAACTGGAAGCCGCGGAAAAAGCCAAGGCAGAAGCCGAAGCGGCCCGGCGGAAAGCGGAAGAAGAAGCCGCGCGCATCAAGGCAGAATTGGAAGCGGCCAGGATTCGTGCAGAAGCGGAAGCGCGCGCCAAACAAGAGGCCGAAGAGAAAGCACGGCAAGAAGCTGAAGCGGCCCGCCTGAAAGCCGAACAGGAAGCTGCCGCCCGTGCCAGGGCAGAGGCGGAAGCGCAAGCAGCGGCACAACTAAAGGCAGAGCAAGAGGCGGCCAGATTCAGGGCTGAGAAGGAAGCGGCAGAACATGCCAAGCGCGTTTCCGAGCAGGAAGCCTTGGCTCGTGCAGCCAAGGAAAGCGCAGCTTCCACCTCAGAGCCTGTGTTCAAAATCAATTTGGATAAGTTCTTGGGCGGGGCGGAGCAACCTGTTGCACCCACCGCCGTTCCTGCGGCGCAGGCGCATGCAGCGGCTGAAGCTCAGGCAGTGCAAGCCGAGGAGGCGCGCGCAGCAACCGAGGCCAAGGCAGAGGCCGCCAAGAAATCGAAACAGGATGTCGCTGCCGAGATGGCCCGCCTCAAGGAAGAGGCCGATGCGGCTCGACGCAAGGCAGAAGAGGATGCACGTCGAAAAGTCGAGGAACAGGCGCTGGCGGAAGAGCAAGCCAATGCATGGGCCGAAGCGGAACAGCGTGCCAAGGCACAAGCCAAGATCGAGGCCGAGCAGGCAGCCCAGCAAGCTGCGTTGTCGCAAGCCAAGGCTACGCAAAAGCCTGCCGCCAGAAAACATCGCAAAGCGCTGCCTTTGGGCAAGATCGCTTTCGGTATGGTCACGCTGGCGCTGGTGGTGGCGATCGTGCTGCCCTACGTCTATCCGTTGCAGGAATACATCGCTCCGCTGGAGCAACGTCTTTCCGCGCAACTGAAACAACCTGTGCATATTGGCGGCATGAGCGCGGCTTCATTCCCGCCCAAGCTGCAATTGAAAACTGTCACAGTGGGCAATGCGCAGGAAGTGAAGGTCGGCAGCGTCGCGCTGAATTTTGAATTGCTTTCATTGTTCTCGGAGGTCAAGGTCATCAGCAATGCCGAGCTGCAGGATGTCAGCATCCAGGGAAATCTGCTCGACAAGCAGGCGGCCAGTCTGAAATTGCTGGGCAGCATTCCCCAATATCCGGTGCGTCATTTGACCTTGCAGCGCGTGAAGATTGTCACCGACGAGGTTGCCTTGCCGATCTTGAGTGGCATCGCCGATATCGATGCACAGGGCGAATTCAGCAGAGTTTCCTTGCATAGCACCGACGACAAGCTTGGTGTCGATCTGCAATCCAATCAGGGGCGTTGGAAGCTGGGCGTGAACCTGAAAGAAAGCAGCTTGCCGTTGCTGCCGGATGTGGTGTTCAGCGACCTTAGCGCCAAGGGCGATCTGAATGATGGCGAAGTCAATTTCACCGAGGTGGATGGACATCTCTACAACGGTATCCTGTTGGGCAATGCAAAACTCAATTGGCGCAAAGGCTGGCAACTGCAAGGGCATCTGGAAGCGAAGACATTCGAGCTGAACAAGATGTTCCCGAAAAACGGAATCGAAGGCGAGATGTTCGGCGATGCCACCTTCTCGCTGGTTGGCGCGAAGTTGTCCCAGATCGGCGATGCCCCGCGTCTGGACGGTTCGTTCACCGTGAAGAATGCGACGGTCAATGGCTTCGACATGGTGGAGACCGCGCGCCTGTTAAGCCGCGAGCACATGGTCGGTGGCCGCACCCACTTCGAGGACATGATCGGCACGGTGCAGCTGGAGAACCACACCCAGCACTTCCGTCAATTGCAGAATCATGTCGGGGATGCTGAATGCCAGCGGTTCGTTCGACGTGTCACCGGGTAACCAACTCTCGGGTAGTTTCAATGCCGAGATCAAGATGCGTGCAGGCAACAACCAACTGACCCTGTTCGGCACATTGGCCGAACCGAAGCTGCGGGCAGGTCGCTAACAGGATTGGGCAGGAAATAAAAAGGCCGGATGAATATCCGGCCTTTTTTTTGTGAGCGGGGAGTTGCGAGTACGACGTAACCTAAAGGTTACGTCTCCACCGAAATCTCAGGAAAGCGCTTTTGCTATGCGCTCCAGTGCATTCCTGAGATTTTCCATCGAGGTGGCGAAGGAGATGCGGAAGTAGCCTTCGCTGCCGAAAGCGGAGCCGGGTACTACCGCCACGCCGGCTTCCATCAGCAAGTATTCGGACAATGCGATGTCGGTGGTTTCCTTGATTTTACCTTGCTGGTGCAGCCTTGCGATCGCTTCGCGCGCATCGGGGAAGGCATAGAACGCGCCGCCCGCCATCAGGCACTTCACTCCCGGGATCTTGTTCAGTTCGTTCACCACGAACACGTGGCGCTCGCGGAACGCCTTGATCATCGGCGCGAGGCAGTTCTGGTCGCCGTTCAACGCGGTCTCCGCAGCCGCCTGCGAGATCGAGGTCGGGTTCGAGGTGCTTTGCGACTGCACATTCTCCATCGCGGTGATGATGTGCTCCGGGCCGGCCGCGTAGCCGATGCGCCAGCCGGTCATCGCATAGGCCTTGGACACGCCGTTCAGCACCATGGTGCGCGAGTACAGGTCCGGGCAGGCGTTCAGGATGTTGATAGAACTTGTCCTCGCCGAGCTGGATGTGTTCGTACATGTCGTCGGTGGCGATGATGATGTTCGGGTGCTTGCGCAGCACCTCGCCCAGCGCCTTCAGGTCTTCCAGCGTGTACATCGCGCCGGACGGATTGCTCGGGCTGTTGATGACGACCATCCTGGTCTTGGGCGTGATCGCCGCTTCCAGTTGCGCCGGCGTCAGCTTGAATCCCTGCGCGATGTCGGCCTGCACGATCACCGGCTGGCCCTCGGCGATGATCACGATATCGGGATAGGACACCCAGTACGGTGCGGTGATGATCACCTCATCGCCGGGATTGATGGTGGACAGCACCAGGTTGAAGAAGCTCTGCTTGCCGCCGCAGGACACCAGGATCTGCTTCGCGGTGTAGTCCAGCCCGTTGTCGCGCTTGAACTTGGCGATGATGGCCTGCTTGAGTGTGGGGGTGCCGCCGACGGCGGTGTACTTGGTGAAGCCCTTGTTGATCGCCGCGATGGCGGAATCCTTGATGTGCTGCGGCGTATCGAAGTCCGGTTCGCCGGTCCCCAGTCCGATGATGTCCTTGCCCTCGGCTTTCAGTTTGGCCGCACGCGCGGCGACAGCGAGAGTGGGAGAGGGCTTGATGGCTTGTACACGGGTGGAGAGAGACACGGTTATTCCTTGCTGTTTTAACTTGGCGCGAATTATACCCGTACCGGGGCAAGAAGGAATCGGGAGGGAGTAAGGCTGGTGCGGTAAAACGCGCCAGATCCCCTATTATTTCCATGGCTTCGAATTGTCATTGACCCGGTGCCAGCATAAAATCGTCCGCAAGCCGTGACAGACTATCGAAAAGACAGGAGTCATCATGCATCTCGAAGTCAGGTGGTTCTTGGGCTGGGTGCTACTGCTGACGGCGTTCAGCAGTGTGAGTCTTGCCGAGGTGGTCGAGCGGCGCAAAGACCAGTTCGGGCGGGATTTCGGCTATTACCTTTATCCGATAGTGGGAGAGATTCCCGGCATGGGCAAAGCCGCCGGAGTCGGTGCCAGCGTGTTGAACATGGGCGGCGGCGATACCGACTTTACCGGCTACTACGTGCGCGGCGACATCAAGGCGACCGGTGCAGCCTTGCTCGATTACCACGTGATCCCGCAGCGCCTGATCTTCGATATGGGCTATAACGACTACCGGGTCGCGGCCACCTCCTACAATCGCGGCATCAATTCCGACCCGACCGACATAATTCGTCCCAAGGTGGAAGGGGATTATCTGCTGGGGCAGATGACCCTCACCTTCGATGAGCGCCGCTACGAATTGTTCATGCGCATGTTGAGCGGGCGGAACCGCCTGATCGAGGTGCTGGACAAGAACAACCAGGCGTTTACGGGAGTGGATACCGGCTGGAAGGGCGGCAACTTTTACAGCGTGGGCGGCTCACTCGATCTGACCGATGACCGGCTCGACCCGCGCAACGGCGTCCGTTTCGAGTTTTCCAGCCGCTTGCCCCATAGCCGCAGTGCAGACGAAAGCGAATATTTCGTCAACGACTACAATCTCAGCGCTTATGCGCCGATGCGCGAATGGGATACGCTGGTATTCAATCTGTTCTACTCGCGTGCCCATGTCACCCGTCAGGGAGTGACCGACCCGGTCGTGCTGCAGCAGCGCTATGGTCTTAACTGCACTCAATACCCCGTTGGGCCCAATCGGGATGCCTGTCAGGCTACCGAAGCCAAATTGCTTGCGGGCAAACTGGAGAACAACATCTATGGCACGGCCACCCCGCTGGGAGGAACGCAACGCTTGCGCTCGTATGACAACGGGCGTTTCTATGCTGGTCAGGCGCTGTTCTACGGGGTCGAATACCGCTGGAACCTGACCGATGAACGCACCCCGTTCAACATCTATCTGGCCAAGGGCGTGCGCACCGGCATCCAGCTCGCCGCTTTCTGGGAGCGCGGCATGGTGGCAGATCAATCCGGCCAGCTATTCAAGAACGGGCGCGAGAGTTATGGGGTCGGCGCACGCATAGTGCTGTCTGGGGTGATCATCCGTTTCGATCTGGCGCAGGGGCGTGAGGGCTACCAAAGCCAGCTGTGGATCACCTACCCGTGGAGCATGTTCTCGGTAGATAACCCCGGTTGAACCAGCGTGGTTGTGCCGCTGGGGTTTTATCGGCGGCACAACCACGGTCAGTCCCTTCCTCAGCTATGCCATGGCAACCACACCGTGCTGGCGCAGCACATCGAGAAATATCTGCGGTTCCGGGCGGATGCGGTAATTGTCGGTCTCGTGCGTCCACACGATCTTGCCGTCGCGGCCGGTGATGATGACGGTGGGCAACACCGTGTCGTCGTCGTAGCCCAGCATCTGCATGCCCATCGGCGTGCCGTTGATGTTCTCGATGCCCAGCGCTTTGGCAGCGGCATTTCCGGTATCGGTCAGGAAATCGAACTTCACCTTGAACATCTTCGCGAGCTCGACCGTATTGCTGTGCGGCTGCGGCGAGATCATGGCGACGCGCACACCCAACGCACTGATCTCATCGTAGAGCGCCACCAGCTCCTTGAGTTGTGCCATGCACAGCGGGCACCAGTTGCCGCGATAGAAGATCAGGATGGCGGGCTTGTCCGTCAATTGCGCCGAGCTGATGGTCTTGTCCTGCGCATCCAGCACGGTGAAGTGGGGCAGCTTGCTGCCCACGACCAGCTTCATGCTGGGCTGGCGATCGCCGAAGGTCGAGAACCAGTAGGCGTAGAGCAGAAAGCCCACCCATGCCGCCGCGGCCAATGCGGGAGCCAGCATGTCGGCTCCCTGTCGTTGCCACGCCCAAACCGCCAGCGCCACGCCCACCACGCCGAGGATGTTGAGCAGCGGGAAATGCGCACTGGTGCGCGCCACGTTCTTGAACGTCATCAGCACCATAATGACCGCCAGGATAGGGCCGACCGTCAGCATCACGCCTAGCCATGCCAGCGGCGCAGCGCCCTGGTAAAGCATCCAGCCCGAGAACCCGGCGATGCCCATGATCGCCATCATGTAGCCGCTGATGAAGATGGATTTAAGCAAGTTCATGGTGTCTCTCCTTTCAATGCGCGCAGCACGCTTCTTCGCGAGTCGCTTCCCATGCTTCGCCGGCGAAAGCCGCATCCAGCGGGGTATCGATCAGGTTGTTGGCGTAGTTGCTCAGCGTCTTCATGGCAACACCCAGCACGACTTCCAGCGCCTGTTGCGGCGTGTAACCGGCTGCAAAGAATTCCTTGAGCACCTGCGAGCCGGCAAATCGACCGCGTTTGCTGCACGACTGCTTTGGTGAAGGCAGGCCAACGCATTCAATTTGGCGTTGGTCAACGGTAGCCCGTCGCGCAAAGCGGAGATGACATCTGCCGGAACCCTGACCATGTTGCGGGCCAAGGAAGGAATGCGCCGCCACGCAGTATTCGCAATGGTTCTCGACACTGACTGTGATCAGCACGACCTGCTGTTCTTCCGGGGTGAGCGAACTTTGTTCGAGCAGCGCCCCGATCTGTTTGTAGGCCTGCAGCGCAGAAGGGGCCTCAGCCAATTGGGCGTAAAGATTGGGGATGAATCCCAAACCCTTGTTCGCGGCTTCGAGTATGGGCAGCGCTCCGGCGGGTGCTGAAGCGAGGGTATGCAGCTTGAATGTACTCACGACGGTCTCCTGAATGTGGTTGGCAATTTGAACTATTGCGTGGACACATTCTCGGGAAACGGCGGCTTAGCCTCCATGCCTGACTGATTGGATTTCATGTCCAATCGTCCGGAAAAAGGTGGCGTATGGATAAATACACTGAAGCCGTTCGTGTTGAGCTTGTCGAAACATGAATGGCTGGCAGGCCTTCGACAAGCTCAGGCCGAACGGAATTAGGGGAAATTAATCAGCTGCGGGCTTTGCCGGGAGGGATGCCGATGATGCGCTTGAACGCCTTGCGGAAAGCGGCCTCCGATTCGTAACCGCAGCGCAGCGCCACATCCAGCATGTTGGCATCCTCATCGGCGAGCATGCCCGCCGCCAGTTGCATGCGCCACGTCGCCACGAACTCCATGGGCGGCATCCTGATGAGCTGGGTGAAGCGCTCAGTGAAGGTGGAGCGCGA
The DNA here is from genome assembly GCA_963715005.1 of uncultured beta proteobacterium. GTDB lineage: Bacteria > Pseudomonadota > Gammaproteobacteria > Burkholderiales > Gallionellaceae > Sideroxyarcus. The sequence goes on along the minus strand of CAVQQO010000007.1, from coordinate 679,073 downwards.
TTGGCAGGCGAGGGTAGCCATGCGCTCGACCGTCCATGCTTCGGCCGGATTGTCGATGAAAGCCGACACGGCAAGCCGCAAATGCTCGTCCGACAACGCCGCCAGCAGCGGCGACAGCTTGGGTTCCAGTTGCAGCGCATGCCGGATGACGTACAGGAATAGTGTGTCAGACAAACGATCCAGCACCGCCGTCACGCCCAGCTCGTTCTGTCTGGCTTCCTCCGACATCAGCTCGATCAGGTTGCGCATCTGCTTGCTCACCGGGCTTTGTTCCGGGTGGATCAGCATGAATTGCGGGAACGAGGCGAGCAACAAGCGACGGACATGTGCGGGCAGTTTCAGATGGCCGCACAGCAAACCCGTGCCGGGGGCATGCTCATCGAATGCCAGCTGCCTACCCATGCTGGGCGCCTGATCGGCGGCAGCGTGTCGTATGCCGCTGATGGCGTGCGCCGCATCATGCGCAAAGAACGAGATATCCCCGGCGCGCATCATTACCGGTTCGGCTTGGTTGGGCAGATGTATCCAGGCCTCGCCGTGGCATACCAGATGGAACGTCGTGGCATCGCCGCCGGGCATGGACAAGTGCCACGCATCGCACAACTGGCCGACGTAATAGACTTCCGCCCCGAGATGGATGTGGCGCAGGAAATCGTTGATAGGTTGCGGGCTGAACGGTTCAGTCATCTATCGTCCCTTATTCGCTTCACTGTGTTGCCATGTTCCGGTGGCACGAGCAGCCAGGCAAGCAGCACCAGGATCGCGAATGCAGTGTATGCGAAGGTGAACACCCAGTTGGGAAAATCATAGAACAGGATCTCGTGCACCCAGTGCTGGAAGAAGGGGACGGAATAGATGCTGCCGCCCTCCGCAACCCTCAGCCTGTTCTCCAACACGGTGAGCGGGCAGACCAGACCCAGCCACGTCTCCGCCATCACGAACCCTATTGCTGTAATGTGGGCCGCCCTGAACCACCAGTTCCTGATCCAGCGCCAGTGCCAGAACCAGCCGAGCAGGATCGCAGCGAAGCCCAGAATGACGTACAGCACGATCAAAGCGTGGACGATGAGGACAAGGTCGGCAAGGAACAGGAGCATGTTTGTTCAGTTCGTGAATAGATGCTGTTCATGTGGGCTACGGCGTCGATCGGGGACGGCATGCTAGACTCGATCCGTCCCGTGCGAAGCATTCTAGCCGTGATTCAGACCTTTCCCAACATCCGGAGGAATACGGCACTGCTTTGGGGGGCGATTTGAAAGAGGAAACGGAAGATGCGGGCGCGTGACGTGAAGCGTATTCCCATGGCGCTGCTTGCCAGCCTGTTCGGCAGCGGCAAAGGGGAGCATGCGCTGGACGAGGAAACCTGGCTGGCGGTCATGGGACTGCCGCTGTTCGACGGGCTGGCTGCCGACGGAGCGATGCGCGCTTGCGCGAACTGGCGATTCGCTCTGCTGGCCGACAAGGCATTCTCCGGCGCCGGCGACATCGAGGTGGACGACGGCATGGCCACCGCCATCGCCGCCTTCGCGGTTCTGCCGGTACTTAACATCGGCTACGACTGGTACGAAGGCTGGCGCGAGATCGTGGTCTATCCGGGCGAGTTCATCTATGACGGCGAGCAGATGGACGAGATCGGCGTCGTTCACCATGTCCGCCACGTGCGCAGCGGCGAAGCGATGCAGGGCGGTCCGATGGTGCTGTCCTGGCAGGACGTGGAGCACTCCGGGCAAGGCGCAGGGCTTCAACGTCGTCATCCACGAATTCGCCCACAAGCTGGACATGAAGAACGGCGACGCGAACGGGCGGCCGCCGCTGCATTCCGGCATAGCCCCGGAGGAATGGGCGCGCGATTTTCAGTCTGCCTACGACGACCTCTGCCGCCGCGTGGACGGTGGCGAAGACACGGTGATCGACCCGTATGCCACCGAGAGCCCGGCCGAGTTCTTCGCTGTCCTCTCCGAATACTTCTTTGAGGCGCCAGATTTTCTGAAGCAGGCGTATCCGGCTGTGTATGGGCAATTGTCACGCTTCTACCGGCAGGACCCTTTGGCACGCTTGGGTTGAACTTGAACTATTCGATGGACGGGCCGAGCTCCCGGATATTGCCCTCGATGGGCGAATGGTCAACATGCCCCGACTACCGCGGTTTTCGCAATTCCGTTCTCAAATGGGTGTAGGCTGGCAATCTCATGCATTTAGCTCCAGCCGGGGTTTGCCTATGTATGAAAACCTGACAGCACTCGCAAGTCGCTTGAGACTGGAAATCGGTCTCCGGTTCCCCTTCCTTGTTCCCAAAAAACGCGATGGCACCTACGCCTATCTCTTGACGATCGTCCTGATGGGGGTGGCCTTGCTCGTGCGCCTGGCGATCGCCCCCGTCAGTGCCGGGGTGCAGTACGTAACCTTTTTCCCGTCCGTCACGCTTTCCGCGATCTTTGGCGGATACAAGTCCGGAATGCTCGCCACGGCAATTGGGTTGGTTCTCGCCACCTATATCTTTACACCGCCTTATTACTCCATTTCGATCGAGGTACTTCGTCTCAGCTTCTGGTCAAACGTGGTGTTTCTGCTGGACGGCATCATCGTGTCCGTTTCGATCGAGGCGATGCACCGATACCGCCTGCAACTCAAGAAGAAGTTTGACGAATCCAGGAAGTCCGAGGCGCAGGTGATGAAGCTTAACGAGGAACTGGAAAGGCAAATCGTCAGGCGCATGCAGGCGGATAAGGATCTGGCAGAACAGGAAGAGTTCTTTCGCCTCATCGCCGAGAATGTCGAGGACTTCATTGCAGTGCTTGATCTCAAAGGACGGCGAATCTACAACAGCCCTTCATACGCCCGGCTTTTTGGCGATGTGCAATCCCTGAAAGGCACCGACTCGTTCGCCGAGATACATCCGGACGACCGAGATCGCGTCAGGCAAGTTTTCAACGACGCTGTGCAGCGCGGCCTGGGGCAGCGCACGGAATACCGGTTCGTGTTGCCCAACGGTGGCATCAGCTACATGGAATCCAGCAGCGGAGTGATCAAGAATAGCCAGGGTGTGCCGCAAAGTGTGGTGGTTGTGTCCCACGATGTTACCGAACGCAAAATGGCGGAGCAGAAGATCAAGGAATTCGCCTTCTACGACACCTTGACGCAACTTCCCAATCGCCGATTGCTGGACGACCGACTGGAGCAAGCCATCGCAGCCTGCAGGCGCAGCGGTCGCTATGGTGCGGTGATGTTCCTCGATCTGGACAACTTCAAGCCGCTCAACGACAAGTACGGGCACAAAGCGGGCGACTTACTTCTGGTGGAGGTTGCCCATCGCCTTACCCGTTGCGTACGCGAAGTGGATACCGTGGCGCGTTTCGGTGGAGATGAATTCGTGGTGGTGCTCAATGATTTGGCCGGGGACGAAACCGAATGCATCAAAGAGGCCCGTGTCGTGGCGGAGAAGATTCATGTTGCCCTTTCCGGGCCGTACCTGCTGACTCCCCAGTTCACTGGCACAATGAAGATGATCACCCATCAGAACGTGGGCGCCAGCATAGGCGTGGCGTTGTTCCACAATGATGCGAGCGCGGAGAATATTCTCAAGTGGGCTGATAAGGCGATGTATCGAGCGAAAGAGTCGGGGCGCAACCAGATTTGCTTCCATGATTCCGGAAACTGAGCGGGTGCATTTTGCAGGGTGCGCTGGCTGAAAACTATTGCGAACACGACCCCATTAATTGATGATGTTGTCGTGGCAGGACGTGGAGCACTCCGGGCAAGGCGAGGGCTTCAACGTCGTCATCCACGAATTCGCCCACAAGCTGGACATGAAGAACGGTGACGCAAACGGTCGGCCGCCGCTGCATTCCGGCATTGACCCTGCAGAGTGGGCGCGCGAATTCCAGTCCGCCTACGACGACCTCTGCCGCCGCGTGGATAACGATGAGGACACGGTGATCGATCCTTATGCTACTGAGAGTCCGGCCGAGTTCTTCGCCGTGCTCAGTGAATATTTCTTCGAGGCGCCCGACCTGCTGCAGCAGGCTTACCCGGTGGTATATGGACTATTGTCACGCTTCTACCGGCAGGACCCATTGGTGCGCTTGAGTTGAACTTGAACAAATGTGATGCTGACCCTTTTAGTCCGGAACGTCGGCGCCAGCATAGGCGTGGTGTTGTTCCACAATGATGCGAGCGCGGAGAATATTCTCAAGTGGGCCGACAAGGCGATGTATCAAGCGAAGGAGTCGGGGCGCAACCAGATTTGCTTCCACGATTCAGGAAGCTGAGCGGGTACATTTTGTAGGGTGCGTTGGCTGAAAACTATTGCGAACACGATTTTCGCACCGGCTGTGTTGATGTTCCCTATACGGCGCAATGCCCGTTGGTTATTGCGCCCTACGCGGGCTGCAATTTAAGCTCAGACATATCAATCAGGTTCACACCTCAACATAAAAATTTGGACAATATTAGCCTTACATCCAGATTTACACACATAAGTAATTGCAGAGTTGGCTTCTTCAGCTGTTTTTGCATGTTCGATTACATTTGTTTCGTAATAAACCGTTTGATTCCCATCCGTGGTGGCGGCGCAACTGAGATTGTAATTTTGTTGATAGTCACCCCTCTTTATTACGGTGCAGGTGCCATAAATTTTACTGTTCTTCAGTCCATACATACTGCTCTTACCCGTCCAATTCAGGTAAATTTTCTTACCATCGGCAGTGCCTTCAAAACGACAAGAATCACCCCAAAAGGCATAGCTGGCCGTTGGCATGATTAAAACAAATAATAGAAATATTCGCATATAGCCTCAATTCGAAAGTGAAAAATTACAAATATATTTCTAACTAAAAATAGAAAACAGTTTCATGGAGCGGCAATGTCGCCTATTGCAGTGTGCGCTGTCAAGGAAGCTTGAATACCTATGGGACTTCACGAGCTTAAGCAATTTTACGATTTAGGAAAACCTAAAATTTCATGGATGGAGTATTAGAAAAGCGCGCAGCCCTTCACCATTGCCTGTATGTCAGCATCATGTCGTCATGGTTTGGCAATCTCGCCTTTCCCCGTACAATACGCGACCGACCATGAAAACCATCACCTTCCCCAACAGCCCCTATCTGCTGCATCTGCCGTTCGAGCCGAGCGGCGACCAGCCCACGGCCATCGCGCAGCTGGTGGAGGGCATTGAGGACGGCTTGGCGTACCAGACGCTGCTGGGCGTGACCGGCTCCGGCAAGACCTTCACCATGGCGAACGTGATCGCGCGCACCGGGCGGCCGGCCATCGTCATGGCGCCGAACAAGACGCTGGCGGCGCAGTTGTATTCCGAGATGCGCGAGTTCTTTCCCGAGAACGCGGTCGAGTATTTCGTCTCCTATTACGACTACTACCAGCCCGAGGCCTATGTGCCGTCGCGCGATGTGTATATCGAGAAGGATTCCAGCATCAACGAGCAGATCGAGCAGATGCGGCTCTCCGCCACCAAGTCGCATGCTGGAGCGGCAGGACTGCGTGATCGTCGCCACCGTCTCGGCCATCTACGGTATCGGCGACCCGGTGGATTACCACGGCATGATCCTGCACCTGCGCGAGAACGAGAAGATGGCGCAGCGCGACGTGATCCAGCGCCTGGTCGCGATGCAGTACGAGCGCAACGACATCGAATTCAGTCGCGGCCACTTCCGCGTGCGCGGCGACGTGATCGACATCTTCCCGGCGGAAAGCAGCGAGCACGCGTTGCGCGTGACGCTGTTCGACGACGAGGTGGAATCGCTGGCGCTGTTCGATCCGCTCACAGGGCATATCCAGACGCGCACGCCGCGCTACACCGTGTATCCCTCCAGCCACTACGTGACGCCGCGCGAGACGACGCTGCACGCCATCGAGACCATCAAGGTGGAGCTGGCCGAGCGCATCGCCTACTTCCAGAAAGAGAACAAGCTGGTGGAAGCGCAGCGCATCGAGCAGCGCACGCGCCACGACCTGGAGATGCTGGCCGAGATCGGTTTCACCAAGGGCATCGAGAACTATTCGCGCCATCTTTCCGGACGCGGGCCGGGCGAAGCGCCGCCGACGCTGATGGACTACCTGCCGCCCAACGCGCTGATGATCATCGACGAAAGCCACGTCACCATCCCGCAGATCGGCGGCATGTACAAGGGCGACCGCGCGCGCAAGGAGAATCTGGTCAACTACGGCTTCCGCCTGCCGTCCGCGCTGGACAACCGCCCGCTGCGTTTCGACGAGTTCGAGAAGATCATGCGCCAGACCATCTTCGTCTCCGCCACGCCATCCACCTACGAAGCCGAGCACACCGGGCAAGTGGTGGAGCAGGTGGTGCGCCCGACCGGCCTGATCGACCCGACCATCGAAGTGCGTCCCGCCACCAACCAGGTGGACGACCTGATGTCCGAGGTGAATCTGCGCACGAAGGTGGGAGAACGCGTGCTGGTGACCACGCTGACCAAGCGCATGGCGGAAGACCTCACCGAATACTTCTCCGAGCACGGCATCAAGGTGCGCTACCTGCACTCCGATATCGAGACCGTGGAGCGCGTGGAGATCATCCGCGACCTGCGCCTCGGCATGTTCGACGTGCTGGTCGGCATCAACCTGCTGCGCGAAGGCCTGGATATTCCCGAAGTGTCGTTGGTGGGCATCCTGGATGCGGACAAGGAGGGCTTCCTGCGTTCCGAGCGCTCTCTGATCCAGACCATAGGCCGTGCTGCGCGCCATTTGCATGGAACCGCCATCCTGTATGCCGACCGCATCACCGACTCGATGCGCAAGGCCATCGACGAGACCGACCGCCGTCGCGCCAAGCAAGTGGCCTACAACGAGGCGCACGGCATCACACCACAGTCGGTGGTCAAGCGCATCAAGGACATCATCGACACCGAATACGACATGGACGCCGAGCGCCATGCGCTGAAGATCGCGCAGACGGAAGCCAAGTATCTGGCGATGAGCGAGAAGGAAGTGTCGAAGGAGATCGCGCGTCTGGAGAAGGAGATGCTGCAGGCCGCGAAGAACCTGGAGTTCGAGAAGGCCGCGCAACTGCGCGACCAGTTGAAGAAGCTGCGCGAGAGCGTGTTCATTTCCCCGTTGTGAGTATTATATGAAGGTCAAAGTCCTGTTCGTTTGCATGGGCAACATCTGCCGTTCCCCCACCGCCGAAGCCGTGTTCCGCCACTATGTCGAGAAGGCGGGGCTGGCCGAACGCATCCACATCGATTCGGCCGGCACGCACGATTACCACATCGGCGATGCGCCGGATGCCCGCACGCAGCGTGCCGCGCAGCAGCGCGGTTACGACATGAGCAAGCTGCGCGGTCGTCAGGTGGAAGCAGGGGACTTCGCGCGCTTCGATTATGTGCTGGCGATGGACGAGGCGAATCTGGCCATTCTCAAACGTCTGCGTCCGCGCGATGCGCAAAGTCACCTCGGCCTGTTCCTGGAATTCGCCCAGCGCCACGCCGAGCGCGAAGTGCCCGATCCCTATTACGGCGGCGCGGAAGGCTTCGAGCGCGTGCTGGATATGGTGGAGGATGCGGCGAACGGCTTGTTGCAGCACATCCGCACGCAGCATCTTTAGATTTGTCCGGGGCTGGCTAGAACGATTGCCCCAATTGGAAATACACCCGCGTCCTTCCCGGATTGTCCAGGCCGTGCGCGATACCGAAGCGTAGCGGGAGAGACAGGCGGTAATACACTTTGATCTCGCTCAGCAGTTCGACGCCAACGCCGCGATAGTATTTCGAGTGCGCTTGACCGTTGTCCCACACGCTACCCGCATCCAGGAACACCGCTGCCGACAGGCGATTGATGCCGATGGGCGGGGTCATGGCATGGCGGTCGATGTCGGCGAGGGGCGTGCGCCATTCGATGCTGGCGTTGCGCACGTTCTGTCCGCGCAATTCGATCTCGCCGCCCTGATAGCCGCGCAACGGCAGGTCGCGCTGGTTGAGCATGGGCGCTTGCGTCAGGTCGTATTCGGATGCGCCGCCGAGCTGGAATTGCTCGGTGAGGCCGTGCGCACGCGCTTCCGTCCATCTGGCGCTGAGCACGGTCTCGCCGAGCGGCAGGTAGCCGCGCGTGTCGAAGCGGGAGACGTAGCCGTCGTAGAAGTTATGGAACGGCCGGTAGCTCTCGTAGAGCAGGGTGGTGAGGTTGCCCCGGTTGATGCCGTCGGCATACCAGTTGGTGTTGCGCGTGTCATAGCGCAGGAAGGTCGCGCCAATGCGCTCGTCCTGCGTGCGGGCGGTGAGTCCGGGGACTTGCACGCGCTCGGTGGTCTGCAGGGCAGCACCGATGCCGAGATAGACGCGGCGTTCTTCCCTTAACCAGGGCAGCATCGAGGCCCACTGCGCGTCGGTGGTGCGGTCATACAGCGTGGTGGTCGTGTTGTTGTTGGTGCTCGTCCATTGCCGTGCCCACAGGTTGCGCGAGAAGCTGAAGAAATGTTCGCCTAGGTAATCGTAGTTGAAGTTGCCCAGTGCCTCATGCTGCGAGGTTTCCCACAGCAGGGTGGCCGTGTAGTTGTGCCAGCCCAAGGCATCGGCGCCGAAAGTGGATGCTCCGAAAGCAGTCAATCCCCGGTCCGCAAAGGTGGCGGGCAGCCAGCTGCGCGGATACATCGAATACAAGGCGTGGTAGCTGCCGGGTTCGCCCAGTGTGTCCGTGATCGTCGATGTGCTGCCTTGCAGCGCCGTCGTTTGATTCGATACCGGCTTGGCCTGCGCGAGCGGAGCGGTCGTCTGCATGCGCCGCAACTCGGTGCCGCCCGCTGCCAGAACGCCCAGCACGACCGAGCCGTCCTGCGCGACGCCGCTGTGCGAGAGCAGGGCGCTGTAGGTGCGGCTCAGGCGCGTCAGCTCGGCTGAGTTCATCGCATAGCGCCACAGATCCTGGGTGCCGTCCTTGACTACGATGAATTCCAGCGCATTGCCGCTGCGCGCATAGCGCAGCCCTTGCATCGGCGCATTGTGGTTGAACAGCACGCGCGGCGCGCCGCCTGCGCTGTCGAACTCCAGCACCTGCCATGCGTCTCGCCTGTTTGACCACCAGCGCGATATGTTTGCCGTCCGGGCTGGCGGCCAAGTCCACCGCTTCGACCTGCTCCGGCGTCTGATACAGCGTGCGCGCTTCGTGCCAGTCATGCTCGTGCTGTTCCAGGATGCTCAAGGTCGAGACGCCGCCCTCTGTGCGCAGGGCGGCGACTTGCTCGCCCAACCACACCGCGCGGCGATAGCGGTCGCAGCTGGTCTTGCGCTGCAGGCCGTCGGAAGCGCTCCAGGTGTAGAGGTCGTAGAAAAAGTTGTAGTTGCGGCAGATATCGGGCTGCGCGATCAGCACTTTGCCGTCCGCGCGCACGTCGATATGTGCGCCGGACTTCACATTGGCGAGATGGCGCACTTTGCCCTGTGCGTCGATGTGCAGCAGTTCGGTGCGCAGCAGGCCGTCGTTCACCACGGCCAGCACGCCGTCCGGCACCGGGGCCAGTGAGAAGATCCTGAAGTTCGCGGGGAAAATGACGTCGCCATCGGCGCGCGGGGCGACTTTGAGCTGCGCTTCGCGCCGGCTCATCTGCTCCGTGAGGTCGGCGATGAATTCGTCCCACAGCTCGTCCATGTGCTTGCCCGTCGCCAATACCGGATTGGTATCCACGCGCGGCACGACATTGCCGCTGTACTTGTTGATGTATTTGTAGATGGATTCCGAACCGTATCTGCGCGCCAGAAAGTCGTAGAAATACGCGCCGTACAGATATTGCTTGGAGGTCGGCAGGGCGCGTCCGTCGGCGTTGATCTCCGACAGCGATTTGAAACCCTGCGCGTGCTCGATGCGCATCCAGGCTTCGAATGTCGGCCCGCGCAGGCGTCCTTCCCCACTCGCTGGCGTGCTCTCGTTGTAAGTGGCGATGCCTTCGATGGCCCAGGTCGGTTGCCACAGGTTGGGGAAGAGTAGGGGAAAGCGCCCGAAGATGTGGCGCAGCACGTTCGGCGCGCCGCGCACCTTGTCCAGATGAAAGGTGTGCGTCAGTTCATGGGTGAGCAGCAGTTCCAGCCAGAAGCTGTTGTCCAGCAGTTCGCCATCGTCGGGCGGGGTGAGGAAGATGGCGGTCTCGTTGAACGGCACCGGGGTGGAGTAGCCATTGGCGATATCGAATTCGTCGAGCACGATGATCTCGATCCTGCCGCTCGGTTCCCATTGCAGTTCACGCGACAGCCGGGCATAGACGCGTTCGGCGATGTTGGCCACGCGCTCGGCCTGCGCGCGCTGCGGCAGGGCGTAATTGATGCGGAAATGTTTGCTGTCGGCGCTATGCCAATCGCGGTGCGGGTTGGGGCCGGGTATGGCGTGTGCGGGAGTGAGAACGAGAAGGGCAATGAGTGCGGACAGGATGCGGAGCATAACGTGCGTTTCCCCAAAATAAAAAAGCGCACGGCATGCCGTGCGCTTTTATTATCCGACAAACCGCTTAGTTCGGCGAATGAGTTTCCACCTGCTGCAACGGTTCGTTGTTCTCGATGGTGTAGATCTCACGCGGACGCTGACGGCGACGCGGTGCGTGTTCGCGGCTTTCCGGTGCTGGAACTACGCTGGCAGCCTTGTTCGGATCGGTCTCGATCATGGTCAGGCCGCTGCTGCCCAGGTCGATCTGGGGGGCCGCTTGGGGTGCGGTGGTCTCCGCCCGTTTGGCTTGTTGCGCCGGGTAGCACACCACTTCGGTCGGCTTGGCCTTCTTCATCGAATCGGGATAAGCGACGTACTCGGTCGGTTTGCCACGTGCAGCAGCAGGTGCTGCCGCGACTTCGCTGACCGCAGGCGCAGAGCGAGTCTCGCCCGCCTGGATGCCCGCGTTCTCGGCGGCCGGTGCGGTTGTCTGTTGCTCACGGCGTTCGCGTTCACGACGACCGCCGCGGCGACCGCGCTTGCGACCTTCGCGATTGCCGCTGCCTTCCTCGCCTTGTTCTCCGGCCACGGCAGGTTTCTGCGTTTCCAAAACGGGCTTGTCGGTGTTGGCCGGACGCGGTTGGCGCTGCTGCTGTTGTTGACGCTCGCCGCGATTCTCTTGCTGTTCCTTGTTGTCGGCGCGCGGAGCTTCGTCGCGATCGCGGCGTTGCTTGCCACCTTCGCTGCGTTCACCACGCTCACCGCGTTCACGGCGTTGCTGCTTGCCGCCTTCGCTGCGCTCTCCGCGTTCACCACGCTCGCCGCGTTCGCCGCGTTCGCGGCGCTGGTTGTGACGTCCGCCCTTGGCCGGTGCCGCTGGCTTCTTCGCCGGTTCGCTTTCGGCAGTCAGGGATTTGAACCAGCCGACCAGACTGCTGATCAGCGAGACCTTCTTCTCTTCGTGCTTGGGTGCGGGTTGCGCCGGTGTGATGCCTTTGACCGCTGCTTGCGGACGCTGTGCCTTGGCTTCCTGCGCGGCAGTCTTTTCGGCCTTGGTCTCTTCCGGCTTCTCTACCAGCTTGTAGCTGGCTTGCAGATGGTCGGCAGTGATGTCGTCATGACGCAGACGGGTGACGCTGTAATGCGGCGTTTCCATGTGCGGATTCGGGATCAGCGTGATGCCGATCTTGAAGCGCGATTCGATGCGATGGATGTCGCCGCGCTTTTCGTTCAACAGGAAGGTGGCGACGTCCACCGGCACTTGCGCGTGGATGGCGGCGCTGCTGTCCTTCATCGCCTCTTCCTGGATGATGCGCAGGATGTTCAGTGCGGAAGACTCGGTGCCGCGGATATGGCCGATGCCGTTACAACGCGGGCAAGTCGTGTGGTTGCCTTCTTCCAGGCTCGGTGCCAGACGTTGGCGCGACAGTTCCAGCAAGCCGAAACGCGAGATCTTCGCGGTCTGGATGCGGGCGCGGTCGAAGCGCAGGGCATCGCGCAGACGGTTCTCCACATCGCGCTGGTTCTTGCTCGATTCCATGTCGATGAAGTCGATGACGATCAGGCCGCCCAGGTCGCGCAGGCGCAACTGGCGGGCGATCTCGTCGGCCGCTTCGAGGTTGGTGTTGTAGGCCGTGGTCTCGATGTCGCCGCCGCGGGTGGAGCGTGCGGAGTTGATGTCGATGGCGGTCAGCGCTTCGGTGTGGTCGATGACGATGGCGCCGCCGGAAGGCAGGTTCACCTGGCGCGCATGCGCCGATTCGATCTGGTGTTCGATCTGGAAACGCGAGAACAGCGGCACGTCGTCGTGATAACGCTTGATGCGGTTCACGTTGTCCGGCATCACCGTGCCCATGAAGGCACGCGCCTGCTCGTAGATGTCGTCGGTGTCGATCAGGATCTCGCCGATCTCGGGATTGAAGTAGTCGCGGATGGCGCGCACCACCAGGCTGCTTTCCAGATAGATCAGCGAAGGGGCTTTTTCAGACTGGGCGGCGCCTTCGATGGCGTCCCACAGTTGCTTGAGGTAGTTCAGGTCCCACTGCAGCTCTTCCAGGTTGCGGCCGATACCGGCGGTGCGGGCGATGATGCTCATGCCGTGAGGCACTTCCATCTGCGCCAGCACGTCGCGCAACTCGTTGCGGTCTTCGCCTTCGATGCGGCGCGATACGCCGCCGCCGTTCGGGTTGTTCGGCATCAGCACGATGTAGCGGCCGGCCAGACTGATATAGGTGGTGAGGGCCGCGCCCTTGTTGCCGCGCTCGTCCTTCTCCACTTGCACCAGCAGTTCCTGGCCTTCTTTCAGCGCTTCCTTGATGGAAGGACGGTTGCCGGCACCGGCTTGGTAGTACTGCGGAGAGACTTCTTTGAAGGGAAGGAAACCGTGGCGGGTACCGCCGTATTCGACGAAACAGGCTTCGAGGCTGGGCTCGATGCGGGTGATGATGGCTTTGTAGATGTTGCTCTTGCGTTGCTCTTTACCGGCGGTTTCAATGTCGAGGTCAACGAGTTTTTGACCGTCCACAATGGCGACGCGGAGTTCTTCCGGCTGCGTCGCATTGAATAACATGCGTTTCATATTTTTTCTCCCGCGCTCTGACACGGGCAGGACAAGGCTACGCGCTGGTTAGCGCGCGAGAACGAGGGTCGTGCAAACCGTTAAGTGAGTTGTGATGACGACGGTGGTTCAAGTTCTTATTCTCGTTTTAGCTTGTCTGTATCTGTATGCCGCCAAATTTGTAAGGCAGCACACCAAAATTTATCTGCTTTGGTGCTTAGAGCGCGCAAATCAATTACCATCACTGCTTGTCTCCGGTGAGTGAGATTAACCGGGCGGGGCTGCTTCGTAGGCGGCTTGATTGCCTGCCTTAGGTTGGACGGGGAAAATGAACATCCCGCTTCACGAAGGCGCACACGCGAGGCGCGAAGTATATTCAAAATGAATGGTTTAAGCAAAGAATCTGTCAGCTGGCTGGAAATCGACGAGGGCAGTGAAGGTCAGCGTATCGATAACTTCCTGTTCCGGCATCTGAAAGGCGTGCCCAAGAGCCACGTCTACCGCATCCTGCGCGGCGAAGTGCGGGTCAACAAGAAGCGGGTGGACCAGACTTACCGCCTGCAATTGGGCGATGTGCTGCGCATTCCCCCTATACGCGTTGCGGAAAAGCCGGAGAGCGAATATGTCCCGGCCACCGAATTCCCTATCCTGTATGAGGATGATGCGCTGCTGGCCATCAACAAACCGGCCGGCACGGCGGTGCATGGCGGCAGCGGGGTGAGCTTCGGCGTCATCGAGCAGTTGCGCAGTGCGCGTCCGCAGGCCAAGTTCCTGGAACTGGTGCACCGGCTCGACCGCGAGACTTCCGGCGTACTGCTGGTGGCGAAGAAGCGTTCCGCGCTGACCGGGCTGCACGAGATCATGCGCGAGGGCAACAGCGACAAGCGTTATTTCACGCTGGTGCTGGGACAGTGGAAGAACGCCAAACAGCATGTGAAGCTGCCGCTGCACAAATTCGACACGCCCCAGGGCGAGAAACGGGTGATGGTGCGCGAGGACGGGCAGGCCTCGCATACCATCTTCACCCTGCAAAAGAGCTGGCCGGAATTCACCCTGCTCGAAGCGCAGCTCAAGACCGGGCGTACCCACCAGATCCGCGTGCATCTCTCGCATCTCGGGTTCCCCATCGCGGGCGACGACAAGTACGGCGACTTCGCCCGTAACAAGGAGCTGATGAAACGGGGCTTGAAACGCATGTTTTTGCATGCGCACTCCATCGCCTTCAAGCATCCGTTGACCGGGCGAGCCGCTGAGCATCAGCGCGCCGCTGCCGCCTGAGTTGCAGAGTTTCCTGGACAAATTGGACGCTGCTGCTGCCTGAGAGCTGGGCAGCAGCAGCGATATTTCGCTGCCAGCTAGCGTTTGCGTGCCAGATACACCGTCACTTCTTCCCGGTCATGGTAAAGCTGCTTGGCTTCCAGTTGATAGCGGATGCCCTTTGCGTTGAGCGCCGTGCGCATGCTGTTGAGCGCCTCGTGCAAGGCGGCGACGCGTTTCTTCATCGGTAGCTTGAGGTTGAAGATGGCACGTTGCGTCAGCCCGCCGACGAACCATTCCGTCATCAAAGTCGCGACACGCTGCGGCTGCTCCACCATGTCGCACACCAGCCAATCCACCGGACGCTGCGGGCGGAAGCGGAAACCGTCCTGGCGCAGATGCTTGATGGACGGATGCCCTGCTGCCGCCCCCTTGAGCGGACCGTTGTCCACTGCGATGACTTTCAATCCGCGCTGCACCAGTTGCCAGGTCCAGCCGCCGGGAGCCGCACCCAAGTCAACTGCCGTCATGCCCGGTTTCAACCATTGTGCTTGTTCTTTCTGGTCGAGGAACACCTCGAATGCTTCCGCCAGCTTGAGATAAGAGCGGCTCGGTGCATCGCTCACCATGCTGACGCGCTGGATGCCGTTGAGCGCGGCAGTGCTGTTGTGTTGGTCGCCGCTGGCGATGAGTGCGCGATGGTTGTCGGGGAAAAAGATATGCAGGCGCGGAAGGGTGGGATCATCCGCCAGGCGCGAATTCCTGCGCAGTTCGTCTTCCAGCAGCGGCTGAAAGCGTCGTGTGAAGCCGGACAGCGTCTTGCCCTCGTTGGTGTCCGGCACTTCCAGATACAAGGCGCTGAACTTTGCCGGTTCCGCGGGTAGCGCTGCCAGCAGCGGTGTCAGGCGGTCGCGTTCCGGCAAGTCGTTCACTACGCCATGCAAACGCAGCAACTGGCGCGCGAAGGTGAGTTGCCGGTAAGCCAGCTTGGGTTTGCCTTGCAGCACGAGGAAGCCGCTGTTCTCGGCTGTCTCGATAGGTTTGGCTTGCGTCTCTTCCACGCAATCGCGTTCGAAACCGGGACGGCAATAGACTAGCCAGGAGGGGAGTGCAGTATCCATTAGGTCACCTCTAAAAATTCAAATTTCGTCGCAATACTGCGTTGCTCACAAAAAATTACTCCTTACATATTCAATATATGCCGCGTCGCAATTTTTTGCGCGCGCCTTGCCTTGCTTAGAACTTTGAATTTTTAGAGGCGACCTTCAGTCGTAGGAGCGCAAGCGCGGTAAGTGGATATGCCAGCGAATTGCCGCCAGACGGATGAGCACGATGACGATCATCGCGGCAACCAAGGCCAGATTGTGCGCCATGCCCAGACCGTCCAGGGCAATGAGCAGCAATGCGCCTATCAGCGAGGCCGTGGCATAGATGTCGGTACGGAAGATCAGCGGCAGCTCGTTGCACAGGATGTCGCGGATGACGCCGCCGAACACGCCGGTGATGACACCCATCAGCGCTGCGATGAACCAGTGCACATGCAGCCCCATCGCCACGCTGGTGCCGATCACGGTGAACAGCGCGAGACCGATGGCATCCGGCAGCAGAAAGAAGTTCTTGGGGAGCGGCAGTTTGCGGCCCAGAAAGAACGTGAATACGGCGGCGGTGATGCCGACCACCACGTAGATAGGGTCATGCACCCAATATACCGGCAGCCGTCCGAGCAAGATGTCGCGCACGGTGCCGCCGCCGATGCCGGCGATGACGGCAATGACCGCTACGCCGAACAGATCGAGTTCGCGCCGATGCGCTTCCAGTGTGGCAGTAATGGCGCACACGGCAACGGCACAGAGGTCGAGGATGTAAATCAGGCTCATGTTCGGTCCAATGGGAAGGGCGCGCATTATACGGGGAGGTGGGGCGGTCAGTGGTAGAATCCGCGCCTCAATTTTGGGTGGTGCAGATGGCAAAACGTTATGATTTGATCGTGTTTGACTGGGACGGCACGGTGATGGATTCCACGGCGATCATCGCAGCGTCGATCCAGGCGGCTTGCCGCGATCTGGATTTGACGGTGCCGGACGATGCCACGGCACGTCATGTGATCGGCTTGGGCCTGCTGCAAGCCTTGCGTCAAGCGGTGCCCGACGCGCCGGAGGCGAAGTATGAGCCGTTGATGCAACGCTATCGGCATCACTTTCTGTCGCAGAACGAGTCGATCCCGCTGTTCGACCAGGCGCGCGAGACCATCGCCGAGCTGCATAATGCCGGCTACCAACTGGCGGTGGCCACGGGCAAGAACCGCAACGGGCTGGATCATGCTTTGGAGTCGACCCATATGGGCGAGTATTTCCATGCCACGCGCACGGCGGATCGCACGTTCTCCAAGCCGCATCCGGCGATGTTGCTGGAGATCATGGACGAACTGGATGTGCCGCCGGAGCGCACTTTGATGATCGGCGACACCACGCATGATCTGC
Source organism: uncultured beta proteobacterium (assembly GCA_963715005.1). GTDB lineage: Bacteria > Pseudomonadota > Gammaproteobacteria > Burkholderiales > Gallionellaceae > Sideroxyarcus. The sequence goes on along the minus strand of CAVQQO010000007.1, from coordinate 662,399 downwards.
AGATGGCGATCAACGCCGGGGTGGATGCAGTGGGGGTGACGCACGGCGCGCATCCGGAAGACCAGTTGCGCGAATTGAAGCCGCTCGCCGTGCTGGATGATTTCGCAGAACTGCGTGCCTGGTTCAAGGCCAACGCCTAACGGATATGGCAAGTAGCTACCTCTGAAATGAAACTTGCCATGTCCGTTCCCTCTCCTCAATCCTCTCCCGCACGCGGGAGAGGATGCGAACGAGGCGCTACGCGAATTTTTGATTTACGAATTTACTGAGGAGTGCTTATGTCGGAAGAAAACAACAACTGGGAACGCGGCGTGCTGGAAAAACTGGCGATGTCCGCCATTCAGGAACAGCGCCGTGCGCGGCATTGGAGCATCTTCTTCAAGGTGCTCACCTTCGGTTACCTGTTTTTGATACTGTTTTTGTTCATGGGCTGGGTTGGTGAAAAGGTTGATGGTTCGCTCAGTGGAAAACATACGGCGCTGATCGAATTGAACGGCGTCATCTCTGCGGACAGCAATGCCAATGCCGACAACCTTATCGGCAGTTTGCAGGAAGCGTTCAAGGACAAGAATACCGCCGGCATTCTGCTGCGCTGCAACAGCCCCGGCGGCAGCCCGGTGCAAGCCGGCCTGGTGAACGACGAGATACGCCGCCTGCGCGCATTGCATCCCGCCATACCCTTGCATGTCGTGGTGGAAGACATGTGCGCTTCCGGCGGTTATTACATCGCTGCAGCGGCAGACAAGATCTACGTGAACAAGGCCAGCATCGTCGGCTCCATCGGTGTGTTGATGGACGGCTTCGGCTTCACCGGCACCATGCAGAAACTGGGCGTGGAGCGCCGCCTGATGACGGCAGGAGAGAACAAGGGATTCATGGATCCGTTCTCGCCGCGCAATCCCAAGCATGAGGCATTCACCAAAGCCCTGCTGGAGGATATCCATCGGCAGTTCATCGACGTGGTGAAGCAAGGCCGCGGCAAGCGCCTGAAAGAAACGCCGGGGATGTTCAGCGGCTTGTTCTGGACCGGCGACAAGGCGATCCAGATGGGGTTGGCCGACGAGATCGGTAGCGTGGATTCCGTCGCGCGCGACGTCATCAAGGTCGAGAACATCGTGGACTTCACGACGCATGAAGGGTTGGCCGATCGTCTGGCGAAGAAGTTCGGTGCGGGTGTGGCGAGTGCGTTCCCCGGATTCGGGGCGCAATCCGGTAGCGTGTCGCTACACTGATGAAACGACTAGCCATCCCACTAAGCAACCAAAGAACGGTTGCCAAGTGGTTGGTTATAGTTCAGCGATCAGTTCGTCGAGGCGGGTGATCGGCGGCAGACATTGCGTGCCGCGACACAGCCAGGCCGTCGTTGTCGCGGTGCACGGTTTGTCCAGCGGCGCTGGCATATCGGCCGCGTCACCGTTTAGTACGATGACCATCAACTCCGGCAGATACTTCGCCGTCACAGCCGCCCGCCAGGCGGCTGTTTCTTTTTCTGCGCCACATAACACCAGCAGGGATGGCGGTCGCAGGGCCTCATCCAGCGCAGTGCACGAGCTGCTGAACTGGCTGGGTGCTTGCTGCACCAGAGGCAAGAATAACTTCAGGCATTGCTCTGCCGCTTCCATATAGCGCACATCGCCGGTCAGCGCGGCTAGCCGCAACAAACCCTGGGCGGCGCTGCCGTTGCCGGAGGGCGTGGCGTTGTCCTGGCCACTCTTGGTGCGTTGGATGAGCGTCTCATGGTCGTAGCTGGTGAAGAAGAAGCCACCGTTCTGTTTGTCTTCAAAGCGTTCCAGCAGTGCATCGGCGAGTTGCACGGCAAAGCGCATGTCTTCCGCACGATATTGCGTTTGCAGTAATTCCAGCGCCGCATCCAGCAGAAAGGCATGGTCGTCCAGGTAGGCATTCAGATGTGTCTTGCCATCCTTGTGCGTGGCGAGCAGCTTGCCGTCATGCCATAAGGTGCCGCGCACAAAATCCATCGCCCGTTGTGCGGAGTGCAGCCAGTCATTGCGGCCAAACACGCGTGCTGCCTTGGCCATGCCCGCGGTCATCAATCCGTTCCAGCTGCCGAGTATCTTTTCGTCGCGACCGGGTCGGATGCGCTGTTCGCGCGCTGCGAACAACTTTGCCTGTGCCGAGGCGAGCCTCGCAGAGGTTTGTTCTTCGCTGAGTTTCAAACGTTGCGCGATCTCGCTCAAGGGTTGTGTCACGCGCAGATGCCAGGCGTGATTCTCGAAGTTGGGCGTGCTATCCAAGCCGTAATACGGTTTGACGAGTTCGTATTCATCCGCGCTCAACAGCTCGCGTATCTCATTGCGCTGCCACACGTAGAACTTGCCTTCTTCGTGTTCCGAGTCGGCATCCAGCGACGCGTAGTAGCCGCCTTGCGGCGACTGCATCTCGCGCATCACCCAGCCTGCGGTCTGTTCCACCACTCGCGCGAAAAACCTATCGCCGCTGTCCAGCCATGCGTCGCAATACAAACCGAGCAGCAGGCCGTTGTCGTACAGCATCTTTTCAAAGTGCGGAATATCCCAGTGTGCATCCACGCTGTAGCGGCAGAAACCGCCACCGAGCTGGTCATACAGCCCGCCCAGCGCCATCTGTTGCAGGGTGAACAGCGCCACGTGGCGTGCCTGTTCATCGTGCTGCGCATGGGCTTGCCGCAGCAACAGATCGAGTTCCGCCGGATGCAGGAATTTCGGTGCGCCGCCGAAGCCGCCATTCACGCGGTCGAAGTTCTGCCGGAGTTGTTGCACCGCTGCGGTGATCGGTGCGGCGACGAGTACGCTGTCCTCGGCACTTTTTTCTATCTGCCACGAGGCGAGCGCGGCGATGAGTTGCTTGCCTTGCGCAGACAGTTCGTCGCGCTTTTCTGCGTAGGTTTGGGCGATGCGCAACAACAGGTCCGGGAATCCAGGCAAGCCGTAACGCGCCTGTTTGGGGAAATATGTCCCGCTGTAGAACGGCGTGCCATCCGGCGCCAGGAACAGGTTCAGCGGCCAGCCGCCGCTGCGCTGGGTGAGCAGGTAATGCGCGTTCTGGTAGATCTGGTCGAGGTCGGGACGTTCTTCCCTGTCTACCTTGATGTTGATGAAGTGTTCGTTCATCACGGCAGCGACGGCTTCGTCCTCGAACGATTCATGCGCCATCACATGGCACCAGTGGCAGGCGGAATAGCCGATGGAAAGGAGGATGGGTTTGTCCTGCTCGCGTGCGAGCTGCAAGGTCTCTGCATTCCACGGATGCCAGTCCACCGGATTGTCGGCGTGCTGCAACAGGTAGGGGCTGGTTTCGTGGATGAGATGGTTGGGCATCAGCGTAGCAGCGGAAGCAGTGATGGCAGGACATTATGCAGGATGGCGGGTTGTCCTGAGGCATTGGGATGCAGGTTGTCGGCCTGGAACTGTTCTGGCTCGATGCCTTGCAGCATGAAAGGAACCAGCGCGATTTTGTGCCGCTTCGCCAGCTTTGGATACAGTGCGCGGAAACGCTTGGCGTAATCCAGGCCGTAGTTCGGCGGCAGCTGGATGCCAAGCAACAGCACCTCGGCGTTCGTCTTCTGCACCTGCTCGATGATCCTGTTCAGGTTCTTTTCAGTCTCGGCGATGGCAGAGCCGCGCAGCCCGTCGTTCGCGCCCAATTCGATGATGACGACTGCAGGCGCATGTTGCTGCAATGCCTTGCCGATGCGGCGCAGACCACCGGACGTCGTCTCGCCGCTGATGCTCGCATTCACCACCTCATACTGCGGCTGACTTTTTTTCAGTTCCTGCTGCAATAAATTCACCCATGAATCGTTGCGTGCAATTCCATAGCCGGCTGATAAACTGTCGCCGAACACCAGAATGTTCTTCGCGGCCAATGCAGAGTTGGATAGCGCCAGTGCGGCGATGAGCAAAACGATTTTGAGGAAGGTCTTCATGGCGTCGATTGTGCAAGCAGTAGGGCTCACCAAGCAAGTGTTAAGCGGCGATAGCCCTCTTACCATCCTGCACGATGTCAGCTTCGCGGTGGAAGCAGGCGAGAGCCTGGCCATCGTCGGCGCATCCGGCTCCGGCAAATCAACCCTGCTCGGACTGCTGGCTGGGCTGGACGTGCCGAGCAGCGGCAGCGTGTCACTGAATGGCGCAGACCTGTTCAAGTTGGACGAAGACGGACGCGCAAGACTGCGCGGCGAACTGGCGGGCTTCGTGTTCCAGTCCTTTCAACTACTACCCGCACTGAATGCGCTGGAGAACGTCATGCTGCCGCTGGAACTTGCCGGATTGAAAGATGCGCGCCAGCGTGCCGAAGTGTCGTTGCAGCAAGTCGGCTTGAGCGCACGTGCGCACCACTTGCCCAAACACCTCTCCGGCGGCGAACAGCAACGCGTGGCACTCGCCCGCGCCTTTGTCACCCAACCCAAGATACTCTTTGCGGACGAACCGACGGGAAATCTCGATGCTGCCACTGGCGCGCAGGTTATCGAACTCATGCTGGAATTAAACCGGGCGCAGGGTACAACGCTGATTCTGGTCACGCACGATGAAGCATTGGCGCGGCGTTGCGGCAAGCAATTGCGGCTGGCAGCGGGGCAGGTGGTGTAGCGTTGCAGCTACCGGAGTTATATCGAATGACGTTTTTTTGAGGGGCTGCTATGGAAATCTCTGGTTCTTGTTATTGCAATGCGGTGCAGTTCAAGGTGAGCGGTGCGCCCAAGGCAGTGGTGAATTGCCACTGCAATTTTTGCCGCAAACACAGCGGCGCGGCCTTCAGTACCTATGCGGCCGTTCTGGAAGCGGCCCTGGAAATCGTCTCCGGAGCTGATTCCATTTCCTCTTTCAAGGTTGAAGAAGATGCGCATAAACATTTTTGCAAGCAATGCGGCACTCCGATCTTCAACAAGAATGCCCGATATCCCGGGATGTCCATGATTTATCTCGGTGGGATTTCCGAATTGTCCGGCATTGCGCCAACAGCCAATATCTATTGCGAGAGTCAATTGGCATGGGTTCCATCCATTGCCGAAATCAGGTCCTTTGCTCAAGGGAGCGCCAAGGCGAAACAGTAAATTTGGCGTCCCCGGTAAGTAGAACTGAGCCTGCTCCGTATCTCTTTCGCAATCTCCGGCGCCGCGACTGGCAGGGAGGCGAGGGATTTCGGATTCCCTCTTCAATACGTATTTGAATCACACAGTTTTGTATATCGCGTTTGCGGCGCGGTTAAGGGATGCGGCATAATGGGCCGTTAACAAATGTAATGCAGGTGCATGAACATCTGCCTGTTCTGTTGTCAGTGTCGCAATTCAGTTCTGCTGTTTGCATCTTTTTGGATATGAATCAATTATGAAAATCGCTATCGCCGGAACCGGCTACGTCGGCCTCTCCAATGCCATGCTGCTTGCCCAGCACAATGAGGTCGTGGCCATCGACATCGTCCCCGAGAAGGTGGAGATGCTGAACCGCAAGCAGTCTCCCATCGAGGATGTGGAGATCGAGGACTATCTGGCTCACAAGAAATTGAACTTCAAAGCCACGCTGGACAAGCGCGAGGCTTACACCGGCGCGGAATACGTCATCATCGCCACGCCGACCGATTACGACCCCGAGACCAACTACTTCAACACCAAGTCCATCGAGGCAGTGATCAAGGATGTGCAGAGCATCAATCCGCAGGCGGTGATGATCATCAAATCCACCATTCCGGTCGGCTACACCGCCAAGCTCAGGCAGCAGCTCAAGTGTGACAACCTCATCTTCTCGCCCGAATTCCTGCGCGAAGGCAAAGCGCTGTATGACAACCTGTATCCCTCGCGCATCGTGGTCGGCGAGCGTTCCAAGCGAGCCGAGACCTTTGCCAATCTGCTCAAGCAGGGGGCAATCAAGCAGGACATCCAGATTCTGTTCACGGATTCCACCGAGGCCGAAGCGATCAAGCTCTTTGCCAATACCTATTTGGCCATGCGCGTTGCCTACTTTAACGAACTGGACACTTACGCGGCAACCCACGGTCTGGATACCAAGCAGATCATCCAGGGGGTCAGCCTCGATCCGCGCATCGGCGACCACTACAACAACCCCTCGTTCGGCTACGGCGGCTATTGTCTGCCGAAGGACACCAAACAACTTCTGGCGAATTACCAGGATGTGCCGCAGAACCTCATCCATGCCATCGTCGAGTCCAACACTACCCGTAAAGACTTTGTTGCCGACAGCATCCTCAAGCGCAACCCCAAAATCGTCGGCATCCATCGTCTGGTGATGAAGAGCGGGTCCGATAATTTCAGGTCAAGCAGTATCCAGGGCATCATGAAGCGCATCAAGGCCAAGGGTATCGAGGTGATCGTGTATGAGCCCGCGCTCAAGGAAGCGGAGTTTTTCCATTCCAAAGTGGTGAACGATCTGGCGCAATTTAAAAAGCTGGCCGACGTCATCGTTGCCAATCGCATCACCGACGACATTCGCGATGTGGCGGACAAGGTGTATAGCCGCGATTTGTTCGGTAAGGACTGAATGACTGCCGCGCCACATCCTGCAAGCTCGGGAGTGGCGCAAGCTGTGCTTCTTCTATCCCTCTCGAATATGGGCGGGGTGGCGATTTGAATCTCCTCCGTTTATCCCTCAATCTCCTGCGTCGCGACTGGCGTGCCGGTGAATGGCGCGTGTTGCTGTTGGCGCTGGTGCTGGCGGTGGGCAGCCTTGCTACGGTCGGCCTGTTCGCCGACCGTGTGCGGCAGGCGTTGCAGCAACAGGCGCAGAGCCTGATCGGGGCCGATTTGCGCATTACCTCCACGCGCCCGTTCCCTTTCGACTATCGCAAATCGGCAGAAGCGCGCGGCTTACAGGCGGTGCAGAGCCGCACTTTCCCCAGTATGGTGTCAGGTCGCAAGCAGGTGTTGCTGAGCGAGATACAGGCGGTGGAGGCGGGTTATCCGTTGCGCGGCAAGATCGAGATCGACGATGACAATGTGCATGTGGCAAAAGCTATCCCTATGCGCGGCACAGTGTGGGTGGATGAACGCTTGCTGCGCCGTCTCGATATGCGGGTGGGCGATGAGGTGGGCATCGGAGCACGACGTTTCAGGGTGGCGGCGCGCATCGTGAAGGATATCGACCAGTCCATCGGCTTCGCCAGCTTTGCACCTCGCGTGCTGATGAACGATGCTGATCTGGCTTCCACCGGGCTTCTGCAAGAAGGCAGCCGCATCTCGTATCGTTTGATGATTGCGGGAGACGCGGTGCAGGTGAAAGTTCTGCGTATGGCGCTGCAGGAGAAACTTTCCGGTAACGAGAAACTGGAAGACGTGCGCGATGCGCGTCCGGAGATACGCACGGCACTGGAACGCGCCGAACATTTTCTGGGTCTTGCCGCACTCACTGCCGCGATCCTGGCTGGGGCGGCGATGGCATTGGCAGCGCGGCGTTTCGTATTGCGCCATCTGGATGGCTGCGCGGTGATGCGTTGCATCGGCGCGCAGCAGGGGCAGGTGCTGCGGCTGTTCCTGTATCAATTCATCTTGCTCGGTGTGGTGGCGGTATTGCTTGGCGGGTTGCTGGGCTATGTCACGCAAGCGCTGTTGGTCGAGAGTATCGCGTCCATGCGCGGTGCGAGCCTGCCGCAGCCCGGTGTGTTGCCGCTGCTGAAGGCTGCAGTCAGCGGTTTCGCGTTATTGCTCGGCTTCGCCTTCTTGCCTTTGCTGCAATTGCGCAAAGTGTCGCCGCTGCGCGTGTTGCGCCGCGAGCTGGGACTGCCGGAAGCCAGCGGATGGCTGATCTACGGCTTGGCGATAGGGGCGTTGGCGGTGTTGTTCCTGTGGCATGCGGGCTCGCTGAAACTGGGAATGGCGGTGCTGGGCGGGCTGTTGGCGGGGTTGCTGGTGTTCGGCTGGCTGGCGTGGTTGCTGCTGCATGGCTTGGCGCGCAATGCGTTCTTCTTCCAATCGCAGTGGCGGCATGCGTTCTTCTTCCAATCGCAGTGGCGGCATGCGTTCAATAACCTTGCGCGGCACGGACGCAGCGCTGCGGTGCAGGTCGTGGCATTGAGTCTTGGCGGTATGGCCTTGCTGGTATTGACGCTGGTGCGCGCCGATCTTCTGGAAGCATGGCAGGGCAAGTTGCCGCAGGATGCGCCTAACCGCTTTCTGGTGAACATTCAGCCCGACCAAACTCAACCGGTGCGGAATTTCTTCGTTCGGCAATCGTTGTCGCCGCCGGAGTTGCAGCCGATGGTGCGTGGCAGACTGGTCGCCATCAATGAACGTGCCATCAACGGCGACAGTTATCCCGATCCGCGCGCCCGGGGCCTGGTGGAGCGCGAGTTCAATCTTTCCTACATGGCGCAGATGCCGGTGTGGAACGAATTGGTTGCTGGGCAGTGGTGGACTGCAAACGCCAATGGGCAACTTTCAGTAGAAGAGGGTATCGCCAAGACCCTGGGCATCCATCTTGGCGATATGCTCACCTACGATGTGGCCGGTAGCAGCTTCAGGGCGCGCGTCACCAGTTTGCGCAAGGTGCAGTGGGATTCGATGAAGGTGAATTTCTTTGTCATCGCCACGCCGGAGCTGCTCAGGGATTTTCCGGCCAGCTATCTGAGCAGCTTCTATCTGCCGCCGGACAAGGTGCGCGTGGGCGATGAGCTGTCGCGCGAATTTCCCAACTTGCTGCTGATCGACACCGGCGCGGTGATAGCACAGGTGCGCAACATCATGGACCAGATCGCGCAGACGGTCAGCGCAGTGTTCCTGTTTACGTTGTTGACTGGACTGGCGGTGCTGTATGCCGCCCTGCTTGCCACGCAGGACGAGCGCAGCCATGAGGCGGCGATCCTGCGTACCTTGGGGGCGGACAGTCGCTACCTGCGCCGTTTGCATCTGTCCGAATTCGCCGTGTTGGGCGGTTTGAGTGGCTTGTTCGCGGCAGGGGGGGCGGTGCTACTGGGTTGGGTGTTGGCGCGCTTTGTGTTGGAGATTCCCTACCAGACGGATATTTCCATCTGGTTCATCGGTGGCGGCGGCGGGATGGCGGTGGTGATGCTGGCCGGATGGCTGGCGACGCGCCAGTTGGTATTGCGTCCGCCATTGCGTATTCTCGCGGCGGATTAATGGCTTAGCGCTTGACGCTGGGCTGAATATCTCTATAATGCGCCCTCCCTTGAGAGTCTCCATTTGGCGATCAGGCGAAAAACGTGTTGTTTTAACAAGTAGTTTTTAAACCTTGCTCCACCGTCTACGCATGGCGGGGGGCTTAAATCCACAAGGAGATGAGATGCGACATTACGAAATCGTATTTATCGTGCATCCCGACCAGAGCGAGCAAGTGCCCGCGATGGTCGAGCGTTATCGCACGTTGGTGACCAGCAAGAACGGTCACATCCACCGTCTGGAAGACTGGGGCCGCCGTCAACTGGCTTACCCGATCCAGAAGATCCACAAGGCACATTATGTGCTGATGAACATTGAGGTTGACCAGCCCACGCTGGACGAGCTCGAGCACGCATTCAAGTTCAACGACGCCGTGTTGCGCCACCTGACCATCAAGACCAAGGCTGCAGTCGTTACGCCTTCCGCCATGATGAAGGAAGAGAAGTCGCGTTCGTTCGGCAGCGATGCCGCAGCACCGGCTCCGGCAGCAGAAGCTCCGGCAGCGGCTGCGTAAGCAAGGATTGAGCAGCAACCGTTGTGTGATTGAAGGGGCGGTAATCGAGCTGGAAGGCTTGCGTTACACCCCGGCAGGATTGGCGAGAGTGGCGTTCAAATTGCGCCACACCTCGATGCAGCAGGAAGCAGGGATGCAGCGCCAGGTCCAGTGTGATGTTCCGGCACTGGCACTGGGCGAAGCGGCACAGCAAGTCAGCCGCTTGCAACCCGGACAGCAGGTGAGAGCCGAAGGTTTCCTTGCGCAGCGCAGCCTGAAGATCGCGCAACTGGTGTTGCACATTGATAACGTTACATTGAGATAGGAGCACAACATGGCTCGTGTATTTAAGAAAAAAGATGACAAGAAGAACAGCTCTTCGCGTCAATTGTTCAAGCGCCGCAAGTTCTGCCGCTTCACCGCAGAGAAGATCGCGGAAGTGGATTACAAGGACCTGAACATCCTGAAGGAAATGATCACCGAAAACGGCAAGCTGATCCCGGCTCGCATCACCGGTACCAAGACGCGCTTCCAGCGTCAGTTGAGCGTTGCCGTGAAGCGCGCACGCTTCCTGGCTTTGCTGCCTTACACCGATTTGCACTAAGGAGTAGATCATGCAAGTTATTCTGATGGAAAAAGTGATCAACCTCGGCCAATTGGGCGATGTGGTCAAAGTGAAGAACGGTTTTGCGCGTAACTTCCTGATCCCGCAAGGCAAGGCCAAGCGTGCAACAGAAAGCAACGTGGCAGATTTCGCGGCACGCCGTGCCGAACTGGAAGCGGCTGAAGCGGCCAAGCTGGCCGATGCGCAAGCTCGCGGCGGCAAGCTGGAAGGTCTGACTGTGCAGATCGTGCAAAAGGCAGGCGTGGACGGCAAGCTGTTCGGTTCCGTGACCAACGCGGACATCGCTACCGCACTGGTGGCACAAGGCCACAAGGTAGAAAAAGGCCAAGTGCGTATGCCAACCGGGCACCTGAAGCAGATCGGCGATCATCCGGTCAGCATCGCGTTGCATCCGGATGTTGTGGTGGACGTCACAGTGTCGGTGCAGGGCGAGCAATAATCCCGTATCGTCATAGTGTTAGAAAAAGGGCTGGCGACAGCCCTTTTTTGTTTTTGGAATTTGAGCATGCAAAGGTGCTCAGCAGTGTAGAATTCTCCTCCCAAAATTTGCGGTTACATCATGCAAAACTATTCATCTCCCCCAGCCGATTCCCAGCTTGAAGCCCTGAAGCTTCCGCCGCATTCGGTCGAAGCGGAACAGTCGGTGCTGGGCGGCATCCTGCTGGATACCAGTGCCTGGGACAAGATCGCCGATCTATTGAGCGAGAGCGATTTCTATCGTAACGAACACCGTTTGATCTGGCGTCACATCGGACGCCTGACCGAACATGCCCAGCCAATCGACGTCATCACGGTGGCGGAATCGCTGGAGAGCAATGCGGAACTGGAGAAGGCGGGTGGCCTGGTATATCTGGGTACGCTGGCGCAGAACGTTCCTTCCGCTGCCAACATCCGCCGCTATGCGGAGATCGTGCGCGAGCGCGCCATCATGCGCAAGCTGGTGGAAGTGGGCAGCGAGATCGCTACCAGCGCTTACAACCCCGGCGGACGCTCGGCAGGGCAGTTGCTGGACGAGGCCGAGAGCCGCGTGCTTGAAATCAATGAGGAGGGCGAGCGTGGCAGCCAGGGCTTCATCGCCATTCCGCCTCTGCTGACACAAGTGGTCGAACGCATCGAGACCTTGTATGGACGTGACAATGCCAGCGATGTCACCGGTATCGCGACCGGCTTCGCCGATCTGGACCGCATGACCTCTGGTCTGCAGCCAGGCGACCTCATCATCGTGGCAGGGCGCCCGAGTATGGGCAAGACTGCGTTTTCCATCAACATCGCGGAGAATGTGGCGCTGGACTCGAACAAGCCGGTGGCGATCTTCAGTATGGAAATGGGTGGCGCGCAGTTGGCGATGCGTATGATCGGCTCTGTGGGCCGTTTAAATCAGCACAACCTGCGCACCGGACGCCTGGAGGATGATGACTGGTCGCGCATGACGCACGCGCTGGGGCAATTGAACGATGCACCGATCTTTATCGACGAGACTCCGGGATTGAATGCGCTGGAACTGCGTTCGCGTTCACGGCGTTTGCATCGTCAGCACGGCGGACTCGGTCTGGTGGTCATCGACTATATCCAGCTGATGTCCTCGCCGGCAGGCAAGGGGAGCGAAAACCGTGCAACAGAGATCTCCGAAATTTCGCGCTCGCTGAAATCGCTGGCGAAGGAATTGCATGTGCCGGTGATCGCGCTGTCACAGCTCAACCGCAGTCTGGAGCAGCGCCCGAACAAGCGTCCGGTGATGTCCGACCTGCGCGAATCCGGCGCTATCGAGCAGGATGCTGACCTGATCCTGTTCATCTACCGTGACGAAGTCTATAACCCGGATGGGGAAAACAAGGGCAAGGCGGAAATCATCATCGGCAAGCAACGTAACGGCCCTATCGGTATGGTGCCAATGGTGTTCCGCGGCGAATATACCCGGTTCGAAGATTTCGCTCCCTCTCAATATTAAGAGCGGGAAAAACTTCACCGAAGTTTTGCGCCAGCTAAATATTGAGTCGAAACTGCATTAATTCCTTGGCGCTCCCGAACGGTTCGGTTACAATGCGCGTCCTTTTACAGGCGCGTAGCTCAGCTGGTTAGAGCACCACCTTGACATGGTGGGGGTCGTTGGTTCGAGTCCAATCGCGCCTACCAATTTCCCGAGTTGTCCCGACATTCTTCCGAGAAATGCCATGTTCACATTGAGCTTGCATGGAGAAGAAGGTACCCAGGCCCTGTTGCAATCGGGCTATTCGTATTGCCTCGTCGTCCGTTCTGAAACTCAGCGCACAGCGCTGCTCAAAAATCTGGGCGACCAGTCCGGCGTGGTCATCGTGCCGCACAACGGCGGGTTGATCAGCAACCTGCGCGTATGGGAGAACATCATCCTGCCAGTGCAGTATCATGGCATCGAAGTCGCGGGTAAGCTGGAAGACAATGTGGCGCAGTTGCTCGTCCAGTGCGGTTTGGAAGACGAAGCGGCTGTGTCCGATCTGCTGCTCAAACTGCCCGATCAGCTGTCGTTATACGAAAAACGTTTGGTCGGTTTCGTGCGCGCCATGTTGATGAGTCCGGAACTGATCATTTACGATGCTCTGAACGAAGGCCTGTCGCGCAAGGAATTGGCGCGGGTAGTCAAGTTCGACCAGATATTCCGTTTATACTTTCCGTTCAGGACGTCGGTGCTGGTGAGTTTCGAAGAGTACCGGGACAAGGACAATCCCAAACAACTTGTGATCCAGTTGTAACCACACATTCGAAATGAAGCTACTCAACTACAACCAGAGATTGCTGACTATCGAGAAACGCACCCGACGCTTCATGCTGGGCGCGATCGGCGTCATGCTGCTGGTGCTGTTGATGATCGCAGTCAAACAGGATTACTTCCATCGCAGCACGCCGATCTATTTTTTCACGCCCAATGCGCAGGGCTTGAGCAAAGGCATGGCGGTCAAATTCATCGGTTTCAAGGTCGGCAGTGTGCAGGACGTTCGTATGCAGCCCAATGCCACGGTACAGGTCAAAGTTTCGCTGGACGACGAATATGTTCACCTGATCGGGCAAGATGCCAAAGCCCGTCTCATCAAGGAAGCGCTGGTCGGCGAGAGTGTGGTGGAAATCATCCCGGGTTCGCAGCAGGTGAAACAGGTGACGCAGAACAGCGTGCTGGAGTTCGAGCGCGGGCAGGATGCGAGCACCGTCGTCGAGAATCTGGCTTCGCAGTTGCAACCTATTCTGAACGATATCCACCAGATCACTTCTTCCATCAACAACCCGAGTGGCGACATCCAGCAAACGCTCAAGAATCTGAACCAGGCTTCGGGCGGTTTCCGCGAGACGGTAACCCAGTTCACGCAACTTGGCGCAAGCAGCAACCAGAAGCTGGATGGGGTGTATGTGAAATTCGACAAGGCACTGGATCGCGTCAATTCCAGTCTGGAAACGCTGGATAAGGCGATTCCGAAACTGGTGGACAAGGCGGATACGACTTTGGATAACGTACAGAACGCCACTTCCGACATCAAGAAGATCACCAACGATTCTGCAGGCGAGATACCTTCATTGGTGCGCAACGCCAATGCCTTGGTGCAGGACGGCCAGGAAACCCTGGGCGGTGTGAAGAAATCCTGGCTGTTCAATGGCATGTTCCCCAAAGCAGAAGAGCAGACGCTGCCGGTGGATGGCTACGTCGAGCCTAAACAGCCCTCTAAACAGCCATGAAGGGGAGTCGATTGAAACTTCGATTAACCATCTCGATCATGTGCAGCGTGCTGCTGTCCGCTTGTAGTCATGTGGAAGAGATAAGCAGTGCGCGGCAGGAGCAGGCTACTGAATTCAACCAGCGCGCCCAGCGCGCATTTCAGCGCGGCGAGTATCAGGCTGCTGCCACTTTGTATGAGAATGCATTGCAACTGGATGTTGCCATCGAGAACGTGAACGGCATTGCCATCAATATGCTCAACCTTGCCAGAGTGAATCAGGTTCTCGGCAAGACTGCGCTGGCGCAGCGCTATCTGGATGCCTTGCTGGAAGACAAATCGTTGAATTATTCGCCGGCACATCTTGCCGCCGCAGCAGTGCAGAAATCGTTGCTGCGTTTGCAGGAGAATGATGCAGCCGGTGCAACAGCATGGGCGGACAAGGCCGCCGCCTGGTGCGTGGCGGACTGCAATCTCTCCGGCGTGATCGACAATGCGCACGCCAGCATTGCCTTGCGCGAGAATGATGCCGAGAAAGCTTTGCATCTGAGCGAGCGTGCTGCCTCAACAAATAAAAATGCACCCCTCGAATATGCCAACTCTTTGCGGCTGATGGCTTCGGCCCGACAGATGAGGAATGAGCCGGATGCCGCGCTGCGCTTGTTGGAAGAGGTGCTGGTCATCGACAAGTCGCTCGGCCTGCCGGACAAAATAAGAATGGACCTGCTGCTGTTGGCTCAGGCACACGATAAGCTGGGCCATGCCGAGCAGGTGGCACAATGCCGTGATCGGGCGGCGCGTATCGCCGCGACAGCGGTGAAGTGAGGCCGTGATGGAAACGTTGAAGCGGCTGAACGATCCCAAAATCAGAATGCTGCTGGGGCTGTCTATCTGCCTGTTGGCGGCATTGCTGCTGCATCTCCTGCAAACAGGCGAAATGATGGACCGCAGTGTGCTGGACAAGCAGTTCAGCCTGTTGCATCGATACACTGCGCATCCGCTGAAGAACGATGTTGTGATCGTCGGCATCGACGAGGTCTCGTACAAGTCGTTCAAAGAACCTTTTGCTTTATGGCATCCGTATCTCGGCCAATTTCTGCTGGCGATGGCTACAGCCAAACCCGCCGTGGTCGGTCTGGATATCGTGTTGCCGGAGCGCTCCTATCAATTCCTGATCCCGCAATACGACCAGACCCTGCTGCAGGGGCTGCAAACGGCCAGAGCACAGACCCCGTTGGTGTTGGCGCAGACACTGGAAGTCAGCGGAGCCTTTCGCAAGGTGTACGAGCCTCTCGTCGCGGCTTCCGGCGGGGATACACTGGCCTCAGTGCTGGTGTGTCCGGACGATGACGGCGTGGTACGTCGCTTCGATCCCGATATGTGTACGGTAAATGCACATGGCTCGATGCTGGTTGAAAAGATGGCCGCGCATCTGAGCAATGCGCGACCGGGCACCGGGCTGGTGGATTTTGGCGCCGGCGAGAAATTCGAGTACATCCCTTTCACCCAAGTTCTGGAGTGGCAGGCACAAGGGAACAACGAACAACTGAAGCGCATCTTCGGCGGCAAGCCGGTGTTGCTGGGCGTGGTGTCACCGCTGGGCGAGCGGATAAATTCACCCGTCCCGCTGGCCGCTTGGGATCCATTCAAGCATCGCATCCCAAGTGTCTTGATGCAGGCCCAGATGCTGCGCACGATGCTGGACGGCGGAATGATACGCGAGGCGAATGCCAGTGCCGTGTTGGCACTGACGTTGTTCGCTGCGCTGTTCTGGCTGGGGCGCATTGGCTGGCTAAAGCTCGCTGCGCTGCTTGCTTTCCCGTTCCTGCTGTTGCTGGCGGCCACATGGTCATTGGGGCAGGGCATGTATCTACCTATTGGCAACATATTGTTCTCCGGCCTGTTCGCTTTCCTGGCGCGCCTGGCCTATGAAGGCGCACTGCAGGTGCAGAAACGTAACTGGCTACGCGGCACGTTCGGCAGCTACGTCAGCCAGGAAGTGCTGCAAGAGATCATGGCGGGCAAGATCCGTTCCGGAGTGGACGGTGTGCGCATCCGTTTGTGCATCCTGTTCGCCGATATCCACGGATTCAGCGCGCGCAGCGAAAACACTCCCCCGCAGGAGGTGGTTTCCTTGTTGAACGATTATTTCTCCGAGATGACTGTTGCCATCCACCAGCACAAAGGCACGGTGGACAAGTTCATCGGCGACGGTGTGATGGCGTTCTTCGGCGCGCCGCAGGTGCTGGAGTGTCCGGAGAAGAATGCATTGGAAGCGGCGCAGGAGATGCTGCTACGCCTGCGTCAGGTCAATGCGCGTTTGCAAGAGCAGGGCGTTGCCCCCATCGAAATCGGCATCGCGTTGCACGTGGGCGAGGTCGTCGTCGGGAACATCGGCTCGGAGTTGCGGCACGAATACACCGTCATCGGCGATGCGGTGGGCCGTACCGCCAGACTGGAAGAACTGACCGTGACCTTGAACTATCCCGTGGTGTGTTCTGCCGCTGTGGCAAAAGCGGTGGAAAATTCGGGCGGGTTGAATGATTGCGGCGAACAGACCGTCAACGGCGGTTCAGCTGCATGTGTACGGCTGGAACCCGCCGCTGCTGGCGGCGAACTGATGTCTGCGCTCTGGCCGAAATTCCTCGCGTGGTTGAAGATGACGCAGATGCGCCAGACGGTGGCCGGTTGCTTTCAATTGTTGTGGTATGCCTTCAGTCATCTGCGCGTGTTGCGTATCCCCCCCGTGAATGCCGTGTTCCAGCGCCAACTGTTCTTTACCGGCGTCGAGGCGTTGGCAATCGTCGCGACATTCGGATTGTTGAGCGGCGCACTGGTCATCACCCAGATCACCTCGCTGGTCGGCGGCGACAGCGAACTGACCGTGAAGATCTTGATCTGGACCGTGGTGCGCGAAGTCGGCCCCTTGTTCGCCGCCATCATCATCATCGCCCGCAGCAGTGCCGCCATCGCCTCCGAACTGGCGCTGATGAAGACGCGCCACGAGATGACCAGTCTCAACCGCATGGGCATCCCGCCGCATGACTACCTGCTGGTGCCGCGCATCGCCGGCGTGACACTGGCGGTTCTGGCGCTCACCATCTACTTTCAGGTCGTCGCTATCGGCGGCGGACTGGCGATCAGCGCCATGTTCCAGAACGTCTCTTACCTCGATCAGGTCGGGCGTTTCCTGCAAACCGTCAAACTGTCCGAGTTTGTCGTGGTCGGCATCAAGGGGTGCCTGTTCGGTTTGGCCATCTCCACCATCTCCTGCTACAACGGCATGCAAGCCCAACCCTCGGTGACCGAAGTGCCCAAGGTGGCCATCAAGGCCGTACTGCAGAGTCTGTTGTTCGTGTTCACCCTGGATGCGCTGATCGCCTACCTCGGCATGCTGGAGTGAGTTGCGCTATACTGCGCGCCGTTCGGCGCATGGTGCGCCCGATTGAAATTTGAAAGTGCGGCGTTCGCCGCATTTGTTTTTAGCAGAGTGGATGAAATGCCTGTTATTACCTTACCGGACGGTTCGCAACGCAGTTTTCCCAACCCCGTGACTGTGGCCGAGGTCGCGCAGAGTATCGGTGCCGGTCTGGCGCGTGCGGCGCTGGCGGGTAAGGTGGACGGAGTGCTGGTGGATACCTCACACCTGATCTCGGCCGACGCCAAGCTGGCGATCATCACCGACAAGGACGCCGACGGGCTCGATCTGATCCGTCACTCCACCGCGCACTTGCTGGCATATGCAGTGAAGGAGCTGTTCCCCGAAGCGCAGGTGACCATCGGTCCGATGATCGAGAACGGTTTCTATTACGACTTTGCCTATTCGCGTCCATTTACGCCGGAAGACTTGGCTGCCATCGAGAAACGTATGGCGGAGTTGGCCAAGAAAGACTTGGCGATCACGCGCAAAGTCTTGCCGCGCGACGAGGCGGTGGCCTATTTCAAATCGCTGGGCGAAAAATACAAAGCAGAACTCATCGAGTCCATTCCCGCCGACCAGGATGTGTCGCTGTACAGCGAAGGCGACTTCACCGACCTGTGCCGCGGCCCGCACGTGCCTTCGACCGGCAAGCTGAAGGTGTTCAAGCTGATGAAGGTGGCCGGAGCGTACTGGCGCGGCGACTCCAAGAACGAGATGCTGCAGCGCATCTACGGTACGGCGTGGGCGAAGAAGGAAGACCTCGATGCCTATCTGATGCGCCTGGAAGAGGCGGAGAAGCGCGACCATCGCAAGCTGGGCAAGCAGCTCGATCTCTTCCACATGCAGGACGAAGCGCCGGGCATGGTGTTCTGGCACCCCAAGGGCTGGGCGATGTGGCAGGTGATCGAGCAGTACATGCGCCGTGTCTATCGCGACAACGGCTATCAGGAGATCCGCTGTCCGCAGATCATCGACCGTGTGTTGTGGGAGAAATCCGGGCACTGGGAGCACTACAAGGCCAACATGTTTACGACCGAGTCGGAAAAGCGCGACTACGCGGTCAAGCCGATGAACTGCCCGGGGCATGTACAGGTTTTCAACTCCGATCTGCGCTCCTATCGCGAGCTGCCGCTGCGCTACGGCGAATTCGGCTCCTGCCACCGCAATGAGCCGTCTGGCGGTTTGCACGGTCTGATGCGGGTGCGCGGTTTTGTGCAGGACGACGGCCATATCTTCTGTACCGAAGAGCAGATCGAATCCGAGGTGACGGCGTTCAATGCGCTGGTGCTGAAGGTTTACAAGGACTTCGGTTTCCGCGACGTGGTGGTGAAGCTGGCGCTGCGCCCGGATGGCAGGGTCGGCTCCGACGAGATATGGGATAAATCCGAGAACGCCTTGCGTGCCGCCTTGCGCGCTTCCGGCATGACTTGGGAAGAGTTGCCGGGCGAGGGCGCTTTCTACGGCCCGAAGATCGAGTTCCACATCAAGGACGCCATCGGCCGCTCCTGGCAGTGCGGCACCATCCAGGTGGACTTCTCCATGCCGGGCCGTTTGGGCGCCGAGTTCGTCGATGAGGACAACACCCGCAAAGTGCCGGTGATGCTGCATCGTGCGATCCTGGGTTCGCTGGAACGTTTTATCGGCATTCTGGTGGAGAACCACGCCGGAGCGCTGCCGCTGTGGCTGGCGCCGGTGCAGATGGTGGTGATGAATATCTCGCAGGCGCAGGAGGAATATGCCGGGAAAGTGGCTGAAACTTTGCGCTCTTCCGGCTTCCGTGTGCATTCGGATTTGCGCAACGAGAAGATTACCTATAAAATACGAGAACATAGCCTGCAGAAATTGCCTTACCAGCTGATTTTGGGCGATAAGGAAGTGGCTGCAGGACTCGTTGCCGTGCGATCCCGAACAGGTGAAGACCTTGGGCAGATGTCGGTGGAGGCGCTGCTACAGCGCTTGAATGCCGAGCTGCACGTGGATGGCGCGGTTTAATTTTTTAATGGAGAATTTCCAATAGCACAGGATAAGTCGCAGCGTATCAACGAGCAGATAACAGCACCTCAGGTGCGGCTCATTGGCGCGGAGGGAGAGCAGGTTGGTGTCGTGGCAGTTGCGGAAGCGCTGCGTATGGCGGATGAAGCGGAGCTGGATCTGGTTGAGATCGCGCCTTTGGCGGAGCCGCCTGTCTGTCGCATCATGGATATTGGCAAATTCAAGTATGCAGAAGCCAAAAAACAGCACGAAGCCAAACTTAAGCAGAAACAAGTCCAGGTCAAAGAGATCAAGTTCCGTCCGGGTACGGACGAAGGCGACTACAACATCAAGTTGCGCAACCTGATCAAGTTCCTGGGCGATGGCGACAAGACCAAAGTGACGTTGCGTTTCCGTGGTCGCGAGATGGCGCATCAGGAGATCGGTATGAAACTGATCGAGCGTATCAAGGCAGACTTGGATGAACATGGAACTGTAGAACAGTTCCCGAAGATGGAAGGTCGCCAGATGGTGATGGTGATCGGTCCCAAGAAGAAATAAGTTTGCATCGCAACGGAGTAAGGGACTTGCCGTTGCGGTGGTAGTGAATAGAGTCCCGGATAAGTGGTTCCGGGTTTTCAAGCGTTCCTGTCAGGAACCTCCCGGCGTCATCAAATAAATGGAGTCGTTATGCCAAAGATGAAAACCAAGAGCGGTGCGAAAAAACGCTTTAGCGTCCGCGCCGGTGGCAGCATCAAGCGCGGTCAAGCGTTCAAGCGCCACATCCTTACCAAGAAAACCACCAAGAACAAGCGTCAACTGCGTGGCTCGACTGGTGTCCATGAAACCAACACGGCGTCCGTACGCGCCATGATGCCTTACGCATAAGGAGTAGAAAATGCCAAGAGTTAAACGTGGTGTAACGGCGCGCGCGCGCCATAAGAAAGTTCTGAATCAGGCCAAGGGTTACCGCGGTCGTCGCAATAGTGTCTATCGCATCGCCAAAGAAGCGGTGATGAAGGCTGGGCAATATGCCTACCGTGACCGTCGTCAGAGGAAGCGTCAGTTCCGCACACTGTGGATCGCGCGTATCAATGCGGCTGCCCGTGAGCAAGGTTTGGCCTACAGCGTGTTCATGAACGGTCTGAAGAAGGCCGCGATCGAGATTGATCGCAAGGTGCTGGCCGATCTGGCCGTGTTCGACAAGGCTGCGTTCTCGCAGATCGTCGCACAAGCCAAGGCAAGCCTCGGCGCGTAATTTCGGCGCAATATAAAAAAGGAGGCTTCAGGCCTCCTTTTTTGTTTCAAGATTCGGACAATGCAAGAACTACAACAAATTCTCGATGACGCACTGCAAAGCTTCGCTGCGATAGAAGACGCGGCAGAGCTGGAAAACGCCAAGGCGCGTTATCTCGGCAAGGAAGGCAGCCTGACCGGCCTGTTGAAATGCCTGGGCAAGCTTTCCGCCGAAGAGCGTCCGGCAGCCGGTGCGCGCATCAATCAAGTCAAACAACAGGTGGAAGCTGCGCTGAATGCGCAGCGTGATGCCATTCAACAACGTGCATTGAATGCCAAGCTGGCGGCGGAGTCACTGGATGTGACGCTGCCGGGGCGCGGTACCGGCGTGGGTGGATTGCATCCGGTCACGCGCACGCTGGAACGCATCGAAACGCTGTTCCACTCCATCGGTTATGCCGTGGCGGAAGGACCGGAGATCGAAAACGATTTCTACAACTTCACTGCGCTCAATATCCCCGAGGATCATCCCGCGCGCGCCATGCACGATACCTTCTACATCGACGAGCAGCACGTGTTGCGTACGCACACCTCGCCGATCCAGATCCGCTATATGCAAGCGCATATGGCGAAGTACAAGCATCTGGAAACGATGCCGGACATCCGCATCATTGCCCCGGGACGCGTGTATCGCGTGGATTCCGATGCGACCCACTCCCCGATGTTCCACCAGGTCGAAGGCTTGTGGGTGGGCGAGCGCGTGAGCTTCGCCGACCTGAAAGGCGTGATCGCCGATTTCCTGCAGAATTATTTCGAGACCGAAGACATGCAAGTGCGCTTCCGTCCCTCATTCTTCCCATTCACCGAACCGTCGGCCGAGATGGACATGAGCTGGAAGGGCGGCTGGCTGGAGATTGGCGGTTGCGGCATGGTGCATCCGAACGTGCTCAAGCATGTCGGCATCGACAGCGAGAAATATATCGGCTTTGCCTTCGGCATGGGCGTGGAGCGTCTGGCCATGCTGCGCTACGGCGTGAACGACCTCAGGCTGTTCTTCGAGAACGACCTGCAATTCCTGAAACAGTTTAATTAATCATGCAATTCTCTGAATCCTGGTTGCGTACCTTCGTGAATCCTTCGCTCACCAGCGAGGAGCTGTCGCATCTGTTGACCATGGCCGGACTGGAAGTGGAGGAGATGACTCCTGTCGCGCCAGCCTTTGAAAAGGTCGTTGTTGGGCAGGTGCTGACCAAAGACAAACATCCTGATGCTGATCGGCTGAACGTGCTGACGGTAGACGTCGGACAGGCCGAGCCGCTGAACATCGTGTGCGGCGCGGGGAATGTGACCGTGGGCATGAAAGCGCCTTGTGCTCTGGTCGGTGCAAAGTTGCCTGGCATCGAGATCAAACAGGCCAAAGTACGTGGTATCGCTTCTTTCGGCATGATGTGCTCGGAAAAGGAGCTCGGCTTGGCGGAAGAAAGTGCCGGACTGATGGTGTTGGCTGCCGGTGCTGTCGTCGGTCAAAGCATCCGCGAGCATCTCGATCTGGACGATCATCTGATCACGCTCAAGCTTACGCCTAACCGTAGCGATTGCCTGTCGTTATATGGTATCGCACGGGAAGTATCTGCATTGACAGGTGCCTCGTTACAAGGCGTTCCGCCTGCATCCTTTAAACAGACTGGCACTCAAGATCGCAAGGTCAAAGTGTCAGCATCTTCGGCTTGCCCGAGTTATACCGGCCGCGTGATTTCTGGCATCAACGCCAAGGCAGTTACGCCGGCATGGATGGTGCAGCGTTTACAGCGCTGCGGCCTGCGCAGCATCAGCGCATTGGTCGATGTGACCAACTATGTGTTGCTTGAGCTGGGCCAGCCACTGCACGCCTTTGACCTGAACAAACTGACTGGCGACATCGAGGTGCGTTTCGCACGCGCTGGCGAGAGACTGAAGCTGCTGAACGAGCAGATCGTGAATCTGCAAGACGACATGCTGGTGATCGCCGATGGCAAATCACCGGTCGCGTTGGCAGGTGTGATGGGCGGGGCAGACAGTGCCGTGGACGATGCGACCACCGAGATTTTTCTGGAAAGCGCGTTCTTTGCGCCCAGTGTGATCGTTGGCAAGTCGCGCCGTCTCGGCTTCAGTTCCGACTCCTCTTATCGTTTCGAGCGTGGTGTGGATTTCGCAGCGACGCAAGCAGCGCTGGATCGTGCTACGCAATTGATCCTGGATATTTGCGGTGGACAGGCCGGCGCTGTCACGGAAGCTCAGGGCGAGTTGCCTAGGCGTTATCCGGTGAAACTGCGCACATCACGTGTACATCGCGTGCTGGGCGTGGCGCTCAAGGCCGATGAGATCGCGCAGATCCTGTCTCGCCTTGGTATGGCGTTCCAGCAAAAGGGCGATGAATTCTCGGTGACACCGTCAAGCTACCGCTTTGACATCTCTATCGAAGAAGATCTGATAGAGGAAGTCGCGCGCGTGCATGGCTATGAAAAGATCCAGCCGGCGCCGATCCAGGCACGCATGAGCATATTGCCGCAAGTCGAGGCGCAGCGCCCCTTGGCGAAATTGCAGCAGACCATGGTCTTGCGCGATTACCAGGAAACCATCAACTACGCCTTCGTGGAAGCCGAATGGGAGCGCGATCTGTGCGGCAACACTGCCCCCATCGCCCTGAAAAACCCGATAGCCAGCCAGATGAGCGTGATGCGCAGCAGTTTGCTGGGTGGACTGATCGCAGCTCTGCGTACCAATCTGGCGCGCAAACAGCCACGTGTGCGTCTGTTCGAGATCGGCGGCTGCTTCTCTGCGGAGGCAGGCAGCTATGCGCAAAACGAGCGCTTGGCCGGGCTGGCATACGGCGGCGCCTTGTCCGAGCAATGGGGTTCTCCGGCACGTAATGTGGATTTCTACGATGTGAAAGGCGATGTCGAAGCCTTGTTCGCACCGCGCAACCTGACCTTCCAGGCCGCAGTGCATCCGGCTTCGCATCCAGGCCGTTCGGCGCGCATTCTGCTGGATGGCCGCGCCATCGGCTGGATCGGCGAACTGCACCCGCAATGGCAACAGCAATATGACCTGCCGCAAGCAGCGGTATGGTTCGAGGCCGAACTGGCTGTGTTGACCCAGAACAGCGTTCCGAAACTGGCTGATATCTCGCGCTTCCCGCCGGTACGTCGCGATCTCGCTGTATTGGTGGACGAAGCGGTGACGGTACAGTCGCTTTTGGAAGCAATTCAGTCCGAAAAAGCGCCTAATGTGATCGAGACAGCCCTGTTTGACGTGTATCGCGGCAAGGGTGTGGAGCAAGGCAAAAAAAGCCTTGCATTCCGTGTGTTATTGCAAGATACTCAAAAAACTTTAACCGATAACGAAATCGAAGAAAGCATGTCGCGTCTAGTTGCTGCGTTGCAACGTCATGGCGCGCAACTGCGGGTGTAAGAGGAAATATGACAACACTGACCAAGGCGGAACTGGCCGATCTGCTGTTTGAAAAAGTGGGCCTGAACAAGCGCGAAGCAAAAGACATGGTGGAAGCGTTCTTCGAGGAGATACGCATGCAGCTGGAGCAGGGCGAGAGCGTCAAGCTGTCCGGCTTCGGCAATTTCCAGTTGCGCGACAAGCCGCAGCGCCCCGGCCGCAACCCAAAAACCGGGGAAGAGATCCCAATCACCGCGCGCCGCGTGGTGACTTTTCATCCCAGCCAGAAACTCAAGAGCATGGTAGAAAAGACCTATCATGGAACATCACATACCTAATTCAGAACTGCCGCCGATCCCGGCGAAACGCTACTTCACCATCGGTGAAGTGAGCGAGTTGTGCGGGGTGAAGGCGCATGTCCTGCGATATTGGGAGCAGGAATTCACCCAGCTCAAACCGGTAAAGCGCGGCGGCAATCGCCGCTACTACCAGCATCACGAAGTCCTGCTCATTCGCCGCATCCGCCAATTGCTCTACGAAGAAGGTTTCACCATCAGCGGCGCGCGCAGCCGTCTGGATCAGCATGCAATCCGCCAGGAAGAAGCGGCACCAGTCGTGTCCAATTTCAATACATCAGCATTCCGCCGCGAGTTGCGCGAGATCATTTCGTTCTTGCACGCGTAATCACGAAAATCTCATAAAACTGCTTCAAGGAAAGCGGAGTGCTCTGCTATAATTCGCGCCCTCGGGGCGTAGCGCAGCCTGGTAGCGTACTTGCATGGGGTGCAAGGGGTCGGGAGTTCGAATCTCCCCGCCCCGACCAGTTAAAATCAATTGGTTTCCGAAGGTAGATAGCCAGCTTAATGCTGGCTTTTCTATTTATATTAACCAGAAGCAGATGACAGGACATGGAAGGCCGACAGACGTCGGCCTTTGTTATTTGAGCTGCAGTCTCAATGCTTCACACAGCTCGGATCGTTCATGCGGATTGTCGAGCGATTTGCCACTGATCCAGAAAGTGTCCTCGGCACGCGAGCCCAGAGTATTGATCTTGGCACTGCGCAGTTCGATATTGTGCTGTGCCAACAAGTAGGCGATGCGTGCCAGCAAGCCCGGGCGGTCACCGGCTACCACTGACAGGATGTTGCGGCCTTTCTCGTCCGCTGCGATGCTGACCTGTGGCTCAATAGGAAAGTGCTTGAGTTGTCGGCTGACCCTGCCGACGCCAGGCGCTGTGAGCGGTGCGTCCAGAGTCAGTTGTTGCGCCAGTTCATACTCGATGTAGTTCATCACGTCGCGATACACCGTGTTGTCGTTGTTCGTGTCCATCACCAGAAAACTGTCCAGCGCGTAACCGTGCTGGGTGGTATGCACTTTGGCTTCCATGATGTTGTAGCTCATGCGCGCAAAGAAACTGCAGATGCGGGCAAACAAATAAGGTTTGTCCTGCGTGTAGACCATGACCTGCACGCCTTCGCCAATGCGGCTCAGGCGAGCCTTGACGATAGGTACGTCGCAGTTCACCCGGTGTGCCAGCAGGCGTGTGTGCCATGCGATCTCGTGCGGTTCATGGCGCAGGAAATAATCCGCATCGAACTGGGCCCACAATAATTCATAAACATCGGGATGGATGGCATACAGGTTCAATGTCTCGGCAGCGAGACGGCGTACCTCTCCTACCTGATCCGCGACCTTGCCGCTGGTCAAGAAACGGCGTGTCGCGTTATAGAGGTCTTCCAGCAATTGCGCCTTCCACGCATTCCATACTTTGGCACTGGTGCCGCGTATGTCGGCAACGGTGAGCAGATAGAGGGCGGCAAGATAGCGCTCGTTCTTGATCCTGGCGGCGAAAGCGGCGATCACGTCCTGGTCGGACAAGTCCTGTTTCTGGGCCGTGCTGGACATGGTGAGATGGTTCTCAACCAGCCATACCACGAGTTCTGCATCTTCGCGCATCAATCCGTGTTGTTTGCAAAATCTCGTTGCGTCCACACGCCCCAGTTGGGCGTGGTCACCGCCGCGCCCCTTGGCGATGTCGTGGAACAGACCGGCAATGTAGAGCACTTCCGGACGCGCAAAGTCGCGGATGAGTTTGCTGCACAACGGATATTCATGCGCATACTGCTCCAGAGTGAAGCGGCGCAGATTGCGCACCACCATCAGGATATGCTCGTCCACGGTATAGACATGGAACAGGTCGTGCTGCATCTGCCCGACGATGCGACCGAATGGGGGGAGATATCGCCCCAGAATATCCTGCTGGTTCATGCGCCGCAGAATGTGTGTAAGGCCCTGGGGCTGGCGCAGGATTTCCATGAACAGGCTGCGGTTGCGCGGATCGTTGCGGAAAGCGGAACCGATGCATTTGCGGGCGCGCCACAGTGCACGCAAGGTCGACGCTGAGAAGCCGGTCAGGCGCGGGTGCTGCTCCAGCAACAGAAAGCTTTCCAGAATGGCGGAAGGTTCGCGCTCGAACAGCGCTTCATCGCGCGCTTCGAGTTTATCGTCGCGAGCCACGAAGCGCTCGTTCAGGGGATAGGTCTCCGCGGCGGGAAAGATGCGTGCGCGCATGGTTTGCAGCAACACATCATTGAGTTGCAGTACTGCGCGCTTGGTGCGGTAGTAATGCTGCATCAGATGCTCGCTGGCCCGACGTTGTGCGCTGGCTGCAATGCCAAGCTGTTCGGCAAGCGCGGTCTGGTATTCGAAAAGCAGTCGGTCGTCGTGCCGTCCGGAAAGATAATGCAGGCGGATACGCAAATCTTGCAACAAGTGCTCATGGCGCGCGGCCTGGCGCGCTTCCTCTTTAGTGATGAGCGAGGCCTGCGCCAAGGCCTGCCAGGTGTGACCAAAACCGCAGGCGCGTGAAATCCACAATACCGTTTGCAGATCGCGCAGCCCACCGGGACTCTCTTTCAAATTCGGTTCCAGGTTGTAGTCGGTATCCACAAAACGCGTGTGACGTAGCTCCTGTTCCTGTACTTTGGCGAGATAGAAAGCAGGCGGATCGAGATGCTGCGCCAAGGTATTGCGCAGTTGTTGGAATAACGTTGACGAACCGGTGAGTAAACGTGCTTCCAGCAGATTGGTCTGCACCGTCACATCGGAAGATTCCTCGATGCACTGCGCCACGGTGCGCACACTGTGGCCGACTTCAAGTCCGATGTCCCACCAGTGTCGAACCAGTTCCTGCAAGCGTTGTTGCAGGAACTCATCCGGTTCCTGCGGCAACAGGATGAGCAGGTCAATGTCGGATTTCGGATACAACTCTGCACGTCCATAGCCGCCTACAGCGACCAGCGCCAAGTCGGCGGGCAGGCCAACGTCGTCCCACATCTTGCGCAGATGCTCATCTACGATCCTGGCATGGGCGCGCAGGTGGCGTGCAGGTTGCGGATGAGCGAGGTAGTCTTCCAGCAGTGTGCGACGCGCAATGCGCAGACTGTCACGTATCGCTGCTATGGACATTGCGGCGGATGGAATCAGGCTGGGATAGGCGGAGAACCGGCAGACAGGGTCAGCACTTCAAAGCCGGTTTCGGTGACCAGGATGGTATGTTCCCACTGCGCAGACAGGCTGTGATCCTTGGTGACCACGGTCCAGCCGTCGCCCAGCTGCTTGATGCCAGCCTTGCCTGCGTTGATCATGGGCTCGATGGTGAAGATCATTCCGGCTTCCAGTCTGGGGCCTGTCCCGGCCTTGCCGTAGTGCAACACCTGCGGCTCTTCATGGAACTTGTTGCCGATGCCGTGCCCGCAGAATTCGCGTACCACGCTGTAGCCCAGCCCCTCGGCAAACGTCTGGATGGCGTGGCCGATGTCTCCCAGATATGAACCGGCCCGCACGGTCCGGATGCCGCGCCACATCGCCTCATAGGTGGATTCGCACAGGCGCTTGGCCTGGATGGAAGGCTCTCCCACGTAGTACATGCGGCTGGTGTCGCCATACCACCCATCCTTGATCGGCGTGACATCGAGGTTCACGATGTCGCCGTTCTTCAGCTTCTTGTCACTCGGAATGCCGTGGCACACCTGATGGTTGATCGAGGTGCAGATGGACTTGGGGTAGGGGGTATGGCCGCCCGGCGCGTAATTGAGCGGAGCGGGGATGCTGCCTTGCACATTCACCATGTAGTCGTGGCACAGCCGGTCGAGCTCATTGGTGGTGATGCCGGGCTGTACGAAAGGCGTAATGTAATCGAGCAATTCGCCGGCCAGACGTCCGGCGATGCGCATCTTTTCGATTTCCTGCGGGGTTTTGATGCTTATAGACATGATGATTATTGATGTGGCGAATGAGCGTGAGGATAGAGGATAGAGCGTACCAGCACAACATCCAGCGTTCGTTGAATATGAAAAAGGCACGCGCCAGGCGTGCCTTTTTCATTCTGCTTAAGCCGGAGGTTTAGCGTTTATTGCCGCTGTTATGCCCGCGTCCCAAGGAGAAGCTGGTTCCTTGCGGACGGCGTGCACCAGCGTGCGGCGCGGGGGCGCGATTGCCGTTCACATTGCCGTTCGCGTTGCCATTTGCATGACCACCTTGCGGGCGTGCATCGTTGCCGAAGCGGCTGTGCGAATGACCTTCACGGCGCTGTCCGCCGCGCTCGTCGCGCGGGAAGCCGTGACGGCTGTCAGGGGCGTGATGACGGGGGGCCGCACCACGCGGGCCACTGGCGCCGCGAGGAGCGCCCGCACCGCGCGGGCCGCCGTTGCCGCGACCGCCGGGGGCGGCCGGGCGCGGTTTGAACTTGGGCTCCAGGCCTTCGATGGTGTGCGCCTGGATGCCCTGGCCGGTGTAGCGCTCGATGTTGCGCAGGGTGCCCGCATCGCGGTTGGACGCGAACGACACGGCGATACCGGATGCGCCGCCGCGGCCGGTACGGCCGATGCGGTGCACATAGTCCTCGGCGAACTTGGGCAGGTCGAAGTTAATGACGTGCGAGATGCCGGGGACGTCGATGCCGCGCGCGGCCACATCGGTCGCGACGAGGATGCGCACGTTGCCGCGGCGCAGGTTGAGCAACGTGCGGTTGCGTTCGCGCTGGTTCATGTCGCCGTGCAGTGCCGCGGCGGCATGGCCCTGTGCGGAGAGCTCATCCGCCAGCATGTCGGCATCGCGCTTGGTGGCGGTGAACACCACGGCCTGGTTCAGGTCGACATCGCGCAGGATATGGTCGAGCAGGCGGTTCTTGTGCGCCATGTCGTCCACGTACATCAGCTTCTGTTCGATGTTCTCGTGGCGCGCCTTGGTGGCGGCGACGCTGATGCGCTTCGGCGATTTCAGCAGGCGTTGCGCCAGGTTGCCGATCACGCCGTCCAGCGTGGCGGAGAACAGCAGGGTCTGGCGGGTAGCCGGGGTGGCGGCGGCGATGCGTTCTACGTCATCGACGAAGCCCATGTCCAGCATGCGGTCGGCTTCGTCCAGCACCAGCATTTCCAGGCGCGAGAAGTCGATGCGGCCGCGCTCGATGTGGTCGATCAGACGGCCCGGTGTGGCCACCAGGATATCCACGAAGCCGGACAACAGCTTGTTTTGCAGAGGGTACGGCATGCCGCCCAGGATGCTCACCACTTTGACACGCATGTTCTTGCCGTACTTGTTGGCGGCATCGGACACCTGTTGCGCCAGTTCGCGCGTCGGGGTCAGCACCAGCACGCGCGGGCCTTTGCTGCGCACAGTGGATTCAACCGACAAGCGTTGCAACGCGGGCAGGATGAAGGCGGCAGTCTTGCCGGTGCCGGTTTGGGCAGAGGCCATCAGGTCATGCCCGGCCAGCGCTTGGGGGATTGCTTCCGCCTGGATCGGGGAAGGTACGGTGTAACCCGCATCTTGCACGGCTTGCAGAATGGCAGGAGCCAGACCCAGTGTGGCAAAAGTGACTACGTTTTCGGCAGTCGCGGGTACAGCAGTCGTAATGGTTTTTTCAGACACAGTTGTTCCTTAAATTTTATAAGACACAGCGCATGCGCGGCCTAAGGCCACACAATGAAATTCAGTAGGGGGAAACCTCTACCGGCGCAAACAAAACATCGTCGCTAACCGGTGAAGCTGGGCGCATCCTAAATGGGTGCAGAGGGGTCAGAAAACGATGGACTCATACCGCCTTGGGGACGGCAAGGCGCGCATTATACTCAGCGGTGGAATAAAAGCCAGCGATATGTCGTATGCAACGGAATGCATTGGCCGCTATTGGGATTGCGAGTATATTTTGTTCGGCAAAACCATAATTAAAAGCAGGCAACGAGTTTCGTATTTCGGAGAGAGAGATGAAGTGGCGAATTTTGGCATTTGCCGCATTACTGATTGCCGGTTGCGGTAAACAGCAGGAAGAAGCGTATCAACCCACGTTTTCGCAGCAGGACGGGACGTCCTCGCTTAAGGAATATGTGGTCGGGATTCACCCGCTGCACAATCCGAAACGTCTGGTCGAGTTGTATGGCCCTGTCATCGACCATCTCAATGCCACCCTCCCGCAGGCGCGTTTTCGTCTTGAAGCTTCACGCAACTACGAAGAGTTCGACAAGAAACTCTATAGCGGCCACTTCGATTTCGCCATGCCCAATCCCTACCAGACCATCCGCTCGCTTCACCATGGCTACCGCGTATTCGGCAAGATGGGAGACGACGAGATGTTCCGCGGCATCATCCTGGTGCGCAAGGACAGCGGTATCCGCAAGGTGACCGATCTCAAGGGCAAGAAAATCTCCTATCCCGCGCTGACCGCTTTGGCGGCAACCATGATGCCGCAATATTATTTGCACACCCACGGCATCGATGTGAACCGAGATGTCGAGAATCTGTATGTCGGTTCGCAGGAGTCTTCAATCATGAACGTATTGCGCGGACATGTGGCAGCGGGTGCGACCTGGCCTGTGCCGTGGAAAACCTTCCAGCAGGAAAATCCGAAGCTGGCCGCACAACTGGAAGTGAAGTGGCAGACCGAGTCGCTGCCGAACAATGGCTGGGTGGTGCGGAACGACGTCTCGCCTGCGCTGGCGAAAGCCGTCGGCACGGCGTTGGTCGGGATGAGTGCAACGCAAGCGGGGCGAGCCATGCTGGAGAGATTGGGTATCACCCATTTCGAGCATGCCACTAACGAGACC
This sequence comes from uncultured beta proteobacterium, assembly GCA_963715005.1. Classification (GTDB taxonomy): domain Bacteria; phylum Pseudomonadota; class Gammaproteobacteria; order Burkholderiales; family Gallionellaceae; genus Sideroxyarcus. Next base: position 631,320 of record CAVQQO010000007.1, on the reverse strand, counting down.
TACAAGCCCGTGCAGCAATACCTCAAGGTCTTTTCTGAAACCGTGCGTCATATCGAGTATTAAATGAAACTGGGCAGATACTTCAGTTTGCTGTGGCGCGGCTCGATACGCAGACAACTTGTCCTGGGTTTCGCGCTGGCGTCACTGGCCCTGATGTTGGGTTTCGGCTATCTGATCCTTGAACAACAACGCGAATCACTGTACCGATCGTCCGAGGAGCGTGCGGCCTCGTTGGCGCATGCGCTCTCTATCAGTGGCACTTCGTGGGCCTTGGCGAACGACTTGGTGGGTTTGCAGGAGGTGGTGCAGGGTTTCGCCAAGACGCCGGATCTGCAGCGGGCCTATTTTCTGAATACGCACGGTGAGGTGCTGGCCTCGACCAATCCGGACGAGGTCGGGTTCTTCGTGACGGACCAGGTGAGCCGCGACATGCTGGCCTCCACGGTCAGAGACCATCTCCTGCTGGTGAATCAGAAAAATCAGATCGTGGTCGCCCATCCGGTCATAACCGAAGGCAGGCTGATGGGCTGGGTAAGGGTGGAGATGTCGCGCGACACGGTGAACGCGAATTTGTCCGCGCTGACCGAGATGTGGCTCCGGTTGCTCCTGTTTGCCGTGCTGGTGGTGTCCCTGGTTGCACTGGGCCTGGCAAGAAGGCTGACAAGAGGCTTGAGCTATCTGATGCAAGTCGCCACGGCAGTGGAGCGCGGCATGGAGAAGCGACGTGCCGATGTCGGGCGTGCGGATGAGATCGGTATTTTGGCGCGTCATCTGGATCGCATGCTGGATGCGATCGATCAGCAAAAGAGATTGATACGCGAAAGCGAGGCCAAGTATCGTTTTCTGGCGGACAACATCTCCGATGTGATCTGGGTATTCAATCTCGAAAAGAAACAGTGGATATATGTGAGTCCATCGGTCGAAAAATTGCGTGGCTACACCGTACAGGAAGCGATGGCACAAACGCTGGAGCAACAGGTTACGGCCGCATCGTATGCCACTATCCAGACATGGCTCGATGAGCGCAGCTCTGCATTTTTGAACGGTCCGGGCGATGAATATGTCTACACGGACGAAATTGAGCAGCGCTGCCGCGATGGTGTCGCCGTGTGGACGGAAGTGACGACGCATTATTCCCGGAATGAAATCGGCGAATTGATACTGTTGGGCGTGTCGCGCAACATCTCTGAACGCAAGAAAGCCGAGGAACAGATCCGGAATCTGGCGTTCTACGACACATTGACCCAGCTGCCCAACCGGCGCCTGTTGCAGGACCGTTTCAACCTGGTCATCTCCGCTTGCAAACGTAACAATCGTTACGCGGCACTCATGTTCATCGATCTGGATAATTTTAAGCCGCTCAACGACGAGCACGGCCATGATGTGGGCGATATTCTGCTGGTGGAAGTGGCGCACCGGATCTACAGTTGCGTGCGTGAGGTTGATACCGTGTCGCGTTTCGGCGGCGATGAGTTCGTGGTGATTTTGAGCGATCTGGATACCGACCGGGCCGTTTCGTTGCGGCGGGCTGGTGTGGTCGCGGAAAAGATACGGCAGGTTCTGGGGGAACCATACAGATTGGCGGTATTAAAAGAAGGCGGGACGGGGTCGCGCATCGTTGAGCATCGTTGCACTGCCAGCATCGGCGTAGCCCTCTTCAACAATCATGGCACTTCACAGGATGCTCTGCTCAGGCTGGCCGATAGCGCCATGTACCAAGCCAAATCCGCCGGCCGCAATCGGGTATATTTCGCCGGCGCATAGTTGTCATATTTGCTGCCGGGCTCTGTGCTAGAATGCGCCCCCTTTGAATTCAGTACAGGTAGCACACCATGTCCCGCGCTCTCCGCAACATCGCCATCATCGCCCACGTTGACCACGGCAAGACCACGCTGGTTGACCAACTCCTGCGTCAGTCCGGAACCTTCGCCGCCCACCAGAAGGTGGATGTGCGCGTGATGGACAGCAACGATCTGGAAAAAGAGCGCGGCATCACTATTCTGGCCAAGAACACCGCCATCGAATTCGAAGGCACCCACATCAACATCGTGGACACACCGGGACACGCCGACTTCGGCGGCGAGGTGGAGCGCGTGCTGGGTATGGTGAACGGCGTGCTGCTGCTGGTGGATGCGGTGGAAGGCCCGATGCCGCAAACGCGCTTCGTGACCAAAAAAGCGCTGGCGCTGGGCTTGAAGCCCATCGTCGTGATAAACAAGGTCGACCGTCCGGGCGCGCGTCCGGACTGGGTGCTGAACCAGACCTTCGATCTGTTCGACAAGTTGGGTGCCACCGAGGAGCAACTCGACTTCCCGGTTATCTACGCTTCCGGCCTGAACGGCTGGGCATGCCTGGATCTGAACGATGCTCCGTCCAAGGGCGGATCGGCTTCCGACATGAAGCCGCTGTTCCAGACTGTGCTGAAACATGTACCGACGCCTCCGGGCAGCCCCGATGCGCCGCTGCAGTTGCAACTGGCTGCGCTGGATTACTCCACCTTTACCGGGCGCCTCGGCGTTGGTCGTGTGCTGAACGGTCGTATCAAGCCCGGCCAGCAAGTGGTGGTGATGAACCACGACAAGCAAGTCGGCGCCGGCCGCATCAACCAGGTGCTGGGTTTCCAGGGCCTGGATCGCGTGCCGGTGGATAGCGCCGAAGCGGGCGACATCATCATCATCTCCGGTCTGGAAGAGATCGGTATCGGCGTCACCATCTGCGACAAGGACAATCCTGTTGGCTTGCCCATGCTGATGGTGGACGAGCCGACGCTGACCATGGACTTCATGGTGAACACCTCGCCGCTGGCAGGTACCGAAGGCAAGTTCGTCACCAGCCGCCAGATCCGCGATCGCCTGACCAAAGAATTGCTGACCAACGTGGCTTTGAAGGTGGAAGACACGCAGGACGCCGACGTGTTCCGTGTTTCCGGTCGCGGCGAGTTGCACCTGACCATCCTGCTGGAAAACATGCGCCGCGAAGGTTTCGAGATGGCCGTGGGCAAGCCGCGCGTGGTTTACAAAGAGATCAACGGCGAGAAATGCGAACCGTATGAGAACCTCTCCATCGACCTGGAAGATGCCCACCAAGGCGCAGTCATGGAAGAGATCGGTCGCCGTCGCGGTGAACTGACCAATATGGAATCCGATGGACAGGGCCGTACCCGTCTGGAATACCACATTCCGGCACGCGGCCTGATCGGCTTCCAGTCCGACTTCATGACCATGACACGCGGTACCGGCCTGATCGGTCACGTGTTCGACGACTACGGTCCGGTCAAGGCTGACCTGCCGGGCCGCCACAACGGCGTCCTGATCTCTGCGGAAGACGGCGAGGCTGTGGCTTACGCGCTGTGGAACCTGGAAGATCGCGGTCGCATGTTCGTGGTTCCCGGCGACAAGCTGTATGAAGGCATGATCATCGGTATCCACTCGCGCGACAACGACCTGATCGTCAACCCGATCAAGGGCAAGAAGCTCACCAACGTGCGCGCTTCCGGTACCGACGAAGCGGTGCGTTTGACCACTGCCCTGAAGATGACTCTGGAATCCGCCGTCGAATTCATCGACGACGACGAGCTGGTCGAGCTGACCCCGAAGACCATCCGTATCCGCAAGCGTCACCTGAAAGAGATGGATCGCAAGCGCGCGGTCAAATCTTCTTCGTAAGACAAGGTTGGGGGCTTGCTTGGCCCTGCCGTAAACAAGGGACGCTGCGGCGTCCCTTGTCATTTCATCTTGATTTATACTGGCCGCCCACCCACCACCGGAGTCAATGCCATGAAAAAAACATTATGTTTTATCGGACTCATGTTTGCGGCAGCCGCTGCACAGGCTGCGGTACAGGGAAAAGAAGTCAGCTACAGCGCCAACGGCACCACGCTCAAAGGTTATGTCGCCTATGACGATGCCGTGAAGGGCAAGCGCCCCGGCATTCTGGTGGTGCATGAATGGTGGGGACATAACGAATATGCGCGCAAGCGTGCACGGATGCTGGCAGCGCAGGGCTACACCGCGCTGGCGGTGGATATGTACGGCAACGGCAAGCAGGCGCACCATCCGGACGATGCCGGCAAGTTCTCCAGCGAAGTATCCAAGAACGCCGCGCTCGCCAAGGCCAGGTTCGATGCCGCGCTCAAATTGATCAAGAAGCAAAAGACGGTGGATGCCGACAACATCGCCGCCATCGGCTATTGCTTCGGCGGCTCGGTAGTGCTGAACATGGCGCGCATGGGCGAGCCGCTCAAAGCGGTGCTAAGTTTCCACGGTGGCCTCGGCACCGATACTCCTGCCGAACCGGGCAAGGTCAAGGCGCGCATCGCCTCGTTCACGGGTGAAGACGATCCGTTCATTCCGGCCACACAGGTCGCCGCCTTCCGCCAGGAGATGGACAAGGCGGGTGCGAGCTACACAGTGGTGACCTATCCCGGCGCCAAGCACAGTTTCACCAATCCGGATGCGGACAAGTACGGGCAGGAGTTCAAGCTGCCGCTGGCCTACAACGCGGCAGCCGACAAAGCCTCGTGGGATGCGGGCTTGGCGTTCCTGGCGAATGCATTTAAAGCAAAATAATCGGGTATGACTGCATGACGTTGGAAGTTCTTTTGATTGTTGCTGCACTGGCGTTGTTGGCCGTGCTGTTGGTATTGCAATTCAAACAGCCCGCGCGTGCCGCGCAACTGCTGGAGCAGCAACATCGCGCCATGCTTACCGATCTGCACGACGGCTTGAACAAGCAGGGAGACCGACTGATCGCGGCGCAGGCCAGCGAATCGGAGCGTTTGCGGGCGGCCGTCGGCGAAGAACTGCGTGCCACTCGCGATGCCATCAACGCGCTGCAAGCCAAGCAAGACACGCTGCGCAGCGAGATGCTGGCGCAGACGCTGGCCAAGCTGGCGGAGCAGGGGCGTGCCGACCAGGAGCTGATCCAGAACTCTTTCCGCAATGCCACGCAACATCTGGCGACCAGCATCGAGACCTTGTCCAAGACAGTGGATGGCCGCCTGGAACAGATCGGCGGCAAGGTGAACGAGCGCCTGGACGAAGGCTTCAAGAAGACCAACGAAACCTTCGTGAGCGTGATGGCGCGGCTGGCGACCATCGACGAGGCGCAGAAGAAGATCGACGGTCTCACCACCAACGTGGTGAGCCTGCAGGAGCTGCTGGGCGACAAGCGTTCGCGCGGGGCGTTCGGCGAGGTGCAGCTGGAAGGCCTGGTGCGCAACATCCTGTCGCCGCAGGCTTACGAGATGCAGTACACCCTGCCCAACGGCAGCCGCGCCGACTGCGTGCTGAAGCTGCCGGAGCCGACCGGCATGGTGGCCGTGGATTCCAAGTTCCCGCTGGAGAACTACCACCGCATGTTCGATGCGGCGAGCCCCGCGGAAAGATTGGTGGCAGAGAAACAATTCAAGGCCGACGTCAAAAAACATGTGGACGACATCAGCAGCAAATACATCATCCCCGAGGTAACCTCGGACGGCGCGGTGATGTTCATTCCCGCCGAAGCTGTGTTCGCCGAGATCCACGCCCATCACTCCGATGTGGTGGATTACGCCATGCAGCGCCGCGTGTGGATCGTGTCGCCGACCACTCTGATGGCCGTGCTGAACACGGCGCGTGCGGTGATGAAGGACGTGGAGACGCGCAAGCAGGTGCACATCATCAAGGACGAGCTGGGCAAGCTGGGCAAGGAGTTCGGCCGTTTCGACGAGCGCATGAAGAAGCTGGCCGACCACATCCGCCAAGCCCACGAGGATGCGCAAGATGTGCGTACCACCAGCCAGAAGATATCGAAACGTTTCATCAGCATCGAACAGGTAGAGCTGGATCAGCACGTCCCGACTGCAATCGGTATTGCAGAGACTGAATAAGGTGTTTTGCTTATAGGTACTGATTTGGGAGGGTGGTAGCCTGCTTCAAGGAAGGATTTCAGTTCATTGTTTTCAATTACTGGGAGTCTGGAGATGAAGAAGATCACCTTGGCTACAGCTTTATTCCTGGGCACGTACCTCTCCGGTGCTCACGCGAGCGAATTCGAGGGGCCTTATCTGGGATTGCATCTCGGCAACAACCGATCGAGCGAAACTTCGCTGCCTGACAAGAACAATAGCTACCTCGGGCTGAAGGCAGGCTATAACTGGGACTGGGACAGTTTCCTGCTGGGTGCAGAGGGGTACGCCGATACCCATTCCGGTTCCTATACCGGATCAGACGCGGGGCTGGATGCCCGTCTCGGATTGCCGATGAACCGGTGGCTGCCTTATGCCAAGCTTGGCTTGGTGGGCACGAGTCCCGGTGTGCGTCCACATGGCGGAGTGGGCGTGGAATACAGTCTGAACCACCGTTGGTCGGTCAACGCCGAATGGACCACCGACAGCAAGGACGATGCCGGCATCACCCGCAAGAACAACAATATCGCCATCGGCTTCAATTTCCATTTGGGTGCTGAACCCGCAAGGGCAGCGCCAGCCGCTGCCACTTCGGCACCCGCAGTCGACAACACAATGGCTGAAAGAGCAGCGGCCAGCAAGGCAGCCCAGCCTGCATACAAGACCATCTTCTCGGATAAGCCCGTTACCCTCGAAGGCTCCAGCTTTGCCAGCGGTTCGGCCGAGTTGAACAAGTCTGCCGGGGAGCAGTTGGACAAGGTCGTGGAATTTGCGGCGGCCAAGCAAGACGCCAATCTGACGGTCACCGGCTATACCGACGATCGCGGCGATGCACAAAGCAACCTGAAGCTTTCCGCCGCACGGGCAGAGGCGGTGAAGGCATATCTGGTCCAACATGGTGTAGCTGCCGACCGCATCATCGCCAAGGGTGAAGGGGCGGCCAACCCGATCGCAGACAACAAGACCGCAGAGGGACGCGCGAAGAACCGTCGCGTGGAAATCAACTCCGTGATCCGGGAAGAAAAGAAGGTACTCGTGCAGTGAGCGTGCATGTTTGATGCGACACAAAAGGCGGGGATTCCCCGCCTTTTGTGTTGTATGGTGGACATGTTTCCATGATGTTCGGTCTGCGGTGTCCACAATGGCGGTGCATTTACGGGAGCCATGAAGATGAAATCCACCCATACATGGAAGTTCTTCCGCGCCGGCGGATTCGATCAGGTGCAACTGGACAATGGCGCCGACCTGCTCGCGTTGGGCCAACTCGATCAAAAGCTGTGGGTAGCGTTGAGTTGCCCGACACGGGACATTGAGTTCGATGACCGCACGCTGGACATGATCGATACGGATGGCGACGGTCAGGTGCGAGCCAACGAAGTCCTGGCGGCAGTTAGCTGGGCCGGCGCGTTACTCAAGGATCGCGAACTGTTGGTAAAGGGCGGGGACCGTTTGGCTCTCACGGACATAGCAGACGATACCGCAGAAGGCAAACAGGTCCTGGCTTCGGCACGCCATATCCTCAAGAGTCTGGGAAAGCCGCAGGCGAGCGAGATATCGCTCGCGGATATGGAGGATATCGAGAAGCTTCTGACCGCTTTGCAGTTCAACGGCGACGGCGTCATCTGCGCCGGCCAGCTCGCGGACACCGTCTTGTGCGCCACGGTCGAAGACATCGTAAAAGCCACCGGTTCCGTCGCCGACATGAGCGGCGCCAATGGGATCAATCAGGAGATATGCGACAGGTTCTTTGCGGATGCCTTGGCCTATGCCGACTGGTATGCAAAGGGGGAGGCCGATGCCGCGATACTGCCGCTGGGGGCCGACAGCCAGGCGGCGGCAGATGCATTGCGCGCCGTTCAGGAAAAGGTGGACGATTATTTCACCCGCTGCCAGATGGCGGCCTACGATGCACGCGCCGCTGCACCATTGAGCCGTGCTATCGAGGACTACCAGCAACTGGCGGCGAAAACGCTGTCGGCCCAGAGTGCGGACGTGGCGAACTTCCCGTTGGCGACCATAGCGGCAGACAAGCCATTGCCTTTGCTCTCCGGCATCAACCCAGCCTGGCGCGACAAAATAGAAACGTTGCGTGCGCAGGTGGTGCAGCCCCTGCTCGGAGAGAAACAAAGCATCACCGCGGCAGAGTGGATGGCTTTGTGCGAACGCTTTGCTGCTCATGCCGCCTGGCAAAACACAAAGCCCGCATCAAAAGTGGGAGAACTCGGCATCGTGCGTCTGCGCGAAATGATAGCCGGCGGCCATCAGGCGAAGCTCGCTGCACTCATCGCACAGGATAAGGCTGTCGAACCCGAGGTCAAGGGCATACGCTCGGTGGAGCGGTTGATCCGTTATCAACGCGACCTGTTCCGGCTCGCAAACAATTTCGTATCGTTCCGCGAATTCTATTCCGGCAGACAGAAGGCCATCTTCCAGATGGGCACGCTGTATCTGGACGGGCGCAGCTGCGAGCTGTGCATCAAGGTCGATGAGGTCAACGCGCATGCGGTCTATGCCAATACCAGCGGCGTGTGTCTGGCCTATTGCGAACTCGTGCGCAAAGGCGGCGCCGAGAAGATGAACATCGCAGCTGCATTCACGGCCGGCGATTCCGACTTCCTGATGGTGGGACGCCACGGCGTGTTCTACGACCGCAAGGGACAGGACTGGAGCGCGACCGTCGTGCGCATCGCAGACCATCCCATCAGCATCCGTCAGGCATTCTGGTCACCCTACAAGAAACTATCCAGGATCCTGAGCGAGCAAATGCAGAAATTCGCCGCATCCAGGGCGAACACGGTGCAGGAGAAAACGGTCAAGGCGGTGCAGGAGGGCGCGAGTAATCCGCTTGCCGCTGCGCCTGGTGTGCCGCCCAAGCCGGCATTCGATATTGCCAAGTTCGCCGGTATCTTCGCCGCGATCGGCTTGGCGATTGGCGCCATCGGCGGTATCCTTGCCGCGGTCGTCAGCGGCATCGTCAGCCTCAGATGGTGGCAGGTTCCGCTGGCCGTAGCCGGCTTGATGCTGGCGGTATCCGGGCCCTCTATGGTGCTCGCCTGGTTCAAGCTGAAACGCCGCAATCTGGGCCCCATCCTCGATGCCTGCGGCTGGGCGATCAACGCCAGGGTGCGCATCAACATCCCGTTTGGTGCCTCGCTGACCGCTTTGCCGCATCTGCCGGAAGGCGCGCATCGGTCGCTGGTCGATCCGTATGCCGAGAAGAAGCCGGTTTGGCCTTACATGGTTGTTGTACTGCTGATGCTGGGCGTGCTGGGATGGGCCTGGCATGCAGGATATTTTTCACGATGATATTGAATTGAGTACCAGATGAAGATCGCAATCGCACAGATCAATTGTACCGTCGGCGACCTCGCCGGTAATGCCAGCAAGATCGCCGACTACGCAAGGCGCGCCAAAGAGCAGGGGGCCGCGCTCCTGCTGACGCCTGAACTCAGCCTGTGCGGCTATCCGCCGGAAGACCTGTTGCTGCGCGACGGTTTCTATCATGCATGCGATGCGGCTCTGCGCGATCTGGCGCAGCAGGTGCCGGACATCACCATGATCGTCGGACATCCGCATATGGTCGGCAAGCGCTGTTACAACGCAGCCTCGGTGTTGCGTGAGGGCAAGATCGTCGCGACTTACCACAAGCACTCGCTGCCCAACCACAGCGTGTTCGACGAGGAACGCTATTTCACGCACGGTAACGAGCCCTATGTGATGGAGATGGACGGCATCAAGTTCGGCATCATCATTTGCGCCGATATCTGGCACGAGCATGCACCGATCCGCGCGAAAGAAGCGGGAGCGCAGATGCTGCTGGTCTTGAATGCCTCCCCTTACCACTTCAATAAGCAAGCCACCCGCTACCAGACCATACGCGACCGTATCGGCGATACCGGGCTGGGCGTGGTGTATGCCAACCTGGTCGGCGGCCAGGACGAACTGGTGTTCGACGGCGGCTCGTTCGTCATGGATGGCGAAGGCGAACTGACGCACCAGTTCCCGGCCTTCGATGAACTTCTTGGCATGGTTGAATTGCGGGACGGGAAACTGATTCCCGGGTCTTGTGAGAAAGTGGAGAAGGGCGAGGCCAGCATCTACCGAGCCTTGTGTGTCGGCGTGCGCGACTACATCCAGAAGAACCGTTTCCCCGGCGTGCTGCTGGGCCTGTCCGGCGGCATCGATTCCGCGTTGACGCTGGCGGTCGCGGTGGATGCGCTCGGTGCGGACAAGGTGCGCGCGGTGATGATGCCGTCGCCCTACACCGCGCAGATGAGCATCGACGACTCGCGCGAGATGGTGAAGTTGCTCGGGGTAAGATACGACGAACTGGACATCCAACCGACCTTCACCGCGCTGCAAGACACGCTGGCCCCTCAGTTCAAAGGACTGCCTGCCGACACCACCGAAGAGAACCTGCAAGCCCGCATCCGCGGCACTTTGCTGATGGCGCTCTCCAACAAGACCGGATCGCTGGTGCTGACCACCGGCAACAAATCCGAGATGACCGTCGGCTACTGCACGCTGTACGGCGACATGGCCGGCGGCTTCGCCGTGCTCAAGGACGTGAGCAAGACCTGGGTGTATCGCCTCTCCAACTGGCGCAACACGCAGGGGCGCGTCATTCCGGAACGCATCATCACGCGACCGCCCAGCGCCGAACTGAGGCCGGACCAGACCGACCAGGACAGCCTGCCGCCGTACGACGTGCTGGACGCCATCATGGCCTGCTATGTCGAAAAGAACATGAGCATCGAACAGATCGTGCAGACCGGGTATGCCGAAGCCGACGTGCAGCGGGTGGTGAAGCTCATCCGCATCAACGAATACAAACGCCGCCAAGCCCCGGTGGGCGTGCGCATCACCGATCGCGGCTTCGGCAAGGATTGGCGCTATCCGATCACCGTCCGCTATCAGAAAGAATTCTAACGAAGAGCACGGCCGGGTTTTCCTTGGCTATAATCGCTACAACATCCACCGGGAGCCATCATGAAAAAGATCGAAGCTATCATCAAACCGTTCAAGCTCGACGAAGTGCGCGAAGCCTTGTCCGAACTGGGCGTCAGCGGCCTGACCGTCACCGAGGTCAAAGGCTTTGGCCGCCAGAAAGGCCACACCGAACTGTATCGCGGCGCGGAATACGTGGTGGATTTCCTGCCCAAGATCAAGGTGGAAGTGGTGATCAGCGCAGCCATGCTGGACACGGCAGTCGAGGCCATCGTCAAAGCGGCCAACACCGGCAAGATCGGCGACGGCAAGATCTTTATCACCTCGGTGGAGCAGGTCATCCGCATCCGCACCGGTGAGACGGACGAATCAGCGCTTTAAATTTGCGTCATCCGGAATAACGAACCGCCACGGCATGCCGTGGCGGTTTTATTTTGGGACTGGGAAAGGGTATAGGCCGAATGGCATATTGTTGCGGGTTCGGTAGTCGGGTAGTGTTGGGGGAAATCTATTTTGGTGCGAAGCACCTTTTATTCTCTGAGAGATACTTAAAGTGACTACATTTACTGATTTGCTAGCCTCATTTAAGGACGAGATGATGGCTCGATATAAGAGTCCATTTTGGGGAGTAGCTTTTATCACTCTTACCCTCGTTCACTGGGAGGTTTTCTTATATTTTTTCCTAGATCAGCATAATTCTAATGAGGTAATTGCCTATATTAAGGAGAATGTAAGTTTTCGCACTGTAGGAAGGGCACTTGCAATTGTAATTGGTTACATCATATTTTTTCCGTGGTTTGAGCTGTTTCTTTCCAAACTCGCCTCGTATGGAGTTAGATCAAGAAATGATTTTCAGATCAGAGAGCGCGAACGCGAAGTTGGACGTCGCAGGGTAATTGCCAATCAAGAAGCCAAAATAATTGAAATTGAACTCAGAAATAAAGAGGATCAATCAAAGCTTGCTGATATCGAGCTAGCTAAGCATTATCAGAATATTCTTTCAGGAGAGAATTTTGCTCGTTGGTTAAAGGACACCGAGAAAGGGGTAATCAACTCGAATCTCAGCAATTCGATTTACAACTATTTAAATAAAGTTGATTCCTTAGAGGGTAGATTTATCAATCCGATTATTAAAAATGTACACGAGCGATTTACAGAGGCAATCTCAACACTTAATTCAGCATTCCAAGATTCACGTGGCATGGAGGATAGCGGGAAGAAAAATGATCTGAGGCAATTTGCAAACAATGCGTACCAAGCATATCAGGAATATAGACTCGAGGTCCGTGAGCAGCTTGGTATTTAACGGGGGGCTGACGCGAAATGGTTTTCTAGCTTGCTGCCCTCAACAACACCCACACCGCGCCGCCACCTCCCGCCTGCGGTGGCGCTTCGCAGAACGCCAGCACCTGTGCATGTTGGGCCAGCCAATGACGGGTATGGACTTTCAATATTCCGTCACGGCCTTCGCTGCGCCAGCCTTTGCCGTGTATCACGTTGACGCAACGCAGTCCGCGTTGCGTGGCTTGATGCAGAAATCCCACCAATAATCTTCTGGCTTCGTCGTTGCTGAGGCCGTGCAGGTCGAGCTCGTCCTGTATCGGCCATTCGCCGTGTCGCAGTTTGCGCAACGTCATGCGGTTGAGGCCATTGCGCAAGAATTCGGTGATGGCGATATCGCCTGCGCCGTGATCGGACAGGTTGTCGGGGATGGGGGAGGAGGGCGCTGCGGATGCAGCGAACTTGCGCGGTTTCGGTTTGGGGGTGATGCGGTCGTTAGGCGGGAGCGGTGTCACGCCTTCCAGCGCTTGCCGGAACAAGTCTGTGTCCTGCTCCGGCTTTTCCTTCACGTGTTGCCTTTAACCGGCGAGGTATTTGTCCGCATCCAGGGCGGCCATGCAGCCGGTCGCAGCGCTGGTGCAGGCTTGACGGTATATCTGGTCCTGCACGTCGCCCGCTGCGAACACGCCTTCGATGCTGGTGGCGGTGGCGTTGCCGTTCTGTCCGCCGCGCGTGACGATGTAGCCGTTATCCATCTCCAGTTGCCCGGCGAAGATGTCGGTGTTGGGTTTGTGGCCGATGGCGATGAATACGCCGGCGAGCTTGATCTCTTGTGTCGCACCGTTTTGCACCTGTTTGAGGCGCATGCCGGTCACGCCGCTATCGTCGCCCAACACTTCGTCCAGAACCTGATGTAATTGCAGGGTGATCTTGCCTTCCTTCACCTTTTCCATCAGGTGGTCGATCATGATCTTTTCGGCGCGGAAGCTGTCGCGGCGGTGTACCAGCGTGACGTGTTTGGCGATGTTGGCCAGATACAGCGCTTCCTCGACCGCGGTGTTGCCGCCGCCGATGACCGCGACATCCTGGTTGCGATAGAAGAAGCCGTCGCAAGTCGCGCAGCCGGAGACGCCTTTGCCCATGAACTTTTCTTCCGAAGGCAGGCCGAGATACTGCGCCGACGCGCCGGTGGCGATGATGAGCGCATCGCAGGTATAGCTGCCCGCATCGCCCACCAGCAGGAACGGTTTCTGTTGCAGCTTGGCGGTGTGGATGTGATCGAAGATCATCTCGGTGTTGAAACGCTCGGCATGCTGCTGGAAGCGCTGCATCAGTTCCGGACCTTGCACGCCGTTGGGATCGGCCGGCCAGTTGTCCACTTCGGTGGTGGTCATCAGTTGCCCGCCCTGGGCGATGCCGGTGATAAGCGCGGGCTTGAGGTTGGCACGTGCGGCATACACGGCGGCGGTGTAACCGGCAGGGCCGGAGCCGAGGATGATGAGCGGGTGGTGTTGAGTCGATTTTTCCATGTCGGCGGAGAGGCTTTATGCAGTTGAGAGGTGGGTCGAAATTTAACAGTGACGCGGCGTACTGTCGAGTAAAATGCGCCAACCGTTCACGTTGAGGCACTATGAAAATTCGATTTTTCCTGGTTCTGTGGTTCGTCTATAGCAGCGCGCAAGCAGTCGATCTACCCGGTGTCCCGGCCTTCATCGACGAGATGGTGGCAAAACACCAGTTCAAGCGTGAAGAGTTGCAGCAAGCGTTCAGCCGTGCCGAATACCGTGCCGACGTGATCGAGTCCATCTCCAAACCGGCGATCCTCAAGCCTTGGGTGGAATACCGTCCCAACTTCGTCAACCCGCAACGCATCGACGGCGGCTTGCAGTTCTGGCTGAAATACTCGGCGGCACTGCAGCGCGCGGAAAAACAATACGGCGTGCCGCAGGACATCATCCTCGGCATCATCGGCGTGGAGACCATCTATGGCCGTAGTGCTGGGCGCTATCGCGCACTGGATGCGCTGACCACGCTGGCTTTCGATTATCCGCGCCGTGCCGATTTCTTCCGCGAGGAATTGGCGCAATACCTGTTGCTGGCGCGCGAACAGAGTTTTGATCTGCTATCCATCCAGTCTTCCTACGCCGGCGCCTTGGGCATCCCGCAGTTCATGCCCAGCAGCTATCGCCGCTACGCCGTGGACTTCAACGGCAACGGCAGGATCGACATCATGAACGAGCCGGAAGACGCCATCGGCAGCGTGGCCAACTATCTCAAGCAATTCGGCTGGCGCAGCGGCGAACCGGTGGCTTTGTTGGGCAAGGTGGCGGACGACAAACGTCTGGGTACGGTGGGCGATGCGCGCCCCTATATCGCCTGGCGCGATGTCGGCGTGACGTTGTCGCAAACCCCGAATGGCGATCTGCCTCCGGCGTGGCTGCTGGACTTCACGGTGGAATCGGGCAAGGAATACTGGCTGGTGTTCAACAACTTCAATGTCATCATGCGTTACAACAACAGCAACTTCTACGCGATGACCGTGTTCCAGTTGGCTGAAGCGATCCGCCGCGCGCGGTCTTGAAGCTATTGTTGGACGACGCGCCGCGCACCGTCGTAGCGCGCTTGCCAATAACGCATCTGCATCTGTTCGGTACGCACACTGTCGCCGCTCTTGGGCGAGTGCACGAACTTCCCGTCGCCGATGTATATCCCCACATGTGAGAAAGAGGCGTTCCGCGTGTTATAGAACACCAGGTCGCCGGGGCGCAGTTCGTTCTGTCCGATCAATCTGCCGACCCGGCTGATCTCGTGACTGGTGCGCGGCAGGGCCACGCCCAGCGAGTGGCGATAGACGTGGCCGACGAAGCCGCTGCAATCGAAACCGCTGTTGGCCGAATTGCCGCCATAGCGATAGGGTGTATCCGCCAAACTAACCGCATACATCACCAGATCGTTCATCTGGTCGTCGGACGCGCTGTATTGTCTGGAGGGTGACGAACTGCAGGCAGCCAGCAGGAGACACAAAGTGAGGTGTAGCAGCTTATTCATGGCGCGCAATGTAAGGCAGCAGGCCATGCGCTGTAAAGCAGTACCTTCCGCCGGAGGCGTGCATCGCTTACCATGTCGGACAGCCAGTTACCCACGAAAAGTATGACACTGCAACGCTATCAGGCTGCCATCGCCGCTTTCGACCAAGCCAATGCTGCGGACCCGAACACAGAACTGTTCGACGGCAATCTATACCCGAAAGAACTGCTCTACGCGCAGCGCATGACCGGGATGCAGGAACGCTATGCCCCCGAAGCCTCCGAGGCCGTGCAGCTTGCGGTGCGCGCCCAGCACATCCGGCGCTGGGAGATTCCGCGCAGCGACTATCCACTGGATCGGCCGGGCTATCTGCAATGGCGCACCACCTTGTACAAGTTCCACGCCGAGACTGCCGCGAAGCTCATGCAGGAAGTGGGCTATGACGACGAGATGATCGAACGCGTCAAGACCATCGTCGGCAAGAAGGGACTCAAGGTCAACCCGGAGACGCAGCTGCTGGAAGACGTGGTGGGTCTGGTGTTCATCGAACATTACATGATGGGTTTTGCCAACCGGCATCCCGAATACGACGAAGAGAAATGGATACAGATCATCCGCAAGACTTGGCAGAAGATGTCGCCGCGCGCGCATGAGTTCGTCCTGGCGGGTAACATCAAATTGCCGGAAGCATTGCTGCCGCTGATCCTGAAAGCGGTGCAGTAGCATGGATTTCCTGCCGATCTTCCTCAACGTCAAAGGCAAGCGCTGCCTGGTGGTGGGCGGCGGCGCGGTCGCGCAGCGCAAGGCGGCTGTGCTGATCGAGGCGGGTGCGCAAGTAAGAGTGGTGGCGCCGGAATTGGCGGAGGGTTTCGCCAATCTGCCGCATGTCGAGTATGTCGCAGCACGCTTCGCAGCATCCCACCTGGACGACATGACGCTGGTCATCGCGGCGACCGACGACCCCGCGGTCAACCGGCAAGTCTCCGAGCTGGCACAGGCGCGCAACATCCCGGTGAACGTGGTGGACGCGCCCGAGTTGTGCAGCTTCATCATGCCCGCCATCCTCGACCGTTCGCCGCTGATGGTCGCGGTCTCCAGCGGCGGCGCCTCGCCGGTGCTGGCGCGCATGCTGCGCGGCAAGCTGGAGAGCATGATCCCGCAAGGCTACAGCCGGCTCGCCGCAGTTCGCCGAACGCTTCCGCGAACTGGTCAAAACGCGCATCACCGATCCGGCGCAGCGCCGGATCGTCTGGGAGAACGCGCTGGAAGGCACTGTTGCCGAGCAGGTGTTGGCGGGCGACGAGGAGGGCGCGGAAAAACTGTTGCGGCAGATGCTGGATGAGGAAGGCAACGTCCGGCGCGGCGAGGTGTATCTGGTCGGGGCAGGCCCCGGCGATCCGGACTTGCTGACCTTTCGCGCCTTGCGCCTGATGCAGAAGGCCGATGTGGTGTTGTACGACAACCTCGTGTCCAAACCCATCGTCGAGATGACGCGCCGCGACGCGCAGCGCATCTTCGTCGGCAAGCAGCGCGACAACCATGCGCTGCCGCAGGAGGAGATCAATCAACTGCTGGTGCGCCTGGCGCAGGAAGGCAAACGCGTGCTGCGCCTCAAGGGCGGCGACCCGTTCATCTTCGGGCGCGGCGGCGAGGAGATCGAGACGCTGGCGGCGCAGGGTATCCCGTTCCAGGTGGTGCCCGGCATCACGGCAGCTTCCGGCGTGGCTTCCTATGCCGGCATCCCGCTCACGCACCGCGACCATGCGCAGTCCTGCATCTTCGTCACCGGCCATCTGAAGGATGGCACGCATGGACCTGGACTGGGATGCGCTGGCGCGCCCCAGGCAGACCATCGTGGTCTATATGGGCCTGCACGGGCTGGAGATGCTGTGCGCCAAACTGGTCGAACACGGTCTGCCGCCGACCACGCCGGCGGCCATCGTGCAGCAGGGAACCACGCAGAACCAGCGCGTCATCACGGGCAGCCTGGCGACGCTGCCCGGCATGGCGGCTGCCGCACAGCTGCAGCCGCCCACGCTGATCATTGTCGGCGGTGTGGTCACGTTGCGTGAAAAGCTGGCCTGGTTCAACCCGCAGAGCACGCATCTCAAGTAGAATCAAAAAAACCAATCAAACGGAGCAAGCGATGAGCCTTACTGAGTCCGACGTGCAAAGCGCGTTGAAGAACCTGATCGATCCCAACACCAAAAAAGATTTTGTCTCCGGCAAGTCCGTCAAGAACATCAAGGTCTCCGGCAACGACGTGTCGCTCGACATCCCGCTCGGCTATCCGGCCAAGAGCGTGTGGGGCGAGATCAAGGCGATGGTCGAGGCACATCTCAAGGCGGCGCTACCCGGTGTCGGCAGCGTCAATGCGAACGTATCGAGCAAGGTGGTTCCGCATGCGGTGCAACGCGGGGTGAAGCTGGTGGACGGGGTGAAGAACATCATCGCCGTGGCGAGCGGCAAGGGTGGCGTGGGCAAGAGCACCACTGCCGTGAACCTGGCGCTGGCGCTGGCCGCCGAAGGAGCGCGCGTCGGCATGCTGGACGCCGACATCTACGGCCCTTCGCAACCGACCATGCTGGGCATCAGCGGACATCCCGATTCGCCCGACGGCAAGAGCATGCAACCGATGACGAACCACGGCCTGCAGGCGATGTCCATCGGCTTCCTGATCGATGCCAACGACACGCCGATGGTCTGGCGCGGCCCGATGGTGACGCAGGCGCTGGACCAGTTGCTGCACCAGACCAAGTGGGACAACCTCGACTATCTGGTGGTGGACCTGCCGCCGGGCACCGGCGACATCCAGTTGACGCTTGCGCAAAAGGTGCCCGTCACCGGCGCCGTGATCGTCACCACCCCGCAGGACATCGCGCTGATGGACGCGCGCAAGGGACTCAAGATGTTCGAGAAGGTGGATGTGAAGATCCTCGGCATCGTGGAAAACATGAGCACGCATATCTGTTCCAAGTGCGGGCACGAAGAGCATATCTTCGGCGCGGGCGGCGGCGAGAAGATGTGTGCCGATTACAACGTCGAGTTCCTAGGCGGATTGCCGCTGGACATCCGCATCCGCGAGCAGGCCGATTCCGGCAATCCGACGGTGGTGGCCGACCCCGACGGCAGCCTCGCCAAAGTGTACAAACAGATCGCGCGGCGCGTGGCGGTGCGGATCGCCGAAATGGCGCAGGACCACAGCGCGGCGTTCCCCAAGATCGTCGTGCAGAACACCTGAGCGCCGCAGTAATCGGCAAACAGGCTGGAAGCAAACGGAAAAGGCGGCTAACATTCGGCTTCGCGATCCGCGTTTGATGCGTTTACCCGATCGCCAACGACCATGACACAGACTTTGCTTCCTTTCATCTTCGATCCTGCCTTGCCCCATGCGCATCCTGCTCAGTAACGACGACGGCTATTTCGCGCCGGGTCTGGCCTGTCTGGCGCAACATCTTTCCGCCATCGCCGAGGTGGTGGTGGTCGCACCGGAACGCGACCGCAGCGGCGCCAGCAACTCGCTCACCCTGAATCGTCCGCTCAACCTGCGCAAAGCAGCGAGCGGCTTCCATTATGTCGACGGCACGCCGACCGACTGCGTGCATCTGGCGGTGACCGGCATGCTGGATATGCAGCCGGACATCGTGGTGTCCGGCATCAACTCCGGCGCCAACATGGGCGACGACACCATCTACTCCGGCACGGTGGCGGCAGCGACCGAAGGCTTCCTGCTCGGCATCCCGGCCATCGCCATCTCGATGGCGAAACATGACCCGACGCATTACGACACGGCTGGCAAGGTGGCGGTGGAACTGGTGCAGCGCTTCATGACGCAGACGAATTCGCATCCGTGGTTGCTGAACGTGAACGTGCCGGATGTTCCGTATGAGCAACTGCAAGGCATGGAAGTCACGCGCCTGGGCAAACGACACAAGGCCGAGCCGGTGATCAAGAGCAGCAACCCGCACGGCCAGCCGGTGTACTGGGTCGGCGCGGCGGGCAAGGCGCAGGATGCGGGCGAGGGCACGGATTTCTTTGCGACCTCGCAACGCCGCGTCTCCATCACGCCGCTACAGATCGACCTGACCCAATACGCTCAAATGAATGCAGTACGTTCGTGGCTAGGGGGGCAGCAGTGAACCTGCGGCTCGCCGGCATCGGCATGACCTCGGCACGCACGCGCGGACGCCTGATCGAGCGGCTGCGCGCCGAGGGCATCGCCGACGAGACGGTGCTGGCCGCGATGTACGAAGTGCCGCGCCACATCTTCATCGACGAAGCGCTGGCAACGCGCGCCTACGACGATGTTTCCTTGCCGATCGGGCATGGCACAGACCATCTCGCAACCCTACATCGTGGCGCGCATGACTGAAGTGCTGCGCAACGGCAAACAGCTCAACCGCGTGCTGGAGATCGGCACCGGCTGCGGCTACCAGGCGGCGGTGCTGGCGAAGGTGGCGAAAGAAGTCTATTCCGTCGAGCGCATCCAGCCCCTGTATGAACGCGCCAGAAAAACGCTGCGCGAACTGAAGATTTTCAACGTCAACCTGCGCTATGCGGATGGCACGACAGGCTTGCCGGATGCAGCTCCTTACGACGGCATCATCATGGCCTGTGCCGCGCCTGCGCTGTCTGCCGTGCTGCGGGAGCAGCTGGCGGTCGGTGGTAGAATGGTGCTGCCGATGGGGACGCAGGAACAGTACTTGTATCTGATCGAGCGCGATGAGAACGGCTTTCGCGAGAGCCGTCTGGAAGCCGTGAAATTCGTACCATTGGTGATGGGAAAAGCATGAACAAACAGATTCAGCAGTGGGTAGTTCTGGCCGTGACCGCATCCCTGCTGGCGGCCTGTGCCGCTCCCGCACCGAACGGCCGCCGCGCGCCCGTCATGGAGTATGGCGCAGACAAGAAACCTGCCACCTCAGCACAACAATCTGCCGCAAAAAAACCGGCGCCCGTGATGGATTCGGAATACGAGACCGTCACGCGCATCCACGTGGTGCAGAAGGGTGACACGCTCTACAGCATCGCCTTCCTGAACGGTGTGGATTACCGCGACGTGGCGGACTGGAACAATATCGACAATCCGGCGGAAATAAAGATCGGCCAGCAGTTGCAGCTGCATATCCCGGTCGCCACTCCGACAGCACAGCAGACAGCCCCAAGGCCCGCGATGGACTCGCAGGTGGCGGAGCAGGGCAGCATGAAGAGTTATCCCAAGGTCGGCAAACTGGCTTACACCGAGCAGGCCTTGGTGCAGGCAGACCGTTTGCAGAACGCACCCGCAGGCACGGCGGCGCCGGCAGTGACAGCGACTGCACCGAGCAAGGCTCCGGCTCCTCCAGTACGTGTGGATGACGAAGAACCACTGGAGTGGGGCATGCCGACGGTCGGCAAGCTGGTCTCCGGATTCTCCGAGACAGACAATCGCAAGGGCGTGGACATCGTCGGTCAGCGCGGGCAAGCCGTGGTGGCGAGCGCTTCGGGCAAGGTGGTGTACAGCGGCAGTGGCCTGCGCGGTTACGGCAAGCTCATCATCATCAAGCACAACAAGACCTACCTCAGTGCCTACGCGCACAACGACCAGATCCTGGTGAAAGAAGGCCAGAGTGTGAGCAAGGGCCAGAAGATCGCCGAGATGGGCAACAGCGATGCCGATCAGGTCAAGCTGCACTTCGAGATCCGCAAACTCGGCAAGCCGGTCGATCCGGCGAAGTACCTGCCGCTGGTCAAATCTTGAGTGAGAACAAGCTAAGCATCACCGACCACAGCCGCGACAGCGCCGGATTGCGCTACGTCTATCCGGTCGTCTCGCGCCGCGCGGGCGGCGTCTCCATCGGCATCAACCTCAATCCCAACAACGCCTGCAACTGGCGCTGCATCTACTGCCAAGTGCCCGATCTCACACGCGGCACGGCACCACCGATCGATCTGGCCCTGCTGGAAAAAGAGCTGAGCGGCTTTCTGCACGAATTGCAGCACGGCGACTTCATGCAGCGCGTGCCGCCCGAGGCGCGCCGCATCAACGACATCGCGCTCTCCGGCAACGGCGAACCGACCAGCGCACAGGAGTTCGCCGAGGTCATCGAACTCATCGCCAAGCTTGAAACCTGCCGATCTCAAGCTGGTGCTCATCACCAACGGCAGCCTCATGCAACGCGACAACGTGCAGCAAGGCCTGCGCCGCATGGCACAGCTCAACGGCGAAGTCTGGTTCAAGCTGGACCGCGCCAGCGAAGCTGGTATGGTGCTCGTCAACGACACCAAAATGACCATGGACAAAGTGCGGGAGAACCTCGCCACCGCCATCGCCTGCTGCCCCAACACCTGGCTGCAAACCTGCTGGTTCGCGCTGGATGGCGTGGCACCCAGCAAGCAGGACGAAGACGACTATCTGGATTTCCTGGCTGGATTGCTGCGCGATGGTATTAAGCCGCAAGGGGTTCTGCTCTATGGCTTGGCGCGGCCTTCCTTGCAAGCAGAAGCACCGCGCCTGTCTGCATTGTCACCCGCGAAGATGGAAAACTTCGCGCAACGTATTCAAAAGCTGCCTTTAGAGGTCAGAGTCAGTTCCTAGGCCCATCGCTCAACTTGAGTCAAAGCGCCGCTTCGGTTACAATGCGCGCCCTGTTTATCCGGCAACCGCTGAGTAAGCAGTAATTTTCACACTCGTTCATGTTGGGGTGTCCTTTTAGGATCAGGCTGGCGAGTGGAAGAACTTAACCCTTAACGATTGGAGCAATAAATGCAAGTAACCATGCGTCAAATGCTGGAGGCGGGTGTCCATTTCGGTCACCAGACCCGTTTCTGGAATCCCAAGATGGCCCCGTATATCTTCGGTCATCGCAACAAGATTCATATCGTCAACCTGGAAAAGACCGTCGTGATGTTCAACGACGCGCTGAAGGAAGTACGCAAGATCTCCGCGAAGAAGGGCACCATCCTGTTCGTGGCGACCAAGCGTCAAGCGCGCGAGATCATCCGCGAAGAAGCGCTGCGCGCCGGTTCTCCCTATGTTGACCATCGCTGGCTGGGCGGCATGCTGACCAACTTCAAGACTGTTCAGACATCCATCAAGCGCCTGAAAGAGCTGGAAGCGATGATCGCCGACGGCAGCATCGAAAAGGTCTCCAAGAAAGAAGGCCTGGTGTCTGCGCCGCGAGCTGGAAAAGCTGGAGCGTAGCCTGGGCGGCATCAAGGACCTGCAAGGTCTGCCTTCCGCCATCTTCGTGATCGACGTTGGCTACCAGAAGGGTACCGTCACCGAAGCGCAGAAGCTGGGCATCCCGGTCATCGGCGTGGTGGATACCAACCACAGCCCGCTGGGCGTGGACTTCGTGATCCCCGGTAACGACGACTCCAGTCAGGCGATCCGCCTGTACGCACGCGGCGTGGCCGATGCGATCCTGGAAGGTCGCGAGCAAGCGCTGAACGACCTGACTGAACAAGTCGCGGAAAAAGCGTAAGCTGCCTTCCCGCAACGAGGGGGCGCAAGCCCCCTTTTTGTAACCAGAATTCAAGTGAACCGATTAGGAGTTTGACATGGCAGAAATCACCGCAGGTATGGTGAAAGAACTGCGCGAGGCAACCGGCCTCGGCATGATGGAATGTAAAAAGGCGCTGGTTGAGACCAACGGCGACTTCAAGGCAGCGGAAGAATTGCTGCGTATCAAGAGCGGCGCGAAGGCCAGCAAGGCTGCTTCGCGCGTGACCGCTGAAGGTGTGATCGGTTCTTACCTCGCGGCTGACGGCAAGATCGGCGCTGTCGCAGAAATCAACTGCGAAACCGATTTCGTGGCAAAGAACGACGACTTCGTGGCATTCGCCAAGAACGTGGCGGAAACCGTGGCGCAAAAAGCACCGGCCAGCGTGGAAGCATTGCTGGAGACTGCCGATCGCCAATGGCTCGGCTTCTGTTGAAGAGACACGCAAAGCGCTGGTGATGAAGCTGGGTGAGAACCTCACCGTGCGCCGTTTCGAGCGCTACGCAACCACCGACGGCAAGCTGGCAACCTACCTGCACGGCAGCCGCATCGGCGTGATGGTGAATTTCAAGGGCGGCGACGACGCCTTGGGCAAAGACCTGGCGATGCACATCGCTGCGAGCAAGCCGAAGTCGGTTGATGCATCCGGCGTGAATCCGGAAGACATCGCGACCGAACGCCGTATCGCTATCGAGAAGGCCAAGGAATCCGGCAAGCCGGAAGCGATGCTGGAAAAGATCGCCGAAGGTACCGTGCAGAAGTTCCTCAAGGAAGTGACCTTGCTGGGCCAAGTGTTCGTGAAGGCGGAAGACGGCAAGCAAACCATCGAGCAATTGCTGAAGAGCAAGGGCGCGACCGTGGTGGCCTTCCAGATGTTCGTGGTGGGTGAGGGTATCGAGAAAGTGGTGGAAGACTACGCCGCTGAAGTCGCTGCTGCCGCTGCTGCCCTCAAGAAGTAACAGAAAGGAAACCATGACCGCACCCGCCTACAAACGCATCCTGCTCAAACTCTCCGGCGAAGCCCTGATGGGCGACGACAGCTACGGTATCAACCGAGTGGTCATCGAACGCATCGTGGCCGAGATCAAGGAAGTGACCGAGCTGGGTGTGGAGGTGGCGATGGTGATCGGTGGTGGCAACATCTTCCGCGGCGTCGCGCCGGCGGCCGCGGGGATGGACAGGGCCACCGCGGATTACATGGGCATGCTGGCCACGGTGATGAACTCGATGGCGCTGCAGGATGCGATGACGCGCGCCGGCCTGGAATGCCGCGTGCAGTCCGCATTGAGTCTGGAGCAGGTGGCCGAGCCGTTCATCCGCGGCAAGGCCCTGCGTTATCTGGAAGACGGCAAGGTGGTGATCTTCGCGGCAGGTATCGGTAGCCCGTTCTTCACCACTGACACCGCCGCCGCCTTGCGCGGTGTGGAAATGTCAGCCGACGTGGTGATCAAAGCCACCAAGGTGGATGGCGTGTATACCGCCGATCCGAAGAAGGATCCGAAGGCGACGCGCTACCAGAAGGTGAGCTTCGACGAAGCCATCGGCAAGGATTTGAAAGTGATGGACGCCACGGCCTTGACGCTGTGCCGCGACCAGAAGCTGCCTATCATCGTGTTCAGCATCTTCAAGGCGGGTGCCTTGAAGCGTGTGGTGATGGGGCAGGATGAGGGAACTCTCGTACACTGTGATTGATTAAAAATCCAAATTTCGTCGCTATGCTGCGTTGCCTAGCTTGGAAATTTGAATTTTTGTAAGCATCCTTGATGGAGAATAAAGATGATTGCTGACATCAAAAAGAACGTAGAACAAAAGATGGCCAAGTCGCTGGAAGCATTGAGAGCCGACTTGGGCAAGATTCGCACCGGACGCGCGCATACCGGCATCCTGGATCATGTGATGGTGGACTACTACGGTAGCCCGACAGCCGTGAACCAGGTGGCGAACGTCACGCTGACGGACGCACGCACCATCGGTGTGCAGCCGTATGAAAAGAACATGATCGGCCCCATCGAAAAAGCGATCCGCGATTCCGATCTGGGTTTGAATCCGGCCACCAACGGCGACCTGATCCGTGTGCCGATGCCGATGCTGACCGAGGAGCGCCGCCGCGACCTGATCAAGGTGGTCAAGAGCGAAGGCGAAGATGCCAAGATCGCCGTGCGCAACATCCGCCGCGACGCCAACGAACAACTGAAGAAGCTGCTCAAAGACAAGGAAGTCGGCGAAGACGAAGAGCGCCGCGCACAGGACGACGTGCAGAAACTCACCGACCGCTTCGTCGCCGAGATCGACAAGGCATTGCAGGCCAAAGAAGTTGATTTGATGGCAGTCTAACGGGCATAGCAAGTAGCCCCTTTATGAAAAAACTTGCCATACCCGTTCCCTCTCCTCAATCCTCTCCCGCGTGCGGGAGAGGAGGCGAACGTGTCGCTACGCGAGTTCCGCGTTAAAACGAGCCATTCATAATGGCACTGCCTTTCTTCAGTTCCACCCGCACCATCCCCGACATCACCGTGGTTCCGCGCCACATTGCCATCATCATGGATGGCAATGGGCGCTGGGCCAAGCAGCGTTTCATGCCGCGCGTCATGGGACACCAGCGCGGCGTGGAAACGGTGCGCGAGATGGTCAAGGCGTGCCGCCAGATGGGCGTGGAGTATCTGACGCTGTTCGCCTTCAGCAGCGAGAACTGGCGCCGTCCTGCCGACGAAGTCTCGTTCCTGATGCAGTTGTTCCTCAAGATGCTGGAACGCGAAATCGGCAAACTGCATGAGAACAACATCCGCCTGAAGATCATCGGCGACCGCAGCCGTTTTGATGCACAGCTCGTGCGTTATATCGAAGAGGCGGAGCGACTCACCGCCAACAACCCCGGCCTGACCCTGACCATCGCTGCCAATTACGGCGGGCGCTGGGACATCATGCAGGCCATGCACGCCCTGAGCCAGGCACATCCCGAGCGCGCTAGCGCGTTCAGCGAAGAAGAACTGCACGCCCTATCTTTCCATGCACTATGCGCCGGAACCGGACTTGTTCATCCGTACCGGCGGCGAACAGCGCATCAGCAACTTCCTGTTGTGGCAATTGGCCTACACCGAGTTGTATTTCACCGACATCTTGTGGCCCGCCTTCGACCGCGCAGCGCTGGAGGCAGCCATTCAGTCCTACCAGAAACGCGAACGCCGCTTCGGTAGGACGAGCGAACAACTGACTGAGGGCAAGCCCAATGCTTAAACAACGCGTCATTACCGCGATCATCCTGTTCGCGCTGTTCCTTGCTGCACTGTTCACCTTACCGGCGATGGCTTGGCAAGGGTTGGTGCTGGTGGTGATGTGGCAGGGTGCGGTGGAATGGGCGCGGCTGTCCGGCTTGAGCGGGCGTGCTGCAACGGCCTATTGGTTGCTGACCTTGGCGATGATGGGCGGCATGCTGTGGTTCGATAACAGTGTCTCGCTGGAACAACAGACCTGGCTGCATCTGGCTTGGTACATCCTCGCGGTATTGCTGTGGGTGTTCGTCGTCCCCGCATGGTTGATCGCTGGCTGGCGTCCGCAGAACGCCTGGCTAATGGGCGTGGTCGGCTGGGTGGTGCTGTTGCCGACCGGCCTGGCGATGCTGGATCTGCGCGCCTATAGCCCGTGGCTATTGCTGTTCGTGATGACAGTGGTGATGATGGCGGATATCTCGGCCTATTTCGCGGGCAAGCGTTTCGGCAAGAACAAACTGGCACCGGCGATCAGCCCTGGCAAGACCTGGGAAGGCGTAGCTGGCGCGATGCTCGGTGTCTCGCTGTACGTGCTCATCGTGGGCTGGGCAAGCGGACTGTATAAACATTACCCGGTATTCCCGGGCATCATCGTGGCTAGCTGGTGGTGGGTGGCACTGGCGGTGATCGGTGACCTGTTCGAATCCGCCGTCAAACGCCAGGCCGGCGTCAAGGATAGCGGCGCCTTGTTGCCCGGACACGGCGGCCTGCTGGACCGTATCGACGCACTGACTTCCACCTTGCCCTTCGCCGGCATCGCGCTCATTCTGCAAAGGCTGGAATGAGCAAACTCACCCGTCTCACCATACTCGGTTCCACCGGCAGTATCGGCAAAAGCACGCTGGACGTGGTCGCCCGGCATCCGGACAAATATCAGATCACCGCGCTGACCGCGCACCAACAAGACGAACTGCTGTTCGAGCAGTGCCAGCGTTTCCGGCCGCGCTATGCGGTGCTGCTGGATGAAGCGGCAGCAGAACGTTTGAACAAACGCATCGCCGCTGCCGGGCTGGAAGTCGAAGTACTGTGCGGTGCAGCGGAGCTGGAACGCGTCTCGGTCTTGCCGGAAGTGGATGCGGTGATGGCCGCCATCGTCGGTGCAGCTGGCATGCCGCCGACCCTGGCTGCGGCGCAGGCGGGCAAGAAGGTACTGCTGGCGAACAAAGAGACGCTGGTGCTGGCGGGTCATCTGTTCATGGAAGCCGTACATCGCAGCGGATCGGCGTTGTTGCCCATCGACAGCGAGCACAACGCCATCTTCCAGGCGCTTGCCGCGCGGTTATGCGGGCGACATGCAGCAGAGCGGGGTAAGCAAGATCCTGCTCACCGCATCAGGCGGCCCGTTCCGCAATACGCCGCTGGAGCAGTTGCAGCATGTCACGCCGGAACAGGCGTGCGCGCATCCGAACTGGAGCATGGGGCGCAAGATCTCGGTCGATTCCGCCAGCATGATGAACAAAGGTCTGGAGGTGATCGAGGCACATTGGCTGTTCAATGCGCCCGCGGATTCCATCCAGGTGGTGGTGCACCCGCAGAGCGTGATCCATTCGATGGTGCAGTATGTCGATGGCTCGGTACTGGCGCAACTCGGCAACCCCGACATGCGCACGCCCATCGCCTATGCACTGGCTTACCCGGAGCGCATCGATGCCGGTGTGGCACCGCTCGACCTGTTTGCGATCGCCAAACTCGATTTCGTCGCCCCCGATTTCGCGCGCTTCCCCTGCTTGTCTCTCGCGTACCAGGCGCTGCGCGCTGGCGGTACGACCCCGGCATTGCTGAATGCGGCGAACGAAATCGCCGTCGCCGCTTTCCTCGAGCGGCGCATCGCCTTCCTCGATATTCCGCGCTTGATCGAAGCCGTGTTGGGCAAAGTGGCGCGCACTGAAGTGCATGCGCTGCAAGACGTGCTGGATGCGGATGCTGCGGCACGCAGCGCGGCACAGGAGTGGATCGCACGATGACCACCTTCTTCGCTTTCATCGTCGCCATCGTCGTGCTCGTTCTGTTCCATGAGCTGGGGCACTACGTGGTGGCGCGCCTGTGCGACGTGAAAGTGCTGCGCTTCTCCATCGGGTTCGGCAAGGTGCTCTACACCAAACGTTTCGGCAACGGCGAGACGGAATGGGCCATCTCCGCAATCCCGCTGGGGGGCTACGTCAAGATGCTGGACGAGCACGAGGGCGAGGTGGCGGCGCATGAGCTGCCGCGCGCCTTCACGCGCAAACCGGTGCTGCAGCGCATGGCGATCGTGGTGGCGGGGCCGATCGCCAATCTGCTGTTGGCCGTCGCCCTGTATTTTGCGCTGTTCATCTACGGCGTGCCAGGCATCAAACCGGTGCTGGGAGAAGTTGCGGCGAACACACCTGCGGCGACAGCCGGATTGCACAAGCAGGAGACGCATCGTCAGCATCAATGGACAGACGACCCCGAGCTGGCAGGAGATACGCTGGATATTGCTAGACCTCGTGCTGCAAAAGAAGGCCGCCAAACTTGAACTGAGTACACCCGCAGGCGAGAGCGCCTTCCGCGTGCTGGAGGTGAATAGCCTGACGCCGGCCGATCTGGATGGCGATTTCCTGCACAAGCTCGGCCTGCAACCGTATCAGCCGCCGGTCTATCCCATCATCGGCAAGCTGGTGGAGGGCGGTGCGGCACAACGCGCCGGGCATGCAGGTGAACGACCGGGTGCTGCGCGTCAATGGACAGGACATCGCCCTGTGGGAGGGCTGGGTGGACGTGGTGCGCAAGCATCCCGGCCAGGTGCTGGACATCGAAATCGAACGTGCAGGTGCGCCAGTGCAACTGAGTTTGACACCTGAAGCCTTCAACGAGGAAGGCAAGACCGATAGGCCGTGTCGGCGCTGCCGCCTATATCGACAGGGCGGCGTTCGAGGCGATGTTGACCGAAGTGCGCTATCCCCCGTTGCAGGCTTTGCCGGAAGCCCTGCGCAAGACCTGGGAAACCGCCATCGTGAGTCTGAAGATGATGGGCAAGATGGTGGTGGGCGAGGTATCGCTGAAGAATCTCTCCGGGCCGATCACCATCGCCGATTTCGCCGGCCAATCGGCGCAGATCGGCTTCGGCGCGTACCTCGGTTTCCTCGCGCTGATCAGCATCAGCCTGGGCGTGTTGAACCTGCTGCCCATCCCTTTATTGGATGGCGGACATTTGCTGTATTATGCGGTCGAGTTGGTTAAGGGTAGCCCGGTTCCGGAAGGGCTGTGGGAAGCGGGGCAGAAAGTAGGTATCGCACTCTTGGTTACCATGATGGCTTTTGCGTTATACAACGACATCAGCCGCCTGATTTTGGGTTGACACAATAATGAATTTCAAAAAATTGGCGGGCTTGCTCCCGCTACTGTATGCCGCATCCGCTTGGGCGATCGAGCCGTTCGTGATCAAAGACATCCGCGTCGAAGGTGTCCAGCGCACCGAACCGGGCACGGTGTTCAGTTACCTGCCGGTCAAGGTCGGCGACACGCTGGACGATGAACGTGCCACGGCTGCGTTGCATGCATTGTTTGCGACTGGCTTTTTCAAGGATGTGCGCCTGGACGCGGAGCAGGGCGTACTGGTCGTGGTCGTCAAGGAACGACCGACCGTCGCCAGCGTCGAGATCAACGGCGTGAAGGATTTCCCAAAGCAGCAGCTGATCGACAACCTCAAGTACGTCGGTCTGGCGGAAGGACGCATCTTCGACAAGTCCGCGCTGGACAAATCCGAACACGAGCTCAAGCGCCAGTACATCGCGCGCGGCAAATATTCGGTCGTGGTGAAGACCACGATCAAGGACTTGGAACGCAACCGCGTCGCGGTGACTTTCAATGTGGAAGAAGGCTCGGCGTCCAAGATACAGCCGCATCAATATCGTCGGGAATCAGGACTACAGCGAAGATGAGCTGCTTGACGTCATGCAGCTCACTACGCCGGGTTGGTTTACCTGGTTCACCAAGAACGACCAGTATTCCAAACAGAAATTGTCTGCCGACATGGAGAGTCTGCGTACTTTCTATATGAACTCCGGTTACATGGATTTCACCATCGAGTCGACGCAAGTATCGATCTCACCTGACAAAGAAGACATCTTCATCACTTTGAATATTTCCGAAGGTGCCAAATACACGGTGTCAGACATCAAGGTCGCGGGGACGCAATCAGTGATGTCACACGAGGCAACGCGCAAGCTGATCGGCATTCAGCCGGGCGATGTGTTCTCGCGCGATGCGCTCACCGAATCCACACGCAAGATCGGCGAACGGCTGGGCGAAGATGGCTATGCCTTTGCCAACGTGAATGCCGCTCCCGAGGTGGACAAGGAGAAGCATCAGGTCGCGTTCACCTTTGTGGTCGATCCCCTGCAGCGCGCCTATATCCGGCGTATCAATATCTCGGGCAACGATAAAACCAAGGACGAGGTCATTCGCCGCGAATTCCGCCAGATGGAGAGCGGCTGGTTCGCCACTTCAAAAATCAAAAAATCCAAGCAGCGCATCGACAGGCTGGGGTTCTTCTCGGAAGTGAATCTGGATACTTCGCCGGTAGCGGGAACCAACGATCAGATGGATGTGAATCTGAAGGTCACCGAAAAACCGACCGGCAATTTTCAGATTGGTGCCGGTTATAGCAACAACGAGCGCCTGACCTTGATGGCGGGGATCACCCAATCCAATCTGTTCGGCACGGGCAACTATCTCACGACACAGATCAATACCAGCAGGATCAACCAGGTTTATTCGGTTTCCTACACCAACCCTTATTACACTGATGAAGGTATCAGTCGCGGCTTCGACATATACAAACGCAGAACCAATGCGACCCTGATCGCAGTCAGCCAATATACGTCGGAGACCTATGGGGGCGGGGTGCGCTTTGGGGTGCCGATCAGCGATGAAGAGACATTCCATTACGGCTTGTCCTTCGAGCAGACCACGATCGGCCTGACTACGCTCAGTCCGCAACGCTACATCGATTATGTCAATACGTTCGGTCCTACCAACCGGAACTGGCTGGGCAATATAGGCTGGTCACGCGACTCTCGGGACAGCGCCATATTCACCACAGATGGTACGGTGCAGCGTTCGTTCATCGAAGTCAGCATACCTTCGTCCGACCAGCGCTTCTATAAATGGACCTATCAGCACCAGTGGTACTATCCAGTCAGCCATGATTTTACCTTGATGATGAACGGGGACCTTGGCGTGGCCAGCGGATACGGTGGCAAGTCACTGCCGTTCTTCAAGAACTTCTATGCTGGCGGTGTCGGCTCGGTGCGCGGTTACGATCCCAATTCCTTGGGGCCAAGAGACTCCAACAATTACTCGATGGGCGGCGACAAGCGCGCAGTGCTTAATGCAGAGTTGCTGTTCCCCATGCCCGGCATGGCAAAAGAAAAATCGGTGCGTTTGAGCGCGTTCCTGGACGGGGGCGCGGTCTATGGCCCCGCCGGGCAGGTTCCGGGTTCGACCGGAATGCGCTATTCTACGGGCTTGGGGCTAACCTGGTTCTCGCCCGCGGGACCGATCAAATTGAGTTGGGCCAAGCCGCTGAACCAGCAACCGCAGGATAAGATTCAGCACATCCAGTTCACATTGGGCTCGATGTTCTGACCTTTTCAAGGAGCATGATGATGAAGGCGTTACTTTGTGCAGGTCTGTTGTTCTTCACCTGTATCGCACAAGTCGATGCAGAAGGTTTCCGTATCGGCGTGGTCGATACCGAGCGCGTACTGCGCGAATCGGATCAGGCGATCCGTGCCGAAAAGAAGATCGAACGCGAGTTCGCCGCGCGCGATCAGGAAATCAAGAAGCTGATCAAGCAGAACAAGGATCTGCAGACATCGCTGGAAAAAGACGGCACCACCATGTCGGATTCGGTGCGTCGCAACAAAGAGCGCGAGTTGGCCAATTTGAACCTGAGCCTGCAGACCCTGCAACGCGAGTTCCGCGAAGACCTGAACCTGCGCAAGAACGAAGAGTTGGCCGTGGTGCTGGCCCATGCCGACAAAGCCATACGCGAAATCGCCGAGAGCGAGGGATACGATGTCATCCTGCAGGAAGCGGTCTATCGCAATCCCAAGGTCGATATCACCGACAAGGTGCTGAAGTACCTGTCCTCCGAGCCAGCGGAAAAATCCGAAAAGTAACCGAAAGAACAATTCCTGATGGATCGTACAGCCTATAGCCTGGCAGATATCGTGGCGCGTTTCGGCGGCCAGGTGCTGGGGAATGCCGACACTCGCGTCCAGCAGATCGGCACACTGGAGCATGCTATTTCCGGACAGATCGCTTTTCTGGCCAATGCCAAATACCGCAAACAGCTTGAAGGCAGCCAAGCCGCTGCCGTGATCTTGTCCAAAGCCGATGCCGATATCACAGAGATACCCCGCATCGTCTGCGACAACCCTTATTCCTATTTCGCCAAGCTTTCCGCGTTCCTGAATCCCTTGCGCGATTATGCACCCGGCATCCATCCCTCCGCTGTGATCGGCAAGGATGCGCGTATATCGCCGCAGGCCCACATCGGCCCGCATGTGACCATCGGAGATGGTGCGGTCATCGGGGCAGGGACGGTGGTGATGTCCGGATGCAGCATCGGCGAAGGCACGACATTGGGCGAACAGACCCGGCTGTATCCGCGTGTCACGGTGTACCAGGACTGCATCGTCGGCAGTCACGTCATCGTGCACTCCGGGGCGGTGATCGGTGCCGACGGTTTCGGCATGGCTTGGGAAAATGGCCGCTGGCTGAAGATCCCGCAGATCGGGCGCGTGCTCATCGGCGACCATGTCGAGATCGGCGCCAATACCACCATCGACCGCGGTGCGCTGGATGACACCGTGATCGAAGAAGACGTGAAGCTGGACAACCAGATCCAGGTCGCACACAACGTGCGCATCGGCGCGCACACCGCAATTGCGGGCTGCGTCGGGATCGCGGGTAGCGCCATCATCGGCAAGTATTGCCGCATCGGCGGCAGCGCCGGCATCCTGGGACACCTGCAGATCGCCGACAACGTCGAGGTCGCATCATTCACTCTGATCGGAAAATCCATTACGGAACCGGGCAGCTATGCCGGCATATTCCCGTTCAGCAAGAACGACGAATGGCGCAACAATGCCGTCCACTTGCGGCACCTGGGCGACCTGGTCAAACGTGTCAAAGCATTGGAAAAAGAGATCGAATCATTAAAGGGAGAGAAAGTATGAGTACCGCGATGGACATCCATGAGGTGTTGCAGCATTTGCCGCACCGCTATCCATTTTTGCTGATAGACCGCGTGCTGGACGTCGTGCCGAACGAAAAGATCGTGGCATTGAAGAACGTCTCCATGAACGAGCCGTTCTTCCCCGGGCACTATCCGCACCATCCGGTGATGCCGGGCGTGCTGATCATCGAAGCCATGGCGCAGGCTGCCGCCATCCTGTCTTTCAAGACGATGGGAACGCTGCCGAGCGACGATTCGGTGTATTACTTCGTCGGCATCGACAATGCGCGCTTCAAACGCCCGGTCAGCCCCGGCGATCAGTTGATCTTCACGGTGACCATCGGCATGAACCGCCGCGGCATGTGGAAATTCATCGGCAAGGCGGAAGTGGACGGGCAAGTCGCCGCAGAAGCCGAATTGATCTGCACTTTGCGGACAAAAGAATGAGTAGCCTGCGCCATCCGACTGCGATCATTCATCCGAATGCCAAACTGGCCGACGATGTCAAGGTCGGTCCGTATTCCATCATCGGCGAGCATGTCGAGATCGGCGCCGGCTCGGTAGTCGGGCCGCATGTCGTCATCGACGGACATACCTCCATCGGCAAAGGCAATCACATCTTCCAGTTCAGCTCGATCGGCGAGATTCCGCAAGACAAGAAATACAAGGGCGAGCCGACGCAACTCATCATCGGCGACAACAACACCATTCGCGAGAGCTGCACCTTCAACCTTGGCACGGTGCAGGACGGCGGTATCACGTCCATCGGCAGCGACAACTGGATCATGGCCTATGTGCATGTGGCGCACGATTGCCACATCGGCGACCACAACGTCATCGCCAACTCGGTGCAGTTCGCCGGGCATGTGGAAGTCGGCAATCGCACTTTGATCGGCGGCATGACCGGTATTCACCAGTTTGTGCGCATCGGCGACTTTGCCATGGTCGGCTTCCAGACGCGCCTGTCGCAAGACCTGCCGCCGTTCGTGACGGCCGTGGGCAATCCGGCAGAAGCCAAAGGTCCGCATCAGGAAGGCCCGCGCCGCGCCGGCTATTCGGCACAGCGCCTCGACATGATCAAGCAGATGTACCGTACCCTGTATCGTGCGGGCAGCAGCTTCGAGGCGGCGAAACAGGAGATCGGGACATTGCGCGGACAAGTGCCGGATGCCGACGCCGACATCGACAACATGCTGACCTTCCTGAGCAACGCCACTCGTGGCATCGTACGCTAACTTCCCATGAGCCAGACTGTGAAAACCATTGCCATCGTTGCCGGCGAAGCTTCCGGAGATTTGCTGGGTAGCCATCTGATGGCTGCCATCAAACAAGTCGCACCGAACGTGCGCTTCATCGGCATCGGCGGCCCCAAGATGCAGTCCGTCGGCATGGACGTGCTGTTCCCGATGGAAAAGCTGGCCGTGAACGGCTATATCGAGGTGCTCAGCCACCTGCGCGAGATCCTCGGCATTCGTCGCAAGTTGCGCGAACGCTTCCTCGCCGAACCGCCCGACCTGTTCATCGGCATCGATGCGCCGGATTTCAATTTCAATCTGGAACTGGCGTTGAAGCAGCACGGCATCCCGACCGTGCATTACGTCAGCCCGTCGATCTGGGCTTGGCGCGGCGAGCGCATCCACAAGATCAAGCAGGCCGTTTCGCATATCCTGGCCCTGTTCCCGTTCGAGGCGCCGCTGTATCAGCAAGTCGGCGTGCCGGTCACTTACGTCGGCCATCCGCTGGCGGACATGTTGCCGGACGATCCCAAGCGTGCCGAGATGCGCGAGCAGATGCGCATCATGCCCAGGCATGCCAAGGTGTTCGCCTTCCTGCCGGGCAGCCGCCAGGGTGAGGTGCGGCGGCTGGCCAAGACCTATATCGAGACGGCAAAGCTGATCTTGCAGAAGCAGCCCGATGCGCAATTCCTGGTGCCGCTCGCCAGCCGCGAGACGCGCACCATCTTTGAAAACGAGATGTGGAAGCAGGAAGCGCAGCACCTGCCCATCACCTTGCTGTTCGGTCATGCGCACGATGCCATGATCGCTGCCGACGGCGTGCTGGTCGCCTCCGGCACTGCCACGCTGGAAGCGGCGCTGCTCAAGCGTCCCATGGTCATCACCTACAAGATGTCCGGGCTGAGCTATTGGCTGGCCAAGCGCAAACAGTATCTGCCCTATGTGGGCCTGCCCAACATCCTCGCCGGAAAGTTCGTCGTGCCCGAGATCTTGCAGGACGACGCCACGCCGGAGAACCTCGCACAGGCGCTGCTCAACTTGGTCAACAACAAGCATGCCGTGGCGGAACTGGAGCGGACCTTCGGTTCCATGCACCAGAACTTGCGCCAGGACACCGCACAGAAAGCAGCTGCAGCCATCCTGCCTTATCTCGCATGAACCAAGTCCTGCTCATCTGCGGCGTGGATGAAGCAGGGCGCGGCCCGCTGGCCGGACCGGTGAGCGCAGCCGCCGTTATCCTCGATCCGGCCAAACCCATCGAAGGCTTGGCCGACTCCAAAAAACTCTCCGAGAAACAGCGCGACCAACTCGCCCCCGTCATCCGCGAACGCGCATTGGCCTGGGCTGTGGCCTATGCCGAAGTGGGAGAGATCGACGACCTCAACATCTTGCAAGCCACACTCCTGGCGATGAAACGCGCAGTGCTGGCACTGCCCATCCAGCCGCACGAGGTGCTTGTGGATGGCCTGTATTGCCCGCAGACCGGCATTCCCAGCCAGGCCATCGTCAAGGGGGACAGCAAGGTCGCCGCCATCTCCGCCGCCTCCATCCTGGCCAAGACCGCGCGCGACGAACTCATGCTGCAGCTGCATGAGCAATATCCGCAGTACGGTTTCGATGGGCACAAAGGTTATCCGACCGCCGCACACCTCGCCGCGTTGCGCGAGCATGGCATCTCCGACGTACACCGCCGCAGCTTCCGGCCGGTGCGCGAAGCGATGCAGCAAAACCGTTCCTGAGGTCATCATGACGTTCTTCAAACTCATCCATCTGCTCGCCGTGTTCGTCTGGATCGGCGGCATGTTCTTCTCCTACGTCGTGCTGCGTCCCGCTGCCGTTGATGTGCTGCAACCGCCTGAGCGTATGCGCCTGTGGGACAACGTGTTCCGCCGCTTCTTCAACTGGGTGTGGGGCGCACTCGGCCTCATCCTCGTCACCGGTTTCTACATGGTCTACCAGTACGGCGGCATGGCGCACGCGCCGCATTTCGTCCGCGTCATGTTCCTGCTGGGACTGGCGATGGCCGGTATCTATGGCTATGTGTTCTTCGCCTGCTATGTGCAGTTTAATCTGCACGTCGCCAAGGAACGCTGGCAAGAAGCGGGCGAGATATTGGGCAAGATACGCAAACTGGTCGCGCTGAATCTGGCGCTGGGCCTGCTTACCATCGGCGTTGCCGTCACCGGCGTGACGTGGGCTTGACGGCAAGAGTGAAACGGAACATGCACGAAAGGGAAAGCAGATGAACAAGAAAAATCTTCTCAGTGTTGCTGCCTTCACGGCATTAGGCCTGATCGTCGGCTATGCCATCTTCGGAAAGTGGGGCGGGGAATACGTCAGTCTGAAAAGCTTGTTCACCTTCGGAGGCAACGCGTTTCAGAACGCATTCCGCTCGATCTCCGGCATCGAAGATATGCGCAACAAGATATTGCTGTGCGGTGCTGCGGGTGCGGTGGTTGGGGTGTTTCTGACGTTCAGATTGAAGAAATAAGAAACTCTGCTTTCCTCCGTTCGTGGTGAGCTTGTCGAACCATGAACGGAGGGCGATACAACATCAAGTAATTGCACAATCACCCTTCGACAGGCTCAGGGCGAACGGCCTTGATCGGCGCTCTATTCACCCAGCTGCATTCTGCGCACGAAGTGGCAGGTGTAACCGTGCGGATGCTTGATCAGATATTTCTGGTGGTATTCCTCGGCGCGGTAAAACTCCTTGAACGGCACAACTTCCGTGACCACCTTGCCCTTCCACTCGCCTGACGCATCCACGGTCTGGATGACCTCTTCGGCGGTGCGTTTCTGTTCTTCGTTCAGGTAAAAGATCGCCGAGCGGTACTGCGTGCCGACATCGTTGCCTTGCTGGTTGCGCGTGGTGGGGTTGTGCATGCGGAAGAACTCGAACAACAGGTGGCGGTAGCTGAGCTGCTTCGGGTCGAACACGATCTTCAGCGATTCGGCGTGGCCGCTGCCGCCGGTCTTCACGATGTCATAAGTGGCGTTCGGCGTACTGCCGCCCGTATAGCCGACTTCGGTCTCCAGCACGCCGGGAATCTGGCGCACCAGTTCTTCCATGCCCCAGAAGCAGCCGCCGGCAAGGTAGGCGGTTTGATTGGTGTCGGTCATGGCAGCTCCTTTCGGTTCGGCGTGGGTACTGAGTGCGAAAAGTGAGAGCAGGATGAGGAGGGATACAGTGTCTGGCTTAACGTTGAACATCTATATTGACGGTCTGGTTAGGCTAATGGTGGGTTAAAAGTATGCTTCGAGACCATGACCACGACTAGACCAGTAAGCACACCATTTTGCGGCTGAGAACGCAATGTGTGCTTTGGCCTCTGGTGTTCCATCTTCGGCTTCAAGCTCATAGATATGCTCGACTTGCGATACATCATGCAGTAAGGCGTATTCCGATGCTTTGCGGTATAACTCCTTACCAAGGGCGGCTAAGCTAGATGTGCCGCAACTTTCATAGCACTGTTCGACGAGTTTCTTACCGAGAAAATCTTGACAGTCATTCGTCAGAAATTGGGCGCGGAAACTGAATAGCTCTACATAGCCCGCAGGGCCGTTTGAGTAAAACGGAATGCCGTCGCAGGGGGGCGCCAAGGCGACGACATAGTATCCGTTTAAACTCTGCTAAAAATTCATCGAGCGATTTGTCTTCAGGAGGTTTTTTCTCATAGTGTGCCGTCGCCCAAGCGTTGGCTGTTGGATCACGCCCCACTTGGAGCGCACCGACTGTTTCAAATGGCGAGATTTGGATTTGGAACCAGCGTTCGCGTGCTGCCTCAACATTTACAGGACGAACAATTCTTTTGAGCTTTTCCATGAATCCGCCCAAGGGGCTTTCCAGAAATAACATGGAAGAGCTCTTCAAACTCATGCTCATACCCAATTCTTGGTTTTCCAAGCGGATTCCAGTCGAGCCCCATATTTGCTACCTAATTTAATGTGAACTGTAAAATCGTTACAAATGCTACTAAAAATAGATATGTAGGGGTAATAACAAAATGGCATTGCGCAGCACGCGATCCATCAAAGTGCAAAAGACCGAATTAGCGCCGCTCTTTCTTCATTGCCTGCGCAGCCTCGCGCTTTGATTCCCGTTCTTTTTCGGTGGCTCGCTTGTCGTGCTCTTTCTTGCCCTTCGCCAAGCCGATCTCCAGCTTCACGCGCCCGCCCTTGTAGTGCATGTCCAGCGGCATGATGGTGTAGCCGGCGCGTTGCACCTTGCCGATGAGCTTGTCGATCTCGTGCTTGTGCAGCAGCAGCTTGCGGGTGCGCACGGGGTCGGGATGGATGTGGGTGGAGGCGTTCTGCAGCGGGCTGATGTGCGAGCCGAACAGGTACAGTGCGCCGTCCTTGACGGTGACATAGGCTTCCTTGAGCTGCACGCGCCCGGCGCGGATGGCCTTGACTTCCCAGCCTTCCAGCATGAGTCCGGCTTCATGTTTTTCTTCGATGAAGTATTCGTGAAAGGCTTTTTTGTTCTGGATGATGCTCATGTTTCCAATCCAATTTCTTCGGTGAAACTGCGTTGATTTCCTCACTCACTCCTAGTCGTGCATTAGCACTGCCCGCGTCGCTCGTTCGTCATCGCCTTGTTTGACCTTCGAAATTGGACCGGAATCAGGTGAGTTTTATAGAGTGTTGCGATATTCTACCAGCCTTTGATTTGCTGGCTTCGATAAGCGATGGCTTTGGTTGAGAAAACGGTGCTGGTTTTGCACACGGCGGAACAGATGTTCAATCTGGTGGACAGGGTGGAGGAGTACCCGCAGTTCCTGCCCTGGTGCGGGGGGGCGACGGTCAACGACATGCAGGGCACGACGATGCATGCCACGGTGCATATCGATTATCACCATATCAAGCAGCATTTCAGCACCGAGAACGCCCGTACGCCGCCGCACCAGATCGATATGACCCTGAAAGACGGCCCGTTCAAGCATCTGGACGGGCATTGGCGATTCATCCCCTTGAGCGACGAAGCCTGTAAAATAGAGTTCCGTCTGCATTACGAATTCTCCAACAAATTGCTGGAAAAGCTGGTGGGGCCGGTGTTCCACCATATCGCGAACAGTTTCGTGGATGCTTTCATCCACCGCGCAGAAAAGGTTTACGTGAAAAATGAATGACGAAATGATCAATATCGAACTGGTTTATGCCTTGCCCGCCGAGCAGACCCTGCTCAAGCTGGAAGTGCCGCAAGGCGACGACCATCGCCGCGGCCATCAAGCTTTCCGGCATCCTGGAGAAACATCCCGAGATCGATCCCGAAAAAACCAAGGTCGGCATCTTTGGCAAATTGAGCAAGGCCGACACCGTGTTGCGCGACAAAGATCGCATCGAGATATACCGCCCGCTGATCGCTGACCCCAAGGAAGTGCGCCGCAAGCGCGCTGAAGAGGGCAAGGTCATGAAAAAGGGCGGCGGCGATCTCTGATGCTCGATTACGACCTGCATTGCCATTCCAACGTATCCGACGGCACGCTCACTCCGACTGAACTGGTGGCGCGCGCCGCAGTACGCGAAGTAAAGGTGCTGGCGCTGACCGATCATGATGATGTGGATGGACTGGCTGAAGCCGCCCAGGCCGCAGCGCAACATGGCATCGAATTCATCAACGGCGTGGAGATATCGGTCACCTGGCGTAAGCATACCCTGCATATTGTCGGGCTGAACATCGACCCGCAAAATCCAGCACTGGTCGAAGGTCTGCGCGGCATCCGCAGCGGACGCAGACATCGTGCCGAGCTGATGGCGGATTCGCTGGCCCGCTGCGGCATCGGCGGTGTGCTGGAAGGCGCCTACCGATATGCGGCGAACCCGGACATCATCGGACGCACCCATTTCGCGCGTTATCTGGTCGAAGCGGGCTACTGCAAGGATGTGCGCAGCGTGTTCAACCGCTATCTGGTGCCGGGAAAACCCGGCTATGTACCGCACCAATGGGCGGATCTGCAGGATGCGATCTCTTGGATACGCGGCAGCGGCGGCACCGCGGTGCTGGCGCACCCGGGGCGCTACACCGCCGGACGCAAAGCGATGGGCAAGACGACCTTGCTTGAACTGCTGAAGGAGTTCGCCGAACTGGGCGGGCAGGGCATCGAAGTGGTGAGCGGCAGCCACACGCCGCCGCAATATGCGGAGTTCGCGCGCTACGCCAAAGAATTCAACTTGTTGTGTTCCTGCGGTTCGGATTTCCACGGCCCGGAAGAAAGCTACCGTGACCTCGGGCGCTTGCCGGATTTGCCGCTGGAATGCCGTCCGGTGTGGACGGAATGGGAAAGGGCGGTAGCCTGAACCATGGCCCAATTCTTTTCCATCTACCCGGATAACCCGCAGCCGCGCCTGATCAAACAGGCGGCTGAGATGCTGCGCAAAGGCGCAGTGATCGTCTATCCCACCGATTCCGGCTATGCCCTCGGTTGCCATCTGGACGACAAGGATGCCGTGGCGCGCATCCGCCAGATACGCGGCGTGGACGAAAAGCATCTCATGACGCTGATGTGCCGCGACCTGTCCGAGTTGTCCAAATATGCGCGGGTGGACAACGCGCAGTTCCGTCTGCTCAAGAACAACACGCCGGGCAGCTACACCTTCATTCTGGAAGCGACCAAGGAAGTGCCGCGCCGCTTGCAGCATCCCAAGCGCAGCACGGTAGGCTTGCGCATCCCGGATCATCCTGTCGCACTGGCCTTGCTGGAGGAGTTGGGCGAACCGTTGCTCAGTTCCACGCTGATCTTGCCGGAGGCGCATCAGCCGCTGACCGATGTGGAGGAGATACGCGAACGTCTGGAGCGTCTGGTCGAACTCGTCATCGAAGGCGGATCGGTTGGGATAGACTCAACCACGGTGATCGATCTGACGGATGCCGCACCGGTATTGGTGCGGCGCGGTAAGGGCGAGGTCGCTCATTTGGGAATCGAGGAATAAATGAACATAGAAGCTTTGATACAAACCATCGCGCTCGCCGCTATCCCAGTGCTGTTCGCCATCACCATGCATGAGGCGGCGCATGCTTATGTGGCTCACCATTTTGGGGATATGACTGCGTATAACCAGGGCAAGGTCACGCTCAATCCTTTGAAGCATATCGATCCCGTTGGCACCGTGCTGGTGCCGCTACTGACGCTGTTCGCCGGGGGATTCCTGTTCGGATGGGCGAATACGCCGGTGAATTTCGCGGCTTTGCGCCGTCCCAAAGAGGATATGTTGTGGGTCTCGCTGGCTGGGCCGGCTGCCAATCTGGCTATGGCGCTGTTCTGGGCGCTGATGATGAAACTGGCGTTGATGTCTCCCGGCAACTATTTTGCCGAGCCGCTGCTCGGCATGGCGGATATCGGAGTTAAAATCAACGCTGTACTATTCGTGCTCAATTTGCTGCCGCTCCCGCCGCTGGATGGTGGACGCATCGCGATCAGCATGCTGCCGCATCGTCTGGCCTACCAGTTAGCCAAGATTGAGCCTTATGGCATGATCATCCTGGTCGTCCTGGCGGTTTTGCCGCTGGTTGCGGGCAGGTCGATTCTGAGCGTTTTTTTGTCCCCGCTGGTCGGTGCGGTAATCCGCACGATTCAAACGATTTTTTAATGTGAAGTAGAGCTATGTTTGCTGATCGAGTTTTATCCGGAATGCGCCCCACAGGCAGTCTGCACCTGGGGCATTACCACGGTGTGTTGAAGAACTGGGTGCAGATGCAGCACCAGTACGAGTGCCTGTTCTTCGTGGCCGACTGGCATGCGCTGACCACGCACTACGACACGCCCGCAGGTCATCGAGCAGAACGTGTGGGACATGGTCATCGACTGGCTGGCGGCGGGCGTCGATCCGGCGCAGGCCACGCTGTTCATCCAGTCGCGCGTGCCGGAGCATGCCGAGCTGCATCTGCTGCTGTCCATGATCACGCCGCTGGGCTGGCTGGAACGCATGCCGACCTACAAGGACCAGCAGGAAAAGCTTTCCGGCAAAGACCTTTCCACCTACGGCTTCCTCGGCTATCCGCTGCTGCAAAGCGCCGACATCCTCATCTACCGCGCCACGCAAGTGCCGGTGGGCGAAGACCAGGTGCCGCATATCGAATTCACGCGCGAGATCGCACGCCGCTTCAACCATATCTACGGCAAGCGAAGTCGGGCTTCGAAGAGAAGGCGGAAGCCGCGATCAAGAAGCTGGGCGGCAAGAAAGCCAAACTGTATAGCGAGCTGCGCACGCGCTTCCAGGAGCAGGGCGACGGCGAAGCGCTGCTGTCCGCCAAGTCTTTGCTGGATGAACAGCAGAGCCTGAGCCTGGGCGACCGCGAACGCCTGTTCGGCTACCTCGAAGGCGGCGGCAAGATGATCCTGTCCGAGCCGCAAGCCATGCTCACAGCGGCCTCCCGCATGCCGGGGCTGGACGGGCAGAAGATGTCCAAGTCCTACGGCAACACCATCAGCCTGCGCGAAGACGAAGCCGAGGTCGGCAAGAAGATCCGCACCATGCCCACCGATCCGGCGCGCATCCGCCGCACCGATCCGGGCGATCCGGACAAATGTCCGGTATGGCAGCTGCATCAGGTCTATTCCAACGATGACGACGAGACAGTGGGTGCAACAGGGCTGCCGCAGCGCGGGCATCGGCTGCATCGAATGCAAACAACCCGTCATCGCCGGCGTGCTGGAAGAACAGAAACCGATGCGCGAACGCGCGCAGGTCTATCTGGACGACCCGAGCGCTGGTGAAGAACATCATCGCCGACGGTTGCGAGAAAGCACGCAAGCTGGCGACCGAGACCATGCGCGACGTGCGCGAGGCGATGGGGCTGGGCTACAACTGAACATGAGCGAAGCAGAAGTACAACTCCAGACGCAACCCGCCAATCCGGTGGCACATGTCCACGGCGAGCCGATGATGGCGATGCCGCAGGATCTGTACATCCCGCCGGATGCGCTGGAGGTGGTGCTGGAGTCGTTCCAGGGGCCGCTCGACCTGCTGCTGTACCTGATCCGCAAGCACAACCTCGATGTGCTCGACATTCCGATGGCGGCACTGACCAAGCAATACATGGTGTACATCGAGGTGATGCAGCAGCATCGCCTGGAGCTGGCGGCCGAGTATCTGCTGATGGCGGCGGTGCTGATCGAGATCAAGTCGCGCATGCTGTTGCCGCGTCCGCCCAAAGCGAACGAAGAAGAGAACGCGGAAGACCCGCGCGCCGAACTGATGCGCCGTCTGCTCGAATACGAACAGATGAAACTGGCCGCGCAGAAGCTGAACGAACTGCCGCAGGCCGGACGCGATTTCGAGTTGGTGCAGGTGTTGATCGAACGCACGGTGATCGAGCGCTTGCCCAATGTCGACGTGGAAGATCTGCGCGCTGCCTGGCTGGCGCTGCTCACCCGCGCCAAAGTCAACGCGCACCACAAGGTGCGCCGCGAAGAACTGTCGGTGCGCGAGCAGATGACCAAAGTGCTGCGCCAATTGCGCAATACCGATTTCGTTTCGTTCGAAAGCCTGTTCGAACTGGAGGCCAGCATCCCGATGCTGGTCGTCACCTTCATCGCCATCCTCGAACTCGCCAAGGAAAGCCTGGTCGAGATCACGCAAACCGAAACCTTGGGGAATATCTATGTCCGAACCAGTCGAGCAATCACTGCCGAGTGAGCACAGTGTGGCCGTTCGCCCTGAGCCTGCACCAAAGGCAGGCGATCCACTATCCGGTAAACCGGATGTGGAGTCGACACTCGAAGGGAGGGACGTTCATGCTTCGATAAACTCAGCACGAACGGAGGTTGTTGAGGTCGAGCATGCGGTGGATATTGTGCAACTCACACGCATCTTCGAAGCCGCTTTGCTCACCACGCAAGAACCGCTATCCATCGCCGAGCTCAAGCGACTGAGCGACATCCCGCTGGAAACCAAAAAGGTCGAGGAACTGCTGCTGCAGCTTGCGGATAAATATGCGGACAGCGGCGTCGAACTGAACCGCGTGGCCAGCGGCTGGCGCTTCCGCGCGCGGCCAGAGATGCAGGAGCATATTGAAAAACTCAATCCGCAAAAACCGCCGCGTTACTCGCGTGCCGTGATGGAGACCCTGGCCATCATCGCCTATCGCCAGCCGGTCACGCGCGGCGATATCGAGGATATTCGCGGCGTGGCTGTCTCGTCGCAAGTGTTGAAGACGCTGGAAGCACGCGGCTGGATCGAGAGCATCGGCACGCGCGATGCACCGGGCAAACCCGCGTTGTACGCCACCACCCCGCAATTCATGGACGACCTGAACTTGCGCTCCCTGCAGGAACTGCCCGCACTGGAAGAAATGGGCTCGCTGCTGGAGCAGAGCGCCCCGGAAGAAGCCGAACCCAACGCCGCCTGATGACTATCAAGCGCATCTCCTCGCGCGACAATCCTTTTTACAAGTCGCTGCATAAACTTTCCAGCACCGCGCGCGAGCGGCGTGCAGCAGGGCAGACCCTGCTCGACGGCGCGCACCTGCTGCGCGCCTTCCTGGATTCGGGCCAGCATCCGCAGCATCTGCTGGTGAACGAACAGGCGTTGCAGGATGATGAGATCGTCGCATTGCTCGAGACCTGCGCCGATGTGCCGCAGACCCAGTTCGACGACGCGCTGTTCGCCCAACTCTCCGAACTCAA
Organism: uncultured beta proteobacterium; assembly: GCA_963715005.1. GTDB lineage: Bacteria > Pseudomonadota > Gammaproteobacteria > Burkholderiales > Gallionellaceae > Sideroxyarcus. The sequence continues at coordinate 586,358 of CAVQQO010000007.1, read as the reverse complement.
GACGCCGAACGGCTTGTTGGCGCTGATCGACATTCCTCCCGCCAAAGTGGAAGTCGCACACAGCCAGTTCGCGCTTCTGCTGGAAGACATCCAGGACCCCGGCAACCTCGGTTCCATCCTGCGTTCGGCCGCAGCGGCAGGTTGCGATGCGGTGTTCCTGTCGCCAGGCTGCGCCGACGCGTGGTCACCCAGAGTGTTGCGCGCCGGGATGGGCGGACATTTCGCTTTGAGCATCCTGGAGTCGGCCGATCTGCTGAAGGTTGCTGCCGAGTTCGGCAGCAAGATATTGGCGGCATCGCTGCAAGCGGAGCAATCCCTGTACGACTGCAACCTGCGCGGCAAACTCGCCTTTGCCATCGGCAACGAAGGAGCAGGGCTATCGTCCGCGTTGCTGAATGCTGCGCAACAGCACTTCATCATCCCGATGTCGGGCAAGGTCGATTCGCTGAATGCGGCTGCAGCGACAGCGGTATGCCTGTTCGAGGCTGCACGGCAACGGCATTAAGAGCGCATTTCGTTCGGATTAAGGGTTATCTAGTCTCTTGAAATCCGGGCATACCTTCGGAATTGAATCGTTGCATCCTTTTCGATACCACTCCTTGGCTTCCGCGAGATGGCCCGTTTTCTCTTCCAGTTCGCCTAGCGCCTTACAGGCAAAGTTATTCTCCATTGCTACTTGGCCTGTGCAGCGACTCTTGAGGATTTCTCTTGCCCTTTCCTCTCGGCCAACAAAAAGGCAGGCACTCGGATTGTTCAAATTGCACCCGGCTTCATAGCTTTGGCGAGCGCGCTCGTGATTGCCACGGAGTTTTGAGTGGTTGCCGGCAGCCAAGCAGGCTGTGCCATCTCCATTGGTACAGTTGGTGATGTATTGTGATAACTGCTTGTCTTTGACATCTTTGCTGTCCAGATATTGTTCTGCCCACTGTGCCCAAGCCTCATAATTCACAAGAGAAGCTCTTAACAAGGCTGGTTCTGTTTCGGCTGCGGGCAACTTTTGTAAAGTGAGTTCCATTCCGCTTGTCATCGAATCCGACCAACGCCCCGATAAAGTACTTTCGGATAGGTTCCCGGAGAAACTGAAGTGAGCTTGCTCACCTTTAAGCAGCACAGTCTTTCCTTTGAGGCTGCCTGCTATGCGCCAAGAATTGATTCCGCTTATTCGGTCCCCCTGCAACCCCGCAGAGAAAGCATAAAATCCAAAGAGCTTTTCTCCCTCACGCCAGAGATCTAACCGGTAGATATAGCGGTGCTCTTCAGTCCAGCCTTCATGAGAGAAGCGGCCAAGGAATTCAACTGCACTCGCCGCATTTATGGAGCCTGAAATTGCCAGAACCAACAGCACCCATTTCATAACAGAGATGTGAAAGACGCTTTTCTTCATACCCTTTTAGCAGATGACTATGCAGAACATAACTCTGGCTCCTAAATATCCTCAGGCACCATCTTGATCGCTCCGCACGGGCACTCGGATGCGCAGATGCCGCAGCCTTTGCAGTAATCGAAGTTGTACTTGAAGCGCTTGCCCGGTCCCAGCTTGATTACGGCATTGTCGGGGCACACGCCGTAGCAGTTGTCGCACTCGAAGCAGTTGCCGCAGGACATGCAGCGGCGCGCCTCGAACAGGGCGTTGCTCTCGTCCAGCCCGCCCACCACCTCTTCGAAGGTGCTCTGGCGGCGGATGATGTCGAGCACGGGGCGCACGGTTTTGTGCGCATCGGAGAAATACCAGGGGTGGAGCATGTTGAAGGTCGCCAACTCGTGCTTGGGCGCGGGCTGGTATGTAGTGCCGCGCAGCCAGGCGTCGATGTTGCGCGCCGCCTTCTTGCCGTGGCCGATGCCAACGGTCACCGTACGTTCGGAAGGCACCATGTCGCCGCCCGCGAAGATGCCGGGGTAGCCGGTCATCATGTTGGGTGAAACCTGCACCACGCCATCCTTGATCTCCAGGCCTGGCACGCCGTTGAGCAGCGACAGGTCCACGTCCTGTCCCAGAGCCAGTATCAGAGAGTCGGACTCCAGCGTCTCCAGTTCGCCGGTGGGTTGCGGGAAGCCGGTCGCGTCGAGCACCATCTTTTCAATGGTGAGCGCGCCGCCGTCGCTGACGCTCTTGATGGTGGAGAGCCACTTGATCAGGATGCCTTCCTGCAATGCTTCCTCGACCTCGAAATCATGTGCGGGCATCTTCTCGCGCGTGCGGCGATAGACGATGATCGCTTCGCTGGCGCCCAGACGCTTGGCGGTGCGCGCCACGTCGATGGCGGTGTTGCCGCCGCCGTACACCACCACGCGACGGCCCAGCATGGGTTTTTCTTCGCCTTCCATCGAGCGCAGCACCGAGACCGCGTCCAGCACTTTTGCGGCAGAGCCTGCCGGGATGTAGGCGCGTTTGCCGATATGCGCACCGACGGCGAGGAAGGCGGCATCGAAGCCGCCCGCTTTCATGCTCTGTTCGATATTCACTACCTTGGTGTTCAGTTTCAGCGTCACGCCGAGGTCGAGGATGCGTTGCACTTCGGCTTCGAGCACGTCGCGCGGCAGGCGGTACTTGGGGATGCCGAAACGCATCATGCCGCCGGCGACCGGCCCGGCATCCTGTATCTCGACCGCATGGCCTGCGCGCGCCAGATGGTAGGCGGCGGACAGGCCCGATGGCCCGGCGCCGACGATCAGCACTTTCTTGCCCGACAGTTCTTTGCGCGGATCGAACTTCCAGCCGCGTTTGATCGCCTCGTCGCCGAGGAAGCGCTCGACCGAATTGATGCCGACCGCCTCATCGAGCTGCCCGCGGTTGCAGGCGGTCTCGCAGGGGTGATAGCAGACGCGGCCCATCACGGCGGGGAATGGATTGTCCTGCACCAGTACGCGCCAGGCTGCCTCATAGTTGCCGGATTCTGCCTCGTACAGCCAGGCCTGGATGTTCTCGCCGGAAGGACAGGCGTTGTTGCACGGCGGCAGGCGGTCGATATAGAGCGGGCGGAAGGTGCGCCAGGTGCCGGTGTGGTTGGCGAGCGAGGAACCGGGGTCGAGCGTGATCGCAAAGGGCTTGTCCATTATTTCGCCTCCTCGTCGAGCAGATCGTACTTGCGGATGTTGTTGTCGGCGATGGCCTGTATGCGGGCGATGGTCTCTACCGCCGGCTGCTTGCCGAACAGGTGGGCGTAGCGCTTCTGCGGCTTCAGGTAATCCTCCACCGGCAGCTTGTGCCGTATCTTCAGCACGCCGGTGACCACCCCATGCTCGGCCTCGAACACTGGATACAGTCCCGTTTCTTTCACCAGCCGCGATATGTTGATGGACTGCTCCGAGGGCAAGCCCCAGCCGAGCGGGCAGGGCACGAAGATCTGGATGTACTTCGCGCCGCGGATGCCGATGGCGCGTTGCACCTTGTATTCCAGGTCGTGCAGGTCAGCCGTTGTTGCCGTGGCGACATAAGGGATGCCGTGCGCCATGGCGATCTCCGGCATATTCTTGCCCTGGCCGAATACGTTGCCCGGTTCGGGGCCGACCGGCATGGTCGTCGCCGTGCGCGCCGCGGGCGGGGTCTGGCTGGAGCGCTGTACGCCGGTGTTCATATAGGCCTGGTTGTCGTAACAGATGTAGAGCACATCGTCGTTGCGCTCGAACATGCCGGACAGGCAGCCGAAGCCGATGTCGGCGGTGCCGCCGTCGCCGCCTTGTGCAATCACGCGCACGTCGTTGCGGCCCTTGGCTTTGAGCGCCGCCTGAATGCCGGTGGCCACCGCCGGTGCGTTGCCGAACAGGGAGTGGATCCACGACACTTGCCATGAGGTCTCGGGGAAGGGCGTGGAGAACACCTCCAGGCAGCCGGTGGCGTTGGCAGCGATCAGTTTCTTGTCGGCGGCCTGCATCGCCGCGTCCACGGCATAACGCGCGCCGAGCGCTTCGCCGCAGCCCTGGCAGGCGCGGTGGCCGGAGTTGAGCGAATTGGTGCGCCGCATATTGGCTTGCACGGCGCGCTCTTCCGGAGGCAGCAGCCGGTTGCCCACGGTGAAAGTGCCGGTCTGGTAGAACTTTACGGGTTGGAATGCCATGACGCTCTCCTTAGCCGATCTTCGAGGCGACTGTGCCCAGGTCGCGCAGCATGTTTTCGGCGATGGGGCCGGAGCGGCGGGTCTGGCGCTCGCGTTCCAGATGACGGTTGATCAGGCTCCAGTCGAGATCGAGGAAGTGCACGCGCTCCAGCTCGTCCTTCTCGGCCTGGCGGAACAGGCCGTGCAGCGACTTCTTGGTGATGGCGCGACCGCCTAATCCGGCGATGACCGTGTAGCCATGCAACTGTATGCCGGACAGGGACATGCGCACATCGTTGGAGAGGATGCCGCCAAGGCCGATCGCCAGGCTCTTCTCCAGCACGACGACACGCTGAGCGTGCTGCAGCACGTCGCGCACTGCAGCCAGCGGGAAAGGACGGAACGAGATGATGCCAAGCACGCCGATCTTGTGGCCCTCGTCGCGCATCTCGTCGACGACGTCCTTGATGGTGCCCAGCACCGAGCCCATGGCGACGATGATGGTCTCGGCATCTTCGCAGCGGTAGGGACGTACCAGTCCGCCGCTGTCGCGCTTGAATATCTCCTTGAAGGCGGCCGCGTGCTGCGGGATCAGGTCCAGCGCCTGCAACTGCTTGGCATGGGCGAGGTAGCGTACTTCCGTGAACGCCTCGGGACCTACCATCGCGCCGATGGACACCGGCTCGCTCGGGTCGAGCACCTGGCGCGGATCGAACGGGGGCAGATAGGCATCCACCTGTTCTTGCGTCGGAATGTCCACCTGTTCCACCGCATGGGTGAGGATGAAGCCGTCCATGCACACCATTACCGGCAGCGACAGTTCTTCGCCCAGACGGAATGCCTGGATATGCAGGTCGAGCGCTTCCTGGTTGTTCTCGGCGAACAACTGCATCCAGCCAGAATCGCGCTGCGACATCGCATCGGTATGGTCGTTCCAGATGTTGATCGGGGCACCGATGGCGCGGTTGGCCACGGTCATCACGATGGGCAGGCCCAGACCGGACGCGTTGTATACGGCCTCGGCCATGAACAGCAGGCCTTGTGAGGCGGTCGCGGTATAGGAGCGTGCGCCGGTGGCTGAAGCCCCGATCGCCACCGACATGGCGGCGAACTCAGACTCGACGTTGATGAATTCGCATGGCGCCAGTTCGCCCGCCTTCACCATCTTGCCCAGTCCCTCGACGATGTGGGTCTGCGGCGAGATGGGGTAGGCGCAGATCACTTCGGGCCGGCACAACGCCACGGCCTGGGCCACGGCTTGGGAACCTTCGATCTGCTTAAGCATGTACACCTCCGGCTTCGGACATTTTGGATTTGACGAGCTGGTAGGCCTCGGTGGCCGCCGCGATGTTGGCTGCCGCCACCTTGCCGGAGAAGCGGTCATTGATCGCCATGATGACCGACTCCAGCTTGATGCGGCCAGTCACGGCCGCAAAGCCGCCCAGCAGGGGAACGTTGGGCATGGGCCGCCCCAGGTGCTTGACGCTGAGGTCGGTGGCGGGAACTGAGCACAGGCGATCTTGGCGGCAATCCTTGACGAACTCGGCCAGGCCCAGTGCTTCGAAGCTCTTGCTGGTATTGATGAGGATATAGCCGTCGCGCTTGAATCCCGCGAACACATCGACCTGGTGCAGCAGGGTGGAATCCTGAATGATCAGCGCGTCCGGTTCCATGACCGGTTCGCGCAGGCGGATAGGCTTGTCGTCGATGCGGCAGAACGCCATGACCGGCGCGCCCATGCGCTCGGAACCAAAACTGGGGAAGGCCTGGGAATGTCGCCCCTCGTCAAAGGCTGCAACGGAGAGAAGCTCTGCGGAAGTCACCACACCCTGCCCGCCACGACCATGTATGCGTACTTGGAACATGTGTCCTCCCTATAAACTTTGTTGCCGTTCGCCCTGAGCTTGTCGAAGGGTGAGCGGTATTTCCATCAGCTAATTCCAACTCACCACGAACGGAAAAATTTCTTACTATCCTGCTGGCTGAATGTCAGCCAGCCATTCACGCGCTTTCGCGGTCGCTCGCACCAGATTGGCTGACGCCTCGTCGCTCAATGATGCTCCCAATTCAAAATTGTAACCACGTATGCGCAACAGAAAACTGTCCGGCGCATCCGTTCCATACACCTGCCGATAGGCGTACAACAAAGCTGTCGGCGTCATCGCATGGCTGGTGTAGCTGTGGTCATGCGCGGCTGTCATCCTGGAAAAATGGAATGGTGCATCACAGGACACATCCGCGTCGACGAACAACACCGCGCTACGCCCCAGCAGGTCGGTGACATGCTCGACCTGCAATTGGTAATCCTCGATCAGTTCGGCTTGCGCCATACCTTCGGTATGCAACTGGCGCAGCAGCAGCGGTGCCAGCGCGTCATCACCGCGCGATTCGTTGCCGATGGCGAAGACGAGCAGGGGAGCAGTCATAACTTCATCACCATCATCCATAAACCCGTTCGCCCTGAGCCTGTCGAAGGGTGAGCGGGGTATGTGCTTCGACAAGCTCAGCACGAACGGCAATAAATTTCGGCGTGTTATCCACAGATACCGTCAGACGAACGCGTCAGCATATCGACCTGTGCCCCCTCCGCATCAAGCAACTCCACTTCCAGCGGCATCTTGCCCAGCGCATGGGTGGCGCAGGACAGGCAAGGGTCGAATGCGCGGATGGCGACCTCGATGTGGTTGAGCAAGCCCTCGGTGAGCTTGCGGCCATCGATGTATTGGCGCGCCACCTGGCGGATGGCTTCGTTCATCGCCTGATTGTTGTGGGTGGTGGAGACGATCAGGTTGCAGCGGATGATCTGGTCGTTCTCGTCCACCTTGTAGTGATGGATCAGCGTGCCGCGCGGCGCTTCGATCACGCCGACGCCGCGCGCCTGGCGCTTGCCGGTATTGACCAGCTCAGTGCCCTGCAGGTCGGGATCATGCAGCAAGTCGCGTATCACCTCGGCGGCGTGCAGCATCTCGATCATGCGCGCCCAGTGGAAACCCAGCGTCGCACCAGCGGCCGTACCGCCGTTGAAGGCAAGGAATTCTTTGCGCTGTGCTTCGGCCAACGGCGAGGGGATGAAATCGCACTGTGTCACACGCGTCAATGGTCCCACGCGATACCAGCCATTCTCCGGCCCAAGGCTGCGCAGGAAGGGGAACTTCATGTACGACCACGGCTTCACGTCCTCGAAGATCACGTCCCAGTAGTGTCCGTAATCATGATGGTCGAACAGCGTGTTGCCCTTCATGTCGCGCGCGCGCAAACCACCGTGATACAGATCCAGCGCACCGTCGGCACGCACCAGATTGAGCGTATGCGTATCAAAGCGGCCGAAGTCGTTGTAGAAGTCCAGATTCTGCTCGAACAGTTTCCGCGCGATGCCGACGGACTCGCGGCTCCATGTCACGATCTGTTCGATGTCTTTCAGCAGATAGTCGCGCTCTTCCATGCTCACGTTCTTGTTCACGCCGCCGGGGATTGAGCCCGTGCCGTGGATGCGTTTGCCCGCCGTGATGCGGATCACCTCCTGCCCGAACTTGCGCAACAGCACGCCTTGTTTGGCGATCTCCGGATAGGCGGCGGCGATGCCGACGATGTTGCGCTTCGCCACATCGGAATCGAAACCGAACAGCAGGTCGGGCGCGCACAGGTGGAAAAAATGCAGCGCATGCGATTGCAGGATCTGCCCGTAGTGCATCAGCCGCCGCACTTTTTCCGCTGTGGGCGTGAGCGTGGCACCCACGATCATGTCCATCGCCTTGCTTGCCGCGATATGGTGGCTCACCGGGCAGATGCCGCACAGCCGTTGCACCATCACTGGCGCTTCCCAGTAGGGACGGCCCTGCACGAATTTCTCGAAGCCGCGGAACTCGACGATGTGCAGCCGCACCTGATGCACGCGGTCGTTCTCGTCCAGCAGCAGCGTCACCTTGCCGTGTCCTTCCACGCGTGACACCGGATCGATGGCGACACGGCGCAGGCTCTCGGGATGAGCGGCGGTTTCCAGATTGTTGGTTTTGTCAGCCATGGTTCATTTCCGCGATGTGTTGCGTTTGTTCCTGGTAAGTCCGATCGTCCCGCTATCCATCAACACATCATTTGCATAGATGGCCCAGGTATAGCGCTCCCCGTTGCCGCAATTTATCCATGCTTTAAGGTTGGTCTTTTTTTCAAGAAAGTCATCCGGAAAAATCACCGCAGCCGTATTTGAATCTTCTGTGGCAAACCTTTCCGCAACGAACACTCTCCCGTCAGAAGAAGTGACTGTGTATTTTGCGGTGTAATTGCCCAGATTCATCTTGTCCCAGACTGCGAGGTTAAATTGGTAACAAACCGAGGTCAGCCAAACTTTCTTTTCATCCTCTCCAAAAGATGGGAGCGAGAAAGAGACAAGAAGAGTGACAAGCAACGATGTCCAAAGCGGCTTCATATTTCGAATTGACGGAAGATTAATCATATTCAATGAGTCCATGTCCCAGTTCCGGTGTCTTGCCGGCGATAAGGTCGGTGAGGAATTTCCAGATGGCATCGCCGGAAGGCGGACAGCCGGGAATGAAGTAATCGATCTTCACCACTTCGTGCAGCGGATGCACCTTGTCCAGCGGCAGCGGTAGCTCCGGGTCGTTCGGGATGTGGCCGTGTGCCAGGCCCGGCTCGGTGAGATATACCTCGGTCAGGCAACTGCCAAGGTCGAGATGGTTGCGCTGCGCGGGCAGGCCGCCGGTGACGGCGCAAGCGCCGATGGCGATGAGGATCTTGCAGTTCTTGCGGAACTCGCGCAGCACGTGCACGTTCTCCGCGTTGCAGATGCCGCCCTCGATGATGCCGATGTCGCACGGGCCGCAGTGCTTGATGTCGGTGAGTGGCGAGCGGTCGAATTCGATGAGGTCGAGCAGCGGAAACAGGCGCTCGTCGATGTCGAGGAAAGACATGTGGCAGCCGAAGCATCCGGCAAGCGAGGTGGTCGCGACGCGCAGTTTCTTGCTCATGAGGTTCCCTCGCAGGCATCGCAACTGCCGCCTACATTGGCTTGGCGCGGTGCATCGTCCAGCGCCTGCGCGCCGACCGGGCGCTTGTCATAGCGCCTGGTACCGATGGGTACGCTGAAGCCCACGCGCTTCGTCAGGATCACGCCCACCGGGCAGACATGCATCGCCTTGTCGGCCAGCGCGATGTCGGTATCTTTCAGCAGGCCGGATTCGGCATTCACGATGAGGTGCTTGGTGATGCCGCGCCCGGCCAGAGCGAACACGTTCTTGCCGTCCACCTCGCTGGAGGCGCGCACGCACAGCTCGCACAAAATGCAGCGGTTGAAGTCGAGCAGGATGTCGGGGTGGGAACCGTCCACGGGGCGGTCGGGATAGAACTCGTTGAAGTGCGGCGTCATCACCTGCAATTCGTAGGCAGTCGCCTGGAGCTGGCAATTGCCGCTGGCCTCGCAGGAGGGGCAGAAGTGGTTGCCCTCAACGAACAGCATCTGCAGCAGTGTGCGGCGCAACGAGTTCAGCTCTTCGATGTTGCTTTCGATCTGCATCCCGGCCTCGACCGGCATCGTGCAGCCGGACGCGGTGCGGCCGTTGACCTTCACTGTGCACAGCTTGCAGCTGCCGTGCGGCTTGAATTCAGGGTGGTAGCACAGGTGCGGGATGTAGTGTCCCGCCGCCAGTGCAGCCTGCAGCACCGTCTGGCCTGGCGCGAAGGGAACGCTCGCGCCATCGAGAATGAAGGTCTCGCTCATGCTTCCTCCGGTTTCAAATGCGCCCCGGCGTCGTCGCGTCCGGTCATCTGGCGCGCACGCGCCAGTGCACCATCCAGGTCGAAGGCCGGTTTGAATTCCAGCGATTTCAGCCGGCTCTCGTAAGCTGGGCGGAAATGCTTGAGCGTGTGCAGCACCGGGTTGCAGGCGGTGCGTCCGAGGCCGCAGTGAGAACTGCTCTGCAACACCTGGTCGAGATTCTCCACCTCGCCAAGGTCGTACTGTGTGCCAAGGCCGGCAGCGATCTTGTCCATGGTCTTCTTCAGCAGCGCGGTGCCCACGCGGCACGGCGTGCAGAAGCCGCAGCTCTCATGGGCAAAGAAGTGCACGTAGTTGCGCGCCACTTCGAACATGTCACGGCTGTCGTCGAACACCATGAACGCCCCCGCGGTAGGCAGGTCTTCGAAACCCAGGCGGCGGTCGAACTCGCTTTCGGCGACGCAAATGCCGGAAGGGCCGCTGATCTGCACCGCGCGCGTATTCACCGCTCCGCAGTCCTGCAGCACTTCGCGCACCGATACGCCGAACGGGTATTCATAGATGCCTGGGCGCGGACAATCGCCGGACACCGAGATGACCTTGCTGCCGGTGGATTTTGCCGTGCCGATGGCGCGGTATTTCTCCGCCCCCATATGCAGCGCCAGCACGGCTTGGCCGAAGGTCTCGACGTTGTCTATGGCAGTCGGCTGTTGCAGGTAGCCATGCGTGACGGGGAAGGGCGGGCGGTTGCGCGGCACGCCGCGCTTGCCTTCCAGCGATTCGATCAGCGCCGATTCCTCGCCGCAGATATAGGCGCCTGCGCCGAAATGAAGCTCGACGTCGAAATCGAAACCGGCTTGGCCGAGGATGCTCGTGCCCAGCAGATTGCTTTCGCGGCGGCGCTGCAAGACGGCTTTCAGGTGTTCCTGCAGATAACGGTATTCGCCGCGCAGATAAAGAAAACCTTTTTTCGCGCCGACCGCCAGAGCGCACAACGTCATGCCTTCGAATACCAGATCGGCCTGTCGCGTGAGCAGCACGCGATCCTTGAATGTGCCCGGTTCGCCTTCGTCGGCATTGCACACCACGTAATGTTCGGCGCCCTGCGCATTGCGGCAGGCTTCCCATTTCAATCCGGTAGGAAAGCCGGCTCCGCCGCGCCCGCGCAAGCCGGAAGCCTTGATGGATTCGACGATATTCTGCCCGCCCAACGCCATCGCGGAGTGCAGCGCCTCGCCGTAGCCCAGCGTATTGCCAAGCAGCAGACCGCTACGGCGGATGTTGTCCTCGACCAGAAAGTAATCGGCAGGCCAATCGGAGAGCGGCGTGCGGTTACGGATCAGTTGCGCGATCTCCTGCACGCGCTGGTGGGTCAGGTTGGTGATGGCGCGATCGTTGACCAGCAGCGCGGGGCCCTGATCGCACATGCCGGTACAGGAAGTGGTGCCGATACTGACCAAGCCGTCTTCGGAGACCTTGCCCGGTTGCAGCCACAACAACTGGCACATTTGTTCCAGCAAGGCCTGGTTACCCAGCATGCGGTCGGTGATGTTGTCGGAGAACAGCACGCGGTATTCGCCGTGCGGCTTCAGGTGCAGGAAAGAGTAGAACGAGGCCACGCTTTCGATGCGGGCGCGGGGGATGGCTAATTTTTCGGCAAGCCGTGAAATCGCTTCGCGCGGAATATATCCGAAGCGCTCTTGCATCTCTTCGAGCATCTGCAACAGGCGGGAAGCGTCGTTGTGATGACGCACGGCCAACTGATCCAGCCATGCCTGCCCGGAAGCATCAAAACGAATATCGTTGTCTGGTAGCATAGCGGCACCTCGGACGTATGGAGGTAGTGTAACCGCAGTCTGATGGAAAACAATATGGGAAACCCTGTAAATTTATCCCCGATGTTTTACCAACCATGTCAGCCCATGATTCCCAGCGGACAGCTGGATGAAAGATAACCACGTGCAGCCTTCTGCCATACCAAAAGTTCTGCCCATCATTCTTTGGACAACGCTTTGCACGCCAGCTTGTGCAGAGTCATTTGGCCCCATCGATATTGCCGAATCGCAACCGGTCAGTGAAATCTGGGTGAATCCGGGCTTTTACTCGTATCACTTCCGCAAGGATCAGGAGCTGAACAACAGTAACCCCGGCTTGGGAGTGGAGTACCGCTACTCAACAGTGAGCTCTCTCACCGTCGGAGGTTTTTTTAACAGCGATCGACATACTTCGCATTATGCTGGCTGGTATTGGCAGCCACTGACGCTAGGCTCTGTACGTGTCGGGGCAGTGATGGGCGGCTTTGACGGTTACCCGAGGATGAATAACGGCAATTGGTTCTTTGCCCTCATTCCTGTGGCGAGCATCGAAGGTGAGCGTATCGGTATGAACTTTATCTTTATTCCCAGCTACAAGGATCAAGTCTATGGGGCGTTGTCCTTCCAATTGAAGGTCAGGCTGGACTGATCCTGTAGTCAGGAATGAAAAAAGGACATCCGCAAGGATGTCCTTTTTATATCTGGCGGAGAGGGCGGGATTCGAACCCGCGGTGGGGTATTACCCCACACACGCTTTCCAGGCGTGCGACTTAAACCGCTCATCCACCTCTCCGAAAGGGCGCGCAGAATAAACTAGAACGCCTTTTCCCGCAATCAAAAATGTTCGCGCCAGTCGCGCAAGGCCGTGAAAACGGCAAGTTCGCGGGTATCCGTCAAGCCGCGAGTACGCAGGGTCTGGATGAGTTCCTCTCTGGTGCAGCGCAAAAAGGGGTTGGTCGCCTTCTCCAAAGCGATGGTGAAAGGGACGGTCGGGCGGTTTGCCGCGCGCAGAAGGCGGGTCTCGGCGAGACGGCGCTGGATATCGGGATTGGACGGTTCGCAGGCAAGCGCGAAGGGCAGATTGTAGGCGGTGTATTCGTGCGCGCAATAGACAAGCGTATCGTCGGGCAAGGCGGCCAGACGTTGCAGCGAATGCTGCAATTGCTCAAGCGTCCCCTCGAAATTCCTGCCGCAACCTGCACCGAACATGATGTCTCCGCAAAACACTATTTCCGGAGTGAGGAAGGCGATGTGATCGTCGAGGTGCCCGGGTATCTCGATGATATCGAATACGGCATCCAACACATCCAATCGAAGCCGATCACCCTCACGTAAGTCATGGGTGATATGGGGATTCTTTTGATGGCTTCGCCCATACACCGGCACGTTATATACTCCGCGCAATTCCTCGATACCATCGACGTGGTCGTGGTGGCGATGGGTGCACAGGATCGCCTCCAGTTGCAGGTCGTGCGCATGCAGGAACTCCAGCACTGGCGCGGCTTCACCCGGATCGACCGCGACGGCATGCCGCCCGCGCTGGAGCAGCCAGATGTAGTTGTCTTGCAGGGCAGGGATGGCGGTGATGGTCAGCATAATGAAAACGGGAATCCGATGCCGAATTGTAAGTTAACCGCGCAGAGTCTGAGTGAATGGTTCGCCAGCGAGCAGGGCGGCTATGTGCTGACGCGCGAGCAGGACTACTTCGACCACACGGTGAGCGATATCTTCGGTTTCAACGCGATGCAGCTGGGGCTGCCGGAACATGAGTTTCTGCGCAACAGCCGCATCCCGTTGCGTTTTACCGCGGGCAACCAGCCCGGCAACGACGTGCGTCTGATCTGCACCGAATTGCCGTTCGACAGCGACAGCCTGGACCTGGTGCTGCTGCCGCATGTGCTGGAGTTCGCCGACAACCCGCACCAGATCATCGCGCGAGGTGGAGCGGGTGCTGATGCCGGAGGGCAGCCTGATCATCAGCGGCTTCAACCCGTTCAGCCTGTGGGGTCTGCGTCGTGTCCTGGGCAGAAAGCAGGGCTATCCGTGGTGCGGGCATTTCATCGCGCTGCCGCGCATGAAGGACTGGCTGGCGCTGCTCGGTTTCGAGGTGGTGGGCGGGCGTTTCGCCGCGTATGCGCCGCCGTTCCATCACAGGCAAATGGCTGGATCGTTTGCGCTTCATGGAAAAGGCGGGCGACCGCTGGTGGGCGGTGAGCGGCGGCGTGTATTTCCTGCATGCGATCAAGCGCGTGCCGGGCATGCGCCTGATCAAGCCGCAATGGAACGAGAGGCTGGTGCGCAACCTGCTGCCGGTCACGCCGAAATTGAACAACAGGAGCATCACTCACACAACGAATGGACAAGAATGACTAGAGATTGTAGAAATATTCACCGACGGCGCCTGCAAGGGAAATCCCGGCATCGGCGGCTGGGGCGCGCTGTTGCGCGTCCAAGGGCAAGGAACGCGAGTTGTGCGGCGGCGAGGCGCACACCACCAACAACCGCATGGAGCTGCTGGCGGCGATCTCCGCGCTGGAGGCATTGAAGCGCCAGTGCAAAGTGCGCCTGCATACCGACTCGAAATACGTGCAGCAAGGCATCAGCGAATGGGTGCATGGCTGGAAGCAGCGCGGCTGGAAGACGGCCGACAAGAAGCCGGTGAAGAACGAAGACCTGTGGCGCAGGCTGGACGCACTGGCGACGCAGCACCACGTCGAATGGATATGGGTCAAGGGCCACGCCGGACACGACGGCAACGAACGTGCGGACCAGCTGGCCAACAAAGGTATCGAGACATTGCGGGGGCAGGCATGAGGCAGATCGTACTGGATACGGAAACCACCGGCCTCGATCCCAGGCAGGGACATCGCATCATCGAAGTCGCGGCCATCGAACTGGACGGGCGCAAGGTCTCCAAGCGCACCTTCCATCGTTACATCAATCCCGAACGCGAGATCGACGAGGGTGCGGCGGCAGTGCACGGTCTGACTCTGGATCGTTTGCAGGACGAACCCAAATTCGCCGAGGTCGCACCGGCATTGCTGGAATTCATCGCCGGTGCGGAACTCATCATCCACAACGCACCATTCGACATCGGCTTTCTCAACGCGGAACTGTCGCTCATCGGACTGTCGCAATTGGACAACCCGGTGATCGACACCCTGAAGGTCGCCAAGGAACTGCACCCGGGCAAGAAGAACAATCTGGATGCGCTATGCGACCGCTACCTGATCGACAACTCGCACCGCACCTTGCACGGTGCGCTGCTGGATACCGAATTGCTGGCGGAAGTGTATCTGGGTATGACGCGTGGGCAGGAGAGCCTGCTGGGCGAAGAAAGCAGTGATGAGGATGGTGTGCAATTCAGTGCCACTGGCGAAGCGATCCGTTTGAGCGTGCGGGTGCTGCCCGCCAGCGCAGAGGAATTGGCGCTGCACGGCACGCAATTGGACGACATCGAAAAAGCCAGCAAAGGGGCATGCCTGTGGAAAAGGCTGGAAGAACAACAAGCGTGATCCTGAAGTGGTCGCGGCGCATCCGCTGGGTACTGATGGCGGCGGCGCTCGGCTATCTTGGCTTGTGTGCCTATATGTGGGCGACGCAGCGGCAGCATATGTTCGAGCCGAGTTCGGCGATCCAGACCACACCGGATCGGCTGGGGCTGAAATTCGAAGAGGTGCATATCCCATCCGGCAGGGGCGCGGAACGCGGCGAACTGGCCGCATGGTGGATGCCGGCAGAACACGCCGATGCGCCGACCATACTGTATTTGCATGGCAACGACAAAAATATCGGCGGCGCACAGGATCTGGGCAATGCCGCACGATTGCACGGCATGGGCTACAACCTGCTGACGGTCGATTACCGCGGCTACGGAAAAAGCAGCGGCGGAGAACCCACCGAAACCAAAATGTATGAAGATGCCGAAGCAACCTGGAACTACCTGATCAAACAATGGGCATCCGATCCACACCGCACTTTCATCTACGGACACTCGCTGGGCGGCGCGATCGCCATTGACCTGGCCACGCACCACCCGGAAGCGGCGGGGATCATCGCCGAAAGCACCTTTACCTCGATGGTGGAGATGGGCAAGCGCGAGTATCCCTACATGCCGGCCGCTCTGCTGCTGAACCAGCGCTTCGACTCGCTTGCAAAAGTCGGCAGCTTGAAGATCCCGATGCTGTTTATTCACGGCACCTGGGACAGGCACGTGCCTTACCAGATGAGCCAGCGGCTTTATGCCAGCGCACCGCAGCCGAAATTCCTGAAGATGATCGAGGGCGGAGAACACAGCAACAGCGGCCTCATCGCTCCGATCGAGTATCGTTCCTCCGTCTCTGAATTCATCCAACGCTACACTGCACAGCACTGATGAGCGCGAACCCTACCCATGTACTGATCGTCGGCGCGGGAGCCGCCGGCATGATGTGTGCCCTGACCGCCGCCCAGCGCGGGCGCTCGGTGCTGCTGCTCGACCATTCGGCCAAGCTCGCGGAGAAGATCCGCATCTCCGGCGGCGGACGCTGCAACTTCACCAACCTCAATGCCAAACCGGAAAATTACCTGTCGCAGAACCCGCATTTCTGCCGCTCGGCACTGGCACGTTTCACGCCGCAACACTTCACTGCCATGCTGGACAGGCACAGTATCGGCTATCACGAAAAAACACTCGGCCAACTGTTTTGCGACGACGGTGCGGAAGTCATTATCGCCATGCTCAAGGCGGAATGCGATGCGGCAGGCGTGCGCTGGTGCAAGCCGTGCAGCGTGGAGAAGATAGAGCGCAGCGACGCGTTTTATGTGACGACACCGCGCGGCCAATACCGCGCTGAATCACTGGTCATCGCCAGCGGCGGCATTTCCATTCCCCAGATCGGCGCGACACCGTTCGGTTATAGGGTCGCCGAACAGTTCGGCGTGCCGATGACCAAGCTCAAACCGGGCCTGGTGCCGCTCAGTTTCCACCCGGAAGAATGGGCGATCTATGCCGAATTGTCCGGCGCCTCGGTGGATGCGGTGGTGAGTTTCGGCAAGCGCAGCTTCCGCGAGAACCTGTTGTTCACCCATCGCGGACTGAGCGGCCCGGCCATCCTGCAGATATCCTCCTACTGGGAGCCAGGTCAACCGCTCTCCATCGACCTGCTGCCCGATCTCGATCTGCATGCGCTGTTTACAGAGCAGCGCAGCAGCAAGATGCTGCTGAGCAACTTCCTCGCGCAATACCTGCCCAAACGCCTGGCCGAGATTGTTGCCACGCAATGGCTGGAGAACAAACCGCTCAACCAGTACGCGGAAAAAGAATTGCGCGCATTGGCCGAAAAACTGAAAGGTTGGCAGATCACACCAACCGGCACCTTGGGTTACAACAAGGCCGAGGTGACCTGCGGCGGCGTGGATACGCACGCGCTTTCGTCCAAGACGATGGAGTGCACCACCGTTCCCGGCCTGTATTTCATCGGAGAAGTGATGGATGTCACCGGACAACTTGGCGGCTACAACTTCCAGTGGGCTTGGGCATCGGGGTACGCGGCGGGGCAATCCGCCTAGGGGAGGCCGCATGGCATTGGAAACCGAACTCAAGCTGCACATCACGCCCGAGCATCTGCAGAAGCTCAAGCGCCATCCGTTCCTGCGCTCGCTCTCGTCCAGTCGCGCCGCTACGCAAAAGCTCTACAGCATCTACTACGACACCGCCGATCTGGAACTGCGCCGGCACGCCATGGCCTTGCGTTTGCGCCGCGTCGGCAAACAATGGATCCAGACTTTGAAGGGCGGCGGGCAGGTGAGTGCCGGGCTGCATCAGCGCAACGAATGGGAGACGCCAGTGCCGTCCGAGCAACTGGACTTCGAGGCCCTCAAGGTCAGCGGCGGCGAATTGCCGCACGGCGTGCGCAACCGCGTGCAGCCGGTGTTCGTCACCGATTTTTCGCGCAACGTGCGGCTGCTCGATTACGAAGGCGCGCAGATCGAACTGAGCATGGACAGTGGCGAGATCCGTGCCGGACAGGCGAGTTGTCCGATCTCGGAACTGGAACTCGAGCTCAAATCCGGCTCGCCGCAGCAACTGTTCAAACTCGCCTTGGCCCTGCTCGACATCGTGCCGCTGGATGTGGAGCACACCAGCAAAGCTGAATACGGCTACCTGCTGTTTTCCGCCGCCAAGCCTTCAGTGAGCAAGGCTCGTTTCCCAATACTGAAAAATACACAGAGCATCGCCAGCGCGCTGCAGAGTCTGGTTGGTACCTGTCTCGCGCATGTGCAGTCCAACGTGCCGGGCGCATTGCTCAAACTGGACGAGGAATACCTGCACCAGGTGCGCGTAGGGCTGCGCCGTTTGCGTGTGGTGCTTGCCATCGGGCAACGCTTCCACGCCGACGACGAATTGACGGTCTTGCGCGAACATGTGGCGAAACTGTGTGTGGAGCTTGGACGTTCGCGCGACTGGGACGTGTTCGTGACCCAGATCCTGGCGCCGATCTGCGCCCGCCTGCCGGAACATGCGGGATTGCGTGAAGTGTTGAGCGTGAGCGAACGGGCGCGCAAGAAACAGCACGCCGGCTTGGAAAGCAGCCTGGCCTCGCAGGATTTCCAGCGCCTGCTGCTGCGCTTCGGTGCCTGGATGCACGGCGATCAATGGGGTGAAGCAGAGATCACCCTGGAGGAATTCGCTGTGCAAACCCTGAATAAGCGCAGCAAACAAGTCCTCAATTACGGCAAGGAACTGGTTGGTGAAGACGCCGCACAACTTCACGCTTTGCGCATCGCCTGCAAGAAACTGCGTTACAGCGCCGAGATGTTCAGCTCGCTGTTCGCTGAAGCCGGAAGCAAAGGCTACATCACCGCATTGGCCGAACTGCAAGACATCATGGGTACCTTGAACGATATCGCCGTGGCACACCGCCTGCTGACCGAACTGGACAATGCCGCCCGCCACGACACGCTTGCGCTCATCCATGACTGGATGGAACATGACTACGCAGAACGCATCGCCGAGTTCGGCAAGGCCTGGAAACGGTTCGCGGCGCATAAAATATTCTGGGGCTAGGAGGTCAGCCGTCTTCCTATTGCTGACCTTCCCACAGAGTGCTCGGTATCAGCGGAGTACTGCGCGGCACACTACTTCAGCATCGCCTTTAGCCGCGCCAGCTTGTCCATCCCTTCTTCTTTAGTCACCGCAGGCGCATTGCCCACCGTCACCACTCCCGAAAAAACGATGTCAGCCTGCGGCAGTTCGGCGATGAAGCGGCTGGGGTCGCAGCCGGCGAATTCCTTGCCGCGCTTGCGCCGGGTGCAGTAGCTGATCTGTAGCGAGCGTTGGGCGCGGGTGATGCCGACGTACATCAGGCGGCGTTCTTCTTCGATCTGCTCCGGGGCTTCGCTGCGTTCGTGCGGCAGGATGCCTTCTTCCACGCCGATCAGGAACACGTGGCCGAACTCCAAACCCTTGGCCGCATGCAGGGTGGAGAGCGACACCGCATCGGTCTCCTGATCGCGCGATTCGAGCAGGTTGAGCAGGGCGATCAGCTGCGTCATGGCGATCATGTTCTTCTCGTCCGCCTCGGATTTTCTGTTCATCCAGCCGACGAAGTCCTGCACATTCTTCCATTTGTTTTCGGCCTGACGCGGCTCGTGGCTGTCGAACAGCCAAGTCTCGTAGTCGATGGCGGAGAGCAGGTCGTTCATCACTTCGTTGCAAGGTTCTTTCTCAGCACGTGCCTGCATGCGGTTGATGAAATTGCAAAAAGTGAGCAGGTCTTCGTGCTGGCGCGGCTGCAGCTGGTGCGCCATCGGGCTTTCGAAGGCGGCCTCGAACAGGCTGATACCGCGTGTGCCGGCATAAGATGCCAGCTTCTCCAGCGTGCTGTTGCCGATGCCGCGCTTGGGAGTCGTGATCGCGCGGATGAATGCAGGGTCGTCGTCCGGGTTGGCGATGAGGCGCAGGTAAGCGGTGAGGTCCTTGATCTCGGCATGGTCGAAGAAGGAGGTGCCGCCGCTCACGGTGTAGGGCACCTTGTGCGTGCGCAGTTGTTCCTCAAATACCCGTGATAAGTGGTTGCTGCGATACAGGATCGCATAGTCGGCAAAGCGCGTGTGGTGCTCGAACTTGTGCGCCAGCAGGCGCAGCACCACCGATTCCGCCTCGTTCTCTTCGTCCTTGGCCGCGAACACGCGCACCGGATCGCCGGGGCCGTGCTCGCTCCACAGGCTCTTCTCGAACAGCTTGGTGTTGTTCTTGATGATGTGGTTGGCGGCTTGCAGGATGCGCTGCGAGGAGCGGTAGTTCTGCTCCAGCTTGATGACGCGCAGGTTGGGATAGTCCTTCTGCAGGTTGCTCAAGTTGGCGGTGCTGGCGCCGCGCCAGGCGTAGATGGCCTGGTCGTCGTCGCCCACCGCGGTCAGCGCGGCACGGGCGCCCGCCAGCAGTTTCATCATCTGGTACTGGCAGTCGTTGGTGTCCTGGTACTCGTCGACCAGCAGGTAGCGGAAGCGATGCTGCCAGCGCTGGAGCGCCTCTTCCTGCGTCTTGAACAGTTCCACCGGCAGGCGGATGAGGTCGTCGAAGTCCACCGCCTGATAGGCGCGCAACGTTTCCTGATAGCGGCCATAGAGCAGGGCGATGCGTTGCTGCTCCTCGTTATCGGCCAGGCTTGCCGCCTGCTGCGGCGTGAGGAAGGCGGCCTTCCAGTTCGACATCACGCTCTGCGCGGTGCGTATCTCCTGCTTGTCCGGGCTTCCCAGCAGTTCGCTGACGATCTTGCCGGTGTCGGCGCTATCGAAGATGGAGAACTGCTTCTTGTAGCCGAGCAGCGGCGCTTCCTCGCGCAATATCTGCATGCCCAGCGCGTGGAAGGTGCAGATGGTCATGCCCTTGGCGTCGCGCCCGTTCATGATCTTGCCGACGCGCTCGCGCATCTCGTTCGCGGCCTTGTTGGTGAAGGTGATGGCGGCGATGTTGCGCGGCGCGTAGCCGCATTGCTCGACGAGGTAGGCCAGCTTGTGCGTGATGACGCGCGTCTTCCCGCTGCCCGCGCCGGCCAGCACCAGCAGGGGGCCGTCGAGATATTTGATCGCTTCGCGTTGCGTGGGATTGAGTTTGCTTGACATCAGTATTGGTGCCCGAGACCGGAATCGAACCGGTACGCCGATTACTCAGCGACAGATTTTAAGTCTGTTGTGTCTACCAATTTCACCACTCGGGCGACAGGCATATCGAAACACTTGTTCCGAAATTCATGAGCGGCGCATTATACAGAGGCGGGCATGACAAGAACAAAAACAAAAAAATTGCATCGAATTTCTTGACACATTTTTCGATATCCATATAATGCGAGCCTCGTTTCTGCGGGAATAGCTCAGTTGGTAGAGCGATACCTTGCCAAGGTATAGGTCGAGAGTTCGAGTCTCTTTTCCCGCTCCAGATAACTTGGGAAAGCCGTGAGGCTTTCCCATATTTTTACAAGCAACAAACTTGCCTGACGGCGCGATAGCAAATCGGTTATGCCCCGGATTGCAAATCCGGTTAGCCCAGTTCGACTCTGGGTCGCGCCTCCAAACAACGTTTTTGCGGGAATAGCTCAGTTGGTAGAGCGATACCTTGCCAAGGTATAGGTCGAGAGTTCGAGTCTCTTTTCCCGCTCCAAATTTAATGGGAAAGCCTTGCGGCTTTCCCTTATTTTTTTACTCAACGTAAATTCCCTGACGGCGCGATAGCAAAGCGGTTTCCTCCCCAATTCACTAGAGCCAAATAAAAATCCCTGCACTAAAGCAGGGATTTTTATTTGGCTCTAGTTCGCCACTTGCTTTTGGTTCCGACAAAACATTCGGTCGCAAATGTTAGTCTTCACCGAAAACGGGTTGCAAATTTACTTTGCAACCTGTTTTTCTCTGATTTCGTCCAAGGTCTTGCAGTCGATGCACAAGGTCGCGGTAGGGCGGGCTTCCAGACGGCTCAGGCCGATCTCCACGCCGCATTTGTCGCAGTAGCCATAATCTCCCGCATCGATCCGGCCCAGCATTTTGTCGATGTTCTTGATCAGTTTGCGTTCGCGGTCGCGGTTGCGCAGCTCAAGGCTCATGTCTGATTCCTGGCTGGCGCGGTCATTCGGATCGGCGAACACGGTCGCTTCATCCTGCATGGTATGCACGGTACGGTCGATATCTTGGCTCAGTCCCAGCTTGATTTCGTTCAAAACGCCGCGGAAGTGTTCGAGCTGGCTGGGATTCATGTACGCCTCGCCTTTTTTGGGCTTGTACGGGGCGGAGGTTTTGCTGGCTTGTACGGGCATTACGTCAGTCTCCAAGGTGGTACTAAAATTTTCAAGCGCGCTTTAATACCAGAAAGAAATTTATGCCGCAACAACAAATTTCTGTTGGCATGGGTCACAAGACTCTAACGCCTTGTTTTTCAAGCATGGTGACCAATATGATCAGGGGCAGGCCGATCAGGGCATTCGGATCGTCGCCCTGAATACGGCTGATCAGGGCGATGCCCAGCCCTTCGGATTTTGCACTGCCCGCGCAGTGATAGGGTTGTTCCTTCTTGAGGTAGCGCTCGATTTCGTCATCGCTCAGGTTGCGAAAGCCGACTTTGGTGATGGCGACATCGGTCTGTATCTCGCCGCTGGCGGCATTCAGCAGAGACAGGGCGGTATAGAAGGTCACGGTCTTGCCGCGCATGGCGCGCAACTGAAGTACGGCGTTGTCATGGTTGAGCGGCTTGCCGATCTGTTTTCCGTCCAGCAAGGCCACTTGGTCGGAGCCGATGATCAATGCATCGGGGAAGTGTTTTGCAACGACCCGTGCTTTTGTCTGCGCCAGTCGCCATGAAGTCTGTTCGGCATTTTCTCCGGGAAACGGTGTTTCATCGACATCGGGAGCGGCGGTCTGAAACGGAACTTGCAGGGTGGAGAGCAGCTGACTCCTATATATAGAGGTTGAGGCCAGGACAAGCGGCTGAGAATTCAAGATATTCCTTTACGGCGTCTTTGACAGGGGAGGTCGGAATATATATCATGCGCGCCTCATGTTTGCACAGCCTTTCATAGACAGCGTGGACTTTGCCCGAAATGGCAAGGAAATGCGCGGCGAAATAGCGGTGTCAGCGCTATCCAGACTGGGCGACATGCTGGCGAAACCGGATGGGGCGCTGACTTATATAGTACGTGGCTACCGTGAAGATGACTGCGACATGCTGGAGGTGTCCCTGAAAGGGATGTGTACCTTGAGGTGTCAACGTTGCCTGGGTGAGTTCGTTTACCCGGTGGATATGGCCTCCCGGTTGCGGCTGCTCCCGGCGGACAATCTGGATGAGGTTGAAGAAGATGACGACATAGACGCCATCGAGGCCGACGCCAAGCTGGATGTGCTGGCATTGATTGAGGAAGAGTTGTTGTTGGGGTTGCCGTTTGCCCCCAGGCATCCTGAAGGGGAATGTGCTCCGGCAACAAATGGTTTGCAACAGAAGGTCAACCCGTTTGCGGTGCTGGCCGGATTAAAGAAGTAATACTGGTTTTTGTGAGGAGTAAATAAATGGCAGTTCAGCAGAATAAAAAATCCCCGTCCAAACGTGGGATGCATCGCGCGCATGATTTCTTGACTAATCCGGCACTGGCTATCGAGCCATCCACCGGCGAACCGCATCTGCGTCATCACATCAGCCCCAGCGGCTACTATCGCGGCAAGAAAGTCGTCAAGACCAAGGGCGAATAAGCCTGTTCGGTCCTTTGCTAGGCTCCCCATCTTGCGGGAGCCGAACTCTGTCCATTTCTCGCCTAAGAGGATCGCCCAGTGGATATCACGATAGCTATTGATGCCATGGGCGGCGACCACGGGACACGGGTAACCGTTCCTGCGGCTGTCGCTTACCTGAAAAAACATCCTGACGATACTGTGGTGCTGGTCGGTCTGCCCGATGCTATTGAAGCCGAGCTGAGCAAGCTCGGCTTTGCGGATCGCACACGCCTACGTATCCATGCAACGACCGAAGTGGTCGGCATGGATGAATCGCCGCAATCTGCGTTGCGCGGTAAAAAAGATTCTTCCATGCGCGTCTCCATCAATCTCGTGAAGAGTGGCGAGGCCTCGGCTTGCGTCAGCGCGGGCAATACCGGTGCGTTGATGGCGACCGCACGTTATGTGCTGAAGACCTTGCCCGGTATCGACCGTCCTGCCATCGCCTCTTTTTTGCCCACCGTCAACGGACAGGTCTGTATGCTGGACTTGGGCGCGAACGTCGATTGCACTGCCGAACATTTGTTGCAGTTCGCGCTCATGGGTAGCACCCTGGTATCCGCTCTGGAACATAAGGATCGACCCACTGTTGGTCTGTTGAACATCGGCAGCGAAGACATCAAGGGTAATGAGGTGGTGAAACAGGCCGCCGAACTGCTGCAGGGCAGCGATCTCAATTTCTACGGCAACGTGGAAGGCGACGACATCTTCAAGGGTGTCACTGACGTGGTGGTATGCGACGGCTTTGTGGGTAATGTCGCCTTGAAGACCGCCGAAGGCGTAGCCAAGATGATGGGCGGCTTCCTCAAGGAAGGCTTCAGCCAGAATTGGTTCACCAAGCTGGGCGCGCTGGTATCCCTGCCGGTGCTCAAGGCTTTCAAGCGCCGACTGGATCATCGCCGCTACAACGGCGCTAGCTTCCTCGGCCTGAAAGGCATCGTGGTGAAGAGTCACGGCTCTGCCGACTCCTTCGCCTTCCTTTGTGCCATCGAGCGCGCCGCCGAAGAGGCACGCGGTGGGATGTTGCATCACATCAGCGAGCATGTCGAAAAATGGCATCACGCACGCCAACAAACTGCAGGAGAGGCGCTTTGACCTATTCGAAAATCATCGGCACCGGCAGCTATCTGCCTGCCAAGGTGCTGACCAACTACGACCTCGAGAAGATCGTTGATACCTCGCATGACTGGATCGTCTCCCGCAGCGGCATCGTCGAGCGCCACATCGCGGCAGACAATGAACTGACCAGCGACTTGGCGCTGCAGGCCGGTCGCAAGGCGATTGAAGCGGCAGGCATTAGCCCCAACGAGATCGATCTGATTATCGTTGCCACTACCTCGCCAGACCAGCTTTTCCCCAGTACAGCGTGCATTCTGCAAGACAAGCTTGGTATCAAAAGCCGTGGCCCGGCCTTCGACATCCAGGCGGTATGCGGCGGGTTTGTCTATGCCCTAAATACGGCAGATATGTACATCAAGGGCGGACAAGCCAAGACCGCCCTGGTAGTTGGTGCGGAAGTGTTGTCACGCATGCTGGACTGGACCGACCGTACCACTTGTGTGCTATTTGGTGACGGCGCGGGCGCAGTAGTGCTGCGCGCCTCCGACAAGCCTGGCATCGTCACAAGCAAACTGCATGCGGACGGAAGTCACCGCGATATGTTGAAAGCGGCAGGCAACATCCGCAACGGTGAAGTGGATGGCGACCCCTTCATCAAGATGGATGGTCAGGCTGTATTCAAGTTTGCCGTCAAGGTGTTAAGTGACGTGGTTGAAGAGATATTGGAAGAGCAAAAGCTGAGCGGTTCGGACATCAACTGGCTGGTGCCGCATCAGGCCAACATCCGCATCATCGAAGCCACATCCAAGAAAATCGGTTTGGGCTTGGAAAACGTGGTGTTGACCGTCGCTAATCACGGCAACACCTCGGCCGCCTCGATCCCGCTTGCATTGGATACGGCAGTACGCGACGGACGCATCAAAGCCGGGCAAAACATCCTGATCGAAGCCGTGGGTGGTGGATTCACCTGGGGTGCAACCTTAATCAAGTGGTAGGTTAAATATGACCCAATTTGCTTTCGTATTTCCCGGACAAGGCTCGCAATCGCGCGGCATGATGAACGGCTATGCCGATTTTTCAGCCGTGCGCGATACCTTTGCCGAAGCATCCGACGTACTGAAACAGGATCTGTGGCAACTGGTCGCTGAAGGCGCCGATGCCGATCTGAACGCCACCGTGAACACCCAACCCATCATGCTGACTGCCGGTGTCGCGGTGTACCGTGCATGGCAATCGCAGAACGGTGCTGTGCCCGTCCTTATGGCCGGACACAGTCTGGGCGAATACACTGCGCTGGTCGCAGCGGGAGCTTTGAGTTTCGCCGATGCCTTGCCGCTGGTGCGCTACCGTGCGCAATGCATGCAACAAGCCGTGCCGGAAGGCGTGGGTGGTATCGCCGCAATTCTCGGTCTGGACGACGATGTCGTACGCGCCTTGTGTGCCGAAGGTGCGCAGGGTGAAGTGCTGGAAGCAGTGAACTTCAACTCCCCCGGACAAGTGGTTATTGCCGGCAACCGTGGCGCGGTCGAGCGCGGCATGGAACTGGCCAAGGCCAAGGGCGCCAAGCGCGCCATCATGCTGCCAATGAGCGTACCGTCGCATTGCAGTCTGTTGAAAGGTGCGGCAGAACAATTGCGGGACTACCTGAAGAACGTCACGGTGCAAACCCCGGCTATTGCAGTGCTGCACAATGCCGATGTTGCAGCTTACAGCGACGCCGCCAAGATAAAGGATGCTTTGGTGCGCCAGTTGTATTCTCCGGTGCGCTGGGTCGAGACGGTACAAGCTTTCGGTAAACAGGGCATCACCCATAACGTAGAATGCGCACCGGGCAGAGTGCTTGCCGGACTGAACAAGCGCATCGACACTAACCAACAAGCGATGGCCATCAATGATGGCGAGGCGCTGAAAGCAGCTTTGACTGCACTCGCATAAGGGGAGGGGACATGACACTGCAAGGACAAATCGCACTGGTGACTGGCGCTTCGCGCGGTATCGGTCAAGCCATCGCGCTGGAACTGGGCAAGCAAGGAGCGACCATAATAGGTACCGCCACCAGCGACAAAGGCGCACAAGCCATCGGCACCTATCTGGATGCGGCAGGCATCAAGGGCAAGGGTTTTTCACTGAACGTCAATGACGTAGCGCAGACTGAACAGGTGCTTTCGGCGATACGCGAACAGTTCGGCGAGATCTCGATCCTGGTCAACAATGCCGGTATTACCAAAGACAATCTCCTGGCGCGCATGACCGACGAAGAGTGGGACGATGTGCTGACAACCAACCTAAAATCCGTGTTCCGCCTGAGCCGCGCCGTATTGCGCGCCATGATGAAGGCGAGAGGCGGACGCATCATCAGCATCTCTTCGGTGGTCGGCAGTATGGGCAACCCCGGCCAATCAAACTATGCCGCCTCCAAGGCCGGTATGGTCGGCTTCACCAAATCGCTGGCACAAGAAATCGGCAGCCGCAATATCACCGTGAACTGTGTCGCTCCCGGCTTCATTGATACCGACATGACGCATGTGTTGGGCGATGAGCAGCGTGCAAAACTGGTCGAGCATGTACCACTGAAGCGACTCGGCCAACCCGCTGATATCGCCGCAGCTGTTGCCTTTCTGGCCAGTCCCAGTGCAGCTTACATCACCGGCGTCACCTTGCATGTGAACGGCGGAATGTACATGGAGTAGTGGTAGTATTTTGGAAATCGGCGCAAGTTTGGTAGAATGCTCGCGCTTTTTGAACTTTAATCAGAGTAGGAGAATCAGGGATGTCTAACGAACAACGCGTAAAGAAAATCGTAGCTGAGCAACTGGGTGTGAACGAGTCCGAAGTCAAGAACGAGTCTTCCTTCGTGAACGACTTGGGTGCCGACTCTCTGGATACCGTGGAACTGGTTATGGCCCTGGAAGAAGAATTCGGCGTTGAGATCCCTGACGAAGATGCAGAGAAGATCACCACCGTCCAGCAGGCGCTTGACTACGTCAACACGCATTCCAAGTAATTTAGTCTGAATCTAATCGTTTCTTTCAGTAGCGGAGTCCAGTTTGGCTAGGCGCAGAGTGGTAGTAACCGGATTGGGCGCAATTACGCCCGTCGGTATCGGGGTTGCCGAAACATGGCAAAACATCGTGGCAGGCAAATCCGGTATCGGGCGTATCACCCGCTTCGATCCCAGCGCCTTCGCCTGCCAAGTGGCGGGCGAGGTCAAGGGGTTCGATGTGACCCAATACCTTCCACCCAAGGATGCGCGGCGCATGGATCGCTTCGTCCATTTCGGTCTCGTAGCCGGGATGGAGGCGTTCAAGGACTCCGGGCTGGTGGTGACGGAACAGAACGCCGAACGCATCGGCGTGTGTATCAGCTCCGGCATCGGCGGCCTGCCAATGATCGAAGATACGCACAACGACTATCTGGCGGGCGGCCCTCGCAAGATATCGCCGTTCTTCATTCCCGGCACCATCATCAACATGATCTCCGGCAACCTGTCCATCATGTATGGACTGAAGGGGCCGAACTTCTCCGTGGTGACGGCCTGTACCACCGGCACGCACAGCATCGGCGAGTCCGCGCGCATCATCGAGTACGGTGACGCAGACGTGATGATCGCCGGAGGGTCTGAATCGACCATTTCGCCTTTGGCGGTCGGCGGCTTCTCCTCCGCCAAGGCATTGTCCACCCGCAACGACGACCCGGCTACATCCAGCCGCGCCTGGGACAAGGACCGCGATGGCTTTGTGATGGGCGAAGGTGCAGGCGTACTGGTTCTGGAAGAGTACGAGCACGCCAAGGCACGCGGTGCCAAGATCTATGCCGAGCTCTCCGGTTACGGCATGAGCGCCGACGCATACCACATCACTTCACCCAGTACGGATGGCCCGAAACGCAGCATGATCAATGCGCTGCGCAATGCCGGCTTGAATCCGGAGCAGGTGGACTACATCAATGCGCATGGCACTTCGACCCCGGTGGGCGACAAGAACGAAACCGAAGCGATCAAGCTTGCCTTCGGCGACTATGCCAAGAAACTGGTGGTGAGTTCCACCAAGTCGATGACGGGTCACTTGCTGGGCGGGGCGGGCGGTATCGAATCCCTGTTCTGCGTGCTGGCGATCCATGATCAAATTGCACCTCCTTCCATCAACGTCTTTGAACAGGATCCGGAGTGCGATCTGGACTACTGCATCAATACGGCGCGCAAGATGAAGATCGATGTGGCGGTGAACAACAATTTCGGCTTCGGCGGAACCAACGGTTCACTGGTATTCCGCAAGGTCTGATTCCGCGCCGTGATGCTGGTCAATGGCGCACCGGGCAACATGATCAATGCAGCGGACCGCGGTCTGGCATATGGCGACGGGGTGTTTCGCACCCTGCGCCTGCAGGGCGGGCATCCCGTGTGCTGGAGCCGTCAGTACGCCAAGCTGCTTCATGATTGCAGTGCACTAAACATTCCCTGTCCTTCCGACCAGGTACTTTCCAGTGAACTCCAGCAACTGGGCAAAGTACAAGCGGATGGCGTCG
Organism: uncultured beta proteobacterium; assembly: GCA_963715005.1. Classification (GTDB taxonomy): domain Bacteria; phylum Pseudomonadota; class Gammaproteobacteria; order Burkholderiales; family Gallionellaceae; genus Sideroxyarcus. The sequence continues at coordinate 557,466 of CAVQQO010000007.1, read as the reverse complement.
CCAAGATCATTATCACGCGCGGCGTCTCGGCCAGAGGCTACGCGCCAGCAGCTCAATCCGAAGCTACTCGCATTCTCAGCGTCACCCCGACCACCACTTGCTCGACCGAATATTATCGACAAGGTGTACGTGTGCATACCTGCAAGCTGCGCCTGAGTCATCAATCTCTACTGGCCGGGATCAAACACCTGAACCGGCTGGAAAACGTGCTCGCTGCCAGCGAATGGCAAAATCAGGACATAGCAGAAGGCCTGCTTAGCGACGTCTCCGGTTATGTCATCTCGGGTACACGCAGCAATTTATTCATGTTGCGGGGAAGCATCCTTTACACTCCGAATTTATTGCGTTGCGGCATCGCGGGTGTGCAGCGTGACCGGGTGATGGATTGGGCCAAGCAGCATGGCGTGGCATGTGCGGTGGCGGATCTCCGCATGGAAGAATTGGTGCTGGCCGATGAGGTTTTTCTGGTGAACAGCGTATTTGGGTTGTGGCCAGTTCGGGAGTTCGCCGATTATCGGCGTACACAACATCCGACGGCATGGAAGATACAGGAATGGTTGAATGATGAGCGTCATTAAGGAACTGGTACTGTGGTTGTTGTTTTTGCTACTTATTGTGGCAGGCCTGTTTGCCTACTATGCAAAAAGCCCGATTCCGCTGGAACGCACGCCTTTTGAGTTCTCCCTGAAACAGGGCAGCAGCCTGAAAAGTGCCGCACACCAGATTCAGCAAGCGGGTGGCCTGAACAACGAATGGCTGTTCGTATTGCTTGCACGCGGCTTGGGCAAAGCGGCGCAGATCAAGCCTGGCAACTATCAGTTGGAGCATGAAGTCACACCGCTGCAACTATTAAAAATCATCAGTAAAGGTCAGGTCGAACAAAGTTCGATGATCATCATAGAAGGCGCTACGTTCAAGCAGTTGCGTGCCACACTGAATGCCGAATCCACGTTGCGCCATGACAGCGTACAGCTGTCGGATGCAGAGATACTTAAACGCATTGGTGCGACTGAAGCCATGGCCGAAGGTCTGTTCTTCCCGGACACCTATAACTTTGACAGCGGCAGCAGTGACATTGCGGTGCTGAAACGTGCATACCAATTGATGCAGCGCTATCTGCAGGAGAACTGGAAAAAACGCGATGCCAACCTGCCGTTCGATACCCCCTATGAAGCCCTGATCTTGGCTTCCATCGTGGAAAAAGAAACCGGACAAGCCAGCGACCGCCCGATGATCGCTTCGGTATTCATTAACCGACTGCGCAAGAACATGCGCCTGCAGACCGATCCGACCGTGATTTACGGATTGGGCAGCAAGTTCGACGGCAATTTGCGCAAGCGAGACCTGACGCGCGATACGCCATACAACACTTATACCCGCGATGGCCTGACACCAACCCCGATTGCCTTGCCCGGTTTGGCGGCGATCCAGGCAGTACTCCATCCGGCACCAAGCCGCGCCTTGTATTTTGTGGCACGCGGCGATGGCAGCTCGCAGTTCTCCAGTACCTTGGTAGAACATAACAACGCGGTCAATCGCTTCCAGCTAAAACAAAAATGAGTTCGGCAAAGTTCATCACTTTCGAAGGCGTAGATGGGGCAGGGAAGAGCACCGGGCTGGACTGGTTCGTAGATGCACTGCGCCAGCGCGGCATCGACCTGCTGGTGACGCGCGAGCCGGGCGGTACGCCGCTGGGCGAACAATTGCGCGAGATCCTGCTGCACCAGCCCATGCATGCCGAAACTGAAGCTATGCTGATGTTTGCCGCACGCCGCGAGCATGTGGAGCAGGTCATCCGCCCCGCCTTGCAACGCGGCACTTGGGTTATTTCCGACCGTTTTAGCGATGCCAGCTTTGCTTATCAAGGCGGGGGCAGGGGGGTGCCGCTGGCCAAACTGGAGCAACTGGAACAATGGGTGCATGGCGACCTGCAACCGGATCTGACCCTGCTGTTCGACATCCCCATCGAGGTCGCGCGTCAGCGTCTTGCCAGTAATGTGAGCCTGGATCGCTTCGAGCAAGAGCGTGGCGATTTCTTCGAGCGCGTGCGTCAGGCTTACCTCGCCAGAGCAGCCAAAACGCCGCAACGTTTCGCCGTGATCCGCGCCGAAAAGACCATGCCGGAAGTTCAACGGGAACTAGCGAAGATCGTCGCATCGCTTTGAAATGAAAACACTCTATCCTTGGCAAACTGAATCTTGGCTAGCCCTGCAAGGGCTGCGTTCCAGACTGCCGCATGCGTTGTTGTTGAAGGGTGCACAAGGGATAGGCAAGCTCGATCTGGCACTTAATTTTGCACAGTCGTTGCTGTGCGAAAAGCCTCATTCCGATGGCATGCCTTGTCAGGAATGCGGCTCCTGTCACTGGTTCTCCCAAGAAAGCCATCCCGATTTCCGGCTCATCCAACCTGATGCCCTGAGTGCATCCGAAGATGGCGAGGAAAAATCCGGCGGCAAAAAACCATCGCGCGAAATTTCGGTGGATCAGATACGCGATCTGTCCAGTTTCGCCAATCTGTCCGGCCATTGTGGTGGCTACCGCGTGGTAATCGTCCATCCGGCGGAGACGATGAATAACAATGCAGCCAATTCGCTGCTCAAAACGCTGGAAGAACCAACGGAAAAATTATTGTTCCTCCTGGTGACCAACAAGCCGCAGCAGTTGCTGCCGACCATCCTTAGTCGCTGCCTGGGCTTTACCGTGCATACCCCGACGCGTGAAGTCGGTACGGCTTGGCTTGCCCAGCGGGGAGTAAAGAATCCGGAATATGCACTGGCACAAACCGGTTTTGCTCCCCTGCAGGCGTTGAACTGGTCTGAATCAGGCGAGGGGGCGGAAGAACGCAGCATCCTGCTGACAGCCATCCGCCACCCGGCGAAACTGGATGCCTTGGCACTGGCCGATAGCCTGCAACGGAGCGCTCCGGTGCATGTCATTCATTGCCTGCAACAATGGAGTTATGACTTGTCGAGTGCAAAACTGACCGGTGCAGTGCGCTATTTCCCTGAGCAAACTGATGCCATCGGTAAACTGGCTGGCGGCGTTTCAGCTTTGGCTTTGATGCGCTTCCAGAAAGAATTGTTGGAAGCACGTCGCGCCGCTTTCCATCCGCTCAATCCCAAGCTGTTTCTGGAATCCCTGTTGCTGTCCTATCGCCAGCTGTTCGCTGCCTGAATAACCGATGTTTATCGATTCGCATTGCCACCTTAATTTCCCCGGATTGGCGGAAGACCTCGATTCCATTTTCGCCAACATGCGCGGCAATGATGTCTCTCATGCGCTGTGCGTATCGGTAGAGCTAGCTTCTTTCCCGCAAGTGCTGGAATTGGCCGAACGTCACGCTAACCTGTATGCCTCGGTGGGTGTACATCCCGATTACGAACTGGAGACCGAGCCGACTCAGGCCGAGTTGGTGCGTCTGGCGCAACATCCCAAAGTCATCGCCATCGGCGAAACGGGACTGGATTACTACCGTCTGACAGGCGATCTGGAATGGCAGCGAGAGCGCTTCCGCACCCATATCCGGGCTGCCAAGGAATGTGGCAAGCCTCTCATCATCCACACCCGTTCTGCGGCTGCGGACACCTTGCGCATCATGGGCGAAGAAGATGCCGGGAGCATCGGTGGCGTGATGCACTGTTTCACCGAAACTCTGGAAGTCGCACGAGCAGCTATCGACTTGGGATTTCATATCTCATTTTCCGGTATCCTGACTTTCAAGAATGCGACCCTCATTAAAGAGGTCGCGCAGAGCATTCCGCTCGAAAAGATTCTGATTGAGACTGACTCGCCGTACCTTGCGCCGACGCCTCACCGCGGAAAAACCAACCAGCCGGCTTACGTCAAGCATGTTGCTGAGGAAATCGCCAAGTTACGTAACATCACACTGGAAGAAGTGGGTGCTGCGACCAGTCTGAACTTCAATAGATTATTCCTGAAGCATTCATAACGCACTGATACGCAATAGAATATGCGGGTTTTTGGATGTTGGCTTTATCATTTCAAAATTCGATTTGTGCGCATAATGTATATTATGTCAAATTACATAACATGCAATCGCGAATGGCTTTAAGGATGGATTCGGGCTGGTTGCAGGTTCTGAGCATGCCACTTCTCCACCCACTCTGATCACGCTTTGGTGCATTATGTGGTTTCTATAATTGAGGCGGCGCAATGAAAATCTTCGTGTTCTTCGCAATTCTGATTCTGGGATTTTTCGCGGTCATCACCGCAGCCGTGAGGCCGGACGTCATCGAGCAGAAATACCATGAGGTGCGATCCCCCATCGACCGGCATTTCGCCGAAAAACGAGCCCAAACCTGGAACGATGCTAAAGAAGCAGAACGTGCAATGTGGATGCTGAAGCAACAACTGCCTGCGGATTGCAGCTCGCCGAAGACGGCAATACGGGAAATGGAATGCAACAATAGAAAGCAACTGCATGCGCAAGCCTTCGAACAGGATTGGGCAAATAGAATCAGAAGCGGATGGAAGCCGGAGGGGGTTGAGGAATAAACCTCCCTCTTTCCCTGAGTATTAGCTTGGACTCAGACCGGCATCCTCCGACGCCCCGATGGCCAGCGCCGTCCAGTCCATATCCGCCCGCCCCTTGGACATGGCAGACAGCAGCCGCTCCTGCAACAGGTTGCCCAAAGGCATCGGTGTCAGGCTTGTCGCCGCAACACTGTTCAATAGATTCATATCCTTCAAACCCAGGCTGACCTTGAACCCGGCGGGCTGGTATTCCTGCGTGGCGATCACCCTGCCGTAGTTCTGGTAAATGGGACAGGCCAGGAAAGTCTGGCTGAATACGTCAGCCACCATCTCGCGCGAGACACCATTCTTTTCGGCAAAGGTATAGGCCTCGGCCATTGCCTCGATGGCCGAACCGATGAGAAAGTTGCCCGCCAGTTTCACAACGTTCGCCGCTTCCGGCTTGTCCCCGAAATCGAATATCTGCTGACCGAGGGCTTCCAGTATCGGCTTGACCCTTTCCTTGGACTTGCCATCACCTGCCACGCATATCCAGAGCTTTTTTGCGGCTGCGGCTTCGGGACGGCCGAATACTGGGGCGGCCAGATAAGTTGCGCCTTGTTTTTGATAATGCGCCGAGAGTTTTTGCGCGATCTGGGGTGACACCGTACTCATGGAAATATGGATGCCGCCCGAGCCCAGTACTTTGCCTATGCCGTTCTCTCCCAGGACGACCTCTTCCAGAGCATGGTCGTTGGCAACCATGGATACTACGATGCCGTCAGGGTCGGCGACATCTCGCAGCACCGCCACTACTTCAGCCCCCTCGCCGGCTAATGCCTGCGCCTTCGCGGAAGTACGGTTGTAAACCCGAACTTTATAACCGGCGCGCAATAGATTGCGTGCCATGGGTTCCCCCATTTTTCCAAGACCGATAAATCCGATTGTTTTTCCCATGTTACGCCTCCATCCTCAAGGTAGTTAAAAGGATCCGCAGGCCTGCGCCAGTGGCAAACGGAAAGATGGAAACAAGCATGCATCCCGCTGATTGAAAAGGCCATAAGGTAAACCCCTTAATCAGTTTCGCGTATTCCACAGAAATATTGGTGGTGGCTGCATTCTGGAAGTCGCTGGAATTAGACCAAGCTGAATGAGCCGCCACGTGCTGGGCACGTTGCTGTTAAGTGGATAGCTGGGGAGTGATGAGGCTAATTGAATCGATTGGTGGGCGATACTGGGTTCGAACCAGTGACCCCTGCCGTGTGAAGGCAGTGCTCTACCGCTGAGCTAACCGCCCAATCGAGGGCGCGCATTTAATCATAGGCTGATATCCAAGGTCAATTTCTTTATCCGTTATACCCATCTGTCGTAGAATGCGCGCCTTCATTTCACGCCTCATTATCAGGAAAGCAACATGACCGTCCGTACCCGTTTCGCTCCGAGTCCCACCGGATACCTGCACATTGGCGGCGCACGCACCGCGCTATTCTCCTGGGCCTATGCACGAAAGCACGGCGGCACGTTTATCCTGCGCATCGAAGATACCGATGTGGAACGCTCCACACCGGAAGCCGTGCAAGCCATTCTTGACGGCATGAACTGGCTCAAGCTGAACTACGACGAAGGTCCGTTCTATCAAATGCAGCGCATGCCGCGCTATAAAGAAGTCATCCAGCAGATGCTGGCTGCTGGACAGGCCTATTATTGCTATACATCCCCAGCTGAATTGGACGCCATGCGCGAAGCACAACGCGCGCGCGGCGAAAAACCACGCTACGACGGCACATGGCGCCCGGAACCCGGCAAGACCTTGCCTGCTGTTCCCGCCGATGCCAAGCCCGTAGTGCGCTTCAAGAATCCCACCGAAGGCGTCGTTGCCTGGAAAGACATGGTCAAAGGCCATATCGAATTCAGCAACACCGAACTGGACGACCTCATCATCGCCCGCGCCGACGGCACGCCGACTTATAACTTCTGCGTAGTGGTGGACGACTGGGACATGGGCATCACCCAAGTGATCCGCGGCGACGACCACGTCAACAACACCCCGCGCCAGATCAACATCCTCAAAGCGCTCGGCGCGACCCTGCCGAATTACGCCCACCTGTCGATGATCCTCGGCGACGACGGCACCAAACTCTCCAAACGCCACGGTGCGGTTAGCGTCATGCAATACGACGAAGACGGTTATCTGCCCGAAGCCGTCATCAACTACCTCGCCCGTCTGGGCTGGTCGCATGGCGATGAGGAAGTTTTCTCGGTCGAGCAATTCTGCGAGTGGTTCGACCTCGATCACATCACGCCCTCCGCTGCGCAGTTCAACACCGAGAAGCTGAACTGGCTGAACAACCATTACATCAAGCAGACTGACAATGACCGCGCTGGCGGAAATGGTGCGCCCGCGCCTCGAAGCACGCGGAATCAAGGTTTCCAACAGCCCCGCTCTCGCCGCTGTCGTCGGGTTGTATAAAGAACGTGTCGCCACGCTGAACGAACTGGCCGATGCGGCAGAAGTGTTCTACATCGACCTGCACCCGGATGCAGCATTACTCGATGCGCAACTATCCGCCGAGGCCGTTCCTGCCCTGCGCGATCTCGCACAACAATTCTCCACCGTCGCGTGGGAAACCACCGCCATCAGCGCAGCCATCAAGGAAGTGATTGGCAACCATGGCTTGAAGATGCCCAAGCTCGCCATGCCCTTGCGTGTGATGCTCACCGGACAAACTCAGACACCTTCCGTGGATGCTTTGGTGTCGCTGTTCCCGCGCGAGATGGTGTTGGCGCGAATAGAAAAGAACCTTGCGAAAAAATCTGTCTGACTTGCTTTACAAGGTCAGGTGCCATCACTATAATGCGCGCTCTTTTCGGGGCCACCCCGGGGGGGTATAGCTCAGCTGGGAGAGCGCTTGCATGGCATGCAAGAGGTCAGCGGTTCGATCCCGCTTACCTCCACCAAAAGAAAAGAAGTAACGAAGTCCCCTTCGTCTAGAGGCCTAGGACACCGCCCTTTCACGGCGATAACACGAGTTCGAATCTCGTAGGGGACGCCAGATTCAGTTACACGTTGTTTCAGTACACTGAGCAACGTGAAAAAACAAACAGCCCTTCGGGGCTTTTTTGTTTGTTGAATGAAGCTTTGCACAAAGCAGTACAAAGTCCCCTTCGTCTAGAGGCCTAGGACACCGCCCTTTCACGGCGATAACACGAGTTCGAATCTCGTAGGGGACGCCAAATTCAAAAAGCTCACAGCGCTGTGAGCTTTTTTATTTGTTCTCATTGTTCGCCCAGAAGCCTTAGCGAGTGCGCAACATCTCCCGGACATATTCTCCGATAAGTATTGCTGCGGGATATGCCACCTCCTCCTCAGTCTGTGCGTGAAGCATAAGCGCCTTCGAGAAGGCGACGTACTCCAACTTTCCTGCACTCACCGCTGCGGCGGATAGTTCTTCTAGAGCTGCAACAATCAACTTGTGCTCTGCCAGCATCTGACCAAGGTTGGCCTTTAGCTTGTCGGTCAGCACAAGGACCTCTCTCATTTCCGGAGTGATCTTGCCCTCAGATAGACTGCGAAGCAGTCCAAGAGGAGGCAACGCGTATTCTTCTTCCTTGAGGAAGTGCGGATGCATGAGTTTTGCAACAGCCTCGGCAGCCTCACCAAGCTTGCCAGGCTCCTTTGTTGCCTTCCGCAGCATCCCGTGAAGCTCTTCGTGCTCAACCTCAAGCGCACGTGGTATTTCGAATTTCATAGCAATCTCCCTCTGCCAGGTTCTAATTACGGCACGATCTATGCAGCCGCCCAATGCTTGAGTTAAGCCGCGCCGCGAAGCGGCGTCGGCTTGAACGAATTGTTAGGTGTCACGCTTAAGGTACTCCATGATCGCGACCGCGTTATTGTGCGAGGTGTCTTTCGCACCGTAGACTAGCGTTACGCGCCGTCGTTTCGCCATGTTTCGCACCTGGTTAATGTCCTCTGCATGATCGCCAAGTTCGGCAAAGTATCTTTGCCGGAATTCTTTCCACTTTTCCGGATCGTGCCCGAACCACTGACGCAACTCTGTGCTGGGAGCAAGTGTCTTGAGCCATAGATCGACGCTCGCGTTGGTCTTTGACAAACCACGTGGCCAAAGTCGATCTATCAAAATGCGAAATCCGTCTTTGGGGGTGGCAGGCTCATAGATGCGTTTGATTGTGAGGCTCATGCGAATTCTCCTTGTGACACCTGATAGTTATCAGACGGAGCATCGGTCCGCAGCAGTCAAGGCATAGTGAATACTGGATTGGCGCCCTTCCAGACCAGACGTTGGCGCCAGAACTCGGGGTCATCATTGCCGCAGTGGATCAGCACCACCGTTTTGCCGTCCATCACTGCCTGATGAAGTATCTCGAGCTTGTCTTCCGGAATACCGATACGACGCAGGGCGATGGTCAGATGGGTTGCTGCGACGCCGGCGGTCATCAGGCCGGCACCGGCTGCTGCACCGGCTATTACATCGATCAGTGGACCGGCGATGAATACAGGCCCGATACCGGGCAGCAGAAACAGGCCGGCGGCACTGGCCAGTAGTCCGCCCAGCGACCCCCATAGCGCACCCTGGGCACCCCAGACCTTGAACCGCTCCTTTTCGTTGGTATAGGCGATACCAAGAAAGTCGTCGCCCTGCCCACCTGCCTTGTGCAGAATCGAGATCTGATCCATCGGGAAATCGTTTTTGATCATCTCATCGACCAGGGGGCGTGCGTCGCCAGGATGGTCAAACACGGCGCCAACAAAACGTTCGGTATGTTTAGTCATGGATATCTCCCTTGTGATTCAACGTAAGTCTCATTCCTTGACATGATCATCGGCGAAGCCTCAGGCTGCCAAAACGCGCTTCGCTATTTCCACCACATGATCAACAGTCAAACCAAGATACCGGAAACTTTCCTGGTACGGCGCGCTTGCCCCGTAGCGATCAACGCCAATCACCTCGCCGTGATTCACCCATTCGCACCAGCCAAATGGCGTCCCGGCTTCGATGGCAAGGCGCGCCGTAATGGATGGCGGCAGCACATCGTCCCGGTAGGCGGCAGGCTGCGCGCGGAAGAGTTCGAAGCTCGGCATGCTCACCACTCTCGCGTCGATCTTTGCTTCACTCAGCTGGCTCTGGGCTTCCAGCACAAGCTGCACCTCGGAACCGCTTGCCATGAGGATGATGTCGGGGCGGTCACCTTTCTCCTTCGACAGGATGTAGGCTCCGCGCAACACCCCTTCCGCGCTCGCAAGCTTCGTGCGATCGAAAATCGGCAGTGCCTGCCGGCTAAGCGCCAGCATGGTCGGTCCATCCATGCGGGAGATGGCCACGCGCCAGGCATAGGCAACCTCGTTCGCATCAGCCGGGCGGATCAGGCACATGTTGGGCATCGCGCGCAGTGACGCCAGGTGCTCGACCGGCTGGTGGGTCGGACCGTCTTCGCCGAGGCCGATGGAGTCATGCGTCATCACGTAGATGACCGGCAGCCCGGTCATGGCCGCAAGCCGGATCGCCGGGCGCGCATAGTCGGTGAAGATCAGGAAGGTCGACGCATAAGGACGGATGCCGCCATGCAACGCCATGCCGGAAGAAGCAGCACACATCGCGTGCTCGCGTATGCCCCAGCGGATGTTGCGGTTATGGTAGCTGCCCTTCTCGAAGTCGCCTGAATCCTTGAGCAGCGTGTCCGTGGAAGGAGCGAGATCTCCGCTGCCGCCCATTAGCCAGGGGATATTGCCTGCAATGCTGTTCAGCACCTTGCCGGAAGCGACCCGGGTCGCCATCGGACCATCTTGTGGAAGAAACGCCGGAATGGATTCGTCCCAACCCGCGGGAGGCATTCCATCGATGGCTGCCTCGAACTGTGCCGCAAGGTCGGGGTATGCGCTGCGATAGGCGGTGAGCTTCTCCTGCCAGCCGGATTCCAGTTGCTCCCCTCTGGCGAGCGCCTCGCGCATGTGTGCCAATGCACTCTCCGGCACCAGAAATTTCGCCTCGCGCGGCCAGCCGTAGAAATCCTTGGTCGCCCTGACCTCCTCCTCGCCCAGCGGCGAACCATGTGCCTTCGCGGTGTCATGCGCATGCGGCGCGCCATAGGCGATATGCGAGCGGACGATGATCAGCGATGGCTGCTCTTTTTCGTTGATGGCGTTGGCGAAACCCTGCTCCAGTGCGTCGAGATCGTTGGCCGCCTCGCCGAGATTCTGCACGTGCCAGTGGTAACCCTCGAATCTCTTTACGACATCGTCCGAATAGGCAAGCGCGGTGCTGCCTTCAATGGTGATGTGGTTGTCGTCGTAAAGGACGATCAGCTTGCCAAGTCCGAGATGTCCGGCCAGCGATGCCGCCTCGTGGGAAGCGCCTTCCATCAGGTCGCCGTCGCTACAGAAGACATAGGTACGGTGATCGACGATGTCATGGCCTGCGCGATTGAAGACGGCGGCGAGATGCGCTTCAGCCATTGCCATGCCGACCGCATTCATCAGCCCCTGACCGAGCGGGCCGGCAGTGACCTCTACGCCGGGCGTCAAACCATGTTCGATATGCCCCGGCGTCCTGGAACCCCATTGGCGAAAATTCCTGATCTCATCCAGCGACAGGTCGTAGCCGGTGAGGTGCAACAGTGAGTAGAGCAGCATCGAGGCATGCCCCGCGGACAGCACGAAGCGGTCGCGATTAAACCATTGCGGATTGCGCGGGTTGTAGCGCAGGAGTTTCGTCCACAGCACGTAGCCGGCAGGGGCCAGGGCCATCGGCGTCCCCGGATGCCCCGAATTCGCCTGCTGCACCGCATCCATCGCAAGGGTGCGGATCGTGTTGATGCAGAGCCAGTCGATTGGCATGGAATTAAATGTGTCGGGAGTCGCTTGAGCTTCCATACAAAACTGCCTCCACTAGCTGACTCTTCTCAGGATAAGGATAAGCCTATGTCCATTAACGGGCGGTATGCACGGGTAGTATCTTCTCCAGGGTCTGCATCAGTCCGGCAGACCTTCGTCGCTGGCGGGGACTTTTATGAAAACATTGGGGCGATCGAGCGATGCCCACAAACGGCGCGCTTCCTGGATCGTGCCCTCGGTGTCGTGCGCCAGATGAGGATTCACCTCCAGGCTCACATATCCATCGCGGCCGTTGGTCTTGTCATACACCGGCCTGAACACATCGGCGGCGCTTTGCACATCCTGCAAGCTGAGCGTTTCGTAGATCTCCTTGGCGCTTTTTCCCGCAAGGGCCTGAGCCCGGATCGCTTCGTCATAAACATGGCTCTCCAGGATCGCCTTCTCGAAAATCGACGGATTCGAGGTCATCCCGTGCAGCCCATCCTCTTCGACCAATCGTCTCAGCCCACCGCCTTGAATCAGATCGCGCCGGATGTAGTCCAGCCAAATGGACTGTCCCAGTTTCTCGAGTTCCTTCAGCGGATTCGGTTTCATGTCGCGCAGCTCCTCTTCAAGAAAAGCAGTCTGTATCGGCACCGGATAATCGATAAGGTGTTAGAAACCATACACCATGTGGTCAACATTGCACCGTACTCGATTATGCGTACTTCCTACGAATGGAACACGGTATCGCTATGCAGACGCAGATCGGTATAGATATCGACGCCCGCCCCGGGACGGATCGCACTTGCGGGAATCCTTTCTCCTGCCTTGAGCCGATTCACGGCATCCATCTTAGACTCTCCCGTCACGAGAAACATTACTCTTCGCGCATCGCTCAAGCGCCGTACCGAGAGAGTGACTCTATCTAAGGGCATCCTGGGTGCATCGTGAACGGCAAGGACCGGCTGCGCGTCTTCCGCTTCTCCCCAATCCTTTCCGGGAAAGAGGCTGGCGGTGTGACCATCTTCACCCAATCCAAGCAGCACCAGATCGAATTCGCCGACGTCAGCAAGATCCCGTGCATAGCCTTCAGCCGCCGCTTCAGGGCCAAGCTCGCCTTGGATGATGTGGACTTGCCTCGCAGGAATGGGCACATGGTCGAGCCATGCGCTACGCGCCATGGAACTGTTACGCTCGGGGTCGTCTGCGGGCAGGCAGCGTTCGTCGCCGAAATAGACATGCCATGCCGACCAATCGGTTTCGGCGTCGCAAAGTTTGCGATAGATATTGCGCGGCGTGTTGCCCCCGGCCAGCACGATGCGAAAGGCGCCGCGCGTATCGATCGACAACTCTGCACTCTCCAGTATGAAACGGCTGGCCGCCTGTTCGAAAGCGATCCGGCTATCGAACTCGTGCCAGCGATATTCCGGCGATGCAGCCATGGCGATGATTACTTACCGCCCAGCTCGATGTGCCCGCCGAAGCCTTGGCGCATGGCGGACAGCATCTTCTCGGCGAAGGTATGCTGCTGGCGCGAGCGGAAGCGCGTGTAAAGCGCGGCGGTGAGCACCTCGGCCGGTACGGCCTCGTCGATGGCCGCCTGCACGGTCCAGCGGCCCTCGCCCGAGTCCTGCACAAAGCCGCTGTAATCCGACAGCTCGGGGTTGCGTGCCAGCGCGTCCGCCGACAGATCGAGCAGCCAGGAAGTCACTACGCTGCCGCGGCGCCAGAGCTCGGCGATGTCCGGCAAATCGAATTCGTAGCGCTGGTCGGCCGGCAGCGAATCGGCATCGGCGTTCCTGAGGATATCGAAACCCTCGGCGTAAGCCTGCATCAGGCCGTACTCGATGCCGTTGTGCACCATTTTGACGAAGTGACCGGCGCCCGAGGGACCGCAGTGGAGCCAGCCCTGTTCCGCGCTGCCACCTGTGGTTCGCCCCGGAGATGGAGGAATGCCGGAGCCGCCGGGCGCCAGCGTGCGGAACACCGGTTCCAGCCGCCGGACTGCGGCGGCCTCGCCGCCGACCATCAGGCAGAAGCCGCGCTCCCGCCCCCACACGCCGCCGCTGGTGCCGGCGTCGAGATAATGGATGCCGCCTGCGGCGAGCAGCTTGGCGCGACGGATGTCGTCCTTGAAATAACTATTGCCGCCATCGATGATGACATCGTCCGCGGAAAGAGCGCCAGCCAGTTCCATCACCGCGTTTTCGGTGATGTCGCCGGCCGGCACCATGATCCAGGCTGCGCGCGGAGGTGCGAGCCTCTCCGCCAGTTCACGCAAACTAGCTGCGCCGGTCGCGCCTTCTGAAACCAGTTGCGACACCGCTTCCGGATTTCGATCGTATACCACGCAATCGTGTCCGCCCTGCATCAGGCGGCGCGTCATGTTGGCACCCATACGCCCCAGTCCCACCATCGCGATCTGCATCTTGGTTTCTCCTTACCGAGTGAACGGCATACGAGTCCCGCATGGATCATACTTGTTCGATCACATCGAAACGCAATCGCTGCCAACGCAAAGAAATAAAGCATATGCAGGCGAATATCAATGGGGTCAGGACATTAGAGACAAGCACCTCTGCTATCGCAAGAATGCTGGCGATATAGATCGGCCTGACTCGTCACTCGCGGTTGCACCTCGCCTTCGACGAAGATGGAACATCTCGCAGTCATGTCGAGTCGCATGAAAAGTACGTCACGGAGAACAACGCCATGAAGACGTCGACTACACCGAGCGATACCCTGTTCGTCCTGTTTGGTGCCGGCGGCGACCTTTCCTGGCGTATGGTGGTACCAGCCCTGTTCAACCTCTTCCTCGATGGGCATCTGCCGCAACGATTTCTGCTGCTGGCCATAGATCGTTCGGGCAGAGACGACGCAACCCTCGCCCAACATTACTACAAAGGCATTACCGAGCATTCGCGCCGGGGCGAGCCGACTGCGGAGGCCTGGCTGGCCTTCTCCAGCATGATCCGCTGCATCAAGCTCGATGCAGCCGATCCGGAAGGTTACGGGACGCTGGCTAAAGCACTTGACGAGCAGGAAGCAAAATGGGGCAGCAAGAGCGATCGCGTGTTCTATATGGCCACTCCGCCTTCGCTATTCGATCGCATCACGCTCGGTCTCAGTCGCGGCCGGGCTGTCGCAAGATCGCGATCACGTGCGGCTGGTGGTCGAAAAGCCGCTCGGCAACGATCTGAAGTCGTTCCATGAAATCAACGATGCGCTGTGCCGGGTCTTCGAAGAGCGGCAACTGTTTCGCATCGATCATTTTCTCGGTAAGGAAACCGTGCAGAACATTCTGGCCATGCGTTTCGCGAACCCGATCTTCGAGCCGATATGGAACCGTCGCTATGTGGACCATGTCACCATCACCGTCACCGAAACCCTGGGCGTCGAGAAACGCGGCGGCTACTACGAACATGCCGGAGCACTGCGCGACATGGTGCAGAACCATCTGCTGCAGTTGCTCTGTCTGGTCGCCATGGAACCTCCGGTGGCATACGATGCAGATGACATCCGCGGCAGGAAAGTGGATGTCTTGCACGCAGTGCGACCGATACCGCAGGATGAGGTAGAGCGCTTTGCTGCACGCGGGCAGTATGCCGAAGGATGGATACGCGGTGAGAAGCTGCCCGCTTACCGCAACGAACCCGGCGTTGACTCGCACTCGAACACGGAGACCTATGCCGCGCTCAAGCTGTATGTCGACAACTGGCGCTGGCAGGATGTGCCGTTCTACTTGCGCACCGGCAAGCGCTTGATGTCCGATGTCTCAGAGATCTCCATCCGCTTCCGTAACGTTCCGCACCAGGCGTTTCCTGCCTCTGCAGGCCTGAACGCGCAACCCACGCGTCTTGTCATTCAGATGAGCCCGGATCAAGGGATCGTGCTCAAGTTCATGGCCAAGGAGCCTGGCTCGCATTTGCGGCTGCGCCCCGTCGACATGCGTTTCAGCTACAAGGAAGCCTTTCAGGTCGATATTCCCGGCAGCCTACGAAACCCTGCTGCGGGATGTGATGGTCGGCGATGCCACGCTGTTCATGCGTACCGATCAGGTGGAGGCCGCGTGGAAGCTGCTGATGCCGATCCTCGATGTCTGGGCAGAGAATCCGGCAGCGGATTTTCCCAACTACGTTGCCGGCGCCTGGGGGCCGGAATCGGCCGATCTGCTGGTGGCACGCGACGGCAACAGTTGGCTGACGCCGACCGTCACCAACACATGACAGTGCATGAATTTCGATATGTGACCGCAAAATGAAAATGGGCACTGAACCGGAGCAGACCACCAACGCGGACGCACCCGGTAGCCCGGGCATCTCGCCTACCTGGTGCAGCGCCGCCAAGGAGACAGTGGGCTGTGCACTCGGGCCTTCTCGCGTGTGGTTCACCATCGGTGGCGGCATCATCAACGAAGTGTTCTACCCCCGAGTCGATATCCCCCAGATCCGCGACCTTGGTTTCATCGTCGCCGACGACCAGGGGTCCTGGGTAGAAGTGAAGCGGCTGGACAACCATAAGCTGGTCTGGACGGCGCAAGGCATCCCGGCGATAGACATCATCCATCAGCATGATCGTTTTGAACTGAGGCTGAGGATCGCGCCCGACACCCATCGCGACGTATTGCTGGTGGATGTCCAACTCGAAGGCGAACCCAACCTGCGGCCTTATGCGTTGCTCGCGCCGCACTTGGGCGGCACCGGCCACAACAACCAGGCCGGGGTGAACATCTATCGCGGTCGTCGGGTGCTTTGGGCCAAACAAGGCCCGTTTGGGCTTGCCCTGGCTGCCGTGGACAAAAGCCAGTGCGATGCATGGGATCGCACCAGCGCGGGTTACGTTGGAGCCAGCGATGGCTGGCAGGATTTCTTTCACCATGGACGCATGCAATGGCAATACTCGCGCGCCGGTCCGGGTAATGTCGCGCTGATGGGAGAGTTGCCCCGGCAAGCGACACTGGCCTTGGGTTTCGCGAGTAGCAAGGAATCCGCGGCCACTCTGGCTATCTCTGCCCTGCTATGTCCGTTTGCGGAGCCGTGGCAACAACTGCTCGACGACTGGTCGGCATGGCATCGGCGCTGCGAGGAGCGGTGCGACGTCCAGAAAGACATTCCGGACACGCTCCGTTCGCAGTTCTTGACGTCGGCCATAGTGTTGCGCGTCCATCAGGACAAGATCCATCCCGGAGCAATGGTCGCCAGCCTGAGTGCCCCTTGGGGAAACACCCGCGACGAACGCGGCGGCTACCACCTGGTGTGGCCGCGCGATCTGGTGGAGAGCGCGGGCGCATTGTTGGCCCTCGGCGCCGAAGATGAAGCGCGGGATATTTTGCGTTACCTCATTGCCACCCAGCATGCCGACGGGCACTGGTATCAGAACCAGTGGTTGGGCGGAAAGCCATACTGGCAAGGCGTTCAACTCGACGAAGCGGCTTTCCCCGTCATTCTTGCGGCGCGCCTGGCGAAGCGGAAAACACTGCAAGGTATAGAGGTCGCAGACATGATCTCCCGGGCACTCGGCTTCATTGCGCGCAATGGACCGATCAGTCAGCAGGATCGGTGGGAAGAGGATACCGGGATCAACGCGTTCACCCTTTCCATCTGCATCGCTGCGCTGGTGGAAGGTGCCGGGTGGCTGGAACCCGCGGGGCGTGAGTTCGCATTAGCGCTCGCGGATTACTGGAATGCGCACATCGAAGACTGGACCGCGGTCTATGACACACCGCTCGCCCGTAGAAATGGCGTGCACGGCTACTACATCCGCAACGCGCCAACAGAACACGAGGTCAATCCGCGCGCCCTGCTCGATGTACTGCCGATCAAGAATCGAATCCATGATCCCGCACTGTCCGCCGCAGAACAGGTGGGCGTGGATTTTCTGCAGCTGGTGCGATTCGGCTTGCGTCTTGCCGATGACCCGCTGATTCTCGACAGCATTCAGGTCATCGATAGACTGCTGAAAGTGGACACGCCAAGCGGTCCTTCATGGCATCGCTACAACGGTGACGGCTACGGCGAACATGATGATGGAGCACCGTTCGACGGCGTGGGGCGCGGTCGGGCCTGGCCACTGCTGACCGGCGAACGCGGTCACTATGAACTCGCCGCGGGAAAAGATCCTCTGCCCTACCTGGAAGGCAATGATGGCTATGAGCGGTGCGGGCGGCATGATTCCAGAGCAAGTGTGGGACAGCAGCTCCCATTCCAGCACAGGGACTCTATCCAGGCCACCCCAACGGGTCTGCAATGCCCCTGGTCTGGGCACATGCCGAATACATCAAGCTATTGGTCTCCCGACAACTGGGTCACCCCTATGACCGGCCGCATGCGACCTGGCAACGATATCGGGGAAAACGTCCCGAGATACAACATGACATCTGGTTGCCGCAGGACCCGATTCAGGAAATCGAAGCCGGGCAGACCGTGCTCGTTGGCTTTCTCGAGCCGGGCACGATTCATTGGGGTATCGATGGATGGCAATCGATACGGGACACTAGCAACACGGGACACGGGCATTGGGCTCCACGTCGCCGAACTTGAGACAGCGACACTACATGCCGGTCAGCGGATCGATTTCACGTTCCGGCATATGGACACTGGCGAGTGGTTGGGACGCGACTACGCTATCGCCGTGAAGAGCAGTTAGTTAAGATGTTCAGTCTGCTTTTGAGCTGCATCAACCAACCGAGTTACAACCCGCTCAACACCTTGATATGCGCCATGGCACTGCGTCCCAGCGCGTGCAGCTCATAGCCGCCTTCCAGCGTGGAGACGATGCGCCGCTGGCAATGTTTGTAAGCGATCTTTTTTAGTTGCTCGGTCACCCATCCATAATCCGCGTCCAATAACATGAGCGATGACATGTCATCCTCCCAGTGCGCATCGAAACCGGCGGAGATCAGCAGCAACTCCGGCTTGAACTCCTCCAACGCGGGGAGCCATAAAGTATTCACGGCTTCGCGGAACCCCTCGCTGCCGGTGCCTGCCGGCAACGGCACATTGATCATGTGTTCGTTGCCGCTGTCCGCGCCGACATAGGGATAGAACGGGTGCTGAAAGGTCGAGCACAGCATCACGCGCGGATCGTCGTGAAAGATGTTCTCGGTCCCGTTGCCGTGATGCACATCGAAATCCGCGATCGCCACCCTGCTCAAGCCATGTGCAGCCAGCGCATGTGCCGCAGCGACGGCGACGTTGTTGAAGATACAGAACCCCATCGCACGCGCCCTTTCCGCATGGTGTCCGGGCGGACGGATGTTGCAGAAGGCGTTCTCCACCTTGCCTGCCATCACCAGGTCCACGCCCAGCACGGCCGCTCCTGCGGCGCGCAGTGCAGCCGGATAGCTGAACGGATTCATCGAGGTATCGCCGTCGAGCTCTACCATGCCATGTTTTGGCGCGGCGGCGATAATGGCGTCAACGTAGCCGGCATCGTGCACACGCAGCAGTTGTTCGCGCGTCACTTCGGGTGCTTCGTGATGCTGCAGATGTACAAACAATCCCGAGGCGATCAGCTGATCCTCGATCGCATGGATACGCGCCGGACATTCCGGATGGTGCGCGCCCATGTCGTGCTTGAGGCAGAGCGGATGGCTGATATATGCAGTCTGCATGGTATCGGAGCGGTAAAGGTACGGTGCTATCATACCCAACAAGACATCCAGAGGAAGCGCAATATCATGGGCAAGCACTATCTCAATCCCCTGTTTGCACCCAAATCCGTCGCCGTGTTCGGCGCCAGCGAACGCCCCGATTCGGTCGGCCAGATCGTCTTCCAGAACATGTTGCAAGGCGGCTTCAAAGGCGCGCTGTATCCGATCAACTCCAAGCACACCGAGGTGCAAGGCCAGCGCTCCTACGCCTCCATCGCCGAGATCGGCCAGCCGGTCGAACTGGTGGTCATCGCCACGCCGCCGCAGACCGTGCCCGGCATCATCGAGGAATGCGGCATCCACGGCGTGAAGGCTGCGGTCATCATCACCGCCGGTTTCGGTGAAGCCGGTGCGGCAGGCGCGGCACTGGAACGCCAGCTGCTGGAGACCGCGCGCCGCCACAATATCCGCCTGATCGGCCCCAACTGCCTCGGCATCATGCGTCCCTCCATCGGCCTCAACGCCACCTTCAACAAGGGCGGAGCGAACATCGGCAAGATCGCCTTCGTTTCGCAATCCGGCGCACTGTGCACGGCGATCCTCGACTGGGCGCAGAGCAACGACGTCGGCTTCTCCAGCGTGGTGTCAATGGGTTCCTCGACCGACGTGGACTTCGGCGAGATCCTCGATTACCTCGTGTCCGACGCCGATACCACCAGCATCCTGATGTACATCGAAGGTATCCGCAACGCACGCCGCTTCATGAGCGCGATGCGCGCCGCCGCACGTATCAAACCGGTGATCCTGATCAAGGTCGGCCGTCACGCGGCAGGTTCCAAAGCCGCGCTGTCGCACACCGCCTCGCTGGTTGGTGCAGACGACGTGTTCGACGCCGCTGTCAGCCGCGTCGGTGTGGTGCGCGTGCAGACCGTCACCCAGCTGTTCACCGCTGCCAAGGCGCTGTCCTGCGGCTTCCGTCCAGTGGGCAACCGGCTTGCCATCGTCACCAACGGCGGTGGCCCAGGCGTGATGGCGACTGATCGTGCCGTTGATCTCGGGCTCGCCATTGCTACGCTGTCCGACAGCACCATCGAATATCTCAACCAGTACCTCCCGCCGAACTGGCCGCACAGTAACCCGGTAGACATCATCGGCGACGCGCCCGCGGAGCGCTATCAGCACGCGGTGAAAGCCTGCCTCGAAGACGACAACGTGGACGGCGTGCTGGCCATCCTCACACCGCAGGCGATGACCAAGCCGCTGGAATCGGCACAAATGCTGATCGAACTTGCCAACACGCACAGCAAACCGCTGCTGACCTGCTGGATGGGCGAAACGCAGGTGAACGAGGCGCGCGAAGCCTTCAGCAAGGCACGCCGTCCGCACTTCCGCACCCCGGAACCTGCGGTCGAAGTGTTCTCGCACCTCTCCGCCTACTACCGCAACCAGAAGCTGCTGATGCAGATGCCAGGCCCTTTGTCGCACCACCTCGAGCCGGATGCCGAAAGCGCACGCCTCATCATCGAGGGGGCGATGCTGGAGCATCGCAAGGTGCTGACCGAGATGGAATCCAAGGCGCTGCTCTCCGCTTTCCACATTCCGGTGGCGCGCACCATGGTCGCCCATTCGCCCAACGAGGCGATGCTGATCGCGCAGCAACTCGGCTTCCCCGTGGCGATGAAGGTCAACTCGCCCGACATCACGCACAAGAGCGATGCCGGAGGCGTGCTGCTCAACCTGAACAATGCCCATGAGGTGCGCGCCGCCTACCAGCACATCATCGACAACGTGCAGCACAACCGCCCCAACGCCAAGGTGGACGGCATCTCCATCGAGCCGATGATCGTCAAGGCGAACGGACGCGAACTGATGATCGGCGTGACCAGCGACCCCGTGTTCGGCCCGGTCATCACTTTCGGCGCCGGCGGCATCGCCGTCGAGGTCATGGGCGACCGTGCCGTGGCACTGCCGCCGCTGAACAGTTTCCTGGTGAAAGAGCTGATCAAGGACACGCGTGTCGCCAAGATGCTCGGCGCCTTCCGCAACATGGCGCCCGCCAACATGGAAGCGCTGGAGGACGTGCTGCTGCGCGTGTCGGAGATGGTGTGCGAACTGCCGCTGCTCAAGGAGATGGACATCAACCCGCTCATCCTCGACGAGAACGGCGCGCTGGCCGCCGACGCGCGCATCGTGGTGGAGTATCGCCAGCCCAGCGCCGACCGCTACGCGCACATGGCGATCTACCCCTACCCCACTCACCTTATCAGCGAGTGGCAGACTGGCCGATGGCACCGACATCACCATCCGCCCGATCCGCCCGGAAGACGCCGATATTGAGAAACAATTCGTGCACGACCTGTCGGAGGAATCCAAATATTTCCGCTTCATGAACAGCATGCAGGAACTCACCGAGACCATGCTGGTGCGCTTCACCCAGCTCGACTACAGCCGCGAGATGGCGCTGGTCGCCGTTGCCGAAGCGCAGGGACGCGAAGTCGAGCTCGGCGTGGCGCGCTATGCCATCAATCCGGACGCCGACACCTGCGAATTCGCGCTGGTGATCGCGGACAATATGCAGGGCAAAGGACTGGGGCAAAGACTCATGGTCGCGCTGATGGAAGCGGCGCGCTCCAAGGGACTCTCGGTGATCGAGGGCGAAGTACTGAGCAACAACCACAACATGTTGAAGATGATGACCCGCCTCGGCTTCAGCATCAAGGCCAGCGAAGACGATCCTGCCATCATGAAAGTCAGCAAGCCGCTCTCGATCTGAGCGGACATAAAGATTTTGAAATAGTCTTCGTTCTTGAGACGACTATGCGATTTCGGTAATTTTGTTTCGCCGCTTTGGAAATTTTTTCTAAGGAGAAGAACATGAGACCTGAGATCATCGGCATGACTACCGCAGCCGGTTTAACGTTCATGCTATCTGCCACGGCCACCGAAATGCCTCCAATGGCAAAAACGCTCGGCTGTATCGCCTGCCACGCCATCGACAAGAAAATCATCGGCCCCGCCTGGAAGGATGTGGCTGAGAAATACACCGGCCATGGCATCAAAAAATTCACCTACAACGGCAAGGAATATCCGCTGATCGAGGGTCTGGTGATGAAGGTGTCCAACGGCGGTTCCGGCAACTGGGGGCCCGTGCCCATGACACCTAACGACCCCAAAGGGTTACATAAGAAAGAAATCACCGAACTGGTCAAATTCGAGCTAGGTCTGGCAAAGAAATAAGTTCCAAGTGTGGTGGCGAATCAATCCATTTCTTCAGGAGACTGCGATGTTTGAATCACGAATGATCAGCATTTCGATCGACCGGAACTGGCAGGAAATCTACGAGGCCGTCTGGAGGCCGGAAGACTTTCCAAAATGGGCTTCCGGTCTCAGCCAATCGTCACTTGCAAAGGATGGAGACGCATGGAAAGTAGAAGGGGGCGAACCCGTCAGGATCAGGTTCACCCGACACAATGCCTTCGGCGTCATGGATCACTATGTCACAGCAGGCAACGGACCGGAGATTTACGTTCCGATGCGAATCATCCAGAACGGCGACGGTGCCGATGTGCAGTTCACCCTGTTTCGGCAACAGGATATGTCCGATGAAAGATTTGCAGCAGATGCGGAATGGGTCGAGCGCGACCTGCTTGCGCTAAAAGCACTTGTCACGCGCTGACCGCCTCATTGGTTTGGAAGCAGCTAGAAATCGATAGTACGTTAACTGTTTGATGACACGCGTCAAGAATGTTTTAAACAGGCAGGTTCTAAAGTTGATCATTTCCACTCTCAAGATCGGAGGACATCATGGCTGAACTGACATTGACGACTTTCCTGACGCTGGATGGTGTGATGCAGGCACCCGGCGCCCCGAACGAGGACACGAGCGGCGACTTCCCTCATGGCGGCTGGCTCGTTCCGCATGCCGATGCGGACATGGGGAAAACCATGGTCGATATCTTCAACAAGGCGGACGCCTTCCTGCTCGGGCGAACGACTTACGATATCTTCTCGGCCTATTGGCCGAAGGTCACGGATCCCTACGACCCCATTGCCGGCGCACTCAATGCACTGCCGAAATTTGTGGCTTCGCGAACACAGAACACCTTCAGCTGGAATGGAAGCTCGCATGTCCGAAATGTCGCGAAAGAGATCGCCGACCTCAAGAAGCGCTTTCCGCGCGAGGTGCAGGTTCACGGAAGTTGCGGCCTTGCCCAGACGCTGATCGAGAACGACCTCATAGACGAATACAGACTCCTGACGTTTCCGGTGATACTGGGCAGTGGTAAACGCCTCTTCGGCAGTGGTGCCGTGCCGGCCATGCTCAAGCTCGTGAGCTCCAGCACTACGAGCAAGGGCGTGGTGATCAGCGTCTATCGTCGCGGGGGGAGTCTCAAGACCGGCTCGTTCGCTCTCGATTGAAACGCTGGCTGTAGCCGCTACCGAGAAGAGCCGGAGGGATTATTTTTTCTGGCTCTGAAACTCGTTGACCAGAATCCCCGGTCCATCCTTGCTCAAGAACACGAAGTCGCTATAGATGTTGAACCTGCTACCCAGAGGTACCTCGTCCGGCAAATATTCCGCGACAGTATCTTGAACATACAGCGATGCGATCTGGCCTTTGGCCGACTTCACCTTGATGCACTTCGAGATCGGCACGCCGGCAACGACTTCTTTAGGCACGCCAAGCATGACCAGCGTGTTCTTCAGGAAAACGGTATTGCAACTTTTGGCATACGAAACCAGCGTGACTTCGATGTTCAATTTCTGCGGGGTAAGGACCTTGGTGCCAGAGTCTGGACGTTGTTGCGAAAGCAACTCATCCAGGTTGCCAGGTTTATACTGATCAAAGTTGAAAGCGCCGCTTGCAAACGGCGTGCCAAGCAAGGCCAAGAACCCGATACAGCTCAACGCTCTGCGAACCAGCATGCTGCTTTCTCCTAGTGAAGACTCAACTTTGCAATGCTCCTGTGTCGTTCCGTCCAAGCAACCACACCGGGAACGAGTCAAAGCCTAGCAGCAAAGCTCCTCGCAGACCATATGCCAAAAGATATAGATATTCGCCTAGTACGCCTTGATTGTATGTGGGTAACGCCAAGCAACCAAACCAAGAGCTCGTTAAAGCACAAAATAATCCAATAAAAAAGCACGCCAGCATCACTGCCGACGTGCCTCTCTTTTCCTTGGTTGCGCTCTTACGGCACGTACTTGCGAATAGCAGTGTCCGCTATATAGACATTTCCGGCTGCGTCGACCGCAAGCCCCATAGGCGCATTAAACCCAACAGACAAGGCAGGCCCGGTGCGGCCTGTCCCTGGCGGATTGATGTATCCCGCCAAAGTTGTCACTACCCCGGCTGGCGTAATCACTCGTATTTGCCCATTTAGGGTGTCCGACACATATACGTTGTCCGCTGCATCGACCGCCACACTATTGGGCCTGTTGAAGGTGGCAGCCGTGCCGGTGCCGTTGGCAAAACCTGACACACCGGCGGTTCCAGCGAAAGTGCTCACGACGCCGGCGGGCGTGATCTTGCGGATCAGATGATTATATTGGTCCGCCACATATACGTTACCTGCCTTATCAAGCGCCACGCCTGTCGGGTTGTAGAACCTGACGACACTGCCAGTGCCATCCACTGCTCCGACCATGTTAGGGGTGCCTGCGAAAATGCTCACCGCGCCAGCCGGGGTGACTTTGCGGATCACACTGGTAACTCCATCCGCCACATAGAGCGTGCCCGTCGCATCCACCGCAACGCCTGTGGGGGACGCAAAACTGGGGATCGACATGCCTGTAGGAACAGTGCCGGCAAAAGTGCTCACCACCCCGGCGGGCGTGATTTTGCGGATCACCTGATTCCAAGTGTCTGCCACGTACACGTTACCTGCCGTATCGACTGCCAGCCCTTTGGGATTGTTAAAAATTGCAGCTGTGCCAGTGCCGTCGGCATAACCAGACACTCCGGCAGTGCCCGCCAGAGTGCTCACCACCCCGGCTGGCGTGATCTTGCGAATTAGATTATTACTTGTATCTGCCACATACACATTGCCTGCTGCATCGACCGCAGTCCCTTCGGGCATATTAAAAGAAGCGGCTGTGCCAGTACCGTTGGCAGACCCATACGTGTTACCCGCAAACGTAGTCACTGCCGGACCACACACCACCTGCACGGAATTGATGTAGGTGTTCGTTATGGAGCCGCTGCCGTCCACCACCAGGCAGGGATGGGCCGGTGCCGCTGGCTGAGTCAGCACCGTGACATCGTAAGTAGAGCCGGATACCTGCGGAGTGCCAAAAACAAATGGACCATTGGCGGCAACGGTAAGGGTGTCTGCGCCATTGTTCTGCAGCACGACAGAACCTCCCGCAGGCAGAGAAGTCGCGGTGCCGCCGACACTATAGTCGGCCACGGTCAACGTGGCGCTGCCCGTGATCGTGCCAGTGCCGAAGCCGGATGATGCGCTGATGGTCGCGGTGCCCGGCGATATAGCCGAAGCGACACCCGGTGTGAATACCAAGGAAACGGCTGTATTACTGGAACTCCAGACGGTAGTGGCAGTGATGTCCTTTACCGATCCATCCGTATACGTGCCGGTTGCCTTAAACTGGACGGATAAACCCGCGGCTGTGCTTGCATTGCCTGGTGTGAGCGCGATGCTCTTCACAATGGCCGGGGTCACGGTGAGCGAAACACTCGATGAAGTCACGCCAGCCAATGAGGCGGTGATATACGTCGACCCTACCCCCGTTCCCGTGGCGAGCCCCTTTGCATCCACCGTGGCTATTGCCGGTGAGAGCGAATTCCACGCAACCGAAGAAGTAATGTCCTGAACAGCGCCATTGGTGTAGTGGCCAGATGCCGAAAACTGCTGGGTCAATCCTTTGGTCAGACTTGCCGGGAAGACAGGTGTGACGACAATGTATGCCAAGGCGTTGGCAACGGGTGCCGTGCCAGGACTTCCTGTACTTCCAGGGCTTCCGGGACTGCCAGCGCCTCCACCGCCGCAGGCAGTCAACAAAACCATCGTAAAGAACCAAATTGCCAACCCGCGAATAAAGGTACTGAAGGAATGCATACTTCGTCTCCGTAAAATGTAGTGGCCCAACAAACGTGCTCGACTATGGTGTGATCTTGCGAACCATGTGACTCCACGAATCCGTCACATACAAATTACCCGCAGCATCCACGACGACATTCTGTGGACTGCCCATCAAAGCGGTTGCTGCCAGTCCGTTCTTGAATTGCAATTGGCCAACAGCACCTGCCAATGTGCTTACCACGCCCGCGGGGGTGATCTTGCGAATCAGGCGATTCCAGTAATCTGCGACATACACGTTGCCTGCGGTATCCACTGCAACTCCGACTGGTACATTGAACGATGCGGCGGTGCCAGTTCCGTTCGCAGAACCGGTCACGCCAACGGTACCCGCCAAGGTACTCACCACTCTGGCAGGCGTAATTTTGCGTATCAGCTGGTTGACCGTGTCCGCCACATACACATTGCCGGCGGTATCAACTGCAACACCACTTGGAGTGTTAAACGAAGCCGCCGTACCGGTGCCGTTGGCCGAACCAACCACACCGGAACCCGCAAAAGTACTCACCACTCCGGCGGGAGTGATCTTGCGGATAACATGATTGGTTGAGTCTGCCACATACAGATTGCCCGCCGTATCAATGGCGAGGCTCTTGGGACCACCAAACGAAGCAGCCGTACCCGTGCCGTTGACCAAACCAGCCGTCCCCGAACCCGCAAAGGTACTCACCACACCAGCGGGAGTGATCTTGCGGATCAATGATCCATAGAAGTCAGCCACATAAACATTGCCCAGCGAGTCAACTGCAACTCCATCCGGCCCATTAAATGTTGCCGTCAGGGCGCTGCCATTGGTTGCCCCTCCAAACATTGCGACACCGGCATAGGTACTTACAAAACCGGATGGTGTGATCTTTCGAATCACATGGTAAAGCGAGTCCGTCACAAACAGATTGCCTGTCGTCGTATCAAGCGCGATACCAATCGGATCGACAAATGACGCAGTCGAGGCCGGGCCGTCCACTACATTCGATGCACCGTTGCCAGCCAGCGTGGTCACCTCGGAGTCGCACACCACCCGTATGGAAGTGATGTAAGTGTTCGTGATGTTTCCGCTGCCGGCTTGCACGCTACATTGATGAGCAGGGGCAGACGGCTGGGTAAGCACAGTCACATTGTAAGAAGTACCCGAAGCCAATGGGGTGTTAAACACGAATGTGCCATCGGCAGCGACAGTGATGTTGTCCGCACCATTGTTCTGAAGTACCACCGAGCTTCCGGCAGCCAGATAGTTCACCGTACCGCTCACAATGTAATTCGCCACCGTCAATGTGGTGCTGCTGCTGACGGAGCCGGTTGATGCGCTAATGGTCGCAGTGCCCGCCGACACAGCCAAAGCAAGTCCGGATGTATTTATTGTTGCTGCGGCGGTATTGCTGGAATTCCAGAAGACCGCAGTAGTGATGTCTTTTACCGTTCCATCCGTGTAGGTGCCCGTTGCCGTAAATTGCGTGGACAGTCCCGCAGCCGTATTCGGATTGGCAGGTGTAAGCGCGATGCTCTTAACAGTAGCGGGCCAGACGGTGAGGCTGACATTCGAGGAAGTCACGCCAGCCATCGAGGCGGTGATGTTCGTCGTTCCCACGCCGATTGCCGTGGCAAGCCCATTTGCATCCACAGTGGCTATTGTCGGGGAAACCGAATTCCACGTAACTGCGGAAGTAAGATTCTGGGTCGAGCCATTGGAATAGTACCCGGTCGCCGTGAACTGCAGTGTCAGTCCTTTGTCCAGGTTCGCCGAAAAAGCTGGCGTGATATCGATGAGCACAAGGGTGTTTGGAACGGGACTAACCGGAGGCGTTGTACCGGTACTTCCAGTACCCCCAGGACTTGCCCCGCCCCCACCGCCGCAGGCGGTCAACAGAGCCATCGTAAAGAACCAGATTGCCAATCCGCGAATAAAGGTACTGATGGAACGCATGCATCATCTCCCGAGATTTAGATGGCGATGAAGCATCGCCTTCTTGCGGGCGCGGAAATTACAGGATGGGCAGTACTCTGTATATGGACCGTTCGGTCTATGTGGAACACGATATTCCTATTTCATAACAATTAATTGCGTGACAAATTGAGCATGACTCGATCATGCGGGACTGTGCTTGGAATTCGGGACTGTTGCTGCGGAAAAGGAAACTCAAGAACTGAAAAATGCGATCAAAGCTTGGCGCTGATCAGTTTGAGGTTGATAGCTTTTGCGACGGCTTGGGCACGGCTGGCAGCATGCAATTTCCCCAGGATGTGGTGCACATGATTTTTTACAGTAGACTCGCTTAACCCGATCACTTGTGCGATCTCCCAGTTGCTTTTGCCGCTGGACATCCATTGCAGGACTTCTTTTTCCCGTTTGCTCAATTTGATTTGTTGCGTCGGGGCTTGCTTTTTGTTGAAGCGTGGATTGGACACCACCCGCGTCAGAGCCACATGCAAATGCGGCACCAGCAATTTCAACAAATAGGCATGACGCTGATTGAGCGAACCGGGAATACAGGAAAAACTGAAGTAGGTGGCAGTATGGTTGTCGATATCGCAAAGGCCATGCGCCGCAAGATTGACCAATCCGAATTTGTGGAAATTATCCAGCCATCCGGGTGGCGCTAATTTCAGGGTTTTTTCGCAATCCGGCTCAAACAGGATAGGTTGTTGCTCTTTCATCCACCTGACGATGATTGGACTGCTGGTCAGCCCGTCCGCGCGCTGCAATGCTTGAACATACTCATCCGGAAAGTTGCACCCCATGACATGCCGGATCTGCGCTCCATGCTTGCCCAGCCTCCCGACGCCGCATACAAGTTTGCCGTGAGGGAAAATGCCTTGAAGTTCCGTTTGCGTCCACTTGAAGAACTCTTCCTGAGTGCTGATGTGGAGGCTTGGCTCGATTATTCTGAAAAACTCTGCGCGCTCACTGTCGGACAAATCTATGGATGTATTTTCCTGTATCACCGCACGCATTCGCCACCCTTATTTGGATTTTTCAGGATGATAAATCAGGAACAGCTATGCCAACAAGAAATAGTATCGAGTCCGTATGTTGCAAAATATTTTTGCTTACGTGCCAAGAGTCCGTAAAAATGGCCAGAAAAACGCTGCCATGCTGAAAGAATGCCACATGCGAGTTACAACGATATAAGCAGCGGATGTGCCGACAGCTACTGTTGCCCTCGCAGACTTGACGCTTCCGGTCTGCTGCCGTCAGCCGTGAGGCTCAACTGGCGCGTGCCTCAATGACCCGATCTATTTTGGCAATCAGACTTTCGATCTCCTTTTCGGTCTGTGCCAGCAACGACTCAACATTACCGAATGAGCCATCCCGGATGTCATGCTCCAATTGTTCAGCCAGATCTTGCAGGACTTCCGCACCCAAGGTGCCGGCAATACCTTTAAGGGTGTGCGCTACTCTTTCTGCTGTCTTTGTGTCGTTTGACGCCAGCGCTTCCCGAATTCTGGGAACAACATCCCGTTCACTCACTCTGAACTTGTCGAGCAGCGAATAATAAAAGGCTACATTCCCTCCGATCCGGCGCACGCTTGCGTCCACCGTTACACCAGGCAAGTTCGGGAGCATCTCTGTTGCTGAAACCGGAACAGTTTCACGGGGCAAAGGAATCTCCACTGGACGACTCGGATGCACCCATTTTGCGAGGATTGCCACGAGGCGGTCCGGATCTATCGGTTTGCCGATGTGATCGTTCATCCCCGCAGCCAGAATCTCCTTTTGATCCCTGACCATCACATTCGCGGTCAGCGCGATGATCGGCAACTCGGCATACTGCGGATTTTTCCGTATCTCGCGGGTGGTGCTGACTCCATCCATCACCGGCATCTGCATGTCCATCAGGACGCCATCGAATTGCTCTTCCTTCAACTTGGCGATCGCCTCTTCACCGTTCACTGCGAGAGCGACTTGTATTCCATAGCTCTCGAGCATCTCTCGCGCAACTTGCTGGTTGATCTCGTCGTCCTCGACCAGGAGCATGCGTGCTCCACGGAACTGGGAAACGAGTGCCTGATTGAACTGTGCGCCTGCTATCCTGAACTGGCTTAAGGCCAAACTATCCCAATCAGATGTGCCGGCGTTATGGAAGCGTGCGGTGAAGATGAATTTCGATCCCGAGCCGGAAGCGCTTTCCACCCAGATCCTTCCGCCCATCATTTCTACCAGACGCTTGCTGATCGACAGACCTAGCCCTGTTCCGCCAAATTTTCGGGTAATACTGGTATCGGCTTGTGTAAATGGCCGAAACAAATTATCGATCTCCTTTTTAGACATTCCGATACCGCTGTCTTTCACCGTGAAACGCAAGGTAACTTGATCGTCTGATTCCTTTTCCAGATCCACTCGAAGGAGCACTTCACCCTTTTCCGTGAATTTGACGGCGTTTCCGGCCAAATTGATCAGCACCTGTCCCAGCCGTAAAGGATCGCCAATCAGCGATGACGGGACGTTCGGGGCGGTCTCCAAACGGAATTCAATGTTCTTTTCCTGGGATCTGACACCCACGATCGTGGACAGATTGCCCATGACTTCTTCAAGTTCGAAGGGTATTCGATCCATCTCCATTTTTCCGGCTTCGATCTTTGAGATGTCCAGAATGTCGTTAAGGATTCCCAGAAGCGACTTTGCCGAGCCGTTGATCTTCTGGAGATAATCGCGCTGCTTGCCGGACAAGTCCGTCTGCAGGCACAGATAGCTCAGGCCAATGACTGCGTTCATCGGAGTGCGAAGTTCATGGCTCATATTGGCGAGGAACGCATCCTTGATCAGACTTGCCGCTTCCGCATGACTGCGGGCCTCCTCCGCTTCTTTCAGCTTCTGGATCTCCTGCTCAAGTTCGCTGTTGACCGACAGCAGCATTTTGTTCCGGTTTTCCACTTCCGCCTCCAGCACCACGATACCGCGGTTGACCAGCAGCGTGAGCACGGCAATGACGAGCAGCATGAACATGCCGATCACCGCACCGGAATTTTGCGCACCTTCCGATCGTTCGATCGCTTTCCTTATCGTTTCCTTGAACTCCTTCTCGGCACTATCCCTGTAGGACATCGCAGCCAGCGCATAGGAATCACGCAGATCCCGCAATTGCTTGATCTGCTGCAGACTGGGCGCGTTCGTTATGGATGACATCCTCTGGGCCACATCGAAAGCCAAGGCATAAAAGGCATTGAACCCGGATTTCAATTTCCCGATCTCGTCCTTGTGCGCAGCGTCGATCTGCTCCAGGGTTTCATAGCGACTCAGTATCTCGGATGCCTTCGCTTTGGAGGCATCCAGAAAGTCCGCATCTCCGGTCGCCGCTGCCGTATTCAGCGACTCCACGACCCCCTCGAAACTCTTTATGTTTTCCCCGGCTGCATAGAGTATCGGGAACTGGGTGTCGCGAATCTCTTTAAGGAGGGAATTGCCGCCAGACAGAACCAGGGACGAGTAGACCAGGTAGGCAGCGAAGCTCAATACGGCGGCCGCGGGCACCAACAACAGTTTCAATTTCAGGGGATAGTTGCTGAATCGGCTCATGTGCACGGTCGATCCGCCTTAAGGTGTAAGAACAACCCTGACACTGCGGTTCACAGCGCTTTTTTCGATATACCCGATGGCATTCGGGTTGCTGGCAATGGCTTTTCTGACGGCCAGGCTATCAGCCAGCCGTTTCGGTGGCCGGCCATCTCCGGTGAAGATGATCTTTGCCCAGTATGCAGTGAGCTGTGAAGGGCTCTTGTGGGCTACTTTTGTATAAAACTCATCCCTGATTGCGCTGCCTTCAGGCTGATCGATGGGGAGAGCAGTTTTGCCGTCCGGGAAGGTAACGACTTTACCGAGGAATATCTTTGTGATCTGTTCAGCGGTCAGGCTTTTGACGGAACTCTTGGCAGAAACGACCACCACCACATCGGCACTCGCACTCGCGGCATACGTTGCCACGGCGAGAAGCAGCAGCGGAAGTAACAGTCGGTTGCGGAACATCATTGGTGATCTCACATTGTCCCTTGCGGTTAGAACACAAAATCAACAACAGCAGAAATCACATGAAACTTGCTTCCATAGAGGGTCACGTTCGGCGTCACGTTGACGAGGTAGCCGTTCGAGTTGTCACTCAGTGTCACCTGGTCATACTGGACCTTGAAATCGTAATTTCTCATGAAGTCCCAACGTACCCCCAGGCTGTATGTACTCTGGGATCTGTTGGCCCGGGCAATGGCAGCATCCGTTGGCGGGGGCGAAGTCGAATAAAGGGAACCACGGCTATTCTGGCTATACAAAAGATAAGGGGTGAATTTATTGATGCGATATCCGCCACTGACATACATCGCACCGACCTTGGCGCTGGATCGACGTTGTATCCACTCGGAGATGACGAACCAATCGCCCGGGTCATAACTTGCCCCAAGAGACAGATCGCTTTCTTTATGCCACGCCCCGGTTACGCCGGTCTGGAAATTCTCGGTGGAAGTCCTGCGCTCCTGGTAACCAAGGTGAAATATTGCCTGGCCATATTCAAGCGTATCGAATACTCCCCACATCTCTTTCGAGGTCGATCTGCTGGTCGGCCTTTCCTCGGTGTTCGTGCCGTAAATGGCTTTGATGGAATTTCCGACTTCACCGATTTCAAAACGATACATGCCGTCGACCCCATCGCTGCTCGGTATGGACATCTGGTGGTAAAGATCCACCGGAGGATTGACCCACACATAGCTATAGCCGACATCGCGATTTTCAGAATCCATGAAAGTTGGCAAAGAAATACGGCCAACCCGCACGTAGGCATTCGGAGTGAAGGCATATTTCACGTTGAACCATTCGATCTCCGGACGGTAAGTCCCGTCGTGGTGGTACTCCGAATCTACCTGCAATATCGCCGAGACCTGTGGCGTGAAATCGGCCATCACATGTACTGCGGCCCGCGTATTATTGCGTACCGACCAGCTGCTGCTACGGCCTACCCCTTTGGGCATGCTGGTATCCACGACGTAATCCCCCTGGCTCAAACTGGAATGGGATAACCCCAGTGTGCCGAATCCGCCAAATTTGAACATGGGCCGGTCAGTTAGCGCAGGAGTCGCGGGAGTTGTCGCCTGATCTGTGCTGGCCTTTGTGGCCTTTGCGGTCGCAGCAGCTGGATCATTTTTCTGGGCTGGCTCTGCAACGGAAACGCCTGCAGCAAGCAGCAAAGGAATAGCGAGAAAATATTTTTTGGCCATAAGGTTCGCCTTATTATCAAAAAATCATGTTTCATCACTCGAATCAGTTTCGAATACTGCGAATGTAGCGCTCAACTGAACATTCCGATGTACGGGAAAAGCTGTATTTCTTGATAAGGCCTAGTCCGCAGGACGCTAGCGTCTGGAGGTTGTTGTGGAAGTAGCTCATAAAAAAGGCCAGATCGCTCTGGCCTTTTTTCTGTCACGCGCAGTGAACCAAACTTACCCTTTCAGCTTGGCGAATGCCGCCGCCATCGCGCCGCCCATCGGGGCTTGCGCCGGTGCGCGGTTGGCAGGCTTGCCGCCCGCCGGTCTGCCCTGCCCTCGATTATCACGCTGACCTGAAGCTTCCGGCCTGCTGCCAGCTTGCGCTGCGGCGGTGTCCGTCAGGCGCATGGTCAACGCGATGCGTTTGCGCTTCTCGTCCACCTCCAGCACCTTCACCTTCACCACCTGCCCCGCTTTCACCACGGTGTGCGGGTCCTTGACGAAGTTGTTGGAGAGCGCAGAGATGTGCACCAGCCCATCCTGATGCACGCCGATGTCCACGAACGCGCCGAACGCCGCCACGTTGGTGACCACGCCTTCGAGGATCATGTCCGGTCGCAGGTCGCTGATCTCTTCCACGCCTTCCTTGAAGGTCGCGGTGGTGAACTCGGGGCGCGGGTCGCGGCCGGGTTTTTCCAGTTCCTTGAGGATGTCGCTGATGGTCGGGATGCCGAACTTCTCGTCCTGATATTTGGAAGGACTGAGCGACTTCAGCAGGTTGCTGTTGCCGATCACGCCCTTGATGTCCTGCTTGATGTCTTCAAGGATGCGCTGCACCAGCGGATACGATTCGGGGTGGACGGCCGAGGCATCCAGCGGGTCGTTGCCGCCCATGATGCGCAGGAAGCCTGCCGCCTGCTCGAAGGTCTTGTCACCCAAGCGCGGCACTTCGCGCAGTTCGGCGCGGCTGCTGAAGCGGCCTTTCAGGTCGCGCTGGTTGACGATGGCCTGCGCCACGCTGCTGGAGAGGCCGGAGACGCGCGCCAGCAAAGGCACCGACGCCGTGTTCACGTCCACGCCCACGGCGTTCACGCAATCTTCCACCACCGCATCCAGCGAACGCGCCAGCTGGAACTGGCTCACGTCGTGCTGGTATTGGCCGACACCGATGGACTTGGGATCGATCTTCACCAGTTCGGCCAGCGGGTCTTGCAGGCGGCGCGCGATGGACACCGCACCGCGCAGCGACACGTCCAGCTCGGGCAGTTCCTTGCGAGGCGAATTCGGACGCGGAATACACCGATGCGCCTGCTTCGGAAACCACAATACTGCTCATGTGCAGATCCGGGCAGCAGCTTGATCAGGTCGCGCGCCAGCTTGTCCGTCTCGCGCGAGGCCGTGCCGTTGCCGATAGCGATCACCGAGACACGATGCTGGATCGCCAGCTTTGCCAGCGTGTGCAGCGAGCCGTCCCAATCGTTGCGCGGCTGGTGCGGATAGATGGTGGCGGTATCCACCACCTTGCCGGTCTCGTCCACCACCGCCACCTTCACGCCGGTGCGGATGCCGGGGTCCAGCCCCATGGTCACGCGCGGCCCGGCCGGTGCGGCCAGCAGCAGCGCTTTCAGGTTGCGCGCGAACACGTTGATGGCTTCGGTCTCGGCCTTGGTGCGCAGCGCGCCCATCAGCTCCGTATCCAGATGCATGAAGCACTTCACGCGCCAGGTCCAGCGCACGGTGTCCAGCAGCCAGCGGTCGGCGGGACGGCTCATGTCCTTGATGTTGAAACGCGCGGCGATGCGCGCCTCGCACGGATTGTGCGGCGCAGCCCAGGTCGGCTTCTCTTCTTCGCTATCCAGACGCAGCTCCACATTCAGCATCTCCTCGCGGCGACCGCGGAACACCGCCAGCGCGCGGTGCGAAGGGATGGTGTTGATGGATTCGGAATAATCGAAATAGTCGGCGTACTTCTCCGCCGCGTCGTTCTTGCCTTCGATCACCTTGGACTCGCACCACGCCGTGCTCCTGCACGTATTCGCGCAGCGATTGCAGCAGGTTCGCATCTTCGGCAAAGCGCTCCATCAGGATCTGCCGCGCGCCATCCAGCGCCGCCTTGGCATCCGCCACGCCGGGGTTGTCGTCGCCCGCCGCGCTGGTGAAAGGCTCGCGCAGATACTTGGCCGCCTCCTCTTCCGGATTCAGCGTCGGGTTCGCCAGCAACGCATCCGCCAACGGCTCCAGCCCCGCCTCCAGCGCGATCTGCGCCTTGGTGCGGCGCTTTGGCTTGTACGGCAGATACAGATCTTCCAGATGCGTCTTGTCAGTGGCCAGCGACACCGCCTTCAACAACTCCGGCGTCATCTTGCCCTGCTCGGTGATCGAAGCAATGATCGCCGCGCGCCGCTCTTCCAGCTCGCGCAGATAACGCAGCCGCTCTTCCAGCAAACGCAGCTGCGATATCGTCCAGTCCGCCCGTCGCCTCCTTGCGATAGCGCGAGATGAAAGGCACGGTCGCGCCTTCGTCCAGCAGGGCGATGGCAGCAGCGATTTGAGCAGGTTTGGCCGCGATCTCGGCGGCGAGGCGTTGTTCGATGGATGGAAGCATGGTTCTCGATTTACTGAATTAAATAGCCCTCCGCGATGCGAGGGCTATGGGTGAAATTTACGGGAGCGGATTATGCCAAGCCGGGCGGAATACTTAAAGATAAACGTGCGTGATTCAGGTTAACCATTTGAATCTCTTCGGGTGCGCCCGAAGAGATAAATCTGGGCACTGGTGGCATGTTCACATCTGCATGGCAGGCGAAAACTATTTTGGCTTCGAAGTCAAATCTGCCGACTCACCAGTACAAGAGTTAAATTTAACAAATTGCCCTGAAATATTTTCTATGCGCCAACATGAAGCCTTTATTAAATCCGACGTTTCATTGGCCTTACTAAATTTAGAATCGTGCAATTGCTCTTGATACGTTCTTGAAACCGATATGAATGCGTGGATTCCTATCGAAACAAGTATAAATAACATTACCATCCCACCCCAAGCTGCGAATCTTATTGTTTGTTTGTATGCAGGTTCACCTTTCTTAACCACCTCCCATTCGGTTTTAAGAATATCCCTGCCTATGTCAACCATTCCCTTGATATGTCCGTCTATCTTGGCTCTTATTTCAACCCGTTTTTGATAGTCTGCTTCTTCAAAGAGCGTGTCCATTAATGTATCTATGAGGTCATATTTCTGCTCTATGCGATTGAAGCTGACGTCACCTGGCTTAAAGTGGAGCTTTGTATATGCATAACTTAAATGCATATCATGACGTTTACTTTGAATGTCTTCCTGCACGATTTTTAGGTTATGTTTTGCCTGTTCAATGGCCGACTCTATTGATTTCTTTTCAGGATCATCGGCGGCATCTAATAGCTTTTCATTTTCTGAGACTATTTCGCCAAACGTGGATTGTTCTTCGAAGTTGGCAGCCATAGCGTAGATTTTGGATGTTAATTCCGCGAAACTTTTTCGAACTGACTCATTCCATGCTTGGCGGCTTTCGCTTATTTTTCCTTCTTTTTCATTTACTAACTTAACAAAACTAATAATTGCAGTAATAAAGCCTGCAAGTGCTGATAAAAAGGCTGCGAGTAATAGCTTGTCCATTTTCTAATTGCCTAAATTAGTTGATTACCCAGTCCAAGTAACGGGGGACTATAAATTCATAGTGCCGAAGACTAGCAGCAAAGCCCCTTCCAGACCATATGCCAAAAAACAATCGATGGGGTCAGACTCCATCGATCCTGCTATTTTTGAGCAACAGGGGTATCAAGTGCGGACTTGTCCATGGAGAGCCTGCAATTTGCCACGACGGCATTATTTACCGAGACAATTGTGTTTTCGACCACGGTGTAATGTGCATCATTGCCGGCAAGCTTGAACAGTTTTTCCGCCGCCTCGCTCACGCATTTCTGTTTGATTTCAGCGACGGTTTGGTTTTCCTGTCCGATGTACGCGTTCGTAATGTACTCACCCGGATTCGCAGCCGGTATTGCAGCTTCCCGGATTGGTTTTGCGGATTCCTGCTTAGCAGGCACCTGGGTTACAGGTTCTTTACTGTCTTTCTTCCCGGCAATGGCACCATAGGCATCCTTGCCGAGTTTTGCTGTGTCGGAAACAAGTCCGGGAAATTCCAGATTCACGCAACCGGTGACTGCTAACGACAGAACCAGATAAAAAATTTTCATACATTTCTCGTATTTGGATAAGTAAGGGGCCGGTTCGCAATATATTCTGCGCCAGCTCGGGCAATCGCAAATTAAAGGGGTCGGGTTCGCAATATTTTTCCCTCGCCCCCAAACAAACAGTCAAGGCGCTTGCGACTCATCCACCGAAATTGTGAAATTCCATGCGTCCGTATTGTCACGCAGGTCATCGTCATTCACGCATATTTCAAGTGCTGCTTTATTGTTGGTCGTAAAGGATACCTGGCTGCCGCCTTGCACTTCCTGCGTTCCGACTTTAAGTACGAGAGAGTACTTGGCCATTCCCGGGAAGGGGAATGGGGGACTGCCGACGAACCTGCTTCGCCATCGACCCCATAACGGCATCCCAGACAACCAAAGTTGATCTTGTTGTTCGGGTCGAGCTTGGCTGTGACAGTGACTTTGGTATTGGGGCGCAACGCACTCACTTGATATTGGTTGAACGCCAATTTACATGCCCCGGGGGTTATGCCGTTCGCAAAGGAATATGGCTGTGAGAGGGTAAAGTTCAGATCGGATTGGGCGGTGTTACCGATCTTGCGCATGACCTGTATCGTTTGGCGCGCCTCCCCCATGCAGTTGGAGACAGAGAAGGCATGGATCGTTTTTATGCCCGGCCACGCTGCGCCATAGTTGTAAGTGAATTTCACAGGGACGTTGGCACCGGCCTGACCAAAATCAACAGGGCTTGCGTAGTGCTTTGAACCAGTGCCATCATCAAGGCCCACTGAATCACACTTGCCTTCACCCCATACCAGTATGGTCACAGGTTGCGTATCCAACACACCGCAAGGAGTGTTAAAGGTGCTGTCACAAACCATGCGCGTGGCAGGATCGATTTCAACCCGCTTTATCAAACCCGAATTACAGGCAGCCACAAGACAACTGATACCAACGATAAGAAAGGACGATGATCGACTGGGTATTTTCTGAACTGAGCTTTTTGTCATGATGAATCTCCCTGTGACGAGAATTAACGGGTTTGGTTGAAAGTAAAATGTACCGGGATCCAATTCTTTTTTCAGACCGCCTAATACCTAAAGGGGGCAGCCATCTTGGCTGCTGGGGCAGTAGAACAACCCGTTGCAAGGCTGGCTATCAGACCCATAAGGGTCAGTAACAATACACCGCTACGTTTTATCGTCATGTTCCCACTCCTTTGTATAAGGACAGATCCTAAGGTGAAAGGTATCGGAGTCGATTTGTTTTTCAGTACTGGCAAGGACATCGGTTTGAACGCCTTGTTATGCCGTGCTTTCAAATCAGAGCGAAACCCAATGCAGTATTTATCGTATCCCTGACAACCGCCAATGCAGCATTTATTGCCCCCTCGACCAGCAGCAGAGACATTCCCTCCAGCGCGAGCATTACGGCCCTCGCTGTGTTCTTTTGCATCTCGAACAGAACGCTTGCTTCGGCTGCACCAATCTGGCCGCTAAGCTTTAATTTTTCAATCTGCGCAAGAGTTCTGGCAAGCTTTTCAAACTCGGCCTCGGCAAAGTCTTTCATTACCGGCCACTTTTTGCCGAACACCCCCTCGGCTGCGCCAACCATACTGGTAAAAACTTGTTGGACGTCAATGTTTGCCATGTTTTACTCCTTTTCAGGTTTGGTTTCGCCACGCTTCTTAGCGAGTTCAAGCGCCATCACCACTCCAAGGTGCTGGTTGAATAGACTTTGAATGGGCGCAATAACAAATCGATTTATCCCTATTTCACCTCGATCAGCAACGTCAGCCGTGGCACCATTTTCGACTTTGCAGTCCATCGACAAATCTATTCCGTTGTGTTTCACCTTTTCCGTTTGCTCAGCCGATAGCGGCGCTGTTACGCATTTCTTGTGCAGTAGAACCAGATAGGCAAGATTCACTTTTGCCAAGTCGATCTGCTCCATTGTCAATTTATTCTTGTAGATGCCGCCGGCGCGAACCCTCATAGCATTCAGATCAGCTAGCACACCTTCATAAAACTTCTTCTGACTCTTGTATTTCAAGTCCTCAGCGCCAGCACTCTGTAGCGAAATGAAATACCCATCAAGCTTCTTTTGCAACTGCTGAGCTTCGTTGTCAATGGTCTCGTCATAGTTCGAAACGAGCTGAACAGACATGCACCCACTAATAGCAAGCACCATCCCTAGTAGCGCTGACAACAGTGAACTTCGTACTTTGGATACTCTCATGCTCAATACCTCCATTGCTGTTGGTTGACCAATTATTAAACTAGACTAACCAAAGGGGCCTAGCTCGAAATGCTTTTCCATGCCCTATAATCCAACGCTCCGAAGCCTAGCAGCAAAGCCCTTTCCAGACCATATGCCAAAAGATATAGACCTTTTTGCTTCGGCCATAGCCGCGCTGTTCTGATTTTGTCTGACTATTGCGATATACATACTGGCCTGTGAGCCAGTAACGACGGGCATCTTCAGGGTGTTAAATTACCGGGATGAGTGTCGAGGTGATTCAGGGATTGATTTCAGAAGCCAGGGATGCTGCCGTTTGGGTGAGAGCCGCGCTCGTGGAAAGCGGACAATGTCGCCAAACCTTGAAGTTCATGTGAGACGTCTTCCATTCATGGTTCGACAGGCTGATGGAACTACTAGCCATCTGACTAAGCCGCACAAGCGGCAAGTCATTGGTTATCACCACGAACGGAAGGATTCTTCTTGGCTTTAAGACGGCGTGCGACTTCGGCCACCGGGGTGACTTTGCCCTCCTCGATCTCTTGGTTGCCCAGTGCCAGTATCTTGAGCAGGGCCAGCGTTTCCTGCGTGTTTTCGTATGAGGCGACGTCTTGCATGACGGCTTTGGTTTCGCCGTTCTGCGTGATCAGATAGGGCTCACGCATGTCGGTCAGTTCTTGCAACACTTCGGCGGCATTGGCCTTGAGGTAGCTGATGGGTTTGATGTTGGCAAGCTGCACCATCTGATGTCTGTCGAGGTGATTCAGATGTTGATTTCAGAAGCCAGGGATGCGGCCATGATTTCCAGGGTGCCCATGATCTGTTGCCAATCGTTTCCGCTATGGGTTCCGACATATTCGAGGAAGGAGGCATCCGGGTCATTCAGGAGAATGCCGATCGCGTATCCATCGACGTTGTCGGTGATCTTCATCAGCACGTCATACTTGGTGCCACTCGCCATTGCATCATCGATCACGACGGGGGCTGGATCGAAGAACACCCGTGGAACCTCCGTGCGCAGGGCTTCGGTAAAATCGGTTTGAATGGCTGATTTCGCGTCGGCGAAGCTGCGGAAATCCGAGAAATGTCCGAAGGGCTTTACCTCGAAATACTGCTGCACAGGTGGGGTGGTCTCCTGTTCATGCGCCGCTTCGAATGCCGCATCAACTTCCATTCTGTCACCCGTTTTCGGGCTTATTCGGATAATGAGCGCCTCGGTTATGCCGGCGAACCCATTGGCCTGGAAATATCGAACAATGCGTTCTGCTGCTTCGTTCCCCTGCAGAGGGTGAGTGTTATTCATTGGAACTTGCCCTGAAAAAGAGGAGCTCAGTTTACCCAAAGTGGACAAGGAGCGCACTCACTCCAGAAGCGATCACGGCGGTAAAGACGATTTACCCTCGGGCAAGGTAAAATCCGCGGCTAGCCTTCCCTCCAGTCACTCGTGAATAACGCAATCCATAATATCCAGGGCTATTTTGCCCATCCATTGATGCTGCTTGCCCTGTTTGTAGTGGCAAGTTTTGTGATGATCTGGCGTCTGCACGCAATGGAGAGCAAGGGTTTTGAAGGCACCGTTCTCGGCACGCTGATCATGCCTTACTGCTCCGGGTTTGCGAATCTGGTCTTCGCTTTTGTCATGAGCAGTTCTGCCAGCAATGGCGGCTTGGTCATCGAGAACGCTCTGGTCAACAATGCCACCAACCTGACGCTGATCCTCGGGCTGGCTGCGATCTTTGGCTCGGCAGCCGTCGTGCCAAAGATCGGCTCAAAGGCGAAAGCAATAAAACACGCGGAATTCCACCGCATCAACCGGCTGAATCTGCTGTTCACCCTGATCGCATTGTTCCTGTTCACCGGCATACTCTGGGCCTTGGCGAAGGATGGGGTGGTGGATTTTTACGATGGCCTGGTACTGGTCGGACTGTTCCTGTTCTGGCAGATTTTGCACGTGTTCGAAGTGCTCAAGGACAATATCAGGAAAAACAGGGGATTTCACTGGACGATCCTGATCGACGTTGCCCTGCTCGCCGTCAGCGCCTATTGCATCTATTTCGCGGTCGATCATCTCGTGACATGGGTCTCGACAGCTGAAAATCCGTATTTCAGTTTTGCCAAGATCGGCTGGTTCAGCGGCTTGCTGATGGTAGTGCCGAATGCGTTCCTTGCGCTGTATTACACGCGGATTGGCAGACAGGATATCGTGCTGAGTTCGCAGATCGGCGATGGGCATATCTGCATCCCGATGTGTATCGGCTTGTTCTCGGTTTTCAATCCCATCCAAGTCCCCGATTTCTTTCAGATGGGCGCCTTTATCATCCTCGGCGCGGGAGCGGTTCATTTCTTGTCCGTCGCCCTCGTCGGACGAGTCCCCCGCTTTGTGGGCTTTGGCCTGATCGGTGCCTATGCCTTGTTCTTGTATAAAGGACTCATTCAGTAAGAACGAAGTTTCGAAGACAGGTGCTTAGGAAAGAGCTAGTCCTGCGCACCCGCAATTTGTGGCAATCAAGCCTGCTATTTCCCCTTCTCTTCCGGCACCTTTATCGCGTCCGAGTCGAGCTTGACGATGCCATCAGCCACTAGCCGTTCTAGTACGCTCTTGGCGAAATTATCCGCGGCTTTTTCGTCCAGGTTTAACTTGTGGTTATGGAATAAACTTATGTCCCCCCACCAGATCAGTTTTGATCCTTTGGATCTGTCGAGTAACTGCGCTCTCAAATCCATGCTTACTTTATCTCCGCCATATGATGAGTATGTGGCATTGAGGGGGGCGATGAAGAGTTCATACTTAGAGGCCGCATTTCCAGTTGTCACTTCAATGCCATTCAAAGCAAACACGACCGGCATGCGTTTCGGCAGCAACGCGGTCAACCCGTTGAATGTCACATTGATGGCCGCCTGTGCCGACTTGTTTTGGGCGTTGAATTGCCCGGCCTTGAAGAGAAAATCGATCTGTTTCACGGGGGATTCAGGCTGATTCACTAAATGTCCCATCGTGGTGGTACGCACACACCCCGCGACAGCGATGGACAGAGCAAGCAACAACGATAGTTTGTACATCACTTTTGGCATGGCTACTCCGTAGTAATGAATCATTGAATTATTGGCGAATAATTAAAGGGACTCAAAATACTCTCTACGCCGCAATCGGCATCATCTGCTCAAGTTGATCCTTGATCGCGCTGCGCGCCTCGCGCAACTCGTATTCGTCCTGCAAGCCCATCCAGAATTGCACCGAGGTTCCAAATACTTTGGCAAGGCGCAATGCTGTGTCCGCCGTAATGCCGCGCTTGCCAAGCACGATCTCGTTGATGCGGCGCGGCGGCACGCCGATGGAGTTGGCGAGTCTGGTTTGGCTGATCTCCATCGGGAGCAGAAACTCTTCGAGGAGGATTTCGCCGGGGTGAATGTTCTTCAATTTATCCATGACCATCTCCTTAATGGTAGTCAACGATCTCGACAGCATCGGGGCCATTTTTCGTCCACACGAAACAGATTCGCCACTGGTCGTTGATGCGAATGCTGTGCTGCCCCTTGCGATCATCTTTCAATGCTTCGAGCCGATTGGCTGGTGGTATCTTCAGATCGTTCAGCGTCTGCGCCTTGTCCAGCATGAAGAGTTTGCGCAAGGCGATCTGCTGGATATCACGAGGCAACTTGCGCGACACTTCCCCGCGCCAGATTTTCTCCGTTTCCTTGGATGCGAATCCGATGATCATGCGCCAGCATAACGCATGTCGTTATGGGGTGCAAGTTACGGCCAGACAGGAATCAGGCGGCTCGCGTTTGCCCCGCAACAGGCATGCTCGACCTGCTTTGGAGAAAGGAACCTTATTTATTTAAATCTGGAATAGTGGTACAACCCAAAACGCAAAGACTGCTTTCACCTGATGTTGCGCAACGCAATTGATTTCGAGATTTAGTGATCGTCCAAGTGGCCGTTATTACGACTTGAAAGGGAGAGAACGTTATGTCATCCAGCCTTTCGCAGTTCCTGTCGCACCTGTTCATGCTGTTGATAGCTTGTGCCCCGATGGTTGCCGCGGCGGAAGATATCGTTCTGGGCGCATCGGTGCAGTTGACGGGGCCGGTTGCCAATACCGGCCGGTATTACCGCGATGCCTATCAATTCGCGATCGATAAGATCAACGCTGCCGGTGGCGTGAAGATTGCGGGCCAGCCGCACAAGCTGGTACTCAAACTCTACGACAACCAATCCGACGTCAATCTGAGCGTGCGCCAGTACACGGAGCTGGTGACCGGGGACAAGGCCAGACTTTTGCTGGGCCCCTTCGCCAGCAATTTCGCCCTTGCCGACTCCGCCGTTTCCGAGAAATACAAAGTGCCCATGGTCCAGGGCGGCGGCGCGTCGGACCAGATATACGCGCGCAACTTCCAGTACATCTTCGGGACGCTGGCAGCGGCGAGCGATTATTTTGGCAGCACCATCAGCATGCTCAAGTTGCTCAAACCGGCACCCCAATCCGTGGCCCTTCTCTATGCCGATGACGCCTTCGACGTGTCGGTCGCGGACGGCACGCGAACGATGCTGAAGCAGGCGGGATTGAAGATCGTCCTGGATGAGCGCTACAGCACCAACGCCTCGGACTTCAACTCGCTGTTGACCCAGATCAAGAGCCAGCGCGCCGACGTTGTGCTGGTGGCCGGGCACGAAACCGAGATCCTCAATTTCATTCGCCAAGCCAAGAGCCTGGCGGTGGCACCGAAGCTGTATTCGTTTACCGTGGGCGTACAGAGCGACGATTTTCGCAAAGCCCTGGGCAAGGATGCCGACTATGCGTTTGGCATGACGCCGTGGTTGCCGTCTGCCAAGCTGAAAGACCGCTGGTTCGGCGATGCCCTGCAGTT
This sequence comes from uncultured beta proteobacterium, assembly GCA_963715005.1. GTDB lineage: Bacteria > Pseudomonadota > Gammaproteobacteria > Burkholderiales > Gallionellaceae > Sideroxyarcus. Next base: position 512,990 of record CAVQQO010000007.1, on the reverse strand, counting down.
CGCGAAGGAATACAAGGCGAAGTTTGGCTACGACCCGGACTATCACGCGGCATCTGGCGTAGCGGACGTAGAGGCGCTGGTGCAGGCGATGGAGGCCGCAGACAGTGCCGATCCGCAGAAAGTGCGCGATGCGCTGACCAGGATCAAGTTCGAAAGCCTGTACGGCCCGATCGCGTTCAACGCACGCGGGCAGATCGAAATGCCGCAGATGGTGATCCAGGTGCAGGACGGCGCCCTGGTTGAAGTCTTTGGCACCACATTTGTGAAGCAACCGAAGTATCCGATGCCGGAATGGAACAGGCGTTAAACGACATGTAGAACATAACCAAAATTGGACTTGCTCGCGCAAATCGTTGTGAACGGCATCCTGCAGGGCGGGCTGTACGCCGTCATGGCGCTGGGCATGGCGCTGGTCTGGGGTGTGCTCAATATCGTCAATCTGGCGCATGGCGCGTTCATCATGCTTGGCGGCTACACCTCCTGGTATCTCTTCACCTACGCGCATCTCGATCCGTTTCTGGGATTGCCGCTGACCGTCGTCTTCATGTTTGTCCTGGGCTACGCCCTGCAGCGCAGCCTGCTTAACCTGATCATCCGGGCATCGATGTTCAATACCCTGCTGCTCACCTTCGGCTTGCAGGTGGTCCTGACCTATCTGGCGCAACTGGTGTTCTCGGCAGACTTTCGTACCATCAACCCGCCCTATGCGGGCAACAGCGTGACGGTGGGTTCTGTGGTGTTGCCCGTGGTGCGGCTGGCGGTGTTCTGCGTGGCCATCATTCTGACGGTGGGCATGTGGCAGTTTCTGTTGCACACCCGGCTTGGCCGCGCGATTCGCGCCACTGCCCAGAACCTGACGGCAGCGCGCCTGTACGGCGTCGAACCGCGGCACCTGTATGCAATGACGTATGGCCTGGGCATTGCGCTGGCGGGCGCAGCCGGGACACTCTACGGCACGGTGTCGCAGATCCATCCGTATATCGGTGCGACGCTTACCGCCAAATCGTTTGCCATCGCGATCATTGGCGGCCTGGACAATCCTCTGGGGGTATTGGTCGGCGGGCTGTTCCTGGGGATCGTGGAGGCGCTGACCTCTGTGTATATCGGCCAGACTTACGCGGACGTCGCCAGCTTTGGCATCCTGGTGCTGGTGCTGATCGTGCGGCCGCGTGGATTGCTCGGGAGAGCGAGATGAAGGCGCGGCAAATGGGACTGGCCCTGGCGGCGCTGTTGCTGCTGGCAGGCGTACCCTGGTACGGATCGGACCTGCTCGTCCAGTTCGGCATCAACGCGCTGCTCCTGGCCGTATTGGCACAGGGCTGGAACATCATCGGCGGCTACACTGGTTATGCATCGTTCGGCAATTCCGTCTTTTACGGACTGGGGGGCTACGGCGTGGCCATCGCCATGGTGCAGTGGCAATTGCCGTTTGGCGTTGGCCTGGTCTTCGGTGTGATTCTGGCGGTGATCTTTGCCGTGCTCCTCGGCATCCCCGTGTTGCGCCTAAAGGGCCACTACTTCGCCATCGCCACGCTGGCACTGGCGGCAGTCATGACGGCCATCGTCTCCAACGTTGGCTTGGCCGGCCAGAACATCGGCCTGGTGTTGCCGCCGCTGAACGACGATCCTCTGTTCTACGAATTGTCGCTGGCCTTGCTGACGATCACGACGCTGACGATCTGGATCCTCACCCGCAGCCGCTTCGGTTTCGGGCTGATCGCGATCCGGGAAAACGAGGAAGGCGCCGCCGTCATGGGCGTGAACACCACGCTGTACAAAGTCACCGCGTTTGCGCTGTCGGGGATATTCAGCGCGCTGGCTGGAGGCATCCACGCCTACTGGATCACCTTCCTCGATCCCGAGAGCGCGTTCGATATCACCCTCAACGTCAAGATGATCATCATGGCCGTCTTCGGCGGCCCCGGCACCGTGCTCGGCCCCGTCGTCGGCGCGTTCTCGCTGTCCGCCATCTCCGAGTTTTTATCGAGCGAAGTGACGAGCATCGCCGGCCTGTTCTTTGGCCTTGTGATCGTTGCTGCGGTGGTGCTCATGCCGCGCGGACTGGCCGATATGTTCAGGCGAGGACACAAAATAGGCTGGCGCTATTTCGTTGAAAACATCCGGACGCACCGACTATGAATGCCCTGCTCGAGGTCCGTCACGTGACCAGAAAATTTGCCGGACTGATCGCACTCAAGGATGTCAGTCTCACGCTGGCACCGGGTGAGATCCTCGGCCTGATCGGCCCCAACGGCTCGGGCAAGACGACTCTGATCAACCTGATCAGCGGCACGCTTGCACCCAGCGCCGGCGAGATAATTTTCCGGAATGAGACGATCAATCGCCTGCCGGCTTTCCGCCGCGCGCGCCTGGGCATAGGCCGCACGTTCCAGATCATGCAGCCGTTTCCGGGCCTGTCGGTGCTGGATAACGTGGCGGTCGGCGCCATGTTCGGACGCGACGGGGGCCACCCGAAATTGGCCACAGCGCGGGAATATGCGCGCGAATGTCTCGAGTTCGTGGGGCTGGACAATGTTATCGACAAGCGGGCGGATGAACTGGGCGGCACGGGCCGCAAACGCCTGGAACTGGCGAAGGCACTGGCGATGCAACCGCAAGTACTGCTCTGCGATGAAGTCATGGCCGGCCTCAATCACGTGGAGATCGACGAGGTCATTTACATCATCCGCAGGGTACGCGAACGGGGCATCAGCATTCTCGTCATCGAACACGTCATCAAGGCGATCAGCAGTCTTTCGGATCGCTTGCTGGTGTTGCACCATGGAGAAAAGATCGCCGAAGGCGAACCCGATGCCGTGCTCGAGAATCCCGTCGTGATCGAGGCTTATCTGGGAAAGAAACGATCATGAACGGCCAATCCCTCCCCCCTTTGCTTAAAGTCGAGAACCTGAATGTCGGCTACGGCGGCATGCCCGTGCTGCATGACGTTACGCTCGAAGTGCACCCGGCCGAAATGGTGGCGCTGGTCGGCAGCAACGGCGCCGGCAAGACAACCCTGTTGCGCGCGCTGTCGCGCATGCTGCCGTGCACAGGCAGCATCGTCATGAACGGGCGCGAGTTCGCAGGATTGACGCCGGACCAGGCGTTCGGCCTGGGTCTGGTGCAAGTACCGGAGGGACGGCAACTGTTCGACCGCATGACCGTGCAGGACAATTTGCTGATGGGCAGTTACCGGCGCGAGGACAAAGCCGCCATCGCGCGCGACCTGGACAAGATATACACCTTGTTCCCTCCCCTGGCTGAGCGGCGGCGTTTACTCGCCGGCAACATGTCGGGCGGCGAGCAACAGATGTGCGCGATTGCGCGTGCCTTGATGGCCGCGCCGGTATTGATGATGGTGGATGAAATGAGCCTGGGGCTGGCACCTGTGGTGGTTGAGCAGTTGATGGGCGTCCTGACCGACATCCGGGCCGACGGCGTGACCGTACTGCTGGTCGAACAGGATGTGCACTTGGCGTTGTCCTATGCAGACCGGGGTTACGTTATGGAAACCGGCAACATCGTGCGCGAGGGTCGCGCCAGGGACTTGCTGGATGACCAGAATATCCAGAAAGCTTATTGGGGAATTTAGGGGAGGATTGCCCATCATGAAATATTCCGGACCACACGAAATGCCCAAAGGCCTTACCTTGTTGGCGATCGCCCAGTCCGATGGCGCCGAGACGCTCGGCATCAAGACCGGTAGCTCGGTGATCGACGTACGCGCGGCGTCCCGTCTGCTCGGCATCCCGGCGCCGCTGACCATGGAGGAACTGCTGCGAGAAGGCAATGCCGCCAGCCTCACCAGAATCGCCGCCAACAGCGCCCAGCCGGCCCTGCTCGACGAGGCTGGCATCACATATGGACGCCTCTTTACGAATCCCGGAAAGATCGTCTGCGTCGGACTGAACTACAGACGCCACGCAGAGGAACTTGGCATACCGCCGCCCCGGGTACCGCCGCTGTTCGCCAAGTACAACAATGCGCTGGCCGCCCACAATTGCACCATCACCCTGCCGCCCAAAGAACTTGCCTGCAAATTCGACTACGAAACCGAGATGCTGATCGTCATGGGCAAAGCGGCGCGCAACGTTCCGGAAGCCGATGCCCTGAACTATGTCGCCGGATATTGCACGGCAAACGATTTTTCTGCGCGCGACCTGCAGATGGAACTGCCGGCCGGCCAATGGTTGATAGGCAAGACGCTCGACAGGTTTGCACCGATAGGTCCCTATTTCGTTTCGGCAGATCTGGTCGGCAACCCGAATGATTTGAAGATAGAGACGCGCGTCAACGGTGAACTACGCCAGTCCTGGAACACCAATGATTTCATCTGCAACACCCAGCAGATGATCGCCTACATCTCCAGACATTGGACGCTTGAGCCCGGCGACATCATCTTTACGGGAACTCCGCATGGCGTGATCCTTGGATATCCCAAGGACAAGCAGGTGTGGCTCAAGGCCGGCGATGAGATTGTCAGCAGGATCGAAAAACTGGGCGAGCTGAAATTCCGGCTCGGATAAATGGGATGGCTAGTTGTTTCACCAGTCAGCGGGGATTGCACACCCAACGCATCTCACGGCGCTGGCTGTGTCACTGCATTGGCGTCCAAAGAGACCGCCGTCTGTGCAAACAGCCGGCTGTTTGCCGATGCTCCTGTGTTTAACGTAATGGCGGTTTGCGACAGGATCACTCCCTCCATGTGAGATGTCGTTCCAAGGTTTACCGCACCGAAGGATTGCCAGAAAACATTCTTGGCCAGCGCTCCACCAGTCAAGATCACATTCACACCGGAAGCCACTGTAATGCCCTGCGCGACCTGGAAGATCCAGACATCGTTCGGCCCACCGTTGAGGATGACGTTTCGGTTCACTGAAACACCGGTACCCCATTTGTATGTGCCAGCAGGAAGAGTCATCCCGCCAATCTCCCCGGCACCAATTCCGCTAAAGTCGGCAGTTCGTCCCGCGGCATTAGTGTATGCCGTTCCCATGTCGAGCACCGCGGTGTCCACGAAAGTCTTGTTAGCGTTAGGTGTGACACCGGTAGTGCCCGGCAAAAAACAGGTTAAGGTGCCACTGCCTGTATATGTCGCATCAACGCCGTATATGGTGCCGGTTATTTCCGAACAAAACACATTGTCCATCGCCGCAGACGTGACCGGGCTGGCGCCTATGTTGCCAGACACGGCAGAGGTATGGCTTGCTGTATTGGTGATTCCTGTTTTCGTTAAGATCACAAAACTGCCAGCAGTTCCAAGAACTACCGGTGCCGGACCATGTCCTCCGGGCAAGCCTGTGCCTGTGCCAGCCCCGGGGCTGGTTGGAGCCGGATTATTTATCCCGTTGCCCCCGCCCCCACTCAGCCAGCAGCCCGTCACCAACGCCGCCAGCATCAATGCCGTCCACCACCCCAAGGGTTTAACAGTGAATTTTGACTTGTCCATGGTTGTTTCTCCTAAAAGACCAATCTCACACCAGCATTAAATACCTGAATGACAAATGGCGATATGGGGGAAACCCTCTATGAATAATCGGGGCCAGGCCGAAATCCTCCCCGCCCCTTGGCTACGCCTACTTCTTGTTCTTGTAGATATTGTCGATGACTTCATCAACCATCGCTGGTGGCGATTTGCGCGTAAGCGAAGTGTGCAACGAGTTGCCTGTGGCCAATTGGGCATTGGTTTTCGGGTCGTTGATGTTGATGGTCAGCTCGAGCATGTACATGGTCATGTCCCACATCCATTTGTCGACGTAGGTTACGACCGCATCGATGTTGCTCGGCGGGGCTTCGGTTCCGGTGGTTACGGTGACGCCTTTGCTGCGCAGCTTGTCGGCGATCAGCACATTCACCTCGTTGTTGTCAGCGGGGATCTTTTTGACATACATGGTCTTCAGCATGGAAAGGTCAGTCGATGGACTCACGTTGGCCGTCGCGCGATTGGTGCAGCCGGTGGTCATCAAGGTCAGGACGGTCAGGATTGCAGCCAGCTTCGTAAAGCGATTCATGGTTTTCTCTCCAGAATGAACTACGGTTTGGGAACACTTTAAAGCGAACAGAAGCCTAGCAGCAAAGCCCCTTCCAGGCCATATGCCAAAAGATATAGATCTCCGTCCTCACTTGCCCTGAACCACCTGCACATGCGCGCAGCCCAGTCTCAGGTAAAGGCGTATCTGCCGCTGCAGCGGCCACCAATCGTATAGGAATATCTGCAACGGGCGCCACATGGACCCAACCGACGATCGTCAGGCTTTCGCTCGCGATGTCGTAGCCGGCATTGCTACCTAGACCCGATGAAATCGGCCGCGAACAGGCAGAGCGAGATGAATAGTATGCCGATGGCCATGCGGCCTTGCTGCAGAAGGTGTAGCGAAGTGGTTGTGGATCGCTTCGGTCAGCATCCGGGTCGGGGCGCCATTCTCACAATCCTACGCCACGCGGATTCAGATTCAGACGTTGCGTGAGATCCGCTTCATAGCGGTGCAGAAAGTCTTCCTGCCCCTTACTCTGGATATAGCCAGGGTCTATCTTCCGCAACCGCGCCATGGAATTCTCGGCAGTCAGGCCGCCCTCCTTGATCATCCACGCAGCCAGGACGGCGCCTGTACGCCCCAAGCCTGCCTTGCAATGCACCGCCAGCGTTTCACCCGCCTCAATCAGCTTTTGCATCCGAACCAGCAACATGTGAGTTTGCCTGAGGGAGGGCGCTTCGCCGTCAAAAACGGACAGGTGAATATTCGTCAGTTGATGCCGGCGCAAAGCTTCTTGATCAAGGTCAGTCTCGGTCAACGTAATCAGCCGGGTGATTCCGACGCGTGCCAATAGACTCAAATCGTAATCGATCGGTGCACTGATGCCGGGCGCAGCACATCCGGCCAGCTTGCCCGGCACGATCCAGTTGAATCCGCGCGGCGCACCTGCGTCGCGAAGAACGAACTCACCCACTGCGGAAGCAAGCTCGACCCCGCTGCCACTGGATAGCGGGATTCCGGCAAGCGCGCGATGTTCCGGGCCTGCCGGCGGTTGCCGGCTGTCCTTTGTCCAATGGCGCGACACAGTCACACGACCAGCGGCGAAGGTATGGAACGATCCCCCCTCGTCTGATACCCCGGTCGTTTTCGGTTCTTGACTGGCCGCAATGCCCGTAGGCGCAGAAAAAGACCGGATCGCAGCCTCAGCTGCTTCCGAGAGTGGCGGCGGAGCAGCAACATCGTCAGCCAGGTCCTGGGTTCGTGCATCCGGTGCAGGCAACGTCAGACCGCCTGTGCGGATGAATTGCGCAACCCACTCATTGGCCGGGCGTTCAAAGAACGCCCGCGTCTCCTGATGCGCCAGCAAGCGGCCGCCGCCGATCAGCATGATGCGATCGGCCAGGTTTCTTGCCTGCACCTGGTTATGCAAAACGACCCACAGCCTGCAATGCGATGCCAATCTCTTGATCCAGTCCACCATCCATGCTGCGTCGGCGTCCTTCAGGCCGTGAGTCGGCTCGTCGATCAGGATCAGCGAAGGCTTCAGCAGGAGCTGCGCCAGTATCTGCACGCTGCGCTGGATGCGTGTATCGCAGTGCAACAGGGGCTGGTCGGCCTGGGCAGTAAAGTCGGCCAAGCCGTATGCGGCAAGCCACTCCAACCCCGCCTTCCGCCACTCCGCCGTGCTGCGCCGTTCGGTTTTCCGAACAGGTTCCAGCAAGGCTTGCAGCAACGATACATCAAGTGTTTTGGCGTGTTGCTGAACCAGCCTCGGGCGGTTTTCGTGCGACAGCCGGTTGCCCAGAACGGCCGCATTCCCCCAGCTCTTGTGAAGCGTATGTCCTTCATACAGACCAGACAGGGTACGGAACAAGGTCGATTTGCCGGACTTGACCGGCCCCATCAATACATCGACGCCGTCGTGCGGTAAGGAAAGAGTGACGCCGTCCAGCACCACCCTCTGTCCGAATGACACGCCTAACCCGTCTAACTCCAGTGCCGCTTGGCTCTTGGTATTCAATGCTTAAACCACGGCTTCGATGTCAGGCATCGCTGCTCGCGCTTTGGTGAGAGCCATGCCCAGATTTGCTGTCTTGCGGCATACGAAACAGGCCACGTAATCAGGATAGCGTTTGCCGCGCATGAAGACGTGTATCAGGTTGTCGCTGTTGACGATGATTTCCTGAAAATAGTGGTGATTATCGGCAGGCAAACCACGCGCTTTCTTGAACAGGCTTTCGATCGCTACGACATTCTTGCCCGCAAACAGATCGCCCGTCGCCGCGGCGAGCATGTCTATCACTTCCGTCGGATGAGAGTCCACTGTTTTCAAGGCCAGCAACAAGCCGGAAGAAATGTCGATGTATCCCCCTGCGAGACATTCCGGAATCGTGCTGCAGGCTGTTGCGATTTGCTGATCTAGGTTTTCCACCGATTTCCTCCCAATATTTTGATTTTTTCAACGGCAAAATAGAAAGAGGCAAGGAGGGAAGACAAAGGGAAGAAGCCCTTTATCGCGGTCCCGCCACCATAGTTACCTTTAGGCCGGAGACTTTGCGTCCATACTTTTCAGCATGTTTGCCAAGGGGCGCGATAATACCCGCAGATTCAAAATGTTCAACCTTGTCTTCGCAATGGGTAACCAGAGGATCAGGAATCGGAGGTGGCTAGCCGGAAATGGTTTTCTGCAACGGCCAATACGCCGTTTCGGAGAATCGATGAGGTCAGATTCCACGCTCCGTGTTGAGCAAAGTGTAACAAGCCTGGTCTACAAACACGCCTTCCTGATCCCATGGCTCAGGGGAATGAACCGCTTCATCACGTCGCCGATGCCGCGGTTCCCATTGGTGAAGATGGCGGCCGACACGTTGGTTTGGTGATCGCCGAAGGCGAGGCACGAGAACACGCCCGCGTGCCCGAAGCACTGTTTGGTATTCCATAATCCATACAGTGATGGCGTCAGCGTCCCCATCTGGAATCCACGCCCGAGCGCCTGGAATATCTTCAGGCTCTTGTCGAAGCCGGACACCTGACGGGTGGTGTACTGCCGCAGCGTGCGCTCGGAAATGAGCTGCTTGCCCGATGGCGCCCTGCCGCCGTTAAGAATGAAATCGTAGAAAGCGGCGAGGCTTGCGGCATCGGAAATCAGGGTGAACGCGGGATTGAGCGAATCGAAATACAATGTCGCGTTGGCCATCTCTTCAAATCTGTATGCCGCGTTGAAGCCGCCGATCATGACCTTGTCCGGCCCGAACCAGTATTGGTACGCCAACGAGTCCGGATCGCGCCCGGCAAGCCCGAAGCGCAGCGCCTGCAGTTGCAATGGCGTGGCGATCTCTTCCGCGAAATAGTCCGGCAGGCTCCTGCCGTCCACGCGCCGCACAACCTCCGACAGTATCCAGCCATACTCTCCCGGCTGGTAGGCCAGCGTTCCGCGCGGATAGGTGGGCACCACCGCCATCAGTTCCTTCTGCATCGCCTCTTGGTCGTTCCACAACTCCAGTTTGCCGGCCAGGTGCGGCATCAGGATTCCCGAACGGTGCGTCAGCACATCCAGGGTCGTGATCTGCTCCTTGCCGTTATGCCCGAACTCGAGGAAGACCTCGGCAATCGGCGCGTTGATGTCGAGTTTGCCGCGATCTTCCAGCATGGCGATGACGATGGCGGCGAGCGGCTTGCCGCAGGAATGGTTGGGAAATGGTGTTTGCGGGATAACTGGAACCGACGGTCCTGCCTCGTCGCTCCGATATCCGCGTGCTATCCCCAGCGCTTCATTGAGGACCAGCTTTCCATTGCGCCTGACGACAAGCTGACCGCCGGGGAAGGCTCCGGAGAGATGCTGCTGCTTGAATTTCTCAACAAGGTTTGCCAGTCTGCGGGCATCCATGTTGACTGAAGCCGGATCGGCTGTCTGCTCATATGGGAATTGCGCCATATAGTGATCTTGGAGATTAAGAACTCAAAGGGGTCGATTCGTTTTTCAGTACTACCGCCCCGCTTTCGCCCGCGCAATCTATCAGCAACAGCAACTCTCTTCCACAATGTCTCGACTACTTCCGGCACCATCTACCGGCCGAAGACTAGCACCGAACCGTTTCTCGACTAGATCACAAAACGATATGCCTAACCCTTATTCCCAGCCTTTATTGGTGCCGCCAAAGCCTTGCGCAGGTTATATTTCACGCCAAACTTTTTCTTGAATGCAGCATTAGCGCTATCGTAATCGTCGTCAACCTCCGCCCGGGTAATATCGAAATATTCATTTCTTGTGTAGCGGATCGTTCCGACATAAACGGCTTTATCGTTGCTTCGCAGCTCGATCTTCACACCACCGGGCAAATTTACATTTCGCATCGAACCATTCGACCATACTTCGGTATAGATCACCCCGGTCAGGAAATAGAAGGGCTTGTTGCTGCCCTTGATGTAAAAGTTCTGACCCAGTGTCGCTTCAAAGAAATCGTCGCCCGGTCCAAGCGGCTCTTGCCTGACCTGCCATTCTTCGTCGGTTATGACGAACACCTTGTTTTTATACCGTCCGGAACCCATGCCCTTGAGTATCTGATCGGCATCCGTCAGGGACGGAGTCAATTCGATGCGCCCCACCACGATGACTTCTTGTGCGCCCACCATGGAGACGTCATCAACTGCAGGACGCGTGGCCGTGCAGCCGGACATCGCCATCAGCAGGAGAACGCCCGCGAACCTGTTCCAGCCCGCCAATGATTCGCGCTTCATTTCGACAGTTCCTTGATGCGCTTCCTGATCCTGGCTTCCCATGTCTTGCTGTCCGTGAATTCCAGCAAGCGCTCCAGCAGCTCGCGCTCCGTCGGGGAATTCACCGCCACCAGATCGAACTTGCCCTGCTCGAAAAATCCCGTTTTCACTTCCTTGTACTTGTACGAGCCAAGAAAATGGATCCCCGGCTTGTTGTCGATCTTGAACCTGTATTCATCCATGTTCTGCTGCGGGAACGAGAAGGTGAAGTTCGCATTGCGCCAGCGGCTGAATCCCCCGAAGGAATCCATTTGATAAGCTCCCGGTGTGAAATGGGAGCCCCAGAACATGCCCTCATCGGTGGCTGCGTTCCAATAGGGTTTGTCGGTTTTTGGCACGATCTGCTTGAGACTGATCCAGCGCAGATCAACTGGCGCATCCTCCATATCGACGTATCCGAACACCAGGCTGGCCGTCGCAAGATCTTCCTTGTCTTCCCTGATTATCCTTTGGTCGGCACAACCGCCCAGAACAAAGGTAATGACCATCAGGACTCCCAACAACATTCTACTTTGCATGCTTTACTCCCCAGATTTATGGATACAGGCCACCGTTTTTTGATTACGGCATCCGAACTACAAAATCGAGTTTGAACCCCTTTGATCTTGGTGACGATTTGTCGCCCGCTGTTGGCCTTGCCGGAAATTACACGATGCCCCGACTTCTGTATATGGATCGTTCGGTCTATGCGAGATTCCGTATTTCAATGTAATAACAATTAGTTGAAATGAATCTACCGGGGTTGGTGCTTGAGAGCAAATATCGTTTTGCGGCATGTTCCAAAAAATATTAGGCCAGACGCTTCTGGCTCATCGCTGTTGTACGGCGCAGCCCTTGCTTACCCGATCACTCTTGGGCTGCTCTCACTTGCCCTGAACTACCTGGACATGCGCGTTGCCCAGTCTCAGGTAAAGGCGTATCTGCCGCTGCAGCGGCCACCAATCGTAAAGAAAGATCTGCAACGGGCGCCACATGGCGACCCAGCCGACGATGGTGAGGCTTTCGCTCGCGACGTTATAGCCGGCATTGGTGCCAAGACCGCCGATGAAATCAGCCGCGAACAGGCAGAGCGAAACGAAGAGGATACCGATAGCCATGCTCATGCGGCCTTGCTGCAGCAGGTGTCGCAGAGCGCCGCGTGTCTGCTCGGCTCTGTAGGCGAAGTGGTTGTGGATCGCTTCAGTCAGCATTGCGGTCGGGTCGCCATTCTCCGGCCACTGCTCGAGGTGGATGGTGAGATGGAAGCGGCTGTTCAGCGGATGGCCCGACGCCCAGGTTTCGATGAACTCATTGGCTGACGGGTCGAGATCCTTGTTCAGGAACGGCGTGGGATCCATTGAGTTGAACAACTGCGCGAGTTCGCGCACGCGCAATGCCAGACGATGGACGGGAGCGGAAGTGGTTGTTTTTGTCATGCGGACATCATACCAAGCGCCCCCTGAAAATCCTACGGCGCGCCTGGTTTGCGGCGCAAGCGGATGTGGTCGAGGATCACTCGCCCGAAGGCCAGTCGCTGAAAGGGAACGGCGTTTCTTCCGTGACGAAAGTCAGGAAATTGACGATCTGCCGCACGTAGTTTCCCAGGTTGCGGCCAAGTGCAACCAGTCGTGCATTGGGCGTGTCGTTCAGCAGCGCGATCACGAACTGGATGAGCGCCACGATACCCAAGACTGTGATGCATACATGGAACACCAGGCCCATCAACAGCATGAACAGGCCGCGCATCCATATGTTGCGCTTGTTGTCTGGTGCATCGGGATTGTCAGTCATCGCTGGTACTCCTGTGGTTGAATGCTTCAAGGTCGGAATTAAAGGGAGCGTGCCGGACGAGATTACTCGCGCTTGCGCAGAAAGACATGGGCTGCACGTTCGCCCGCGACGTACTTTGCGCATTCGTAGCCCAAAGCACGCGTATCGATGCCGTTCAAGAGATGTTCGCCGGAACCGAGCAAGACCGGCTGGATGGCAAGATGCAGTTCATCGATCAGCCCCGCGTGCAGATACTGCCGCACAGCACTTACGCCGCCGCCAAGGCGGATGTCGCGCCCGCCCGCTGCTGCGGTCGCCTGCTCCAAAGCGGCGTGAATACCTTCGGTGACAAAGCGAAACTCCGTACCTCCCGCCATCCTGATCGGCGCGCGCGGGTGATGCGTCAGCACGAAGACAGGTGTGTGGTATGGCGGCTCGTCACCCCACCAGCCCTTCCAGCTGTCGTCCGGCCACGGGCCGCGGACAGGGCCGAACATGTTGCGCCCAATGATCCAGGCTCCGATTCCGGCAAAGCCTTGCTCCGCGATTCCGTTATCGACTCCGGTCTCTCCGCCATCCTGGCCTTGCATTTGCCGCCATATGCGCGTGTGGAAGAACCACTCCATCAACTCGGTACCCCTGACACCGAGCGGGTTCTGGAGGTCCTGGTTCGGCCCCGCACCGTAGCCGTCGATGGAGATCGCGAAGCTTTGGACGCGTAGTTTGGACATTTGGACTCCTCGCTTTCTGGTCAGTGGCACAGCCCGGTGGATTTAATCTGGCAGCAAAGATGACTCACCCGACATTCTGTTTCGGTACCTGCCCTACATCGCGGCCGCTACTGCCGTTTCCAATGATGTCGTCGGCCTGCCGATGAGTTTGCTCAATTGGTGTCCGTCGTCGAACAGCCCGCCTTTGGAAACGCCGGTGTCGGAATCGGCGAGCAAGGCGGCGACCGGTTCCGGCAAGCCGGCTTTGATCAGGACATTCCTGTATTCGGCTTCCGCCAGGTTCACGTAACCGATGGTCTTGCCGGATTGGCGCGAGATCTCGATGGCCAGTTCGGTCAGCGTGTAGGAAGTGTCGCCAGCCAATTCATGGATGCGCCCTGCCTGGTTCTCTGCGGTCAGCACGGCGATATCCGCCTCTGCGTAGTCGGCGCGTGTGGCCGAGGAGATGCGGCCATGTCCGGCGCAGCCATACACTGCGCCCTGTGCCAGTGCGGCGCGCACGCCGCCCGTGTAGTTCTCGGTGTACCAGCTATGGCGCAACAATACGAATGGAACGCCGGATGCGCGCAGCATGGCCTCGGTGTCCCTGTGTTCGCCGGCTAGTCCTAGCGGCGATGTGTCGGCATGCAGGATGCTGGTGTAGGCCAGCAGCTTCACGCCTGTGCGTTTGGCGGCGTCAATGACAGAGCGATGCTGTTTCGCGCGCTGACCGACCTCGCTGGAGGAGATCAGCAATACCTTGTCCGCCCCTTTCAGCGCAGCGTCCCAGGTCTCGGGTTTGTTGTAATCGGCGTAGCGCACCTGCACACCCGATGCCGCGAGGTCCTTGGCTTTTTCCACATTGCGCACGGCCGCGACGATGTTTGATGCGGGGACTTTCTTCAGCAATGCCGCAATGGCCAGATGTCCCAATTGCCCGGTGGCTCCAGTAACGACGATCATGATGACTCCTTTCAATCCTGATTGATGGATAGGGCTCTGACCAATTGCCGTTCACGCAATCTAGCAGCAAAGCTGCTTCCAGACCATAAGCCAAAAGATGTAGCGTCAATTCATGACGCCATATGCCTCAACCAATCTTGAGCGGGCTCCGGTTTGCCAAACAAGTATCCCTGATAGGTCACTTCTGCTCTGGCTTTGAGGAAAGCAGCCTGCTCCTCGGTTTCCACCCCTTCTGCCACCACATCCAGTTGCATATGTTTTGCGACGGCCAGGATCGTTTCAACCAACGCCGCATTGTCCGGATTGCCCGGTGCATCCTGCACAAATATTTTGTCGATCTTCAACTCCTGGATGGGCAGCCGCTTGAGATAGGTCAGCGACGAATAGCCGGTACCGAAATCATCCAGCGAAAAGTGAATACCCAAAGCAGCCAGCTCGGTCATCTTGGCGATGACATCGTTGATGTCGTTGACCAACAAGCCCTCGGTGATCTCAAGCGTGAGGTGGCTGGAGTCGGCGCCCGTCTCGGTGAGGATGCGCCTGATACCGGCAACGAATCCGGGCTGGCCGAAATGTCTCGGGCTGATGTTGACCGACAGCCTGACCGGACGCCCCAGCATTTCGTCTTGCGCCAGAATTTTGCAGGACTCTGTCAGCACCCAGATGCCGACATCCACGATCAGATCGGTCTCTTCGGCAATGGGAATGAACGATGCAGGATGAATCAGGCCTCGCTCGGGATGTTGCCAGCGCACCAATGCCTCCGCGCCGACAATGGCGCCCGATGCATTCACCTGGGATTGCAGATACAGCCTTAACTGCCCGTCCGCGATAGCCGCGTGCAGTTCACGCTCGATCTGGAAGCGCTTCTCAACCTCGCTCATCATGGCTTGTTCGAAGACCAGGCTCTGGTTGCCGCCATTCCGCTTGGCGCGATGCATCGCGGTATTCGCGCGACGCAGTACATCGCCCGGCAAGTCATCCGGGTTCAGCGGAAACAGGGCGATGCCGAGGCTGCAGGTGATGGAAATCTCTTCCGAATCGACGCGAAGGGGAAACTTGAGGGCGATATGGACCTTGTCAGCCAAATCCTGGGCGAGAGCGGCCATCGTTTTGGAAGCACCTTGAGCGCACTGCAGCAGAATGGCGAATTCATCCGCGGACATTCTGGCAAGAACATCTCTTGTATCAAGTACCGACTTAAGGCGCTCCGCCACTGCGCGCAGCAGGATGTCCCCGCTGTAATGCCCGCGTGCATCATTCAGCGTTTTGAAGCTATCCAGGTTGAGCAATATCAGTGCACTTTCGCACCGGCGCTGCTTGCATGCGGACAAAGAGTGATTGAGCTTTTCTATCAGTTGCGAACGATTGGGCAACCCAGTCAAGGTGTCGTAGTAAGCCAGACGTCCAAGTTCGCCTCTGGCCTTTTCTTTCTCTTCATAATCCTGAAACAGCAGACAGACCAGCATCGTCGCCGCGGGATAGAACAGCAGCATCGTCAATCCCATCTCTTCGATGACTTTCGGGCCGACCTTGTTCGGCAAAAACAAGAATATTGTCAGCATGACGATATGCACCAGAAAACCGAATCCCAGCAGGGGAAGCGCGCCCAGATAGCCACCGGAATGTTTTCTGATGTAATGGAATGCGACCCCGATCACAGAGGAGGCAATGATGACAGCAACTCCAACCGGGGCACCGCCGCCACCTAGCCAGATCCGATAGGCAGCGGCGATGAGTGCGCTGACGAGTGCCACCAGCGGGCCGCCGATGAGTCCTGCCACGGCCAGGATGATCGATCGTCCGTCGAAGATGATCCCGGGAACGTATTTGATCGGAGTCATCATGTCGAATACCGCGACGAGTCCGAAAAGGGCGCCAATCAACACCTTGTGCGTCAACGCACTTTTTTCCGTGCGGGATACGGTCACCTGATAGACGGCTGCGAGCGCAACCAACAAAGCGATGTTCTGAATCAGTTCAACAAGGATCATGAGCAGCGCGCCCCATCATTTAAACAGGTGAACAGCCATCTACCGCTCCGAAGCCTAGCAGTAAAGCGGCTTTCAGGCTATATGCAAAAAGAGGCCTGCGCTTAGCTCACACGCACGCAGCTAAAAAAGACGGGCACTGAATCCAGTGCCCGTCTTTGTTTGATGCCACCGCAGAGATCAAAGAACCGTCAATGTGACCGTATCAGTGATTCCATTCAAGGTGGCCGTGATGTTACAGGTACCGGTACCGCTGGTACCGAGCCCCACCCCGGTGGCGATGCCGCGGGCATCGATGGTAGCCACCGTCGGATCGCTGGATGTCCAGGTTACCGAGCCGGAGATATTGCCGGTAGTGCCGCCCGAAAACGTGCCAGTGGCCGTGAAGGTGGTGGTGTTGCCTCTGGCAATCGATATCGTCGCAGGAGTAATCGCGATGCTGCTTAGCGTATCCGAAGTGACCGTGATGCTGGCAGCAGGTGAAGTGATGGCGCCATACAACGAGGGCATGGCTGCAGTGATGTTGGTCGTGCCAGCGGCGATGCCTGTCACCAGGCCTGTACTACTTCCCACACTGGCCGTGCCAGGGGCGACAGATGTCCACGTGACCAAGGTAGTCAGATCGGCAGTGGTTCCATTCGAGTAGTTGCCGGTGGCCGTCAGTTGGGCAGGCGTTCCGATGATAACGATCCCGGAACTTGGAGTAATGGTGATGCTGGTCAGGGTTGGGGTTGCATACATACCACCAGCCCCTCCCCCATAACCGCCGCCACCGCATCCGCTGAGCAAAAAAGAAAAGAAAACGGCAAGAAAAAAGGCCAAGCTGATACCGAATTGCTTTGTGGGATGAAATAGGTTGAGAGGAAGCATGATCACCTCCACTGTCAGGTTTGATGCAGGCAGGATTCAGTAGTGCATCGTGCGGGCAATATATTCCCCGCCCTTGCCGGAAGTAAATACGCTTGATTATTTAGCTCGCCGCACAAGCTGAATGGACAATCGAATGCAGGCCTTCCCATTTGATTGACAGCAGAACGTTCGTTCTCTATGATGTAAAGAACGTTCGTTCTGTTGGATATTTTGCCATGACCAGTCTCAACTCTCACCAAGCCCACCCGCCGCGCCGCGCCGCCGCGTCCACCCTGCTGTCGCTGACGTACCCCAACAAGTCGATGTTCGAACGGCAGCGTGCCTTGTTGTGCAAGGCCGTGCCTGCGGGCTTCCCCTCGCCTGCCGACGATTATGTCGAGCGCCGCCTGAGTCTGGACGAGCATCTGGTCCAGCACAGGGAATCGACGTTCTTCATGCGCGTGGCCGGGCATTCGATGCGCGAGCTGGGCATCTTCGATGGCGATCTGCTGGTGGTGGATCGTTCGGTGCCGGCCGCCCACGGCAGCGTGGTGGTGGCGGTGGTCGATGGCGAGTTCACAGTGAAGCAGTTGCTGTACACGGCGCAGGGCAAGGTGCTGCGCGCCGCGCATCCGGATTATCCGGAGATCGTCATCAAGCCGGAGCAGGATTTCAGTATCTGGGGTGTGGTGCAATGGAACGTGCATAAGGTGTGATGTGATGCGACGTGCCATCGCGCTGGTGGATTGCAACAATTTCTTCGTTTCCTGCGAGCGCGTGTTCCAGCCCGGACTGGAAGGCAAACCGGTGGTGGTGCTTTCCAACAACGACGGTTGCGTGGTGTCACGTTCGCAGGAGGTGAAAGACTTGGGGATGAAGATGGCCGTGCCCTGGTATCAGATGAAGGACATGGCCAAGCGCCACGGCATCATCGCCTTCTCTTCCAACTACAGTCTGTATGCCGATCTCTCCAACCGGGTGATGTCGCTGCTGGCGCAGTTCAGCCCGCAGCAGGAGGTGTATTCCATCGACGAGTCGTTCCTCGACCTGACCGGCCTCCACGTCGATCACACGCAGTATGCGCAGCAGATACGCGAGACCATCCGCCGCTGTGTCGGCCTGCCGGTATGCGTGGGCATCGCGCCGAGCAAGACCTTGGCCAAGCTCGCCAACCATGTCGCCAAGAAGAATGCGCGCTTCAGCAGCGTCTGCGATTTCAACGCGCTGACGGAAACAGAGCTGGACACTCTGTGCGCGAGCATCACTGTGGGCGAAGTCTGGGGTGTGGGCAGGCGCACTGCGGACAAGCTGAACGAAATGGGCATCCATTCCGTGCTCGACCTGAAGCGCACACCGGCCAAGTACTTGCGCGTGAAATTCAGCGTAGTGTTGGAGCGCATCGTGGCCGAGTTGAACGGCGAAGCCTGTTTGGAACTGGATGATGTCGCACCCGCCAAACAACAGATCATCTGTTCGCGCTCGTTCGGCACCCTGACCTCGCTCCTGCCCGATCTGGAACAGGCGGTGATCGCCTATGCCACCCGCGCCTCGGAGAAGTTGCGGCAACAACATTCTTTAGCCGGAGGCATCCAGGTCTATATCCGCACCAGCCCGCACCGGGAGCGCGACGCACAATACCAGCAAGCCATGCTCATGCCTTTGCCCGAGCCGACCGACGACACGCGGATGTTGTGCCATGCGGCGCTGCATGGCCTGCGCCAGATCTACCGCGCGGGCTACTCGTATCAAAAGGCCGGCGTGGTGTTGACCGAGATCATCCCCGCCTCGTCCAAGCCGCAGACCTTGTTCGACGATGTGGAAGCGCAGCAGAAGTCGCATGCGCTGATGCGCACGCTGGACCGCATCAACCGCAGTATGGGCAGCGGTACGATCAAGTTGCTGGGCGAAGGCACGGAGCAGGCTTGGGCGATGCGCCGGGATAACCGCTCGCAACGTTATACGACAGAGTGGGATGAATTAGCGGTGTGCCCCGCATAACTAAAACGGAACCGAAAAAACGGGCACTAGCTTCAAGTGCCCGTTTTTCATTTTGTTGGATGTTCAGCTCAACCCAGGTAGGCGGCCAATACTCTTTCATTTTTCGCGAGTTCCTCGGGCGTGCCTTCGATGGCGATGCGGCCATGCTCCAGTACGTAGGCGTAATCCGCCACTTCCAGCGCGCTCTTGGCGAACTGCTCGACCAACAGCATGGTGATGCCCGCCTCTTTGAGCTTGCTGATGGTGGCGAAGACTTCTTGCACGATGACCGGAGCCAGGCCCATGGAAGGTTCGTCCAGCAGGATGATCTTGGGATTGGCCATCAACGCGCGGCCGATGGCCAGCATCTGCTGCTCGCCGCCGGACAGCGTGCCTGCTGTCTGCATCCTTCTCGCCTTAAGAGGCGGGAACAGCGCATAGACTTTCTCCAGGTCGCCACTGGCTTGGGTGGCAAAGCCAAAAACTTTAGGCAGATGCGTATAAGCACCGAGCAACAAGTTATCCTCGACCGACAGCGGGGCGAATATCTTGCGGCCTTCCGGTGAATGGGCCAGCCCCAGGCGCGCGATCTTCGATGCTTCCAGATGCTGTACCTCTTTGCCATCCAGCAGGACTTTGCCTTGGGTGGGCTTCAATATGCCGGACAGCACGCGCATGGCAGTGGTTTTGCCTGCGCCGTTGGCACCGATCAGCGCAACTACGGACCCCGCTTTCACCTCAAAGCTGGCGCCAGTCAACACTTCGCTCGCACCGTATCCCGCGTGCAGATCCTCGACGCGCAGCAGGGCGGTGTCGCCGAATTTGCGCGAGGCAAACGTCGTTTCCTTGCCGTCGCCCAGATAGGCGGCGATCACGCGCGGGTCGCGCTTGATGTCATCGGGTTCTCCCTGCGCAATGATCTTGCCCTCGTCGAGTACCGTGACGAAATCGCACACTTCATTCACCACGCTCATATGGTGCTCGATGAGGATGGTGGTGATGCCCCGCGCGCGTATCCTGCGCACGATGTCGATGAGTGTCAGCACATCGGGATATGCCAATCCCGCCGCGGGTTCGTCGAGGATCAACAGTTTTGGCTTGCGCGCCAGGGCGCGCGCGATCTCCAGGAAGCGTTGTGCGCCATAAGGCAAGTCTTTGGCCCTGGTCCGGGCATCGCCTGCCAGTCCGACCAATTCCAGCAAGGAGAGCGCATCGGCCTGCGCCCTCTTCTCCTCGGCATGTGCCAGGCCCAGCAGCACTGACAGCAGCGATTTTTTGTACGCGCCCGTGCAGGCGACCATGACGTTGTCGAGCGCGCTCAGTTCTGAAAATATCTGCAGGTTCTGGAAGGTGCGCGCGATTCCGGCCTGTGCGACCTTATACAAACTGCCCTCGGGTAACTCCTCGCCACGCAGCCGAATCCGGCCGGCACTCGGCGCATACAGGCCGGAGATGACATTCACCAAGGTGCTCTTGCCCGAGCCGTTGGGGCCGATCAGGCCATGAATGTCCCCCGCCTGCACCTGCATCGACACCCCATCCACCGCCTTGATCCCGCCGAAGTGACGCTTGACCTCAAGCAACTCAAGCAACAGTCCGGCATCTTCCTGCTTGGGCAACACAGCCTCGAGTGTCGATGCGGGCGGCAATGGGGGCGCGGGAACTTTGAACAGCCGTGTCAGCGCTTTCTCGGCAAAGCCCATCAAGCCTTCAGGCAAACCAACCACCACGGAGAACAGCATCAGGGCAAAGATCGCCTTGCGCCAGTCTTCGGTGTTTTCAACCAACAGACTGCCGGCAACCAGCAAGGCCATACTGACGATGGGCGCGGCGACCTGGAAAGAAATCTTGTGGCGGTGGCGAAAACTGGGGGCTCCCGCCACCAGTGCAAGGAACAGTCCGATGAAGGAGAACACCTGGAACAGCATGCGATTGGACAGGAGGTTGGGCAACAGCACGATCAGGCAGGCGCCGACAAATGCACCCCACAGACTCTTGCGTCCGCCGAGCACCACGCCCAACAACAGGATCACCATCAGCTCATAGACGAAGCTGTTGGGCTGCAGGAACTGGAAATTGAACGCATAGAGACCGCCGGCCAAGCCGCCCAGCCCGGAACCAAGTGCGAAAGCGCCGACCTTATGACGGAAGACACCGACGCCCATCGCATCGGTGGCGATAGGGCTGTCGCGCAACGCTTCGAACGCCCTGCCCCAATGCGAGGACAGCAGATTCTTCATCGCGATCCAGGTTAGCGCCAAGAACGCCAGGCACAACCAGAAGAAACCTTGCGGACCGAGATGCAGGCCGAACAACAGCGGCCTGTCCACCACCAAGCCTTGCGCGCCTTGGGTGATGCTCTCCATTTCATTCAAGGTGGTCACGGTGAGCGCCGAGAAACTGAGCGTCGCCAGAGCGAACTGCGGGCCTTCGAGACGCAAGGCCGGAAAGGCCAGCAACCCGCCGAACACGAAACCCACCAGCAGGCTGATGAGCAAAGCCGGCAACATGGTGAAGCCGAAGGTCATCACGCACAATCCGCCCGCATACGCGCCCAAGCCCAGAAAAGCCGCATGCCCGAGATTGACCTGCCCCAGATAACCCACACTGACATCCAGACCGATGAGCAGGATGCCGTAGATCGCGAGCAGCGTGAGCAAGCCCAATGCATAAGAATTGCTGACAGCTAGCGGGATACAGGCGAGAAGGACTAGTGCGATGAACTCCGCGCCGTTTACGAGCAAGATTCTTTTCAACTTACACTTTCCTTATGCTGGCTTTGCCGAACACCCCGCTGGGTTTCATGGCCAGCGCCAGGATGAGCAGGATCAAACCGGGCGCTTCACGCCAGCCGCTGCCGATGTAGAAGCTCGCCAGACTTTCCAGTGCGCCCAGAAAGAGACCGACCAGCACGACACCGAATCCGGAATCGAGCCCGGCCACCACGGCCACAGCGAATGCTTTCAGAATGAGGGCTGAAGCCATTGTGGGGCCAACGGTGGTGATCGGAGAGACCAGAATTCCCGCCATCGCAGCGACCAAACCGGACAGGCCATAGGACAACATGATGGTCCTGCGCGCCGAGATACCCATCAGTTCGGCTGCATCGCGATCCGCAGCGACTGCCTCGAATGCTTTGCCCCACAAGGTCTTGCGCTTGAACAGTTCGATCAGACCCATCACGGACAACACGCCGATGGCCACCGACAACTCGACCGGCGTGACCGCGATGCCGAAGAAGTGCAAGGGCTCGGAGGAGATGGGTGTGGGGAACGGGTGATCATCCCTGCCCCAGATATTCTCTGCCAAAGAAAAAGCGAACAAGCCGAAGATGATGGTCATCAATATCCAGCCTTCGCTCTTCTGCTCCAGCGCGAGACGCACTGCCACTCGCTCCACCACCAGCCCGAGCAACACGCCGCACAACAATCCGGCAGGCACCATCAGCCAGTAAGGTAGCCCGAGGTTGGTCAGAGTCAGGCTGATGAAAGCGGAGAGCATGACCAGCTCGCCCTGCCCGAAGTTGATGCTCTTGCTGGTGGCGAACGTGAGTTGAAAGCCGTAGGCGATGAGAGCGTAAACGAGGCCCATCAGGGCCCCGCTTACCCCCATTTGGAGGATCACATCCATGGATTACTTCTCTTGTTTGATGAGACGCTTCCTGTCTGCTTCGTTGCCGAACACCACACGACCGTCCTTGACCATGCCCATTACGGCATTCTCGCGACGGAACGCTTCGTGGGTCTGTTCGTCAGCCGGGTTCCACTTCGAGAACGGATGCTTCCAGGTTGCGATCACGCCTTTGACCGGTTCCTTCAGATCTTCCAGTGCCAGCTTGATCTTGTGCGTGTCAGTGCTCTGCGCCTGCTTCACCGCGGCCGCGAAGATGTACACCGCGTCGTAACCTTGTGCTGCGGAAACCGGCGACGGGATACGATCCACTTTATAGGCCTTGTGATAACCCTCGATGAAGCTCTTGGCCTTGGGCGTGATGGGCTCTTCGATGAAGGTCTGCGGCATCAGGGTGCCGTTGCCGTTCTTGCCGGCATTGTCGATGTAGTTGGACATCGACAACGTCCAGCCGCCGATCAGCGGGATCTTCAGGCCGATCTTGTCCATGTCATTCGCCACTGCGGCCAGTTCCGGGCCGATGCCCCAGATCAGGATCGCCTGCGCCCCCGCTGTTTTCGCTTTCAACAACTGAGCGGTCATGTCTTTGTCGCCGATGTTGAATTTTTCGGTGGCAACCACTTGCAGCTTGTTGCCTTGCGCTTTGATCTGCGCCAGCAAGTCGTCGCGACCCGAAACGCCATAGTTGGTTGCGTCGTGCAGGATGGCGACCTTGGTGAATTTGTGGTTGATCGCTTCTTCGACCACCATCGCCGACTGGATGCCGTCATGCGCAGCGAAACGGAAGATCGACAGGTTCTTCGGACCGGGTTTGTCCGCCTTGTCGGCCCATTGCGTCATCGATGCGGAACCCGCGGCTGGACAGATGATTTTGGTGATGCCTTTTTCCTGCAGGTGCTTGTCGCCCGCCATGACCACGCCGGTGTTGACCGAACCGATCACGCCGGAGAGGTCGTCCATCGAGGCGAGTTCCTGGGCGATCAGCGCGCCGCGGTCGTTCTTCGCTTCATCGTCGCGCTCGATGATCTCGATCTTGAGTTTTTTTCCGCCAACGGAGATGCCGCCTGCCGCATTGATCTCGCTGATGGCGAGCTTGGCACCATCGCGCATGGAAGCGCCCATCGGCGCGGAGCCGCCGCTGAACGGCCCGGTGATGGCGACCTTGATCGAGTCAGCAGCAAAAATCTGTGTAGAGCATCCCAGCAACAACGTCGCAAGCAAAGTCTTCTTCATTTATAGCTCCCTCGGAAAGTGGAAACGATGTTCGAGCAGCAGGTTCATTCTAACTTGATTCCTGATTTTTGCGAGCAGCTATCCGGATTGAAGCTGCAAGGCGGCGGATGGGGAGGCCTGATCATCTTTAAGGATTGGGCTCAGCCCATGAAAAAGGCCTGCATTGCTGCAAGCCTTTTTGTGTTACCTGCCTGAATAGATTGGCCGGTCAGTCCATCAGGCCGGAGCCTTGGGCTCTTTGGGAGGAGATGCCTTGGGGACATAGTGAACCGAGATGGTCACTTCGCTATCCGACTTCAGTTTTTCCTCCACGAGGCGCTCGCGCTCACGGGCCAGATCAAACGTGATTCTGATCCCTTCAGCATCTTTGATCAGCGAAAATTCAGTCACTTCCATACTGGTGATGTGGCCAGGATTGATCAGGCTCATCCAGAAGAGCTTTAACTTGCACTTGCTCTTGGCCATGGGTTCGGCCGGCAATTGGATCGAGTAAACCCCTGACACCTTTTTG
Organism: uncultured beta proteobacterium; assembly: GCA_963715005.1. Taxonomy (GTDB): domain Bacteria; phylum Pseudomonadota; class Gammaproteobacteria; order Burkholderiales; family Gallionellaceae; genus Sideroxyarcus. The sequence goes on along the minus strand of CAVQQO010000007.1, from coordinate 488,626 downwards.
ACCTGCCCGTATGGAATGATCCGTTCCGACTTCTCCCATGTGTGCGAATTGATGGGCGTTTTGGCTGACTCGGTAATGACGACATCTTCCGAATAAAAGATCTCATGCGGTACATCTTCGGCAATTCCCCGGATATAGACCTCTTCCGTACGAAAAGCACCTTGCATGTTCTTGGGAATCACATTCAGCAGAAATGCACCATCGATCACGATGCCGCTGGGCTTGGCCAGATCATTCAGCCTTGAAGCCAGATTGAATACCTGTCCCGAATAATCGATGACCTCTTCTCCGGCAAACAGACAGAATGCAGTGCCGCGCGCGACACCAAAACCGATTTTCTCGGGCAAGGTGTAGTTGATCATCAAATCATCGGTGAACATGGTGGGATAGTCTTTGATCGCGCGCTGGCATTGCTTCAACACAGACTCGGAGACAGCCAGCAGATCGGCCTGGTCGTATTTGTAGCGGAACGCCATGAGCAGACCATCACCGGTGGGCTTGGCAAATACGGCGTCGGTGAAATACACGCTGAGCAGCTTTTCGTAGAACTTTCGAATGAACATCGCGATCTCAGGTGCCTGCCGCCCCACGCTGAAACCGGAAAAATTGCGGATGTCGCACACCACTGCGATGACAAACTCGGAACGCCCTTCCGCATCCCTGAATTTCCGTATCATTTCTTCAAGCATTTAGACCCCTTATTGGAAATCCCTTTCGAATGATGCGAGGGATCAAGTACAGCAGCGCACAATCTAGCAGCAAAGCCCATTCATTGCCATATGCCAATAGGTACAGACCTTCTTCGGCTCCCGCGCAGGTCGATGTAATTGATTTGGGATCATTGATTTGAAGCGGAGAAATGAAAACGGGCATTGATTCTAGTGCCCGTTTTGCCCGGATTTACGATCAGAATGCGAGGCCTACAGTCACTCCCAAAAAAAGGTAAGCATTGACCTCTGATTTTTGGCTGCATGCTGTTCCAGCTTGGGCCGAAGGAGCGGTCACTTCGCATGAACGGGAGGAAAAAAATTTGCCGAGATTGGCCTCGGGCATGATCGAGATGTTCGTGCCCTGGATCGGGATCCGATCGCCGAGCTCGATGTTCAGTCTGACAGAATTGGAGTTTGCCTTGCCCTGCCATTGGGACGGTGAATTCTGGTACTGGGTGAATGTCCAGTCCCCTTTCCAGTATCCGAGGCTTCCACCCACAAAGAACCCCTGCATGCCACCGTCCAGATAGTAACGGGCGCCGACGTCCAGGCCCTGCAGCCTCCCGTCCTCCCGATAGTTTCCATTGTTATATCTGTAATTCACCCCGCTACCCCGCCCCAGAATTGAAGTTGTTGGGGTAAGCGGATGTTCGTATTCGATGAGGTAGACCGTGGCATTGCAGTGCGCCATGGGATTGAGTCCACCGAGACCGAGATTGATGGAGTCCGCTAATTCCGCCCCTGAGGCTCCTGAGGTCACCGTCCCGACAATAATAAGGACGAGAAATTGCGCAAGAACTTTCATAGCCGTCCTCCATGAGAGTACGTTCAATTCAGTCTTGACCTGCTCGCAAATCCAGTCAATACGTTAAAAGCAGTAGAACGATATTCTCTTCAAGTCATCGCGCGAAGATCTGGTGTCAAGGGACGAGGTGTCGTTCGAGGAACTGACGCGCGCATAAGTTGAAATGCGCAGATCGCGGCCCGCGCTCACAAGCATCCGCGTGACCCACCGACTGATGAAACCGATCCGTGTGCTCTCGCCGGCGAGCCAGGCGAGGACGAGCCCCTCGAAGTAGCCCGCCGCCGCGACCACCGGCAGAAGAACCCACGGGTTGTAGTGCGCCGCGATGTCCTACGGCCTTACCAAGTCGTGCCACCATGCAATTCACCTTATAACTATGGCAAATATGTCAGGGTACTTGCAGCAAGCGAATTCCCTGCCACATCAGTGATTCCGCTGCCAAGCGTCACCGTGTTGGTGTTAACGCAGGTAATAGGGACAGAAAAATCCAGCACGACTGTCGTCGGTGAGGTCAGCTTAGCCGCACTGATATTCGCCCCTGTGTAATTGCCAAGAGTCTCAACAGCGACCACATCCATTGGCTCGCTGAACGTAAATTGCACCTGCCCGTTAGTTGTTAACGTAACAGGAGTAGTGAGGCTGCTTCCACCCGGCGCAACACATATTCCAGCAGTTCCCACTGCCGTCGGCGCAACAACATCCTTGATGGTCAATTCATTGCTCGGGGCTGATTCAATCAAATCCGAATTAATGGAGGTGACGCGATAGACATAACTTTGTGCTACTTCTGGCAGTGGCAATAAATTGAAGCCCGAGAGCGCAAACGTATCCGTATAAGTTGATGCAGTTACCCCCCCAGCAAGAAGGACGAACGGTTCTGCTACACCCGTAACGATATTGTTTCTGGCAGAACGATAAATGTTGTATCCCTTTGTTGCGCCATAAGCAGGCTGCCAATCCAAAGTAACGCTTGTAGCATTCCTGTCCAGTCCGGGCGCATCCAGACTCAGTATGACCGGAGGGACTGCAGGAACTCCACCGTTCGTAGTAAATGCCAGCAGATTGCCTGACGTCAAAACTGCGCTGTTTTCCAAGCCATTGCCTGCATTGTCTTTCAGCTTGCCGAGAACAGTGGCACTGATTGGAGACAACAAAGATAGATCAACCGTGAATTTCGAGGAAATCCCGGTTGCCGGAAGGTTAATGGTCAGAACATCAAATGTCGCATTCCACGACATGGTGTGGGCATAATTGCCTGCAGCTTTTTTACCCCCGTATGACACATTGATGTCGTGATAAATATTATCCACAACAGATGGATTCGGGACGCTATAAGCGTTCTGCCTGATGGGTTCATTAAAAGTGAAAACAACGTCCACCACTCCTGGCGTAATGTCTGCGTTATTTTCAGGTGAGACTTTGATGATTCGGGGCGAATAGGTATCCGTACCGGACAAAATCAAAGCACCAGTTGCGCCCAACGGTAGCGAGAGTGATTGGTTATCCGACAGGATTGCCGTTGTCACATTCCCCTGCATCGCACCATCGCTGGTTCGCCCAACCAGCTTATAGTTCACGCCAGCTTCGACATTGGCAAAAGCATAAGCGCCTGTAACTGCATCCGACGTGGTTGTACGAATCACATTGCCAGCCATACCTGTCGTATTGTCCTGCAGTTCAACAATCGCTCCGCCCAGCGTCAATAAACCACTGTCCCCCACCACACCATGAATTGATGCAGATAATTTACCCACCGTGAAATCGTGAGTCGTAGCGGCAGTCGTCGCTACCGCACTCACCGGCATTGCAAACTTGCGATCCGGATAACGCGGCGTCGTGGCTGCGTTGCTCATGTTCACCGGCGAAGTCACTCCTGTCAAAGTGATGGTAGCTTGATAATCGCGGGCCACACCCCCGCTACTATTGGCAGGAAAGTTACCAATCTCATAATGTCCGTTGCTATCCGTGGTCGCACTTCGCAGCCCTATCGCGATCTGCGCACCAACGATGGCCTCACCGGTAACCGAATCTGTCAGCCGGCCTTGTAAAGTCACACCAGTTGTGGACGAGGTTGATGCAGGTGTTGGAATCGAGCCACCACAACCCGTAATAACACTGGCAATCAATACTATTTGAGACATCCATGCCGCATAGCGGACTGATGAAATGGTCTTAAGCGTCATCACTCTAAAACTCCTTTACAAATACCTGTGCTCACTCGCCAAAACCCAAGAAAAATTCAATAAACCAACAACTGCATTGCTTCACTTCAAATCACTAAAATCGATAGACCGCTCCTAAAGAGAATGCCCTTGAATCCCAACTAATGGGATTCAAGGTGTAATAACTCGTTGCCCCATAGGAAAAATTCGTCTGGTCATATCCTTGGTACGTGTTCCATTTTTGCCGCTCAAATAAAACATTAATCAGGAAGTTCCTGCTGAACCGATAAGAGGCACCGACCGATGCCAACAAGCCATAACCTTTTGCGACATGCTTGAAACTGACCGGATGTGCCAAATCGCTACGTAAATTCCAATTGGCTTCTGCCGAATAATCTACCCAGTGATATTCCACTGTGGTGTTCAGCGATATGCTCTCCCCCAGCCCAAGCAAAGCATCCATGCCGAGCCATGAACCCTTCCACTGCGCATCGTAGCTATTGTGTAAACCAGAGATGGTTCCATTGGCGGGGATTGTTTGTTGACCGTCGTACATGGTCAAGCTCTGCTGATGGATAGACAGGCCCGCCAACGGAACGACATACATTGCATCTCCTGACGCAAAATCGAACAAACGTATTTTTCTGCCCAAGCCGATACTTACGTCGCGTACTGCTCCGCCCGTTTTGTTATTTGATCGAGAATACTCCTGCGTGCGATTACTGCCGACATAGTCAGAATCCTGATTACTCCCCGACTTAACCGCGCCAGTGGTATAAATTCCGCGCAACAACCAATCACTTCCCAAATTCAGTCTGGCTGCGGCACGCAGTTGCGCAATGACTGTCTTCTTCCAGCTCACTTCAGATGCGACATTGATACCTGCATCAGCAATACTCCAACTCAAGTTATCTGTTCGAGAACCCGCACCAAGCGAATATTCGAACGGGGATTCAACCGACTCGCGCACCGCGAACCGCTTGGCCAATTGTGTTTCAGAATCCTTGACCTCAAAGGATCTGGTCAAAGCATCATCGGCAAGTGCATGTTTGGGCAGAGTGACTGATGCTAAAAATAAAGCAGCAAGCGTAATGGTCTTCATGATTATCCTGGACCGTTAATGCACTAAAAGCGCATTGGTATTGATCAGATCCTCCCCACTTAATATTCCCGCAGCGGCCTTCAGCTTCAGTGCCTGGAAAAGCGTCTCATAACGCGCTTTAACCAAATCACGTTTTGCCGTGTAAAACTGCTTCTCCGCATTCAACACATCAATGTTGTTATAGATACCCAGCTTGTATCCGGCATGACTTCCGCTAACCGCGATTTGACTCGACTCGACTGCAGACACTAGTGCCGTGATTTGCGATAGTCCATTCACTACCCCAGCGAAAGCTATCCTGGCATCTGTTGCTGCTTGGCGTTGCGCCACCTCTAACTCTGCACCGGCCCGGTATTTGTGAGCTATCGCCTCTGCCACATGAGAACTTGTAGCTCCTCCTGCGAAAAGCGGAACGGTAAATTGCACGCCGACCTGTTTGTTTTGCCCCTTCGATGCAAAATCGGTCGGCATCGTCGTGCTACCCGACGAATAATTCTCCCCATAGGAAGCAACCAAATCCAGCGTGGGGGCATGCTCAGACCTGGTTTTACCGACAACTGCTTCTGCAACCAGCAGCCCCGACTGAGCTGCACGCACTGCCGGATTGTTTTCTCGCGCTTGCCTGATCCAATCCTGTTGCTCATTAGGCTGAGGAGGCGGAATAGACACGGAGGGATCGAGTGCTGCCAGTTGATCCGGGACATCATCCACGATCTTCCCCAGTTCCGCATTCATGGCATCAAGCTCGTTTCGTGCTGCGACAAGATGCGATCTGGCCAGATCGACGCGGGACTGACTGTCGCGGACATCGGTAACCGCCGCGATCCCCTTCTCGAATCCGCGCTTGGCCAATTCCAACTGCTCCCCGGTAGCTGCCAGCTCGGCCTCCGCGACCTGTATCCCCTCACGGCTGGTCAATACGCCAAAATAGGCTTGAGTAACCCTGAGGATCATTTCCTGCTCAGCGAGGTTGTATTGCGCCTGCGCCTGCTCAAGCGAGACTTTTGCCTCGTCATAGGCATACACGTTTTGCAGGCGAATCAAAGGCTGTGTCAGTTGCAACGACCAATTCCACGCATGCACATCGCGGCGCACACCCGGTGTATTACTGAATTGATTCTGTGCATGGGTCACGTTGTTGATACCACTCGCATTCACCGTCGGCAGCAACCCGGCAACCGCTTGTGGATATTTTTCCCGCGCGGCATTCAACGTGTACCGAGCCACCTCGAATGTGGGATCGTTGTGCAAGGCCAAACGGTACACATCCACCAAATCTGCGCCATACGCAGATACGCCGGAATACCCAATAAGCAATGCACCAACAACACTCCTTTGAAAGGCGGATGATCCAAATAAATTCCGTATCATCCTCAATATTCACCCCACCCACTACTTTTGTTCATACCAACCTTCGTAATCAACGCTCACTTTTATTATTGGCAATCTTCAGCCGTTTTTACCTTTGCCCTGAGCCTGATTAAAACCACTAGCCACTCGACTAGGCAACAAAGCTGCCTAGTCGCCGGTTATATCGAAAGCTCAGGGCAAACGAATCAGGTCGGCATACCTCTTATAGCGTCACCGCCCCTCCCTGTAATCCCTGCAGCGGACGCAATGTCTGCGCTGCCCCTCCGAACTGCGGATCATTGAGCGCGGTCTGGGCAGCCGATAGATTCATGCCAGTCAAGCTGCCATTGGTTCCGTACTGGTGCGCAAGATCGCCGCCAAGAGCGGTGGTGTCGCTGCCGTTGAGATGGGCTGCCAGCAGGCTGTTGGTGGCACTCCAGTGCATGAGTGTGGCGCTAGTGCCTCTGGCCTGGTCAAAGGCATTCACAATCGCAGTGAAGTCGAAGTTCCGTACGGCCTGGTTAAGCAGCGGATCGGCCGAGGCTGGGTCGAAGGCAGCCATTGCATCGGCCATCACTTGCAGGTCGAGCACGCTCTTGTAGTTGGCGCTGGTGTTGTACCAGTTACTGAGCGTGATCTGTTCACCGCCACCGACTTCAAGGATGAGATCGTTGTTGACCTTGGAGAGGGCCAAGTCGGCGTAGTTGATGCCTTTGCCCAGGCTGATGGTGTTGTCGGTACCGATGCCGCCGTTGACGATGTCCATGCCATCGCCCCGGTTGAAGGCGAGGATATCTGCGCCGTCGCCGGTGGTGATGCTGTCATTGCCAGCGCCTCCTGCAAGGAATTCACTGCCTGCCCCACCGACAAGGATGTCAGCTCCATCGCCACCGTCCAGAATGTTATTGCCAGAAGTATCGGTCAGCCTGTCATTGCCCAGACCACCTGACAAGATGTCATTGCCAGACAATCCATTGACGGTATCGCTGCCATCCCCGCCCAGCAACAGATCGTTACCCGCACTGCCGGCGATTGAATCGTTACCGGCGCCGCCATCGACCTTGGCAATATTGAGCAGTTCTGTGCCGGATAAGTCGATGGTGTCATTGTATTGCGTACCTTCGATGATATTGAAACCGGCACCGCCGTCGATCTTTTCAACAGAAGAAGATCCGGAAAAATAATTCACGCGGATCACATCGTCGCCCGAACTTCCCTGGATGACGTCATACCCTGCATCACCCTGGAAGCGGTCATAACCGGTATCGGTGCCGCTGATCAGGAAGGTATCGTCCCCTGCTCCACCCGCCATCACGTCAGAACCAGTTCCACCGATGATGGCGTCATTGCCTGCACTGCCTGTAATGACGTCATTGCCGATCCCACCGTCAATATTGGCAATGTTGATCAACTCGGTTCCGGAGAGATTGATGGTGTCGTTGTACTGAGTACCGGCAATGATATCGATTCCTGCGCCACCATCTATCTTCTCAACCGTGGAAGTTCCGGCCAGGTAATTCACACGGATCACATCGTCACCAGAGCTTCCCAGGATGACGTCATACCCGGCATCGCCCTGGAAACGGTCATAACCGGTATCGCTACCGTTGATCAAGAAAGTATCATCGCCTGCGCCTCCAGCGACCACATCCGATCCGGCACCTCCAATAATGGTGTCGTTACCAGCACTTCCCGTAATGACGTCGTTACCTACCCCACCGTCTATGCTGGCGATGTTGGCCAGCTCGGTTCCGGATAGATCGATGGTGTCGTTGTACTGCGTCCCCTCAATGACGTTGAGACCCGCACCGCCGTCGATCTTCTCGACGGTAGAGTTGCCGGCAAAGTAATTCACGCGGATGGTGTCATCCGTCGAACCACCTTGAATAACATCGAATCCTGCATCCCCCTGGAAACGGTCATATCCGGTGTCAGTTCCGCCGATAAGGAAAGTGTCATCTCCCACACCTCCACTCAACACATCAGAGCCTGCACCACCGATGATGACATCGTTGCCTGCACTGCCTGTAATCACGTCGTTACCGATATCGCCGTCGATGTTCGCAATATTGACCAGGTCGGTTCCGGAGAGATCGATGGTGTCGTTGTATTGCGTTCCGACAATAGTATTCAAACCTGCTCCGCCATCGATCTTCTCAACAGTTGAGGCTCCGCTGAAATAATTCAGGCGAATGACATCGTCTCCTGCGCTGCCCTGGATGACATCCAGGCCTGCATCACCCTGGAATCGGTCATAGGCCGTATCGGTTCCCGAAACCATGAAGACATCGTCACCCGCCCCACCCGCAAGCACATCCGAACCAGCGCCGCCGATGATGATGTCATTGCCCGCACTTCCGGTGATGACGTCATTGCCAATCCCACCATCGATATTGGCGATGTTGACCAACTCGGTGCCAGACAGGTCGATGGTGTCGTTGTACTGCGTGCCAGCGATGATGTTGGCCCCGGCACCTCCATCTATTCTCTCAACCGTGGAAGTTCCAGCGAAGTAATTCACGCGAATAACATCGTCCCCAGCACTGCCCTGAATGACATCGTAGCCAGCATCGCCTTGGAAACGGTCATAACCGGTATCGGTGCTGCTGAGCAAGAAGGTGTCATCCCCAGCACCGCCCGCAAGCACGTCCGAACCAGCGCCGCCGATGATAGTGTCATTGCCCGCACTTCCGGTGATGACGTCATTGCCGATTCCGGCATCGATATTGTCGATGTTGACCAACTCGGTACCAGACAGGTCGATGGTATCGTTGTACTGCGTACCTGCGATGACGTTCACTCCTGCTCCGCCATCGACCTTCTCCACTGTGGAAGCGCCTGTGAAGTAGTTCACACGAATAACATCGTCCCCGGCACCGCCCTGAATGACATCGTAGCCCGCATCCCCTTGGAATCGGTCATAGCCCGCATCCGTTCCTTCGACCAGGAAAGTATCGTCGCCCGCTCCGCCAGACAAAACATCCGAACCCGCACCGCCGATGATGGTGTCGTTGCCATCCCCTGCATTGACCACATCATTTCCAGTCAACGCTTCGATGTGGTCCGTCCCGACCGTTCCGTTGAGTGTGTCGTTGTAGCTAGTGCCAGTGATTGTATTGGCAATCGCCAAGTTGAACTGCACCGATGCCGAAAGCCCCCCTGCATCTGTCGCGGTCAGGACGATATCGAGACTTCCGGCATCCGTATTACCCGGTGTGCCCGTGAAGCTTTGGGTAAGCGGATCGAAGACAAGCCAGTTCGGCAAAGCCGAACCGTCGGCCAGAACAGCGGTATAGGTCAGCACAGCGCCTTGATCGATGTCGATGAACGTCCCGCTTGGAACGGCGAAACTGAACGTAGCGTTCTCGTGTGTCGTTTGCGAAGCGATGGGTAAAACCGCAACCGGGGCGCTGTTCAAAAACGAGGAAACCTGAACGATGCTTCCATCAGCGAACTGGATACTCTGAACGGAAAGATCATCGATCCGGTTGATCTGGACGCTGTCGCCGTTGCCGAAATCAAGGGTGACTTCACCGGTGGCGGAAATCACAGCCGAGATCATGCTTGGCGTGAGGCCTGCCCCGAGGACCAGCGTGTTGACTTCCGTACCGCCACGACTGCTATCCACAATCATGTCCGCGCCATCGCCAGCGCTGAACAGATAGTTGTCGCTGCCGGTTCCGCCATCCAGCACATCGTTACCCCTGCCGCCGTTCAAGGTGTCGTCCCCGGCGCCCGCAATGATGCGATCAGAGACGTTGGTGCCGCTCAAGGCATCGTTCCCACTTCCTCCCGCCGTATCAAAACCGCGCGCCACCAATTGTTGTGTCGTCAGGACAGTCCCATCCGCGAAGCGGAAACTCTGGATGGCGGAAGTGTTGACGATGTCGTTGTAATCCACGCCCTGTATGTGGACGACGGTGCCGTTGCCGAGGTCTATCCCCAGCGAACCCTGGAACAGTTTGATGCTGGCCGGATCGACCCCTGCGCCAAAGACGATGGTGTTGTTCTCGCTGCCGGAGAAATTGTCAACGATGGTATCCACCCCATCGCCAGCATTGATGATGTAAGTGTCGTCGCCCGCCCCCCCCATGAGCGTGTCGTCGCCTGCACCGCCGATCAGAGTGTCGTTGCCCGCCAATGCATTCAGGACATCGTTGGCCGATGTGCCAACGATAACATCGTCGAATGCACTGCCATTGATGTGAGCGCCGCTGCTGCTGCCATCGGCATTGAAGGTTTCGATGCCACTGCTGCCATCGGCCTTTGTCCAGTTGACGCTAACCTTGACATTGGTAGCGTCGTAATAGGTCGTAGTGATGTCGCCGAGCCCATCATTTACGTAACTACTGTAGCTGCCGTCTGCCTGATGGGTTGCGCCGCTGGTGGAACCATCCGCATTGAAGGTGTTCTCCCCCCAGGAGCCATCAGCCAGCGACCACCACTCGCTTATCTTGCCCCCGCCCACATCGTAATTCACGCCGCTGCTATTGCCCTGCACATCGCAGCGATAAAAATAGCTGCTTCCATCTACAAAGTAGTCCGTTTCGCTAAAAGAGCCATCCACATATAGAACAAAAGAAACGTGCTCACCGTTGGAGTATTGCCAAGCACTGTTCGACGATCCATCCGGATTATAAGTGGACAGTCCGTTGCTGCCATCGACATATGCCCATTGATTTTCGATCATGAAGCCTTGTCGCATCGTACTTGCTGATCTCATAGCTTCCTGCGATGTCGTAGCTGTTGCCGACAATGACTTTGATCGAACTGCCGTCCATGAACTGATAAGTATCGATTGGCGTTGTGGTGCCGTTCAGCCCATAAATGTCGAAATTCCTGACGAGCGCGCTATCACCGGTGCCGTAGCTGATCAGCACATCGTTGCCCAGCACCTGGAAGCTCACATCCTTCGCAGTGATGCCTGCACCGAACTGGAGGACGTTTCCTTCCCCTGCGTTATCAATGACCGCATCTTGTCCGCCGCCGAGGTTGAGCACATAAGTATCCGCACCTGCGCCACCGCTGAGCAAATCACTCCCCGCACCACCGTTCAATACATCGTCGCCGCCTAAACCGATGAGCGTGTCGTTGCCCCACAGGCCGGTCAGTCTATCTGCGCCTTCGGTGCCGGTCAGCGTGAGGCTGATATCTGGATAGCGTGGATCGAGCGGTACGCCTGCCGGAGCCAGCGCAATCAATTCTTGCATCGCGACAACCGTTCCATCGGCGAACTTGATCTGCTCGACCCCGCTGCCCAGCGGATCGTCGATATGCGGGATGACCAACTGTACCTGGCTAGCCCCTCCGTTCCAGGACAAATTCAAGGTGCGGTAAAGCTCGTTTGCTCCGTTAATCGGGGAAGCCTGCGAAGTCTCGCCCCACGACAGCTGCATATCTGCCAGCGCGATGCCTGCGCCGAACTCCAATGTGTCCGTCGGGATCACCCCGGCGGCATACGCCGCCTGCAAAGCAGCGTAGTCGAAGGCCGCGGGACGGTTCATTGAAGGGAGCGGTTCAATATAGACCGGATCGGTCACCCAATTTGGAGGGGGATTGTTCGGGTCGTCATATTTGAAATAGCCCGAGTCCGAACTGGCCGAGGCGCTGGTGTAATACCCGCCCCATCTGTCGCGCATCTGCCAATTCGGGATGCCCAGCGAGCTGTAATACCAATCCTTGTAGGCGGCCTCCGAATCGCCCGTATCGCGAATCAGATCGATGCCGGTTTGCGCCGGGTCTATCAGATAGCGCGAACTTGCCGCGCCCCCTTCCATCACGTCGTTGCCGGCCCCGCCCGACATTGCATCGCCACCGATCAGAACGTCATTGCCGTTGCCACCATATTGCAGCGTCCCTCCGATGAGCACGTCGTTGCCTTCGCCGCCAAACGACAAACCGCCCCCGTACAGTGTGTCGTTGCCCGCACCACCATTAACCATTGCATACCGGTTGTTCGATGCATCGATCGTATTATCCGATGCGCCCCCGGTGATCTCTTGCAGGTTGAACGTATCAGTACGGGAAGCAAGCCAGGATAAAACGGCTTGCGGCGGCGCAACTGAAGCATCCGCATAGATCGCCACCACCGAGCCATCTTGCGACGACAGATCAGTCTGGATTTGAGCAGTTTCTGTGGCTTTTCCGGTTACCATTCCAAAACTGTCAGTGATCCAATATGTGCGAAGCGACTGTGACTGGTTGGTGCTGACGTTATACGGCATGCCCAAGTTGAGGGCCGCCTGAACATACCGGCCGGAACTGAAACTCACCTGGCCCGCATCGGCAACGATGTATGCGGCATCGCTATTGATGGCCGTATTCCGGATCCCGGTCTGCTGATCGAAAAGGCTCAGGTATCCCCAAGATCCCATCCCCTCCGCAAAATATCCTGTATCGGCGGTGACCGTCGTGCTGGTGGTGCTACTGTCCGGCCCGCCGCTGAGCCAGGTGTAATTCGTGGTAGTCGTCGTGGTGACTTTGCTGTTATACGCCGTGACTGTGGTGCCCAATGCCGAATGCGCCGGATTGGCGGCCCTGATCTGTGCTTCCTGCGCGGTCAGGAAATCACCCCGCAGCGTACTGTATTCATCCTGATTGGCGGTGGCCGTCAGGATGTCCGTCATTGTCTGCTGCACACCGTTGCCATCCGTCACCGTCCAGTCCTGCGTGGTGAGGTAATAATCCTTGAGGGTCATGCCTTGATTGGTGCCGCGTATCTTCAACAGCAGATCGTTGCCGCTTTGCGTCGCACTCAGGTTGCTGAAACCGAGACCTTGCAAGTCGATGCTGTTGCCCCCCGCCGAAGCATCGACCACAGTATCCATGCCCATGTTGTAGCCGAAGCGATAGGTGTCGATCCCGTCTCCACCCAGCATAGTGTCGTTGGCATTGGTGCCGCTGATGATGTCGTTCTGCATGCCGCCAACATAGGTATCCAATGGCAGCGCATCCAGCTCCTGCGCCGTCACCACGCTGCCGTCGCCAAAGACGATCTGCTCGATGCGGTTTGCAGAATCGGAAAACTGGCCTTGCACGACGATCCGCTCTTCGCTGCCGTTCAACTGGAGCAGCAAATTACCGTTTGATTGCCGCACCAGCATGACATCGCTTTGAGTGATGCCCTGTGCCAACTGGATGGTATCGGTTGCAACAGTGTCGCCCTGATCGGTGAGCGTGTCTTGCCCGTCACCGTGTCCGAACACATAAGTGTCGCTGCCAGTGCCGCCGATCAAATTATCGTTGCCTTGCCCGCCGGTGAGGGTGTCGTCCCCCTCATTGCCGTTCAACGTGTCATCGCCTGCCAGGCCCCTGATGCGGTCGGTCGCGTTGGTACCCTGGAGGATGTCATCGCCTGCGGTGCCGTCGGCATCGAAACCGCGCTCCAACAACTGCTGGCCGGTAAGCACCGTGCCATCGGCAAATTTAAAGTGGCAGCTCTCCAATGAGTTGAATACATCCCGATGCTTGATGTCATTGATGTGGATCGCATCGCCATTGCCGAAATCCAGCATGAGCGAGCCTTGACGCAGAGTGAGGGCATTGGGGTCGACACCGGCGCCGAAACTATAATTGAGCGTGCTGCCTGCCCCGGCATCCGTGCGGATGATGGTGTCCGTGCCGTCACCCAGGTTGTACACGATGGTGTCGTTGCCGCTGGTGTAGATGGTGTCGTTACCCGTGCCACCGTTCAGGATGTCGGCACCGCTTCCGCCATCCAGAGTATCTGTGCCTGCACCGCCCAGCAAGATATCGTTACCACCTTCCCCCCAGAGGGTGTCGTTATCATCGCCGCCATCCAGATAATCGTTGCCATCAAATATGTCGGAGTAATTACCATCGCCATTCATGATGTCGTCACCCGTTCCGCCCCGAAGGATGTCGTCGCCCCCCTGCCCAATTATTGTGTCGTTGCCGTTGCCTCCATCCAGGTAGTCGTTGCCTGCATTGGGCGAGTCAGCCTGGGCATAATCTCCGCAAATTTTGTCATCCTCGTTCTCACCATATATGACGTCATTGCCGCCCCCGCCCTCGATGGTGTCTTTTCCGTTACCGGCATAGATGGTGTCGTTGCCGCTATCCGCGGGGTCAGTTATGGGAGGAACCGGGATATAGTTGGGCGATTGCCACTGGCCGACACCCCACACGCCGTTGTCATTTTTCATCCAGGTCAAAGTTGAATAATTAGGGTCCCCCCATCCGGTTCTACCATCCATCTCGCGGTCGCCAAATATCTGGTCATCTCCCGCACCGGCAATGAGCAGGTCGTTGCCGACCCCGCCCAGCAAGGCATCGTTATTCAGCCCGCCGAACAGTTCATCGTCTCCCGCATTGCCCAGCAGGATATCCCCGAAATTGTCGCTGCCGATATCGGTGTTGCCTTTTTTTATCGCGACATCCGTCGTGAATTGGAGGTAGTCCGTGTAGTGTTCGCTGTAGACGTAGTCGTTGCCGTCGCACCCTTGCAGAGTTTCGGCATAAGCCATATCTTTCGCTGTGCCGTCCCCCGTTGTCACGATGACGGGCCCATAACCTTGCCCGTCATCGTAACCGGTGACAACGTCGTTCCCGCCCAGGGCGAACACTGCATCGGGACCCCATGCATGCTCGGCAGCATCGGTTGCATCCATTGTTTCAGGCAGCGGGCCCGCCAACGGGTCATAAAATTTGATGCCGAAGTCGCCCTCCGCGAAGTTGTGGCCGAAGGTCAGGGTGTTGCCGTTGACGGTATCAATCAGAACAGCGTTGTTGCCTTTAATGCTGCCGTCGGCTGTCTGGAATGAGCCATCTTGTTGCCGGATAAGCATGGTGATTGCTTTGCCGTTGAAGATGATGGTGTCTTTGCCTTGCTGGTCTTCGACGGTGGCGTCGCCATTGATAATATAGGTGTCGTTGCCTGCCCCGCCCAACAGGGTGTCGTTGCCGGTTCCGCCTTGCAGCACGTCATTGCCTTCATTGCCGACGAGCAGGTCATCGCCGCTGCCCCCAATGAGCGCATCTCCGTTCTTGCCGCCGAGCATGAAGGCGCCACGGTTGAAGGTGTCGGCGGCGGCCATGCCATTCGCTCCGGCTTGCACGTACCAGTCACGCAGTTGTGGAAGGACGGTGCTAATGAGGGAGCGCTCTTGAAGAGATAACAAACTTGTACCATTGAGATAGTTCTGGAAGTACTGGGTGTAGCCCTTGGTACTGGTAATCGAGTTGCCGGCACCGACCACGGCCTCGGTATCGAAATGAACGCCGCCGCCGATGTTCTGGAACAGAGTTTTGCCTGTCCCCACTCCTCCCGACTGCTCTTCGTAGTACTTTTGCATGGCGAAGGCTGTCAGCGCTTTACTGACGTTGTTCTGGTTGTAGTAGATGGCGCTATCGTTCATGGTCAGGCCGCCGTCCTGCGCCAGTTTCCACAGGTCAGAAGTAAAGCGAGTGACCATGGCGTCAGCGGTGATGGCGCCTGGCACGCCAGCCTCGTGGCGGATGAGGTGATTGAGAAAATCCTCATCTGTGGTGTTGGTCGCGTTAGTTGTATGCGAATACAAATTGCCGTCGAACATCATACCCAGCAGGTCAGTAAGTTTCTTGGTGACTTCGCTCAGGGATTGTTTTTGCCCGGCAACGGTCGATGCCGTGGCGTCGCTCATCACGAAATCGGTGAGCAGGGCTATGTCGTGCAGATCGATTGAGGGCTCGAAGTGCGGGCCGTGGGTGATGACCGTGGCTGGGTTGCCGATGGGATCGAATGCACCCACGCCCAAGGCCGAGGTGAATTCGCCATCCACTCGGATGATGTCGATGAGGTTGGAGTTGGGGATGCTGCCGTCGGTGGGGCGAATCAGCAGAAAATTCGTCAGCGGGGCAAGTTCGGCTTCGGTGTATCCATCATTCACTAATGTCGCCTTGAGTTCGGCAGCCACATCCGGGGTGAGAATGTTGAGCGGGTTCGATAACAACGAATTCGATTGTGCGGAGTTGGCGAAGGGCGCTTGGTCAAATGTAGTGGCAGGCACATGGAAAAACACGCCAACCAGCGCAGCCAGTCCGCCACCGAGACTATGCCCCGTAAGCGTGATGGTCGCACTGGGGTTCTGGCGCCTTACGTCAAGGTAATAGCGCGCCGCTTGTTCGAGTTGAACAGAGCCTTGCCCGGTAGCCAAGCCGATGTTGGCAGCCCAGTCGCCGGGGGATGTGGGGTAGGTGCCGGCGAAGGAGATGACGATTTCTGCGCCGTTGCCAAGAGCAGCAGCTTCAAATCCGGTGGCATCATCTTGTGGATTTCGAGAAACCCAACTCCATCCGGCTGGTATTGGGAAGCGGTTAATATCGTGACGTGTGTCGTAGTAAGAAGCTCCTGCCATCAATGCGTATTCGATAGTTGTTGCCATGACGTGTCTCCTGAATGATTGGATTCGTAGATGGGCAATCTTTACTTCGTTTTTCTATCAACCATGCTGCGTGCTACCGGATCATTCGGCATAATCCAGTAGCCTTTGTAAAGCATCATTTCCATGCACATTTGATTTATCTGCGCCTGAGCCAGAGGCTCCCGCAGGATGGTTCTGTATTCCGGCTGCTTGTAGCTCGCAATGATCGCCCCGATCATTTCTGCGGTCATGAACCGCTTGCCGGATTCCTTTACCTTGACGTCTGGCATCGAAAAGATCAGGTTCGGTGTTTTGATTTCGGCTGGAAGCACCTGCAATGGGACGCGTTGCCATTCCTTGCCGTCATACTTAAAAACCACATAGGGCGGGTTCGGTCTGCCCCATTTGTTGTATGAGAGGCAGCCCATCGGGTAGGCCACCAGATACGGCGTGCCATTGCTGATATCCAGCAGCATCGGCAGGAAATTGGCACTGCCGACTTCTTCGCTGAATTTGTCTTCCCAGATGATTTTCTGCCGAGTTCCGGGATGTGTGAAGATTAGGGTTTGTTCTTTGTAAGGCGGCTTCTGCCCGATCTCATGCCGTCCGCCATGTTCGACCGAACGCTCGACGATGATCTTTTGCCCGTCATGCAGCAGCACTTCTTCCTTCCAGCTATCCCCGCCGAATCCGAACCATCCAGCCTCTGCACTCATGCACGCTCCCATCAACAAGATCAGTCCGTATTTCGCCATTCGCCTCAATGTTCCGTGGGAGCTCATGCCGCAATCCTCCATTCGAAATCATTCGCCGCACCGCCTTCCAATGTGGGGGCTCCCGCATTGCCCAGCAGGATGTCGCCGAAATTGTCGCTGCCGATGTCGCTGTTGCCTTTTTTTATCGCGACATCCGTCGTGAATTGGAGGTAGTCTGTGTTGTGTTCGCTGTAGACGTAATCGTTGCCATCGTCCCCTTGCAGTGTTTGGGCATAAGCCACATCTATCAGTACGCCATCCCCCGTTAATGTTTGATAGGGCGTGTAACCTTGCCCGTCATCGTAACCGGTGACAATGTCGTTGCCGCCCAAGGCAAATACGGAATCATACAAAGGCAATGGAAATGTATGCTCGGCAGCATCGGTTGGTTTATCTATTACGTCAGGCAGCGGCCCCGCCAGCGGGTCATAAAATTTGATGCCGAAGTCGCCCTCCGCGAAGTTGTGGCCGAAGGTCAGGGTGTTGCCGTTGACGGTATCAATCAGAACAGCGTTGTTGCCTTTGATGCTGCCGTCGGCTGTCTGAAATGAGCCATCTTGTTGCCGGATAAGCATGGTGATTGCTTTGCCGTTGAAGATGATGGTGTCTTTGCCTTGCTGGTCTTCGACGGTGGCGTCGCCATTGATAATATAGGTGTCGTTGCCTGCCCCGCCCAACAGGGTGTCGTTGCCGGTTCCGCCTTGCAGCACGTCATTGCCTTCATTGCCAACGAGCAGGTCATCGCCGCTGCCCCCAATGAGCGCATCTCCGTTCTTGCCGCCGAGCATGAAGGCGCCACGGTTGAAGGTGTCGGCGGCGGCCATGCCATTCGCTCCGGCTTGCACGTACCAATCGCGCATAGCTGGGAGCTTAGCTTGAATAAGCTGCCTGTCTTGTGAAGACAGATTCAAGGAGGTGTTGAGGTAGGTCTGGAAATATTGGGTGTAGCCTTGAGCACCAGTGATGTTTTTACCTTTACCGACCACAGCCTCGGTATCGAACTGAATACCGCCGCCGATATTCTGGAACAAGGTTTTGCCTGCTTCCGCACTGCCTGCTGGCTCTTCGTAGTACTTTTGCATGGCAAAGGCGATAAGCGCCTTGCTGACGTTGTTCGTGTTCCATGCCTCGTTGTCATTGATGGTCAAACCACCATCCTGCGCCAACTTCCACAGGTCGGAGGTGAAGCGGGTGACCATGGCGTCGCCGCCTGTCGGTACACCACCGATGCCGCCAGCTTGATGGCGGACGAGATTTTCAATGAAGTTTCGATCTGTCGTGTTGGTTGCGTTAACCGGATAGGCAAACAGCTTCGGATCAAACATCATCTTCAGCAGATCGGGAAGTTTGAAACTGGCTTGACCCAAGGTGTGGTCGTCTATAGTACTGCTTGCAGTGTCCCCACTTTGCAGCATGGCGGTGAGCAAGGCTTGCGAATGCAGATCAATCTGCGCATCAACCGGGATGTCCATGTTGTTCTGCTGCTTGAGATCGCCTTGTGAGCCAATGCGGCTGAACGGCAGATAGCCCAGGATTTCGCCTTGAACATTGATGTCGGTTACTTTCGCTTCGCGTACAGCCAATTCATTTTCCGTGTTCGGTGCGGCGATGTAAGCATCCAGATTAGTCAGCAAGCGGGCCAATGTTGCTGACGGCATGGCAGATGCAATGGCGCTCTGTCCTGAGGTCAAATAGTCTTTAAGGTCTTGCGCAACGAAATGTGGCGTAACGTTTCCAAAAAAATCCGTCGTAGTGAAGTTAAGCGCAGAGTTACGGAATGGTGCTTGGTCAAAGGTGGTGGCGCTTTCGCCGAACAGGACGGCCATCAAGGAAGCCAGACCGCCGCCTAGCGAGTGGCCTGTGAAACTGATAGTTGCCCCCGCAGGTGCGCTGGCTTTGACCTGTAGATAGTAATCCGCTGCCTGACGTAGCTGGTCTGACAAATTACCTGCAGCCAAGGGAATGTTGCCATATATCCAGTCCCCATCGTTTCCTGTGCCTGCGAAGGAGATAACGATTTCGGTGTTTGCTCCAGTACCGCGAGTGAAGGTTGCAGCTTCAAAGCCACTAGGCAAGCTTCTGTATTGTTCAATAATTTCGCTCCAGCCTGATGGAATCGGGAAACGATTTATTGGATCACGTGTCGAACGATAAGCTGCACCAGCCATCAATGCACAGTCAATTTCAAATTGCGTTGTCATGATTGACCTCCCTCTCAGATTTGATTATTTGCAGGTGTTGTCAAAATATTTCTTGTTGAATTCTCCAGGAGCTCCCCATCCACATTTGTAATGGACTAGCTCCTCACAACTCGTAACTCCTGAACCGTTCTTCAGCGCCACCCTCAAAATGCTGCGGTACTCAGGTTGAGGGTATTTGCTGATGATTTTCTGAATCATGTCTGCGGTAATGAAGCTCTCGCCTATTTCCTCAACCTTAACGTCAGGCATAGACATAATTAGATTGGGCAATTTGATTTCGGCAGGTAGTTCTTGCAAGGCAATTCGTTTCCACGCGTGTCCATCGTGCTTGAAGATGACGTAAGGCGGATTCGGCCTACCCCATTTGTTGTAAGACAAGCAACCCATCGTATCTGCCACCAGATAGGCTGTGCCCTGATGTATATCCAGCGCCATTGGCAGAAAGCTCGCACTGCCGATGTCTTCGCTGTAATGGTCTTCCCATGTGATGGTTTGATTGGTACCGGGCATGGTGAAGCTCAAACTCTGTTCTTTATAAGGCGGCTTTTGCCCTAGCTCGTGACGACCGCCACGCTCGACCGACCGCTTCACAATTATCTTGCTGCCATCATGCAACAGCACTTCTTCCTTCCAGCTTGTGCCGCCAAAACCTAAAAATCCAGCACAGGCGCTCATGCTTGCTCCAAGCATCAACACCAATCCAAGTTTGGCAATTCGCCGCAACCACAGTTGATTGGTCCTCATGCCGCATCCCTCCACTCAGCTTGCGCTGCATAGCTCCCATCATTGTCTGCTTCACCTATGCACCATCGCATTCGCACCGTGCCATCGGCAAATTCGAAGCGGCTGCTCTCCAATGAGTTGAATACATCCCGATGGTTGATGTCGTTGATGTGGATCGCATTGCCATTGCCGAAATCCAGCATGAGCGAGCCTTGATGCAGAGTGAGGGCATTGGGGTCGACACCGGCGCCGAAACTGTAATTGAGCGTGCTGCCTGCCCCGGCATCCATGCGGATGATGGTGTCCGTGCCGTCGCCCAGGTTGTATACGATAGTGTCGTTGCCTTGGGTGTAGAGGGTGTTGTTGTCTGCGCCGCCGATCAAGGTGTCGACACCGCTTCCGCCATACAGAGTATCGCTGCCAGCACCGCCATCGAGAATGTTGACGCCTGCATCGTCGGATAGCGTGTCATCGTTTGCACCGCCCAGCAAGATGTCGTTGCCACCCCCACCGTAGAGTTCGTCGTTGCCTTCGCCGCCATCCAGATAGTCGTTGCCATCAAATATGTCGGAAACGTTACCATCCCCATTCAGGATGTCGTTACCGGTTCCGCCCCGCAGGATGTCGTCGCCCCCCTGCCCAATTATTGTGTCCTTGCCCTCGCCTCCATCCAGATAGTCGTTGCCTGCATTGGGCGAGTCAGCTTGGGCACAATCTCCGACAATACGGTCATCCCCGTTCTCACCGTATATGACGTCATTGCCGCCTCCGCCCTCGATGGTGTCTTTTCCGTTACCGGCATAGATGGTGTCGTTGCCGCTATCCGCGGGGTCACATATGGGAGGAGCTGGGATAAAGCTGGGCGATTGCCACTGGCCGACACCCCACACGCCGTTGTCATTTTTCATCCAGGTCAAAGTTGAATAATTAGGGTCCCCCCATCCGGTTCTACCATCCATCTCGCGGTCGCCAAATATCTGGTCATCTCCCGCACCGGCAATGAGCAGGTCGTTGCCGACCCCGCCCAGCAAGGCATCGTTATTCAGTCCACCGAACAGTTCATCGTCTCCAGCATTGCCCAGCAGGATGTCCCCAAAATTGCCGCTGCCGATATCGCTGTTGCCTTTTTTTATCGCAACATCCGTCGTGAATTGGAGGTAGTCCGTGTAGTGTTCGCTGTAGATGTAGTCGTTGCCGTCGTCCCCTTGCAGAGCTTCAGCATAAGCCATATCTTTCACTGTGCCATCCCCCGTTGTCACCTTGACGGGCCCGTAACCTTGCCCGTCATCGTAACCGGTGACAACGTCGTTCCCGCCCATGGCGAATACTGCATCGGGACCCCATGCATGCTCGGCAGCATCGGTTGGAACTGTTGTTTCAGGTAGCAGCCCCGCCAACGGATCGTAGAATTTGATGCCGAAATCGCCCTCGGCGAAGTCTTTGTTCAGGGTGATCTGGGTGCCATTCGTGTCGTTGATGATGAATTCGCCGCCTGTCAAAGTAGCAGTGAATGCACCATCCGCGCTGGTGTAGAGTGTCGCGTTGCCCACTACCCGATAAAAAGCGCCGATTACCTTGTTGTCCAGCAAGATAGTGTTGATGCCGCTCTTGTCTTCGATGGTGACGGTTTCTCCGCTGGTGACGAAGTATCTGTCGTTGCCACCGCCACCCGCCAATACGTCTGTGCCTGTGCCGCCGTCGAGGTTGTCGTCGCCCGCTCCGCCGATAAGGAGGTCGTTGCCTTGCCCTCCATAGAGTGTGTTGCTTCTGACGGGGGCGCTGTCGTCCACCATGAGCACGTCGTTGTTGGTTGAGAATTTCTCGTATTTGCGGGCATCGATGACTCCGCTAAACCCTCCCCCGAAATGCAGGTTGGTGGAAACAAAGCTTGCGCGGTTGGCGGCCCATTTGTCGTAGGCGGCTTTGGTGCTGGGGTCGGTGCTGGCCGCGAGGTCGTCGAGAATGACGTTGCAGGCGGGGGTGAGGCTTGCAACCAAAGTATGCACTTCGTTTACACTGGCACTCAAACCATAATCATTATTGGCAGCAGCAATTTGGTTGTTCGCGCTGGCTGTGCCATCTGGGTTAACGCCATAACGCGATTCATAGTCCATGATTTTGTCGCGATGAAGTTGTAGCGTGCGGTATGCATCTTTGGCTTCTTTCAGTTGATCGGCTGGCGTCAGTTGCGCCGTGTCACCATAGAGGCCGAAGATTTCGGATTCGGCAAAGCGGCGTTTGACTACGCCATTACCGTCAGCACCATTTTTGCTGGAACCGTAGCGGATTTCGAACCACGCTTCAGCGCGGTTGCCGTCCTTCAGAGAGCGCACCATATTTGAAGGGCTATCAGTCGTTCCAAAGTATTTGGCACTTTGGTAATACATCGAAACCAGTACGGCTCTTTCTTTTGAGTTGCCGAGAGAAATATTTTGCTGTTGAAGAACATCGTCTAACTCAACTTCCTTTCCTGAGTACGATGGATCAACACTATCCAGCACATTTACCATCAACTGGCGGGCTGTCGCCTCGCTGCCCAAGTTCAGGAAAGCAAAATCGGCAAGCGTTGCGCCACCAGGTTTCTTCTGAATCGTATCAATCTGAGCTGCGGTGACACTGATGCCGACCGTCCCAAGAAAGTGGGCAATGTATGCCGGTCTATTTTTCAGCAAGTCGAAGCCATAGCCGATGGCAATGCTGCCGTCGTTGTAGGGCTTGGTTCCGAACACCCATGATTCGCCGGGAAGCTTGATGCCCTTGTACAGCTTGTCGTTCTCGCCCATCCTGATGATGAAATCGCGATCTTCCTTGTAGGAACCCTTGAGCCAATCGTTGTGCAGTCCAATCAAAGTCATGATCTTTTCCCTTGTTTAGTCAAAACGAACCATGTTGAATTTGCATACGTCTTCTATTTCCAGCGGAGTTTCTTCGGGGTGATAGACACGCCCGCCGCCCTTGTACTGCCGCACCCACATTGTTTGCTGGCCCCAGAATGCGCCTCGCCCCTCGGCTTCATACATCATCAGATAGCTGCTCCCATCGAAAATGAAAGGGCGGATGATTCGCTCGCCGTTGCCTATTACACGGGGGCGTTTTCCGGGTTGTCCAACTAGCTCGCTCCATTTTGTTATCTGTTTTGGATCGATCTCGTCTCTCTTGAAAATGAGTATTGTTTCTTGAGAATCTCTTTCTCCGTTAAACCAAGTACCCTTGATAACAACCTCATTTTCCCCATCGTTATCAACATCGAATTCAGCTATCGGCATAGGCCACTGAAATACTGTTCCATCATGACTTTCCCTAATCAGAATAGGATTACGCCAAACAACCGCATCAAACTCCTTGCTGCTGGGGTAATGGGAATACACGGGGAAGAATTCTTCCCGCTGCTGTTTTTCGCTGATTCCTCTAAGATCGAACGGCCTGCGAAAACTCCAATCGAAGACCTCTTTCATGTGCTTGCACACTTTATCGTTTTTGTTCAACACCAACTCATAGCGATAGTTGCATTGCTCGCCGGAAACATTGATTTTTGGAGAACAACTCCCTGCATATGCAAACTGCCCATATGGCATTGCCGATAAAAATAAGGCCCCAATGAAAAGTAAATGTTTCATGCTGCGCCCCTCCCTTCCGCATCATTTGCCGCATCGTTGTTTTCAACGATGACAGCAATCAAAGGGGGCAGCTTCGCAAGATGTTTTCGCATTCGATTTCTCCTGTTCAGAATCCAAAATCAGTCTGATCTTCCACCCGCTCACTCTGGTCGCGCTTTACCGTCGGCCTGCCCGGCCTGCTTCTCGCACGCCTCGCTCCCACCGCAGCGCACATCATTTCGCTGAACCGATCACTTCCCAGCGGCTGTCCCTGCGCCAAAGCGAGCCGGATGTCTGACAACGCTTCATCATCAAGCTGGCTGCGAAACAGGCCGCTGTACTCAGCCTGTCGTGAATCAAAGGGGTCAGCTTCGCAATATGTTTTCGCATTCGATTTCTCCTGTTCAGAATCCAAAATCAGTCTGGTCTTCAACCCGCTCACTCTGGTCGCGCTTTACCGTCGGCCTGCCCGGCCTGCTTCTCGCACGCCTCGCTCCCACCGCAGCGCACATCATCTCGCTGAACCGCTCGCTTCCCAGCGGCTGTCCCTGCGCCAAAGCGAGCCGGGTGTCTGACAACGCTTCATCATCAAGCTGGCTGCGAAACAGGCCGCGGTGTGTTCTCCATGAACTTATCCATCACCGCTCCCTCCCCGCCTCCTGAAACGCCCCCATCACGGGCGACAGCAGATATTCAAGGATGGTTCTCGTACCGAGGTGTATCTCCGCCGTGACCTGCATGCCTGGGCTCAAGGCATGGCGCACCCCATCGACGAGGAGTTCCTGAGCTTTGAGATCCACCAAGGCGCGGTAGGAATATGGTTGTCCGTTCGGTGATTTGGTACTGGGTGGCGCGGATTGGCCGGCGCCTTGCTGGGTGTTGTCGGTAGCGTCAGCACTGAGGTGGGCGATGCTGCCATCGACCATGCCGTATTTCTGGAATTGATAAGAGGCGAATTTGATCTTGGTGGGTTCGCCCTGATGGATGAAGCCGACGTCTTCGTTGGAGACCCACACTTCGGCCCTGAGGATTTCGTCCTTGGGCACGAGGGTCATGAGGATGGTGCCGGGGCTGATGACGGTGCCGATGGTGTGGGTGGCGAGGTCTTTGATGATGCCGTCTTGCGAGGCCTTCAGTTCCAGCAAGCCGTTGCGGTATTGCTGTTTGGTGACTTCGGCTTGGGTCTTGTCGAGTTTGCCGCTGATGTCGGCGCGTTCGGCTTGAAGGCGTTGGCGGTAGTCGGCGGTGATCTGTTCGAGTTTGCGGCTGGATGAGGCGAGTGTGGCCTGGGCGCTGCTGATGATGTGTTCCTGGGTTTTGAGGTCTTGTTCTTTTTCGATATGTTCGCGCTCTTTGTCGGTGGCGACGAGTTTGCTGACGTAGCCATCTTTGGCCAAGTCGGCATAGGCTTTGGCTTGTTCGCGGTAGTGCGGCAGGATTTCGATGAGCTTTGGTGCGCGCTTGTTCGGCTGCGGCAAGGTCGCTTTGGGTTTTGTCGTGGGTGCTGTGTTCCTGGGCCAGTGCCGTCTCGTAAGCCAGGCGGTTGGCGCGGTATTGGGCCTGCGCTTCGTTGTACAGCGCATCCAGATCGCCCGATTTGCGCTTGAATTCCTTATCGGCCAGTTCTGCGTCGATGCGGCGCAGGGTGATCTGTTTGCTGTGGTAGTCGATGTTGATGGCTTTGCCGTCGGCATCGGACAGGGTGGTGTCGAGCCGCATAAGGATTTGCCCGGCTTTGACGTGCTCGCCTTCGCTGACCAGAATCTCGCGGACAAGGCCTTGCTCAAAGGGTTGGATGATCTTGAGGTAGGTTTGGGGGATGAGTTTGCCTTCGGCGGTGGCAACGACGTCAAGTTTGCCGAACGCGGCCCAGAGGATGAGCAGGAACAGCAGAATCAGCAGCAGGTGCAACATGGCGCGAGCAAACGGTGCGGGCGGCTGCGTCTGGACGCGTAACAGACTGGGACTGAAGTCCTGGGGATCAACGCCGACGATACGTGATTTACGTGCTACTTTTGTGGCAGCCACCATGGTTCTTTTCCCTGAACTGTTTTTTTATTATTCACATCGTCGATGCGTTTTCCGCATGGGATAAACCACTAGCAGGCATCGGGGAACACCTTAGTTGGATATCTGCATGGCAACAATATGCCAAACGGTCTATACCTCCGCCTATACCTCGACCTCGATTACGCCGAAAGGCTGATGGAATAATGCTTGGAGCGCATATCTTCCTTGCTGCAGTTTCCGACTGGAATACTGTGGAATTCAATCGAACATCGTTTTAAGCGATGTCCGCACTCATTGCGAGACTGAAATAGTTGGCTTGTGCCGGAGGAACTGGAATGAAGCTTAGCAAGCGGCAGCTTGCGCAGCTGCTTGAGGCGTTGAGATAGCTGCACCTGCTTCAGGATTGCCGAACTTGAGCACCTCGTCCACCTGCAATGCCTTGGGCAATTGGTGGGTGATGAACAGCATGGTGACTTTGCCTTTGAGCTTGTTGATGGTTCCGGCGAAATGTTCGGCGGTCTGCATGTCCAGATTGCTCACCGCCTCGTCGAAGATGAGTACACGCGGATGCTTGAGCAGTGCACGAGCAATGGCAATACGCTGGCGCTGTCCGCCGGAAAGCCCAACCCCATTCTCACCCACCGGGGTCTGATAACCTTGCGGCAATTGTTCGATGACGTGGTGGATCTCGGCCATCTTGCAAGCATGCACGATCTCTTCGAACCCAGCATGCGGATTGGCGAGTTGCAGGTTGTCGTAGACGGTGCCTGAAAAGAGGCGTGTTTCTTGCGGCACGACGCCGAAGTTGGCACGCAGCTCGTTCGCCGCCAGATGGCGCAGGTCGTAGCCGTCGAGCAGGATGCTGCCATCGCTCGGCCAGTAGAAACCTTGCAGCATCTTGGCCAGAGTGCTCTTTCCGCAACCGGAAGGCCCCATGAGCACGGTGAGTCTGCCCTGTTTGAGAGTGAGATTGAGGTTGCGATACAGGTAGGGGTGTTTGTCGCTGTAGCGGAAACTGACGTCCTTGAGTTCGACACAGCCACCCGCCCCACCCTGCAATCGTGCCGGGGTGAGCGTGTGCGGCTCGGTCGGGGTGTTCATCATGTCGCCCAGACGCTTGAGGGCGATGTTGGCCTGCTGGAATTCCTGCCACAGGCCAGCCAGGCGCAGCATGGGCTGGGTCATGCGCCCGGCGAACATCTGGAACGCAACCAGCATACCGATGGTGAAACCGTCGTTCTTCATCACCAGCATCGCGCCCACCACGAGAATGGAGAGCGTCATGATCTGCTCCAGCGCGTTGACCACGACGTTGAATGAATTGGAAAGCTGCTTGGTGGCGAAACCTGCGGCGAGATATTGTGCGAGGTTCTCGCCGTATTTTTGCACCAGCACCGGTTCCATCTGCAGCGATTTTACGGTCTCCATCCCCGCTACATATTCAGTGACGAAAGCCTGGTTCTTGGCACCGAGCATGAATTGTTCGTTGAGCTTTTCACGGAATGTGGGTGTGACGAGAAAACTGGCGATGGTGATGATCGACATCAACAACAGGGCAATGAGACTCAGTTGCCAGCTATACCAGAACATCACGGCGAGGAAGATGAACAAGAATGGGAAGTCGAGCAAAAGCGAGACAGCCGCGCCCGAGATGAATTCGCGCACGGTCTCCACGCCGTGCAAACGCGCCACCAGCGTTCCGGTCGGGCGCTGCTCGAAGTAAGGTACGGGCAGATGCAGCATGTGGCGGAACACGTGGCTGCCGAGCACAGCATCTATACGGTTGCCGGTATGCAGCACGAAGTATTGGCGCAGCCAGGTCATGGCGCTGTTGAACAGCATGAACATGACCAAACCGACGGCGATGGCAATAAGTGTGCTCTTGGTCTGGTGCACCACGACTTTGTCGATGATGACTTGGGTGAACAGCGGCGTAACCAGGCCGATGATCTGAATCGCCAGGGATGCAATGATGATGTCGCGCCAGATGCGTTTGTGTTTCAACAGCTCCGGCAGGAACCATCGAAAGCCGAATGGAGTTGGCTTATTCTGATTCTTCGATGGTGATTCGTCAGCGTCAGTTGGATTTTGTTCTTTGCGTGCGACCAGCAGGATGTCGGTGCGAAAGTGTCGGGTGAATTCGGTGAGCGGTACGGTTTCCGGCTGTTCGGCCCCTGCGCGGAAGAACAGCACACGCTCGGCGTCGGCCTTGATCAGAAGTACCGGGGCAGTCAGCTTGAGTTGCTCATCAGTTTGAGGAGTGAGTTCGCTCTCTCCCGGCACTGTAATAGGTGTTTTTTGGACAGGCGCAGATTCCGCCGCTATAGAATTTTCTTGCAGGAAGGCGACCGCGGGGAACGGGATGCTTTCCATATCTGATAGCTTCTTGTCATCCAGGTTCCACTCGCCCACCTTGAATTCCAATGCCTGCAGTGCATTCAACAATGCAGTGCGCGAATAGGGAGGGGGGAATTGCTGGCGGATGAGTTTCGGATCGAACGGGATGCGGAAGATGCGCGACAAGCTGCCAATCAGCCATAGCATGTCTTGCCCTGTGTATTGCATCTAACCGCTCCTCGCGTTGCATTTCAAAAGCAGGCGCGGATTGTTGTTCAAATTTTCGGGGATATCAAGGGATAAAAGTATCTAGACCTTTCGACGCTACTGCCTTCCATAGTGCGCCACCAGTTTCTCGTCTTGAGAAAATCTAATCTTCCGGTCTGGCGCCTCATTTACGAAATCCACCGGAGCGGAGATGTATTTTGCCGTCCCATCCGGTGTGCGCGTGTTGGTCAGCACGGCAAAATGCAAGTGAGGCCCTGATGAATAACCCGTGTTTCCGGAATATCCAATCAGGGCACCCGCTTCAACCTCTTGTCCGATGGACACAGTAATGCGATTAGTCGAAAAGTGGGAGTACATCCCCAGTGTCCCATCCTCATGCAAGATCAATACGTGGTTGGCTTTCAGCTTTGGATCATTACCACCCTTGGTGAAATGCTGATCGACATCCACGACATGGCCTTTTCTGGCGGCATGCACCGGCGTGCCGATAGGAACCGCGAAATCGACGGCGTATTGAGAATCTGGCGCGTTATGGGTAGTGATTCTGCCGCCGCGCACCTGCCCTATCTTGATCGTCTGCCCATCCTGGAACGGTAGCCGATATATAGCCTTAGAATCGTGCAATGCGTCAGGATCGCCAATCGAGAATTTGTAAGAAGTCGAGATGCGATATCGTTGCCCCGCAAATGCAACATGTACGGAAGCGATAGGAATACTTTCTTGGGGTTTGATTACCAGAATTATTGGAGGTGCTGGATCGATAATGGCGTTATCTGGATTGAGCAGATTCACCATCGCCAGTATTGGTGCCGGACCGTTGTTCTGTGCCAGCACTACTTGCTTACCCGGCTCTGGACGAATGGCAAGTTTGAACGGGTAGAGCTGCGGGTCGGCGTACGCAGAGCCTGCGGCGAGAAGTATCGCCAGAAGAAACAGAAAGTGGCGCATATCGAAATTTATGCCTTGCAAAGTATTTTCGCGAGGAATTCTACACTGGGCATTCTGCACATTATCGCAGCATCTGCAGTGCAGCATAGCTACTGAAGGAATTCGTTGTGTTTGACACTGCTGAGCTACTTGAGAGCGACAACAGGCGTGCATGTGTAAGAGATTCCGCAAAATTCCAGCAACAATTTCTGAAAAGAAAAATCGCCTAACGGGTTACGTTAGGCGATTGGTCTTACTGCTGAATATGGTGCGCCGGAAGAGATTCGAACTCTTGCCCCCCTTGGTTACCCGCCGCGCAAAGTCATTGTATGTCCACTAAGTCGTGCGTGGCCGCATGGCTTTGGTGTGTGTGTCAGGATTATCAAGACTATCAATTAGAGTTTTAAGATAGTCTTATGAATCTAGGAAGCGCGATATCGCTTGGTTCTAGTAGGCTCCGGAAGACTGGAAAAATCGAACACGCTGACTTCTTCCGAAAGTCGGAAGGCCGAGGCAAGCTGATCGACCGCTATGCTGCTCATCCAACTGCCAACCAATTCCCTCCACTCGTTAAGAATTGTGAAGGACATTGAAAGGAGGGTATGGATTGCCACTTCACGCTCAACTCCCATCTCGTCAGCGGATTTGAGCAAACTCTCAGGCGTGGCAATAACACTTCCGGAATGGATTTGAAGACATAGACGGACAGGTCCATTGCCTGGAGCTGCGACAATGTCGAAGGCTTTCGACAACTTCCATTCACCATCATGAACGAGGGCATGGTTCTTGGCGTGATCGTCACCGTTGGAAACCAGCGCGTTGAATGCTAGTCGTTGCCATAGCTCGAAGCCGATCTCTATGCGCGTCCAGCGACGTGCTTGGTGCCGGAGCAGAGGATAGGATTTTAGCTCTCCATCTCGTCTTGGGTCGCCCATTTCCAATACCGTATGGGCACTGGCAAATCCAAGCCGAGTGAAATCATCAGGGGTACCTGAAAGATCAAACCTCTTTACAAGCAGAATTAAACGACCATCCGGCAGCCTATGTACCCTGGATTCCGCAGCATCGATTCCACAGCTTTGGGCCATTTTCAGCATTGCATGTTCGTTTGCTGCGTTCTTGAACTCCGGATCACCCTTTTCAGGGAATTTTGCAATCCAGAAAGCACCCTCATGAAAAGTCAGCAGTTTGGGTTTTGCCCCGCCCATACTGGTTGTTTGGTTAACTGCGGCTTCGACCAGGCTGTCTTCCGGAGGGAAGCCGGCAGAAACCTCATCGATACGCTTCAGGGGATAGGCCGGTAAACGCTGCTCTTCGTGGAACGAGATATTGCCTGCGCCATCCTGTGGTGCTTTGAGCAATATGCCGACTTCATCCAGAGTGCCATGAATGCGCATCAACTGATCTCGCCCCCAGGCATCCGGTCCCGCATCACGGAAGACACCGTAAATTCCATCGTTGCGTGTCTCTCTCCTCGGTCGAGGTAGGAGTGCTACAGGGTCGAGGTTGTATGCCCCTTTCAGCTTGAGGTAGCCTTTGTCGTAAGTGAACGAGCCGACCTTCGTGTCTGAATTCCAGACAAGTTCCCCAGCTAACGACTTGTGAGTATCACCAATCAGCTGAACAAAAACAGGAACGCCGATCTCAGCCATGACGTACACGCTTGGGAAGATCGCTGGCCACCAATCGCTGCTCCTCTTCGCTCATTGTTTCCGGAAGAATCTCCGTCATGTTGCCGAGCGCCCAAAGGGCGGCCATATAGCTGCCCATCGAAACAAATGGCGAGCCTTTTTCAATCTCAACTAGCGTCGAGCGGCTAACTCCAGCTATTACTGAGAGGTCTTCTTGTCTCAAGCGTTGGATTTTTCGGGCAGAGGAAATCCGCCGCCCCAAGCCATGCAAGTTGTCGAGAACGGGCGGCGGCAATGAAAACGATTTAGTAGTGATTGCCATATCGCGCACTATAAAGTTTAGCGTGTTCTATGTCAATCATTATATCTAACGCAAGTTAATCCTGCCTGCTTTACTCTCTATGTCACACAGGTGCGTTCATGGTGCGAAACTTTAGACGGATTCACGCGTACACGTGGGTATCCACAGGAATCACGGAAGGTGAGTGAGGAGTACGGGCTTTGTGCTCGCTGGAAATTCCAGTGGAATCTAGGGAGTATCCAGACCGGCCTCAAGACCACAGCCTTGTTTGTCCGCTCAGGCGTGAAGAACGGAGAATACAGGCTGGTCGTGTTGAATGACGTGGCGCGCTCAGGGCTGCCATGAAGCTTTATGCGGACGCTGGCAAGGGCATTCCACCTGAGTTATTGATCGAGGGGCAGCGCGGGATTCTGATTACCAAAGAAATTGAAGCAGTACATGGAATCGGCTCTCCCCGGCTTGGCCAACGTCAGACCACACGATCTGAAGCACACGTTTGGTAGGCGGCTCAGGGCAGCAGGCGTTTCGTTGGAAACAAGGAAAGTCCTGCTCGGGCACACGAATGGTGACATTACATCGCATTATTCCGCTGTAGAGCTTACCGAACTGCTGGAAGCGTCCAACCGTGTCTGCGGAGGAAAGTCCCGCAATAACTTTGCTGAAAAGAAAAATCGCCTAACGGGTTACGTTAAGCGATTGGTCTTACTGCTGAATATGGTGCGCCGGAAGAGATTCGAACTCCTGCCCCCTTGGTTCGTAGGCAACTTTTCTTGCGCAACATATTGATTTTATTAACCGCGTGCGGGACTGGCCGTTGCATCCATGTCCTACAGCGCACAACAAAGCACTATTGAGTCCTGCAAAAGTCCCGCAAGAAAACCCACCTATCTCAAGTCCCAGAAAAGTCCACAGTGAATAAAAACGGACCAGAGCTTTCATAAGCTACTCTTTGAAAACATCCCATCGTGTTGGTACGGATATTGCTGAACGTATGGCTCCATCATTCATTCACAACAAGGTGCCCCATGCTATTCGATGCTTATGAACAAAAAGGCCTGCTGTTCAACATGAACTTCAAGGAGTCCGAGGGAAAATACGCTGCTTATCGCGGAGATCTGGTGCTGGAACTTGGCGAGGTCGGCGACGCACTCGGTCACCGCAAACCACCTGTAGCCACCATCAAAAACACCATCGTGCTGGCTGAGAACGACAAAATTAAACTGTATGTCGGCAGCCTTGATGAACTCACCCTGTTGCCCAAAGTACTTGATTATTACAAGGCAGACTTTGCAGCAGATGCCCGCCTTATCCTGTTCGTGGTGAACATCAACAAGCCCATGATCATCGAGTTAGGCGGCCTGAATATCTCCGCCATCGGTATGCAGGAAGGCCTGATCTGGAACGAGCTGATTGACATCGCCGCGTTGGACAAAGGCGACTTCAAAGGCCAGTCCGCCACAGAAAAGATCGTCACGGTTTACAAAGCACTGTCCGACTACAAACCAAAAGGCGACAAGGTCTCGTTCGATGAAGCACTGACGCGCACCGTTGAGTTGAAACGCGCAGGTCGCGGCCCCGTGTGACTTGTGTTGCCGATTGTCACAAACATGACAATCGGTAACCTCATTGAGGAGTAGTTATGTCACGCATTGGCCTCTTCTTCGCCAGCAGCACCGGCAACACACGACGCATCGCCAAAGCCATCAAAAAACGTTTCGACGACGACACGATGGCCGAAGCACTCAACGTCAACAAAGCCACGCCTGAACTGGTAGCCGGATATTCCCAACTTATCTTCGGCACCTCCACCCTGGGCGGCGGGCAACTACCCGGACTCTCCACCGATTGCATGGGCGGCGGCTGGGAAGAGTTTCTGCCGCAACTCAAGGATGTGGATTTCAGCGGTAAGACCGTCGCTCTGTTCGGGCTCGGCGACCAAAGCAAATACCCGGAAGAGTTTGTCGATGCGCTGGGCGAGATTTATCGCTTCGTGGTTGTACGCGGCGCCAGGGTGATCGGCCAGTGGCCGGCCGACGATTACGACTTCATCTCGTCAAAAGCGTTGGTAAACGACGAGTTCGTCGGCCTGGTGCTGGATCAGGAGAACCAGAAACTGCTGACCGATGCGCGAGTCGAGGCCTGGCTGAAGTTGATAGCTCCGGAATTCGGGCTCTAGCGAGTCCAAGCCCGTTCAATACTCAGGAAAACCGCTGCTGCAGATAGCGAATAATGTCGTTCGATTCATACATCCACTGCACCTGACCTTGCGCATCGGTGATGCGCAAACACGGCGTCTGGATCTTGCCGCCGCCCTGCAATAGCGCAGCACGATGTTCCGGGACATGCTGTGCATCGCGCAGCTCGATCGGCAAAGACAATCGCCCCATCTCGTGGCGTACTTTGATGCAGAACGGGCATGTCTTGAAGTGGTACAACGCCAGCTTGCCACATTCCAGATCGACCTGCCGCTGCACCTCTGCGCTACGCACCACACCTTTCGGCATCGCCAGTTTCGCCCATAGCAACATGAACGGCATCAACGCCAAACGCAGCGTCCTGAAAAATATTTTTATCATTTTCTATCCCCGGTTCTTTTCAAATCCGGGATTGCGGAAACTCAAGGGAGCGCGATTCTACGCAACACCGAGCCACTGCGCATCCTCAATTCAATCCGGTCAACTCATCGCTCAGACAACCGATGGGCTCGGCCAAAGTACCTTCCGCGTCGGCCTCGAAGCGCACCAGGTATATCTCCTCGTTCGGCATCTCCTGCGCATGGCCGACGTTGACCACCACGCCGCGCGTGCCCGCTACAGCCAGCAAGGCATCTGGCTCCACGCCGGGGATGCTGCTCTCGCCCGTTTCTTCCAGCGATTCGTTGTAAAGGTCTTGTGCCGCGAACACCATGTCGCCCATCTGGAACCTGCTCATCGCCCTCTCCTTACAATGCCGGAATCAATCTCGCCTCACACCGCAAGGTGTCACCTGCTCCCCATGCTGTGACCATCTCGACGAACCAGCGAGTGTCATACGGATGTGGGCAGAAAAGGTCGAATTCGGCATAGAAACTGCCATCGCTGTTGATAGTCAGCGTACCGCAACGCTCGTTGCGCGCGTTGCGCCAAGCACCTTCGTATCCGTGCTGTTGGTTGGCTGGGTCAGTGACACGCACAAACTGCACTGGCGCCAACTCGATCTTGGGCGTCGCACCAACCACGGTGAAGCGCACCGCCTCCTGTTGCAATGCCGCTACGATACGTTCCGCCAGTGCTTCGAATTCGCCAGGAAGATCGCGCATCACTGCATCGTTCACCAGATGTCCGCAGGCGTTTTCAGTCGCTCTACCACTTTGCCGCCCAGCAGATGCTCGTCGAATATCTCGCTCACATCCGCCTTGGTGACATTGCTGTACATCACCCCCTCGGGATAGACCAGCACGTTCGTCCCCATACTGCACGGGCCGATACAACCGCTCGGTGTCACCATCACTTGCGCGAATGCCTGACGCTGTTGCCATTGCTTCATGAACTCGTCCACCACCTCGGCGCAGCCCTTCTGTCCGCAGGAACCGCGCGGATGACCGGCGGGCCGGTTCTGAGAACAGATGATTACGTGTCTCGCTGGTCTTGCCATGGTTACGCTCCCACTGCCATCGGTAGATGGGTATGACACTGTTTGGGACAGACGCGACCGCACGAGCCGCAGCCGATACAGTCCAGCGCGTTGGCGAGCGTCATCACCATGCTGTTGTCTTCGTCCTCGTCATAGTTCTCGTCATCCTCGCTGCGTTCGACCAGCTCGAACACCTTGCGCGGGCAGACTTTGTAGCAACGGCCGCAGCCGATACAGTTGGCCGCATTAAGCGCTGTGACAAAGGTGGGCTCATAAGGCGTTCCGCCTCGGGTGGTTCCGGTGATGTTGGCCATGTCTCTTCCTCTATCTAAACTTGTGTCTCTTGCTGTGCTGCGGTCAATCTCGCGTTCGCCTCGGCCCAGGCCTGGCACGCGTCGTAAGTCGATTGCGCGATGCCGGGTATCTCCTGGTATCCGGCAGGCAAACGCTCCTCGACCAGGTCGTGCAACTGCGACGCCCATTCGCTGGAGATGCGCTTGAGCTTCTTCACTTCCTTGTCGAGGGCTTTCAGTTCTTCTTCGGTCATTCGTTAACTCCCCAAATATTCCTAAACTGGTAGGTCGGGTTAGCGCAACGTAACCCGACATTTATCGTGGTCACATCATGTCGGGTTACGCCCTGCGGTCTAACCCGACCTACATGCTGCCCCTACATTCCCGCCACATCCGGATGCTTGCCGACGATTCCCAGCGCCACCGCCAGCAGCTTGTCCGCCTCGTCCTTCATCTTCGACAAACTCTCGTAGCTGTAGCGATGCACGTCGCGCAGCGTCTTGTCCACTACCACCAGCTTGCCCACGGTGACGACCACGCGCCCGAAACCTTCGTGGGTGATGTTGATCATCGGGATCGCCATCAGTCCGCACTCTTTCTCGATCAGCGAGGAAATCGCGTTGTAGAACGCCTTGATGCGCGACAGCAATATCTCGTCCGGATCGCCGATCACCGGGATCTCGCGGCGCTGTTCCTTGGTCATCACATACGGCGCGAGGATGCGATCCACCGGCCAGCCGTCATAGGTGCCGTAGCTATCGATGGCACGCATCTGCTTGACCATCTCCTGGATGAAATCGGTGGACAACAACGGATCCTGCGCGACTGCCTGATTCATGGTGTATCTCCTTTGGAAAAATCGTTCTTTCGTTGTGCAACCAAGTGCGGCACCCAGCCCGTGAGCCGCCCCAGCAAGAGTCCAACGGCAACACCGGCCGCTGCACCGAGCACTGCGCCAACATCGCCAAAATCAAGCCTCGCGGCGATGCCTGCACCGATCAGCGCCAGCACACTGGGCAGCAGGTAGGCCAGCAATCCAGCCTTGAGCAGATCGCCTCTCGTCCATGCTCAACTGCAATTCGTCTCCCGCACGAACATTCGCATCACACTGCACCTCGATAGCTTTGCGGTTGTTGGAAAAATATTTACCCAACCCGGAAACGCCGCACACACTGCGCGAGGTGCAGCCGCCGCAGCCGGACTGCGCGGACGCCTCGACCAGTACCGTGCCGTTGTCCGCAGAGACCACGCGTGCCGAAGTTTCGATCATTCCTGCCACTCCTCGTCTTCGCCAAAGTTGCCGGTGCCCGCCTGCTTCTTGAGATGTTTCGCCAGCCATACCGGCGGGTCGCTGACCAGATTCTTTTGCAGTCCGCACAGCAACTCGTCGATGAGCGTGCCTTCGTCCACGCG
This sequence comes from uncultured beta proteobacterium, assembly GCA_963715005.1. Classification (GTDB taxonomy): domain Bacteria; phylum Pseudomonadota; class Gammaproteobacteria; order Burkholderiales; family Gallionellaceae; genus Sideroxyarcus. Next base: position 452,109 of record CAVQQO010000007.1, on the reverse strand, counting down.
CATCGGCTGGATGCTTGCGGCCAATAATTGCTGGATGGCCGAGGCGCCCACCGCATTGCAATACATCGCCGCGCAGTCGCCCAGCAGTTCGACCTTGGCAGCGAGCTTGCCTTCATGCCCGTCCATCTCGGTTTCCATGAACTCGGCCACTTCGATCAGGCGCGTCTCGCTTTCGCCAACCGCGTAGATGGCAAACGACTCTGCCGCGCCGAAGTGCTGATTGACCGCTTTGCGGTCGCTGGTGGCGAATGCGATCTTCACCGTCATCTCGGTCTCCTCAATGGGTTTTATCAAGCGCAGATGTCGCATTTTTCGAATCGTGTTGGTAGATGGAAATGTAAGGCACTGTTTCGTGATGGCCGTGCTCCACCAGCATATTCGCCAGATCGAACAGCGCCTGCCGCGTGCCGCGATAGCCCACCCACAGACGCTGATAGCCGCCAATGAGGTCGTATTGCGGGAAACCCGCGCGCAGAATCGGCACGCCGAGACGACGCGCAGTCTCAACTGCGTGCGAATTGCTGATGACCAGTTGCGCGCCGTTGCGTTTTGCCGCGATCTCCAAATCCTCCAGATCACCGATACCAACCTGTGTAACGGCCACGTAGTTAAGAATATTTGCGCGGGCTGGCGCAACAGCCGCGACCACTTCGCAGCCCATCTCCGTCACTAGTCGCGAGAAGCCATAGAGCAGATCGGGATCGGCGGCGATAGCGACACGCGCAAAACCCAGCATGAAATGGGCATCCACCATCGCGTCCTGCAATTGCGCGCGCTGGCGCTCGATCTTCTCCGGCACCGGCTTGCCGCTGATCTCGGCAAGTGCAGCGACGAAGGCATCCACCGCATCCAGCCCCATCAAGCAGTCGAAGTGGAAATCCGGCACGCCGGTCTGTACCTTGAGGTAATCCGCCGCTTCGTGAAGGGAATTTCCCAGCACCAGCGTGGCGATGGATTCGCCCATGCTGGAGATGTCGTTGACGGGCGTGCCCCCCATCGTGAGCGGGCTACTTTCCAACTCGGTCAGGTGGCCGTCGAGCGAATCGCCGATGTCCGGCAACACCAGTGGACGCAGACCGAATGCTTCAACCAATTCCTTGATGTGTTCGACATCGCCCGGCGTGAGGAACGATCCGGCCAGCACGTTGATCTGTTTCTTACGCTTGCCGACGTTGTTGCTCTTTTCCGGCAGCATGGTTTCAAGCACGGCTTTCACTGCCAGCGCATAACCGCTTTCCAGACAGCCGGTGAAATCCGGCGTATTCACCGGCACGACCGGGATATGCGCGAACTCGGGATGTGCGGCGTAGAAATCCTTCACCAGACGTTTGATGTCCGTACCTTGTGTCTCCGAAAGCCCCGTGGTGGGCAAACCGATCAACGCTGGTTTGCTCTTCTCGCAAACAGTCTTCAACCCGAGGATCACGTTCTCGTCCGCACTCATCACCGTGGAGACCTGATCCATCGCCGTGGTCTGCAACGGGATCGGTTCGCGGAAGTGGCGCACGAAGAACACCTTGCCGAACGCAGTGCAGCCCTGCGAACCGTGCATCATCGGGATGGCGCGGTTGATGCCGAGAAAAGCGAGCGATGCGCCGACCGGCTGGCTAGCTTTGAGCGGATTCACTGCGAGTGCTTTGTTGCGTTTCAGTATCTCGGCCATGTCATGCTCCTCCGCAATGAGCCCCTCGCCCGCTTGCGGGAGAGGGGTTGGGGAGAGGGAGAAAATCCTCGGACACTGATACGCCCAGTTTCTACCCTCTCCCTAACCCTCTCCCTGCAAGGGAGAGGGGACTGTGTACTGTGCATCGAATTGGATTGCGCTGCTTCCCTCATCACGCCCCCAACTCGATTCCGGGCACGGATGTCTTCGCCCACGGCGCAGGCTTGCGCACCGATGTCCCACACCGGACTCTGGATGGTCAGCGCCAGCTGGCGCGCGAGTTCGATCATGCCGCTGTAACCTTCGTAGCCGAATTCGCGTTCCTGGTTGATGTCGAGGAACGGGATGCGCGCCTTCAGCGCGGTGTACATATTGCGGCCGCCTGCGATGAGGATGTCGGCCTCATATTCCTTCACCGCGCCGAGCAGTGCCTTGGGGCTGCCGTCGGTGATCATGCGGGTCTTGTCGCCCATGATCTCGCGGATGCGTGCCTTGTCCTCCTCGGTGGATTTGTTGGTGCCGGTGGCGACCACCTCCATGCCCAAGTCCTGCAGCGCAGACACGATGGACCACGACTTCACGCCGCCGGTGTAGAGCAGCACGCGCTTGCCGCGCAGCTTCTCGCGCCACGGTTCCAGCGCTGCGTTGATCTTCGCTTCTTCGCGCGCGATCAGCGCCTCGGTGCGCTCGGAAAGCTGCGGATCGTTGAGCAGCTTGGCGAATTCGCGGAAGGCCATCGAGGTATCGGTCACGCCGTAGAAGCTGCCCTCGAAGAACGGCGTCTTGTAGTCGGTCTGCAGTTTGCGCGCCACGTTGAGCAGCGCCTTGGCGCACACCACCATGTTGGCCTCGGCGCGGTGCATGGTCTGCACTTCGCGAAAACGCGCATCGCCGGACAAGCGTACACAGGATGCGCAGGCCGAGTTCGTCGAACAGCGGCAACACGTTCCAGAACTCGCCCGCGATGTTGTATTCGCCGATCAGGTTCACGTCGTGCACGGTGATGCCGGGACGCTGCGCCTCGGCCGGCACCGGCAACGGTTCCGCTGTGCCCACCACATATTTGAACATCGCCTCGCCGGCGATGCGGTTGCCGAGATTCTTGGTGCCGTAGAAACCGGCGCAATCCACCGGCACCACCGGCACGCCGGTCTTTTCAGCGGCGGCCTTGCACACTGCGCCGATATCGTCGCCGGTCAGTGCGGGTACGCAGGTGTTGTAGACGAATACGGCTTTCGGCGAATAACTGTCGACCGCCTGTTTGATGGCATGGAACAGGCGCTTCTCGCCGCGCCCCATGATGACGTCCTGCTCGGTGAGGTCGGTGGTCATGCCGATGCGGTACAGCGTCGGGCCGGAAGAGCGCGTGCCGCGGTTGTCCCACGAACTGCCCGCGCAGGCGATCGGCCCGTGCACGATGTGCGCTACATCGGCAATGGGCAGCAAAGCGATCTGCGCCCCGTCGAACGAACAGCCGCCCGCCGTCGCGCCCGGCTTGGGTCGCGCACAACCGGATTTCTCCTTCTTGTTATGCGCGCAGGCCGGTTCGTTCAGCAGTTCGGCGATGTCCTTGGCTTGCATGGCAGTGGCTCACGAGTATTGACACCCTCGTATTCGCAATTGCCGTGCCAAGGACTGCGGATTGATTTCTATGGGTTTTACAAGTGAATGTCTTGTAGCAAACCCGACAAAGCTACAACATGACCTTGGTTCCGAGTTCGACCACCTGGTTGGCTGGGAGGTTGAAGAAGCTCGCCGCGCCTTCCGATTGACGCGTCATCCAGGAGAACAGGCCGCTGCGCCACGGAGCCATGCCGCCGGGACCGTCCGCCACGTTCGAACGGGCAATGAAGAATGTCGTGGTCATCGCTTCCAGCGTGATGCCATGCGCACTCAGCTCCTCGAGTGCAACCGGGATGTCCACTTCCTGCCGGAAGCCGAAATGCAGTGCGACGTCATACATCCCGGGAGCGAGCTCCGCCACTTTGAGGCGTCGTTCCTGTTCGATGAACGGCACATCGGCCGTGACAACATGCAGGAATAGCGTCTGTTCGTGCAGCACCTTGAAGTGCTTGAGATTGTGGAACAGCGCGCTGGGAACGATGGCCGGATCAGCGGTCAGGTAGATCGCCGTGCCCGCCACGCGGGGCACATCGGGTCGGGCTCCGCCGATGAAGGCCGACATCGGGATATCCAGTTTGCGCCGTTGTTCGGCGACCAACGAGCTGCCGCGCTTCCATGTGGAGAGCAGGATGAACAGCACCAGGGCGAGCGCCAGCGGCATCCAGCCGCCGCTGGCCACCTTGGTCAGGTTGGAGCCGAAGAACAGGAATTCCAGCAGGGCAAAGACCAGCAAAGCAGTCAGCAACAGCAATCTCGCACGTCCCGCCACCATCAACGTGACGAAGATGGACAGCAACGTGGTGATGATCATGGTGCCGGAAACGGCGATGCCATAAGCGGCAGCCAATGCCCCGGAAGATCCGAACTCGAGCACGAGAATGATGACCCCGACCAGCATCATCCAGTTCACGGCCGGGATGTAAATCTGCCCCCGCTGCAGATCGGATGTGTGCCGGATGTACAGGCGCGGCACATAGCCCATACGTATGGCCTGCATGGTGATGGAATAAGCACCCGAGATGGTGGCCTGCGAAGCGATCACCGTGGCCGCAGTCGCCAGCACGACCAAAGGCAGCATGAACCAGTCCGGCGACAGCAGATAGAACGGATTCTGGATGGCATCCGCCGAACGCAGCACCAATGCGCCTTGCCCGAAATAGTTGATGAGCAATGCCGGACAGACCAGGCCATACCAGGCCAGCCGTACCGGCTTGGCACCGAAGTGCCCCATGTCCGCATACAGTGCTTCGCCGCCGGTGAGCGCCAGGAATACGGCGGACAACAGCAGGAACATGCCGGCCGGATGCTCTATGGCGAAGTCGATCGCGTACATCGGGTTCATCGCGCGCAGCACGCCGGGCGTTTCCGCGATGCTGATCGCACCGAGCACAGCCAATGCCGCAAACCACAATAGCGTGACCGGGCCGAACAGCTTGCCTACGCTGCCTGTGCCATGGCGCTGGATGAAGAACAGGCCGGTAATCACGCCTATGGTGATGGGAAGGATGAGTCTCTCCAGCGACGGAGCTGCGACGCTGAGCCCTTCTACGGCGGAGAGCACGGAGATCGCCGGGGTGATGAGCGCATCGCCATAGAACAGGGATGCAGCGAAGATACCCGCCGTGGCGATCACCAGCTTCCAGCGCGCAGAGCCTTGTGCCGAGCGCTTCGCCAATGCGGTCAGCGCCAATACCCCGCCTTCGCCGTTGTTGTCGAACTTGAGCATGACCCACACGTACTTGACCGAGATGATGAGCATCATCGCCCAGAACAAGGCAGACAGCGCCGCCAGCACATTGGGTTCGGTTGGAGTGAGACCGTGAGTCCCGGCGAACGCCTCCTTGAAGGCATACAGCGGGCTGGTGCCGATGTCGCCGTAAACGACGCCGAGTGCGGCCAAGGCTAGTGCGCCTGTGGCGGTCTTGTTCTTTACATCCATTGCAGTTCTCTCCTTCATATTTGGAAGCGGTAACCGATGCCGGTCTCGGTCAGGAAATGTTTCGGTTGCGCCGCGTCGTATTCCAGCTTCTGGCGCAAATGGCTTACGTAGATGCGCAGGTAATGGTTGCTCTCGCTGTGAGAGTTGCCCCACACCGCACGCAGCAGATGTCGATAGGTGAGCACTTTACCGGGATCGGCCAGCATGGCGAGCAGCAACCGGTATTCGATGGGAGTGAGATGGACAGGATCTCCAATGCGCGTGACCAGACGCCGTGCAAGGTCGACCTCGATCTCGCCAAAGCGGAATTGCGATTGCGGCTGGACGCTATCCGCCGGGTTGCGGCGCAGCTGGGCGCGCACCCGTGCCAGCAGTTCGCCACTGGAGAACGGCTTGGTCAGGTAATCGTCCGCACCCGCATCCAGAGCGCGAATCTTCTCGCCTTCCGCCGAGCGTGCGGACAGGACCAGTACGGGCACCTGCGATTGCATGCGCAGTTCGCGGATGAAACAGACGCCGTCGCCATCCGGCAGGCCAAGGTCGAGTATGGCTAGTTGCGGCGCAGCCTCGTGTATCTGCTGCATGCCTTGTGCCTGCGAGCCGCTTTCCAGCACGCGGTATCCCTCGCGCTCCAGAGCCGCGCGCACCAGGCGCCGTATCTGCAGCTCGTCTTCGATGAGCAGGATGACGGCGTCACTCATCGCCAACCTCCGGTTCGATCGCGGGCGGTTCGCCCAAGGGCAGCGTGAAAGTCACGCAGGCGCCGCTATCGCTATTGCTGGCGCGTATCGTGCCACCATGCGCTTCCACTATGCTGCGGCAGATGGCGAGCCCCAGCCCGATGCCTGGGACGTTCGACTCGGTGTCGCCACGCTCGAACAGTTCGAACATCTTGTCCAGATTGCCGGGCGGGAAACGCGACCCGTCGTTGCACACCGAAATGGCGGCCTGCCCGTTGCCGGTGCTTGCGCTGATGCGGATGGCGGATCCAGGCTGCGCATACTTGGCCGCATTCTCCAGCAGGTTGCACAGCACGCGCTCGATCAGGATAGCGTCGAATCTCAGCAGGGGCATCTCGGGCGGCAGTGCTACCTGTACCGGATGATTATGGAGTGCCGCCCCAAGAAGCTTGATGCTGGCGCCGACCACTTCTTCCAGCGGCTGCCATTCCGGCGCGAGTCGGAGATCACCGGCTCGCAGCTTCGCCATATCGAGCAGGTTGGACACCATGCTGTTCAAGCGCAGGGTCTGTTCGCTCATCGCCTCCGCCATTTCTCGCATATCAGGGGGTAATGGCTGCTGCGCCAGTGCCTCGCTCATCCCATAGAGCACGGTCAGCGGTGTGCGGATGTCGTGTGACAGAGCGGAGAGGATGCTGCTGCGCAGGCGCTCGTCGGTCATCTGCAGCTGTGTGCGTTGCGCAACCTCGACGAAGTGCAATCGCTCAACCGAGATGGCGACCAGCGAAGCGATGGCTTCATACAAGGCGAGTTGTGCATCGATGGCGGCAGGGGAGCGCGTGCCGAAATCGATGGCAAGCACGCCACGCACATAAGTAGATCCAGGCAGCGGCAAGAACAGCCAATAATCGTCGGCCTCCTGCATGTGTCGTGTCTGCCCCTGCTGCACGGCGGCGAATGCGGCTGCGCGCTGCATCTCAGAGACCAACCGGTGTTCTTGTTCGACCGGTTCCAGCACGTCGTTGCGGCGCATCAGCAACACGCTTCGACAGCCCTGGGCCTGATGCAGAAAATCACGTGTGGCGGATGCCACCTGATCCAGCGAAGTAGTTCCGGCAAGCCTGCTGGCAAGCTGGTACAGAGCATGCGACTGCCGCTCCCGCTCAATGGCTTCCACTGTCTGACGTTGCAGGCTGATGGTCAGATTGCCGATGATGAGAGCCACCACCAACATCACGGCCAGCGTGACCACGTATTGCACATCGCCTACCGTGAAGGAAAGCCTCGGATCGATGAAAAAGAAATCGAGCAAGCCGGTACTCAGGAAAGCGGCGGTGAGCGCAGCATATTTCCCGGCGCGCATGGCAACGAGCGCGACAGCCAGCAGATACAGCATGGCGATGTTGGCGGGATCCAGTGCGTCACGCAACGGCCAAGCCAGCACCGTGACCAGACCACATGCCGCGATGGCCCACGCCGTGCGCGCAGCCATACTGCGCGGTTGGCGAAGTTCACTGGCTAAAAAATCTGATGTGGTGGGGCGCGTGGAATTCATGCGGCTGGATTATTCCAGCCTGGACATAAAAATGCTGTAAAAACCAATTTGCGACAGTATTTATTACTCAGACTGAATACGGTGCCGCCACCCAACTCCTTATCAGCGCTGCTTCCATATCCGGCAGATAGCTGAACCCTGCCTCCAGATCGCGCACGACGGCGTAGGCGATCTTGGGCGGAGTGATGGTTCCTGCAACCAGATGCGCGTACCAGGCCGAGGTATATCCGGCGGCACGGTCAAATGCTTGCAACTGGGCGAACATCTCCACACCCGAAAGTTCGACGTTCCACTGGAACGGTTTGAGGTCGCGTGCGCGACGCGACACCAGCGACGTCGAGATCACCGGGTTGCGATAACGATCCTGATGTTCGCGCAAGGCGACGATCCAGTGGTCGCTGAAATGACCACGTGCCGCGGCACTGCTGTGTGCCCATTCGGCAAGCAGACGCAGCAGTCCGGCATGGCGCGTGTCCGACGACACCTTGGCGACGGTCTGGTGCATGTCGATCAGGCGGCGGAACCGGTAGCGCGGTGCGGCGACCGGCTGCGCTTCAAGCAGGTCCGGATTCATCGGCTCGATCAGTTCCTGCAGGTCTTCCGGCGGTGCGTTCGCATCGATCAGTTCGCGATCCAACACTTCCTGCAATTCTTCCACTTCAAGCTGAAAAAAATCAGCCGGAGCCGAGCCATAGGACGCAACGAAATAATGAGTGCGCCCGGAGTGACGCGTCACCAGTAGACCACTGTCCGCATGGCGTTCGACCAGCTCGCCCATATCACCGCCGCACACTGCCAGCTCAGTCTTCACCCAGGACTCAAGATTGTCGTCGATGCGCGTGCCGTCGGTCGCGATGATGCCACCGGGACGATACCAGCCGCCACGATTCAACGCATAGCGAAAGGTGCAGCCGGGGCGGATGTGATTGGCGATCTCCAGCAGCGCGCTGTGATGCGGGCGCGGCGGGATGGCTTCGATCTCTGCGGCCAGTTTGTTCAAGGTTGCTTCGTCAGGCGTGTAGATACTCATTGATGATCTCCCAGCAAAAATTCATTCAGGCGCTGCCGCACTGCGGAACGCACATCCGGCTCGACATCGTCCACCATGTCGGCGATGGATTCCAACGGTGCACGCTGTACCGCTTCCAGGCGTACCACCCAGTCGCCGTCCGACAACAGCTTCGCCGCGTCGTCCGATAGTGCGCGCGATGCCACGATGCGCCGCACTTCCGCATCCTCGTCCCGCGCCAACAGGCTCAGGGCGAACGGCGGCAGACGCCGCGCCACCTCCTTGCGCACTTCCCTGTCCTCATCGTCCACCATGCGCCGCAGCTGGCCGTGCGGCAAGCGCTTCGCCACTTGCAAACGCACCAGATAATCCTCGTCGCCCAGCAACGCGCTCAAACTTTCCGGCGCCACACGATTCGCCACCGTCATGCGCACCTCGCGATCCGTATCGTGCAGATAGCCATCCAGCTCGTTGATGGGCAGGCGGCTCGCCACCACACGACGCACTACCTCGTCCGCATCGCGCGGTATCTGCCGCAGCACATCCAGCGGCGCATAACGCGCGGCAATGGCTCGGCGCTCCCAGAAATGATCATGCAGATAATCCTGCGCGAACTGCGGATTGCGCCGCAAAAAGCGGTCGATCTGCCGTCCGCTCTGCGCGCTCACACAGACGTCGCCTAGCACGCACTGTCCCGCTGCCAGCAACACGCGATGCGGGCACATTGTGCAATCGGCAAGCACGACCTCGTTCAACGGCGACGCCTCCGAATGACGCTCCGACATATTCAGACCCTTCAATTTTCACCCCGAAAATATTTCATACAGACATCAGCAACCACCGTGCCAGTTAACGGCACTGGGCGCAAACCCAATGAATACACGGACCAAGACAGAATGAAAGGAAATCCGGGCGGGCGATTTTGTAGCGATTGCGACAAAAATCCTGACATCAAGCCAAGGGCTTGCGCAGCACCTTCATATTCGAACTTTCAAAACCGAGCTTGCGGTAAAAATCCAACGCAGGCTGGTTGTCGCGGTCTGCCAGCAGAGTGGCACGTACCATACCCCGCCACTTCGCCCACTTCGCCCACTTCAGCACATGCTCAACCAGCTGCCGTCCAAGTCCGAAACCGCGATACTCGCGCCGCACGATCACATCTTCCAGCAACAGCGCACGCGCGCCCTCCGCCGTGCTGATGGTGATCAACGCATTGGCCATACCGGCCACTTCACCGTCCACACGCAAGGCGAACAGTTTTCCCAATTCCGGCTCGTCGAGGATGGTGCGCAGGCCTTGCAACTGTTTGACGGGGTCGGGCTGGAAATCACTCTCCAGCGTGAACAGCTCGGCGAGCAACTCGACGAGGTACGGCAGGTCATCCTTGGTGGCAAAATCGATCTTTATGTTCATCACATCAAGGCCACGCTCTTGACCTGTGCGCACACATACATTCCCGCTTTCAAACCGAGATGGTCGCGCGAACGGCAGGTGATGCGCGACAGCAGTCTCTGCGCCTCGCCCACCCGCATGCGCACGATCACCTTGTCCGCGCCCTCGTCGCGTATCTCCTCGATGCGCGCATTCAGGATGTTGTTGATGCTCGACCCCTGCGGTGCCTGTGTGGCGATGCTCACGTCACGCGCCAGCACACGAGCACGCACGCGAGTGCCGAACGGCTGGTCCACCTTCCCCACCCACAGACAACCTCCCGCGTAATCCACTCGTGTCAGGCAATACTTCTCATCCTGCTGCGCCACTGTGGCTTCGATCACCGTGCCCGCATCATCGAAATGTGCGGTGGGCAGATCGAGCCGCGCCAACGTTTCGTGCAGCGGGCCACAGGCGATGACACGTCCTTGTTGCAGCAACACCAGATGATCGGCCAGCCGCGCCACCTCCTCCATCGCGTGACTCACATACAGCACGGGAATATTCAGTTCACGATGCAGCCGTTCCAGATAAGGCAGTATCTCTAGCTTGCTGGCGGTATCGAGCGCAGCAAGCGGTTCATCCATCAGCAGAATGCGCGGGCTGGTGAGCAAGGCACGGCCGATGGCGACGCGCTGACGTTCACCGCCGGAGAGTTGCGCCGGATCGTTGCGCCCGATGAGGCGGCTTAATCTCAGCCATTCCACCACCTGTTCCAGCGGCACTTTTCTCTCGGATGACGCGATGCGCTTCAAGCCATACTCCAGATTGGCGCGCACCGACAGGTGCGGAAACAGGCTCGCCTCCTGGAACACATAACCCAGTTGGCGTTTATGGGTCGGCACAAAGGTCGTGCCGTCCTGCCACGTTTCACCATTCACATGCAGCGAGCCTGATGCACGCTCCAGCCCGGCGATACAGCGCAACAGCGTGGTCTTGCCGGAACCGGATGGACCGAACAGGGCGGTGACGCCGACGGCGGGTGCATTGAACTCGGCGTCCAGCGCAAAGCTGTCCAACTGCAACCTGAACCGTGCACGGATGTCGCTCATTTCACGACCTTCGAGAATCGACTGCCGGCGAGATACAAGCCGAGCAACACCAGGAAGGAGAACAGCACCATGCCGCCTGCGAGCACATGCGCCGCACCGTACTCCATCGCCTCGACATGACCATAGATGGCGACGGAGAGCACCTGCGTCTCGCCGGGAATGTTGCCGCCCAGCATCAGCACCACGCCGAACTCGCCGACGGTGTGCGCAAAGGCCAGGATGACTGCAGTGAGAAAACCTGGGCGGGCCAGCGGCAACGCCACACTGACGAAACGATCCCACGCACTCGCGCGCAAAGTCGCCGCCACTTCCAGAGGACGTTTGCCAATGGCTTCGAATGCGTTTTGAATCGGCTGCACGGCAAAGGGCAGCGAGAACAGCACCGAGCCGACCACCAAGCCGGCAAAGGTAAACGGCAAGGTGCCAAGATTGAATGTTTTAGTCAGTTCGCCTACAGCGCCTTGTGGCCCCAGCAACAACAACAGATAGAAACCCAGTACCGTGGGCGGCACCACCAGCGGCAACGCCACGAACGCGGCAACGATGCCTTTGTACCAACGGCTGCTGTGCGCCAGCCACCATGCCAGCGGGGTGGCGATGCACAGCAGCAGCAAGGTGGTCACGCTCGCCAGTTTTAGCGTGAGCCAAACAGCCTGGATGTCTGTGGGGTCTAGTGTTGCCATAGATGACTTAAGGTAGGTCGTAGCCAAAACCGCGAATGATCGCCCTGGCTTTTTCACCCTTCAAAAAAGCGAGGAACGCCTGTGCCGCCGCTTTGTCCTTTGCGGCAGTCAACTGCACCGCACTTTGTTTGATTGGATTGTATAGATGCGCAGGAACGATCCACCAAGAGCCCTCCGTTACCTTGCCGTCCTTGGTGATATGCGACAGCGCGATGAACGCCAGTTCTGCATTGCCCGTCGCGGCGAACTGGTAGGTCTGCGTGATGCTTTCGCCGGTCACCAACTTGGTCTGCACCACGCTCCACAGCCCCATGTCTTCCAGGGTCTGTTTCGCGGCCAATCCGTAGGGCGCGAGTTTTGGATCGGCAAAGGCGAGCTTGTTGTAGCCACCTTTTCTCAACACATCCCCTTTGTCATCCACATATCCCGGCTGCGCGCTCCATAACACAAGCTTGCCCAGTGCATAAACGAAACGGGTGTTTGCAACGGCCAGCCCTTCCTGCTCCAGCAACTTTGGACTCTTTTCATCGGCAGACAGGAATACGTCGAACGGTGCACCGTCCTTGATCTGTGAATAGAATTTGCCGCTGGAGCCAAGGCTGATCTGCACCGCATGCCCGCTTTCCTGCTGAAATAACGTAACGATGCGCTGTATTGGTGCAGAGAAATTCGACGCCACCGCGACGTGCACCTCCCCTGCTAAAGCCTGCGAACTCAACAGGCCGAACAAGACCACTAATGTGGCAACATGGCCACGTAATGCGGAAATGTACATCATCGATTCCTCTCTAGTATTGGTAGTGTGATAACTAGCAAGATAAAGGCCAGAGGGAACTATCTAGGATGTTTTGAATTTACTCATTACGGCCACCGCTTTGCTCTTACAATCGCATACTGTATTCATCAGGGCAAAGTCATGCCATACGTCAACATTCAAATCACCAAGGGCGCCACACGGGAACAAAAGGCTCTGCTGGTCAAAGACGTGACCGATTCGCTAGTGCGCGTGCTCGGCAAGAAGCCGGAGCACACACACATCGTCATTCAGGAGATCAATGAGGAAAACTGGGGGTTTTCCGGAATGCTGACGGACGAGTGGAAGAAGCTAAAGTAGCACCAACAGCCACGCCAGCTTTAACTGCTAACGCAGCGCACCGACGTAACGATCACCGTCTTTTTTATCTTCTGCCTTCGAGCCGCCACGGGGGGCGTCGATCATGCCGAACTGGTTCATCAATTGAATGACGATGAGCACCAGTTCCGGTTCGTCAGAATTGCTTAAATCTTTCAGCGTGAGCGCGGCGTAGTCCTTATCCTCGCTCATTTTGATAAGGTCGATATTGGTCCCCGATTTCTTCGCCAATACCTTTATCTTGGCCAGCAATGCCAATGTGGTGGGATCGAGCATGTTCCAACTCCTGTTTAGTTGCTTATATTTTTATTGTTAAGCAAGCGGGTTTCTAAAACTGACACCCTCCTAAGATACGGTTTCATTTCCGATCAACCTTCATCCACCTGCGCCAGGACGACGCCGATAGCATGCAGGGGGTTGTCGGTCAGACTGAGGCAGTGTTCGCTACCGTTGACCAGATACAAGTTGAAGCTTTCGCGACGCAATGCTGGCGGCATCCGTGCCGGCATGTCGTCGTCGTTACAGAAGGTGAAGCGCAGGTCCGGCCAGGCCTGTTTCAAGGCGGCCAGTGTGGTCTCGTTCAGCTCGCCGTGCGAATCGGCTGTGCTGGCGATTCTCTCCAGTGTCTCGGGAACGATCATGTGGCCGCCCTACTCTTCTTCCGATTCCGCGAACCGGCTCAGCGACTTCGCTTCCACGCCGAGTATCTTGGCGAGCCAGGGCGGCGGCATATCAAGCACGGCTTGCAGGCGCTGCAGGGCGATGCTGGCTTTGCCCCCTTCCGGCGCTTTCACCGGATGGATGTTGGCGCGCACAGCCTTGGCTGCCGCAGGGCCACCAATGGATTGCACATAGACGATCTGGCAATCCTTGATGAGACTGGCACGTGCAGCGTTCTTATCTTCGGCCTCATCCGTGATGGCGGTGGAACGCGCGCCAATGAGCCGAATCTCGTCGCGACCGACCTGATAGATGAGAAAGCGCGGACAGGAACCGAAGTGTCCGTCCAGATTCTCTTCGGTGTTGGAAGCAACAGCTACGCGCAGGCTGCCCGGCATATCGGCTTCGGTGTAGGGCTGCAGTGGCGGCAAGTTCTCCGCTTCGCCGGATTCGCCCCACAGATGGCGCACTGCGAGTTTGATGGTGGCACCGTCCACATCCGGCTCGACGGTCTCTTCGCCGGAAAGGATGAGTTTGATGTCAGCCACGGTCACCTTGGCGAGTTTCTCTTCGGTGATCGGCAGTCCAAGGCTTTCGCCCAGCTTGGCTGCAAAGGCACCCGCATTCACGTCGGCAAGGACACGTGCGGCTTGCGCGATGCGCAATGCGGCGCCCTTAGTGATGACAGAATTGGTCATATACCTCACCTGCGTTCTGTAATTGGGGATGTGAAAGGGGATTGCTCCACCTTTCGCATGTCGTTATGCCGCCAGCTGTGTGATGCACCCCTTGATCGGGCACACCTTCACGCATTGCGGCTTGTCGTATTCACCTTCGCATTCGGTACATTCGTTTGCGTTGATGACGTACAGGCCCTTCTTTGTGCTGATGGAAGCCGTTGGACACTCCGGTTCGCAGTCACCACAAGAAGTGCACAGATCAGCGTTGATCTTCATTGCCATGATGATTTCTCCTAACGGGCATGGTGAGTAACCATCCCTGATAAAAAGTTCGCTATGCCCGTTCCCCCTATCCAACTTTCCCCCGCAAGCGGGAGAAAGGGCAAACGAGTCGCTACGCGAATTACACGTTAACGTTTATTCCGCCGCATCGAGACGCCTGGCGCGCACCGAATAAGGCAATCGTGCGGGCGCAACCTGCGGCTCGATGTAATAAGAGCCACCGTTGTTCAGCCTGATCTCGCCCCCCCATTTCTCCGGGGTATCGAACTCCATCGAAACGATGGTGTCCTCGAGATCGCGCTTGGGCAGGTAGAACTGATAGCTGCCCTTGCTGTCGCGACGGATCATGATGTTTGCCATAACTACTTCCTTTCCTGACTGCCCTCTCCCCAACCCTCTCCCGCACGCGGGAGAGGGAGTGGAAGGTTATGCGTTAGCGGACGAAGTCGTGGTTGTAGTCCGTGGTTCCCATACCGCGGGTCTCTTCGTCCAGACGCTCCATCACAGCATTCACCAGTGTGGTGAGAACTTGCATTGCGCCTTCGTAACCCAGCGTCGTCGAACGGTGCAGGTGGTGACGGTCGAAGATCGGGAAGCCGATACGGATCAGCGGAACCTCGAACTCCTTGCCCTTGTGCAGCGTGTCGCGCTGGATGAACTTGGCGTAGCAGTTGCCGATCATGAAGTCAGGCTTCTCGGTCAGCACCAGCGAACGGAAGTGCCACAGGTCGGCGCCCGCGAACAGCTGGGTGTTCTTGCCGTATGGCGTCTCGTCCAGCATCTTGTGCATCGCCTTTTCCCACTTCTTGCCGCCGTTGTTGCACAGCACGTGCAGCGGCTCGATGCCCAGTTCGGTGAGGAACTTGGTCATGCCGAAGGTGAAATCGGGATCACCGTACAGGCTGATCTTCTTGCCGTGCAGCCAGGTGTGGCTGTCGATCATCATGTCGACCAGACGGCCGCGCTCTTTCGCCAGCGATGCCGGGATCTCCTTGCCGGTGACTTCAGCGACCTTCATCAGGAACTCGTCGGTCCACTCCAGACCCATCGGGATGCTGATCTTCGGCACTTCGTGTTTCCAGGTGGTCTCGACATACTTCTTGGTCTTGTCGAGTTGCATCGGTTGCAACAGGAAGGTCGTGGCAGCGTTCGGCGCATCCTTCACCTCGATCCTGAGTCGTGCCGCCCGCATACATGCGGAACTCGCCGTCAGCCGGGGTATCCAGCACTTCGGTCGGATCGCACAGCAGGGTGTAATCGACGCCCATCTCGCCCAGCATGCGGTGCATCACGCGGTAGTTGCCGAGGTAGGTCTCGAAACCGGGAACGATGTTGATCTTGCCGTTCTTGCCCGGCAGTCTTGTCGTCCATGGTGTTCAGCGTGAAGTAGCGGATGATGCCTTCGAACATGTTGTCCCAGCCGGTGACGTGCGAACCCACGAAAGACGGGGTGTGCGCGAACGGTGTCGGGAAGTCTTCGGGGATGTTGCCGGCCTTCTTGGTGTTGCTGATGAAGGCGTTCAAGTCGTCACCGATCACTTCGGCCATGCAGGTGGTGGAGACCGCGATCATTTCCGGCTTGTACATCGCCTTGGCGTTTTCCAGACCGTCGATCATGTTCTTCTGACCGCCGAACACGGCTGCGTCTTCAGTCATGGAGTCGGACACGCAAGAGACTGGCTCGCGGAAGTGACGGTTGAAGTAGGTGCGGAAGTAAGCCACGCAACCTTGCGAACCGTGCACGTACGGCAGGGTCTTCTCGAAACCCAGTGCGCACAGCACAGCGCCCAGCGGTTGGCAGGCCTTGGCCGGGTTGACGGTCAGGGCTTCGCGCTTGAAGTTCAGTTCGCGATATTCCATCGTGGTGGTCCACTTGAAGGTGTCCTGCACCTTGGCGGCATCGTGGCGCTTCTTCAAACTTCTCTTTTTTGTTCTTCAGCGAATCCTTGTATTCGTCCTGGCGGAACAGCGGATAACAAGGTTTGATGTCATCGACGTTTTGCATTTCTATCTCCTTGGCCCGAGCCGCCAATCTGCGGACACGGGCATCAGTTAAGGTGGTGAAGCTAGCGGGTGATGGCCCGCCTCTCTCTGCATTTTCTCCTCCATCCCCTCTCCCTTGCAGGGAGAGGGTTAGGGAGAGGGTAGAGTCGTGGGGATTCACCGTTTCTACCCTCTCCCCCGCCCTCCCCCTGCATGGGGGAGGGAGTAATGGTGCTTACGCTGCCGCCTTTTCGGCGACCGTGCTCGTCCTTCTTCAACCACGGTGCAGTCAACTTGCTCCAGCACGGGTTGTTGAGGGTCATGTCCATGTCGCGGGCGAAGATGGCGAAGCCGTCATAGCCGTGATACGGGCCGGAGTAATCCCACGAGTGCATCTGGCGGAACGGAATGCCCATCTTCTGGAAAATGAACTTTTCCTTGATGCCGGAACCGACCAGGTCGGGCTTGACCTTCTTCACGAACTCTTCGAATTCGAGGCCGGTCACGTCGTCGTACAGCAACGTGGCGTTGCCCATTTCCTTGATGGTGCGGTCGTAGTCGTCGTTGTGACCGAACTCGTAACCGGTGCCGACCACTTCCATGCCCAGGTCTTCATAGGCGCCGATCACGTGACGCGGACGCAGACCGCCGACGTACAGCATGACGCGCTTGCCTTGCAGGCGCGGTTTGTACTTGGCGATGACGGCTTGCATCATCGGCTTGTACTTGGCGATCACCTTCTCGGCATTGGCCTTGATCTTGTCGTCGAAGAAAGCGGCGATCTCGCGGATGGATGCTTCGATCTTGGTCGGACCGAAGAAGTTGTATTCCATGTAGGGAATGCCGTACTTCTCTTCCATGTGGCGGCTGATGTAGTTCATCGAGCGGTAGCAGTGCAGCAGGTTCAGCTTGGCCTTGGGCGTGTTCTCCATTTCAGCCAGTGGTGCCGTCGCCGGACCATTGGGCGATCACACGCAGCCCCATGTCTTCGAGGATGGTGCGGGTTGCCCAGGCGTCGCCGCCGATGTTGTAGTCGCCGATGATGGTCACGTCGTAAGGCGTGGACTCGAAAGCCTGCCGTACGCGGTTGCCCAACACCCAGTCACGGATCGCGTCGTTGGCGATGTGGTGACCCAGCGATTGCGACACGCCGCGGAAACCTTCGCAGCGCACGGGAATGACCGGCTTGTTGATCTCTTTGGCCGACTTCTTCGACACCGCTTCGATGTCGTCGCCGATCAGACCGATCGGGCACTCGGACTGCACCGAGATACCTTTGTGCAGCGGGAACAGCTGCTCGATCTTCGCCGATCAGCTTGGCGAGCTTCTTGTCGCCGCCGAACACGATGTCCTTTTCCTGGAAATCGGAAGTGAAGTTCATGGTGCCGAAGGTGTTCACGCCGGTGGTGCCGACGTAGTAGTTACGGCGACCGGCGCGGGAATACTGGCCGCAGCCGACCGGGCCGTGGGAAATGTGGATCATGTCCTTGATCGGGCCCCACACCACGCCCTTGGAACCGGCGTATGCGCAACCGCGAATGGTCATCACACCCGGCAACGATTTGCGGTTGGAGGTGATGCACTTCTTGGACTGTTCGATGGATTGATCGTTGACGGCGAGGTGCTTCTCGCGGTCTTTGCGTGCTTTCTCCGGATAGACCTCAAGCACCTCCTGAATCAGGGCTGCGGTTTCTTCGCGTGTTAATGCTGTCATTTCATTCTCCTTTATGACCCACCAATCTGTGGAGTCGCATGGTTAGAGATCGGGCAATACCGGACGCGCTGCAAAACACCTGTTCGCCCTGAGACTCGATCGACAGGGCCGTCAGGTACGACTCCGCCTTCAGTCCTGCGCGACGTCTCAGGTCACCGGATCGGCTCTGGCGACTCGTTACATCAGGCTGCTGCAGCTGTCTTGCCGATGATGGATTCGTCTTCTGCTTCCATGATGCCGAATTCCATCAACAATGCTTCCAGCTGGTCCATGGTGATCGGAGTCGGGATAACGAACTTCTTGTTGTCCACGATCTTCTTCGCCAGGGCGCGGTACTCGTCAGCCTGCTTGTGCTGTTGGATCGTATTCGATCACGGTCATACGACGGATCTCGGCGTGCTGCACCGCGTTGTCGCGCGGGACGAAGTGGATCATCTGTGTGCCCAGCTGTGCGGCCAGCGCCATGATGAGTTCGTCTTCGCGGTCGGTGTTGCGGCTGTTGCAGATCAGACCGGCCAGACGCACGCCACCGGAGTTCGCGTACTTCACGATGCCCTTGGCGATGTTGTTGGCGGCATACATCGCCATCATTTCGCCGGAGCAGACGATGTAGATCTCCTGCGCCTTGTTCTCGCGGATCGGCATCGCGAAACCGCCGCACACCACGTCGCCCAGCACGTCGTAGAACACGAAGTCGAGTGCATCGTCGTACGCGCCTTCTTCTTCGAGGAAGTTGATGGCGGTGATAACGCCGCGGCCGGCGCAACCGACGCCGGGCTCAGGGCCACCGGACTCGACGCACTTGACGCCGCCGTAACCAACCGACAACACGTCTTCCAGTTCCAGATCCTCGACGCTACCGGCTTCGGCAGCCAGTTCCATCACGGAGTTCTGTGCCTTCGAGTGCAGAATCAAACGAGTGGAGTCGGCCTTGGGGTCGCAACCGACGATCATCACTTTCTTGCCGGCTTCGGCCAGAGCCGCTACCAGATTCTGGGTCGTGGTGGACTTACCGATACCACCCTTCCCGTAAATTGCGCATTGACGCAGTGCCATGTTAGTCTCCTTGAGGGTTGCAAAATTTAAGTCGCGATTGAAAACTGTCGCTCGCACCCAATACATCGCAAGCTCCGTGCCACCCACTCAACAAATACCCAACCGCCTGAAATGCATAAGGAAAATAATTCAGCGCAGAACGCATTGGCGGATGGGGAACACAACAAATCCGAAGCCTTTGTAGCAGTGCCTACAAGGGGGACTCCGAACAAATCCGTTCGTCCTGAGCCAGTCGAAGGACGAACCTTGCAAGCCGATGATCTGCGGGATATCTCCGTTCATGGTTCGACAAGCTCACCACGAACGGAGAATTTAGTCAGCGTCTCCCCACGCCTCACCATCGCTCTGCCGCGCGCCGCCCGCTTGCCCATCAACCGCTGCAACCTGCCCGCCGACATCCTCGGCGGCCTCACCTTCCAGCGCTCCCCCATCGCACTCGAACTCGACGGCGTCGCGCAATTCCACCGCGGCCTGTTCGCCCTGCTGGACAAGATCGAAGACGCAAAAGAAAGAGCCGACGCATTCGCCATGCACATGAATGCCTCGTTCTACCTGGACGAACCGGAACAAGCGGGCTACACCTCCAGCTCGAAACAAAAACGCCAAAAGGCCGACTACCTGCGCATGGTGCGCGGCTGGAGCTTCGATGCGGATGGCCGCGAAGGCGCGGCATTGAAAGGCTGGGTTGAATCGCGCTTCGGATTATTGCCAAGACACCACGGCGGCCAGATACGCGACTTCTCGGGCGAAGCGTATCGCCGCTATTTGGAGATGCGTGCCACAGCACTATACGGCACCAATGCGCTGGAATCGCAGTTCGACCTGCTCTACACCTACTGCCAATACGAGCTGGCGCGACTGCATCCCAATGAGACCCACCTCACCCTCTATCGCGGCGTGAACCGCGTGGACGAGCATGAGACAGTAGCGACACTGGATAACAAACACCGCGTGGTGCTCTTCAACAACCTGAGTTCATTCACCGCCAACCGCGAACGCGCCGACGAATTCGGCGACTACCTGCTCAGCGCGCAAGTGCCGCTATCGAAAGTGTTCTGCTATACGAGATTGCTGCCGGGGATGTTGCAGGGGGAAGATGAGTACACCGTGATCGGCGGGTTGTATGAGGTTAGTATTGCGGCGTATTGAAATCCTTCTGGCAAGAGTCAGTTCCAGTTGCCTAGCAGTAGCAAGGCGCTTTGAAGCACTCCAAGGCTACTCATGACTATACGAGCTGCGCAGTCGCCACCTTAATCAATTAAAATGAAATGCTAAATACCGCCAAGCTTGCCCTTGATAAACCGATACCCTCGTCCACTTGATAGCAGTTATGCCTAAAACTCTAACCATCACCCTGATCCACATGGCATTCGCCATCGTTAGTGGCCTCATGCTTGGCCTCGGCGCTTTTAGTGCAGGCTTCTCAGATTCAACCACAATCCATGGGACGTACAACGCACTTGTAATCCTGTGGGAGATTTTAAATGCTCCAGCCGGAATTTACCTCCTGCATGCTACTGAGCCAAGCTGGGTGGTGTGGGGAGTAATTCAAGTCCTTACAAGTTTCTTGTGGGCAAAAGCCTTTACATTGGTAGCTTTGTTTCTAAAAACTCGTTGGACAACAAGAAACATCGTAATTGCCATATTCACCTTCACGATCTTAGTGATGGGTGGCTACACGTCACTTATCCTCTATTTAACTTGGCCAATTCAAAGCTATACCGTGGCACAGTCTGGCGTCTTTGGTGATAGTTTTGGTGTCATAACTGCGCTCTTTACTTCACTCGCATTTGGCGGCCTTATCATTACCGTGTTGCTTCAACGTGATGAGCTTTCCTTGCAGCGAAAAGAGTTGGCTGAAACAAGATTTAGTAACGCATTCTTCAAGCTGCTGGATTATTACAAACACAATCTAAATTCGATTTCCGCTAAGACGCCTGAAAATGGAAAAATCAATGGCATAGATGTTCTAATTCAGCAGACCGCGAAGTTTCAAGAGGCCCAGTCAGAGAATAACGCGTGGTACATACCCGAATCGGAATACCTGAAGGTCTACGAATATCAGTTGTGTCTCGACGTTGAACGACACCTTCTTAGGCAGACCCGATATATGTCGACTTTGGAAAATATATTGGCGCTCGTATGTGAGCAGATTGAAGATGACAGGGAAAGAAGGAGGTATTGGAAAATTGTGGAGTCCCAACTAACGGTTCACGAGGTCAAGTACCTTTTTTACCGAACCTTGGTTGAGCCAAGAGACTCGACATTCTGCTCAATGGTTATTAAGTCTCAGATTCTCTTGGATCGATTGTCGGTAGCTGGTATACCTCATCAGCACACTGAGTCATTTGAGCGAATCCACGGTATCTCAATACACAGAAAGAGCAGTAGGAATCGTAACCTTCCTTATACCACAGCAGAGATTAAGGCTCTCCGGAGAGAGCTTCCTCCTCCAAAACAGAAAAAGAAGAAGAAAGATCGAGCCGTTGTTACTGAGCAAGAAAGCACCACAAATAGTTAAAGCTCGCGTAGGGCGCAATCGTTATTGCGCCCGCTTCCTGGCGAAGTAGAATTCACACATCGGAACATAACAGGAGAAGAGAATGTATTTTTGGAAGATCAAGCTTTTGAAACAGTATCTCATCAATAATGGGCTCACAGAAAAACAACTCTTTTATTACATCCTCATATACGCAGGATTAGGTGCTCTCAGCGTCGAAATGGTTGGGTATATCCCGGACACAGAACCTGATTTGTGGGCTTATGTCTCATCGGCCATGAATATACTCATTCCCATTCTGGGGACAATTGCCGCGTTTCGTGCAAATGGCGGAAGTTCCGGCACCAAATTCGCCGAAAGATATTTCAGCATTGGCCTCGTGGTCACCCTTCGTTTCCTTGTATTGCTCATTCCGATTGTCTGCTTGATGGCCGTCTATTGGATTTTTACAAATGGGTTGAATAGCAACCCGTCTGAAACCAGATTGCCTCTGGAAACAATTGTTATTTCCGTTTGGTATGCCGCGCTGTATTTACATATAGCCAAGAATATTGGCGATGTAGCAACAGCAAATCGCCCTGCTACAGCATAGCGGATTTCAATTCCGGGAGCGCCGGGGGAGTTAAAGTGGCCTGGCTCGAATATTCACAACGAGGTATTTCCATGCAAGCAACCGTAGCCGTTTTCGGAATTCTCAGGTTCCCTCCCGAGCGCATGCCGGAAGTGCGACCGCACCTGAAAACACTGGTTGAGACCACTTACAAAACTGATGGGTGCATCTCCTATGATGTGGCGGAAGATCCTTTCGATCCCGGCCTTATCCGTTTCTCGGAGCTGTGGCCCAATCACGAAAGCCTCGCCAAACACCTTCAGGCACCGCACATCGAGCCTTGGCGCACCGCTGCACGGAGTTGCGGTTTGCTGGAGCGGAAGTTCACGGCTTACGACATCTCGGGTTCGCGCGCAGTTTAATCCGCCCTACCCCCGCACCCTTGTGCGACAAGGTTTTGGTCTTTGTCGCATTCCCTCCAAACCCGCCCCGCCGCAACCCGCGCCAATGCTGGATGGGCGCTCTGGCCCGTTTATTGCGAATGATTCCCTCGTCACCACCAAGAGGAGTCATTCCAATGAGCACCACATTTGAAAACATCTTTTCCGGCCTGTCCGACGGCAGCGTCGTCCCCTACCTTGGCGCGGGTGCGCTGAACGGGGTGATCGACCCGGCCACGGGCAAGGCCATCCCGGCCGACAGCGACAGCCTGATCATCGCGATGAACAACGGCCAGCCGATGGCGCCCAAGCTGATGTACGAGTTTCCGCGTGCGGCGATGAACGTGGAGCTGAAGCGCGGGCGCTCGGCGGTGAACAAGTTCCTCGATGCGACCTATCGCGACACGCAGTGGAGCACTTCCTCGCTGCATGCCTGGCTGGCACAACAGAAGCTGCCCTACATCATCGACTGCAACCGCGACACGCAATTGCAGAAGCAATATGCCGCCACGCCGCACACGCTGATCGTCGGCATCGCGCGCATGTCCGGCAAGGAATATCGCTTCCGCATCTTCAATTACGACGGCAGCAGCTATTCCGCCATAGAACAGGAAGCGGTGGATAGCAGTCTGCCCATCCTGTTCAAGCCGCTGGGCACGCCGTTGCCGGAATCGAACTACATCGCCTCGGATGCCGACTTCGTCGATTACATCACCGAGCTGATGGGCGGCTTCGCCATCCCCTCGTTCGTCAAACGCATGCGCCAGAACAAGCGTTATCTGCTGCTCGGCCAACGCCTGAACCGCGACACCGACCGCATGGTGTTTTCCGACGTCATCTTCGGCGCGGACAAGCCGGCGGGCTGGGCGCTCATCCCGCACCCGACCGACAAGGAAAAGCGTTATCTGGAACGGCTCAACATCGAGATCGTGCATGCCGATGTGGCGGATTTTCTCACTGCCGCGCAAAGCTGGAACGGCAGCCTCGCCGCGGCATGAGCAAGCATCCCGATGCCCCTCTCTCTAACTCTCTCCCGCAAGCGGGAGAGAGGACAAACGTGAAAGGCAATCTTCAATCCTCGGGCGAGGGAGCAATCGTAGCGCGCCGCGCTGCCAAACCCATATTCGACGAGGCGCGCCACACGCTGGGCATGGAGGAGATGGATGCCACCCACCGCGAGTTCATCGCGCAGGTGGCCGCGTTGATCGCGGCCGGCAATGCGGAATTCCCGGCCTTGTTCCAGGCACTGGTCAACCACACGCGCGACCACTTCACTGCGGAAGGCAGACTGATGCGCGAATCGAAATACCGCGGATTGCCCGAGCACGAAGCGGAACATCACCGCGTGCTGGGCGAGTTGCAACAGCTCAACCGCAGCCTCAAGCGCGGGCACTTGCCGCTGGTGCGTGCCTACGTGAAGGAAGGTCTGCCGGAGTGGTTCGACACGCATCTGGCGATGATGGACAGCGCGCTGGTGATGCATCTGAAGAAACAAGCAGCAATCAGCGACGCTAGCAACGGTTAGTCAATGAAGCTGATTTAATCCGTTCGCCCTGATAACCAGCGACTTGGCTGTCGTCTTTTGACGGCCTAGTCGAATGGCTAGTAGTTCCATCAGCTTGTCGAAGGGCGTTGTAGTGAACGCATTGAATTGATTTATTCCTCCATTCATGGTTCGACAAGCTCACCACGAACGGAGGAATAAATCAGCATCACGACATCAGGCCTTGCCCTCGAATTGGGCAGTCAGCTTCTCCGACACGAACTCGGCACGCGAGGTGGAGTTGTTTTCCTGACTATGCTGCGTGCACCAAGCGAAGAACTCTGCGGGGACGATCTGGCATTCGAGCGCGCGCACGCCGGAACGCTGGAACTCGCGGCGCGCCTTTACTGCCATCGCTTTCCATTTCGCAAATGACTGCTCGAAGCATTCCGGGTCGGTGGCCGTCGCTTTCACCTGCGCCCAAGTCTCCTCGGTATACCAGGTGACCCCGATGATCATCGCCTCGCTACGCTTCTTCGCTTTCAGGCGCTGGTAGAGCGTGGGGACCCTCATTGCTTATTCGTCGTCATCGCCAGCGATCACGCGGCGCGGCACGGTGGCCGGATCGGCGGTGATGGCGCGGTATATCTCCACGCGATCGCCGGGCTTGAGAGCGGCATCCAGCTCGGCCAGCTTGCCGAAGATGCCGACCTTGTATGCTGCCAGATCGACATCCGGAAACTTCTTCAGGATGCCTGATTGCTCGATGGCCTGCTGCACCGTGGCTTCGTCCGGCACTTCGATGCGCAGCCAGAGTTGCTGCGCGGGTTCGGAAAAGGCGACGCCGATTTGCATGATCTCTCCTAACTCGCTGCCGCTTCGGCAGCAATTACTTCAGCACGCGCCGCACGGCGGCTTTCGATGACGCGCTTGCCCGCCAACAGGAACCCCAGCACCATGAAACCGCCGGGCGGCAAGATCATCAACAGATAGCCTTTGTATTCGGGAATGACCGTCGTCTCCAAAAATGCGAAAGCCGATCCCAACAATAGATGCGCATTGGCGAACAACGTGCCCGCACCCAACACTTCGCGGATACCGCCGATCAGCGTCAACGCGAAGGTAAAACCCAAGCCCATCATCAGGCCGTCCATCGCCGCCTCGCCGACTCCGACCTTGGCGGCGAACGCCTCGGCGCGACCAAGCACGGCGCAGTTCGCCACGATCAAAGCGATGTACAGGCCAAGCACTTTGTACAAGTCATGCGCCCAGGCATTCAGGCTCACATCGACCAGCGTCACCAAGGTGGCGATCAGCACGATATACACCGGGATGCGCACGTCCGGGCTGATCAGGTCGCGTACCGCCGAGATGATGGCGTTCGAGGCAAGCAACACCGCCGTGGTCGCCAAGCCCATGCCGAGACCGTTGGTGGCGCTGCTGGTCACCGCCATGGTCGGGCACATGCCGAGAATCTGCGCGAAGACGATGTTGTTGTCCCACAGTCCGTCACGGGTGATACGTCCGTAATTTCCGCTCATGGTTTCGCTCCTTCCGCTGCCGCATCTTCAAGCAGTACAGTTCGATTCGTTTCAAAGAACTCCAAGCCCTCTTTCACCGCCTTGACCACGCCGCGCGGCGTGATGGTCGCTCCGGCGAACTGGTCGAACACGCCGCCGTCTTTCTTCACCGCCCATTTGTCCGCTGCGGGTTCGCCCAGCCATTTTCCTTCGAACGCGTGTATCCAGTTGCTCTTGGCCGGTTCGATCTTGTCGCCCAAACCCGGCGTCTCTGCATGTTTGATAACGCGCACGCCGAGGATCTTGCCCTCGCGCGACACTCCCATCACACACACCAGTGCTCCGGCGTAGCCGTGACCTATCATGCGATACACCACCGCCTCGACTTTGCCGCCGCGGCGTGCGCGATACACCAGCACATCGCCCTCCTTGCCCGGCAGCGTGACAGTGTCTTTCAGCAAATCGTTTTCATATTCGCCCGGCAACACTTGCGTCAGCGATTGCTTGAGGTCGGCCGCTTCCGCTGCCTTGATGTCCGCTTCGGTCACACGTGCTGCAAGCGCCAATGCTGCGCTGGTGAGCAATGCCACCGCACCTAACAACAGCCCCTGATAAAACAACTTGCCGCGTAATTGTTCGAGGCTCATCTCATGCTTCCTTCTTCACGGGCAGCGCTGACCCCTTGCGGTCACGCCCGTAGATGCGCGGCTTGACGTATTGATCGATCAGCGGCGTGGCGGTGTTCATGATCATCACCGCGAACGCCACTCCTTCCGGGTAGCCGCCCCAAGTGCGGATGATCCAGGTCAGCAGACCGCAGCCCAGCCCGAAGATGAACTGTCCGGTAGTGGTATTGGGCGATGTCACCGGATCGGTGATGATGAAGAACGCGCCCAGCATCAAACCGCCACTCAGCAGGTGATACATCGGCCCGGCGTAATGATTGCCGTCGAT
The DNA here is from genome assembly GCA_963715005.1 of uncultured beta proteobacterium. Taxonomy (GTDB): domain Bacteria; phylum Pseudomonadota; class Gammaproteobacteria; order Burkholderiales; family Gallionellaceae; genus Sideroxyarcus. Next base: position 425,520 of record CAVQQO010000007.1, on the reverse strand, counting down.
GGCATTGAACAGCAGCGCAGGCACTGCGACACCGAGCAGCATCGCCACCGGCGCATGCCAGGTGATGATGCGCCGTGCGATCAGGAACAATCCGCCGATCAGCAACAGTACAGCCGCCGTCTCGCCCAGACTGCCCGCGCGGCTGCCCCACAACATGTCCATCGGCGCGTAGTAGCCGGCCAGCGCCTGATCCAGTCCGACGCCTCGGGTGAACTCGGTCTTCACGTGGCCAAGCAGCGAGGCGCTGGCCATGCCGTCTATGGGCTGGCTCAGGAACGTGATATTCAGACTTTCCAGAAAACCTGGGGCATGTGCCGACCCCAACGGCGCAGGCGCGACCCAGGTGGTCATCTCCAGCGGGAACGAGATCAGCAGCATCACGCGCGCCGCCATCGCCGGATTGAACGGGTTCTGTCCCAGACCGCCGAACACCTGCTTGCCGATGATGACCGCGAACAGACTGCCCAGTACTGCGATCCACCATGGCGCATAGGGTGGCAGCGAAATAGCCAGCAGCCATGCCGTCAAAATCCCGGAGCCATCCATCAACACCGGACGCACGGCACGGTCTTGCAGGCGCAAGACGAAAGCTTCGCCGACGATGGCGGCGATCAGCGACACTGCCCACAGGTTGATCGCAGGCCAGCCGTACAACCAGAAACCGAACAGCGTGGCGGGCGTAAGCGCGAGCAACACGGTGGACATCACTTTACCGATTGAAACCGGCGCGTGTGCGTGCGGGGAATGGGCGATTTGGTTCATGCTGTCTCCGTTGTAGCTTGTGCCGCCGCTTCCTTGGCAGCGCGTTCCTTCGCTTCGCGTGCGGCCTTGCGTCTTGCCGCAGCCTCCGCGCGCTCGCGCTCGATGCGTGCCATGCGCTCGTTGCGGGCGTCCGCCAGTTTCTTGGTGGCTTCCTGTTTCAGCTTGGCACGCTCCTGGGTGGCGAGGTCACCTTTGGCGTAATTGAAGAAATGCACCAGCGGGATGTGCGCCGGACATACATACGAACACGATCCGCAGGCGATGCAATCTTTCAGTCCAAATGCAACCGCCGCGGACAAGTCGGAGGCGCGGATGCGTGACGCCATCTCCAGCGGCAGCAAGCCCACCGGACACGCACGCACACAGGTCGAACAGCGGATACACGGCGAGGCTTCCGCCTGCCCCGTCTCCTTTGCCGTCAGTGCCAGTACACCGCTAGTGCCTTTCACCACCGGCACATTGGTGTTGGTGAATTGCTGCCCCATCATCGGGCCGCCCAGCACCAAGCGCGCGGCGGGCTGGGCGTAGCCGTCGGCGAAATCGATCAGTTCCTGCACCGGCGTGCCGACCAGCGCTTCCACATTGCACGCGGTCTTGATCGCACCGCCGCTCACGGTGACGATCCGCGACAGCAACGGTCTGCCGTAACGGATCGCCTGTTGCACGGCAAAGGCAGTGGCGACGTTATGCACCAGCACGCCGATGTCGGCAGGGCGACCGCCCGCCGGAATCTCCTTGCCGGTGAGCACCTGGATGATCTGCTTCTCCGAGCCCATCGGGTACATGCTCGGCATCACCACGATCCTGACCAAGCTGTCTTTCGCCGCAGCCTGCATGGCAGCGATGGCTTCCGGCTTGTTGTCTTCGATGCCAACCAGGATCTCTTTGGCGGCCACGGCAAGCGCGATCAGGCGTATGCCTTCGACGATCTGCACTGCGCGTTCGCGCATGATGCGGTCGTCGCAAGTGAGATAGGGTTCGCATTCGCCGCCGTTCATGATCAGCGTCTGCACACCGCTGCTGCGGCTGAGATTGAGTTTCAAAGCAGCAGGGAAAGTCGCGCCGCCCAAGCCGACGATACCCGCTGCCGCAACCCGCGCGGCGATGTCATCCGGTGACAACTCGAACGGATCTTCCACTGTTGACGTGGTGACCCATCGGTCTGCGCCGTCGCTCTCCAGAGTCAGGGTCGGCACCGGCAACCCTGAAGGATGCGGTGCGACATGGTCGCCGAGTGCGATGACCATTCCGGAAGTCGGTGCATGGATGGACGATGAGACTGCGCCCTGCGCTGCCGCCAGCAACTGCCCTTTCAACACATAGTCGCCGACATTCACCACTGGCGTGGCAGGCGCACCGATGTGCTGCTGCAAAGGCACGAACAATCTTTTTGGCAACGGCAAGGCGCGGATGTGGCGCTGCACCGACAAGTCCTTGCGACCTTCCGGATGCACGCCGCCGCGTAGTTCGAACAATCTCATATCGCGCTCCCCACTTGCGGCTTGTGCCAGTGCCACGATTGCAGCGTCACCGGGATCGGCTGCAGCTTGATGGATTCGGTGGGGCACACTTCCTCGCATTTGCCGCAGGCGGTGCACGCCTCGCGGAACACCACATGGATCTGTTGTGCCGCGCCCATGATGGCGTCGGTGGGACACACTTTGAAACAGCGTGTGCAGCCGATACATATCTCCTCTTTCACTTCGGCCATCATCGGCACGCTGTCTGCGACATCGGACAGGTTCGCCTCGACACCGAGCTTCAACGACAGCGCCTGCACCACCGCGCGCCCGCCGGGTGGGCACAAGCGTGACGGGCGCGTTGCGGTCGGCCAGAGCCTGAGCCGCACCCGCACAGCCGGGGAAACCGCATTGGCCGCATTGCGAACCGGGCAGGATGGCTTGTATCTCCGCCACCAGCGGATTGCCCTCCACTTCCAGACGGCGTGCGGAATAACCGAGGAACAGCCCCATGGCCGAACCGAGGATAGTCAGACTGACGACAGCGACGAACATATCTATCTCTCCTTAAACCAGACCCGCAAAACCCATGAAGGCCAAAGCCAGCAAACTCGCCGTGATGAAGCCGATCGGTGCGCCGGTGAACGCGGGCGGCACTTGCGCCAGTGCCAGGCGCTCGCGCAACCCGGCGAACAGCAACAGCACCAGAGTGAAACCGGCTGCCGAGCCGAAGCCGTACAGCAGGCTGTTCACAAAGGGCAGCTTCTCCTGCGTCGTCAACAGCGGGATGCCCAGCACCGCGCAGTTGGTGGTGATGAGCGGCAGGTAGATACCCAGCACCTGATACAGCGCGGGATTGGTCTTGCGCACCACCATCTCGGTGAACTGCACCACGACGGCGATGACCAGGATGTAAACCAGGATGCGCAGGTACACCATGCCCAACGGCACCAGCAGCCAGTGTTCCAGCATCCAGCACGCAGCCGAGGCCATGGTCATCACGAAGGTGGTGGCCAGCCCCATGCTGATGGCGGTATCGGTCTTCTTGGAGATGCCCATGAACGGGCACAGCCCCAGGAACTTCACCAGTACCACGTTGTTCACCAACACGGTACTAAGCAGCAACAACAAATATTCGCTCATGGGCGCCTCTCAAAATCCAGATTTCATCCCAACTGCTGCGTTGCGGGAAAAATTTCTTGCTTACATATTGTCCATATGCGGCGCAGCGAAATTTTTCCCGCGCCTTGCATTTGGGCGAACTCTGAATTTTTAGAGCCACCCTCATATCGACGATCTCCTGCGCCTCTAAGTGCAAGCGTCGTGCCAGCAGGTCTGCAAATATCCGAGCCGTACAAAATCAGGCGTTTGGTGCATGCGCGCACCAGACAAGTGCGGAAAACCTTTGTCGTTGTCGGGTCGCGCGATGCACCGATGTAGCAAACATGACAAACCGCCTGCCATCCGCAGCATTGAGACCGAACAAAAAATTCTCGGCATAGTTATTGCTGAGTAGATGGCATCTGCATCAATTGGAAGCATCATGGCCAAGCCACAAGAACCGAAACCGCATGCATCCATCATGGATAACGGCAGCACTGTGCCGCCGCACCTCTTCCTTCAGGCCGTTGAGCAGGCCGCGCTGGCGATCTCCATCACCGATGCGCACGCCAACATCCTGTATGCCAACACCGCATTCCAGCGCATCACCGGCTACGGGCAGGACGAGATCGTCGGACACAACGAATCCATCCTGTCGTACCGCGTAACGCCCAAGCTGGTGTACGAGACCTTGTGGGCGCAGATACAGCGCCAGCGTCCGTGGAACGGTCTGCTGGTGAACAAACGCAAAGACGGCAGCCGTTATCTGGCCGATGTCACCATCACGCCGGTGGTGAGCGAGGAAGGCGAAACCACGCATTACCTCGGCATGCATCGCGATGTGACCGAAGTGCACCGACTGGAACGACAGGTGCAGAACCAGAAGACGCTGATCGAATCGGTGGTGGATGCGGCACAGGTCGCCATCGTGCTGCTCGACGAGAAAGAGCGCGTGCTGCTGGACAATCAGGAATACAAGAAACTGATCGGCGACCTCGGCAACGAACCGGCAGTGAAACTGCTCGCGGCATTGCGCGCGCAGATGGGTGATGCCTTCGTCAAGGCCTACGACAAACATCGCAACATCGCCGCGCGCGAGGTCTGCGTCGAAATACCCAACCGCCCTACTCGCTGGTTCTCCTGTGCGATATCGTGGTTCGAGGAACACGATGTCGGCGCGGATGCGTTCTACGAACCGTTGCGCCGCCACTACCTGCTGCTCACCATTCAGGAGATCAGCGAACTCAAACGTCAGCAGGAGGCGCTGCGCATCAACAGCCTGCGCGCGCTGCTGGCAGAACAGGAGCGCATCCAGGGATTGCGCGAGACGCTGGCCGGCGCTGTGTTCCAACTGGAGGGCCCGCTCAATATGTTGAACGCCGCCGCGCACCTGCTGGAACGCCGCCTGTCCCGCCAGACACCTGCCTCGGCTGCCGGAGACAACTCCGCCAACGCGTTGAAAGAGGCCATGCAGAAGAGCCGCGAGACACTGGAAAAACTGCGTTCCTGCATCCCGGACCACAGCGATGAGGCGATGCAGTCGATCGATCTCAACGACGTCCTGGTCGATGTACTCAAGCTCGCCACGGGTAGCCTGCTAGCCTCTGGCATCGTGGTGGAATGGTCGCCATCGGATAAGCCAGCCACCATTTCCGCGCACCCGGCGCAACTGACAAACCTGTTCAAACAGCTGGTATCGAATGCCATCGAAGCAATGAATGAACGGCGCGGCGGACAACGCGAACTGCGCCTTACTTGCGCGTCACACGCCGACCATGTCGAAGTATTCGTCGAAGACAGCGGACCGGGCATCGCAGATGACCTGCGTTACCAGGTGTTCCAGCCCTTCTTCACCACCAAGGGAGCTGCGAAGCAGCATCTCGGCCTTGGTTTGGCGATGGCTCAGGAAGTGGTGAGCCGTCACGGCGGCACTGTCGATATCGACCCGGCCTATCACACCGGCTGCCGCGTGCGCGTGCAACTGCCGCTGACTACGGGAGTCAGACATGACTGATCCACGCCTGGAACTCGATCTGCTGCGCGCAGAACTGGAAACGCTGTATCAGGTGAGTCGTGTGCTGTCGCATTCGCTCAACTTCAAGCAGACGCTGGACGGTGTATTGCATGCGCTGCACGAAGGCATGGCGCTGGAACGCGGCATGGTCAGCCTGATTGATGCTGCGAGCGGCGAATTGCAGGTATCGCTGGTGTATGGTGTGTCCGATGCCGTCACCGAAGAAGTCAGCTACCTGCCCGGCGAAGGCGTGGTCGGCACCATCCTCAAGACCGGCAACAGCATCGCGGTCGAGTGCATCATGGACGAACCGCGCTTCCTCAGCCGCATGGGCATCTACAACCCGCAGGGCGCATTCGTCGGCGTGCCGATCCGCCTCGGCCAGAAAGTGGTCGGTGTGCTGGCAGCACAACCCGCTCCCGGCATGACAAAGTTGCTCGGCGACTATCAGCACTTCCTGGAGATGGTAGCCAACCTGATCGGTCAGAGCGTGCGTCTGTCGCAGGACGTGGCGCAGGAGAAGATGGAGATCACCGAAGAGCGTGACGTTCTGCGCCGCACCGTGCGCGGGCAATACGGTTTCGACAACATAATCGGCCACACCCAGCCGATGCGCCGCATCTTCGAGCAGGTACGGCTGGTGGCAAAGTGGAACACCACCGTGCTGATACGCGGCGAAACCGGCACGGGCAAGGAGCTCATCGCCAACGCCATCCACTACAACTCGCCGCGCGCACGCGGCAGCTTCGTCAAACTCAACTGTGCGGCCTTGCCGGAGACCCTGCTGGAGTCGGAACTGTTCGGCCACGAGAAAGGCGCGTTCACCGGCGCGGTGGCGCAACGTAAAGGCCGCTTCGAGCAGGCCGAGGGCGGCACCGTGTTCCTCGACGAGATCGGCGAGATCTCCGCCTCGTTCCAGGCCAAGCTGCTGCGCGTGCTGCAGGAAGGCGAGCTGGAGCGCGTCGGCGGCACACGTACGATCAAAGTCGATGTGCGCGTGGTCGCCGCCACGCACCGCGACCTCGAAGCCGAAGTGGAGAAAGGCCGCTTCCGCGAAGACTTGTATTACCGCCTCAACGTCATGCCCTTATACCTGCCGCCACTGCGCGACCGCATGGAAGACATCCCCGAGATCGCGCGCTTCCTGGTCGAAAAAGTCAGCACACAACAAGGCAGACAACTCAGCCTCACCGATGCCGCGCTACGCGTGCTGATGCATCACGACTGGCCTGGCAACGTGCGCGAACTGGAAAATTGTCTGGAACGTGCCTCGGTGATGACCGAAGGCAATGTCATCGACCGCGATGCCATCCTGCTCACCGGCATCGACGAGAAGATCTCGGCCAGCCGCGGCGCGATACAGGAACTGGACCTCGACGATCCCAACCTCGACGAGCGCGAGAAAGTCATCGCCGCACTGGAGCAGGCGGGCTGGGTGCAAGCCAAGGCCGCGCGCCTGCTCGACATGACGCCGAGGCAGATCGCCTATCGCATCCAGACGCTGAACATCAAAGTGCGGCAGATATAAGGGAAACGCTGATCAGTCCGTTCGCCCTGAGCTTGTCGAAGGGTCTTGCGTGACACGCAGGCATACAACTTGCTGACTGTTGCGCAAGGCTGAAAAAACAACATTTCAACCGACAATGTCGGGACAAACTCGTCCCGATGTTTCATTTACTCCAAAAAAGACGAGGCACACACATGGCAATCAAAGACATCAAACAATTTTCAGACGCAGCCAGAAGCGCCCCCGCACTGAAAGAAAAACTCCTCGCCTGCCAGAAGGTGCGCGAACTGCTCACGCTGGCACAAGAGAGCGGCTTCCACTTCATCGAGGACGAGATGTATCCGCCCAACGAACCTCAGTTCACCGCCGACCAGCTTTCCGAACGGCTCGCCAAAGCGCTGTTGCGCGCCTGATGCGATGAGCGTGACAAGCAACGGGAACCGGGGAACGCTCCGGTTCTTTGTCACCTACACCGGCGTCAAGCTGCCGTTCAAACTGGCGAACGAACTGCAACCCGACGAAGTGAAGAACCGCAACACCTACTTCTGCGGTTACTTTGACGAACTGGATCGCATCATTGGACTCGAGAAGATAGCTTACGGCGAGGTCGAACTACAGCACCGGTACACATACCACGACAACGGCATGCTAAGTGCGGCGGAGATCACCGATATCGATGGCGAAGTGACGATGCTAGCGCCTGATGTGGAGGAGACTACAGAAAACTAAAAAATTATGCGCTTGGATTCATGCCCGAGGCATTAACTGCCCGCAGTTTAAAAAACTCGAAAAAGATACTCATTTCGTCTTTTTCTTTTCTTGTAAAACGAATTCTTGGGTCTGGTACGTCCCTAAGATAGGAATTCCCATAGTCCATACTTGCAAGGCAACAAGCACGAAAAGCCTTCCGAATAATTCTGGACATCATTTCGAATAATGAAAGAAATGCAATCATTTCATCCTGCCCCCATGAGGTCGTTATATCGTATTTCGGATGGGTTGTAAGGCCATGCACCAATTGATTCCTATTCTCCAGAAACCATTCTAAGCTTACCTTGAATATCGGCTCTAGCTCGTATGACTCCTCAATCGTACGAATCAGCTGCCCCAACGGCATTCGCTTCCAAGCACGAATCATCCCGTTGATCGTTCCATACTTCTCCTTATTTCGCGCAGAAACCGCCAAGACAAAAGAGTGTGCGATGTAATGCTCAATTTGTTGGCATCTGGCGATACAGGCACCTAACAAAGTAAACAGGATTTCTTGCCGTTTAGAAAAGTGCTCTTCTTCTCCATAATCAGCAATCAACTTGTCTTGCCTGAACTCATTGATAAAGCGCGCACCAATAATCCGAGGTGTACACCCTTGGCTATATACCACATCATCGATCAGTGTCTCGTGTTGTCCATCCACTTCGCGGTACTCAGCACCAAGTTTCTTCAGCAATCCATCCCACCCGTACCAAGGCCATTCAACTTTGTCTTTTTTGTACTCTGCCAACTGTCGCCTCGCGATGGATTCTGAAATCCTACAAACATGGACAGCCCCGACCTCGTTGGATTCGAACCCATTCATGTCGCACTCGACCTTCTTGGCACTGCGAACATTTCGAGCAACCACAAAACAATCTTCCAAGCCATCGGAATAGACCCAGTACAAATGCCAGCCAGCGTATTTTGCTAGTCTATTGTTGAATTTACTCACACTACCCTTTCCTAACACTGGCGTTAGTACTAATTCTAATTACGCCGCCATCTTCTCAACTTCTTTCTCAATCTTATCCTTTAGTTCTGCTTCGGCAATCTTTAAGTCATAACTCATTTGTAGGTTAAGCCACGATTGTGCATCAGTACCAAAATAGCGTGCTAGTCGAAGTGCAGTATCTGGCGTAATCGAGCGTCGCTCTTTCACGATCTCATGTAGTCGTGTGGCAGGTACGCGCAATGCCTGCGACAGCGCATGCACACTCATTCCCATCGGCACGAGGTATTCCTCGCGTAGTATTTCTCCCGGATGTACCGGGCGCATTCCATTCTTAACCATGTTGTACTCCTTAGTGATAATCGACGATCTCGACATCGAACACGTCGCCGTTCTTGAACGTAAAACAAATTCGCCATTGGTCGTTCACACGGATGCTCCATTGCCCCTTGCGATCTCCCTGCAACGCTTCCAGCCGATTTCCCAGTGGTGCTCGCATGAAGTCCAACGTAGCCGCCGCATTCAGTTGCGTCAGCTTACGTTCGGCTACTATCTGAATAGCGCGGAAGCGTCGAGGACTTCCGCCCTCGAACAACGCTTGTGTTTCCTTGCAGGAAAACGACTTGATCATAACGCGCACAGTATTACGCTGCGCGTTATATGTCAACGGTTAGCATGCTTTGTCGCCTTCGCCACAACCCTCTCCCCAACCCTTGTGCCGTTTGCGACAGTAGAGCGCCACGCCCTCTTCCACCTCGTTTAAAACAACAACTTAGCGAACCATCACTGGCAGGCACGCCAATTGCTGTTTCATTGGCAGGACGATAGACCAAGGAGCAAACCGTGCAATTGCCCGTAATCAACAACGCAGCTACCGAAGCTTCCAAGGGCGGATGTTCCGCCGGATCGTGCGGCTCCACCGACGACCAGATGAACCACCTGCCGGAGCACATCCGGCAGAAGGTGTTCAACCATCCCTGCTATTCCGAAGAAGCGCACCACTACTTCGCGCGCATGCACGTGGCGGTCGCCCCGGCGTGCAACATCCAGTGCAACTACTGCAACCGCAAGTACGACTGCGCCAACGAGTCGCGTCCCGGCGTGGTGTCCGAGCTGCATCATCCGGACCAGGCCGTGAAGAAGGTGCTGGCCGTGGCCGCCACCATTCCGCAGATGACGGTGCTGGGCATCGCCGGTCCCGGCGATCCTTTGGCCAACCCGGAGCGCACCTTCGACACCTTCCGCCATGTTGTCCGAGCAGGCGCCGGACATCAAGCTGTGCGTGTCGACCAACGGCCTGTCGCTGCCCGAGCAGGTGGAAGAGCTGGCGAAGCACAACATCGACCATGTGACCATCACCATCAACTGCGTCGATCCCGACGTGGGCGCGCAAATCTATCCGTGGATCTTCTGGAAGAACAAGCGCATCAAGGGACGCGAAGCGGCGGCCATCCTCATCGAGCAGCAACAGAAGGGGCTGGAGATGCTGGTGGCCAAGGGCATCCTGGTGAAGGTGAACTCGGTGATGATCCCCGGCGTGAACGACAAGCACTTGGAGGAAGTCTCGAAGATCGTGAAGGCCAAGGGCGCGTTCCTGCACAACGTGATGCCGCTGATCTCCGAAGCCGAGCACGGCACCTACTACGGCCTCACCGGCCAGCGCGGCCCGACCAACGAAGAACTGCAGGCCTTGCAGGACGCCTGCGAAGGCGACATGAACATGATGCGCCATTGCCGCCAGTGCCGCGCCGACGCGGTGGGTCTGCTCGGCGAAGATCGCGGTGCCGAGTTCACCATGGACAAGGTCGAACAGATGGAGATCAACTACCCCGAAGCGATGAAGATGCGCGCCGAGGTACATGCGGCCATCAACGAAGAACTGGAGAGCAAACGTCTGGCCAAGGAAGCCAAGGGGCAACTCGTCAGCATCCAGGGCATCAAGGAGAAGCCGGGAACACGTCCCGTGCTGATGGCAGTCGCCACCAAGGGCGGCGGCGTCATCAACGAACACTTCGGCCATGCCAGCGAGTTCCTGATCTACGAAGCATCGTCCGAAGGCGTGCGCTTCATCGGCCACCGCAAGACCACGCCTTACTGCGAAGGCGGCGACACCTGCGGCGACGGCGAGAGCGCGCTGGACAAGACACTGCGCGTATTGGCCGGTTGCGAAGCCGTGCTGTGCAGCAAGGTCGGCTACGAACCCTGGGGGCCGCTGGAAGCTGCGGGCATCCAGCCGAACGGCGAACACGCGATGGAAGCCATCGAGGATGCCGTCCTCAAGGTGTATGAAGAGATGCGCGTGGCGGGCAAGCTGGAAGCGAAGGCGAACGAACAACAAAAGGTCGCGTGAGGAGATCGTCATGGCATTGGAAATCATCGAATCCTGCGTCAACTGCTGGGCCTGCGAACCGCTGTGTCCGAGCAAGGCGATCTACGAGGCGAAGCCGCACTTCCTGATCAATCCGGACAAGTGCACCGAGTGCGCGGGCGATTTCGAAGACCCGCAATGCGCCACCATCTGCCCGATCGAAGGCGCGATCCTCAACGAAGACGGCGTGCCGCTGAACCCGCCCGGTTCGCTCACCGGCATCCCGTTACAAAAGTTGGCGGCGTAATGGCAACCGTCATCTTTTACGAGAAACCCGGTTGCGGCAACAACACCAAACAGAAGGTGTGGCTCGCCGCATCCGGCCACACCGTACTGGCGCAAAACCTGCTCACTGAAAAATGGACACCTGCACGCCTGCGTCCGTTCTTCGCAGGCCTGCCGGTGGCGCAGTGGTTCAATCCCAGCGCACCGCGCATCAAGTCCGGCGAGGTGGATCCTGATGCATTGGACGCTGAGATGGCACTCTCCATGTTGCTCATCGATCCGCTGCTGATCCGCCGCCCGTTGATGGAAGTGGAAGGCAAATTGCGCGTCGGCTTCGATGCCAGGGCGGTGGATGCATGGATCGGGCTGAACGATAGCCAGCCCAAAGAAGAACCCTGCCCCATCTGCCATCGCTCCGAACCTTGCCCCACACCTGAAGCCCCCTCTCCTCAATCCTCCCCCGCCAGCGGGGGAGGAAGCGAACGAGAACAACCCTGTTCAACTCTGGAAAGCGGCCATGCCTAAAGCCAACGTCACCTTCGACAACATCGGACTCACCGTCACCGTGCCCGCCGGCACACGACTGATCGAGATCTCCGAAAAGATCGGTGCGGGTATCACCTACGGCTGCCGCGAAGGCGAATGCGGCACCTGCTCGGTACGCATCGTCAAAGGCATGGAGCACATGAGCGAACGCTCGGTGTTGGAAGACAAGGTGCTGCAGGAGAACATGGCCGGACGCGACCACCGCCTCGCCTGCCAGGCGCAGGTGCTGGGCGGCGACATCGTGGTGCGCCACGGCTGATACAAGTCATGCGAACCGACGTCATGCCTACGCAGAAATCTCCGGCCCAGCCCAACGGCCTGTATGCAGAACTGATGGCGCATGCAGCCGGGCTGCCGAATGACGAACTGTTCGCACAGATGATCGCCAGCCAGATCGGCGGCATAGGCGCACTGCCGTCCGGGCTCGGACTCGATGAAAAAGACTTCGCTGATTTGCTGACGAATCACTTCCCCGGTGTCGAGCTGGTCATCCGCAGCATGAAGAACACTGCCGACCCGCGCGCACTGGAACACGATGACGTGCTCGGCCTGCTGCTCGAACACCGCGCCCACCGGAACATGTCGGAACAATGGATGGCCGAGATCGTCACCACCGCCTGCATGGCCAGCGACCACCTGTGGCAAGACCTGGGGCTGTGGTCGCGCGACCACCTCAGCCGCCTGATGACGCAGAACTTCCCCGCCCTTGCTGCGAAGAACGTGCACGACATGAAGTGGAAGAAATTCCTCTACAAGCAACTGTGCGAAAAAGAAGGCATCAATGCCTGCCGCTCTCCCTCCTGTGAGTATTGCGCGGACTATTTGAATTGCTTCGGGCCGGAAGAATAACAGTTCACCGTTCGTGTTGAGCTTGTCGAAACATGAATGGTGTCGACCTTCGACATAACCAGCGACTTGCCCGCGATGGCTAGTAGCCCCATCAAGCTCAGGCCGAACGGAGTAGCCTGAAATATGACCATCAACCGCGCCACCGCTGCCTACCTCGGCCTCGCCATCGGCGACGCGCTGGGCGCGACGGTGGAATTCATGACACCGCGCGAGATCGCGGCGACAGTACGGCACTCACGACACCCTGCGCGGCGGCGGCTGGCTGCACCTCAAACCGGGCCAGGTCACCGACGACACCACCATGTCGCTAGCGCTGGGCGAATCCATCCTCGCGCAAGGCAAGGTCGATGCACTCGCGGCAGCGCAGGCGTTCGATGCCTGGATGCGCGCCAAGCCGGTGGACATCGGCAACACCGTGCGGCGCAACCTGCTGCAGTTCCGCAAGACCAGCAATCCCGAAGCGCCTTACTCCGATCACGATGCCGGCAACGGCGCCGCGATGCGCGTGCTGCCCGTGGCGCTCGCCACCTTTGGTCAAGCGGAAGGGGCTGTGCGCGCCGCCTGCCGCGCACAAGCCCACGTCACCCATAACTGCGCACTCTCCGATGCCGCCTGCGAATGCCTGGTGTTCATGGTGCAGGACGCACTGCGTGGTGCGGACAAGAATGACCTGCTGCACAGACACGCCCACCCGCTCGCTGCTCAATACCCAGAGTTCAAGTTCCGCGCGGTACGCCAAAGCCGCAACCCCAGCGGCTACGTCGCCGACACGCTGCAGGCCGTGTTCCAGAGCTTTTTCGATACAGACGATTTCCGGGACTGCCTGATCGACGTGGTCAATCGCGGCGGCGATGCAGACACTACAGGGGCGATCGCGGGGATGCTGGCGGGGGCTTTATATGGGCTGGAGGCGATACCCACTGCGTGGCTGAAGAAGCTGGATACCGACACTCGCCAAGCATGTGAAGATCAGGCACGGGCATTGATTAAACTGCCTGCTGAAGCAACTAATTAAATATCGATGCTAACCCCATTGGTGTAGGCGTAATCAGTCAATAGAAGACATTCGCCCCCCGCCCATACTATTATGCATATGCGGACAGACAGACTTATGGGGGCGTTGTGAATCATTCAGTTATCGCCAACCTGTACGCTGCCATATTTTCAATAGCACGGACCGATAGGGCCGTCTGATAACGGTGGGTACTTTAGACTCATGACGCTCGTCGTAACCACTGCATCAATAAATGGAATCACTGTAGTTGGTGATCGCGCGGTTACGCGACGATCTGCTTTAGGCGTAGTAGGAATTAGTGAAGCACAGAAAGTCTGGTACTCGCCGGAAGCCAATGTAGCTCTCGCCTTCTGGGGTAACGCAGATCTTCCCAACGGTGAATCGCTCGAAGAATGGGCGCGTGGTTTTGTGTCGGAGATCAAGGGCAATGATAACGTTGCTACGATCTCCAACAGATTGGCCGATGCCCTCAATCCAGCATTGAAGTCGCTCGGAAAGGAATGGTCAGATCTTCGTAGAGGCATCCACGTTTCAGGATACGAAAACGGCCTGCCAGTCATCTTTCACGTCCACACCGGCGATCCTAGAGCGTTTCATCATGCGCTCGAAGTCCATCGGGACTACCCCGATATCCACGGTGGTGGAGTTGAGCCCTACCGACAGCACCTCCAAGCCGGTGGGTTCGCGCAGCTTCGTAATGGTTACTACGAGCTATTCGCGACGCTCGCTGGGAGGGTCTTTGAATCACAAAAGGAGCTTTCGTCGCTTTTGGGTGTTCCTATACCAGCGCCCACGCTTCATGGTCAGGCTGCGTTCGACGAAGCGCTAGTACGGTTAGCAGGCGGCTTGATCAAGTCCGCTCAGTTACCGCAGAGTGTTGGCATTGAACCTGACGTCATCGCGTTCAATCCACAAGGCCGGGTGTCTCTGTGACAAAGCCCTCGTAGGGCGCATTAGCCGCAAGGTGTAATGCGCCGAATGTTTGAACCATCCGGCGGGTTACGCTGCGCTAACCCGCCCTACGAATTCTCGAACACCACCTCGATTTGAAATCACAAATTGTGATTTCAAGGTATAAATCCTTCAGAACGAGGGACACCTAAAGCCGTGGCAGCGATGCTTGCTTGAACTTCCCTACTTCACCTCCACCAGCCCCTTCACCCACGCCTGCTGACAGACCCGTTTGCGCTTCTGCTCCATCAGCTTGCGGATGTGCTGTTTGGCCTGGTCGTAGCCCAGCACGCCCGCTTCGGTGATCGCGTCACAGCGCAGGACGTGAAAGCCGAGTTCGGATTCCAGCACACCGCTCACCTCACCCGCTTTCAATTCGAATAGCGCCTTATCCAGTTCCGGGAACAGTTTGCCGCGCGGCAGGTCGCCCAGTTTGCCGCCGTCCAGCGCGGTGGGGCATTCGGAGTGCTTGAGCGCCTGTTCTTCGAAGCGCTGCGGTTCTTTCGCGAGGCGCGCGGCGATCTCTGCGATACGTTTTTGTGCCGCTGCACGCGTGTTATCGGCGATGGTGTCGTTGATGGTGATGAGGATGTGGCGCGCCAGCCGCGTTTCGGGACGGCGGAACTGTTCAGGGTGGTATTGGTAATACAGCTCCACATCCGTGTCGCTTACGCTCTCGGCGCGTGTGCCGACTTTCTCCAGGATGGCCTCGACCTTCATCTCGCGCTCCAGCGCGCTGGCGAAGCCGGCTTCGTTCAGTCCATTGCGCGCCATATCCTCGATGAATTCCTCTTCGCTTGGATAGCGGCCGCGTATCTCTTGCATCGCGGCTTGCAGGGTGGAAGGCGGCACCATGACGTCACGCGCTTCGGGTGTGGCCAATACGCGGGTTTCGAGTTGGTGTTGCTTCTGCGCCATGCTCTGCACGCGTTCGGATTCATCCGGCTGCAAGGCGGCAGGCGCTTTGCCGTAGAGTTTTTGCGCGGCCTTGAGTGCGAGGTAGGCCACGCCACTGTCTGTCATTTCAAGCATTTCGTTTCCTTTTTGGGGAATAACTCCGTTCGCCCTGAGCCTGTCGAAGGGCACTCTCATGAGTTTTTCGGCCTCCGTTCATGGTTCGACAAGCTCACCACGAACGGAGGATTGCCTGTCATCGTCATACACATGCACCGCTTCCAGCGCCGACTCCGGTACTTGCAGCACGTGGTCGTGAAAGATGACCTGATACTGCACCCCGCCCTCTTCGTCGCGCAGCACTTTCAATATCTCGCCTTCGCTGCCCGGCCTGGCGCGCACTTTGCCACTCACGGCCAGCGTGACCCTGCTGCGTACTTTTTCGCGGCTTTCGAACTTGCTGGGTATCCATGGTTCGTCTATGCCGATGAGCTCCTCTTCGCGGAAGCCGACGATCTTGTTCTGTTCGAGGAAATTGACGGTGTAGATCAGCTGGTCCTGCAGGAAGGTGCCGACGTTCATGACGAAGCCGGTGCTGCCGCGCCGGATGAGCAACGTGCCGGTGGGCACGCCGGGGTAGGTACCGTCGTTGCGCACGTTGCGGACGATGCGGACTTCGTCGCCAAATTCGTATTTAGGCAGCATGGGATGTTCCTTGAGCATCTAGTCCAGATTGTCCCTTGTCCCAAGACCCGTTCGCCCTGAGCCTGATGAAACTACTAGCCATTCGACTAAGCCCGCAAGCGGGCAAGTCGCTGGTTATGTCGAAGGGCCATTCATGGTTCGACAAGCTCACCACGAACGGCGTTGTTGTCCAATCTGGTTTCATCACGACCCCGCTTTGTTCACCGTGATGGAGCTGATCGGCACGAATTTGGTCTGCGGCTCGTGCAGGTGGAACACCTTGAACACCTTTTCGGTGAGCGCGTCGGATTTCACGAAATCCTGGTATGCCTGCTGCAGCAAGGTGGTGTAGACGACGCGGCGCCCTGCTTCCACTTCCGGCAAGGTCGTCTTGGCCAGGTAGTTGTGGAAGCGCTGCAGGATGTGCAGACGGTTCACATGCACCACCGAGGGATCGTATTCGATGCCAAAGTAGTTCAGAAAATCTTCGGCGGAGACCAGGTCTTCCATTGCCTCGTCCAATGTCAGTTCGTCCATCTTGCATTCCTTTCCACGTTTCCTTCGTTGTTCATCGACTGCTGTACCACATCCAAAAGTGCCTTGCCGCCCATGCGGTCATGGCTATCCAGTTCCACCAGTTTTTCCAGCATGGCTTGGCCGGTCTCGACATTGCCCAGGCGCAGGTGGATGTATCCGGCCGCCTTGAGCACCATGAGGTAGAAGCGCACCAGCCCCATCGAGCGCATCACACCCACACCGACGTTGGCTTCGCACAGATAGAGCCCAGGTCTCGGGGAACTCCAACCGGCGGCCGACTACGGCTAGCGTGCTTTCCGCCACCAGCAGCGCGTCTTCCAGACGGTGCTGGTAGAAGTAGTAGCGATACAGCGCGACCAGTACCATGAGGTGTTGCGGTGCCATGAAGTTGGCGCGCAGCAGCATCAGCTCGGCCTCTTCGTTACCGTAGTTGGCCGCAGCCATGTCAATCAGGTGTTCGACTTCCTCGCTGATAGGTTCATCAAAATACAGTTCGGCTTGTTCGAAATCGAGCAGGTCCATGACTCACTCCTTTCTGATGATTCGCGCCACTTCCGTGCCGCATAGATCGTCCGCATCGCAAGTACGGCACTGGCCGTCCACTGCTTCGCCCTGTTTGCGCAACTGCCCTTCCAGCACTTCGATGCGCTCCATCAGGCAGGCGATGGCGCGCCCTACCGGATCTGGGATGAGGTGATGGTCTAGGTTGATGCCGTAGATGTTGTCCGTACCCGCCTCTTCGGTGCGCAGCACGATCTTGCCGGGGATGCCGATCACGGTGCGGTGGGCTGGCACATCCTTGACCACCACCGAGTTGGCGCCGACGCGCACGTTCTCGCCCAGCGTGATCGCTCCCAATATCTTGGCGCCCGCACCGACCACCACGCCGTCGCCCAGAGTCGGGTGGCGTTTGCCCTTGTTCCAGGTAGTGCCGCCAAGGGTGACGCCGTGATACAGCGTCACGTCGTCGCCGATCTCGGCCGTCTCGCCGATCACCACGCCTGCGCCGTGGTCGATAAAGAAGCGCCTGCCGATGGTGGCGCCGGGATGGATATCGATATTGGTGAGAAAACGTGCGAACCAGGCAAGCAAGCGTGCCGGATAGCGCAGCCCGAACTTCCACAGACGATGCGCGATGCGTTGCATGAGGATGGCATGTACGCCAGGATAGGTGGTCAGCACCTCGAAGCGCGAACGCGCGGCAGGGTCGCGCTGGAACACACAGCTTACGTCTTCGCGCAGCAGCCTCAGCAATGAAGGTTGCGCTGGCGTCACCCCATCCTCTCCCCATCCCTCCCCTTGAATGGGAGGGGGTTGGAGTTCTCCCCCCTTGAGCGTGGTTGTTGCCGCATCAGCGGCTTTACAACCACGGCCTACCCCTTGCGGGTGCAAGGGGGGAGTTAGAGGGGGGATGGGGTTTATATGATCCACATTCTCCATGTTCATCTCCTAGCGCGCCGCACCGGGCTGGGTGCGCCCGATGTAGCGTTGGTAAAGGAACAACAATTCCTGATCGGCCGGCGAACGTTTGGCGCGCTCGGCAAAACTGCGGATGTCCGGCAGCAGTGCACGCGCCTCGGCCTGGCTCAGATTGAGCCCCATGGTGGCGTAAGCGGCGATGATGCCGTGTGCGCCGGAGTGTTTGCCGACCACCAGCTTGTGCTGGCGACCGACCTCGCTGGGATCGAAACCTTGATAGGTGTCCGGGTCCTTGAGCAGGCCATCGACATGAATGCCCGCCTCGTGCGTGAACACGCCCTCGCCCACCACACTCTTCTGCCAATGCACGGGGCGGCCCGATGCGGCAGCGACCAGTTTCGACAGTTCGGTGAAGTGCGTGAGGTCGATGCCGGTGTCGAGGTTGTAGAGCTTCTTCAGACCGAGGGCGACCTCTTCCAGCGGCGCATTGCCCGCGCGCTCGCCGAGTCCGTTCACCGTGGTGTTGATGTGCGTCGCCCCGGCCAGCGCTGCAGCCAGGCTGTTGGCAGTAGCCAGGCCGAGATCGTCATGCGCGTGCATCTCGATCTCCAGATCGCAGGCTGCGCGCAGCGCAGAGATGGCCTTGTGCACGCCGAACGGCTCCATCACGCCCAGCGTGTCGGCGAACCGGATGCGCCGCGCGCCTGCGGTCTGCGCGACTTCCGCCACCCGCAACAGGAAATCGGGATCGGCGCGCGAAGCATCTTCGCAGCCGACGATGATGCCCACTCCCTGATCGCAAGCGAAAGACACCAGGTCGAGAACGGTATCCAGCACCCAGTCCCGATCACGCTCCAGCTTCTTTTCGATATGAATATCGGACACCGGGATGGAAAGGTCGAGGAGCTGCACATCGACCTCTTCCGCAGCGAGGATGTCCTGTTTGCACATCCGGCACCATGCGATGAGTTTCGCATTCAGGCCGATCGCGGCGACTGCATTGATGCTGTCGCGCTCTTCCGCCCCCATCGCCGGAATGCCGACTTCCAGCTCCGGCACGCCGAGCGCATCGAGTCGGCGCGCGATGTCCAGCTTCTCCTCCAGCGTGAACGCCACCCCGGCGGTCTGTTCGCCGTCGCGCAGGGTGGTGTCGTCGATGATGATGGAGCGGGACATTGTTACCCCTTAAACCCATTAGCCACAGAGATCACAGAGAGGTACGGCATAAATCTCCCTGTATGCGCCCTGCTCTTCATGGTTACTCTGCACATTGTTTAACCCCTAAAACCCATTAGTCGCAGAAAGAACAGATAGGTATGACACAGTTCTCTCTGTGTGCTCTGTGATCTCTGTGGCTAAATTGTTTTTCATGCGTAGGTCGGCGCGAACGCCTTTTCCGGTTCAGCCGCTGGGGCATCGCCTTCCCAGTACGGCGACAGCTTGCGCAGTTGCGCGATGATCTCCGGCACCACGGCGATCACTCGATCCACTTCGGCCTCTGTGCTGTAGCGCGACAGCGAGAAGCGCACCGTGCCGTGTGCTGCGGTGTAAGGGATACCCATCGCGCGCATCACATGCGAAGGTTCCAGCGAGCCTGAGGTGCAGGCGGACCCCGAACTCGCGGCGATGCCGAACTTGTTGAGCAGCAGCAGGATGGCTTCGCCCTCGATGAACTCGAATGCGATGTTGCAGGTGTTGGGCAGGCGATTGTCCGGGTCGCCAGTGACGAAGGCGCGCGGCACTTTCACAAGGATGCCCGCCTCCAGTTTGTCGCGCAGACGTTTCACTTCGCTATTCTCGAAGGCCATCGCTTCCATCGCCATCTCAGCGGCCTTGCCGAGTCCGACGATGGACGTCGTGTTTTCCGTTCCGGCTCGACGACCGCGCTCCTGATGGCCGCCGCGCAGCAGCGGACGGAACCGCGTGCCGCGCTTGAGGTACAACACGCCGATGCCCTTGGGCGCATGCAGCTTGTGACCGGACACGGAGAGCATATCGATCTTCGTATCCTTCAGGTTCAGCGGCACTTTTCCCACGGCTTGCACTGCGTCGGTGTGGAACATGGCACCGGCGGCATTAGCCAGTTCGGCCATTTCGACCACCGGAAAGAAAGTGCCAGTTTCGTTGTTTGCCCACATCGCGGAAACGACCGCGACCTGGTCGGTGAGCAGCTTCTTGTATTCGTTGAGATCGAGGCGGCCTTTGCTGTCCACCTTGAGATAATGCACCTTGTAGCCTTCCTTCTCCAGGTAGGCGCACAGGGTCAGGATGGCCGGATGTTCGACGGTGGTGGTGATGATCTCCTTGCGTTCCGGCTGTGCCTTCAAGGCGGAGAGGATCGCGGTGGAATCCGACTCGGTACCGCAGGAAGTGAAGATGATCTCTGAGTCGAATTCAGCACCGAGCAGCTCCTGCACTTGCATGCGCGCCTTCTTGATCGCCAGCCCGACTTTGTTGCCGAAGCTGTGCATCGACGATGGGTTGCCGAACTGCTCGGTGAAGTACGGCAGCATGGCTTCCACCACCGCTTCATCTACGCGGGTTGTCGCGTTGTTGTCGAAATAGATGCCTTCCATGTTCTGCTCCTCAGGGGTGGCAAGTGGCGCGGCTCAATGCCCCGGCCTTGGTGGGCACGATCTTGATGAACTCTTTCAGTTCTTCCATCAGCTTCTGCTGGATGCCTTGCAGCGTCAGCGCTTCCATCTGGCAACCGGAACAGGCGCCGGTCATGTTGACGTAGATGGTTTTGCCGTCCACGTCCACCAGTTCGATGTCGCCGCCGTCGCGCTTCAGTTGCGGACGCACGGACTCCAGCACCGCTTCGATCTTGCGGATGCGTTGCAGATTGGTCATGCCGGCGGGCGCGGCTTCTTCCTTGGCTGGAGTACCGGGCTTGAAGGCCTCACCGCGTTCAGTCATCACCTTGACCAATATCTCTTCGATACCTTCGTGGCAGGACGAACAGCCGCCGCCCGCCTTGGTGTAGTTGGTCACATCCTGCACCGACGACAGGTTGTTGGCGCGGATGGTATCTTCGATCAGCACCGCGTCGATTGCGAAACATTTGCACACCAGCGCGCCTTCTTCGTGGTCATCGCTCCACACTTCGCCGCGATAGTTGGCAACGGCGGCTTGCAGTGCTTCGCGCCCCATCACCGAGCAGTGCATCTTTTCCGGCGGCAGGCCGTCGAGGTAATCGGCGATGTCCTGGTTGCTCACCTTCAGCGCCTCATCCAGCGTCTTGCCCTTGATCATCTCGGTGAGCGCGGAAGACGAGGCGATGGCCGAGCCGCAGCCGAAGGTCTGGAAATGCGCGTCGAGGATGATGTCGGTCTCCGGTTCCACCTTGAGCATCAGGCGCAGCGCATCGCCGCATGAGATCGAGCCGACGTCGCCCACACCGTTCGCGCCTTCCAGCACACCTGCATTGCGCGGTTGAAAGAAGTGTTCCTTGACCTTGTCCGAGTAGTCCCACATGGCTGGCTCCTAATATCCAAAATTTGTTTTATTCCGACCGTACCCCTCGCCCTCCGGGAGAGGGGGAACGGGGGTGAGGGAAACGATCATGTTCATGATCGTTATGCCGAGAAAGATGAGCCGCACGCGCAACTGGAGCTGGCGTTCGGATTTTCGAATTTGAAGCCGCTGCCATTGAGGCTGTCGACGAAGTCCACCGTCACGCCTTCCAGCAAGGGAGCAGACAGCGGATCGACCAGCAACGTCACCGCACCGTAATCCAGCACGGTGTCGTCCTCGTTCCTGGCTTGCTCCAGCGACATACCGTACTGGAAACCGGAACAGCCGCCGCCGGAGATGGCGATGCGCAGCCCGGCCACTGGCACGTCCGAGCCTTTGATGAATTTCTCCACGGCGGAGAGTGCATTGGGTGTCATCTTGATCATGGTTCGCTCCTATCAGGTGGTCTGTGCCTGAGTATTCGCAAACTGCGTGCCAGCCCGGGGGACTAAGTCAATGAACTGTTTAAATGGAGAATTACTGAAATATCACGCTCAACTCGCGTGTGTGGAACAAGACGGTGATGGGGTGTTGTAGGGTTTACGACAAGCCTGCGTACAAAAGTCGCGCAATAACTTTGCTGAAAAGAAAAATCGCCTAACGGGTTACGTTAAGCGATTAGTCTTACTGCTGAATATGGTGCGCCGGAAGAGATTCGAACTCCTGACCCCTTGGTTCGTAGCCAAGTACTCTATCCAGCTGAGCTACCGGCGCATTTTGTTACTCTTTACAACGTGGCGGAGAGGGAGGGATTCGAACCCTCGATACAAGTTTAAGCTCGTATGCGCCCTTAGCAGGGGCGTGCCTTCGACCTCTCGGCCACCTCTCCGAAGAGGCGCGCATAATACTGATTCAGCGCCCCTCGGTCAAACGTTTTATGCGCTTTCTTGATCCAGATCGAATGCTTTGTGCAGAACGCGCACAGCCAGCTCCAGATATTTCTCGTCGATGACCACGGAGATCTTGATCTCGGAGGTGGAGATCATCTGGATGTTGATGCCCTCTTCCGCCAGCGTGCGGAACATCTTGCTGGCGATGCCCACGTGCGAACGCATGCCGACGCCGACCACGGAGACCTTGGCGGTCTTGTTGTCGCCGATGACGTCGCGTGCGCCGATGTGCGGTTGCACCTTGTTCTTCAGGATGTCCATCGCCTTGTTGAACTCGTTGCGATGCACGGTGAAGGAGAAATCGGTGGAGCCGTCCACGCCGACGTTCTGGATGATCATGTCCACGTCGATGTTGGCTTCGCTCACCGGCCCCAGGATCTGATAGGCGATGCCGGGTTTGTCCGGCACGCCGCGCACGGTGATCTTCGCTTCGTCGCGGTTGAACGCGATGCCTGAAATGATTGCCTGTTCCATTTTATTGCCTTCCTCGAAAGTGATCAGCGTGCCCTCGCCCTCGTCAGCGAAGCTGGAGAGCACACGCAATTTGACTTTATATTTTCCGGCGAACTCGACCGAGCGTATCTGCAGCACCTTGGAACCCAGGCTCGCCATCTCCAGCATCTCTTCGAAGGTGATGCTCTTCAGGCGGCGCGCTTCCGGCACCATGCGCGGGTCGGTGGTATAGACGCCATCCACGTCGGTGTAGATCTGGCACTCGTCGGCACGCAGCGCGGCCGCAATGGCCACGCCGGTGGTATCCGAACCGCCGCGCCCCAGCGTGGTGATGTTGCCCGCTTCGTCCATACCCTGGAAACCGGCCACCACGACTACGACAGTCGTTGGCCAGATCGGTGCGGATGTTCTGTTCGTCGATGCTGACGATGCGTGCCTTGGTGAAGGCGCTGTCGGTCAGAATCTTGACCTGCGCGCCGGTGTAACTCTTGGCTTCCAGGCCGATGTCCTTCAGTGCCATGGACAGCAGGCCGATGGTCACCTGCTCGCCGGTGGAGATGATCACATCCAGCTCGCGCGGATCGGGGTGTTTCTGGATTTCCTTGGCCAGGCCGATCAGACGGTTGGTCTCGCCGCTCATGGCGGAGACCACGACCACGACCTGATGCCCCTGTGCCTTGTATTTTGCTACGCGCTGCGCAACATTCTTGATGCGCTCGGGACTGCCCACTGAGGTGCCGCCGTATTTCTGAACTATCAATGCCACGATATGCCTGCGTCGTTTTTAAAGTGGGCGGCATTCTAACCGAACTCGCGTCAAAAGACGATTACCCCTCTGCTACACTGTGGGCAAATCCGGCGAACTATCCCGATGAGCAAAATCACCCAACGTCACTACCCTGCCGACACTGCCGCGCAGCTTGCCGAATCGGGCATCGCGCCTTTGCTGGCGCGCATCTACGCGGCGCGCGGCATTGCGGACGCGGCGCAACTGGACACCGACATCAAGCGCCTGCTGCCCTTTGCCCTGCTGAAGAACGCCAACCAGATGGCGGGCCTGCTGGCCGATGCCATCGCGGACCAGAAGAAGATATTGATCGTGGCCGACTACGATGCGGACGGTGCCACGGCCTGCGCCGTGGCCATGCGCGGCCTGAGCGCGCTCGGGGCGCGAGTGGAATTCATCGTGCCCAATCGTTTCGAATACGGCTATGGCTTGACCCCCGAGATCGTGCAGCTTGCCGCCAAGTCTGCACCGGATATTTTGCTCACCGTGGACAACGGCATCGCCAGCGTGGATGGCGTGGCCGAAGCCAAGCGACTGGGCATGCAGGTGTTGGTGACCGACCATCACCTGCCCGGCGATACGCTGCCGGATGCGCTGTGCATCGTGAACCCCAACCAGCCCGGCTGCACCTTCCCCAGCAAACATCTGGCAGGCGTGGGTGTGATGTTCTATGTGCTGATGGCGTTGCGCGCGGAGATGCGCGAACGGGGCGCCTTCGCGGGAAAGACGGAACCGAATCTCGGCAACCTGCTCGACCTGGTCGCCCTCGGCACGGTGGCGGACGTGGTGAAGCTGGACGACAACAACCGCATCCTCGTGCAGCAAGGTTTGCAGCGCATCCGCGCCGGGCGCAGCTGCGAGGGCATTCAGGCTTTACTGCGCGTGGCACGCAGACCGGCCGCCCAGGCATCGTCTTACGAAATGGGCTTCATCGTCGGGCCGCGCCTGAATGCCGCAGGACGCCTGGAAGACATGGGCTTGGGCATTCGCTGCCTGTTGACCGATGACACTGCCGAAGCCGGCGACATCGCGGCCAAGCTGGATGCGCTGAACCAGGAGCGGCGCAGCATCGAGGCCGATATGCAGGACAGCGCATTGGCGACACTCGACACCTTCGACCCGGCAGATGGCTATTCGCTCGCGCTGTTCAACGAAGATTGGCATCAGGGCGTTATCGGCATCCTCGCCTCGCGCCTCAAGGATAAGTTCCATCGCCCGGTGATCGCTTTTGCGCGCTCACAGACCGGTGAGTTGAAAGGCTCCGGCCGCAGCATCGCCGGGCTGCATCTGCGCGATGCACTCGATCTGGTGTCCAAACGCCAGCCGCACCTGATCCTGAAATTCGGCGGGCACGCCATGGCGGCGGGCTTGAGCATCCGCGAGGAACACCTCAACGATTTCCGACTTGCCTTTGAAGCTGTTGCGCAAGAACTGCTCGATGCCGATGCACTGGTGAAGACTATCGCCACCGATGGCGCACTCGATGCAAGTGAATTCTCTTTGAACATCGCGCGCGATCTGCAACGCCAGGTATGGGGGCAAGGTTTTCCGGAGCCTTTGTTCGAGGGCGATTTCCGCGTGCAGACGCAGCGCGTGGTCGGCGAGAAACATCTCAAGCTGAAACTGGCGTCGCCCGCAGGAAGTTTCGACGCCATCCGCTTCTTTTCCGCAGAGCCGGCGCCGGACCATATCCGCGCGGTGTATAGTCTGAGCATCAACGAATACAACGGCAGCGAAAGTTTGCAGCTCATCGTGCGTCACTGGGCAGGAGATTGAGATCATGGAATCCACTCTATTGCAGGGCAACGGCATCGAAGCGCTTCCCCAGTTCCTGACCAGCCTCGCCATCGGCCTGCTTATCGGCTTGGAGCGCGAACGCAACCCTTCCGCCAAAGCCGGACTGCGCACCTTTGCGCTGGTCGCCGTGTTCGGCACCCTGATGGCGATGCTCTCCAGCAAGACCGGCTCCCCCTGGCTGGTGATCGCAGGATTGCTAGCCGTCGCCGGAACCATCATCGCTGCCTATCTCAACGATGCGCCCGTGGAAGACAACGACCCCGGCACCACCACGGTGGTCGCCCTGCTGCTGAGTTACGGCTTGGGCGCAATGATCTGGTTCGGTCTTTCCAAACTCGCCGTGATGCTGGCGATCGGCATCACCACCCTGCTCTATTTCAAGCCCGAACTGCGCGGATTCACGCAACGTCTGGCACGCCGCGACCTGGTCGCCGTGCTGCAATTCTCGGTGCTGACCTTCATCGTGCTGCCCATCCTGCCGGATCAGAGCTACGGGCCGTATAACGCGTTCAATCCGCATCAGGCCTGGCTGATGGTGGTTCTCATCTCCGGCATCAGTCTTGCCGGTTATGCCGCCCTCCATGTGGTGGGAACGCGTTACGGTGCGCCGTTGCTGGGCATCTTCGGCGGCCTGTCTTCCAGCACGGCCACCACCCTGATCTATGCGAAACATGGCAAAGCCAATCAGGCCGTGACTAACCTCGCCGCGACCGTGATCGTGATCGCCAGCGTGGTGGTATTGCTGCGCCTGCTGGTAGTAAGCTCAGTCATCGCACATGGCGCCCTGCCGGGATTGGCTCCAGTGTATGCGGGCGGATTGCTCACGGGCGTCATTGTCTCCATCTATGCTTGGCACAAGACCAGCAAGGTATCTGAACTGTATATCCCAGAGACCGCCAACCCCGCCGAACTGCATACCGCCATCGGCTTCGGCCTGTTGTATGTCGCCGTGCTGCTCGTTTCGGCATGGATGGAGGATCTTGCCGGCAATCAGGGCTTATATGCCGTAGCGCTGGCATCCGGGCTGACCGATGTGGATGCCATCACCCTGTCCAGCTTGCGCCTGTTCAACCTCGGCCAACTGAACGAACAGCAGACCGTCACGGCCATTGCACTCGCCTTTCTGTCCAACCTCGCCTTCAAGTTCGGCATGGTCGTCTTTATCGGCGGCTGGGCACTGGCCCGCCAAGTCGCCATCGGATTTTCCGCCATCGCTTGCGGTGTGCTGTTCGGCCTGCTCTTCCTGTAACTCGGCACAAGGCTCGGCTCCGTCGACACACTCTTGGCGTGTATAATCGCTGCCTTTCCCAGCAGCGATAGAAGACAGAAAAATGGAAGCCGAACAACTCAACGCCCTCACCAACAAGATCCAGGATCTCCGCACCCGCAACGCCGAACTTCGGAGGTATCTTTGACTACGACGGCAAACAGGAACGTCTAGCCGAAGTCGTCGTCCTCGCCGAAGACCCTGCCATCTGGCAGGACAATAAACGCTCGCAGGAACTGGGCAAGGAACGCAAGATGCTGGAAGGCATCGTGCTCAACCTGCAAAAAGTCGAAAGCTCGCTCAACGACGCTGGTGAGTTGATGGAAATGGCGCTGGCGGAGAACGACGACGACAGCCTGCACAGCATCGCCGCCGACATCGAACAAACCGAGAAAATCGTAGCCGACATGGAGTTCCGCCGCATGTTCTCGGGCGAGATGGATGCAGCCAATTGCTTCCTCGACATCCAGGCCGGTTCCGGCGGCACCGAAGCGCAGGACTGGGGTTCCATGCTGCTGCGCATGTATATCCGTTATGCCGAACGCAAAGGCTTCCAGGTCGAAGTGCTGGAACAGTCCGACGGCGAAGTCGCGGGCATCAAGGGCGCGTCCCTCAAGATCAGCGGCGAATATGCCTACGGTCACCTGCGCACCGAGACCGGCGTGCACCGCCTCGTGCGCAAATCGCCGTTCGACTCCGGCAACCGCCGCCATACCTCGTTCTCCAGTGTGTTCGTCTATCCCGAAGTGGACGACTCCATCGAAGTCGACATCAACCCTGCCGACCTGCGCGTGGACACCTACCGCGCCAGCGGTGCGGGCGGCCAGCACATCAACAAGACCGACTCGGCGGTGCGTATCACCCACATCCCGACCGGTATCGTGGTGCAGTGCCAGAGCGACCGTTCGCAACACAAGAACCGCGCCGATGCCATGTCCATGCTGAAATCGCGCATGTACGAAGAAGAGCTGCGCAAGCGCAACGAGAAAAAACAGGCACTGGAAGACACAAAATCCGATATCGGCTGGGGACACCAGATCCGTTCCTACGTGCTCGACCAGTCGCGCATCAAGGACCTGCGCACCAACCACGAAGTCGGCAACACCCAAGCCGTGCTCGACGGCGATCTCGACGACTTCATCGCGGCCAGTTTGAAACAAGGCGTTTAATCCATGTCCGTGGAGGAAAACAGCGGACTCGCCGAGTTCTTCGTCGACGGGGTTGAGTCCGCCGATGTGCCGCAATTCTTTCCGCTGGTTGAAGCCAAGCCGCTGATCGCGGCGATGATCGCGCTGTTCCGCGGCGGCGACGACGAAGTGATGGTGCGGCTGATGGTGCTGCGCGAGATCGGTCTGCGCGCCACTGCACCGGAATGGACTCCGCGCGAACTGCAAAGTCACTTCGCCTTCATCAATCAGTCCAAACTCAACACCGTGCTCGGTCGCCTGCGCGAACACGAGCTGCTGTTGTGGGACAGCGAGCGCCACATCTACCAACTCTCCTCCGCCGGACGCATGGTGCTGTCCGCGCTTTCCAGTCTGCTCTCGTTCAGCACCGAACAGGATGGCGAATTCTTCGCTGCACAGATCGCTGCCGGTGCCGCGGTCGGCAAACTGTCGCCGGAAGCGCTGGCGCACCTGCTGGCGCGCCTTGCGGAGCTGGAAGAAGAGTTCTCACAGGCCGTCGCCTCCGGTTCCGAGTTCCGCCTGCGCGCCGCGCAGAGCAAGCTTGCCTCGGTATGGCAGTGGATGGAGAAAGCCAACGAGGTGTTGCGCAATCTCTCCGCCGAAGGTTTTGCCGATGACGCCAGCTGGCGGCTGGCACAGGAGATCGGTTCGCGCCAGTCGCGCATCATGCGCATGTCGTCTGTGTTCCAGCGCGAATTGGCCGAGATCACGCGCCAGCAGGTGCACCTTTCGCACGGCGGCCTCAGCTCTTCCGAACTCGCCGCCTGGCTCAAGCAGCGTACGGTGGACGAACTGGTTGATCTCGCCGCGCAGCAACTCAGCAGCACGCCGGAATGCACTTTCATCCTGTCCGACGTGATGCTGGATAACACCGAAGAATTCGTCGTGCGCGAACAACCGAATCGCCGTGTCTCCGCCATGCCCGCCCCGTCCGAAGTCGAATACGTGGACGACGTCCAGCATGAACCGCCGCCGCAACTGGCTGCGCTAACACGCCTGCTGGCAGGGCTGGACGCACCGTTGAGCTTGGCCGACGGCATCGTCGGCGGCAACTTCAGCGATGCTTCGTATCGTCTGTCGCTGCTGTCATTCCTCGGCGAGCAGAACGTCGATCCCGAACTGGCCCCGCTGGCACACCTGCCGCTGCGCCTGCGCTGGGATGAAAGTCTGGAACTGAAAACCATAGGACGCGATGAGATCGCCGCCATGAGCGGCGGGCACATCGAACCGCAACAGGAGAAAACCCCATGAACCAGGATCATGCCGCCCGCCTGATCGCACGCCTGCTGGCGCTGCGTTACCTGCCGCGCGAAGACCGCGAAGTACGCCGCCTGCTGGTGGATGCCGCCTTCCGCGACGAGGTGGAACAGCGCTTGGCCAGCAGCGGCCTGCGCTTGCTGGCGCACCCCTTCGCCGCCCATGTCGGCATCGCCCTCACGCGCGAATGCGAAAGCGCGGTGTTCGAGCAGAACGACACTTGGCAATCCAGCAACCTTGGTCTGCCCAAGGATGCAGTGGCGCTGCTGGTGATCCTGTGGGCGCTCATCATCCTGCCCAAACGCGAGCGTCAGCTGTCCGGCGAAGCGACACAAAAAGAAGAGCAAAGCGAAATGTTCGAAACGGTGAAGCTCACGCCGCAGGCACATGAAGCCTCACGCGGCATCGCCGAGAACGTGCTGCTGGAAGACTACGGCAAGCTGCTCGGCGGCAAGGCGCGTTTGCAGCAGTTCGCACTGCCGCAGTTGTCGCGACTAGGCTTCATCGAGCGCAAGAACAAGGTCATCCACGAAGGCCCGCTGCTCGACCTTGCTTTCGACTATGCCGAAATGGCGCCGCGCATCCTCAACGGTGCGTTGTCCGATCTGCTGAAACAGCGCGGCATTCTGCGCGATGTCACGCTGGAGGAGTTGCACAATGTTTAGATTGATGGAGCTCGAAACCGTCCACTGGGACTACTGGCGCAACTTCAAACTGCCGCTGGATGCGCCCATCATCACCATCTCCGGGCCCAACGGCTCCGGCAAGACCACGCTGCTCGATGCCATGCGCACGTTGCTGGCCTTGGAATGCTCGAAGAAGCGCGACTACAAGCGCTACGTGCGCCGCAACGGCGAGGACTTCTGCTGGCTGCGCGGCGTGGTGGACAACCAGTGCCCGCCCGGCGCCAGCTACCGCCCGTTCCGCCTGCCCTACCAGCAGGACAGGATCACGCTGGCCTGCCGTATCGACAAGAAAGGCGGCGACTGGTCGCGCAAATACTGGATCGCCGACGGCGAGGTGAGCCTGCAGGAGATCGAACAGAAAGGCGAAGAGTTCGGCGTGCGCGACTACCAGCGCATCCTGCACAGCGCCGGACTATCGCCCGCCATCGCCCGCGTGCTGTCGCTGGAACAGGGGCAGACCGACAAGCTGTGCGAGCTGTCGCACAAGGATCTGCTCGACCTGGTGTTCCAGGTGTTCGGCGACAAGGAAGTGCTGGAACGCTACGAGGAAGCGCGCCACCATCAGGAACACACCGCCCGCGAACTGGATGCGGCGCAGAACCAGCTGGAAGCGCTGGGCAACAATCTGGAGAAGCACGAGCAGAAGGTGAACCGCTATCTGGAGTGGCACCGCCTCAACCAGGAGCGCACCGACCTGTTTTCCGAAACGCGTCCGCGCCTTGAACATTACCTGCTGCAACGCGAAACCGACAACGCGCGCCGCACCCTGCAATCCATGCGCAAAGAATGGCGCGCCAAGCGCGTCGAGCGCAAAGAACTGCAAATGGAATTGCAGATGCAGCAACAGGCACTGGAAGCCGCACAACTGCGCCGTCAGGCCGCCACCGACAACGAGCAGAACCAGCAACGCACACTGAACGAACTGAACCGTGAACTGGGCCGCTGGGAAACCATCGTCGAACAGCAAAAACGTCTGGAGCAGCAGGCTCAGGCCAGCGAAGGCGGCAAGCTCGCCGACGCGCGCGAGATCGAACACATGGAAAGCGAACGCGCCAATCTGCTGGTGCGCATCGCCGAACAGGAACAAAAACTGCGCCAGCTCGACGAGATGCTGGAGAACCTCGCCGCCGGACGCCGCGCCGACCCGCAGGATGTGGCCGCCTTCCGCCAGGCATTGAACCAGGCCGGTATCGCGCACGATCTGTTGGCCGACGTGGTGGAGATCGCCGATCCATCGTGGCAAGCAGCCGTGGAAGCCGTACTCGCACCGTCCGCGCACATCGTGCTGCTCGCCAAAGAGAAAGACACGGAAGCAGCGATGGCGCTGGGCGAGAAGCTGCGCTACCGCCACTTCATCGTGCCGGACTGTTGCACTGCGGGTCTGCCCCCCAAGGGCTCACTGCTGGAAGTGGTGCGCTTCACCAAGCCGGTGCCGGAATGGCTGCTGCGCACGCTGGAACGCACGCGCCGCGTGGAAGATGCCGTGGCCGGAGCCAAGCTGCCGCGCGGCGAAGACTGGATCACGCGTCAGGGCTACCTGCGCGAACGGCGCGGCGGACGCTACGCCGCACAGGAACAGGCACGCTTCGGCAAGGCGCGGCTGGAAGCGTTGCGCGAACAGCGCAGCAGCATCGAGAAAAGCATCGCCCCGTTGCGCGAACAGCGCGACGACCTCACCGCCCGCATCCGCAACCAGCAGGCGCAACTGGCCGGCGTCAGTGCCAGTGCGCAACTGGCCAGCCGCGCGGCGGAGTTCGCCGAAGCACGCCAACACTACGACGCACTGATATTGCGCCGCCGCGACAACACCGTATTGCAGGCGCAACAGGAACGCGAACAGGCCGACAAGGCTGCCACCGCGGCCTACACCAGTTCGCAGAAGATCCAGTTTGCGCTGCAAACGCTGGAAAAGGAAATCTCCGGCAAGGAGAACCGTGCAGCACGCGAAGAGCAGATACGCCGCCTGAAGACTCTGCGCGGCAACCGCAAGCAGTTCCCGGCGGGCTGGTGCGACGAAGCCGCCAATCAGCAGATCGCCGAGAAATACCGCGACACCACCAACATCGACCGCCGCATCGAAGAGATCGAATATCGCTTCAAGGAAGAATCCTGGGAGACCGACGACACCGTGGTCGCGCTGCGCGACAAGATACGCGACGACTACCAGCGCATGGATAACGACCTCGCCACGCGCCGCCGCGATAACGAGATGGCGCGTGACCAGACCGAGACCGCGCGCGAGCAGTACATCGCCGTGCTGCGCCACACCGTCGGCCGCTATGTGAAGAACCTCAAGCTGCTGGGCGAACTGGCCGGCATCAAGGTGGAACACGAGCCCGTGCTGCTCGACAACAACGACCTGTCGCTGGCGCAGGCCGGGCTCGCGGTGCGCTTCAACTTCGACGACAAGGGCTTCATGGGCATGAACGACGGCGATGCCTCCGGCGGGCAGCAGGTGATGAAGTCGCTGATCCTGCTGGTGGCGCTGATGATGGAAGAATCGCGTCCCGGCGGTTTCGTGTTCATCGACGAGCCCTTCGCCCACCTCGACATCGTCAACATCGAGCGCGTGGCCAAATTCCTCAAGGCCACCCGCGCGCAATACCTGCTCACCACGCCGGTCACGCACAACGTCGGCGTGTATGACCCGTCCATGCTCACCTTGGTGACTTTCAAGAAGAAACCGGACGATCCTTGGGCGCCTGGCGTGAAGGTGCTGGTGCGCGAACGTAATTAAAATTGATATTCAATTAGTGCTATGCAATCGCCAGACCCTTTATCGTAGGAATAATTGCTAATGAGTCCTTATGAAAAAGAATATGTTGATCGTTTTTTCTCGACCACCAAACCGTGGTTCAAGGCGTACACACATATAAGTTTGAGTTATTTTGCAGTGCGCCAGAACAATGAGACCTTGTTGCTTCAGGCTAAACTATTTCTGAATACCGCACCTTCGACAATTCCTTTGCTAAAGGTTGAAACATCTAGTGTGTTGGCAGGACATTTTGATTTCGCTGAGACGGATTTGTCGTTGCGCGATTTCGTAGATTATCTAGCTGAGGGAAAGGCGATTAGCACTCCTCATGGAATACTTGCTTTCCCTCTGAGTGAGGGGAAAACTGTTTCAATTTATTTCGACCCAATACACCAAGAGGGAATTGCAAAAGGGAATAGACTTTCGCTATTGTCCATTTCGGGGGAAAGCAAACATCACTTTGTAAATCAGACACAGTTCGACTGGGAGCTGAAAGCGGCTACACAACCTTTCGATTCGCTGAACGAGTTGCTTTCACTTCTCATGCTTGGAGGCAATCAAAATGGCTCGGCAAATGTAGTAATCGTGGCCGATCATGTCGCTCAAATTGACACTAAACCAGTGATCAATAACAGCAAATTCAAACCCTCTGTTTTTCTCGCAAAATCACTCGATCCCAACAAATGTCAGATTGGTTACCGTGTGCTTCTGCATGGCAAAGTCGTAAATCGCGGTTCGATACCGGGCGATAAACTGACATGGTTGGAGCAAGAGAATTTTCTTCTTGGAGAAAGTTGGATTGAAATTCCACAGGGAGCAGTATTGCACTGTGTTGCCTCGTACGATGGATTCGCTCAACATCAAAGCTGGATAGCTGACCCTATCCATTCTCAGAACGCCCGTCGGGTTTCTATCGAGGCATTCGATGATAGGTTGGAGATTCTGCGAGACTATTTATTTGAAGAGCAGAAAACAAGAAAGAGTTCTCGTGACTTTGAGTTTGGAGTTGCCTGGTTATTGTGGATGCTTGGCTTTAGTGTTTCCCAAATTGGCGGAACGGAACGAAGTTCTGATGCACCTGACATCTCAGCGACTACCCCACAAGGTAATTTCATGGTTATTGAATGCACAACCGGGTTGTTAAAGGCTGAAAACAAACTTGCAAAGTTGGTTGATCGTACCGAGGCGGTAAAGAAACGTCTAATCTCGTCAGGCAACAGTCACTTGAAACTGTTATCTATCATTGTCACCGCAAAGACAAAAGAAGAAGTCAAAGCCGATTTGGATCAAGCGCAAAAACTTGGCATATTCGTTGTTACTCAGGAAACGCTGCATGATCTGATGCAACAAAGTATCGCTTCACCCGACCCGGAAGCAATTTTTGTCAATGCGTTAGATTCTGTTCAACCTAAGTTGGGCTGGCTCGACAACCTCGGTGGACTTGTTCAGCGTACATGAGTACTCCTGATTCAATTCAAATTGAAGCGCTAGACAAACGCATCGTCTGCCAAAAGCGGCGACGCATGACGCCCGGCACACCGCAATCGCTAGACACACTCCCCGCCGAATGGCGCGAGCTGCTTTCTCGATGGGTTCGGCGCGGTGGCAACAGCCGCTGGGAAACACTGCGCAACGATGCCGGTGTCACCAATGTGCAGATGGCGCAAGCACTGCTCGACTGGCTGCTGCGTTCAGGCTGGGCGGCGGTGACCGAGCAGCGCAAACTCAGCGAGTGGTGGCCACAACAGGTGGAACTGCTGCACCTGCCGCTAATGCGCGCCGCACTCGGCCTGCGCGACAAAGACGAAGAAGCGCAGCGCTGGCAGGAAACTCGCGCATTGCTGCAAACGCTGGTTAACCCACTTCTCACACCGGCCATTCTCGCCCTTGATGATTTGCCAGTGCAACGGGCACTGGCGCGGCAGGATTTGATTTTCAAATTGCACGAGTGGCAGGCACAGCAGCAAAACGGCACGCGCCGCGACTTCGCGCTGTTTGCGCGCGGCGACACCAAGGCGCTCAGCGACAGCGAATGGAACTGGCTGGAATCAGTGATCGACCTCGCGGAATTCGGCATCGAACGCCACACGCCGTTGCTGCTGATCGCCGCACCGTTACATTTGAAAATGCAGCACGGACAAATCGACTTGGCTGCCAGCCCGGATTTCGCCGCGCTCACGCCCTCCACTGTGCAAGCGGTGACAGCGGTATCCGGCACGATCAGCCGTTGGCAACTGGTGGAGAACCGCACCAGCTTCGAGCGTGTCGCCAAAAATCGCGAGCCGGATGCGGGCGTTATCTGGCTGCCCGGCTTTCCGCCAAACTGGTGGCGCGAAACGATGGGCTGCCTGCTCGACCTTGCCCCTGCCCCGGTACTTATCGCCTGCGATCCCGACCCGGCGGGCATTGCCATTGCGCTTAAAGCCGCCGAAATGTGGCAGGAACGCGCTCTCGCGTGGCAACCGTGGAAAATGACCGCCGCCGATCTCGCCTCCTTGCGTGTACGCAAGCCGTTGACCGAGGGCAACCGGCAGCAATTGACCTCCATGCAACAAGGCCCAGCACTCCCTTACGCACTTGCCGAACTGTTAGAGTGGATGCTCGAACATGGCGAAAAGGGCGAGCAAGAGGGGTATCTGTAGTCCTGAAAGCCCCGTCCCTGTGCTATATTTCACGCCGCTAAAATTCAATTCAATCATTAAGAACACCATGAGCACCGAACCCACCCTCCCAGCCCAAGACGAAAACCAGATCATCGCGGAACGCCGCGCCAAGCTGAAGGCGATCCGCGCGAAAGGCGTCGCCTTCCCCAACGATTTCGAGCGCGAAAACATGGCGGCCGACCTGCATGCCGAGTATGGCGAGAAGACGCATGACGAGCTGGAAGCGGCACAGATCCACGTTGCCGTGGCCGGACGCATGATGCTGAAGCGCGTGATGGGCAAGGCCAGCTTCGCCACCATCCAGGACATGAGCGGCCGCATGCAGCTGTTCATCAGCAACGACATCACTGGCGAAGAAGCGCACGGCGAGTTCAAGCATTACGACATGGGCGA
Organism: uncultured beta proteobacterium; assembly: GCA_963715005.1. Classification (GTDB taxonomy): domain Bacteria; phylum Pseudomonadota; class Gammaproteobacteria; order Burkholderiales; family Gallionellaceae; genus Sideroxyarcus. The sequence goes on along the minus strand of CAVQQO010000007.1, from coordinate 389,835 downwards.
CATCCTCGGTGCGGTGGGCGTGCTGTTCAAGACCAAGACCGGCGAGCTGTCCGTGCGCGTGACGCAAGTGCGCCTGCTGACCAAGGCACTGCGCCCGCTGCCGGAGAAGTTCCACGGCCTGACCGACCAGGAACAGAAATACCGCCAGCGCTACCTCGACCTCATCACCAACGACGAGTCGCGCAAGGTGTTCCTGGCACGCACGAAGATCATCCAGGCGATCCGCGAATTCTTCGTGCGCCACGGTTATCTGGAAGTGGAAACGCCGATGATGCACCCCATCCCCGGCGGCGCATCGGCCAAGCCTTTCGTCACGCACCACAATGCGCTGGACCTGCAGATGTACCTGCGCATCGCGCCGGAGCTGTACCTGAAACGCCTGGTCGTCGGCGGCTTCGAGAAGGTGTTCGAGGTCAACCGCAACTTCCGCAACGAGGGGGTTTCGACGCGCCACAACCCGGAATTCACGATGATCGAATTCTATGAGGCCTATCGCGATTACAAATACCTGATGGACTTCAGCGAGAAGCTGTTTCGCGAAGTGGCGCGCAAGGTGCTGGGCACGACCGTCATCACCTATCAGGGCCGCGAACTGGATCTGGGCAAGCCCTTCCATCGCCTGACCATGGTGCAGGCGTGCAGAAATTCCATCCGCAGTTCACCGATGCGCAGTTGAATGATCGCGACTTCATCATCAACGAGCTGCAAGACCTGAAAGCCAAATACAACCCGAAAGATGGCGTCGGCGGCTTGCAGCTGTCGCTGTTCGAAGAACTGGCCGAAGCGCATCTGTTCGAGCCGACCTTCATCATCGACTATCCGGTCGAAGTCTCGCCGCTGGCGCGCAGCAGCGATGCGCGCCCGGAGATCACCGAGCGTTTCGAGCTGTTCATCGTCGGCCGCGAGATCGCCAACGGCTTCTCCGAGTTGAACGACGCGGAAGACCAGGAAGCGCGCTTCGATGCGCAAGTCGCCGCGAAGGATGCAGGCGACGAGGAAGCGATGTTCAAGGACAGCGACTATCGTGCGCGCGCTGGAATACGGCCTGCCGCCCACCGCCGGCCAAGGTATCGGCATCGACCGCCTGGTGATGCTGCTGACCGACAGCGCCAGCATCCGCGACGTGATCCTGTTCCCGCACATGCGCCCGGAATAAATGCTGAACGCGGACCTTCGCACGCGCCTGTTGCAGCATTACCCCATGCTGTCCGGCTTGCCGTCGGCAGAACTGGATGCGCTGCTGGCGAATGCGATGGTGATGCCGTTACCGAAAGGAGCGGTGGTTTTCGACGAGAACCAGCCCTGCCAGGGTTTTCCCCTGCTGCTTTCCGGCAGCATCCGTGTGGTCAAAATGGCGCCGAATGGGCGTGAGTTGCAGCTCTACCGCGTGATGCCGGGCGAGAGTTGCATCCTCACCAGCAGCTGTCTGCTCGGGCACACCCGCTACCAGGCGCGGGGCATCACCGAGCAGGCGCTGGAAATGGTGTTGCTGCCCGCCCTGTCGTTCCACGCGTTGCTGGGAAAACACGAAGTATTTCGCAACTATGTGTTCCACCTGTTCTCCGACCGCCTCACCGACCTGATGCAACTGGTCTCGGCCGTCGCCTTTCAGAAGCTGGATCAGCGTCTGGCCGCGCTGCTCGTTGCAAAACAGAACCCCATCCATGCAACTCATCAGGCACTGGCCGACGAACTCGGCAGTGCGCGCGAAATGGTCAGCCGTTTGTTGAAGGGATTTGCCGATCAGGGTTGGGTGAAGCTGGCACGGGAGCAGATCGAAATCACTGATCAGACAGCACTTAAACGCTTCGCCGAACTCTGACTGGCGGATCTGTGAGTTTAGTCACAGACACCGTCTCTCTTTCCGCCTATCCTGAACGCTCCTCTAACCCTCATCCCAGGAGCAAAAATGAAAATCAACGTTGGCAGTATCGACCGCGCCCTGCGTATCGTAGTCGGCCTGGCACTCATCGGGGCAACTCTGGCCGGCATGATCGGCGTATGGGGCTGGATCGGTATCGTTCCATTGCTGACCGGCATATTCAAGTTCTGCCCGGCCTATGCCATGTTCGGCATGAGCACCTGCCCGATGGAAAATAAATAATCTTTCCATCACTGAATAAGCGCCCGACATCCCAAGTCGGGCGTTTTTCATTTGCAGCGCTTAAATGCTTCCGTGGCGCTTTTTCAACAGGAACAGGACGAGCGAGCGCAGCTTTGCCGGACGCACCGGTTTGTGCAGCAAATGATGGCCGCGCTCATTGACGGCATGCAGGACTTCCGGTGCCGTATCGCCGCTGATCAAAATGAATGGGGGCGCGTCATCGCGCAGCTCATTGATCCGATCGGAAAGCTCCAGCCCGTTCCCATCCGGCAAACGATAATCGCAGATCACCAGATCGAAGTGTGATTGGGCATATTTGTCCAGGACCTCTTGCCGGCTTTCCGCAAGCGAAACCTGGCATCCCCAGGAAGCCAGTATCCCTCCCGTGCTGGTGCGCACCAGCAGGTCATCGTCCACGACCAACACGCGCATTCCATCCAGCTTGTCATGCTTGGGCGCTTCGGCAGCGGGTGCGACGGACTCGGCCAATAATTCCTCTACACCGAACACGCGAGGCAACTGAATCGCGAACGAGGAGCCGCGCCCCGGTTCGGAACGGACACTGAGCGGGTGATGCAACAGCTTGGCAAGCCTGTCCACAATAGCCAGCCCCAAGCCCAAACCTTTGCTGCGATCCCGCGCGCTGTTCGCCAATTGCACGAATTCACGGAAGATGTTCTGTTGTTCCTCTTGGGGAATCCCGATACCGTTATCGCGCACTTCGATGCGCAGATCGTCGCCGCGCTTGCGGCAAGCCAGGAGCACTGTGCCGCTCTGCGGGGTATAACGTATCGCATTGCCCAGCAGATTGATCAAAATGCGTTCCAGGAGCACCGGGTCGCTCCGCACCATGGTATCGACGGGATGCACGCGCAGCGTGATGGATTTGCGCTGTGCGACAGGAGCCATATCGTGAACCAGGCGTTGCATCATCGCATCGATATCGACCTCCTGTATCTGGGGAATCACCACCCCCGCATCCAGTTTGGAAATGTCCAACAACGAATCGAGCAGGCTGGACATCGCCTCCACCGACTCCTCCACTTTGCCGACGATCTTGCGCTGCTCCTGAGTGTCGAGCTTGTTGTACAACTCCCCGACGAAGAGGCCTAACGCATGCATGGGCTGACGCAGATCGTGGCTGGCTGCAGCAAGAAAACGGGTCTTGTCGAAATTGGCCTTTTCCGCTTCTTCCTTTTTCTGGCGCATCTCCAGTGTCGCTTCTTCGATGCTCTGCTGCAGGGTATTGCGGTCTTGTTGCAACTGCTGCGCCATATCGTTGATGCCACGTGCCAGGCCGTCCAGCTCCCACACCTTGGCGCCGCCGATGCGCGTATTGAGATGGCCTTCTCCGATGCGGCGGATCGCATTGCTCATTTCCAATACCGGAAGAGTGATACGGCGCGACACACGCATGGCGATCAATAGCGTGGACACCAGAATCAACAAGGTCAGCACCAGATTGAGCGCCAGCATCTCCATCTTCTGATTGTTCAAACGCTCCTTGCCGATCTCGATGATGACGCTGCCCAATGGCTTGCTGCCACCCTCCATTTGCGTAGTCCCGCTGATATCGCCCAACTCGACCTGGGTGGCGACGATAGGCTGATACAGCCACAGCGTCTCATGATCCTCAAAGAACGGCACGGCCACCTTTGCACCAAAGGGCAAAGAGTTCTGGTCATAGCCGTTGCGCGTGCCGCCGGCACCGGCCAGATACCGGTGACTGGCATCCAGCACGATGACGGAATTGACATCCGCCTGCGAGAACGCGATGTCCACTTGCTGCTGCAACAAGCCTTGGTTGCCGGAAAAAACCGGGTATTCGCTGGCAGAGGCGAGCTGGCGCACGATCAATTTGGCGCGTTCGAACAGTGCGCGATCCAGATCAGCGAAACGGGTATAGGTAAAATAGCTTTCCAGTAACAGGGCCAACACCAGAATCGGGATCATGGCAATGGCCAGCGTCTGTCGTTCGATACCATGTTTGATCATTGCGCCCTCCTCACCTCACTGCGCAGTTTTTCTGCGTCTTTGATATGTATGTCGAGTGACCTGGCCACCTGCTGGTTGACTGACACTTCGAATTCTTTTGGATACTGGCTGGGAGGCAATTTCCCGGAGTCCGAGAACTGCCTGACCGCTTCGGCTGCCTGTGCCGCGATCTGCGCGGAAGTGCTGTAGATCGCGCACAAAGTGCCCGCTTTGACATAAGCCTGCGAGATGCCGATCAATGGGACTTGCTTGCGATAAGAGGCCAACAGGATGTTGCGTATCGTTCCGGCGTTATAGATATTGCTATCCGGCAGCACCAGCAGCGCTTCGCTTTCGTCCAATACGTCATCCAGCGCATCGGACAGGATTCCCCCCGGCTCAACGACACTCTCATGCAACGTTATGTTTTTCTCCATAACCAAACGTCGCAGATTGGCCAGGCCGGCCGGTGGCGAGGTATATAACACGCCGACGTGTTTGATCTTGGGCAGCACAGCGACCAACAGGGAAAGTTGCCGCTCTATCGGCTGATCGAGATAGATGGCACTGAAATTACGCCCGGCAGGCTTGGCAAGCTTGTCATAACCGGCCTTGGGTACGAGTACGTTCAACACAGGAGAACTGCCGGCGAGCGACGCGGCGGAAGATTTCATGCCGACCGCTATGACCAGATCGACTTTACCGACTTTCTCGTCAGGCAAGCCTACACTCAACGAGAACGACTGCATATCCAGTTCGCCGCGCAAAGCATCGCTGAATTCCTGATAGCTGCCGCCGCGTTCACTCAATACCACGTGCACATGCAACGGCTCAGCTTGAATTGACGATGATATGAAAAAAGCGAATACCGCCGCGCCGAATAACATGCGGCAGTTGACACCCGGCATTGGGCGGTCAAAAAATACCCGATCAAAAATGAAAGGTCGAAATAGAATAAGTCCGCCGCTCGAATAAAAGGTTGCATTTCTGTGGCGTGACATATTCCGTATAGCCATCCGGAATACGTTCTTCGCCACCACTGCGACCTCTCCTCCCCCGCTTTTTTCCAGGTTCCCGAGGGACTTGGATATTTTTTTCTGCCCGATTCGCTTCGTTTACAGACCAAGCATTCCAGCAATTGCGACTCACGCCGGTAATAGTAGCCGGTACTGAACAAAACGTCATGAAAAAATTGCTGCGCCGGCAATCGAACTGGCTGAGCTAAGCCGCTATGCATTGGCGACGGATTCGAGCATGGTAAAGCTGACCTGTACCACTTGCCTGGATGAATCTGGTAAAGAACACGACTGCGCCAATCTTGGCGCAGCCATGCAAGGACTAGCGAATGCTATGCTGAAAATAAAACTGGGCACCAATGCGGTGCCCAGCTTTAATTAGATTTGGGGTGGCTGATGGGACTCGAACCCACGACAACTGGAATCACAATCCAGGGCTCTACCAACTGAGCTACAGCCACCGTTGAATCGTCAGGTCTATTGGCGTGCCCGACAGGAATCGAACCTGTAACCCCCAGCTTAGAAGGCTGGTGCTCTATCCGGTTGAGCTACGGGCACAATTCATCGGCAAACCAACAAACTTCATACTACTTGAACCTGGTCGGGGTGGAGAGATTCGAACTCCCGACATCCTGGTCCCAAACCAGGCGCGCTACCAGGCTACGCTACACCCCGAGAGCGCGGCATTATACAGACCAATCGCCAAAAATCAATTTTACTCGCGTGTTTTTTTTGTGATCTGCGGCATCGCCAACATCAGGTAGTAAACCATCGACCACAAAGTCAGCGCTGCCGCCAGATAGATCAGCAACGTACCCCACCACAAGGTCGAGATACCGAACAGCGGCTCCTGATACAACAGGAACAGGATGGCCACCATCTGGAACGCAGTCTTGAACTTGCCCAGCATGGAAACGGCTACGCTCTTGCTATCCCCCAGTTGCGCCATCCATTCGCGCAAGGCAGAGATGGTGATCTCGCGTCCGATGATAATGAAGGCGATGATGATACCGACCAAATCCAGCCTGACCAGCACGATCAGCGCCGCCGCCACCATCAGCTTGTCCGCCACCGGGTCGAGGAAGGCCCCAAAAGCAGAGCCCTGATTCAGCTTGCGCGCCAGATAGCCGTCCAACCAGTCGGTGATGGCGGCCAGCCAGAAGATGAAGGTGCTAAGCAGGTGTTTGTGGTGCAGGCTAAGCGTCTCGTCCGAGACGTAGAACACCGCAACGAACACGGGGATCATCAGGATTCTGAACCAAGTCAGCAAATTCGGTATGTTGAGCGGCATCGTTAATGTAGGTGCTGGTAAATTTTTTCAGCAACAAATGTTGACCTAATTGAAGTTGCTGGTAAATCGTTTCAGCAACAAATATTGATTAATGAAGTTGCTGGTAAATCTTCTCTGCGAGTGCGGGACTGATTCCATCGACTCGCGCCAGTTCTTCCACGCTGGCCTGTTGCACGCCCTTCAGTCCGCCAAAGTGCGTCAGCAAATTGCGGCGGCGTCTTTCGCCCACCCCTTCGATATCTTCCAACGAGGAGGTGGTGCGTGCTTTGCCGCGCTTGGCACGGTGACCGCTGATGGCGAAACGGTGTGCTTCATCGCGTACTTGCTGGATCAAATGCAAGGCAGGACTGTCTGCCGGTAATTGTAGCGGCTTTTCCACATCCGGTCGTAACAATTGCTCCATGCCCGGCTTGCGTTCCACGCCTTTGGCCACGCCGACCAGCGCGATGTCGGTCAGTCCCAGTTCTGTCATTACCTCTACGGCCATGCGCAACTGCCCAGCTCCTCCGTCGATCAGGATCAGGTCGGGGCGCTTGCCCTCGCCTGCCTGCAGCTTCTGGTAACGCCGCTGCAAGGCCTGGCGCATGGCAGCGTAATCGTCGCCGGGCGTGATGCCGCTGATGTTGTAGCGGCGGTATTCCTGCGGACGGATGGCCAGATCGTCGTAGACCACGCAGGAAGCCACGGTCGCCTCGCCCATGGTGTGGCTGATGTCGAAACACTCGATGCGTTTCACATCCGGCAACGACAAAGCATTACGCAAAGCGTCCAGACGCAATGTCTGCCCGGCTTGCAAGCCGGCCTGCTGGCGCAAAGCCAGCAGCGCATTGCTCTGCGCCATCTCCAGCCATTGCCGCCGCTCGCCGGTCACCGCATGGCGTATCTGCACCTTGTGCCCGGCCTGTTCGCCCAGCAACTGCTCCAGCGCCTCGTCGGTCACTTCGATGCTGGTGATGATCAGCGGCGGCACGCTGCGCTCAAGATAATGCTGCGCCAGGAAAGCCTCCAGCACTTCGCTGCTGTCCTGCCCCTGCACGTTCTGCGGGAAGAACGGCTTGTCGCCCAGATGCCGGCCACCGCGCACCACCGCCAGATTCAGGCACAGAGCCCCTTCCGACTCGACCACCGCGACGATGTCGGCATCGGTGTCGCGCCCGCTCTCCACGAACTGTTTCTGCTGTACCGTGTGCAGCGCCTGCAACTGGTCGCGCAGCGCTGCGGCATGTTCGTATTGCATGGCTTCCGCCGCCTGCTCCATCGATACGCGCAAGCGTTGCTCGACTTCATCGTACTTGCCTTGCAACAGCAGCCCGGCGTTGCGCACATCGGTCGCATAGTCCTCCGCGCTGATGAAGCCGACGCAGGGTGCGCTGCAGCGATGGATCTGGTACAGGATACAAGGCCGCGTGCGGTTATTGAACACGCCCTCTTCGCAGGTGCGCAGCTTGAACACCTTTTGCAACAGATTGATGCTTTCCTTCGCCGCCTGCGCGTTGGGATAGGGACCGAAGTATTGGTTGCGCTTGTCGGTCGCGCCGCGATAGTAGGTCAAACGCGGCGACGGACTACCGGTGAGCACGATATAAGGGTAGGACTTGTCGTCGCGGAACAGGATGTTGTAACGCGGCTTCAAAGTCTTGATGAGGTTGTTCTCCAACAGCAGCGCTTCGGCCTCGGAACGCGTCACCGTCACCTCGATCTTTGCGATATGCGACACCATCAACTGGATGCGCGGCGACAGGTTGCTCTTCTGGAAATAAGAACCGACACGCTTCTTGAGCTGGTTGGCCTTGCCCACGTACAGCACCTGCCCTGCTTCGTCCAGCATGCGGTACACACCCGGCTGCAAGGGCAGCGAGGCGACGAATTCCTTAAGATCGAACGTGGTACCGCTCATCGTCTATATCAGTGCTTGCAGTCCGCTGGCGAACTCGGTCGCACCGCCGTTCGCCGGATGACGCACCGCACCGGCGACCTTCACACCCATCTCGCCCAGCAGCGCTTCCGCCTTCTTGCCCACCGCCACGATCTTCGCGCGCGGGAACGCCTCGATCAGCATGCGCATGGCCGGCGCGCCCAACCTGATCTCTTCCGGCGCTGGCGTGCGGTTCGACCACAGGTTGTCGGCACGATGCGGGTGCAGCTGCATCGCATTCCACAGAATGGTGCGTTCCGCGATGCCGAGCCGGTAGAGCGTCTTCCAGACGATGGTGGCGGAAGGCTCGGAGAACGGCAGCCGCCGCGTGGACAAGCGGCCCGCCAGGGCCGGGATGCGCGGAATGGCCCCTTCACCCAGCAACCGTTCGCTGGTGAAGGCGATGCCGCTGTAGCGGCACCCTTGATAGCCCGGCGCCTCGCCGGCCAGAATGAACTCCGGCTCGCAATCCAGATGCAACGCCAGCCTATGGAGCTTGGCTTCGGGTCCGTTGCCATTGGCGTCGTGCGGACAATGGTCTGCCCACGGGTTGAACAATCCCGGCACGTCACACGGCAGGGTATCGACCAAGTCGCGGGCCAATGAGAGTCTGGATACGTTCATGTGCTTATTCGATTCTTTCGTGAAATTCATGAGTCTGGATACTAAATGAAAAGTTCCGCCAACGGCGGGACTTGCCCATCTCACGCCGCTCATTGGAAACGCAAGGCGTCGATGGGTTTGAGATTGGATGCCTTGCGCGCCGGATACCAGCCGAAAAAGATGCCGACTGCCGCCGCCACGCCAAACGCGGTGACGATGGAAATCATGGTAACCACCACGTCCAGGCCGATGGCCTTGCCCACGACCAATGCGCCGCCAATGCCCACCAGCACACCGACCAGGCATCCTATGACAGAAATGATGATCGCTTCCAGCAAAAACTGCAGCAGGATGTCTTGGCCGCGCGCACCGATGGCCATACGGATGCCGATCTCGCGCGTGCGTTCGGTCACCGACACCAGCATGATGTTCATGATGCCGATGCCGCCGACCAGCAGTGAGATCGAGGCGATGGCCCCTAGCATCAGCGACAGCAGCTGCGTGGTCTCGGCTGCGGTGTTCGCCATCGCGGTCAGGTTGCGCACGGTGAAATCGTCGTCATCTCCCTCGCGGATATGATGGCGCTGGCGCAACAGCGCATTCATGGATCTCTCCACTGAGGGCATCGCTTCGGGAGATGCTGCCTGGACCGAGATGAACCTGACCGTGCCCGCGAACTGGCTGCCGAACAGCTTGCGTTGCGCGGTCGTCACCGGGATCAGTGCGGTATCGTCCTGGTCGCGCCCGTCCAGGCTCTGGCCTTTGGGTTCAAGCACGCCAAGCACCACATAGGGGCTGTTCTTGATGCGGATGGTCTTGCCGACCGGGTCGTCATCGCCGAACAGGTTCTGCACCACCGTCTGCCCCAGCAATACCACACGCGTTGCCGAACGGACATCGGAGTCGGTGAAGGATGAACCAGAAATGAGTCGCCAGTTGCGCACCGTCATGAAACTGGGCGAGGTGCCGATGATCTGCGTGCTCCAGTTGTTGGGTCCATAGACCATCTGCGCCGCACCGGGCGAGGCAGGTGCGACGGCCTCGACCAACGGCAACTCTTCCAGGGCTTGCGCATCGGCCACGGTGAGTGTCGGCGCCGCACCACCGCCCATGCGCGCACCGCCGGAAGTGGTGGAGCCGGACAGGACGATGAACAGGTTACTGCCCATGGAGGCGATGGAATTCTCCACCTGCTGCTGCACGCCCTGACCGATGGCCAGCATCATGATCACTGCGCCGACCCCGATGACCATGCCGAGCATGGTCAGGATGGTGCGCAAGCGGTTGGCTCCCATCGCCATCCATGCCTCGTCGAGCATGGCCCACATCATGATGTCGTCTCCAGATGGGTGGGCGCAGCATGGCTGACCGGGCCATCGTACACGATGCGCCCGTCGGCCAACCGCACCAGCCGCTGCGCATACATGGCGATATCCGACTCATGCGTGACCAGCACGATGGTGATGCCGTCGCGTCGATTCAGTTCGGTGAATAGCGCCATGATCTCCTGGCTGGTATGCGTATCGAGGTTGCCGGTGGGTTCGTCGGCCAGGATCAGTTTCGGCTGGTTGACCAGCGCACGGGCGATGGCAACGCGCTGCTGCTGGCCGCCGGAGATCTGATTGGGCAGCGAATTGCGGTAGTTGCCGAGACCGACCTTCGCCAGCATCTCGCTTGCCCTGTTGATGCGCTCGCTGCGCGGCGTGCCGCGATAGACCAATGGCAAAGCGACGTTGTCTTCCAGATTGGCGCGCGGCAGCAGGTTGAAACCCTGGAACACGAAGCCGATCACCTGGTTGCGCAGATGCGCCAACTCGTCGCGGCTCTGGCTGTTCACATCGCGCCCATTGAGCAGATAACTGCCGCTGGTCGCCACGTCGAGGCACCCCAGGATGTTCATGAACGTGGATTTCCCCGAACCGGATGGCCCCATGATGGCGACGAACTCACCCGGCATGACGCTGACTTGCAGGTCATGCAGCACCGGCACCGGGCCGGCATCGGTCTGGTACTCCTTGTTCAGGCGCTCGATGCGAATGACAGACTCGGACATCAGAATAGCCTCATACCGCGGCCGCCTGCCTTGCCAGATGCCTGCTGGTCCGCCACGATGACTTTGTCCCCTTCCTTGAGATCGCCGCCGAGCACCTCGCTCATGCGGCTATCGGTGATGCCGATGTTGAGACGCACCGGTTTGGGCTGACCGTTCTCCAGCACATACACCGTGGCGTTGGCAGCCGAGTCGCCTTTGTTACCCCCGCTACGTGGCTTGCCGGCACGGGCCTCCGCTTCGACAGGATGGAAACGCAACGCGGCACTCGGCACCAGTATGGCTGTATCGCGATGGGCGATCGTGATGTTCACATAGGCCGTCATCCCCGGCAGCAGCACCAGATCCGGGTTGTCGACGGAGACCACTACGTCATAAGTCACCACGTTCTGCTGCGTGGTGGGATTGAGCCGCACCTGGCGCACGACGCCGTTGAATGTGCGATTCGGGAAAGCATCCACGCGGAAGGTGGCCGGCTGGCCGATGCGGATGTTGCCCACGTCCGCCTCCGCATAACTCGAGTCGATCTGCATGTGCGACAGGTCCTGCGCGATCTTGAACAAGGTCGGTGCCTGCAGCGAGGCCGCCACGGTCTGTCCGACATCGACCTCGCGCGACACGACGACGCCGGAGACCGGCGAACGGATCACGGTATTGGACAGGTTGGTGCGGTCACGCACGACCTGCGCCTCTGCCAAGGCAAGCTGCGCTTGGGCTGCCTTCAGTGCCTGCACCGCAGTATCCAGGTCCTGACGCGTGACATATTCCTGCGCAAACAGGCCGCGCGCCCGCACCTCATTGGCCTGTGCCAGTTCCAGCGAAGCTTTGGCGCTGGCGACATTCGCCTCGCTCTGCAACAGTTGCGCCCGGGTCAGTGTGGGATCAAGTTCCAGCAAAATCTGGCCGGCTTTGACCTGGTCGTTGAAATCGGCATGCAGCTTCTTGACGATGCCGGAGACTTGGCTGCTGACGTTCACCAGCACCACCGGGTTCAGCGTACCGTTCGCCGCCACGCCCTGAGTGATGGCGCCACGCTCCAGTTGGGCAGTCGTATAACGCCCTTCTGCCGCTCCATTTTTCGGCATGAACCACCAGATACCTGTGCCACCCGCAAACAGCAGCACCAGAGCTCCGATCAGCAATTTTTTTGACATTCGCATATGCATTCCAAACCCGGTTTCATTATGGAGTATCTGCAGCACTCCAGGTTCAATACCCCGATTCCAGCCGAGTCAGGTCAAGTTGCCCGATGGCTTGTGCCAACCCAAAACGGCTGGCCTGAAAGTTATACAGCGCGCTCACCCGTTGTTGCCTTGCGCTGGCAAAAGTGCTTTGCACATTCAGCACATCCAGTATGGACATGTTCGCAACCCCGGCCTTGTAGCGCCCAAGCGTCATGCGTGCCGACTGTTCGGCTGAAGCCACCAGATCGTTGGCAGTGGACAACGCCTGGCTATTGATCAGCAACGTCTGGTAGGCCTTCCACACGTCCAGTGCGACCTGGTTAGCCAGCAGATCGCGTGCCGCCACCTTGCCTTCTATTTGCAGCTCGGCCGCCCGATTCTGGTAGGTGTTGCGATAGCCCGTGAATAAAGGCACGCTGAGCGTTACACCGATACTGTTGCTGGTAGTGTTAGGGCTTCCCGAAATATTCTGTGAACCGGCCGAGGCACCCAGACTGACACTGGGCAGACCTGTGGCACGGATCGCTGCCAGTTGCGCTTCCGCCGCCCTGATCTGCGCATCGGCGGCCAGCAGATCAGGACGTTTCTGGCGCGCCTGCTCGATCAATTTGCCGATATCCTGTTCTACGATATGGTCCGGTACAGGTTCGGTCAACGGCGCCAACAAGAACGACAGGCTCGCATCGAATCCCATGATGTTCGCCAAGGTTCCCTGTGCGGCAAGTGTATTGCCCTGTGCTGTGATCAGATTGAGCCTGGCTTGGGACAAGGCAGTTTGTGCCTGCAGCTTGTCTGCCGGTGTCGCAGCTCCGGCAAGATAGCGCGCCTCCGCTGCCGCCAAACTCTCTTTCGCAGAGGTCTCTGCCGCTTGAAAAGAATCCACACTGGCTCGCGCAGACAGCAGCGCATAGTAGGCCTGCACCGCCGTCAGAAAATTGGCCTGCAGAGTCGCATCGCGCGTCGCGTTCGCCGCCACCAGCAGTTGCTTGGCATTTTCCAGCGTCCCGGCCCGTCCACCGAAATCAAACAGCAGATAGCCGGCAGTAAGGCCAGCGCTTCGGTTATTGGAATTGGATGTATTCCCGGAAGAGGTTGCTGAGTTGCGCGAAGCGCTGCCTTGCGCCGACAACGTCGGCAAGTAGGCCGACATGCCGACACCGACGTTTGCCGCCTGAATCCGCGCACTTGTCCACAAGGAGCGTGTCTGCGGGTTGTTGCACAACGCCAGATCGACCACGTCGGCCAGGGTCAAGGGGTGCTTGATCTTCTCCTTGTTGCAGCGACCAGGGGCTGCCGTTTGAGGGAATATTCCCGGCTCGATGTATTCCCCGGTCGACAGCGGGTCGCCACTCGCCAGTGCCACCGGTGGGAAGAGCATCACCTGGCACAAGAACAGCAGCAGTAGTCGAAATTGGAATCGGTACACGGTATCACTCAATTCAGGTTATCTGCCAAGCGAAGACACATGGCGATAATACTCCGTTGCCAACCGCCCCGAGACTTGAGACCTGACAATCTTCACAAAGTGCCAAGCGCTGATTTTGTGCATGTTTGAACATACAACGACCAGCAAAGAAAAGCCCCGCTCAAGGCGGGGCTTTTTGAAGATCGCCTGCTGAAATTACTCAGCTTGCGCAGTCGCTTCCGGATGTGGTTGCAACGCCTTCATGCTCAAACGCATGCGTCCCTTGTCGTCCACTTCCAACACCTTGACCTTAACGATCTGGCCTTCTTTCAGGTGATCGGACACGTTGGCGATACGCTCGTGCGAGATCTGCGAGATGTGCAGCAGACCATCTTTGCCCGGCAGGATGTTGATCAGCGCACCGAAGTCCAGCAGCTTGACCACCGGACCTTCGTACACTTTGCCGACTTCGACTTCAGCCACGATGTCTTCGATGCGTTTCTTGGCCAGTTCGCCTGCATCGCCGCTCACGCAGGCGATAGTGACGTTGCCTTCATCGTCGATGTCGATGGTCGTGCCGGTCTCTTCGGTCAGCGCACGGATCACTGCACCGCCCTTGCCGATCACGTCGCGGATCTTTTCCGGATTGATCTTCATCTTGATCATGCGCGGTGCGAAGTCGGAGACTTCAGGACGCACGGAAGGCATCGCCTGCTTCATCAGACCGAGGATGTGCATACGGCCTTCCTTGGCTTGGCTCAAGGCGACCTGCATGATCTCCTTGGTGATGCCGTTGATCTTGATGTCCATCTGCAACGCGGTGATACCGGAGTCGGAACCGGCCACCTTGAAGTCCATGTCGCCCAGGTGATCTTCGTCACCCAGGATATCGGTCAGCACCGCGAAACGGCCACCGTCCTTGATCAGGCCCATGGCGATACCTGCCACGTGCGTCTTGACTGGAACACCTGCGTCCATCAGCGACAGGCAGCCGCCGCACACGGAAGCCATGGAACTGGAACCGTTGGATTCGGTGATCTCGGACACCACGCGGATCGCGTAGCCGCATTCTTCTTCACTCGGCAGCACGGCTACCAGAGCGCGCTTGGCCAGACGACCATGGCCGATCTCGCGGCGCTTGGGCGTACCCACGCGACCGGTCTCGCCGGTGGAGTACGGAGGGAAGTTGTAGTGCAACATAAAGCGGTCGGAGTACTCGCCTTGCAATGCATCGATGGTTTGCGAATCGCGCATGGAACCCAGCGTTGCGATCACGAGAGCTTGAGTCTCGCCACGGGTGAACAGCACGGAACCGTGGGTACGCGGCAGCACGCCGGTACGGATTGTGATCGGACGCACGGTGCGTGTGTCGCGACCGTCGATGCGCGGCTCGCCGCTCAGGATCTGGCCGCGAACGATCTTGGCTTCCAGCGCGCTGAACAGTTCGCCGATCTCGTTCTTGGACACGTTCTCGAATTCCGGTGTGGCCAACGCTTCGGATACCTTGGCGCGGATCGCGTCCACTTTCTGCGTACGCGCCTGTTTTTCACGCACGGCATAAGCGGCCTTCAGTTCGTTCTCGGCCAGCGCATTGATCTTGGCGATGAGCGCTTCGTTCTTGGCAGCAGGAGTCCAATCCCAATCGTCCTGGCCGACGGAAGCAGCCATTTCGTTGATGGCATTGATCACGGCTTGCATCTGCTCGTGGCCGAACACCACCGCGCCCAGCATGACTTCTTCCGACAGCTCTTGCGCTTCGGATTCAACCATCAACACAGCCTTGGATGTACCGGCAACCACCAGATCCATCTGCGACGTAACCAGTTCATCCTTGGTCGGGTTCAACAGGTATTGGCCGTTGGCATAACCCACGCGCGCAGCGCCGATGGGGCCGTCGAACGGGATGCCGGAGATCGCCAGCGCAGCGGATGCGCCGATCATGGCAGGAATGTCGGAATCGATCTGCGGATCGGACGACATCACGGTCGCCACGATCTGCACTTCGTTGTAGAAACTTTCGGGGAACAGCGGACGCAGCGGACGGTCGATCAGACGCGATGTCAGGATCTCTTTTTCGCTGGGACGGCCTTCACGCTTGAAGAAGCCGCCGGGGATCTTGCCCGCAGCATAGGTGCGCTCCTGATAATCGACGGTCAGGGGGAAGAAATCCTGTTCCGGCTTGGCATTCTTTTGTCCCACCACGGTGACCAGCACCACGGTGTCGTCCAGGCTGACCATGACTGCGCCGCTGGCTTGGCGCGCGATCTCGCCAGTCTCCAGGGTCAGTTGATGTTTGCCGTAGCTCAGTGTTTTTTTATAGTGACTCAAGATAGCTCTCTCCAATGTATTTGCGTGACCGAGTTGCCAGCGTGATGAAACGACATCCAAAACGAAGCGGGCCGCATTCGCGACCCGCTTTTAAACTTTGTTACTTACGCAGATCCAGACGTTTGATCAGCTCTTTGTAACCGTTTTCGTTCTTGCTCTTCAGGTAGTCCAGCAGCTTGCGGCGGCGGCTCACCAGACGCAGCAGTCCGCGACGGGAGTGGTGATCCTTGTTGTGTTCTTTGAAATGATCGGTCAGGTAGTTGATACGTGCCGTCATCAGGGCTACTTGTACTTCCGGGGAGCCGGTATCGCCCTTGGCGCGCTGATAATCAGTCACGATCTGCGATTTTTGTGCGGCGGTAATAGACATTGACTTCTCTCTCCAATAAAAAAGTGCGGCATTCTACCTCTTAAAGGGGCATCCGCTCAAGCTGTATTAGCCACGGCGGCTGCCTTGGCAACGGAGGATAGCAAACGGCTGGGAGACAGCCGCCCGCCTATCAGCTCGCCCAACCCGATGAAGCACCCGTCGGCATACAGGCGCCGTTTCCCATCAGGATAGGCATCGGCCAGCCCCAGTCGCTGCCCTTGGGCCAGCCTAAAGGCCTGAACAGCATCCAATTCCATACGTGGCAGATTCTGCACCAACCTGTCCAATGGCATCAGGCAGGCATCGCGTTGCGTCTCGTCCATCTCTTCCAGTTGCTTCAGGGTATAGGCATCTTCAAGCTTGAATTCACCGATACGCGTACGACGCAAGGCAATCAGATGCCCGCCACACCCTAATGCTTCGCCGATATCCTCGGCCAATGTGCGCACATAAGTACCTTTGCTGCATAGCACACTGAATTCCAGTTCCTCACCTTCCAGCCGTTCCAGCTTCAACTCATGGATGAACACAGTACGCAACTCACGCTCCACCGTTTCACCCTTGCGGATGTATTCGTACAAAGGTTTGCCTTGATGCTTGATGGCACTGTGCATCGGTGGCAGCTGCCGGCTTTCGCCCATAAACCCGGCCAGTACCGCCAACACACTCGCCTCGTCCACCGCGACAGGTCGCGTTTCGATGATCTCGCCCTCGGCATC
This sequence comes from uncultured beta proteobacterium, assembly GCA_963715005.1. Taxonomy (GTDB): domain Bacteria; phylum Pseudomonadota; class Gammaproteobacteria; order Burkholderiales; family Gallionellaceae; genus Sideroxyarcus. Next base: position 372,876 of record CAVQQO010000007.1, on the reverse strand, counting down.
GCCCGTCGTCGAGCGCTGCCCAAGGCGTATCGTCGCGCGATAGCCCTTGTCGGCATCCAGCAACGCGATGGTGAATTTGGTAGCTTCGCCGAAACAGACCGGCAGCAGGCCCGTGGCAAGTGGATCGAGGGTGCCGGTGTGCCCGGCTTTCTCGGCATGAAACAGACGGCGGACTTTCTGCAGGGCGGTGTTGGAACTGAGTTCCAGCGGCTTATCAAACAACAGGACGCCATCCAACGGCCTTGTGACGCGTCTGAATTGCTCAGTCTTTTTTGTCACTCGCAACCGCTTGATCGATCAACTGGGAAAGATGCGCTCCGCGTTCAACGGAAGCGTCGTACACGAAGTGCAGCTGGGGCGTGATGCGCAGCTTCATGGCATGCGCCAACTGGCTGCGCAAAAACCCCGCCGCGCGCTCCAGCCCCTGCAGCAGTAACGGGCTATCGCCATCCAGCGAGGTGTAAAACACCTTGGCATGGGCGTGGTCGTTGGTCACTTCCACCCCAGTCAGCGTGACTTTGCGCACGCGCGGATCTTTGACTTCCAGCCGAATCAGCTCAGCCAGTTCGCGCTGGATCTGTTCGTTGATGCGATCGGTGCGTGCAAAGTCCTTGGCCATTAAAGCGCCCGTGCCACTTCAACGATCTCGAACACTTCGAGGAAGTCTCCAACCTCCAGATCGTTGTAGCCCTTCAAGGACAGGCCGCATTCGAAGTTGGATTTCACTTCCTTCGCGTCATCCTTGAAGCGTTTCAACGAATCCAGTTCGCCGGTATGGATCACCACGTTGTTGCGCAGTACACGCACGCTGGAATTGCGCTTGACCATACCTTCGGTGACGTAGCAACCGGCGATCGTACCCACCTTGGAGATGTGGAACACCTGGCGGATCTCGACCATACCGATGATGCTTTCCTTCTTCTCCGGGGCCAGCATGCCGGACAGCGCAGCTTTGATCTCGTCCACCATCGAGTAGATGATGTTGTAGTAACGGATATCCACACCGGACGACTCGGCCAGACGACGCGCTGCCGCATCGGCACGCGAGTTGAAGCCGATGATGATGGCCTTGGAAGCCAGCGCCAGGTTGACGTCGGATTCGGTGATCGCACCCACACCGCTGTGGATGAGGTTGACCCTGACCTCTGCCGTGGAGAGCTTCTGCAACGAGCCGGCGATCGCTTCGAGCGAACCCTGCACGTCGGCCTTAACGATCAGCGACAAGGTACGCACTTCGCCTTCGCCCATCTGTTCGAACATATTCTCCAGCTTGGCGGCCTGTTGTTTCGCCAGCTTCACATCGCGGAACTTGCCTTGACGGAACAGCGCGATCTCGCGCGCCTTCTTTTCGTCGGCCAGTACCAGGAAATCCGCACCGGCTACCGGCACTTCGGACAGACCCTGGATCTCGACCGGAATAGAAGGTCCCGCTTCGTTGATCACCTTGCCGTTCTCATCCAGCATGGCACGCACACGTCCCGACACGGAGCCGACCAGGATCGCGTCGCCGCGTTTCAAGGTACCGGACTGTACCAGCAAGGTCGCCACAGCACCCTTGCCCTTGTCCAGACGAGCTTCGACCACCACACCCTTGGCGCTGCTGTTCTTCGGTGCTTTCAGCTCCAGCACTTCGGCTTGCAGCAGGATGCCTTCCAGCAAGGTATCGATGCCTTGTCCGGTCTTGGCGGACACCTCGACGAACATCGCGTCGCCGCCCCAATCTTCCGGCACCACGCCTTCCGCCACCAGCTCCTGGCGCACGCGCTCGGAGTTGGCATCCGGTTTGTCGATCTTGGTGACCGCCACCACGATAGGCACTTCTGCCGCCTTGGCGTGATGGATAGCTTCCTTGGTCTGCGGCATCACGCCGTCGTCCGCCGCCACCACCAGAATGACGATGTCGGTCGCTTTCGCGCCACGCGCACGCATCGCCGTAAAGGCTTCGTGACCAGGGGTATCGAGGAACGTGATCATGCCGCGCGGCGTATCCACGTGATAGGCACCGATATGCTGCGTGATACCGCCCGCTTCGCCACTCGCCACGCGAGTGCGGCGGATGTAGTCGAGCAATGAAGTCTTACCGTGGTCGACGTGACCCATGACAGTCACCACCGGGGCGCGCGATTCCAGCACCGCGTCAACATGCTCGGCGGCCTCCATCAGGAACGCATCGGGATCATCCGGCTTGGCCGGAACGGCTTTATGGCCCAGCTCTTCGACCAGGATCATCGCGGTCTCTTGATCCAGTACCTGGTTGATGGTGACCATGGAGCCCATCTTCATCAGCGTCTTGATGATCTCGGCCGCCTTGATCGCCATCTTCTGCGCCAACTCGGCTACGGTGATGGTTTCCGGAACCATCACTTCCTGCACGATAGGTTCGGTCGGCAAAGAGAAGGCATGCGCCGCTTCCGGCTTGGTGTGTTTGTCATGGCGTGGTGCGCGGATCGCGCTGCCGCCGGTGCGCCCGCCCAATCCGGCACGGGTATCTGGCGTGCGCGAAGGCGGACGCTTCTTGTGTCCGGCTTCATCCCACGGACTGTCCTTGGCCACTGCGGGCTTGTCGATCTTCTTGGCAGGACGTGCCACCTTATCGCCGGGTCTCAGCGTCGGTTTATGCAAAGTACCTTCCGGTGTTTCAGCAGGAGCAGCGGGAGTTGCAGGCACAGCGGGAGCTGCGGCAACCGGCTTCGCTTCAACCACAGGCTCCGGCGCAGGCGCCGGTTCGGCAGCCGCAGCCTTGCGCTTGCTGGTGCGCGCCTGCTTGGCTTCGAGCTCGGCAGCTTGGCGTGCCGCCAATTCGGCTTGCAGACGTGCCTCTTCTTCGCGCGCCTTCAGTTCCTGCTCATCCAGCACCTTTTTGGTCTTGGCCGGCTTGGCCTTTTCGACAGCAGGCGCCGCGGCGGAAGGAGCTTCCACTGCCTCCGCCGCGGCGGGTGCAACGGTGCGCTTCTTGCGCACTTCCACCTGGATGGTGCGCGACTTGCCGGTGCTGTCCGCCTTCTTGATCGCCGTGGTCTCACGGCGCGTCAGCGTGATCTTGCCCTTGCTCGCGCCACCATGCGCGCTGCGCAGATGTTCCAGCAGCTGCGACTTGTCCTGTTCCGAGATGGAGTCGGAATCTTTCTGCTTGGAGACCCCCGCCGATTTTAACTGCTCCAACAGCAGCTCGACCGGCAGCCCCAGCTCACCCGCAAATTGCGCGACGTTCATTTTTCCCATTACGACCCCTTAAACCAATACCAGACTACGGATAACCTTTACCTACTGCGCTTCAGGCTCAAACGAACCAAGGCGCACGCGCCGTCATGATCAACTGGTTGGCGCGCTCGTCATCCATCCCGGTCATTTCCACCAACTCGTCGCCATCCAGATCGGCCAACTGCTCTTGCGTACCGATGCCCTTGCCGGCCAAGGTGCGTGCCGTCTCTTCGTCCATGCCCTCGATCTTCAACAGGTCTTCGATGTTATGTTCGACCTGCTCTTCGTTGGCGATGGCTGCCGTCAACAGCGAATTACGTGCACGACTGCGCAACTCGTTCACCGTAGCCTCGTCGAAAGATTCGATGGCCAGCATCTCATCCAGCGGCACGTACGCCACTTCTTCCAGCGTATTGAAACCTTCCTGCACCAGGATGTCGGCGACTTCCTCGTCCACATCCAGCTTGGCCACGAACAGATCGCGGATCTTCGCGAATTCCTGCTCGTTCTTCTCGGCAGATTGCTCCACCGTCATCAGGTTGATCTCCCAGCCGGCCAATTCGCTGGCCAGACGCACGTTCTGACCGCCGCGGCCGATGGCTTGCGCCAGGTTCTCTTCCTCGACCACCACATCCATGCTGTGCTTTTCTTCGTCCACCACGATGCTGGTGACTTCAGCCGGAGCCAGCGCGTTGATGACAAAAGTGGCGGAATCTTCCGACCACAGGATGATGTCCACGCGCTCGCCCGCCAACTCGTTGGTCACGGCCTGCACGCGCGAACCGCGCATACCGACGCAAGTACCGATCGGATCCAGACGCTGATCGTGGCTGCGCACCGCGATCTTGGCGCGCGAACCGGGATCGCGTGCCGCACTGACGATCTCCAGCAGGCCTTCTTCGATCTCAGGCACTTCCAGCTCGAACAGCTTGGCCAGGAACTGCGACGTGATACGCGACAGGATGATCTGCGGGCCGCGCACGGTGCGATCCACGCGCAACAGATAGGCACGCACACGGTCGCCGACGCGCAGATTCTCTTTCGGGATCATCTGGTCGCGTGGCAGCAAGGCTTCGATCTTGCCGAACTCGACGATGGCATTGCCGCGCTCAATGCGCTTGATGGTGCCGGACACCAGATGCTCGTTGCGCTCCATGAAGTCGGCCAGGATCTGCTCGCGTTCCGCATCGCGGATCTTCTGGAAGATGACCTGTTTCGCGGCTTGCGCGCCGATACGGCCGAAGTCGATGTTCTCCAGCGGCTCTTCGATGAATTCTTCCATCTGGATGTCGGGATCGCGTTTCTTCGCCTCTTCCAGCTTGATGTGCAGTTCGGGCGTCTCGAAGGTCTCGTCGTCCATCACCTGCCAGCGGCGGAACGATTCGTACTCGCCGGTCTGGCGGTCGATGCTCACGCGCACATCCGCCTCTTCGTCCGCGAAACGCTTCTTGGTCGCGGAGGCCAAAGCCGATTCCAACGCACCGAACACGATCTCCTTGTCCACGTTCTTCTCACGCGCCAAGGCATCTACCAACAACAGAACTTCACGACTCATCGCTCTCTCCAGCAACTAAAACGTCGGCACCAAACGTGCCTTGTCTATATTAGACAGCTCAATACCAACCAAGCTGCCATCCACATCCAACTGCAAAATTCCCTCTTTCACTTCGCCGAGGATACCGGCGAAGTTCTTGCGCCCTGCCATCGGCACGCGCACCTTGATCTGCGCCTTCTGCCCGGCAAAACGTACAAAATCGGCTTCCTTCTTCAGTACCCGGTCCAGACCCGGCGAAGATACTTCGAGGCGTTCGTACTCCACCCCTTCCACCGTGAACAGGCGCACCAACTGGTTGCTCACCCGTTCGCAATCTTCCACCGAGATGCCGTCCGGCTTGTCCATGAACACGCGCATCAGCCCGCGCCCGGACACTTCCAGATCGACCAGCTCGTAACCCATGCCGGCCAATGTCGTCTCTACCAGCTTCGCCACATCCATATTCGTACCCACAAATAAAAAACGGGCTCGAAGCCCATCTGAAAACGGCGCGGATTGTACCAAAAGGTTCGCCTAATGGAAACAGCTATTTATGAAAAGCCGGAACGGCCTCGACAAGCCGCCTCGCCGGCCAGTCAGTCAGGCACGGGATGGATCTCGATGGTCGCATGCACGATCTCATCATGCACCGACAACCATTCGCGCACACGGTCTGCGGTCAGAGTCTTGTCATGGGTGACGATACTGAGCGCGCAGGCGTAAGCCTCCTTGCCGACGCGCCAGACATGCAAATCGGCGATATGACTCTCACCTTCCGGGTGCGGCATGGTTTCGATCAACTCGCGTATCTCGCCCACCACCGGATGATCCATCTCCCGATCCAGCAACACCTTGCCGGTCTCGGCCAAAAGCCCCTTGGCCCACACCGCAACCAGGATAGCACCGACGATACCCATCACCGGATCCAGCCACACCCAGCCATAGAACCAGCCGCCAGCCAGCGCGACGATCGCCAGCACCGAAGTCGTCGCGTCGGCGATGACATGCAGATAGGCCGATTTCAGGTTGAGGTCGTGGTGATGCCGCCCATGCGACGCACTCCCGCCATGTTCGTGATGATGGTGCCCGTGCGCACGCCCCAGGATCAGCGCACAAACGACATTGACCAGCAGACCGAGCGCCGCAACGACCATCGCATCCACATAGTGGATGGGCTGCGGGGCAAGAATGCGCCCGACTGAGCCCCACACCATCATGGCGGCGACACCCAGCAGGAAGATCGCACTGGCAAAACCGCCGAGGACTTCGATCTTCCAGGTACCGAAAGCGAAACGGGTATCATGCGCATAACGGCGTGCAGCGGCATAGGCAAAGGCACTCAGGCCGATAGCCACGGCATGCGAACTCATGTGCCAACCGTCCGCCAGCAGCGCCATCGAGTTGAACCACCAGCCGGCCACGATCTCCACCACCATCATGGCGGCGGTGATCCACATCACCGCGCGCGTGCCGCGCTCGGCGGCGTAATTGCCCTCATCGAAGACATGCTCGTGCGTCCAGTGCGAAAGATCGTGGGTATGTTTCACGTTTTATCCAAACAAAGCTTGCAGCTTCTCCAGGGTCGGCTGGAGCACCACGCCTTTTTCGGTGATCAGCCCCGTCACCAGCTCAGCAGGCGTCACATCGAAGGAAGGATTGCGTATCTTCACCCCTTCCGCCGCCCAGTGCGTGTCGCGGAAGCCCTTCACCTCGTCCACCGAACGCTCCTCGATGGGAATGTCCTTGCCGGAGGCGATGTTCAGGTCGATGGTCGAGAGCGGGCACGCCACATAGAACGGGATGTTGTGGCGCTTGGCCAGCACCGCCACCATATAGGTGCCAATCTTGTTCGCCACATCGCCGTTGGCCGCCACCCGGTCCGTGCCCACCACCACCGCGTCGATCTCGCCCTGCGCCATCATGTAGCCGGCCATGTTGTCGGTGATCAGCGTGACCGGGATGCTCTCCTGCACCATCTCCCACGCTGTCAGCCGTGCGCCCTGCAGGAATGGCCGCGTCTCGTCGGCGATGACCGAGATCTTCTTGCCCGCCTCCACCGCCGAGCGGAACACCCCCAGCGCCGTGCCCCACCCCGCCGTTGCCAACGCCCCCGCGTTGCAATGCGTCAACACCCGCGCCCCGTCTTTCAGCAAGGCTGCGCCGTTCACGCCCATCGCTTTGTTGATGCGGATGTCCTCGGCCAATATCTCGTGCGCCTCAGCCAGCAAACGCTGCGCGATCTGCTGCGGTGTTTGCGTGGCAACACTCTCCCAAACTTTGCGCATGCGCTGCAACGCCCAGAACAGGTTCACCGCCGTCGGACGGCTCGCAGCCAGTACGGTAAAGCCGTCTTCCATGCCTTTATCAAACTCAATCCGTTCGCCCTGAGCTTGTCGAAGGGTGGACGACAACCGCAACGCCTCCAGCGCCACCCCATAGGCCGCCGCCACCCCGATGGCTGGCGCGCCACGCACCACCATGCTGCGGATGCCCTCCGCCACCGAAGCGGCAGAGTCGTAGCTCAGGTATTCAAAGGAAGCAGGCAGGATGCGCTGGTCTATCATTTCCAGCTTGTTGTGCAACCAGCGCAGGGTTTCGACTTTCATTTATACGTTCCTAGTTCTATAGCGTGTGCAGGTATATTTGCATAGCCTTCTCAATCAAGATGCTCGTGTATCTAGATGTGCGGGCAAACTTCCAATCACTACCAACTGTCGCTCATCGTCCCATAAAAAATAAATACGCATACAGTATCGATCATCTTTAGTGCTGCCATACTTCAAATGAGGCCCAAGCACTTGCTGCGAAGTTTGTCCAATTCGATAGTCAATTGTATAGGTGTCGCGGAACTCACCAAGCCGATTTGGGGAAAGTGATTGATGGTTGTATTCCAAACCTAATTTTTTTACACCTTCCTCCCAATTAGCCGAGAGAGATTGGCGCTGCTCAGGATCAAAATTTGATCGCAACAACCAATAGGCTTCAGCTAGCAACTTGAGAGATTCGCCAACCAATGCAACATTCTCAAAGACGGCGTCCTTAAGTCCGCGCACTGCACGACTATGCAAGCACAAACGATCCGCAAAGTAAGAGTCTACCCAACCTTGCATTTCTCCATAATTCTTAGGTATTGGTACAGTGACTTCACCACGTATCTTGCGAAGTTCTTTGAGATCGTTCGCCAGCGTATGGTTCTGAGCACGAAGGCTGCGGTTTTCTTCTTCATATGCCCGAGCTTCACTATCGCTTTCCAATGCCTGATTTTGCCAGGCTTGCTCTCGGTTACGTGTTTCTTCCACCTCCATACGCAGCAATTCTATTTCTTCGCCAGTTGTCTTATTTGGCTTGCTCAAAAATGCCTGTCGAATTGAAAAATACGATGGCATCTGCTCAATCTTGGCAGGTGTGTTGACGCTAAATAGATGCAATCGGTGAGATAAAAATTGTTCGAATGCGCTCGCACCAGTTCCATTTTCATCTTCCCATTCAATAATACGTTGCGGGAACACAAGGTGATGATGTCTCGGATCAGAATTGCGAGAGAAGTTTGGGTAGTAAGTTCGTATTGCCCCGGAAAACACACTAAGCATCTTGCCCAGTTCATCTGACAAATCGAAGGTTAGTTGAGAAGACAAACAAAAAATATGCGCTAGTCCTTGCGTATCACGCGCAAGTCTTTCTGGATCGATAGCGTAGTCAGTTCGCTGTGGTAACTGCGTAAGCACAACAACGGGCAATGAACGATTTGGTGAGAGCAGCAAATTCAGTAACACCCTAAATGCTGTTGAGTCTGTCACAAAGTCACACTTTGCCGACACCAACACCCCTGCATCGACTAGCATATGATGAGCAACTAAATCTTTCAGGAGTCGCGGCGATGACGTTGGAATAACTTCGCCGCCAAGTGTGCTACAGGAATTTCGCACACCGAAAGCATCAATTTCTCCCAAGTCTGCAACCAATGCTTCGGTTACCCAGGTGCGGGATTCTTTACTATCAAGGTGTTCCGATCTGAATGCCCATAGAGAACCATCAGCATTACTAGTTGCTGCAATTCTCAAACCAGCCTGATCATGCTCGAAAGCCTTCCCTTCATAAGCATGAGGAGGAACGAGACCGGGCCATTTTCCGCGCGCCCAATCTAAAATTCTAGCTTGCGCTTCCGAACGATTCGTTTTGGAATGTTTTTCGCTTGCGAGGAAAGTCTGCATGATGTGCCTCAAACGAGGCACTTGTGCATACCGTGTGCGGCGTAGTTCTTGGAGTTGCTCTGGCAATGTTGTGTTGTTCATATCGACCGCACCTCAAACTTTAATATGTTGCCTTAAACAGATGGGACTAATCTCCCTCGAACTCACACAGCGCAAACACCTTGTGCCCATGCTTCTCCAGCCGCGCGTGGCCGCCGATGTCCGGCAGGTCGATGATGAAGCAGCATTCGACGATCTTGCCGCCCATCTTCTCGATCAGCGAGCAAGCGGCTTCTGCCGTGCCGCCGGTGGCGATGAGGTCGTCCACCAGCAAGACCTTCTCGCCCTTGTCGATGGCATCGGTGTGGATCTCGATGCGGTCAGTGCCATATTCGAGCGCGTAGTCGTGGCCGATGGTCTCGGCGGGCAGTTTGCCTTTTTTGCGGATGGGCACGAAGCCTTTGCCCAGCGCATACGCCAGCGGCGCGCCGAGGATGAAGCCGCGCGATTCGATGCCGGCGATCTTGTCGATCTTCACGTCTTTGTAGCGGCGCACCAACTCATCCACGGTGGCGCGGAAACCTTCCGGATCTTTGAGCAGGGTGGTGATGTCGCGGAACTGGATACCTTGTTTCGGGTAATTGGGGACGGTGCGGATCTTTGATTTCACGGCCATTTGATTTCCTGTTTATTAATCCGTTCGTCCTGAGCTTGTCGAAGGATGAACGACTTCTTATCAATGTCCGCTCATGGTTCGACAAGCTCACCACGAACGGAGTCTTTATTCTCTAACTGCGTTTCTTGTAATCGACGAACTTCTGTTTCACTTCATGCATCTGCTGCGCGCTGAGTATCTGCGGCGCGCCTGCCTGCAGGGTGCGCCAATAGATCTCGCACAGGAACTCGACTTCCTGCGCGACGGACAGCGCATCGTTCAGGTCTTTGCCCAGCGCGATCATGCCGTGGTTGCCCAGCAGGCAGGCCTTGCGGTCGCGCAGCGCTTCCAGTGCAAGATCGGACAGGTTCTGCTCGCCGAAGATGGTGTAAGGCGTGCAGCGGATGCTGTCGCCGCCCGCGATGGCGATGTGGTAATGGACGGCAGGCACATCGCGGCCCAGACAGGCGATGGTGGTGGCGAAGGTGGAATGCATGTGCAGCACCGCGCCGATCTCGGGACGCGCATTGAGGATGTCGCAATGGAAGCGCCATTCGCTGGAGGGTTTGCGGTCTTGCAGTATTTTGCCGTCGGCTGCGAGGAGCACCAGGTCCTGCTCGGTCATCTCGGCCACGGGCAAAGCGGATGGCGTGATGAGGATGTTCTCGCCGCAACGCACCGAGGCATTGCCCGCCGTGCCGCGGTTGAGGCCGAGTTCGACCATGCGGCGCGAGGTGTGCAGCAATTGTTGGCGTAATGTTTGTTCGTTTTTCATCAGTGGCTCTACCCTCTCCCTAACCCTCTCCCTGCAAGGGAGAGGGGATCGGTTCGTTTATTCCAGCACGCGTCCTGCGATGGCCTGCAGCTTCTGTTTCATCGCCGCATCGCGCGCCTCGGGGGCGGTGATGAGCGCATATTGCAAAGCGGTGCGGCAGCCACAATCGCACGCCTTGGCATCGTGGCCGACATGCGGCACGAGGTGCTTCACCAGCGTCTTGGCCTTGTCGGCATTGGCCAGCAGCACTTTGATGATCTGGTCCACGGTCACGTCGTCGTGGTTCGGGTGCCAGCAGTCGTAGTCGGTGACCATCGCTACCGTGGCGTAGCACAGCTCGGCTTCGCGGGCGAGTTTGGCTTCGGGCATGTTGGTCATACCGATCACGTCGCAGCCCCAAGTGCGGTACAGCTCGGATTCGGCGAGGCTGCTGAACTGCGGGCCTTCCATGACCAGATAGGTGCCGCCGCGCATGGCGGCGATGCCGGCTTCCTTCGCCGCGAGTTCGATATGGTCGCCCAGGCGTTTGCACACCGGATGCGCCATCGAGACATGCGCTACGAGGCCGTTGCCGAAGAACGATTTCTCGCGCGCGAAGGTGCGGTCGATGAACTGGTCCACGATGACGAAGGTGCCGGGCGGCAGGTGCTCGCGCAGGGAGCCGACGGCGCTGACCGAGATGACGTCGCTCACCCCTACCCGTTTGAGCACGTCGATGTTGGCGCGGAAGTTGATCTCAGACGGCGGTATCTTGTGGCCGCGCCCGTGGCGCGGCAGGAAGGCCAGTTTCACACCGTTGAGTTCGCCGAACAGCAGTTCGTCCGATGGTGCGCCGAACGGTGATTCGACCTTTTCCCAGCGCTTGTTCGTCAGCCCCTCGATGTCATAAACGCCGCTGCCGCCGATGATGCCGATGCTTGCCTGCCCCATACTTTTCCCCATGTGCGTGATGGGCACGGATTGAAACAGGAAACCTCGTTTCACTCAAGGTCAATGACGCGCAGGATGGACAAGAAAGGCGCTCGGGCGTATCTTTCCGGCAGTTCTTTCCACGATTCATTACCTCATGTCCCAAGCCGAGAATCACGCCGACCTCCAGATCGTCGGCATGCGTTGTGCCTCCTGTTCCAGCCGCCTGGAAAAAGCATTGAATCAACTACCTGAGGTCACCGCCGTGGTGAACCTCGCCACCGAAAAGGCCAGCATCAGCTTCAACCCCGAAGTCACCGATGTGGACGCGCTGATCAAGACGGTGCGCGACACCGGCTTCGACGCGCATGTGGCGCGCGACTTCGCGGCCGAAAAGGCGGACCGCCTCAAGGCCTTCGAGCAGGAAAAACTGCGCTTCTACATCGCGCTGGGGCTCATCTCGCCGATGCTGCTGGAAATGCTGCTCATGCTGCTTGACGTGCATCTGCCGATCCCGACCTGGATGCAGTGGCTGCTGGCGACACCGGTGCAGTTCTGGATCGGCGCGCGTTTCTATCGCGGCGCATGGGGCAGCTTGAAACACGGCAGCGGCAATATGGACTTGCTGGTGGCGCTGGGCACCAGTGCCGCCTATTTCCTGAGCGTCGCCATCGTCCTGTTCGATATCCATCAGCCGGTGTATTTCGAATCCAGCGCGGTGCTGATCACGCTGGTGCTGATGGGCAAGCTGCTGGAGATGCAGGCCAAGTCCAAGGCTTCGGATGCCATCGAGAAACTGATCCAGTTGCAGCCGAAGATCGCGCATGTGGAACGCGACGGTCAGGTGCTGGATGTCCCGGCAGGTTCGCTACGCCCGGACGATATCTTCATCGTGCGCCCGGGCGAGCATGTGCCGGTGGATGGCGTGGTGCTGGACGGCGCGTCCGCTCTGGATGAAAGCATGCTCACCGGCGAGAGCATGCCGCAAGCCAAGCATGCGAACGACAAGGTGTATGCCGCCACCCTCAACCACCAGGGCGTGATCAAATGCCGCGCGACCGCCGTCGGCAGTCATACCCAACTGGCTGCGGTGGTGCGCATGGTGGAACAGGCACAAGGCTCGAAAGCCCCGATCCAGAAACTGGCCGACAAGATTTCCGGCATTTTCGTGCCCATCGTGCTGGTGCTCGCCGTTATCACCTTCTTCATCTGGCTCCTGGTGGAAGGCAATTTCTCCTATTCCATCATCACCGCTGTCTCGCTGCTGGTCATCGCCTGTCCCTGCGCCCTGGGCCTGGCCACCCCGATCACCATCGTCGTCGCCAGCGGCCTCGCTGCGCGCGAAGGGATATTGGTGAAAGATGCAGCGGCACTGGAACGCGCCCATCAACTTTCCGTGCTGGTGCTGGACAAGACCGGCACCCTGACCGAGGGCAAACCGGTCATCACCAGTCTGCGCCCGAGTGCGGCCAGCAGCGTCGATGAATTGCTGCTCATCGCGGCCAGTCTCGCGCAGCACTCCACGCATCCGCTCTCTGCAGCCATCAAGGAGTATGCCGCCGAGCAGGCGACGATAGCGCTGCCCATAACCGAATTCAACGAATCTCCAGGCAACGGCTTGCACGGGAATCTCAATGGCAGCGCCTACCTGCTCGGATCGCCGAGCTATGTCACGCAACAGGGTATCGCGCTGGACGAAGCGTCGATACTGGCTTTGCAGAAACAGGGCAAGACCGTGATCGCCGTGGCGCGCGAGCATGTGCTGCTCGGCTATATCGCCAGCGCCGACAAGATTCGCCCCAGCAGCCGCACCGCCGTGACACGTCTGCACAAGATGGGCATTCGTGTGGTGCTGCTGAGCGGCGACAACCAGGCCACGGCACAAGCCATCGCGCACCAGGCTGGTATCGAGGAGTTCATCGCCGAAGTATCGCCGCAGGACAAGGCGAGCTACATCACTTCGCTCAAGGGCCCCAATACGGTGGTCGGCATGGTCGGCGACGGCATCAACGATGCGCCGGCACTGGCCGCCGCCGATGTGAGCTTCGCCATGAAGAACGGCAGCGACATCGCCATTGAGGCGGCGGACCTCACGCTGATGCGCAACGACCTCAACAGCGTGGCGGATGCCATCGACCTGTCGCACGTGACCCTCTCCAAGATCCGCCAGAACCTGTTCTTCGCCTTCGCCTATAACGTGCTGGGCATTCCGCTCGCCGGACTCGGCCTGCTCAACCCGATGATCGCGGGCGGCGCGATGGCAATGAGTTCGGTGTCGGTGGTTAGCAACGCGCTGTTGCTTAAACAATGGAAACCCGGGGAACCTGCGCTCGATCTGGATGCCGAACCTGTTGTTGATTCACAACATGAATCGCCCCAACCCACAGCCTAAGGAGGTAACCAACATGAAAATCCAATTCATTCTTCCCATCGGCATCGCCCTGCTGCTCGGCGGTTGTGCCAGTGAAAAAGGCGGCGATGTATATAGCCGCGACCAGGTTCGCCAGGTACAGCACTTCAAGGTCGGTACGGTCGAAAGCGTGCACAAGGTGCGCATCGAAGGGACACAAAGCCAGATCGGCACGACTGCCGGCACCATCGTCGGCGGCATTGCCGGTAGCGGCGCATCTCAAGGCAAAACCGGGCAAGTCGCCGCCGTGCTTGGCGCGGTGGTCGGCGGCGTAGCGGGTGCGGCAGCGGAGGAAGCCTATACCCGCGAAAACGGTATCGAGATGGCCATCAAGCTCGAGGATGGAAGCTTCATCTCCGTCGTGCAGGCCGTTAGCGACAAAGAAGAGATCAAGGCCGGCGACAAGGTACGCGTCATCGAAAGCGACGGCGTGACCCGCGTCACCAAGTTCTAAACGCGATACTTGTTCTGAAAAGGAAATGGGGGCATATAGCCCCCGTTTTCGTTTCACAGGCATGTTCTTTGTGATCGTGATGCCTGTTGAATTACTTCCCGATCAGTAATCGCGGCGCGGCGCGCTGTATTCGTCTCCGGCAAAAACGAATGGCGGGGTGCGACCCACCAGCGTCTCGATCAGCATCAATTCCTGGTCGGTGTGGTTGATGAATCCGGCACGGCGGATGTTCTTGCCGGGCTGCTCGCCTGCCAGAATATACAGTGGCTTGTCGTGATGCTTGGAGGCCACGGTATCCGCGCTGGTTGGATCCGCAATCGATTCCACATCAGTCAAACCATAGCAGGTACAGAAATAGGTCTGTTCCGGATCAGCCTCGATGTAATACCCGGTACCGCGGATGCCTATCGTCGCAGTCGAAGTGCGAATCTGCGTTCCTTGACTGCGCGAAACGGATAGCAATTTTCCGGTTAACAAACGCAAGCCCTGGATCAGGAACGATGAACTCTCTTCTTTGCCTTCCATCTTCAAATGGCTGTTCTCGCGCATGATCATGGAGTTTCCCCCGACCACGAAAATGACCTCGCTCTTGGGGCCGGTTTCGACGGTGTCGTTGGGTTTGATGACGGTGGACATGTTCGCGTCTTTGCCATTCACCGTGACCGTACCGTTGAGACGGTAGATGGATTGACCAGGAGGAAGCTTGGCGGGAGGCGTGCCAAAAATATTGGCAGCAAGCGCAACCTTGTCTGTCAACGCAGCAGAGAACGCGCCTGCGGCAAGTGCCTTGATCAGTAACCTGCGGCGTGGATCATCTACTTCATCGAATCGACTCATGTTAGCTCCTAAATAATGAAATCAAAATAACTGCATTAAACAGCATTAATACGGTGCCCCGTTCAAAATCCAGTTCAAGAACAAATCATATTTCGCACGGAGAGGATCGCCGGGCAGCAATTTATCCGCTGGGATTTTGGCAGGTTTGTTACCGAATCCTGTCTGCACATCGCCATTATGATGATGACCGGAAGGTTTGCGCAGCAACGGGCTGCTCGCCATATCAGAAAAATTGATGCGCCCACGCACTTCGTTATAGAACCAGATATCATCAGTTGCACCCACAGCTGAAGCCACCACACCATCCCCGTTTCGATCGATGTCGGCATAGAAGATCGGTGCCGGTGCCGAGCCATCAGTCGGGGCAGCAACGTGGCAGGCGATGCAATTGTTCGCCCCCGGTTGTTGCAACACGGCTTTGATATCGGAAAAACGTATCGCCGGAGGCAAGGGTGTCAGGGCACTGTTCACTACTATGGTCAGGAGAACCGGAGCGCTCTGCACCGAATTCTTGCTGGCCACCAGTTGCACTCCATACGTCCCGTTCGCAGTAGCATTGAAAGTCGTCTGCACCCCCGTCGTGCTGCTTAGCGTCGCCGCGTTGCCCGGATTGGAGACAATCGACCAGGCATAGGTGTCGGCATACAGGCTGTCTGCCGCAGACAATGTACTTACCCCTGTACTCACAACACGATCCAGCCCAGCGTCGGCCACAGGGCGTCCCGGCAGCAGTGGTGCTCCTGCACCGTCGAGTACCGTGTAGCCTTCATTCTGCAAGAAGGTATTCAGTTCGTTATAGATACTCGGTGTTGACCAGTAGCGGCTATACAAGACCTTGGTCAACGGCATGTTGCCGCGATCGATCACATGCTCCTTGATGCGATCCGCTGAAGTCTGGAATGCGGCAAAGGTCGAGAAATTCGCATCAGCTTGCTGTCCGACCCCGCGCAGGATGTGGCACATGCGGCACGTCGGCTGCACCACGTTCTGATACAGCGAAGTCTGTCCCGCCGCTATCCACGCGGGTGGGACATAGGTATCGACATAGGTAGCGTTGGGCATGCCATTGCCGCCATAAGCCGCTTTGACGACATCGGCAGCCTCACCCTGCCAGTCGCTGGGAGTTGCAACACCCCGGCATGTATCCTCTGCATATCCCGTGGGCACCACCGTCGAAGCAGGCAAAGGATAGGAACATAGCGTCCATTGATTCATCGTCTTGATCTTCGCTTCCTGATCTGCCCGAGTGTAGCCAGACAGCGCGGAAAAGCTGAAGGTATCCAGTTCGAAGAAATGCAGCTTGGCTTTCAGATCGCCGCGTACTCCCTGACCGACCTTGGGGAACAATTGATTGCCCGATGCATCCGCTGGCGTCAAAGGATCGCCGCGGCCGCCGTGGCAGTTGGCGCAGATGCCCGGCATCGCCTTGCTCCCGCGGCCATCCAGATTGGCAGCTAATAGTCGCGCGCCGGTGGCCGGATCGAAGGTGAAGAACTTGGCAAAAGGCGCACCACCGTTGGGTCCGGGGCTGACTTCGATCGCGTTGGTTCCGATGTACCAGCGTTGGTCGCGCGCCACTGCCGCATCCAGGTTCAGGCTGGAATAGCCGTACCCCGCCGCTGTCCACACCAGATAGTTGTCCACCAGAAACGCGATGGTGCCGTCGGTGTTCTTGCGCGCGATGACATAGCGCCCGTAGCCCAGGTCGCGCACGTCGCCGAACACGGCCTGCACCTCGGAACCCGTACCGCTGCCGAAACCGTTCGCCGCCTTCCACTTTGCCAGCGTGTCCTTGGCATTGATCGGGTCGATGGCCGCGTAGTATGCCTGCGCATAGGCAAGCGAATCGATCGCCGGCGAACTCTGCGGGTTGGGGTACAGCAGGAAGCTGTCTGGCCCCGTCACGGCGCCCGGCGCAGTAGGCGGTGCGGAAGGATAGATGTCACCGGGATTGCCGCCGCCACCGCAGGCGGCCAGCATGAGCGTCAGGATGATGGAGATGACCGCCACCTGGAATATCGTGCTGATGCCGGCCTGGAAGTTTCTGAAGTTCACTGTCATCCCCTAGAAAGCCATCAGATAATTGATGGAGAGCAGGTTATCGATATAGCGCATCGGCGAAGCATACGCAGGCGTCATGTCCGGCGTTGCCTCCACATGGCGCCAAGCGAAGTCCACCGAGTCCTTGGTACCGAACGAATGGTTGTAGCCTATCGTCATCAGCGCGGTCTGGCCATTCATGCGGTAAGAGTAGAAACCTTCTGCATTGAACACATCGTCGCGCACGAACACTGAGGAGACATCCAGTATCGCGAGCGAGGGCCGCCCGGAAGAGACGATGTCCCCCTTGCGGTATTCGCCCGTCAGATAGAGCGTCTTGCCCGTTGCCAGCGCGTAATCCAGGTTCATGCGCCCGGAGATGTCGTGCGTGTTGAACACGTCGCTCTTGCCCGTACGCACGTTGTTCGCCACCGCCGCAAACAGATTGACGCGGTCAGTCAGCGGCTTGCGCAGAGTCACGCCGGCGGAGTAATGCGAACCGTCGCGCAATACCGATTCGTATTCGTCCGCCGTGTAGCGCGCGAAGATGCCGAAGGTGGGAGAGCCGAACTCGCCCGAGTCGCGATACATGTATTCGCCCTGCATCCCGCCGGAGACATGCCCCAGCCCGGAATAGGTGCGGAACTTCTCGATATCCAGGAATCCGCTCACCGTCAGTCTGCTGTGCTTGGTGAGGGGGATGGACTTGCCCTTGTTCATGGTCAGGCTGTAGATGGTATCGGACAGCTTGTCGAGCGCCGCACTGGCCCGGCTGACGTTGTCGTCATAGGCGAAGCCGGCGGCAACCGTCAGGCCGGATGGATACTCCAGCGAAGATTCGTAGCTCTCCGCCAGCAAGTCCGCCAGATCGTTCTTGCCGTTGATGTCCTTGGTCAGACGGAAGTTGATCGACTGATAGTTCTCGAACCCGCCCGAGCGCAGGCGCTGATAGTCGAGCGCCATCTTCAGCGTATCGCTGAGCAGGAAGTCACTGCCCAACCCGAGAACGACTGCGTTGGTGTTCTGCGAAGTTCCCGCCACTGCATAGAGCACGCCCGGCAAGTCGGCATACGCAACCGATGTCTGGCCGTTGGTTTCCAGACCACGCTGATACTCGACGCGCACATGCGGCTGCACCACGCCGAAGCTGGCTTGGTGCGCCGACTGCGCGCGCATGCCTAACGAGAGGTGCGAGGTGCGCATGTTCTGGCTGGCATAGGTCAACGCATTGGCACCCGCCCCGCTCTCCGTCCCGTGGTTCAGGCGGTCATAGGAGAAGTCATAGCGACCATATGGCGACCACAGCAGCGCTTCCTTGCGGAACTCGTAGCCAAACGACATCGAACCGAATATCTGGTCGCCCGTACGGGAAGCGCGGGCGAAATCGTTCACTGCGGCAACATAACGGTTGGTGTCGAAATTCACTTTGCCATATCCCAGGAGGCCGTCGAGGAATGCGCCCGTATCCATCTGGTAGCTTGCATAGCCGGCCACGCTATTGCCACTGGATGTGCTGTTCGTTCCATCCGTGCCGATGCTGCTCTTGTCGCGCGCATAGCCCATCCCCATGCCTAGGGTCAGCTTGCGGTCAAAGCGTTTATCCACGCCGACGCTGATGCCGTCCGTGGTGAACTGCGTATCAACTCCAGACTGCGAGCGCGTACCGAAGCGCAGGTTGCCGGCCGCCCAGAGCTCGAGACGGCTGAACGAGTCGTCAGCCGATGCAGCGCCGACGGCATTGGAAAGCGTCCCCAGATTGAGCGTCGAACTGGTCAATGCGTTCGTCACCATGCCCATCATCGTGCCGATCAGCGGTGTCGTTGTCGCATTGCTGCCGTTGCCGGATGCAGCATGCAGCAAGGTGTTCGGGTTGTTTGCATAGGATAGCGCCGTGCCGGACTGCCAGCTATTGAAATAGTTCGAGCCCTGCTGCGGCAGCGCCCCGCCGACCGGCGCGGGCGAACTGTTGGATTCTCCCAGTGAGCCGATCGGCAACGGCGCGTACACCGCATGGTGGCGAGATTCCAGGCGTTGCTGGAAGTTGAACACCTGCGCCATACCGAACCGTTTCACCGCGGCTGTCTGGATGTTGACCAGACCGGTCACGCGGGCGTCCTTCAGCGGGTCGGGACGTCCGCTGATGGTGACGCTCACCGTTGCCGCGCTCGTCGAAACCAGCCCGCCGGCTGCGTACGCCTTGTACGAAAAAGTATCCGCGCCGAAATAATCCTTGTGCGGCGTGAAAGTCACCTTGGTGCCTGACACGCCCACCGTGCCGTGCGCAGCCTGAGCGGAGATGCTGACACCGGTGATGCCGAAGCCGGTGATGTGTGGCGCCAGGTCGAGCGTCACCGCCGTGTTCAGCGGCGTGCTCATGCTTGCTGCCGCGACGTTGGGCGGCAAATTGACCACCGCGATGCTCTGCGTCACTTGCGAAGCGGCGGCATAGTTGGCGTCGGCCGCCTGATTCGCCGCGATGGTGCAATTGCCCGTGCTGACGCCTGTCACCGTAGTACCTGAAACGGTACAGATAGTGAGCGTGGTGCTGGTGAGGACCAAGGGGCTGGTCGAACCCCCGCCCGTCACGCTGACCGTCGCTGTCCCGCCCACCGCCAACGAGGGCGCAGCGCCGAAGGTGATGGTCTGGCTACCCTGGCCGACCGCGATGTTCTGCGTCACCTGTGCCGCGGCGCCGTAGTTGGCAGTGCCCGCTTGATTCGCTGCGATGGTGCAAGTACCGATGGCAAGGCCCCTGACCGTCGTGCCGCTGACGGAACAGATACCCGTGGTGAGCGAACTAAAGGTGACCGTACTGCCCGATGCACCGCCTGTCGCGCTCACGCTGCCGGTTCCGCCTGCCGCCAGCGTGGGGGCGGCACCGAAGCTGATGGTCTGTCCGACCTGGCCGATGCTGAAGCTCTGTGTCGCCTGCGTCGCGGGGTTGTAATTCGTATCTCCAGCCTGGTTGGCCGCGATGGTGCAGGTGCCCGCGTTGAGCGCCGACACGACATTCCCGCTGATGCTGCAGACTGAGGAAGTCAGGCTGCTGTAGGTGATGGCGCCGCCGGAAGTGGCTGTGGCGGTGACCGATCCCGAGCCGCCATACAGGATTGCCGGTGCCGCTCCGAACGCGATGGTCTGGCTGCCTTTGCCGACACTAAAGCTCTGGGTCACCTGCGTCGCCGCGTTGTAGTTGCCATTGCCGGCCTGATTGGCGGCGATCATGCAGGTGCCGGTGGTGACGCCCGTCACAGTGCTGCCGTTGGTTCCCGACACGGTGCACACGGCCGCGGTCTGGCTGCTGAAGGTGACTGCGCTGCCGGATGCACCGCCTGTCGCGCTTATCGTCCCTGTCCCGCCCACGACCACAGTTGGAACAGTTACAAAACTCAGGGTTTGGCTTGCCTTGCCAATGTTGATGTTCTGAGTTTGAGTGGCAGCAGCATAGCTGGCATTACCCGCCTGATTGGCTTGTACCGTACAAGTGCCTGCGGCAAGCGCCGTGACCGTATTGCCCGCAACGGAACAGATCGTGGTGGTGATGGGAACGCTGAACGTGACCGCATTGCCCGATGCCCCGCCTGTCGCGCTCACCGTTGCTGTAGCGCCGCCGAATGTCATTGTTGGCGCGGTGCCGAACGTAATCGTTTGCGGGTTAAGGCCGATCGCGATGTTCTGTGTAGTCTGGGTGGCTGCACTGTAGTTGGTATTACCCAACTGATTGGCCGCAATGATGCACGTGCCCGCAGTGACCCCAGTCACCGTGCTGCCGTTGGTTCCGGAGACCGTACAAACGCCCGTAGTCTGGCTAGTGAAGGTGACCGCATTGCCAGAAGCGCCTCCCGTCGCACTCACCGTGCCAGTCGCACCGACCAATACAGTGGGTGCCACACCAAAACTGATGATTTGTGTCGCCGGACTGACCGTGATGTTCTGTAACGTCTGCGTGGCCGCGTTATAGTTGGCATTGCCCAGCTGATTGGCGGCAATGGTACATGTGCCTGCGGTCACGGGAGTCAGGGTGGACCCGTTGGTTCCCGATACGGTACATACGCCCGTAGTCTGGCTGGTGAAGGTGACCGCATTGCCGGAACCGCCCCCCGTGGCCAACAATGTGCCAGTGCCTCCTCCGTATGTCATCGTCGGCAACGAGCCAAAACTGATGGTCTGGCTCGCGGGATTGACTGCGATGTTCTGCAACTTTTGAGTGGCGGCACTGTAATTTGCATTGCCTGCCTGATCGGCTGCGATGGTACAGGTGCCTGCTGTCACGGCAGTCAGGGTTGCGCCGTTGGTTCCCGATACCGTGCATACGCCCGTAGTCTGGCTGGTGAAAGTTACGGCATTGCCAGATCCACCGCCTGTAGCCAAGAGCACACCTGTCGCTCCTCCGAACGTCATCGTCGGCAGCGTACCAAAGGCAATGGTCTGACTGGCCGGACTGGCCGGACTGACCGTGATGTTCTGCGTCACTTGTGCAGCCGCATCATAGCTGCCCGCAGTTCCCGCCTGATTCGCCGCGATGGTACAAGTGCCCGCCGCAACTGCGGTCAGCGTGGCGCCGTTGGCTCCCGATACCGTACATACACCGGTAGTCAGGCTGGTGAAGGTGACCGCATTGCCGGAACCGCCGCCTGTGGCAGTGAGCGTACCTGTCGCCCCGCCAAAGCTCATCGTCGGCAGTGTGCCGAAACTGATGGTCTGCTTTCCCATTACTTTCAAGGAAAGCAGAACTGTGCCCGTTGGTGTAGCTGTCGGGTATATAGCTCCGCTATTGGTCGCGCTCAGTGTGATGGAGTACGTCGTTGGTGTCGTCACCACGGGGGCAGTGCCGCTGATGATCCCGGTTGCTGCTGCCACCAACATACCGGAGCCGGCTGGCGTTATGCCGTAGGTCGTCGTCGTGACCAGATAATCCTGACCCGTAACCGGCAATATCGAACCGTTGTACGCCGCCCCGGAGGACACTGTTGTCGCCTGGTTATGGGTGATGGCTGGGGTGAACAACGATGCGAAATAGGCGGAAAGATCGTTTTGGTTATTGACCGCATTTGGTTCGTTGGTCAATGCCGACATGTCTCCGGTACCTGCCCCACCAACGACTGTCATCGCCGCAGTCATCGCAGCCGGGACATTCGCATAATAGGACAGAGGATGGTTAGGACACGCCGCATTTCCAGCAGTGTTACACAAGGCGAAATTCACATTCAGCGCTGTGGCTGCTGAAAAGGACGCATCGCTGGGAGCGGCGGCCAAATGGCAACTTGCCGACCCACACCCGCCCCCGCCAGATACCTTTGCTGTTATCCAATAACTCGCGCCCGTGGCCGGATTACCGACTGTATGGTTAACCAAAGCCGCTGCCATTGATGCCGATGCAGGTAATAAACCAAACATCAACACAATACTCAACGCACTTGCCAGTTTAGAAATCGTCTTACCAAACGGAAAATGAATTGTCCGCATGATCGTTATTTGTTTTTTAATAAGGCCTTCCGAATACATTTGCCCCCCTTGGGCGTAAATTCTTGCTCGCGCTTAATACAGTGCAGTCATCGATTCGAGATACGACTAATTTCCCAGTATGCTCAGTGGCGTAACGATATTGCTAGCATCCGAAGTCACTCTCGTGCCCGACTTGCTGTTGGCTATAACGAAAAAAATATAGTCCGTACCATTGGTCAGCCCTTTCACTGTAATTGGACTATTCGTGCCGGTAGCCTTCATCGCAGTCGCTACACCACCCGAATAAGCAACCACCGTATAGCCGGATATGAGAGCCGCAGAATCCTGCGGAACCGTGAAATACACTCTGACTTCTGTACTTCCCGGCTTGGCTGCCACTATGGTTGGTGCCGAAAGCGAGGATGGGGAAGCAGCAATATTTTTGGTTTGGGCAGATTGAATAGTTGCTGGCGCATTATCTGAACTGCCTGAAACCGACAAAGTTGGTTTGGCCACCGCGGCAATTGCAGGTACGGAAACAACTGCGGCAGTCTGAGTTGTTGCACCGGGTATGACTGCATTACTTGCGGAGGATGGCTTGCCCGTCCCGGCATTGCTCGTTGCCGTTACTGAAAAGGTATAGGCCGCGCCGTTGCTCAAACCCTGTACGGTAATTGGACTGGCAGAACCAGTCGCCGAAAGCCCTCCCGGGTTAGCCGTTACCGTATATGTTGTGATGGCCAGTTCGCTTTTTGGCGCTGCGAAACTGACGGTTGCCTGCGAATTCCCGGCTTGAACAGAACCGATAACAGGTGCGCCCGGCACCGCAAAATAGGATGCCAGGTAAGCAGAAATGTCGATCGCGTACTGAGTCGGAACTTCTCCCACTCCCATACGCTTTTCTCCCATGCCCGCAAAAGAACCCATCGGGATTGCCGTGCTCGTTCCCGCCTCATAATCATCATTCGTATTGCCGTTGGGAATCGTGTAACCGGCATTGGTTGCTCTGGTGATTGCGCTGGGGTTGTTTGCATACAGCGACAAGGGATTGGCGGTTGTGCCATATGCCCTGAATGCAGCAGGATTATTGGGCTGCGGCGCACCATGACAGTGGTTGCATAGGTAGTCCCAATTGGCAGCACCTTTGATCGGATCTCCAACTGCAAAGGCGGCCTGATCGAAAACCAGTCCCAGTACCAACACAGCACTCGGCAAACCAATCAAATGGGAAGTGGCATTTACAAATGAAAATGGAATCGCTTGTGCGATTGACCATCGTTTTGAAAAGCACGAAGAAAAACGGACAGCATGGAAGCTGAAATCCATAACCCCCCCCTTTAGGGTACGAATCTCGCTCGTGCTACAGACCTATTGGGTCAAGCTACAACCGACGAGTCTAACGCTCGATATGAATTGCAACTTCGCACGCTTTTCGAATGCCTGTCTTAAAGGTATCCGTGGCGAATAATTATTTATACGACCTCCTCCAGCGACGCGAATTCTAGCAAAAGAATTGTGGGATTTGCACTACTTCACACATTTCACAAATATGTGACTGTCGAAACAGCGTTAATCCAATAGTGGGGCGTTATTCCCACTCGATCGTCGCGGGCGGCTTGCCGGAGATATCGTAAACCACGCGGTTGATACCGCGCACTTCGTTGATGATGCGGTTGGACACTTTGCCCAGCAAGTCATATGGCAGGTGCGCCCAGTGCGCGGTCATAAAGTCCTGCGTCTGTACGGCACGCAAGGATACCACCCATTCGTAGGTGCGGCCGTCGCCCATCACGCCGACCGATTTTACCGGCAGGAACACGGTGAAGGCCTGGCTGGTAAGGTCATACCAGCTCTTGCCGCTGGCGTCTTTGGTGTTGCGCAGCTCTTCGATGAAGATGGCATCGGCGCGGCGCAGCAGTTCGGCGTATTCGCGCTTCACTTCGCCCAGGATGCGCACCCCCAAGCCGGGGCCGGGGAATGGATGGCGATACACCATGTCTGCGGGCAGGCCCAGCGCCACGCCCAGTTCGCGCACTTCATCCTTGAACAGCTCGCGCAGAGGTTCCAGCAGTTTCAGGTGCATGGATTCCGGCAGACCGCCGACGTTGTGGTGCGACTTGATGGTATGCGCCTTTTTGGTCTTAGCTCCGGCGGATTCGATCACGTCCGGGTAGATGGTGCCCTGCGCCAGCCACTTGGCCTGCTTCAGTTTGGCCGATTCGCGCTGGAACACTTCGACGAACTCGCGGCCGATGATCTTGCGCTTCTGCTCGGGATCGGTCACGCCCGCCAGGTGCTTCATGAACTCGCCGCTGGCATCCACATGCACGATCTTCATCTTCAGATTCTTGCCGAAGGTCTCCATCACCTGCGCGCCTTCGTTCAGGCGCAGCAGGCCGTTGTCCACGAACACGCAGGTGAGCTGATCACCGATGGCGCGATGAATGAGCGCGGCTGCCACCGAGGAATCCACGCCGCCGGACAGACCGAGGATGACTTCCTCTTTGCCCACTTGTGCGCGGATCTTCACCACCGCCTCATCGATGTAGTCCGGCATATTCCAGTCCTGTCCACAACCGCAGATGTCGTGCACGAAGCGGGACAGGATGGTCTTGCCCTGGTAGGTATGGGTGACTTCAGGATGGAACTGCACCGCGTAGAAGCGGCGCGACTCATCCGCCATGGCGGCGAACGGTGTGGCCTCGTTGGCAGCGATGACCGAGAAGCCGGGCGGCAATGCCGTCACCTTGTCGCCGTGGCTCATCCACACATCGAGCAGGCCATGACCAGCCTCATCGCTCTTGTCCTGGATGCCGTCGAACAGTTTGGAATGTCCCTGCGCGCGAATCTGCGCATAACCGAACTCACGCACCTTGCCGCTCTCGACCTTGCCGCCCAGTTGCGCCGCCATGGTCTGCATGCCGTAGCAGATGCCCAGCACCGGCACGCCCAGTTCAAACACGACTTGCGGTGCTTTCGGCGTCTCCTCTTCGTAAACCGAATTCGGGCCGCCGGAAAGAATGACCGCGGCCGGGTTGAAAGCGCGAATCTCCGCCTCGGTCATGTCCCACGGATGCAGCTCGCAATAGACTTGCGTCTCGCGCACGCGACGCGCGATGAGTTGGGTGTACTGGGAACCGAAATCGAGGATGAGGATTTTTTTGTGCATGTTAAGAACCGTAAAAGGAGAATAAAAAAGGGGGAAGAGTGGTTCTCTTCCCCCTGCTTCATGCCGCCGTGTTATTCGATGTGGTAATTCGGTGCTTCTTTGGTGATCTGCACGTCATGCACGTGCGATTCGCGGATACCGGCCGAGGTGATCTCGACGAATTCCGCTTTGGCATGCACGGTCGCGATGTCCGGACAGCCGAGGTAACCCATGCTGGCGCGCAAGCCGCCGAGCAACTGATGGATCACCGCCAACGCACTGCCTTTATAAGGTACACGGCCTTCCACGCCTTCCGGCACCAGCTTGTCCTGATTGGCCACGTTGTCCTGGAAGTAACGGTCGCTGGAACCTTGCTGCATCGCGCCCAGGCTGCCCATGCCGCGATAGGATTTGTAGGAACGCCCTTGGTACAACTCGATCTCCCCCGGCGCTTCTTCGGTGCCCGCGAACAGGCCACCCAGCATCACCGCATGCGCACCGGCCGCGATGGCCTTGGAGATATCGCCGGAAAAACGCACGCCGCCGTCGGCGATCAATGGCACATCGGTATCGGCCAGCGCATCGGCCACATTGGCGATCGCCGAAATCTGCGGCACGCCGACACCCGCCACCATGCGCGTGGTGCAGATGGAGCCGGGGCCGATACCCACCTTGACGCCATCCGCACCGTGATCGACCAATGCTTTCGCCGCCGTCGCGGTGGCGATGTTGCCGCCGATCACGTCGACCTGTGGGAAATTCTTCTTGACCCATTGCACACGGCTCAACACGCCCTGTGAATGACCGTGCGCGGTATCGACCACCAGCACATCCACACCGGCTTCGACCAGCAATTCGACGCGCTCTTCCGTGCCCTCGCCCACGCCGACTGCGGCACCGACGCGCAAACGACCGAAACCGTCCTTGCAGGCCAAGGGATGTTCACTGGATTTCAAGATGTCTTTAACCGTGATGAGGCCGCACAGTTCGAACGCATCGTTCACCACCAGCACGCGCTCGATGCGGTGCTTGTGCATCAGGTTGCGCGCTTCGTCGCGGTTGGCGTTCTCTTTGACGACAATGAGTCGCTCGCGCGGCGTCATGATGTTGGTGATGGACTGGTCGAGATTGCTTTCGAAACGCAGGTCGCGGTTGGTCACGATACCGACCAGCTGCTTGCCCTGCAGCACCGGCAAACCCGAGATCTTGTGCTGACGGGTCAGATTGAGCACATCGCGCACGGTCATGTTTGGCGCGATGGTGATGGGATCCTTCACCACGCCGCTCTCGAAGCGTTTGACCTTGGAGACATGGGCCGCCTGTTCTTTGGCGGTCATGTTCTTGTGCACGATGCCGATGCCGCCCTCTTGCGCCAAAGCGATCGCCAGGCGCGCCTCGGTGACGGTATCCATCGCCGCGGACAACAAAGGGATGTTCAGGGTGATGTTGCGGGTAAGTTGGGTGCGCAAACTGACATCGCGCGGCAAGACGTTGGAATGCGCTGGAAGCAGCAGTACGTCGTCGAAGGTGAGGGCTTTTTGTGTGATACGCATGGGAACCTTCCTCTGCAAAGCGCGCATTATATCAAAACTTGCGCAGAGGCCGCATCACGATTACCTTCCTTTACTTGCCCTTCCTGCCCATCACGTAGATCAGGTATTCAAAGAAGACATCGCACCAGCTCTGGTCATTGTCCTTGAGCGTCATAAGCAGCTTGTTCACTTCGCTGATCGGCCAGTTCGAGTTGAACCGCACCAGTTGCTCTTGCGAATACACAGGCAGTAACGCTTTCAGGTTGTCGCCCTGCTTGTTGATCTCCTTTAGCATCAAGGCCAGATCTTTGTCGGAATCTATCTCGGCAGTGATATCCCCGTAGATTTTGGGGTGTTGTTTGGTGTATTCGATGAAATGACTCAGCACATAGAAGAACTCGTTTTTGTTGTTCTCCGTCACCGAGTCACCCAGCACGAAAGGCAGCACGGTCAATTCCAGCCAGTAATATTTCAGCTTGGGATTCTTCCGCTTGCTAACCCCGATATACCCCTGCCGCTCCTGTGCACGATGGATGCAATCGTCGAGTATCAGCTTGTCGGAAGCGCGCGTCACCAAGTCGACATCCTTTAGCACAATGGGTTTGACCAGGAAAAAATCCGGAAACTCCTCGAACAGTTTCCCCGAATTCTGGTGCGCGCGATAATATGAACGAAATAGCCGAAGTACCAAATCCTGGTTCTTGTCTACCAGAAAGAAATCCTGATTGATACCTGCTGGCAGTTGCATATCTAACATCCCCGGTTGCACCAAATCCTGTGTCGTTTCGTCCCTTGCGGCAGACGGCATGTAAAACTCGGGCGCTATCATAAATTGACGCGAGACAAATTAACAGCTAGTTTCACACCTACCATTATTCTGGAGGACGCCATGAAACCCTATTTTGCGATCGTCATAATGTCTTTGCTCACATCCAACGCACATGCAGGACTGCATAAATGGGTAGATGCGAACGGCAACGTGCAGTACTCGGACAGCGTCCCTCCCGGCGTAACAACGACAGAAACCGTGCGCAACGTCGCCGGCAAAGGCCAAGTACAAGCTCCGGCCACCTATTCCCCCAAAAGCTACGTGGAACGCGAAGCCGAGCTGAAAAAATCCAAGCAGGAAAAAGAAGACGCTTCGCAAAAAAAGGCACGTCAAGAGGCCGAGGCTGACAGCAAGAAACAAAACTGCACCATCGCTCGCGAGAACGCGCGGACACTGGAGGAAGGTACGCGCGTCGTCACCTATGACGCCAACGGCGAACGCACTTACCTGGACGATGATGCGCGCTCACAGCGCCTGGCCGAGGCACGCAAATCCATCAGTGAGAACTGCAACTAGGCCGTGATAGCGGCTTTGCCGCCGCTATCCTCGCGCAGCTTCAGCGCTTCCTCGATATCCACCGACACCACTTTGGAGACGCCGCGCTCCTGCATGGTCACGCCAACCAGCTGGTGCGCCATTTCCATGGTGATCTTGTTGTGGCTGATGTAGACGAACTGCGTCTTGTCCGACATCTTCTGGATCAGCTTGCACAGGCGCTCGGTATTGGAATCATCCAGCGGTGCGTCCACCTCGTCCAGCACGCAGAACGGCGCCGGGTTGAGCTGGAACATCGAAAAGACCAGCGCGATCGCGGTGAGCGCCTTCTCCCCGCCGGACAGCAGGTGAATGGAGGCATTCTTCTTGCCGGGCGGATGCGCCATCACCTGCACCCCGCTATCCAGGATCTCTTCGCCGGTCAGCACCAGACGCGCATCGCCGCCGCCGAACAATATCGGGAACAGCTCGGAGAGATGGCGATTCACTTCCTCATAAGTCGCCATCAGCAGATCGCGTGATTCCTTGTCGATGCGGCGGATCGCATCTTCCAGCGTTTCGATCGCCTCGTTCAAGTCTTTCGCCTGCGCATCCAGGTAAGTCTTGCGCTCCTGCGCCGATTGCAATTCTTCCAGCGCCGCCAGGTTCACTGCGCCCAGCGCAGTGATCTCGTTGGCCAAACGCGTCAATTCGTTCTGCAGGCCGCCGGCTTTGGCGCCCTCGATCAGCGGCAGCAATGGCTCTTCATCCACGCCTTGCAGTTGCTCCGCCCATTGCTCGAACTGCAGGCGCGCTTCCTGTTCTTTCAAAGTGATCTCGCTCACCTTCTCGCGCAACGGGTGCAGCTTCTGCTCGCAGGCCATGCGTTCCTGCTCCATCCGGTTCAGGTTCAGCGTGGCGTGCTCCAGGGTATTGCGCGCTTCCGCCAAGACCTGCTCGTGCACCTGACGTTGCTGCAAGGCATCCTGCAACTGCTGTTGCGCATCGCCGTCGCTCAGGTTCGTCTGCTCGTTGCGGCTGTGCGCCAGCGCCTCTTCCAGCTGCGCCAGTGTCAACGTGTTGTGCTGCACGTTCTGCTCAAGATCGGTGATCTTCTCGGCGCAGGTCTTGGCAAAGAAGCGCGCTTCCTGCAACTCGTGCTGCGCCTTTTGCGAACGTTCGCGCTGCTCGCGCAGCACCGACTCCTGCATTGAGGACTGCTGTCGCGCCTCCTCGCCTGCGTCTTGCTGCACTGCCAACTGCTCGTGCAGGATCGCCATGCGTTCGGATATCTCCTGCAGCTGGCGCTGCTCATTGGCGACGCGGTCCGCCATTTCCTGCAGCTCCTGCGCGATCTGTGCGTTACGCTCCTGCGTACGCTCGTTCGCTTGCGACAGTTTGAGTATCTGCACCTGAGCGCTGTGCTGGCGTTGCTGCAAGTCATTGACGGAAGAACGCAGCGGCGCGATGCGCGACTCGACGGCGCGATATGCCTCCTCCGCCTGTGCCGCCCGCTGCTTGCCCTGCTCTGCCGCATCGATGCGCTGCTGCGCCTCTTCCTGCAACTGTTCGATCTCGCGCTGGCGTGCCAGCACACCATGCAACTGGCTGTCCGGCGCATGGAACAACACACTGTGCGCGCCGACCAGATGGCCTTGCGGGGTCACCAGCCATGCTCCCGCCCCCAGGCTGCCACGCAGGCTCATGGCTTCATTCAGGCTACCCACCGCATACACGCCGGCCAGCCAATCGGTCACCACGGTCGTCGCCTGCGCATCCTGACAACGCACATAGTTGACCAACGGCGTCAGCCCGGCTTGCGTTGCCGAGGCTGCGCTGCGCGCACCGTCCGCCGCATACACTGCCAATTTGGCGGGCGGCGCATCGCTCCAGCTCGCTGCATCTTCCAGGCGCGGCAAGGCCAACGCGTTGATGCGTTCGCGCAACACGGCTTCCAGCGCGTCCTCCCAGCCCTGTTCGATGCTGATGGATTGCCACAGGCGCGGCGCGCCATCCAGCTGATGCTGCGCCAGCCAGGCCTTCAGGTTCTTGTCGTTGTCCAGTTGCGCCTGCAACTGCTTCAGCGCATTGAGGCGCGCTTCCGTTTGCGCCAACTGCCGTTCCAGATCCTGCACCGCGTCGCGTTGCTTGCGGCGTTCCGCATCGGCCAGCGGCAAGCGCTCCTGCAATTCCGCCAACTGCTGCTGTTGCGCCTCCTGCTCCATCTGCATCTCGGCCAGCTGCTGCTGCGCTTGTTCCAGCGCTTCGAGATCGGGTTGCGGCAGGTTGTCGCGCTCCAGCATCAGGCGTGAACGGCGGCTGTCCAGTTGCTGCACGTTGCCCTGAATGTGTCCGCGCTGCGTCTCGGCCAGCTGCAGCTGTTGCTGGATCAGCATCTGTTCGCGCTGCACGCCGTTGTAACGCTCCTGCGCCAAGCGCGCCGCCTCTTCGACCTGCGGCAGATTCTCCGCCTCGGTCTCGGCACGGTTCTCGCACACCGACAGGCGCACGGCGGCATCCTGCTGCTGCTGTTGCCAGTGCGTCTGCAAGGTGCGCAGTCCCTGCAACTGCGTCTGCTGCTGCGCGATCTGGCGTTCGCCATTCTGGATCTGTTGCGACAAGCGGTTGCGCTGCTCGATCAGGAAAGTGATCTGCTGTTCCAGCCGCGCCACTTCGGCGTTGGTGGCATACAGGTCGCCCTGCTTGGCATGCAGCGCGTCGGACAAGCCGAAATGCTCGCTGCGCGCGCCTTCCAGCTTGCTTTCCACTTCGCGCAGCTTGGCGATCTCGGCTTCCAGGTCGTTCTTGGTCTTCTCGACCTGTTGCGCGAAACGCGCGCGGCGCGCTTCGGCTTCCTGCTTGTTCACCAGCCACAGCAGACGCTGCGTGGTCTCGCGCCGTGCTTCCAGTTCGCGGTAGGTCTTGGCCACCTCGGCCTGCCCGCCCAGATGCACCAGTTGTTTGTCGAGCT
Organism: uncultured beta proteobacterium; assembly: GCA_963715005.1. Taxonomy (GTDB): domain Bacteria; phylum Pseudomonadota; class Gammaproteobacteria; order Burkholderiales; family Gallionellaceae; genus Sideroxyarcus. The sequence goes on along the minus strand of CAVQQO010000007.1, from coordinate 341,472 downwards.
CCTGCAGGATGTCGGAGACGCGCAGCAGGTTGTCGCGCGTGTCGCCCAGGCGCAGTTCGGTCTCGCGGCGGCGGTCGCGGTATTTGGAGACGCCCGCCGCCTCTTCGAGGAACACGCGCAGCTCTTCCGGCTTGGCCTCGATGATGCGCGAGATCATGCCCTGCTCGATGATGGCGTAGGCACGTGCGCCGACGCCGGTGCCGAGGAAGATGTCGGTGATGTCCTTGCGGCGGACGTTCTGGTTGTTGATGTAGTAGCTGGAATCGCCGTCGCGCTGCAGCACGCGCTTGATGGAGATCTCGGCGTAGGTCGCCCACTGGCCGCCGACCTTGCCCAGGGAGTTGTCGAACACCAGTTCGACGCTGGCGCGGGCCACCGGCTTGCGGTTGCCGGAGCCGTTGAAAATGACGTCCTGCATGGATTCGCCGCGCAAGGCCGAGGCGCGGGATTCGCCCAGCACCCAGCGCAAGGCGTCGATCACGTTGGATTTGCCGCACCCGTTGGGGCCGACGATACCGACCAGCTGCCCGGGCAGCGCGATATTGGTGGGATCAACGAAGGACTTGAAACCGGCTAACTTGATATGAGCAAGACGCAATTTGATTCGGTCATTGACGATATAATGCGCAGCATTCTAACTGAACCCGAGCACCTCACCAAATGACCACCCAACCCACTAAGGCATTAGAGACTTTTCCCAACCCGCAGCCCAAGCGCGACTACCACATCCACATGGAGATCCCGGAATTCACCTGCCTGTGCCCCAAGACCGGCCAGCCGGATTTCGCCACGCTGATCCTGGATTACATCGCCGACGAGAAATGCGTGGAACTGAAGAGCCTGAAGCTCTACATCTGGTCGTTCCGCAACGAAGGGCATTTCCACGAGGACGTGACCAACCGCGTGCTGGACGACCTGGTCGCCGCCACCCAGCCCCGTTTCATGCGCCTCACCGCCAAGTTCTACGTGCGCGGCGGCATCTTCACCAACGTGGTAGCCGAACACCGCAAGCCCGGCTGGCAACCAGCACCGCTGGTCGACCTGACACAGTTCTCGACGCAATCCAACACGCGCGGCTAAATCGTAACCTGCCACATCAAGCCCCTCTCAAAGTGCTGATACCTTTGAAGGGGGCGGAACGCTATGGGGTCTGAGCGCTTTCACCACCCAGCGCATCGATGATATCGGGCAGCAACCTCTGTAATTCGCCGGACATGATGGCAAAGTCGGTGTCGAACAAATCTTCCATGTCGTTGCTGTCAGCCTGATCTTTGAGGATGTCCAACGGCACCAGCCGCTTGAGTTGCAGGTTCTCGTGCAGCACGAAGGAGAATTTGTCGTTCCAGGTCATGGCCAGCCGAGTGGCTTCCTTACCCGCCGTGATGTGCTTGGCGATCTCTTCGGCCTCAAGGGTATGGCGCACGTAACGCACGGTCGACTTCTCCTCACCCGCTGCCCGCAATTCGCAATCGCGGTCGATGGTGAAGGTCGAGGACAAGTCATCACCTGCCAGCCAGGACGTCATCGCCGCGGAAGGTGAGGTGTTGGTTTTGATCAGAGCGAGCGATATCCCGTCCACGCTCTTGATCAGCATTTCGATGAGCTCATCGGCTTTGGCGAGGTTCGCCGCATCCACCACCAGGAATCCACCAGCGGGATCTATCCATGCATAGATTTTGCGTCGCAGGGCAAAGGCGCGCGGAAGCAGTTCATCCGTGATCGCCTCCTTGATCTGCTTCATCTGCTTGCGACCGGGCTTGTAGCCCTGCTGCTCTTCCATCTCTGCCGCGCGGGATCTGGCGAACTGGTTGATGACGGTCGTGGGGAGGAGCTTCTTCTCGATACCAAGGCAGATCAGCATCTGTGATCCCAATGTATGCACAAAAGGCTGGCCGTCTTCCTTGGGCGATACCCAGCCCAGCCTTTGGCTTTCCATCCCGGAGCAGGCTTGGAGAGCTTGTTGCGAAAGCTTTTCTTCAAGGGTTGCGGGAGTTACATCCCACTTAACCAGACGATAAACGAGAAGATTCTTGAACCACATAAATGGACATGAGCGTTAGAAAAAAGGGGCGGGATTCTAACGCAGTTGCCGACAATACTTTGGGGTGACTGAGACTAAATTTGATGAAAGTGTGGTCGAGATTTAGGTAGCCTGGTTGTGGCAGGTTGTCCCAATGGCCTCGCCATGAGCGGACGGTATCGTAAAGGTGCTTGACGAGGCAAAAGGCAAGACCTGACCCCGTGGTTTTCTGCGCAGGTGGTTAGATGGAGGTGTCAATTATGTTGGGGGAAGGTTAGCGTCCCGCTTGAACGTTGGGTTGGGCGTCACTTTATCACTCCGAATTTTTTGAGCGAGAAACTCAGCAATGCGGCTCCACCGATGAAAGCAGCACGAATTGCCCATAACTTCAGTTGTTCGCGACGTCTCCATGCTTCAATATCTTCATCCGCCTCAGTTTTTTCGTCTGCATCATCGGGATGTATGTACGTCTCATTAGCTGATTGATAGGTCTCGAATTCGTCACCGCGAACGCGTGCGCCAAGATACTTAGCAAATGCAATCATCGAAGTGATGGTGTCGTTACTTGGATTTGTGGTCCATAGTTGCCCCGTTGAGAACCATAATGCCGGTGCTTCATAAGAAACTAAAGCGTTTTGCTTTGGATCGTACTTCCAATCTGGGAATACTGTTGCAAGGTTTTCGACGTCCTTCTGTTCTATAGGGATGGCCTGCTTACCTTTAGTGCGAAGTATTGTGAGGTGATAGCCCATACAAATTTTCCTATGATGCCCAACATTAAATTAAGGGGCGCGCTTCAGCGCGTCCCTCTTGAATGCCAGATTAGGGGTGTGTTCCCTATTTAATTGCATGATCTTTGTACTTCAGCACAAACTCTTTGGCTTCATCGAGAGTAACCGGATACGGAACAACAACATCGTGATGCCTAGGGCCAACGCGTATCTTTTGGAATCTGAAGCCGTGCTCAAATAAATACCGCACCTTTTGCCACTGCTTAGCATCAGTTTTCTTCGGTGATTTGAAGTGCCTGCCAAAGTTATGAGCCACCCCACCACAGTCAGGGCAGACAAGCTCCTGAGGGCACTCCTTCGCGAGATTGAATTGTCGTTTAAAAGATTTGCAACATTCCAAGCATGCAAAGGCCATGTTGTAGGGCGTTGGCATTCTGGCTCCGTTACACATAACGTGTAGCTAAGGGGCGCGACGAAGGCGCGTCCCAGCGACCGGAGGGAGCGAAGTTGAGCGTAGGGTTAGACCTCATGATCGCCCCCGTTCTTGAAGTCGCCACAGGAAGAAACCAAGCGCGGCGCCGCCAAAACTAAGAAACGCCCAAACGATATTTCCCATCCAACCGAAGTAATCATTGCGGGTGGCTTGAAGCACCAAGCCGATCATTACCGCGAAAAGGATGGTTAGCTGGGGAAGTTGTTTTACGAAGCGAGCGACGCTGTAACCACAACCAACTGGAGCAACAGCCCACCAAGCAAGCAAGATGGTCATCAACAAATTGTGAAGAAGGCTTGGGCTGTCTGAATATCCATAGTTGGCGCCGCCCAATATCCACCGCATGAGTTCCGGGCCGCCAAAAACAGGAACGACATACCAGACGAGCATGACGCCCAAGAACATTCTCCAGTCGAAAGCGCGAAAGTACGTGAGCATGAGGTCTAACGTGTAGCTAAGATACCGTCTTGTCTGTCAAGCATGATTCGCAGACCAAGAAGGATCGAAAGGCATACCGGATTTCAGCACACCGTAAATAATATGCAGCAACTTTCGCATCACTGCGCCAATGATCACCATATTCGACTTGCCAGCCTTTTTTAATCGATCAGCAAATTCCTTGATGACCGGATTGTAGCGTCTCGCCACGATTGCAGGCATATACAGTGCTTTTCTCAATAGCGAGTTTCCTTTCTTGGAAAGATGTGGCTTGCCTCTTACCGAACTTCCGGACTGATGCACGGTAGGATTCAGGCCCGCAAACGCAGCCAGTGCCTTGGCATGATCGAATCGTTGCACATCCCCAATAAACGCCAGTAGTCTGGCAATGGTGGTTTTGCCAATGCCCGGAATGCTATCCAATAACTCTGACTGGTCTTTCAAGTCAGGGTGACGATCAATGTGATCACGGATCAGCTCTTCCACCGTTTTGATTTCCGACTTGATGGTGGCCAACACCGTCTCTATAGAGGGGCGGATAACAGCAGGTGCAACCTGCATTCGATTTTGTTCCTGGCCTTCCATCTGGGCGAGAGAAGTCAAGCGTTGAACCAGTGCCTGCAACTCACGTACATGCAGCGGTGGGGGAGTCCAGTGATCCGGCCGCATTTGCTGATAGAACTGCGCGATCAGCTTGGCATCCGCTTTGTCAGTCTTGGCGCGTTTCAGCTGTGCGCCACTAAAACTTTTGATCTGTGCCGGATTGACCACGCTCACCTCGATGCCCTGATCATAGAGATAAGTTGCCAGTGCATCGCCATAACAACCCGTGGCTTCCATGCATGCAGCCACGCTAGTGATGCCTTGTTTCTGCAGCCAGTTCGACAGGGTCTCAAAGCCATCCGGTGTGTTCTCGAAGATATGGGTCTTTTTGACTTTACCCGCAACCATCAGAGCAACATCAAACTTTGCCTTGGAAATATCGATTCCAAGAATTCCGCTGTTCAAGTCCGTCATCGCAATCTCCTTCTATGCAAACAAAAGGAAGCACTCCATGCGGAAATAACACCCCGATTCAGATCAACCTTGTGAATGCAGGATCATGGTGAAAACCCAGTCCTAAGATACCGTTCGATCTTGATGAATTCAGGATGGGAGAAGGTCACCAATCTTAGCTACAGGCTCGATGGCCATAGGGGCACGCCCGGCATCCCTTCTCCCTGCTCTTTCGCGCTAGAGCAATTTAGCTCATTTCTGAGCTGGAGATAAGATACAAGGGGCGCGCCGAGGGCGCGTCCCAGCGACCGGAGGGAGCGAACTTGAGCGCAGGGTTAGAAATTTTACGCATGAAGTGTTGTGAGCAAAGGAATAAATGCAAAACCGCACAACAGCGAAACGCTGACAAAGGTAAGGTAACTCAACGAGAAGGTGTGATGCAAAATGAACCTGAACCAAGCACCGGTCGATGCTGCGGCTAGAATCAGAGCGCAGGCGCCTAAACGCTGTGAGTCCAATAACCAAGAGAATAGCCCGCCCCAGACAAAACCAACGAATAACAGCCCTAGAAAAGCCACTGGCTTAGAAATAGGAGTGTGAGGTACAGATGCGAATAGGCCTATGCCAGCTTGGGCACGCCCTCCCCAATAGATGCCGAAGCCAGTGCCCAATAAAACCAGCGTGATGCAGTAACCTGCGGTGAACCCGGGAAATGCGGAAGAAAGCGCAAAAGCCAATACGATTGATAGAGCTACGCTGAGCAGCAAGCGCCAAAATGAACGAACGGCCAGAATTAAGATAATGGCATCCATAAACTTCTAACGTGGAGCTAGGGCGCGCGCCGCAGGCGCGCCCCAGCGACCAAAGGGAGCGAACTTGAGCGTAGGGTTGGGCGACTGGTGGTCACTTTTTTACCCAATACGCACAAGTAACGCCGTTTTTGACATTGCTATCTAGGCGGTTATAAATCCAATGGCCCTTCGGTATGTCCCACCAAAAACCATTTTCAATTTGTCCCGATGGCGTGTACTCGACTTGATGGGCTTTGCCGTCCTTGAAAACGTAAATGATCATCGAAGGATGTTTGCCGCGATATGCGGCTGCATCCGCATTGTTGTCGGGCACTTGTTGGACATACACGCCAACAAGGTTGGGGTTCATCTGATGAATATTAATCCACTCTTTACCACAGGCAATTGGCTGTAACGCCAAAGTAGGCAAAGCCATAGTGGTGAGGTAGAGGAGTGCCAAGATTTGAAAAAGGCGATGTGTCATGTTCATAGATATTAAGGCGCCCAACGTAAAAGTGAGGGGCTGCGCTTTTGCGCAGTCCCTCTCTACTGACGGGTTGGGCCTACTCATTTAGTGAAACCCCACTTCCCATTCTTGGAAATATCCTTGCCAAGAAAGCGGAGGGTGAGCTTTTCATCGTGGAGGTTGTCGCAACAAACAAGCTTGTCGACAACAATGGTGCGATTGTCTGTCCACTTAAGATCAACTGGCCCCCACTCTTGAGGCAACTCCCTAAATTCTTGAACAAGGCCTCTGGAGAGAACAAGATAGACAGCCAAGACATTTGAAGAATATCCCGCCACAACGTCCGCATAAAAAATGGCGAGCCGTCGCTTGTCAGGAGACAATACAGCTTTCCCAAGCACCTCTGTTTGAGTTCCAGTTCGCATATCAATCAAGTTGTAAGAGCCTCCTTCATGGAACTGGACATGAAGTAAACCATATTGAATGCTTGGAAAGTATTTGATGAAGGAAAAACCCCGTGTTTTATCACCATCTTTCTCATCTATTACGTCGGTAATAATCTTGGTTCGCCCATTGGAAAGTTTAATCTTGAGCTGATGAGCTTTTCGACTAACAAGGCCTGGATATTTCTTGAGGATTCCACCTTCCAGATATTGTTGGCATTCATAAACATTGTGTATCTCCTTAGGGCACTCCTCGTACCATGGTTTATCAACATCTATCGCCATGGCAGAGGATGAAGCCTGCAAGAACACAATAAAGGCGGCGAGGGTGAAGTGGCGCATAGTTATTTCCTGTGCCCAACAGTTATTAGACGGACGCACCTGTCCGTATTATTAAAATTAGTGAAGCGTCCGAATTTTCAATAACCAATTGATTCATCGATAACCTCACAAAATCTCCTGTCCGCATATGCATAATAATACGGACATCCGGCTCTTATTGGTCGGAAACGGCCGTTTGCATTTTCTCTAAACCTTCAACAAGATCTGAGCGGAGCTTGCTCCTGCATCGGGCGTACTGCGGCAGTCCAGCACTCCTGCAAGTTCGCCTCCACCAGCGAGACCACCCTGCCATCCAGTTTGCCGCTCGCCACTTCCTGCTTGAGGTTGGCCAGGATGGCCTGCGGCTGCAACGGCCCCCGGTAAGGACGCTGCTGGGCGAGCGCCTGAAACACGTCCGACACCGCGACGATACGTGCCTCCAGCGATATCTCGTCGTCTTTCGTTTCATATGGATAGCCCGTGCCGTCCACCCGCTCGTGGTGCTGTGACGCCCACAGACTCACCTGTTCCAGCCCGCGGATGTTTTGCAGGATGCTGTAGGTGTCGAAACTGTGCCGCCGCATGATAATGACCTCGGCCTCGGTCAGATGATCCTGCTTCTCCAGTAACTCGTCCGGCACCCGCAACTTGCCAACGTCATGTAACAGGCCGGCCAGCTCCAGCATCTCGCATGTCTTTTCCGGCAAGTTGGACAGCCCGCCCAAGTAACGGGCCAGATTGGCGACGCCATCGGAATGTTGCTTGGTGTAGTGGCTCTTGGCATCGACGATGCAGGAGAAAACGCGGACCAGACTGCGCAATTCATGAAACTCCATGGTGCGATCCGGAAAATGCGACAACCAGGTGGCCACATAGCCGTTGACATGCTCCCCTTCCAATGCAAACCAGAATGCTTCCGAGTGGGAGACCTTCATCAACGCATCAACCAATTCCGGGCAGAACCAATCATCACGCCGCTCGAATATCTTGCGCCTGATCTCGTCCTTGCCCAGCAAAATATCTCTTTCGCTCAGTATATGCGCGAGTGCCAGCACATCCAGTCGGTCGGCCATGTAGATGCAGTTCGCCTGTAACTTCACCTCCATTGGAAGATCAAGATCCTTGAGCTTCGACCAGTGCGTGTGATGGTGCAACACTGTGCTTGAAAGGTGCTTCAGCAAGGAACAACCGGCCAACAGCTCTGCACCGACTTGGCAGTGCTCCGACTCATGCTCCCATTCCATTTGGGCCAGCTTGGCATGCACCGTCGTCTTGGAAACGCCGCTGTCATGCAGGATCGCCGCCTGGAACAACTCATCCAGCCGACTCCCGCTCCAGCCCATGTGCTTGCCGCATTCCGCTGCGATGAAGGCGACACGCTTACCGTGATGGATGTGCGTCACCCCCACCAGATCGAGGGCATCAGATAAGGAAAAAATCGCCTCATGCAGATTGACGTTATAGGTGGTCATTTTTTTCAGTCTGATATTTCACTAATGTCCGTACCGAGCCTGGCATGGCCGGCATTGCATCACAAACCCGGACCTGATGGCTTCCCTCTTAAACTGGCTTCGAAATCCGGCAGCGGCACAGGCTTGCCGAACAAGTATCCCTGATAGGCGTGGCAGCCGCGCAAGTCCAGAAACTCGCGCTGCGCTTCAGTCTCCACGCCCTCGGCAATGACTCTGAGTCCCAGCACCTCACTCATCGCGATGATGGTCTGCACGATAGCGGCATCGTTGGGATCACTGGCGATGTCGCGCACGAAGGACTGGTCGATCTTGACCTGATCCAGCGGCAGGCGCTTGAGGTATTGCAGCGAGGAATAGCCGGTACCGAAATCGTCCATCGCGAAACTCACCCCCAGCAATTTCAGCTCACGCATCTTGGCGATGGTATCTTCGACGTTCTCCAGCACGATGCTCTCGGTCAGCTCGAGCTTGAGCAGAGCCGGTTTCGCTCCGGCCTCCAGCAGCGTACGCTGCACCTGCGCGACGAAATCAGGACTGCGGAACTGTTTGGCACTGACATTCACCGCCAGTGTCAGGTCGCGTGTCAGCTCATCGTGCTGCCAGGCCTTGAGCTGGGCACACGCGGTCTGCAACACCCACAACCCGATGGGAACGATGTGCCCGGTCTCTTCGGCCAGCGGGATGAATTGCGCTGGCGAAACCAGACCTCGCTCGGGATGTTGCCAGCGCAGCAGCGCCTCTGCCCCGAGCGGGCGATAGCGGCTGTCCATCTGTACCTGATAGTACAAACGGAGTTGGTGTCGGTCGAGCACATGCCGCAATTCCTCCTCCAGCTCGGCACGCGCCTCGATTGCCGCCTGCATCACCGGGTCGTAAAAGCGGATGGTGTTGCGCCCGGCTGTTTTGGCCTGGTACATCGCGGTGTCGGCATATTTCAGCACATCGTCCAGGCTTTGCTGGTGCCCCCGGAACAATACGACGCCGATACTCGGTGTAGTGTAATGGGTGTGGTTGGCCAACAGGTAAGGCTGACCCAGGGCATCACGTATCTTTTCGGCGACCAGATCGGCTTGCGCGGCCGCCTCGTCCGAAATCGTACTCAGCGCGTCCAGCACCACCACGAATTCGTCGCCCCCCAGACGCGCCACGGTATCACCGTCGCGCACGCAGGCATTCAGCCGTTTCGCCACCTCGGATAACAACTGGTCACCGACATCGTGGCCTTTGGTGTCGTTGAGTGTCTTGAAATTATCCAGATCGAGAAACAGCACCGCACCATGCTGCCCGCTACGCGCCCCCACGGCAAAGGCCTGCTGCAGGCGTTCGATCAGTAAGCGCCGGTTCGGCAACTCGGTCAGCGAGTCATAAAAAGCCAGTTGGTGTATCTGCGCTTCGGCTTCCTTGCGTTTGCTGATATCTGAGAAGATGCTGACGTAATAGAGCAAGGTACCGGTCTTGTCGCGCACGGGGTTGATGTTCATCCAGCTCGGGTACACCTCGCCGCTCTTGCGACGATTCCATATTTCACCTTCCCAATGCCCGTAGTTTGCAAGGCTTTCCCACAAATCCCGATAAAAGTCGTGGTCGTGTCGTCCCGAGGCCAACAGGTGCGGATTCTTGCCGACCGCCTCTTCCGACGAATAGCCGGTGATGCGGGTAAAAGCCGGATTGACCTCCACGATGTTCGCTTTGGCATCGGTGATCATGACGCCGGAATAACTGCTGTCGAACACTTTTTCCAGCAGGTCTCGTTGCGCAACCAGGCCGCTGGTGTAGGCATCGTTGTTGCGGCACAGCACAATGGCTTTGGCCAGATGCGCCAGTACCGGTTGCAATACCGTGGTCAGAGGCAGAGTCGTTTCGGGGATCTCGGCAGCGAGCAATACGATCACGCCGCAACCGTTGATGGGCAACCGGAGATAAGCCTTGTATTGCGTTTGCGTACAACGCAGCGCCGACAGCAGCGCTGCTTGTTCGGCCTTGTGTCCGGCCGCATGACAGATCAACTCGCACGGCAAGACGATTGGTTGACCGAGCACGCCGACCAGGTCGAAGTCGCCGACCACCGCATCCAGGCGCACCTCGACCTGTCCTTCACTCTTTTCGCACGGCTGGACATCCAGACAGATAAACCCCGCCGAGAAGGAGGTGTGATATAGCAGGCGCTGCAGCGTGCGCGTGAGAAGCGGTTTGATACTGATCTCGCTGCCGATGGTGACGGCGAGGTCATACAGTACCGGCAGAATGTCTTCGCGTTCCATGCTACCAGCGCAACGTGACTAATGTGGCATTGTGGAACAGCGGATAGCCTTGCACGGTTGAACCGCCGATCTCGCCGAGCGAGAGCGCACCCGACACGCGCGCCGCCTGTGTCAGCCCGGCGAACGCCTCCAGTTCCGTGCTCGCCATCTCGCCCCCGAGATGCATGCGCCGCCCCGCACAATAGAACAGCAACAACTCCGCATCCTCGATGTCTCCGTTCAGCGCCTTGAGCCCTTCGTTCAGGTTGTGCAATGTCTCGACCGAGCGCACGGTCGGCGCTTTGAGCAGGGTCAACACCGAGTTGGCCGGCACTTCGCCCACACAGAACAGCGCACCGTCGTCGGCCAGCATGACCGGGATGCGCACCACCACGTGATGGTTCGCGCGAACGATGCCGAACGGGAAATGGACACCATATTGGTAGAAATTCTCCGCCGTGACTTCTTCGCCGTAATGCTCGCGCACCAGCTCCTGATACACATTGAAAGCGGGCTGCCAATCGATCTGTGAGATGCAGTTGCCATTGGTCGAGGTGGCGTAGGAAGTGTGCGGGTTGGCATGGTAGCCATGCTCCAGGATCGCGCCCTTGTGCGGCGTCAGCAACATCAGCAATAAGCCGTTTTGCACGACACGTGTACCGTCAAACAAACATGGCATCGGCTGGAAGGTTTCGCTCCCTGCATTCGCTCCCGCGTAGTGCACCCGGTTCGCCAAATGCAGATACAGATTGTCGAGCAGCGTACCGATGTTCGGCACCATGGCATCGAACAGCATGAACAGCGTCATGTCCGGCACATGGTCGATTTGCGCGCGGATGTCGTTGGCGATCTTTTCCGCCGCGGTGTCCGCTTCCGCTGTGTCTGTCGGTAAGTCTTCATACAGCGCAAAATATGGCGTCTCCTTGAAGCACAGCAGCCACACCCCGCTCGTCAAAAAATGGCCGTCTTTTACCAGTGCGGGGAAAATCCCGCCGACCAGCGGGACTTGCTTCTTTGCACAAACCGTCTGCAACACTGCGACCTTTTCTTTTTCGGACTCCGGCAGCAGCGCACACACACCCAGCCCGGGGTAAAGCGCCTGTAACTCCACCAGTTTCCGCTCGATGGCTCCCTCCTCCACCTGCGGCAGGTAATGCATCCTGCTTGCCTCGCTCATCTCGTCTCCCAACGATTTAGTGCCAGCGTATACATCATTGGCGGCAACAGCCGCGGACTTTTTTACTCTACCTCATCGAACAACCAGGCATCCATTGCCAGCAGGCCGAAAGTCATCACCCTATTCAAGTGGCGCGCATCGTCCACCTTCGATGCCGCCCCCAGTGCCACGAACAACGGCAACAGATGTTCGTCAGTGGGATGGTTCTGCACGGCATGCGGCGCAAGAGTGCGATAGGCGCAGAGCGCATCCAGGTCGCCCGCGTCGATCCTGCTTGCGATCCAGTCGCGGAATTCGGTCACCCACCGTGGTGCCGGCTCGCCCTGCGGATGCCTGAAGACAGCACGCAGGTTATGAGTGATCGCGCCGCTGCCTACGATCAGCACGCCTTGTTCGCGCAACGGCCGCAATGCGCGGCCCAGCGCAAGATGCCAAGCCGGGTCGCATTCCGGCTGCAACGAAAGCTGTGCGACAGGAATATCCGCTTGCGGAAACATCATGCTTAACGGCACCCATGCGCCGTGATCGAGACCGCGCCTGTCATCCAGCGACACCGGAATGCCGGCTTGCTGCAATGCCTGTGCCGCCGCTTCCGCCATCTGCGGCGCGCCGGGCGCGGGATACTGCAAGCGATAGAGTTCTTCGGGAAACCCGCTGAAATCGTGAATGGTCTCGGGTTGCACCGCGCGGCTGATGGTCGGGACAGACGTCTCCCAATGCGCAGATATCACCAGGATGGCCGTTGGTTTGGGGAGTTGCGCGCCAAGCTTTTTCCAGGTCGAACCCGTCTCGCCAGCTTCGAGCGGCAATGAGGGCGCACCATGCGAAAGGAAGAGGACAGGCATCATCATGGATGAGATGCTAGCACGACGAAACGATTAAAATAACCGCATCGAATCCCTTGAGACCGACATGGATTACAGACAACTGGGCAGCAGCGATTTGAAGGTCTCCGCCTTGGCACTTGGCACCATGACCTTCGGCGAACAGAACAGCGAAGCCGAAGCCCATGCGCAATTGGACTACGCCATCTCGCGCGGAGTCAACTTCATCGACACCGCCGAGATGTACCCCGTCGCCCCGCGCGCCGAGACCGTGCACCGCACTGAAAGTTACATCGGCACCTGGCTCAAGCAGCAACAGCGCGACAAACTCATCGTCGCCACCAAGATCGCCGGTCCCGCACGCGGCTTCTCCTGGATACGCGGCACCCCGCGCATCAACCGCGAACATATCACCGCCGCCATCGACGGCAGCCTGCGCCGCTTGCAGACCAACTACGTGGACTTGTACCAGATCCACTGGCCGGATCGCTACGTACCGATGTTCGGCGCCACCAGTTATGACGTGACACAGGAACGCGACAGCGTACCCATCGCCGAACAACTGCAAGTGCTGGCGGAATTAGTCAGGGCCGGCAAGGTGCGCCACATCGGCCTGTCCAACGAGACGCCGTGGGGCGTTGCCGAATTCGTGCACTGCGCCGAACAGCTCGGCTTGCCCAGGATCGTCAGCGTGCAGAACGCCTACCACCTGATGAACCGCACCTACGAGAGCGGCCTCGCCGAGGTCTGCCATCACGCCCACGTCGGCCTGCTCGCCTATAGCCCGTTGGCCTTCGGCTGGCTCACCGGCAAATACATCACCGACCCGAATGCGCATGGCCGCATCACCCTCTTCCCCAACTTCGGCCAGCGCTACGCCAAAGTCAACGTACCGCCCGCCACCAAAGAATATATGCGCATCGCCCAGGAAGCCGGACTCACTCCGGCAACGCTGGCCCTCGCCTTTGCCAGAACGCGCTGGTTCACCAGCAGCGTGGTACTTGGTGCAACGACTCTAGAGCAACTGAAAGAGAATCTGGATAGTGCGGAGGTGACGCTATCGCACGAGGTGCTGGAGAAGATCGAGGCGGTGCACAGGCTGTATCCGAATCCGGCGCCGTGACGCTTTGTTTACCCGATGTCATGCCAGGATATTTGGCAGGTTTGAGATCAAGGGAATGAAAATAATGTTCAAAACATTTTGCCGCCCACTTTAGCTTAGAGAAGCAATCATGGTCCGCTACACCGCAGAAGTACTTTGGTTAAGGGATGGACAGAACTTCCTCGACAAACGTTACAGCAGAAAGCATTTGCTTCGTTTTGACGGCGGCCTGGAAGTGCCGGGTTCCTCGTCCCCTCACATTGTTCCTCTTCCGATGTCTGACGCATCGGCGGTGGATCCGGAAGAGGCATTTGTTGCATCACTTTCAAGCTGTCATATGCTGTGGTTGTTATCCATCGCCGCTGAACAGAAGTTTCGTGTTGATCGCTACTTTGATGCTGCGATTGGTGTGATGGAGAAAAATGCAGAAGGGAAAATGGCCATAACCGTGGTTACGCTCAGACCCGAAGTACGATTTTCAGGGGAACGCTTACCAACGCGGGAGCAAATCAGTCAAATGCACCATGAAGCCCATGAACAATGCTTTATCGCCAATTCAGTGAAAACCGAGGTGCGTTGTGAGCCAGTTCTCTAACACCACGCGATCCATCTCGCATTCATGACCAACGATTCCCCTCCTCATCCACCCTGTATCCAGCTAGCGTAGGGCGCAATAACCGACGGGCATTGCGCCGAATGCGTGTCAGTTAAACATCCTGGGAAATGCGCTACGCTTATGGCACCCTACGTAAACTCAGCCAGTTCAACCTTGATATTTGGTTGGGCTCACGGCACGATGCGGGAATGTTTAGACTTTTTCTACAACCTCGTTAGCTGTCACGAGCCTATGCGTATTTCAGTCATTACCAAGTACTTTGCAGGTGTCGTTGTTGGACTAGCCTTATTAATTACTGCCAGTGGTTATTTCTTGCTCAATTCCATGTGCAGCAACAAAACCATTTCGGAGGCAAAGTCTCCTGATGGCTCGCTAGTTGCAGTCGTGTTTCAACGCGACTGCGGTGCAACAACAGGGTTTAGCACACAAGTCTCGATTTTTCGTTCGTGGCTTCCGCGTTGGAACAACAGCGGAAATATCTTCGTTTCAGACACCAATCATGGCGCAGCTCCTTCAGCCCCTAGCGGAGGTCCCGAAGTCAGGGTTCATTGGCAGGCACCAAACGTTCTTGTTGTTTTCCATCATCCACGGGCACAAGTGTATTCTGCCCAGCCACAGTGGGGTTCTGTCAGGGTTATATATGAAAATCTTGCTCAGTAAACCCGCAAGCGTAGGGGCAATAACCAACGGACATTGCGCCGAATGCGTGTTAATCAAACATCCGGTTGCAATGCGCTACTCCCATTACACCCTGCGTAAACTGCCCGCCATAAGCCCATAGTCAAAATGCCCCCACTCCACTTGAACTATCTGTCCGAATACCTCCGCCCATGGAAGCTGGTAACGCTCGCGCTCGGTATCGGTCTGCTGGTGGTAGGTTCGTTCTACTATCAAGCGCCGGACTGGGACATTCCCATCAGCTTGATCATGGCCATCCTCGCCTATCTCACTGCGCCCTGGGGCATGCGGGTTCTGATCGAACGCAGATGGCGGCTTTGGCCCTTGATGCTGTTCTTCACCTGGTTCACGGTGGATGGCTGCTACGCGATCTATTGGCATTTCAGAGATCCCGTCGCGCTCGAATTGATGCGTGAGGCGAACTTTCCGGCTTCGCTGTCGTTGTACGGGATGTGCGGTCTGGCTTGGTTGTATCGCGGCAGCTTCAGGCAATTTGTTGCCGCTATCGCGGCCCGCCTGAAATGAACTTCACCCTGCTATATCCACCCCGGATTCCGCCACACCCCTTGCGGGCCACAACCATTTGAATTGGTTTATCATACGTCCGCAGATAAAAACAACTTACAGGGAGTGGGACATGTTGAAGAAGACTATCGCTGTTGTGCTCATCGTGCTAGCAGGTGGGGGTTGGTTCTATCTGGATTACCGGAACAAGCAGGAAATGCAGGAAGCTGAAGACATGCGCAGGTCGATAGAACAGGCACGCGCTCAAGCCCTGGCGAAAGCCAAAGCATTGGCAGAAGAGAAAGCGAAATTCGAAGCCCTGATCCTTGCCGATCTGACTACCTGCAAGGCCACCGCGGAAAAAGCGAAAGAAGATTTCCTCACCCAGAATCGGAAGCCCGTGCGCCGCAAGCCGGGCCAATTCACCGTCCCTCAAGCCGCACAGGACGAAGCCGCAAAGACACTGGAAGCAGCCAATGCGGCATGTCAGGCCGCTTACGACACGCGCCTGCAAAAGGGTTCGTAAATTCCAGTCGCGCATCATTGCGCGATTGTGTTGTGCACCCGGTTTTATATCGAACTCTGCCCCTGCCCGGTGAGAGTCACGCCACGGCTGCGATGCGGCAGTTCCAGATAATGCCTGGTTTGCATCTCGATCAGACGGCTGGCGATACGCTGCGTTTCGCTATCGTGTCGCGTCTCTCCATACAGGACCTCCGGTGCAACCTCGAATGAGGCAACCAGTTTGACGTGATTGTCATATAACACATCGATCAGCCAAGTGAAGCGCCGGGCTTCCGCAGCATTCTCGGCAGTCATTTTCGGGATCCCGGATACAAAGACCGTCGGGTAGCGATGGGCGATCTCCAGATAGTCGGCTTGGTCGTGATTGCCCCCGCACAGCTCCCTGAAATCGAACCAGACGACTTCGCGTGCAACGCGCCTGACCGGTATCTTGATCTGCCGCACCTCGATCGAATCGGCATCGGCATGCATGCCTGCCGTGAGGCGTTGGAATAGCGAATGCATGTGCTTTTCAGTCGTTGCATCTGCCGACAACATGAAGAGCGGGTCGCGCTCCATCTGCAACAGGCGGTAGTCGGTATCGCTGTCGAGATGCAGCACTTTCAACTCGCGCTTGAGCAAGGCGATGGCCGGCAAGAAATTCTGCCGTTGCAGACCGTGGGGATACAGGCCGTCCGGCGGGAAGTTCGAAGTGGTGAGCAGCACCACGCCGCGCTGCAACAATGCTTCCAGCAAACGCCCAAGGATCATCGCATCGGCGATGTCGTCCACATGGAACTCATCCAGACACAGCACACGGGTGGAACGCTCGATATTGCCGGCAAGGGCCAGCAATGGATCGCGCTCATGCGCGAGCCGCTTCATCTCGTGATGCACCTCGACCATGAAGTTGTGGAAATGGATGCGGCGTTTACGACGGTAAGGCAGGCAATGGTAAAACGCGTCCATCAGAAAAGTCTTGCCGCGCCCCACACCGCCCCAGATGTACAAACCTTTTGGCACGTCCGGGCTGAGCAGGCTGCGCCCGAGGAACTGGTTGCGCCTGGCTTTGAACTCGACCAGTTGCTGCCACAGCGTTTCCAGCTCATCGATGGCCGCGCTTTGCCGCCTGTCGCAAATAAAACCTGATTTCTCGCAAGCCGCCTGATACCACGCCTTCGGACTTAGCCCCGTGTCATGTAAGGCTTGCTGTGTCACGCAACGACCTCGATGAACTCCAACGCATTCTGATCCGGATCGCGGCAGAACAAAGCACGGCGACCGGATTGGCTTTGCGTGTAGGCAACACCGGCAGCATCCAATCGTGTTTTCAATTGCGACAAATCTTGCACGCCAAAGGCGACATGACGGTCACGCCCGCCATGCGCCGGTCGTTGCAGCCCGGCTTCCGGATCAGGCAGCAACATCAGGTGTATCTGCTGGCCCGGCGCAATGTCGTACCACGCGCCGTCGAAACTCATCTGCGGGCGATTGGGGGCGAGCTGCAGACCCAGCACGCGTTCATAGAAGGCACGTGCTTTGATCAGATCGCTCGTCAGAAAAGAAACGTGGTGGATGCCGGTGATCATTACGCTTTGACAGGCACCACCTTGCTTGCCGCCAGCTTGGCACGCGCCCTCGCCTCGTCAGTGTCGCGGCCAGTAGCCAGCGCCACGCCCATGCGGCGCGCTTGAACGATTCCGGTTTGCCGAACAGACGGATGTCGGATTCCGGCACGCGCAACGCTTCGTCCACGCCCGTGAACGCGATGCCTTTTTCATCCAGTTGGCCGTAGATCACTGCCGAGGCGCCGGGAGCACGCAGCGCCGCATCCACCGGCAGTCCGAGGATGGCGCGCGCGTGCAGTTCGAATTCGTTGAAACGCTGGCTGCACATGGTCACCATGCCGGTGTCGTGCGGGCGCGGACTGACCTCGCTGAACCACACCATGTCGCCTTTTACGAACAGTTCGACACCGAAGATGCCCTGCCCGCCCAGATCGTCGGTCACCTTCTTCGCGATGTCGCGCGAGCGCTGCAAGGCGACCGGCGTCATCACCATCGGCTGCCAGCTCTCGACATAGTCGCCGTGCACCTGTACGTGACCGATGGGCTCGCAGAAGTGCGTCTCGATCTTGCCGTCCGCACCGACGGCGCGCACGGTGAGCTGCGTGATCTCGTAGTCGAAGTCGATGAACCCCTCCACGATCACCCTGCCCTGGTTCACGCGCGAACCGCTGGCGGCATAGTCCCATGCGTTCTTCACGTCAGCCGGGCCGTCCAGTTTGGATTGCCCCTTGCCGGAGGAAGACATCACCGGCTTGACGATGCAGGGATAGCCGATGCCGCCGTCGATGGCGGCCTGCAACTCTTCGCAGACTGTCGGCGAACTTGTAGGGCGAGGTAGGCAAGCCCAGCGTCTCGGCAGCAAGGCGGCGGATGCCTTCGCGGTTCATAGTGAGCTGCGTGGCACGCGCCGTCGGAATGACGCGAGCCAATCCTTCCTTCTCGATCTGCACCAGCATGTCGGTGGCGATGGCCTCGATCTCCGGCACGATGAAATCAGGCTTCTCCTGCTCGATCAGCGCACGCAAGGCTGCGCCATCCGCCATGTTGATGACATGCGCGCGATGCGCCACCTGGTGGCCCGGCGCGTCGGCGTAACGGTCCACGGCGATGGTCTCCACGCCGAGGCGCTGCAATGCGATGATGACTTCCTTGCCGAGTTCGCCGCTGCCGAGCAGCATGACTTTGGTGGCGGAGGGACTGAGGGGGGTACCGATGGTGAGCTGTTTCATGGCTAGTCAGAGGATAAGTTGAACCAAACAAAATTATACACAGAGGAGTAAGATGACTTCGCCATTCTGTCCATCCGAGGAGCGAAATCATGACGAACATCGTGCAATTGCTGGGAGAAGAAGCAGAGCATCTGTTGAAGCACCGTTGTGTCGGGATCCCAAAAGAATCCCTGCATGTGCCGGGACCGGATTACGTGGACCGCGTGGTGGCAATGAAGGACCGCAAGCCCGGCGTGCTGCGCAGTCTGCAAGCCCTGTATGGTCACGGGCGACTCGCCAATAGCGGCTACCTGTCGCTGCTTCCGGTGGACCAGGGCGTGGAACATTCCGGCGGTGCCTCGTTCGCCCCCAACCCGCAATATTTCGATCCCGAAAACATCGTCAAACTTGCCATCGAAGGCGGCTGCAACGGCGTGGCCTCCACCCTCGGCGTGCTGGGCTCGGTGGCGCGCCGCTATGCGCACAAGATCCCGTTCATCGTGAAGATCAACCACAACGAGATGCTGACCTATCCCAACATCTACGACCAGACGCTGTTCGCCAGCGTGGATCAGGCGTTCGACATGGGCGCGGTAGCGGTCGGGGCAACGATCTTCTATGGCTCCGAACATTCGCGCCGCCAGATACAGGAGATCTCCGACGCATTCGAGCATGCACACGACCTGGGCATGGCGACCATCCTGTGGGCCTATCTGCGCAATCCGGCGTTCAAGACCGCGGACAAGGACTACCACGTGGCCGCCGACCTCACCGGCCAAGCCAACCACCTTGCCGTCACCATCAACGCCGACATCGTCAAACAGAAGATGGCCGAGAACAACGGCGGCTACAACGCCATCAAGTTCGGCAAGACCAGCCCCAAGGTGTATAGCGAACTGACCACCGACCACCCCATAGACCTCGTGCGCTACCAGGTGGCGAACTGCTACATGGGCCGTGTGGGCATGATCAACTCCGGCGGTGAATCGGGCAAGAACGACCTGCAACAGGCCGTGCGCACCGCGGTCATCAACAAGCGCGCGGGCGGCATGGGCCTGATCTCCGGGCGCAAGGCGTTCCAGAAACCGATGCAGGATGGCGTTGCGTTATTGAATGCGATCCAGGATGTGTATCTGGATACCAAGGTGACGGTGGCGTGAAGCCCGTGATCAAGGCTTGCGCTTGATCACCACGTAGTGTTTTTTTACCGGCTCCAGCACTTCGAAGGTACCGGTGAAGCCTGCCGGAATCACACAGGCTTCGCCGAGTCCGAATTCATTGACGTTGTTTTCCGCATCGCTGATGCGGATGCGCCCTTCCAGCACGCTGAAATATTCGTCGCTGCGTTCGTCGAACGCGATACGCCATGCCCCCACCTCGCATGACCATACGCCGCTGGATATCTCGCCGCTGGGATTGGCGTAATACTCCCACGTGGTGCGCAAGGGATATCCCTGCACCAGGCGTTCTGGCTTGGGGTGGTCATGGGTGGGAGAACTGACAGCCTTGGAAAAGGCGATGAGCCTGGACATCGTCAGTTTGAACGTGAGAGCGCACGCGACTTTTCCGCGACGCCATGGCGCTTGAGCATGGTGAAGAGTTCCGACTCGCTGTGCGCAACGATCTTCGCCAGATAGGCCATGTTCTTTTCGATTGATTCCAGATAGTAGTTATTGTCGACGCCCATCGTATCCCTGAAATGGAACACGAATTTCTTGTAGATGCCGTCCAGTGCCCCGTCGAGCTTCTCGCGTATCGTTTCGTAAAAACTGTTGGTCTGGCACAGCAGGTCATACATGCTCTGGTAGCTGCCGAACTTGGCTTCCCTGAACTCCAGATACAGGAACAGCAGTTTTTCCAGGTAGATCCGGTCCGCCATCTGTCCGGTGATATCGGCGGTCGCGACGATGCAACCCAGCATGCGCGTCCTGTCGTCACTGAAGCAGATCTGTTCGAACGGACGATTGTGTTCAGTACCCAGAATCATGGCTTCCACGGCGACCGCGAGTTCTGCGGGTAGTTTGCGCTCGACGAAATATTGCCGCATGAACTCGACACCACGCTGCACGTGCGTCTGTGTGTACTGTGCGCCGGTCCCGCTCTCCTCACCCTTGCGTTGTGCATAGCCGACGTCATGCATCAGCATGGCGAGCAGGATCAGGGTGATTTCTTCATCGGTCAGGCGGTCGCCCGAGACATGCACACCGTGCATCAGCCGCACGCCGCACAGCAAGACTTCGAGCGTATGTGACCGGTCGTGGTACAGCGTTTGGATGGGACCGTAACCGGGATAATCGCCGCTGAACAGGCGCTGGATATCCTCATAGACGGAACGGACAAGAGTGAAATCGAAATCGGGATTCATGCGGCGGATGATGTCTGTCGCACTCTCCCAGACGAGCTTTGGATCGTCGTTGTTGAACAGGGCATCTATCTCTGCAGGCGTCGGCTGTTTCTTGTGTTCGGTGAATCCTCGCATCGCGCAACCTTTCAAAGTCACTGCTTCAGAACCGGACGCAGTCTAACCCACGCCCTTGTCCGAACACAATTTCCCCGAAAGAAAACTGGCGGAAACGATGAGTACCGCACCAATCCAGTCGCGTATTTCCATCGCTTCGCCCGCGATGAAATAGGATGAGATGGCTGCGACCACCAGTTCAAACAGGAACAATACCACCGCGCGGTTGGCCGGAAGATGCGTCACGCCGTATTGCACGGCGAAGGAAACGGCGCATAGCACGATCCCCAGCAACGCGAGCATCAACCAGGAGTGAGTTTCGATCGCAGAGACCTGCCCCGCTATCCTGCCCTGCCACAGCAGGAAAGGCAAGGTCAGCGCAGCGGTCCCCAGCCATACGCTGAATGACTTGGCTGCTACCGAAAGATGGGCGGCACGACGCGAAGTGACGTTGGACAGCGCGAACCCCATACCGGCGGACAATCCCAGCCACTCGGAAATGTTTTGCGGGAGGGGCAAGTCCAGACTGGGTTCCCACAACATGATCATGGCCCCACCCAGAGACAGGGCAACCACGGAGTAGCCATAACGGTTGAGCCGCTCACCCAGCAGCCAAAAGGAGAACAGGACGGTCCACACCGGAGCCAGGTAGAACAGCAACAGCACACGCATCACTTCGCCGTGCAGCATCCCGAGCACATAACCGAAGTTGGCCCAGCCTGCGCTCAGCACCAGGAGCAGCCCCCATCTGCCGAAAGTGGCGCGCTCGCGCCACACGCGCGGCAGCATGAACGCACCGCACAACATCGCCAGCGCATAGGTGATGAACGTCGCCAGCGCACCGGACACGCCCGCATCCTGCAGCACTCGATAGGGATACCAGATCAGCCCCCACACCAGGGCTCCGCTCAACACCCCTGCGATCGGCATCACATTTTGTTTTGATGGCACTAGTCCGACCCTTATAATGCGCGCTGATTTTCAGCACCTTGTGAAACCGCGATGAATCGTGACCTAGACAAGCTACAACCCTATCCTTTCCAGAAACTCGCCAAGCTGTTCGGCGCAGTTACGCCGAACGCCGCTTTCAAACCGATCAGCCTGCACATCGGCGAACCCAAACACGCCACGCCGCAGTTCATCAAGGACGCACTGGTCGCGGGTCTCGACGGACTGGCGAATTATCCCACAACCATCGGCAGCGACGCGCTGCGTGCTGCCATCGCCAACTGGCTGGCACGGCGTTATGGCATCCCGACACCGGATGCGAAGACGCAGATATTGCCGGTGAACGGCAGCCGCGAGGCGCTGTTTGCCTTCGCCCAAGCGGTGATCGACCGCAGCAAACCCGATCCGGCGGTGGTCTGCCCCAATCCGTTCTACCAGATCTATGAAGGTGCGGCTTTCCTTGCCGGAGCCACGCCGCACTTCCTCAACACCTTGCCGGAAGACGACTACGCGCTGAACTTCGCGCAATTGGCGGAAACCGTGTGGCAGCGCACCCAGCTCATCTACGTGTGCTCGCCGGGCAACCCAAACGGGCGCGTGATGCCACTGGCGGAATGGAAGACCTTGTTCGAAATGTCCGACCGTTACGGTTTCGTCATCGCCGCGGACGAGTGTTATTCCGAGATCTATTTCGGCGCGGACAAACCGCTGGGCGCGCTGCAAGCCGCACAACAACTGGGACGTAGCGATTATAAAAACCTCGTGGTGTTCTCCAGCCTGTCCAAACGCTCCAACGTGCCGGGCATGCGCTCCGGCTTCGTCGCGGGCGATGCCAGGATTCTGGAGAAGTTCGCGCTGTATCGCACCTATCATGGCTGCGCGATGAATCCGGCCATCCAGGCGGCGACCATCGCCGCGTGGAACGACGAGGCGCATGTCGCCGAGAACCGCCACCTGTACGCGGAGAAGTTCGGCAAAATCATCGCCCTGCTCGCCCCGGTGTTGCCAGTGTCCAAGCCGGATGCCGGTTTCTACCTGTGGCTCAGGACGCCCATCGCCGACACGGCCTTCGCGCAACAGCTGCACCGCGACTATAATGTGTCCGTGTTGCCCGGCAGCTTCCTGGCCCGCGAAGCGCACGGGATCAACCCCGGTGCGAATTTCATCCGACTGGCGCTGGTCGCCAATCTGGACGAGACGCTGGAAGCCGCACGACGCATCGCCGAATTCACTTTAAAACTCAAATAGGAATCACCATGCCGCAATTGCAAGCCATCATCGAAGAAGCCTTTGAACGCCGTGCCGACATCACTCCGCGCAACGTGGACGCGCAGCTGAAGGAAGCCATCAACACCGTCATCGAATATCTCGACCAGGGCAAGTTGCGCGTGGCAGAGAAGATCAATGGCGCGTGGGTCACCCATCAGTGGATCAAGAAGGCCGTGCTGCTGTCGTTCCGCATCGAAGACAATGCCTTCATCAAGGGCGGCTTCACCAACTACTTCGACAAGGTTCCTTCCAAGTTCGCCGACTACAACTCCAAGGAATTCCGCGAAGGCGGCTTCCGCGTGGTGCCTCCGGCTGCAGCGCGCCGCGGCTCCTTCATCGCGAAGAACGTGGTGCTGATGCCTTCCTACGTGAACATCGGCGGCTACGTGGATGAAGGCACCATGGTAGACACCTGGGCTACCGTCGGTTCCTGCGCGCAGATCGGCAAGAACGTGCACTTGAGCGGCGGCGTCGGCATCGGCGGCGTACTGGAGCCGGTACAGGCCAATCCCACCATCATCGAAGACAACTGCTTCATCGGCGCACGTTCGGAAGTGGTCGAGGGCGTGATCGTGGAAGAAGGCTCGGTCATTTCTATGGGCGTGTTCATCGGCCAGAGCACCAAGATCCTCGACCGCGAGACCGGCGAGATCCATTTCGGCCGCGTGCCGGCAGGCTCGGTCGTGGTCAGCGGCAGCATGCCTTCCAAGGACGGCAAGTACAGCCTGTACTGTGCGGTGATCGTGAAGAAGGTGGATGCCAAGACCTTGGGCAAGACCGGCATCAACGAATTGCTGCGCGGTATTTAACCCTCTCGCAAACGGTATCGAATTCTCGTTCAGGAGATACAGATGATCATTACCCCGCTGCTGCAACTCGCTGCCGACAAGCAAGCCTCCGACCTGTTCCTATCGGTCGGCGCCCCGATCAACATCAAGATCGACGGCGTTTCCATGCCGGTGAATGCGCAGATACTCGACGAGGAAACGGTCAAACGTATCGCCTACGAGATGATGACCGAGCAACAGATCACCGAGTTCGAGTTGCACATGGAGATGAACTTCTCGTTCCGTGTGCCCGGCATCGGCAACTTCCGCGTCAACGTGTTCCGCCAGCGCAGCAGTGTCGCCGTAGTGATCCGCTACGTG
Organism: uncultured beta proteobacterium; assembly: GCA_963715005.1. Classification (GTDB taxonomy): domain Bacteria; phylum Pseudomonadota; class Gammaproteobacteria; order Burkholderiales; family Gallionellaceae; genus Sideroxyarcus. The sequence continues at coordinate 317,057 of CAVQQO010000007.1, read as the reverse complement.
CGCGGCAACGTGCTTAACGTGGAAGAATTGCATCTGCCGCTGGTGCTGAAGGATCTCGTCATGGAAAAGCGCGGGCTGGTGCTGATGGTCGGCGCTACCGGTTCCGGCAAATCCACCACGCTGGCCGCCATGATCCAGCATCGCAACGAGACCAAGAGCGGACACATTCTCACCATCGAAGACCCGCTGGAATACATGTTCCGGCACAACAAGTCGATCGTGAACCAGCGCGAAGTCGGCACCGATACGGCCGACTACGGTGCCGCATTGGTGAGCGCGATGCGCGAAGCGCCGGACGTGCTGATGATCGGCGAAGTGCGCGACCGCGATACGCTGAAGCACGCATTGATCTTCGCGCAGACCGGTCACTTGTGCCTGTCCACGCTGCACGCCAACAACAGCTACCATGCGCTCAACCGCATCGTTAACTTCTTCCCGTACGATGCGCGCCCCAGCATCCTGTCCGACCTGTCGCTGTGTCTGCGCGCCGTCATTTCGCAGCGCCTGATACGCAACATACAAGGCAAACTGGTTCCGGCAGTGGAAGTGTTGCTGAACTCGGCACTCATCGCCGAACTCATCAAAAGCGACCAGATCGACCAGATCCGCGACGCCATCGAGCAAAGCGTCTCGCCCGGATCGCAGACCTTTGAGCAGGCGCTATACAAGCTGTTCAAATCCGGGCAGATCAGCAAAGAGGAAGCATTGCGCAATGCAGACTCGGCCAGCAACCTGTCTTCGCTGATAGACTATTCGCAGACCAGCAAGGTCAAGGCATATGACCCGAACGCGAACCCGGCCGGTTCGCCTGCCGCGCCAGCTGCCGATTTCGCAGGCATCAAGCTCAACATCGAAGTGCCCGGTTCACATTCCTGATGCGCTTGTACGGCATTCCCAACTGCGGCACGGTAAAGAAGGCCCGCGTCTGGCTGGATGAACATGGCGTGAGCTATGAATTCCACGATTTCAAAAAGCAGCCTGTCACACAAGCCCTGCTCTCCGGCTGGCTCAAGCAGGTCGGCTGGCAAAAGCTGCTGAAGAAGACCGGTCCGACCTGGGGGCAGCTGCCCGACACGGTCAAAGCCTCCATCAAGGACGATGCCTCCGCCCTGGCGCTGATGCTGGAAAAACCCAATGTCATCAAACGTCCGGTGCTGGAACGCAACGGCAAAGTGCTGGCGACCGGATTCAGCGGGCAATATGACGAGAAATTGTTTGCCCGCTCCCCTCACCCCACCCCTCTCCCGCATGCGGGCGAGGGAGCAAACGAGTAAAGACAATTGTCAATCCTTGCAACCGATTACGAAAACCTGGATTTTTGAACCACAAAATGAGCAACACTCTCGATCTAGCCAAACAACTCATCGCCCGCCAATCGCTCACCCCGCTGGATGATGGCTGCCTCGACATCATCGGTACACGCCTCGCACCGCTCGGTTTCAACCTGGACAAGATGCGCCACGGCGAAGTAGACAACCTGTGGGCACGGCGCGGCACAGCTTCGCCCGTCGTCTGTTTCGCCGGACACACCGATGTCGTGCCCACCGGTCCCGTGGATCGCTGGGACAGCGCCCCATTCACCCCCACTGTGCGCGACGGCATGTTGTACGGGCGCGGTGCGGCGGATATGAAGGGATCGATCGCGGCATTCATCACCGCAGTCGAACTCTTTGTCGCCGAACATCCGCAGCATCGCGGCTCCGTCGCACTGCTGCTCACTTCCGATGAAGAAGGCATCGCGGTGGACGGCACGGTGCGTGTGGTCGAAGCCTTGCGGCAACGGAACGAAAAACTGGATTACTGCATCGTGGGCGAACCGACCTCGGTAAGCAAGACGGGCGACACCATCAAGAATGGCCGGCGCGGCTCGTTGTCCGGCACGCTCATCGTCAAAGGTGTGCAAGGCCATATCGCCTATCCGCATCTGGTGAAGAACCCCATCCATCTGGCGGCACCCGCCATCGCCGAACTGGCCGCGACCGAATGGGACAAGGGCAACGAATACTTCCCGCCGACTTCCTGGCAGATCTCCAACATCCACGGCGGCACCGGCGCCACCAATGTGGTGCCCGGCACCGTGGAGATCCTGTTCAACTTCCGCCATTCCACCGCCAGCACGGTGGACAGCCTGAAGCAGCGCGTCCACGCCATCCTCGACAAACATGGGCTGGAGTATGACCTGCAATGGGAGAAGTCTTCCGGCAAGCCCTACCTCACGCCGCGCGGCGATCTGGTCGATGCGGTGTCCGCTGCGATCAAGCAGGTGCAAGGTATCGATACAGAACTCTCGACCAGCGGCGGCACTTCGGATGGTCGTTTCATCGCCGACATCTGTCCGCAGGTGATCGAGCTGGGGCCGTTGAATGCGACCATCCACAAGCTCAACGAATGCGTGGCAGTAGAAGATCTGGACGCCTTGTCCGAGATCTACCGATTAACTTTGGTCAGGCTACTGGTCAAAAACGACAGCAGTGGCAGTTGCGACGAAGGGATAAATTAAATGGACATCAATCACTATTCCGAGGCAAGCGCCTCGCTCAAGGCAGTACGCGATTGCCTGCGCTTCGCAGTCAGCCGCTTCAACGAGGCCGAGCTGTCCTTTGGCCATGGCAGCGAGAATGCCTATGACGAGGCGGCCTATCTCATTCTGCACACGCTGCATCTGCCGCTGGACCGTCTGGAGCCGTTCCTCGACGCCAGACTGACGCAATCCGAGCTGTACGACGTGCTGGACATCATCGAGCGGCGCGTCGAACAACGCATCCCCGCCGCCTACCTGACCAACGAGGCATGGCTCGGCGAGCTGTCCTTCTACGTGGATGAGCGCGTCATCGTGCCGCGCTCCTTCATAGCCGAACTACTGCGCGAACAACTCGCACCGTGGATCAGCGATGCCGAGCGCATCGGCAACGTGCTGGACATGTGCACCGGCAGCGGCTGCCTTGCCATTCTGGCTGCGCATGCTTTCCCCAATGCCCATATCGACGCCGTCGATCTGTCCGCCGATGCCCTGGATGTCGCCCAATACAACGTGACCGATTACGACCTGGAAGATCGCATCTCGCTGATCGAATCCGACCTGTTTGCCCAACTCAAGGGCAAGAAATACGACCTCATCATCAGCAATCCGCCCTACGTCGATGCCGAATCGGTCGCCGCGCTGCCGCAGGAATACAAGCACGAACCGCAGCTGGCGCTGGGAAGCGGCACGGACGGGCTGAATGCCACACGCGCCATCCTCGAGCACGCGGCGGAACATCTCAGCAGCAACGGCATCCTCGTCGTCGAGATCGGCCACAACCGCGACGCGCTCGAAGCCGCCTTCCCCGACCTGCCCTTCACCTGGCTGGACGTGAGCGCTGGCGACGAGTATGTATTCATGCTGCACCGGAATGATCTTGTGTAATGTCGGTTGATCATTACGAGAACTTCCCTGTCGCCTCCATTCTCATGCCCAAGCGGCTGCGCAAGCCGGTGGCGGCGATCTACCACTTTGCGCGCGCGGCGGACGACATCGCCGACGAGGGCGAGTTACCCGACGACGAACGCCTGCAGCAGCTCGACGACTTCCGCGACGAGTTGATGCACATCGCGGCGGACGAAACGCCGCTGCTGCCGTTATTCAAACATCTGGCTTCTGAAGTCAAGGAGCATTCCCTGCCCTTACAGCCGCTCCACGACCTGCTCGACGCCTTCTCGCAGGACGTGGTGAAGAAACGCTACGCCAACTACGACGAGCTGCTGGACTACTGCCGCCGCTCCGCCAACCCCGTCGGCACCCTGTTGCTCCAGCTGTATGGGGAAGCGACACCCGTCAACCTCGCCTATTCCGACGCCATCTGCACGTCGCTGCAACTCATCAACTTCTGGCAGGACGTGGCCAAGGACTGGAACATCGGCCGGGTCTATCTGCCGCAGGACGACATGGCGCGTTTCGGCGTCACCGAAACACAGATCGCACAAGGCTTCAGCGATGACCACTGGCGCGCATTGATGAAGTTCGAAGTGGATCGTGCCCGCTCGCTGATGCTGCAGGGCGCGCCGCTCGGTTCGATATTGACCGGTCGCATCGGACTGGAGATGCGCATGATCATCGCGGGCGGCCTGCGTATCCTAGACAAGCTGGAAGCTGCCGACTACGACATGTTCAACCGGCGTCCGCTATTGCGCCCGTTCGACTGGGTTATCATGCTGGCGAAAAGTGCACCATTACGTTTCTGATATGACTCCTGACGAATATTGCCAAGACAAGGCGGCTGCCAGCGGCTCCAGCTTCTACAACAGCTTCCGCTTCCTGCCCAAAGACAAGCGCCGCGCCATCACGGCGCTGTATGCCTTCTGCCGCGAGGTGGACGATGTGGTGGACGAATGCACGGATGCCAACGTGGCGCGCACCACGCTCAACTGGTGGCGCAACGAAGTCGCGGCCGTCTATGGCGGGACGCCGCAGCATCCGGTCACCCAGGCGCTGGTGGACATCGTCAGACAGTTCAACATGCAGCAGGAACACCTGCTGGAGATCATCGACGGCATGGAGATGGACCTCGACCAGCCGCGCTATGCCGATTTCAAGTCGCTGCAGCTCTACTGCTATCGTGTCGCCTCGGTGGTCGGCCTGCTGTCTGTGGAGATATTCGGCTATACCGACCGCCAGACGCTGAAATACGCGCACGACCTCGGCATCGCCTTCCAGCTCACCAACATCATCCGCGATGTGGGCGAAGACGCGCGGCGCAACCGCATCTACCTGCCGATGGACGAGATGCAGCAGTTCGGCGTCACCGCCACGGATATCCTCAACGGACGCGAGACCGAGAACTTCCAGAAGCTAATGGCGTTCCAGATCGAACGTGCGCAACGTTATTACCAGCAGGCCCTGGACCACCTGCCCGCTGTGGATCGCAAGGCACAACGCACCGGCCTCATCATGGCTGCGATCTATCGTGCCGTACTGGAAGAGGTGGTCGCCAGCGGCTGCCACGTGCTGAAGGAGCGCGTCTCGCTTACACCGACCTATAAGCTGTGGCTGGCTTTCAAGACGTGGCTGCTGAACTAAGCAAACAGCCCTCTCCCCAACCCTCTCCCGCAAGCTGGAGAGGGGGCAGCCGTGAAAAGCAATCCTTGAATCCGGCCATCATCGGCGGCGGCTATGCGGGCATGGCTGCCGCTGTCGAACTGGCTGAACACGGCATTCCCGTCACCGTCTTCGAAAGCGCCAGGCAGCTCGGCGGCCGTGCGCGCGGTGTGTTGCATAACAACATGCAGCTCGACAACGGACAGCACCTGCTGCTCGGCTGCTACCGCGAGACCTTGCGTCTCATTGAACAAGTCGGCGGAAATACCGAACAGGATTTTTTGCGCCTGCCGCTGCAGCTCGACCTGCACGGCCAGTTCTCGCTCAAAGCGCCGCGCCTGCCCGCCCCGCTCCATCTACTGGTTGCACTGCTCAAGGCACAGGGCCTGACCTGGGGCGAGCGCATGAAAGCTGCGCGTTTCATGCTCACGCTGCGCAGGATGAAGTTCCGCATAGAACGCGACATCACCGTCGCCGCGCTGCTTGCGCAACATCAACAAGATGCCGACCTGACACTAAAACTGTGGGAACCGCTGTGCATCGCCGCCCTGAACACGCCTATGCATAAGGCTTCTGCGCAGGTGCTGCTGAACGTGTTGCGCGACTCACTGAATCGCACCCGTGCCGATAGCGACATGCTGCTGCCGCGCATCGACTTCACTGCGCTGTTTCCGCAGCGTGCGGCAAATTACGTCGAACAGCACGGCGGCAAGGTGAACACCTCCTGCGGCGTGGAAACCATTGTCCCGAAAAATGGCAACTTCGAACTTGTCACTGCAGCGGGAATGCAAACCTTCAGCCACGTCGTCTGCGCCGCGCCGCCCACTGTCGCCGCGCAACTGCTGCGCCCTATCTCTGAACTCAAGGATACTGTCGCCCAGATCAACGCCTTGGAACAGCAGCCGATCTACACGGTTTACCTGCAATACCCGGCACCTGTGCGCTTGCCCCACCCGATGATCGGCCTGCACCGGCGCTTCAGCCAATGGCTGTTCGACAAAGGGCAGATATCCGGGCAACACGGATTGCTTGCTGCCGTCATCAGCGCGGAAGGTATCCACCAGGAATTAAGTCAGGAAGAACTGGCGCGCAAGGTCATCGCCGAACTGTGCGATGAATTCGGCATCGCCGAACAACCGGGATGGTTCAGGGTCATCGCCGAGAAGCGCGCCACTTTTTGCTGCGCACCCAAGCTGCAACGCCCTGATCAACAAACTTCCCTGCCAAACCTGCTGCTGGCAGGCGACTACACTGCAGGCGATTACCCCGCCACGCTGGAAGGCGCTGTGCAAAGCGGCCTGCGCTGTGCCGGGCTGGTGATGCAGAGTTAACAAAAACGAGACACGTTCAGAAATATCCGCGCATCGAAGTGATCAATCTTCCTCGACGTTATGTTTGGTCTTCTTGGGAGGTGTATCGCCCGGAACACCGGAGGCCGGTTGTGGCATCTCGGCGGGAGCTGATTTCTGAGACGCTGCGGGTGCGGCAGCACTTGGGCGATGTGCTTGATCCGCATCGGTCGCGCCGCCCACAGGCGGATGGGTTGCACAGGCAGACAACAGCAGCAGGACTGACAACAAAATAGCATTTTTCATGCTGCATCCCCCGAGTGAAAGTTGGTCTTCACGATGCGGCTCCTGTTTTCTTTGCGCCAACCATATGGGATCCGTTGTGCAATGGCGGATGAAATCACCCTCGCCACTTGAACCGATACGTTCTGGTGCAGTGCAGGTGCGCGCTTTTTCCTATCGATTTGTTGCTTCTGTGACCAAGGATTGGTTCACAATTTACTGCAGTCATCTTTATAACGCCACACAAGTTTAGTTCCTAATCGCGATTATCGGCAATCAGAATCGTGTGAAATTTTCGCGTATCCGCAATTCTGTGTAGCTGGTCTTCTTATGCATGATCGCCCCTTCATACAATCGCCGGACCAAGGTAGGTCCTTACCCCATTGCTTTGAGGCAACGCAAGGGTAGTATTTTCTCGCGTGGCGGTACCTCGGGGATTTGGCGGGGTGTCGTAACAACTGATGTGTCGCGCGGAATCACCCGGTTGCTTAGATGCAATATCGTTTTGCGTGGAATGCAGTCTACTACCCTACTGCGATACTGAAAACGATACGGCACCCTCGTCATTCTCCACTGCGAATAGCCAGAGTGGAATGACTAACCAATGAAAGGAGAGGCCATGTCAGTTTCGACCAAACGTCCAACGATCCTGGTGATAGACGACGAGCCGTTCAATTTGAGCTTGCTGGATGAGGTGCTGAACAAGAATTACACCATACAGAAAGCCAGCAATGGCCCGGAGGCACTTGAGCTTGCCTTCGCCAATCCGCCCGATTTGATTTTGATCGACGTGATGATGCCGCACATGGACGGCTTTGAAGTCTGTCGTCAACTCAAGAAGGACACGTCGACCATGCATGTGCCGGTTATTTTTATAACCGCAAAAAATGAAATCCGGGATGAAGAACTGGGGTTTGCCGTGGGCGCATCGGACTTCATTCATAAACCCATCAGCGCGCCTATCGTCGCTGCGCGGGTCAGAACGCACCTCAAAATCAAATTCATGCAGGAATACTTGCGGAGTGAGAATACCAAGCTGCTGAAGAGTGCCGGTGACAAGTCGGCCGAATTGCAGCAATTGCGGGACTTCATGTGGGGATCAGACAAATTGGCCAGACGCTGATTTCGACTATGGTGGAACCGGCAGTTGAGTCTGGAATATTCAGCTGTCCGGCAAAGATGGCTATCCGCTTGAAAGGCATCCACATGTCCCATCAGTTTCGCCGAAGCTTCCTCATGCTGTTTCTTCCCCTGGCCCTTCTAGTTATTCTGGCAGCAGTCTATCTTTTCAAACAGACAGTCGATGATCAGATAGCCATTCTCAAGGCGGATAGTTCTCTAAACGTGGTATCCGGGGGACGGGCCATCGAACGTTCTTTGGACGCCAGCGTCCAGGATGTGCTTTACCTCGCAACTATTCCCTCGTTAACCACGGCGCACAAAATTACCCGCACTGGCATGGAGAATTTGCATCGGGACTATATTCTGTTCTGCCTGACGCATCCGACTTATTCCAAGCTGCGCCTGATAAACGAGAGTGGCCGGGAGATGCTGAGGATTAACAATCTCGACGGCCATATCAGCATCACGGAGCCAGATAAACTGGAAAATAAGAGCGACCGCTTCTACTTCACAGGCAGCGTCAGCCTCGCGCCGGGGAAAGTGTATGTATCCCCAATGCAACTTGAGTTCGAAAACAAAATAGTCATTACCCCCTACCGTCCCATCATCCGCATTGCCACCCCGATTTTTGATGACCATGCGCGCCGCCGCGGGGTATTAGTGGTCACCGTTGCCGCCAATGAACTATTGGCCAGAATAAGTGCCGGCAACGAGGTTTCCAAAAGCCAGAGCATGCTGTTGAATAGCGAAGGCTATTGGTTGAAGAGCAATACTCCGGACGACGAATGGGGGTTTATGTTCGACAAGCCCAAGACACTTGGCGCGAGATTCCCTGGGGTATGGAAAAAAATCGCGGCCACGGAGTACGGCCAATTCGAGGAAAGTAGCGGACTGTGGAGCTTTGAAACAGTCTACCCGCTCAAGTCACACAAGAATTCGCAGACCAATTTCAGTAATCCGATACGGACCAGTGTCGACCCGGACAAATATTTCTGGAAAGTGGTTTCGTATGTTCCCAAAAACAAAATTTGGGAATTGAATTCCAAAGTGATGCGGTCTTCCGCGTTTTACTCGGCAGGAATGTTGCTGCTGCTGCTGGTCGGTTGCTGGTATTTCACCAAGATGCGCTATTCCAAACTAAAGGCCCAGCAAGACCTAAGCATCGCCGCCACAGAATACGCCAAGCAGCTTGCTTTGCGCGACACCGAGGCACGCATGTACGCGATTCTGCATACCATCGCGGACGGTATCATCACCTTCAGCGAAAGCGGCAGCATCGAAGAATTTGCCGCCAATGCAGAGCGTATTTTCGGCTATTCCGCCGACGAGGTCGTTGGAAAAAATATCAGCTTGTTGATGCCGGAATTTGTTCACTGGCTGCAGGACGACTATCTGTCGCGAGTGGGCACAGACGGGAGCGTCGCCGGCGAGCGAGAGACCACGGGACTGCACAAGGATGGAAGCACCTTCCCACTGGAGTTGGCTGTAAGCGAAATGCGGCTGGGCGGGCAGCGCCATTTCACCTGCATGGTACGCGACATCACGCGACGCAATCGTATCCAGCAGGAACTTATTGCCGCCAAGTACGACGCGGAACTGGCCAGCCAGGCAAAAAGCTACTTCCTCGCCAATATGAGCCACGAGATCCGCACCCCGATGAATGCGATCATCGGCTTCTCGGACCTGTGCCTGGAAACCCAACTGACGTCCGTGCAACGTGATTATCTGGAAAAGGTCTCCCTCTCGGCCAACTCGCTGCTGGGCATCATCAACGACATACTGGACTTTTCCAAGATCGAATCCGGCAAGCTGGATATGGAAAAAGCTCCCTTCAATCTGGATGCCGTGCTGCGGGGAGTAGCCGCCGTCAGCAGCATCCGCGCTGAGGAAAAACGCCTGGAGTTCCTGATCGACGAGGAGTACGGAATTCCGCATGTTTTGGTCGGCGATTCATTGCGCCTGGGGCAAGTGCTGAACAATCTTGCCAACAACGCAGTGAAGTTTACCGAAGCGGGCGAAATCACGATCCAGATCAGGATGCAACACCACACCCCCAGCCAAGGCGAAAACTACGGTCAGGTTGTGCTGCGCTTTACGGTAAGTGATACCGGCATCGGCATGACGCCGGAACAAATCGAAAAACTCTTCCAGTCTTTCAGCCAAGCCGATGTTTCAACTACAAGGAAATACGGCGGCACCGGATTGGGGCTGGCCATTTCCAAGCGCCTCGTGGAGTTGATGGGCGGAAAAATCTGGGTGGAAAGCACGCCGGGGAAAGGCAGTCTTTTCACATTCGATATTCCCTTCACTTTCATGCCCGAGGAAACTGCCAATGCTCCGGATCTGAGCGGGCTCAAGATATTGGTGGTTGATGACAATGACAGTGCACGCCGCGTAATGTTGTCCATTCTTAAATCATTCGGCATCGAGGCAATGCCGGCCTCCGACAGCACCGAAGGGCTGGCTGCGATCGAACATGCCGATAAAGACGGGCAGCCGTTCGCTTGCGTGATACTGGATTGGAGCATGTCCGGCACGAGCGGATTAAAAATGGCGAAACGCATCAAACAGGAACTGCAACTGCGGCAACGACCGAAGGTCATTTATCTTTCCGGTCATAAACACACCGAGATGATCAATGTTTCCGGGGCTGCAAAACTGCTGGACGCCGTGATCAACAAGCCCGTCACACCATCCGGATTGTTGGATGCGATCATGACGTGCATTTATGATCAGTATAAGTTGCCACCGCCTTCGCACGAGCCAGCGCACGAGCCACAATCCAGTTTGATCGGCTTGCATGTATTGCTGGTGGAAGACAACAAGTTCAACCAGCAATTGGCCAACACCATGCTGGTGCGCGCCGGTATAGAAGTCGGTATCGCCGACGATGGAAGCGAAGCACTGCAGGCACTGCAGCAAGAACACTTCGATGCGGTGCTGATGGATATGCAAATGCCGAAAATGGATGGCCTTGAGGCAACGCGCCACATCCGGAAAAATCCGGCGCTGGCCGACCTGCCCATCATCGCCATGACTGCCAATGCCATGACAGGCGATCGCGAAAGCTGCCTTGCTGCCGGCATGAACGATTATCTTTCCAAGCCACTGCATTACCAGACGTTGTACGCCACCCTTGCCCGCTGGACCCAACGTGCCGAGCCTCCAGATGCGCTTGCCGCAGCAGAGGTTCTGCATCCTCAGAGCGGTGCTCTATCCGTCCTGGATACGGACAAGGCCATGGCCAGAATGGGGGGGAAGGACACCTATCTGTCCATGTTAGCCAAGTTTATTCCCAGCCAAGGGCAGGCGGTGCAGTCCATACAGGACGCACTCGCCGTCAATGACCGCACGACTGCGGAACGTTTGGCACACACACTGAAGGGGGTCGCGGCATCCGTCGGCGCTGCCTTCCTGGCAGAATCCGCCAACCAGCTGGAACAGGCGATCATGGAGGAAAACACCAAAGAATATCCGCGATTGATCGAGGCGACGGCTAGCAAGCTGAGCCAAGCGGTTGCCTCGATAGAAGCCTATCTGGAAGAGCGTCGGCCAAAATGACTAGCCGGTATTGCTTGTGAATCGACTTGGCTAATTTTCCGAGCGCCCATGTCTGCCTGGTCGGAAATATCCGGTATTGTCGTAATACGCAGCTTCTTCATTCTCCGCTGTCCAGCCCGGCACACCGAGCAAGGGAACCGGTGTCAGCTCTCTGGTGTTGCGGCAATATTCCTCTGCGGACAAATAGTCTGCCAGCAGATCATCCAGATGCGCCATTTGTTGCGCGCGGGGCCATGTGAAGAAAGCCTGCTCCACCGGCAATAACAACCCTTGCCCGGTCATGCCGATGTATGGATGCAACGCTTTCTCGTACAGACCGTGACCAAATACATAGAAACCCATGCTGGCCTGCACCAGTTCACGCCGTTGCCAAAACAACTCTTTCCACTGGAAGTTTCGCAACAGCGCGGACAGTTCGGGATTTGCGCAAGCCACGATGACGCCGGATTCATCCAGCAGTGTGCTGGTGTCGCGCACTGCACCGCGTTGGCTTTTCTTTTCAGTATCGGTCCCAGCTGTCAGTACCCGGTAATGGCGCAGATTGATAGCGGCCTTGGCCTTGGGAAAGGTGAACCACACCAGAGCATTGAGCAAGTCGTGCCAGTTGTTGGCTCGCGTCGGCACTTCGCCTTTCAGGTAACAACGCGGTTCGTACTGCGCCGCGAATGCCAACTTACCATATTCCTGCGGCACAAAACGTAAAGGCTGCCCGCTGTGCACGATGATGCCAGGCCGCAGCGCAGCGAGTAGCGTGTTGAGATCTTGCAGAGTCGGAAAATCATCCACATCAAGCCGGGAGATGATAGCGTGCAGCGGAGCGAAAGAAAGCATGCCGAGCAGTGCCGTTTTGTTCCATTTTGGGATCGGATTCATAGGAGCGAGTTTAGCTGAAACGCGCGACACAACACATTCTTCGCGGCTTGTGGTAAGTTGCGCACTGTTCACCGGATCGTGTCATTAATTGACCAGCCCAGGGAGGGAAAATGAACGAGTTAGACGCCATCCAAGCCAGTCTCGCCAGTTTCACAAAACGCCTCGACGAGGTTTCCACCGATCGTTCTCATGAGCTGCGCAAGTGCTCGTTCTTCGATCCTATCCCCAGTGAATGGCTGACTCCGGTCTCGGAGCAAGCCCAAATCCGAACCTTTGCGACAGGCGACCGCCTCACTTCGGAGGGGGATGATATGAATACCTTTTACGTCATCCTGTTTGGGACAGCGACGGCCTATTACAACAAAAAGGTCGTTGGCACGATACGCAGCGGCGAATGTATCGGTGAAGGGATGTTCTTCGCGAACGAGAACATGTCGCGTTCGGCAACCGTCATTGCCGATGGTCAGGTGATCGCCGCGGAAATTCCAAAGGAAGGTGTCGATCGTTTGCGTGGTGATGCCAAGGCTTATCTGGATAAGGCGTTGCTGCTGGCCTTGTTCAAAAAACTCCAGGGGGCAAACCGCAAAATCGAAGAGTTATTGCGCTGAACGGTCTGTTGTCGACCTGAAAGTGCTTGTTGTGGCAAATGTCGTTTCTCTCAACCTAAAAAGGAGTTGTATATGCACAAATTGCTACTCGCTGCTTGTCTGGTCGGTTTCTCTGTTTCCGCAATGGCTACCTGCGATGACCTCAAATCGCAGATCGATGCCAAGCTTCAAACCAAAGGTGTCACATCCTACACACTGGACATCGTCCCCGTTGCAGAGGCTGCTGCGCCAGCCGCAGCATCCGGTGCCGCAGCCGCTCCTGCCAAAGTGGCTACCGGTAAAGTAGTCGGAACTTGCGAAGGCGACACCAAGCAAATCATCTACAAACGCAACTGATATGGCATTCCGGCTCAGCCCTCCCCGGGCTGAGTCCATTCTTGGTCTTATTCCCCATACGCTACGGAGATTTCGGCTAGAATCTGAACCGTATGAGCATCATTGCTGTTTTCAATCAAAAGGGCGGAGTAGGCAAGACTACTACCGCCGTTAATCTCGCTGCTGCCTTGTCGCGCATCGGTCGCGCCGTTTACGGTATCGATCTTGATCCGCAAGCGCAGCTCAGCTCCATCACAAATATCACCGCAAAGTCCGGAGCAGAGACGGTATTAAGCCTGTTCCAGAGTAATCGTCCTTTGCACCAGCTGGTTCAGGAGTCATCGAGCGGCATCAAGGTCATCCCGGCACATACCGAGTTATCGAAAGTGGATGCGCTGTATGGCAAGGGTTTCAACGTGGTAAACAAGCTCAATGGTGCTTTGCAGACCGAACACTTCGGCGGCAAAGAAAATCCGGTCGTGATCGATTGCAACCCGATGGTCGGTGTATTGTCCCTGAACGCGATCTTCGCTTGCACCGGACTGATCGTACCGATCTCTGCTGACCATCTTTCGACCAAAGGTGCGCTTCAGATCGAAAAAACGTTGAACGCATTGGAGCAAGTGCTCAAACGCCGTGTGAATCGGCGCTACCTGCTCACCCGTTTCGACGGACGGCGGCGTATGGCATGGGATGTATTGAAGCTGGTGGATGAACACTTCGGCGCCGATGTCTGCCATACACGCATTTCTGAAAATGTGAGTCTGGCGGAAAGTCCGGCAATGAACAGGACCGTGTTCGAGCACGCGCCGGAGAGCCGTGGTGCCCTGGATTATGACGATCTGCTGAAGGAATTGCTGGCCGACGGCTTTATAGAATAAAGCGTTAAATCACTTAGAGATCAGCGACAGGATATCTTCAACAGACATGACTTGCTGGTTCTTTCCGTCACCCTTCGCGTTGCAACTCACAATTTCGCAATAGCGATACATCTGGCGCAGTTTGCGTTCCGCTTCGGCCTCGTCTTTACCGGCGATGACGATGCTCTCCACCTTTTGCCCGTCGCGCGTCAGAATCGAAAAATCGAATTTCTGCATCACTCCACACCCCCGTCACTTTGCTATTTGACTGCCCGCAGCCTTCTCGCCTCGTACAAACAGACTCCTGTACTCACCGACACATTCAGGCTTTCCACGCTGCCCATCATTGGAATGCGCACCAGTTGATCGCAGGTCTCTTTGGTCAGGCGGCGCAAACCCTCCCCTTCCGCCCCGAGCACCCAAGCCACTGCGCCTTTGTGCTGCACATCATACAGGTTAGTTTCCGCTTCGCCATCCATACCGATGACCCAGATGTCGCGTTCCTGCAATTCGCGCAGGGTTCGCGCCAGATTGGTCACGGTAATATAGGGCACAGTCTGCGCTGCGCCGCAGGCGACCTTCTCCACCGTGGCGTTGATGCCGACTGCACGGTCTTTCGGGGCGATCACCGCATGCACACCGAATGCATCGGCACTGCGCAGACAGGCGCCCAGGTTGTGCGGATCCTGCACGCCATCCAGCACCAGCAATAATGCCGGTTCGGTCAGCGTATCCAGCACATCGTCCAGGTGCTGCACCTTCTGTGCCGCATTCACCCGCGCGGCGACGCCCTGATGACGGGCATTTCCAGCCATGCCATCGAGCCGTTTGCTGTCCACTTGGATGACACGCAGACCGTTGCTCTCCGCCAGCTTGAGCAGGTCGCGTGCGCGCGGATCTTTGCGTTGTGTATCGACAAACACTTCCAGCACGCTGTCTGCGTTCTGGCGAATGCGGGCAGTGACGGCATGGAAGCCGTGAATGATGCGCGACTCAGCCATGACGCTTACCCGCCTTCCCTGACTTTTCCGATTTATGGGCTTTCTTGGGTGGAGTCGCACCCCACGCGCCGACATTGAGCTGAGACTTATCGTCGCCCTCCACACTTTCCAGCACGAAGTCGATCTTGGTGCTTTCCATATCCACCCGCACCACCTTCACCCGCACGCGGTCGCCCAAGCGGTAACGCTTGCCGCTGCGCTCGCCCAGCATCTGGTGCTTGGCCGGGTCGAAATGGTAATAGTCCGCACCGAGTTCGGACACATGCACCAACCCCTCGACGTAGAGGTCGTCCAGTGCCACGAACAGGCCGAAGCCGGTGACCGACGAGATGCTGCCGTCGAACACGCTGCCCAGATGGTCGCGCATGTAGAAACACTTGAGCCAGGCTTCCACGTCGCGCGTCGCATCGTCGGCGCGGCGCTCGGTCATCGAGCAATGCACGCCCAGTTCTGCCCACTTGAGTTGCGGCTTGTATTGTTTGCCTGCGAGCACCGCCTTGATGGCGCGGTGCACCAGCAGGTCGGGATAACGGCGAATCGGCGAAGTGAAGTGCGTATAAGCCTCGTAGCCAAGGCCGAAGTGGCCGGCATTCTCCGGGCTGCATACACCGCCTGGCGCAGCGAACGCAGCATCACGGTCTGCAGCAGCCCGTGCATCGGGACGCCCTTTGATCTGCTTGAGCAGCTTGGAATAGTCCTGCCGCTTGCGGATCGTCGCCGCCGCCCAGTTGCAGACCGAATTCCTTGAGGAATTCGCGCACCGCTTCCAGCTTCTCCGGCGTCGGGCCTTCATGGATGCGGTACAGCACCGGATGCTCATGTTCTTGCAGGAAAGCCGCCGCGCAGACGTTGGCCGCCAGCATGCATTCCTCGATCAGCTTGTGCGCGTCGTTGCGGATCACCGGCACGATCTTCTCGATCTTGCCCTGGTCGTTGAAGATCATCTGCGTCTCGACTGTCTCGAAATCGATCGCGCCGCGCTTCTCGCGCGCCTGCAGCAAGGTCTGGAACAGCTTGTACAGGTTCTTGATGTGCGGCAGCACGGCGGCGTACTGGCGCGCGTTCTCGCCCTGCGGATTCGCCAGCATGTCGGCGACCTGCGTATAGGTCAGGCGCGCATGCGAGAGCATCACCGACGGATAGAAGCGATGTTTCTGAATCTCGCCCGTCGGCACTGATCTGCATGTCGCACACCATGCACAGACGCTCGACGTGCGGATTGAGCGAGCACAGCCCGTTGGACAGCTCCTCCGGCAGCATCGGGATCACGCGGCGCGGGAAATACACCGAGTTGCCGCGATTGATCGCCTCTTTGTCCAGCGCATCGCCGGAGTTCACGTAGTGGCTGACGTCGGCGATGGCCACCACCAGACGAAACCCCTTGCCGCTTGGTTCGCAGTACACCGCGTCGTCGAAGTCGCGCGCAGTTTCGCCGTCGATCGTGACCAGCGGCAGACTGCGCACGCTCTTCGCGTCCGGCGTAATCGGCCGGTTTCACCTCGGGCGAGAACGCTTCAGCCTGCTTCTTGGCATCATGTGGAAATTCATTGGGCAGATCGTGCTTGCGCAGCGCGATCTCGATCTCCATGCCGGGATCGGCATAATTGCCCAGCACCTCGACGACGCGGCCGATCGGCTGCGCATGTTTGGACGGGCTGCTGCAGAATCTCCAGCATCACCACCTGTCCCGCCTTGGCTCCGCCGGATTCGCCCGGTGCCACCAGAATGTCCTGGCTGATGCGGCGGTTCTCGGCGACCACGAACTGGATGCCGTGCTCTTCGTACAGACGCCCGACCACGCGCGTGTTGGCGCGATCCAGCACCTCGACGATACTGGCCTCGCGCCGGCCGCGCCGGTCCTCGCCGGCTACGCGCGCCATCACGGGATCGCCGTGCAGCACCTTGTGCATCTCCTTGGCGCGAGAGCACTAGATCGGCGCTGCCGTCGTCCGGGATCAGGAAGCCGAAACCGTCCGGATGGCCCTGCACCTTGCCCTTGATCAGGTCGAGCTTGTCCACCACGCAGATGGCGCGCTTGCGGTTGCGCATGAGCTGGCCGTCGCGCTCCATGGCGCGCAGGCGGCGCTGGAACAGCTCTTCCTCGTGGTGCTCGATCTGCAACAGGCTGCACAGATCGTCCTGCTCGACCGGCACGCCCTTCTCCGCCAGCATCTGCAGGATATATTCGCGGCTCGGCAGCGGATGTTCGTACGTTTCGCGCTCGCGTTCCAGGTACGGATCGAGCTTCACGGATATTTTTTTTGCTTCTTAGTCATTGACACAAATTCCTCTAACAATTAAAGTGCGCACCCTCGAATGCAACGCCCAGATGGCGGAATTGGTAGACGCACTAGGTTCAGGTCCTAGCGGTGGCAACACTGTGGAGGTTCGAGTCCTCTTCTGGGCACCAATATAAACAATGGCTCGCGCAAGCGGGCCATTTGTATTTTCGCTATTTCCTATCAAATTAAAACACGCACCCGTACTGCGGTGCGTGCTCAGTTTCTTCATCTGCCTCACTCGCTCAGACCTCGAACGGGTGACGCAACACGATGGTCTCGTCGCGATCCGGACCGGTGGAAATCATATCCACCGGCACTTCACAAATCTCCGCGATGCGCTTCAGATAATTGCGTGCCTCGGCGGCAACTCTTCGTAGCGCTTCACCCCCACCGTGCTGTCGCTCCAGCCCGGCATGTCTTCGTAGATCGGCTCGCAGTCGGCCAGCGATTCGGCGCCGACCGGCAGGATGTCGCTGAACTCGCCGTCGATCTTGTAGCCCACGCCGATGCGCACCGTTTCCATGCCGTCCAGCACGTCGAGCTTGGTCACGCACAGGCCGGACACGCCGTTGATCTGGATCGAGCGCTTGAGCGCGGCCGCATCGAACCAGCCGCAGCGGCGCGGCCGGCCGGTGGTGGAGCCGAACTCGTGCCCCGTCTCGGCCAGCATCTTGCCGATCGGATCCTGCTTCTCCACGTCGTCGTACAGCTCGGTCGGGAACGGGCCGGAGCCGACGCGCGTGGTGTAGGCCTTGGTGATGCCCAGCACGTAATGCAGCGCTCTGCGGGCCGACGCCGCGCCGGCGCAGGCGGCGCCGGCGATGCAGTTGCTCGAGGTCACGAACGGATAGGTGCCGTGGTCGATGTCGAGCAGCGTGCCCTGCGCGCCTTCGAACAGCAGGTTCTGCCCGGCCTTGTTGCGCCTCGTACAGCGCGCGCGGCACGTCCGCCACCATCGGCTTGATGCGCTCGGCCAGCGCCAGCGTCTCGTCGAGCGTCTTGCTGAAATCGACCGTCTCGGCCTTGAAATAGTTCTTCAGCACGAAGTTGTGATAGTCGAGCACCTCGCCCAGCTTGGCGGCGAAGCGCTCGCGATGGAACAGGTCCTGCAGGCGGATCGCGCGGCGCGCCACCTTGTCCTCGTAGGCCGGGCCGATGCCGCGTCCGGTGGTGCCGATCTTGCCCGCGCCTTTGGCGGCCTCGCGCGCCTGGTCGAGCGCCACGTGGTACGGCAGGATCAGCGGGCAGGCCTCGGACTGATGCGCAGCCGGCTCGTACACCTCGACGCCGGCGGCAGTCCAGCTTGTCCATCTCCTCGAGCAGCGCAGGCGGCGACAGCACCACGCCGTTGCCGATGTAGCAGATCACGTTGCTCGCGCAGGATGCCGGAGGGGATCAGGTGCAGCACCGTCTTCTTGCCGCCGA
The DNA here is from genome assembly GCA_963715005.1 of uncultured beta proteobacterium. Lineage (GTDB taxonomy): Bacteria > Pseudomonadota > Gammaproteobacteria > Burkholderiales > Gallionellaceae > Sideroxyarcus. The sequence goes on along the minus strand of CAVQQO010000007.1, from coordinate 298,365 downwards.
TCACCAGCGTGTGGCCGGCATTGTGGCCGCCCTGGAAGCGCACCACGCCCTGCGCATGGTCGGTCAGCCAGTCGACGATCTTGCCCTTGCCTTCGTCGCCCCACTGGGTGCCGATCACTACTACGTTTTTAGACATCTCTCGTTCCTAGATCCAAGCTTCAATTTTTCATTTCGACGACGACCCACTTGCCGTCGCGCAACAGCAGTTCGCGGTCGCAGTTCAGTTCGGCGTGATACTCGGCCTTGCCCAGCAGATCGACGACAACGATCTCGCCCTGCTCGCGCAGTTTGGCGATCGCCGCATCCAATCCGGCATCCAGCCTATACGGCGCGTGGATCGCTTGCGGTTGGGCCTGCTTCGCCAACAGACCGTGCAACTGGCGCAAATCCATGCTGAAACCGGTCGCCGGACGCGCGCGTCCGAACGCCTTGCCCACATCGTCGTAACGCCCGCCCAGGGCGATGGCATCGTGGCTACCCGCATGGTAAGCCGCGAACACCATACCGCTGTGATAGTGATAACCGCGCAGTTCCGCCAGATCGACACCGATGTCTTGCGCCAAATTCTTGAGATGCGCAGCCGCCTGTTCCAGCTCATTCAAGGCTAACGTCACCTCCGGGCTGGCAGGCAAGGTCGCACGTGCGCGCGCGATCACATCCACTCCGCCGTAGAGTTGCGGCAAAGCCAACAAGGCAGTTTGCACCCCCTGCGGCAGGCCAGACACCAGAGTCACAAGGCCGGCACGTCCTTGCACTGCAAGGCGCTGAACAACTCCGCTTCTAATTCATGCGAGATGCTGGCACCGCGCACCAGTGCGCGGAACACGCCGACATGGCCGAGGTCGAGATGCACACCATCGACTCCCATCAATTTCAACGCTTGCAGCATCAGGCGCTGCACTTCCAGATCGCTCTCGATGCCGCCATGTCCGTACAGTTCGGCACCGATCTGCAACGGTTCGCGCGTACGCATCAAACCCGACGGTTGAGTATGCAGCACGCTGCCTGCATAACACAGGCGTGTCACGCCCTTGGCGATTGAGCAGGTGCGCATCGATACGTGCCACTTGCGGCGTAATGTCGGCACGCAGTGCCAAGGTACGACCGCTCAGTTGATCGACCAGTTTGAAGCTGCGCAGGTCCATGTCTGCGCTGTCGTTGATGAGCAGCGATTCGGCATATTCCAACAAAGGGGGAGAAACCAACTGATAGCCGGAGCGGCGCAGCATCTCCAGCACATCGCGACGCATGCCTTCGATGCGCCAGGCCTCATCCGGCAGCATGTCTTGGATATATTCCGGCAACAACCAATTCATTATTTAATCCAGTAAATCAGCAACAGCCCGCTCAACATCAGCGACAACCCGATGAAACGAGCTTGTCCATCTTGAAATTGCGCCACTTTGCGCAACGTCTCGCGCCACGCAGAGGGGAACAGGAACGGCATGATCCCCTCCAACACCAGCATCAGTCCCATTGCAGCCAGCCAATAGTCGCTCATGCGCTTCTATTTGCCGTCCCTGCCGGACCCCTTCAGGTATTTGAAGAACGGCGAACCCGCATCCAGCACCATCACGTCGCTCTTGTTCTTGAAGCCCTGTTTGTAGACATCAAGACTGCGATAGAAGGCGTAGAACTCCGGATTGCGACCAAATGCGCCCGCATAGAGCGCTGATGCCTTGGCATCGCCCTCGCCCTTGATCTTCTGCGCATCGCGGTAGGCCTGCGCCAGAATCACTTCGCGCTGCCGGTCGGCATCGGCGCGGATCTTCTCGCTCTCGGCATTGCCCGTCGCACGCAGTTCGTTGGCCACCCGTTTACGCTCGGCATCCATGCGGCGATACACCGAATCACTGATCTCGACAGGAAAATCCACGCGTTTCAAACGCACGTCCAGCACTTCCACGCCGATCTTGCGCGCATCCACATCGGTCTTCTCTTGCACTGCATGCATGAGCTCGTCGCGTTGCCCGGATACCACTTCATGGATAGTGCGTTTGCCGAACTCTTCGCGCAACGCCGAATTCACAGTCTGCATCAAACGGGTCTGTGCACGCGCCTCGTCTCCTCCCACGCTGACGTAATACTGCTTCACGTCGACGATGCGCCATTTGATGAAAGAATCCACCAGCACGTTCTTCTTCTCGGCCGTGATAAATCTTTCAGGCTCTGCCGTATCCAAGGTCAGAATGCGCGAATCAAAGAAGCGTACGTTCTGCCAAAGCGGCGCCTTCAACTTGATTCCCGGCGTCGTCTCCACGCGCTTCATTTCGCCAAGCTGGAACACGATGGCGGTCTGACGCTGGTCAACTATGAAGATGCTCATGCTGGCCAGGATCAATACGACCACGCCAGCGACCCCCAGGAAATTAGTAGTATTCAGTTTCATCAGCGAGCCTCCCTGTCACGACCGAGCATTGATTCGCGCACACGCGGCGCGGGCACCGGGGTAGTCTCCGGCGTCAACTGCTCCGTCGGCTTGTAGGCCGGCTCGGTGCCCGGATTGGTACTCTGGATCAACTTGTCCAAGGGCAGATACAGCAAGTTGCCGCCCCCGCTCTTCTGGTCCACCAATACCTTGCTGGTACTGGTCAGTATCTGTTGCTTCATGTCCTGGTACATGCGCTCTCGCGTTACTTGCGGTGCCTTTTCATATTCGACCAGGATTTGCTTGAAGCGGCTGGCATCACCCTCGGCATTGGCAATCACACGCTGCTTATAGCCGTCCGCTTCCTGCATCAAGCGTGCCGCCGCACCCTTGGCTCTGGGCACGACATCATTGGCATAGGCCTGGCCTTCGTTCTTCTGGCGCTCCCGGTCCTGACCGGCTTTCACCGCATCGTCGAACGCAGCCTGCACCTGCTCCGGTGGCTGCGCGTTCTGCATGGTGACTTTGCTCACGATGATGCCCGCCTTGTAACGATCGAGGATGTCCTGGATCAGCTTGGTGGTCGAAGCCGCGACCTGCTCGCGCCCCTCATACAGCACGAAATCCATCTTGCTTTTGCCGACCACCTCGCGAATGGCAGTCTCTGCGGCTTGGCGCACGATCTCGCGGTCATCCGTCATGCGATTGTTGAACAGATATTCGGCCGGGTCTTTCAGGAAATACTGCACCGCAAACTGGATGTCGATGATGTTCTCGTCATCGGTCAACATCAGCGATTCTTTCAGCATCTTGTTCTTCACGTTATCACGGTAGCCGACTTCGACCGTGCGCACCTGGCTCAGGTTGACCACTTCCACCGTCTCGATGGGATACGGCAAGTGCCAGCGCGGGCCTGCTTCCGTGATTTCCACTTGTTTGCCAAAACGCAACACCACGCCGCGCTGGCTCGCATCGACGATATAGAAACCGCTGGCGATCCAGATCAGCGCCACGACCAGCACGATCAAACCGATGCCGCCGCCCATCCCGCCGGTGGCATTACCGCTACCGCCCTTGGGCGCGCCACCGCCGGACTTGCCGAACAGTGATTCGATCTTGCGGTTAAGCTTGCGCATCACCTCCTCCAGATCGGGAGGGCCGCCGCTGTTCTTGTTACCCCATTGTGGGTCGTTTAGTCCCATAGTCTGTTTACCTTTTGGTCAACTCAGTTGTCATTCAGGGGATGCCACTCTTCCACCTGCACCTCAGATACCGGCGCATCGCGCACTTCGGCCAGCGCGGCTCGCAATTCTGCCAAACCGGCGCCTGTTTTTGCGCTCAGGTGAATGCTGGCGATTTTACCATATTCGTCGCGCTTCACGCCTGCTTCCAGGCCCTGCAGGTCGATCTTGTTGTAGACCACAATTTGCGGGATTTGCTGCGCCCCGATCTCTGCCAGAACCTTGTTCACTTCGGCCACTTGGTCATGCCGTTCGGGGCTGTTCACGTCCACCACATGCAGCAGCAGATCGGCCAGTGCCGTTTCTTCCAGGGTACTGCGGAAAGCCGCCACCAAGCCATGCGGCAGATGACGGATGAAACCCACGGTATCGGACAGCACCACTTGCCGATGGCTGTCACCTTCCAGAAATATCTTGCGCGCCGTGGTATCCAGCGTGGCGAACAGCTGGTTGGCGACATACACGTTGGCATTGGTCAGGCGATTGAACAGCGTGGATTTGCCCGCGTTGGTATAGCCGACAATGGAAACCGACATTACATCGGAACGGCTGCGCGCCTTGCGCTGCAGCTCGCGATGGCGCTTGAGTTGTTTAAGGCGTTCATTGAGCAGGTGCACGCGCCTATCCAGCTTGCGCCTGTCCAACTCGAGCTGAGTCTCACCGGGGCCGCGTGCACCAACGGCGAACTTCTGCTGCCCCATATCCATGTTCATGCCGACCAAGCGTGTGGAAAGATATTTGAGCTGTGCCAATTCCACCTGCACCTTGCCCTCATGGCTCTGCGCGCGCAACGCGAAGATATCCAGGATCAACATGGTACGGTCGATCACCCGCGTCTGTATCTTGGCCGTGAGATTACGCATCTGCGCGGGAGACAGGTCGTGATTGAAAATGACCAGCGGTGCTTCCAACTCTTCCACCAAGGCGGCGATCTCATCCACTTTGCCACTGCCGGCAAAAGTAGAAGGATCCGGGCGTTGCCGCTTGCCTTCCACCAGCGCAAGCGTACGCACACCGGCACTTTCTGCCAGCAAACGTAACTCTTCCAAACTTTCTGCGTAATCCGGTGCGCCGAAATCGAGACTGACCAATACCGCCGTATTGGGGACAGTCGTTGACTCAAGCATTATTCTGCGTCGAACGGAATGGTGACGGCGCGCGCAGGGACGATGGTGGAGATGGCATGCTTGTAGACCATCTGGGTGACGGTGTTCTTCAGCAGCACCACGTATTGATCGAACGATTCGACCTGGCCTTGCAGCTTGATACCGTTGACCAGGTAAATGGCGACCTGCACATGTTCCTTACGCAGCGCGTTCAGGAACGGGTCTTGTAATTGTTGCCCTTTTGCACTCATGATGTCCGCTCTTGTAGTTCTTGGGGCGGCTACTGTACTGGAAAACCCGTCGCTACGGAAGAGCGCACGAAATATCGTCCGCAATCGCCCTGAAAGCTCTTGGCCGGACCTCTTTCCTCGATTTTTAAATCAACAACAGGGCGCCAACCAATGACAGGTCAATCCCGCGGATCGCCCGATCCATCACCCATACAGCCTGCGTCCCCGAATCCGTGCGCGATGTGCAGCACGTTGTTCGCTCTCGGTGAGCACATGTTTCTTGTCGGCGAATGGATTCTTGCCGGATTTGTATTCGATGCGCAGCGGCGTGCCCTGCAATTTGAAGGCATCGCAAAAGACTTTCTCCAAATAGCGAGTGTAGCTGTCTGGCACCTTATCCAGCGCACTGCCGTGGATGATGATGAGCGGGGGATTACTGCCGCCCTGGTGGGCATAGCGCATCTTGGGACGGAATGAGCCGTTACGCGGCGGTTGTTGCTTCTGCAGGGCCTCCTCCAATACACGGCTGAGTTGCGGTGTAGGCAACTTGGTCATTGCCGCGGTGTAGGCCTGATTCACCGATTTCAGCAACGCATCCACGCCGGTACCGTTCAGTGCCGAGATGAAGTGATGCTTGGCAAAGCTGAGGAAATGCAGCTTGCGCTCGATGTCGCGCTTGGCCGTATCGCGTTTGTATTCGTCCAGACCGTCCCACTTGTTCACCGCCAGCACCAGCGCGCGTCCGGCCTGCAGCACGAAGTCGGCCAGGTGCGCATCCTGCTCCGTGATCTCGTCGCTGGCATCGACCACCAACACCACCACATTGGCATCCTCGACGGCCTGCAGCGTCTTCACCACCGAGAATTTTTCGATAGCCTCGTCGATCTTGCCACGACGGCGCACACCGGCCGTATCGATGATGGTGTATTGCTTGCCGCCGCGCTCGAAATCGATGTAGATGGAGTCGCGCGTGGTTCCCGGCTGATCGAAGGCGATGACGCGCTCTTCGCCGAGGATGGCATTGACCAGCGTGGATTTACCCACGTTGGGACGCCCGACGATGGCCAGCTTAGGATGGTCGGATTTTTCTTCGGTTTCCGGCTCCATGGCCGGCAATTCGTCCAGCGCGACCTCGATCATTTCGGCCACGTTGTCGCCGTGCGCCGACGAGATCGGAATAGGTTCGCCCAAACCAAGTTCATGAAAGTCCATGGTGACGCGCTCGCGCCGCATACCCTCGGCCTTGTTCACCAGCAGCAGCAGCGGACGGCCGGTCTTGCGCAACTGGGTGGCGATGATGCGGTCTTGCGGCGTGACACCATCCCTGCCGTCGACGATGAACAGCACCATATCCGCCTCATCCACCGCCTGCCGCGTCTGTTTGGCCATCTCGTGCAGGATACCTTCCTTGGCGACAGGTTCCAGACCGCCGGTATCCACGATCAGATACGGCCGTTCGCCGACACGGCCACGTCCGTAATGGCGGTCGCGCGTCAGGCCGGGCATATCCGCCACCAGCGCATCACGGCTGCGCGTGAGACGGTTGAACAACGTGGATTTACCGACGTTGGGGCGGCCAACAAGTACGAGTGTAGGTAGCATCTTCTTCTAGTGAATGGCGATGGAATACAGCTCGCCGTCGCTGGTCTGGATCAAAGCGCCATCGCCCAATGTTACAGGGGGAATCTGGATGGCACTGCCGTCGGTCTTGTGGCGCGCGACGAAACTACCATCCTCGCTTTTCAATACATGGAGATAGCCTTCGTAATCGCCCAGAACCAGATAGTTGTCCAGCGGGTAGACCGCTGTTGCCTTACGTAAGGAGAGTTGTTCATTCTTCCACAGCGAAGCACCGCTGCTCTTGTCCAGCGCGAGCACGTTGCTATCAGTATCGGTGAGATACAGCGTGTTACCAGACAACGCCAGCCCCTTGTCACTGGATACATCGCGTGTCCACAAGGCACCGCCCTGTGCTGCATCAAAACAAGCCAAACGCCCCTGGAAGGCCACCGCACACACTTGTGTTTCATCCACTACCGGCAGGCTGGTGATGTCGCTAATGCGTTCCAACTCTGTATTACCGCGCGGCTGCGAAACCGATGATTCCCATGCGACCACGCCGTTGTTCAGCTTGATCGCCGCCAACTTGCCAGCAGCAAACCCCGCATAGACCAAACCGTTACGAATCACTACGCCGGCGTGGCTGCGTACGATGAGGGTCGGTGTAGCGCGCTCGTATAGCCACAAGCGGCTGCCGTCTTTCGCGTTCAAGCCGGTAATGCGCTGGTTTCCGGTACGCACAACAACGACGCCGTCAGCGATCTTGGGAGCACTCAACACATCGCTGGATACCTTGACCTGCCATTGCAGCTTGCCGGTATCCTCGTCGTAAGCCGCCAACTCGCCTTTCTCGCCGCCGACCAGCACCAGCCCTTCGCCCGCTCCGACACCGCCGGAGATGGCAAAACCGCTGTCGATGCGCCATGCCTGCCTGCCCGTGTTGCGATCAAGACGGTACAGCCTGCCCTTCGCACTCGCGGCAAACACCGCTTCGCGGGTCACGGCCGGGAACAACACGCTCTGCCCCGCATCACCGACATCGACGCTCCAGCGTACTTCGACCTTGGCCGCCGGTTTGAAATCGACCAGATGCGCAGGCTTGATGCCCGGCTTCTCGCTGCCACATGCAGCCAGCGTCAGGGAAAGCAACGCGACGATGAGTTGATTGCTCAGCCTCATTTGCTGCCCAACCCGTCCATCTTCAGCTGGATCAGATTGCGATACATGCTCTTCGCATCGGTCTTGTCGTAGGCTTGTTGATACGCAGCGCGCGCCTCAGCGACCTTGCCCTGCGCGCTCAATACATCGCCTTTCAGATCGGAATACAAGCCAGAGAAGGATTCCGGGTGCGATGCATCAAGTTGCTTGAGCGCCTCATCGTATTTCTTCTCATCCAGCAGCACGCTGGCCAGTTTCAGACGTGCAGTGTCCTGCAAACCGGTCTCGCTCGCATGCTCGACCACCCACTGCAACTGTACTTTAGCATGTGCGATATCCCTGGCCTGCAAGCTGGCTTGTGCCGCCAGCAGCTGCGCGCGCGACGCGTAAGCGCTGCTGCCGTATCGGCTCACTAGCGCATCCGCCGCATCCCCGATGCGTTTGGCATCGTTGGTCGCGGTCTGCTTCACCACTTCGGCATACAGCTTGGCGGCTTCGACAGTCTGACGGGCCTGGTGCTGGTTCCAGAAATACATACCCACATAGCCGAACACGCCAATCACCAGCACGCCGATCACCCACTTGCGGTTCTCTTTCCACCAGGCCTTGATCGCTTCAACCTGTTCCTGCTCATGCAAATCCAAACTAGACATTTTCATTCCCTCACTTGATCAATTCACGAATCTTTTTCTGCAAATCATGCAATTCCACGCGCTGCTGTTCTCCGCCGCCGCGCAAGGGCTTGAGCATCACGGCGTTCGCCGCCACCTCGTCATCGCCGATGATGGCCGCGCATGCCGCAGCACTGCCGTCCGCCTTCTTCATCTGCGACTTGAAACTGCCTCCGCCGCAGTGCAGCAGCACGCGCAGCCCATCATCGCGCAGTTGTTCAGCCACGCGCCAAGCCAGATTCTGTGCCTGCTCGCCCTGATGCACCACATACACATCCAGGGGGGCAGCCGGATTCTGCATGCCATCTTCCTGCAACAAGGCCAGCAGACGCTCCACCCCCATGGCGAAGCCGCATGCCGGCGCGGGCTTACCGCCAATCTGCTCGATCAGGCCGTCAAAACGGCCACCGGCACAGATTGTGCCCTGCGCACCGAGACGCGTGGTGACCCACTCGAACACGGTGCGGTTGTAATAATCCAGTCCGCGCACCAGCCGCGGGTTGATCTCGAACGCGATGCCGTGCCGTGTCAGGATTGCCTGCACCGACTCGAAATGCCGGATGGCGTCTTCCTCCAGCTCATCCATCAATTTCGGCGCCGCACTGACCAGTTCCTGCATCGCCGGATTCTTGGTATCGAGAATACGCAGCGGGTTGCTGTACAAACGACGCTGCGCATCGGCATCCAGCACATCCTTGTGCTGCTCGAAATAGGCGATCAGTTTCTCGCGATGGCGCTGACGAGCAGCCGTATCGCCCAAAGTATTGATCTGCAACACCACGTCGCGGATACCCAGCTTTTTCCACAAGCGTGCGCACATCACGATCTGCTCGGCATCGATGTCCGGCCCGGCAAAACCCAGCGCCTCGACGCCGATCTGGTGGAATTGGCGATAGCGCCCCTTCTGCGGACGCTCATGGCGGAACATCGGACCGTTGTAATACAGCCGCTGCGGCGCGTTATACAACAGATTGTGCTGCAGCACAGCACGCACGCAGGAGGCCGTTCCCTCGGGGCGCAGCGTCAGGTGGTCGCCGTTGAGACTGTCCTCGAAGCTGTACATCTCCTTCTCGACGATGTCGGTCACTTCGCCGATGGCACGTTGGAACAGCGCAGTCGGCTCCACCAGCGGCATGCGGATGTTGCGATAGCCGTAAGCCTCCAGCCAGTCGCGCACCGTATCCTCGAACCACAGCCACAGCCCCGCCTCGTCCGGCAGGATATCGTTCATGCCTTTTACGGCTTGTAGTGTTTCTTTGCTCATCTACTCACTCAGACTGCTTTGATCTCTATACGCTTCTTGGCCTTGTCGCCCGGCGCACGCTTGGCAAATTTTCTCGCCACATAGTCGTCCACGATCTTCTGGAACTCGACCGCGATGTTGTCGCCGCGCAGGGTGACGGTCTTCTCGCCGTCCACATACACCGGCGCGGCAGGCGATTCCCCGGTACCCGGCAGACTGATGCCGATGTTGGCCAGCTTGCTTTCACCAGGTCCGTTGACGATGCAGCCCATCACCGCCACGTCCATTTCCTCCACACCCACATACTGTTCGCGCCACACCGGCATCTGTGCACGCAAATAGCGCTGGATGTCCTGCGCCAACTCCTGGAACACCGTGCTGGTAGTACGGCCGCAGCCCGGACAAGCCGTCACCATCGGCGCAAAGGAGCGCAAGCCCATAGTCTGCAATATCTCTTGGGCCACCACCACTTCCTGTGTGCGGTCGCCATTCGGTTCCGGTGTCAGCGAGATGCGGATGGTGTCGCCGATACCGCGCTGCAACAGCACTGCCAGCGCAGCGGTGGAAGCCACGATTCCCTTGGAGCCCATACCCGCCTCGGTCAAACCCAGATGCAGCGGATAGTCGCAGCGTTTGGACAATTCGGTATAGACCGCGATCAGGTCCTGCACCGCACTCACCTTGCACGACAACACGATGCGGTCATGCGCCAAGCCCAGTTCCTCGGCGCGCTGCGCGCTCTGCAAGGCAGAGACGATAAGCGCCTCGCGCGTCACCTCGTTCACCTCTTTCGGCTGCGCCAGTTTGGCGTTCCCATCCATCAGGCGCACCACGAGATCCTGGTCCAGACTGCCCCAGTTAACGCCGATACGCACCGGCTTGTCGTATTGCTTGGCCACCGCGATCATCATCGCGAATTGGTCTTCGCCCTTGCGATTCTTGCCCACGTTACCGGGATTGATACGGTATTTCGCCAGAGCCTGCGCGCATTCGGGAAACTCGGTGAGCAGGCGATGGCCGTTATAGTGGAAATCGCCGATCAATGGCACGTCGCAGCCCATGTCATCCAGCATCTTGCGGATGCGCGGCACTTGCTGCGCGGCCTCGGAGGTATTCACCGTAATGCGCACCAACTCGGAACCGGCCTGTGCCAGTTCGTACACCTGACGCGCCGTGCCTTCCGCATCGGCGGTGTCGGTATTGGTCATGGATTGCACGACAACAGGAGCACCTCCGCCGATCGCAATATCACCGACATGTACACACTGCGTCTGGTGACGCGAGATGGAAGAGTGACTCATATACCTCACTCCACCTTCAGGTGCGCAACTTCCATCGACGCGTAAGCTGAAAGATCGATTTCCCGGCCTTTGTAATATAGCTTGACGTTGCCCGGGCGCGAGATGGACACATCATACGGCGCACGCCGCGGACCTCCTATCCACTTTTCGCTGCCTTGCCGATTCATCCTCGAAAGCAGAACAACGCCGTTAACATCTTTCACTTCTGCCCATGCATCTTGCTCAAACACGAAGTGCAATGGACGACGCTTGAGCACCTCCAGTGCAACCGATGGTTTTTCAGTCTCCATCGGCTCTACTGCCGACTCCGCCTCCGGCTTGGGCACCACAACGGGCTGCGCAGGTTCGACCTGCTTACTTTGCTCTATCGGCTTTTTGTGTTCGGTCGGTTTCTTTACTTCGGCGACCGCTTTCTTTGTTTCGACGACCGTGGCCAGCTCAGGATTTTTTGCGGGTCCAACAGCAGGAACTGCAGAAGCAACTGCCGATTCAGCTGCCGGTAAAGCCACCGGCTCAACAACCAAGGCATCCGGTATATTCACAGGTGTATCTTCATGCAACCACACAAACAATCCGAGCAACAGTGCCACACCCAGAGCACCTGCCAACCACTGCACATTGATGCGGCGCAGCAATTGAGCCGCGGGGAAAGGCACGTCCACCCCGCTCGCTTTGGCGACGACTTGTTTATGCTGCTCCGCCGCAGGCAGTGAAGCAAGCAACGCCTCCTCATCCAGCTGTAGCACACGCGCATAGCTGCGTACGAAACCGCGCAGAAAGGTCGTCTGTGGCAGGTGCGCGAAATCATTCGATTCCAGCGCCTCCACCTGCCGCGGAGCAAACTTTATTCGCTCGGCAACATCGTTCACGCTCATCCCCAAGCGCTCACGCGCCTCGCGCATCACCATACCAACATTGAGTTGGGGTTGTTGTGGAGGAAGTTCTTTTCCTACGTTAGCGACGACGTCAGAGTTTTCCATCATTCACCTTGCAATAGCAGTTGGGCCTCCCGGGAATCGGGATAACGTTTGCGAAGTTGCAGAGCATAGCTTGCCTCGGCATTGCGATCATGCATCTTGCGCTCGATGCGTACTGCCAACCACAGCTGCTCTGCGGTCAGCTCGGGAAAGACCTGGGAAAAGCGCAAGAAATAGGATTTTGCGCCGGCATAGTCGGCGCTGTCATAACTCAAGTCAGCCAAGCCATACAACGCTTCCGGCATCCCCGGACGCAGGATCAGGGCTCGCTGCAAGTTGCTTTCCGCCTCCTTCAATTGCCCTGCTTTCTTGTAACACACACCCAAATTCGCGTAAGCCGCCTCAGGGGTGTTGTATAGCGGGTTTTGCACCGCCGCCTGGAATTGTTTGAAGGACTCTTTTGTGCGCCCGCGTTGGCACAAGAACCAGCCATAGTTGTTGTGCGTCTCCGAACTCGTGCTATCCAGCTGCAGGCTGCGGCGGAAATCCGCATCGGATTGTTCGTCTTCACGCAACGCCATGCGCACCAATGCGCGCACGTTGTAGGCCGGTGCATGGTTCGCATCCGCCTGCAGCGACACCCCGATTTCTTGCAGGGCAACCGCATATTGTTTTCGTTCATAGTACGCCGCAGCCAGCTCGGTATGTGCTTTGGCGATGGCTTGCGCACGATTCGTGTCCACGGTCGGCGTCCCCTCGGAGCCCCCACCGGATGAGGCACAGCCCGCCAATAACGACGCCATAATAAGCAGTTTGAAAAACTTCATTGACTCGCCTCCACCAATCGATGTGTTCGTTTCGTCTTATCCTGCACCTGCCCCGCCAATTGCCCGCAGGCAGCCGCAATATCGTCGCCGCGCACTTTGCGGATGGTGGTCACAATATTGGACTGCATCAACACATCGCGAAAATGCTTCACAACTTCCATATCCGAACGCTGATAAGGCGCTTGCGGGAAGGGATTGAACGGGATCAGGTTGAATTTGCACGGCACATCGCGCACCAGTGAAATCAGTTCGCGCGCGTGCTGTACGCTGTCGTTCACGCCAGCCAGCATCACGTATTCGAAGGTGACGAAGTCGCGCGGCGCCTTTTCCAGATAGCGCTGGCAGGCTGCCATCAACTCGTGCAGCGGATATTTCTGGTTGATCGGCACCAGCACGTTGCGCAGCGCGTCGTTCGGGGCATGCAGCGAGATCGCCAAGGCCACCGGGCATTCCTCGCGCAGACGGTCCATCGCCGGCACCACGCCGGAGGTGGACACCGTCACGCGGCGGCGCGACAAGCCATAGGCATTGTCGTCCAGCATCAGGCGCAAGGAGCTCACGGTGTTGTCAAAGTTCAACAGCGGCTCGCCCATGCCCATCAGCACCACATTGGTGATCGGCCAGTTGCCGTCGGCATTCTTGCCCAGCTCGTGGTTCGCCCACCACACCTGGCCGATGATCTCGGCGGTCGACAGGTTGCGGTTGAAGCCCTGCTTGCCGGTGGAACAGAACGCGCAATCCAGTGCGCATCCGGCCTGTGTCGAAACACACAGTGTCCCCCGGTCTTCTTCCGGGATGTACACGGTCTCCACCGCATTCCCCGTGCCCACATCCAGCAGCCATTTGCGCGTACCGTCGGAGGCCAACTCCTCGCGCATCACCTTGGGTGTCTGGATGCAGGCGATCTGCTTGAGTTTTTCGCGAAGAGAGATCGCCAGATCGCTCATCGCATCGAAATCGGACTCCCCGTTTTTGTAGATCCAGCGCAGCACCTGCTTGGCGCGGAACGGCTTTTCGCCTTGTTCCGCAAACCATGCGGTCATTGCTGCCGGTTCAAAATCGAGGAGGTTTTGCTTCATCGTTTGTCGCTTAGCGCGAGTAGACGTTCAGTGCCGGGAAGAAGTAGGCGATCTCAACCGCAGCAGTTTCTGCAGCGTCGGAGCCGTGCACTGCATTGGCGTCGATGCTGTCGGCGAAATCGGCGCGGATGGTGCCCTTCTCTGCCTTCTTCGGATCGGTCGCGCCCATCAGGTCACGGTTCTTCAGGATGGCGCCTTCGCCTTCCAGAGCCTGGATCATCACCGGGCCGGAGATCATGAAATTGACCAGGTCGTTGAAGAAAGGACGTGCCTTGTGCACAGCGTAGAAACCTTCCGCTTCGGCACGCGACAATTGCACCATGCGTGCAGCCACGATCTTCAGGCCGGCGTTCTCGAAACGAGTGTAGATCTGACCGATGACGTTCTTCGCCACGGCATCGGGTTTGATGATAGAAAGGGTACGTTCGACAGCCATGCTTCTCTCCAAATGATTATTGTGAATCAGAAAATTCTGAGGGCGCGATTCTAGCAGGCTTTGGCCGCCCTGTCGCAGGGCGGCGGCGTATCCAATCAACGACTAGCGATTAGAGCAGATGCGGCAACCACAGGCTGATGGCGGGCACATAGATGGAGCCGGGCTCATGAATTGCCCCGCCGCAAGCAAGGCCTGATTGACCACCAGCAGGAACAGCCAAGATCAAGGTGCTGCGCCAGCACCTAAGCGGACATGGCTTGCGGTACCACTACTTCTTGTCGGCGGCATCATAGTCCAACTATTTGCAGGACACCAACAGGCCTTCCTCACCTTGCGATGCCTGGAAATCGGCATGGATAGCCACTCCCACCACGCATACCAGTTCGTCGCCACAGAACAGCAACGGCAAACGTTCGCGTTGCCACGACGGAATGTGATTTTCCTGCATCAGATTCTTCAGGCTGCGCGTCGCGGCATTGGGATGCGGGCGTAACGTCTCGCCGCCGCTACGCAGACGCAGAGTCACCGGAGCATGCTGCAACTTTGACAGACTGATGCCCTGCCCCACCGTTTGCTGAAACAACAAACGACCGTTCAACGGAGCCCATTCCAATTCCGACTTGCCCACTCCATGCCAGCACCAGACCGGGATCGAACTCGCCCAGTGCAGGTAGCGCATAAACCTTGTCTTGATAGCGTCGTACCTGCCAATCGCCGAACTCGACACACACCGCCGCGTCCTCACGTGCCTCGCACAACTGCCGCAACATGTCATCCAGCTGCACGGCTTGCGGCATGGGAGCGCCCTGCGTATGCAAAAAATAGCGCAGCAGATTCTTTGCTCGTTGCCGTGACAACACCAGCAACGCACCAACCTGCAACTGCCCTTCGCACAGCACTTGCGCCCCATCCACCTGCGCCAGCTCATCGAGCAACTCGCTGCTTTCCGCAAAATTATGTGCGCTGCGGTTCAGGGTGTCGCGATAAGCGGGAAAGCGTTGCTCAAGTACTGGCAGCAGACGATGGCGCAAAAAGTTGCGCGGATAGCTGTCGTCTGCATTGCTCTCGTCCTCGATCCAGCGCAAATCATGAAGTCGCGCATAGGCGTGCAGATCGGAACGCGGAATTTCGAGCAGCGGTCGCACTACTGCATGCTGCACCTCGCGCTTGATGACTGGCATCGCCGCCACCCCCTTGACCCCCGCACCGCGCAACAGCTGCAATAACAGGGTTTCCGCCTGGTCATCGGCATGATGCGCCAGCGCGACGAAATCACAGGACTGTT
Organism: uncultured beta proteobacterium; assembly: GCA_963715005.1. GTDB lineage: Bacteria > Pseudomonadota > Gammaproteobacteria > Burkholderiales > Gallionellaceae > Sideroxyarcus. Next base: position 282,943 of record CAVQQO010000007.1, on the reverse strand, counting down.
TGGCAAAGGCCGCATGACGCAGCTTGCGCGCAGCCGCTTCAAGGCCGTGTGTATCCCGCAGCGGGTTGATGTCTACCTGCTCGATATGCAGTTGAATACCGTGTCGCGCACAGAGGTCTGTACAAAAATCCGCCCAGACATCAGCGTTCGGACTGATGCCGTGGTGGACATGCAACGCGGAGAGGCGCCACTCGAAGCGCGGCGCAAGAGTATGCAGCAAGTGCAGCAGCACGACGGAATCCATGCCGCCGCTCAAGCCGACGATGAGGTGACTATGCTTGGGAAGAAGCGGCGCGAGACCCGCCGCAACGATATCAGCTAAGTTCGATTTCCTTGAACTTGCCATAGCTCATCAAGCGACCGAAGCGCGCTTGCAACATCTCATTGGTGGTCTGAGATTGCACTTGCTTGAGCGTCTCTTGCAAAGCCTTCTTCATGGTCTGCATCATCGCTGCGTAGTCGCGGTGCGCGCCGCCCAATGGCTCGCTGACGATCTTGTCGACCAGTCCAAGGGTCTTGAGGCGTGTGGCAGTGATACCCAAAGTCTCGGCAGCTTCGGACGCCTTGGCCGCGCTTTTCCACAGGATGGAGGCGCAACCTTCCGGCGAGATGACGGAGTAAGTGGCGTATTGCAGCATCAGCATGGCATCACCCACCGCGATAGCCAAGGCACCGCCGGAACCGCCTTCGCCGATGATGGTGCAGATGATTGGCACGCGCAGTTCCGCCATCACATACAGGTTCTTGCCGATCGCTTCGGATTGTCCGCGCTCTTCCGCGCCCACACCGGGATACGCACCGGGCGTGTCGATGAAAGTCATGATGGGGATACCGAATTTTTCGGCCAGACGCATCAGACGCATCGCCTTGCGATAACCTTCCGGACGCGGCATGCCGAAATTGCGGTACTGGCGCTCTTTGGTATCGCGGCCTTTTTGATGGCCGATGACCATCACACTCTGGCCGTTGAAACGCGCCAAGCCGCCCACGATGGCAGCGTCGTCCGCATAGTTGCGGTCGCCGTGCAGTTCTTCAAAGTCGGTAAACAGGTGCTGGATGTAGTCCAGCGTGTAGGGGCGTTGCGGATGGCGCGACACCTGCGAGATCTGCCACGGCGTAAGCTTGGCGTAGATATCCTTGGTCAGAGCTTGGCTCTTCTTTTGCAGCCTGCCGATCTCATCGGAAATGTCGAGTGCGGAATCGTCCTGCACGTAACGCAACTGCTCGATCTTGCTCTCCAGCTCGGAGACCTGCTGCTCGAAATCCAGGAAGGTAACTTTCATCTGCACTATATCCGGGTTGTCTGGGGGCGCATGATACAGGAATCGGCCGCGCGAATTAAGTCCCCAATTGGAACTCTTCATTCAACCCAGCGAAAAGAAGCGCTTGATCGTGGAAAGTATCTCGTTGCGTTGCTGCGACAGGTCCTTATGCGCCCCAGTCGCATCCAGACTCTGCAGCGCGGTATCCAGTTCGGCCCGGCGCGTAACGAGGATATGCGAGATCTCCTCGGCGATGCCCGGGCGCGCATGCAGCAACTCCTCCACCACATCTTTGTCGATGCGGTAGCACTCCACGTCGGTCTTGGCGATGACCGAGGCGGAACGCGGCGCACCGGTGAGCAGCCCCATCTCGCCGAAGAAATTCCCCCGATCCAGGGTGCGCACATTGCGCCGCCTGCCGTTGGGCAGATCGACAAAGACCTCGGCCTCGCCGTTGATGATGATATACAGCCAATGCGATTTCTCATCACCTTGCCTGGTGATGATGTTGCCCTTGGCAAACGGCGAATAGCGCAGACGCTCCGCCAAGGCTTTCAGTTCGGCATCGGTCAATTGCGAGAACAGTTCGACGCGGCGCAAGGTCTTGATGCGCAGCAACACCTCGCGCTGGTGCACCACCTCCTCGTATTTCTCGTTCTCTTTGGTGATATGGATGCTGCGCTCTTCCATCGCCAGCTTCATACCGGCGCGCTGCAAGGCAGTCATGATGTGCCAGCGCAACATGGCATCCGTAGGGTCGTCCTGCATCAGGTCGGTCAGCCAGTAACGCAGCGCATAACGCGCATAGCCCTTGTTGTCCATGTCCATCAGGATGCAGCTGGGCTGTGGGTTCTTCGCCACATTGGCGATGTCGGTCTGCAGGATGGAGTCCTCGACCACGCTCACCACCCGGGTCGGCGCGACATCCAGCCCCACGTTGAACCACACCCAGCGCCGCCATTGCACCGGCTGGTCGGTGCGCCGCCCCAGCACCAGGAACTTGTTCTTCATCAACTGGCTGTTGGGGAACACCACGGTCTCCCAGTTGCGCGTCTCCACCAGCGTGGAACGCCAGCGGATGTCCACCACCTTGCCGGAGATGTCGTCCACCTTGATCCAGTCGCCGACCTCGATGGAATTGTCCAGTTGCAAAGCCAGGCCGCCGAGGATGTTGCCCAGCGTATCCTGCATGGCGAAGGCGATCACGGCAGTGATCACCGCCGACGTCGCCAGGATGCTGCCCAGATCGAGACCGGCATAACGCAGGCGCACCATGAACCAGGCGACATACGCGATGATGACGAAGATATCCTCGGTGATGCGCGGGGGCGTGAGCTTGACTGCCGGCAGCACGACGCGGAACACCAGTTGCCCCCACAAGCGGATCACGGCGACCCCGGTGCCGATGACGAACACCTCGTGCGTCACCGCCGCGGCACGCGCCAACTCCAGTGCATGCAACACTCCGCTGACGAATTGCCCGAACAAGCAGACGAGGAAGAAGCCGACCGTGTTGATCAGGCTCGCCCGCTCGTCGCGACGGAAGTGCAGAAGCACTACCGCCATGCCCAGCACCATGATCAGCAGGGGGAAGGATTCCGTGCCCCAGAAAAAACCGATCATTTCGTTCCAGAAATTCATAGCATCAAGTCCGTTTGCCGATGGGGCATTCTACACCGCGTACCGTGCCAAGGAGCGCGCGGTACGCCACAGTTTCCACGCATCACCGCGCGTCAGTTCGAAACGTTGCCCACTGCCCTCCCGCAAGACCTCAAGCGTCAGGCGCCGCAAGCGCCCTGCCCGCAGCGCTTTCAGCACTGGCTGCGCGCACTCCTGTTCAAACCGCAGCACCGCATCGCGCCACGCATGGTAATCGCCACACTGCTGAGCCTCGCCCGGCACACCGCATACCCACAACCCGCTGTCGCATTTCCCGTCCAGCATCGCCTGCACCGATCCGGCCTGCGGCACACCTGTCGCCCGCGCGAATGCGCCAGCCAGGCCGCTGTCGCCGCCGACTGCATCGAATGCCTTTTGTAACCGCGCTGCCCGACCGCCGCCCCACAGCCACAGAGTGTTGATAGCCAATTCACCGCGCGCTTCGCGCGCCTGGTTCACGGGATGCGCGTGCAGCAACATCTGCACCTCGGTGGCGATACGTTGCCAGCGCATGGCATCCGCCCCCTGCGGCTGGAACGGTTTCACATCGCGCCATGCCACCTGGCTCATCGGATGCATCGTCACCTCCGTAGGTTCGGTCGCACGCACATACCAACGCTGCGGCTGCGGCGCATGGAAGCCCAGTCCCATGCCGGCGAAATGCCCGTTCAGACTGGCACACAGCGCATCAGCCTCCGTCTGGTTCAGCACCGCCTCCGGCAGCAAAACCACCCGCGAATGTTGCAATTGCAGATGCGCCGGATCGGCGCACAACCAATAGCCTTCCCCAGTCGCCAACTCGTCCGCAAGAGCACGCACCGGCGCCACGCCGTCTGCCGCGAATGCGCGGCACAGCCAGTCTTCCAGGGTGGCGATGTTTGATGCGCCGGTGGAGCCGCGTGCCAATATCTTTTCCAGAGCGGGCAAACGCAGATCCGCGCACACTTCAACGGCGATGTCTTGCGGAGGGAATAAATCAGGAACCAGCAAATGAAGATGTTTCATGCCCGCAGTTTACCATCCCGCAAGCGCGCCTCTTATGGCACACTAGCGCCCGTCATCGAAACGAGCCTTGCATCTTGCAACCCTACGAACTCTTTATCGGCCTGCGTTATACCCGCGCCAAGCGCCGCAACCATTTCATCTCCTTCATCTCGCTGATCTCCATGCTGGGCATCGGCTTGGGCGTGATGGCGCTGATCGTGGTGCTGTCGGTGATGAACGGCTTCCAGAAAGAGATACGCGCCCGCATCCTCGGCGTCACCCCGCATCTACAGGTCAGCAGCGACAGCGGCCAACTGAACGATTGGCAGCATGTGCTGGACATCGTCGCCAAGCACCCCGAAGTACGCGCCGCCGCGCCTTACATCTCCGGCCAAGGCATGGTGTCGCTGGACGAGAGCGTGCAGGGCGTGATGGTACGCGGCATCCTGCCCGACGCGGAACAACGCCTGACCGCACTGGGCGACAAGATGAAACGCGGGACGATGAATGACCTGCGTGCGGGCGAATTCAACATCGTGCTCGGCGTCGATCTGGCCCGCTCGCTCGGTGCGCATGTCGGCGACAGCGTATTGCTGATCACGCCGCAAGGCCAGATCACGCCCGCCGGGATGTTGCCGCGCCTCAAGCAATTCCATGTGGTCGGCATCTTCGAGATCGGCATGTCGCCGTATGACAACGCACTGGCCCTGATCCATCTCGAGGACGCGCAAAAACTCTACCGCATGGGCAGCAGCGTGAGCGGCATCAGCGGCAGCCTGCACAACCTCGACCGCGCACCGCAAGTCGCCTACGAGCTGGAGGACAAGTTCTCCAACGACACTTACGTCAGCGACTGGACGCGCCAGAACGCCAACTATTTTGCGGTGGTGGCGATGGAGAAGAAGATGATGTTCATCATCCTGTCGCTCATCGTGCTGGTTGCCGCCTTCAACATCGTCTCCACGCTGGTCATGGCGGTCACCGACAAGCAGGCCGACATCGCCATCCTGCGCACGCTGGGCGCTTCGCCCAAGAGCATCATGCAAATTTTCATGGTGCAGGGCATGTTGATCGGCCTCATCGGCATGGGGGTCGGCGTGATCGGCGGCGTGGTGCTCGCGCTCAACATCGGCACCATCGTGCCATTCATCGAACACCTGTTCGGCGTGCAGTTCTTGGCCAAGGAGTTCTACTACATCAGCGAATTGCCGTCCGACCTGCAAAAAGGGGATGTACTGGTGGTCGCTGGCATGTCCTTCCTGATCAGCCTGTTCGCCACCCTCTATCCGAGCTGGCGCGCTTCCAAAGTGCAACCGGCGGAGGCACTGCGTTATGAGTAAGTTTGTGATTTCCTGCCGCGACCTGCGCAAGACCTACGCGCAAGGTGATTTGAGTGTCTCCGTATTGAACGGCGTGAATCTCGACGTGGCGCGCGGCGAACGCATCGCCATCGTCGGCGCCTCCGGCTCCGGCAAGAGCACACTGCTGCACCTGCTGGGCGGCCTCGATACCCTCACCGGCGGCAGCGTGAACATATTAGGACAAGATGTCTCGTCGATGAACGAGACGCAGTGCGGCGAACTGCGCAACCGCTCTCTCGGCTTCGTCTACCAGTTCCACCACCTGCTGCCGGAATTCACCGCACTGGAGAACGTCGCCATGCCGCTGCTGATACGCGGCATGAAGCCCGCCGATGCACATCCGCAAGCGGCTGCCATGCTGGAACAAGTGGGACTCGCGCAGCGCGTACGCCATCTGCCCGCCGAACTTTCCGGTGGCGAACGCCAGCGTGTCGCCGTGGCGCGCGCATTGGTCACCCAGCCCGCCTGCGTGATGGCCGACGAGCCCACCGGCAATCTGGATCGCGCCTCGGCCTCCGCCCTGTTCGACCTGATGCAGACACTCAACGCCAAGCTCAACACCAGCTTCATCATCGTCACCCACGACCTCGAACTCGCGGGCAGGATGCAACGCCAGTTGCGCCTGGTGGACGGCACGCTGCATCCAGCCTGAAACTGCATTTATCTTGCAACCTTGGCGTCATCGCCCTGTAACAAGCAGGGGATAGAGTGCCCGTCATCCTAACCACGGGAGCGACGACCATGATTCTCTTTCCATCGCACACTCTGCCGCGCAACGATTTGCATGTCGCCGACGGCATCGCACACCCCTTCGAGCACCTGCTCGACTTCAAGACGTTCTCCTCGCTGCGGCGCATGGTGGCCCATCAGCAGAGCAAACCCTTGCTCAAGCGCACCGACTTCATGAAACAAGTCACGCTGTATCTGCCCGAGGTCGCCGCACTCATCGAAGAGAGCGACTTCGGCATCGTGCATCTGGAAGTCGGCGCCATGCGTGTCGCCACGAGAAACGCCATCGTCTGCCACGATTTCGCCACCATGCGCCGGCACCTGCTTCTCGTCGCCGACCTGTTCGACCGGGCAGACGCCGAACTATACGAAGCGATCCGCATCTCGTATCTGGAAGCATTGTTTCTGGGTGAGACGTCCATGGCGCACATGGAGGCGCGCAGCCTGCTATCCAGGCCGATGGAAAATGTGCTGAGGCAGGCCGAAGTGGAATGGGATAAGCGCTGTTCAGCGCGGACAAAATAAAAACACCCCGGTACTTTCGCACCGGGGCGTGTCATTCGCGGGATTTAGATGGAAGAGCCGACGGATGTGAATGTTGGCAACGCAACGATAAACGCGACCACGCCGGTTACCGCCCAACGAACGAACTTTGACACACCTTCATATGCTTTTTTCATCTGACACCTCTCTAGGTTAAAACGATATCCGGCTTACCACTTCCGGACGCAACATCAGACGCGAATAGTTGAGGAAAGTTCCGGGGTTTAGCGAATATGGCGTCTGTGCCATTTCCACAGTACGGTCAAGCGCCAGATCAGGCGTACGGCGACATAGCCACCGATCGCCAGACCGACAGCCAGCAGCGGCAGGCCGATCAACAGCGGCTTGCCCAGCGCCATCAGCCACGTCCACAACTGTGCGAACCAGTCGTGCCAGTGCCATTCCGGGAAGGCAGGCACCGCAGTACTACTCGATGCACCGCTCACCCGGAGGCCGATCTCGTACGCCAGCAGGTATAACGGCACGATGGTGAACGGATTGGTATAGAGGGTGGTGAAAACGGCCACGGGCAGATTGACGCGGAACAGTATCGCCAGCAGTGCGGCAGAGATCATCTGCAACGGACCCGGGATCAGTCCGCAGAACAATCCAATGGCCACTCCGCCCGCCACCGAGCGGCGATGCAGATGCCACAGGTTGGGATGGTGCAGCCAATGCTGCACCGGCTGCAGCCAGCGATGACGCCGGATGCTGGCATGGTCGGGCAATCGTTCACGAAAGAATTTGCGCATAGGTGGATTCTATGTTTTTGCGGTACGCTACGCACTATGGTTTCTTTCGCATTGTTTTTCACACTCGGCGTGTGGTATCTGCAACAGCAAGCCGCATTGCCCGTCCTCCCCGCCTACTGGCCGATTGCAGCACTCGTGCTGTTACTGCCCCGCACGAACGGCACGGCATTGATCTTCGCGCGCCGCGCGGTGTTGCTGGGCTGCGCCGCATTGCTAGGGTACTCCTACGCCGCATGGATGGCGCAGCAGCATCTGGCCGATGGCTTGCCTGACGAGTGGCAGGGAAAGAACATCGTGGTCACCGGCATCGTTGCCGAGATGCCCCGTGTGCACGAACGCGGCCTGCGTTTCGCCTTCGATGTGGAAAGCGTGCAGACGCCGGGAGCGCATGTACCGCGGCATATCCAGCTCGCCACTTATGACGGCGACAGCAACGATCCGCTGGAACCGGGCGCGGGCGAACGCTGGCAACTCAGCGTTCGCCTGAAACAACCGCACGGCACGAGCAACCCGCACAACTTCGATTTCGAGGCATGGGCATTGGAGCGCGACATTCGCGCCATCGGCTATATATATACGAAAGGTGACAACCAGGTACTTTCGGAGCAGACCTCTAGCCCGGCCTATCTGGTGCAGCGCCTGCGCGAGAAGGTACGCACGCATTTCCAGAAGACCCTGGGCGAAGCACCGTATACCGGCATCCTGACCGCGCTGGCGATCGGCGACCAGTCCGGCATCACGCAAAAAGAATGGCAGTTATTCACCCGCACCGGCATCAACCATCTGATGAGCATCTCGGGTTTGCACATCACGCTGCTGGCCAGCCTCGCCTTCGCTCTCATCTACGGCCTGTGGCGGCGCAGCATCTGGCTCACGCTACGCTTCCCAGCCCGCAAGGCTGCCGCGCTGGCCGGCTTGAGTGCGGCCCTGTTCTATACGCTGCTGTCCGGCTTCGAGATCCCCGCGCAGCGCACCTTGTACATGCTGGCGACCTTCGCCGCCATGTTGCTGCTCTCGCGCAACGTGTCGCCTTCGCAGCTGCTGTCCGCAGCGCTGATGGTCGTGCTGCTGGCCGACCCGTGGGCCGTATTGTCGCCCGGCTTCTGGCTCTCGTTCGGCGCCGTCGCTCTGATCTTCTATGTGACGGCGAATCGCTTGCGCCCATCGCATTGGCTGCTGGAATACGGCAAGGTGCAGTGGGCGATGATGGTCGGCCTGGTCCCGCCGTTGCTCGCGCTGTTCCAGCAACTGTCGCTGGTTTCGCCCATCGCCAACGCCTTCGCCATCCCGCTGGTAAGCTTCGTGGTGGTTCCTCTCACGCTGCTCGGCACCTTGCCGCCGTTCGAATGGATGCTGTATGTCGCGCATCAGGCAATGGTCCTGTGCATGTTCCTGCTGGACTTGCTGAACAAACTGCCCTACGCCGTGTGGGAACAACATGCGCCTCCTGCGTGGACGATATTCGCCGGTATCGGCGGAGCTTTGTGGCTGCTTGCCCCGCGCGGCTTTCCGATGCGCTGGCTGGGTGTTTTATTGCTGTTGCCGATGTTCCTGGTCGCGCCTGTCCTCCCGCCCGAAGGCAGCGCACGACTGCTTGTGTTCGATGTCGGCCAAGGCCTGTCGGTCGCCGTGCAGACGCGCAATCATGCGCTGCTCTATGACACGGGGCCGGATTTCTCCGGCGAAGCCGACAGCGGCAACCGCATCCTGCTTCCCGCCTTGCGCGGCATGGGCATCCTGAAGTTGGACGATCTTGTGCTGACGCATGACGACATCGACCATATCGGCGGCACCGAATCTGTCCTGCAAGGGATCCCGGTGATGAACGTCATCTCCCCGTTGCCGGATACGCATCCCAAATTGCGGTTCGCCGCGCATACCGAAGCGTGCACCGACGGCCGGCATTGGGAATGGGACGGTGTACGCTTCGAGATACTGAACCCGGCCGGCACACATGACACCAAGATATTCGAACATGACAACGAACGCAGTTGCGTGTTGCGCATCAGCAGCGGACAGCACAGCGTGTTGCTTACTGCCGACATCGAAAGACTGTCCGAACAACGCCTGCTGATGCTGCACCCGAACGAACTGCCCAGCACGCTACTGGTCGTGCCGCATCACGGCAGCAAGAGCTCTTCCTCGCCAGCCTTTGTGGATGCGGTGCATCCGCGTTACGCGCTGTTCACATCCGGTTATCTCAATCGTTTCGGGCATCCCAGGAAAGAGATCGTCGAGCGCTACCGTGGCGCTGGCAGCGAGGTATTGCGCTCGGATGAGGAAGGAGCGATCAGCATCGTGATGGACGCGCAGACATTCCGGCTGGAGCGCTATCGCAAGGTGCATGCTCGCTACTGGCAGCATGGGGCTACATCAGGTGCGGCGGGTTCCTGAAGAATTCGACTAAGGCGTCCGGCGACAGCGGACGCGCGTAGAAATAGCCCTGGATCTCGTCGCAGCCGCGTATGCGCAGGAAGTCGAGCTGCTCCTGCGTCTCCACCCCCTCGGCGATCACGCGCAGATCCAGACGGTGTCCCAGGCTGATGATGGAACGAATGATGGCGGCATCGCTTTCGTCGGCCTCGATGTCGCACACGAAGGAGCGGTCGATCTTGAGTCTATGCACCGGCAGCGTCTTCAGGTAATTCAGGCTGGAAAAACCGGTGCCGAAATCGTCGATGGACAACTGCACCCCCAGCTCGTGCATCTCGCTCAGGAAGCCCATTGCGATCTGGTTGTCTCCCATCATGATACCTTCGGTGATCTCCAGCTCCAGCTGCTGCGGTGCCAACTCGAACTCATTCAGCGCCTTCTTGACCAGTTCGCCCAGCGTCGGCTGGCGCAATTGGCGTATCGACAGATTCACGGACAGGGTGAAATCGCTCACCCCCTGTTTGCGCCATTGCACCATTTGCGCGCAGGCGGCACGCAATGCCCATTCGCCGATGGCGATGATCTGCCCGGTCTCTTCCGCCACCGGGATGAATTCGGCCGGCGAGACCGCCCCTTTCGCGGGATGGTTCCAGCGCAACAAGGCCTCGACACCGCGCAGTTTTCCCGTCGCCAGATCGAGCTGCGGCTGGTAATGCAGGAAAAACTCGCCACGCTCCAGCGCCAGCCGCAGATCTTTCTCCATGGAGAACAACAACTCGACGCGGAAGTTCATCTCCTGTTTGAAGAACCGATAGTTGCTGCGCCCATCTTCCTTGGCACGATACATCGCCATATCGGCGTTCTTGATGAGCGTGTCCGCATCGTGCGCATGATCCGGATAGATGCTGATACCGATGCTCGCCTGGGTGGAGATGACGTGCCCATCCAGATCATAGGGCGTGCCCAACGTCTCCAGCAGCTTTTCCGCCACGATGGCAGCGCTGCTTTCCCCTGTCTCGCGCAACAGCACGATGAACTCGTCACCACCGATGCGCGCCACCGTGTCTTCCTCGCGCACATCCTCCTGGATGCGCAATGCGACGGCTTGCAACAACCTGTCGCCGACCGAGTGCCCCATTGAGTCGTTGATATATTTGAAGCGATCCAGATCCATAAATAACAAGGCAAACTGTTGCCGGTCGCGGTGCGAAACAGCGATCATCTGCCCCAGGCGGTCGCGCAACAGCGTGCGGTTTGGCAAACCAGTCAACACGTCGTAATACGCGAGGAAATGGATGTTCTTCTCCGCTTCGGTCTGCTCGGTGGTATCACGCGCAATGGAAATATAGTTCACCACCTCGCTCTTGTCGTTCCGCACTGCCGTGATCGACATCCATTTTGGATAGATGCATCCAGTTTTGTGCTTATCCCATATTTCGCCCCGCCAATAGCCGTGGTTGCCGATGTCATCCCACATGGCACGATAGAACGCGGCATCGTGCCGCCCCGACGCCAGAATGCGCGGGTTCTTGCCCATCATCTCTTCCGAACGGTAGCCGCTCATCGTGACGAAGGCATGGTTGGCAGCCACGACATGGTTTTTTGCATCCGTGATCAAAATCGCTTCGCTGCTGCTTTCAAACACTCTGGCCGCAAGGCGCAACGCCGACTCTTCCTCCTGATTTGCACTGATGTCGTGTACCGTACCGATGGCGAAGACCGCTCTCCGGGTATTCGCGTCGAAATCCAGATTTGCCAGTTCGCGCACCCATTTAACCTTGCCCCCTACCAGGATGCGGTGCTCGACATCATAAGAGCCGCCGCGTAGTGCCTCTTTCCATGCCCGATCAACCATCTCACGATCTTCCGGGTGGACGCGGGCCAGATAAGCATCGTAATCAAGCTGGGTACCGTGTTTCACACCAAATATCCGGTAGGTCTCGTCCGAGCATTCAAGGCGATTCTTGCCCAGATCGAACTGCCAACTGCCGACCCCACCGACCGCCTGAGCACGGCTGAGCGCATCCTTGCTGGCCTGCAACTCATGCAAACTATGCGTGCGCTGATAATTCAAGGCCGAGACACTGATACCCAGCACAGTCAGGAAAACACTGTAAAGCCACAGATCGATCACGCCGCGCAGGTCATTGCCGACGAACGGCCCGATACCATGCAGTGTGGCCTCGACTGCAACCAGGAACATCAGGATCAGGACGCCACTGACGAAACGCTGGTTGAAGCTCAACGCTGCCCACACGATGAGGGGAAACAGCACGAACATGCCAACAGGGATCAAATCGGTGATGTCAGAAAAGTATCCGAACACCAGCATGCTCAGTAGCGCCAGCGTCAATAGCAGCAGCACCGCTTCGCCAATCTGCGCACGCGTCCACGGCAACGGTTTGTGCAACGCATAGGACAGCGCGGCGGGCGCAAACAGAATGACACCGAGTGCATCCCCCATCCACCAGAACAGCGCCGTCAGCAGATAATAATCGGGCGGAATCGCCCCAACGGTAAGCAATGAAGTCGAGCCGATCAACGCACTGGACAACGTACTGACCGCACCGCCGTATAGCACCAGACAGTAGATGTCGCGCACTTCGGCAAGCCGGGGATTAAAGCGCGTGAAACGGTTGAGCAGGTAGGCGCCCAACCACGCTTCCAGCGTTGCGCCCGCTGCCATGCCGATGACGGCGAACAACGGCAGACCGGAAGTCAGGTTGGAGAAAAAAGCCCCGATGAATACCGCTGGAAGGAAACGATAGCCGAGCAGCAGAATGGCCGCCAGCGCGATGCCGGAAGGCGGCCAAAACAGGGTTACAGAGTGTCCTATCAGCGCGAACTTGAGGCCGAGTTGCGAAGTTGCAAAGTAAGCCAGTGCCAGCAGGCTTCCACGCAACCAATCGCGCTTCATGCTGATTGGCATCTTCAGACCAAAGGTCTAGTGTTGCAGTGCCTTGATAACGTCTTCCACTACTTTTTTCGCATCGCCGAACACCATCATGGTCTTGTCCAGATAGAACAGATCGTTATCCAACCCGGCATAACCGGCCGCCATCGAACGCTTGACCACCAGCACGGTACGCGCCTTGTAAGCATCCAGGATGGGCATGCCCGCGATCGGGCTGTTCGGATCGTTCTTCGCTGCAGGATTCACCACGTCGTTGGCGCCGATCACCAGCACCACGTCGGTGTCGGCGAACTCGCTGTTGATTTCGTCCATCTCCACCACCTGGTCGTAAGGCACTTCGGCCTCGGCCAGCAGCACGTTCATGTGCCCTGGCATGCGGCCTGCCACCGGGTGGATGGCGTAGCGCACCTTGACGCCCTTTTCGGCGAGTGCATTGGACATCTCCTTGATCGCGTGTTGCGCGCGTGCCACGGCCAGACCATAACCCGGCACGATGATGACGGAATCGGCATTGCCCATCAGGAACGCGGCATCGTCCGCGCTGCCGTTGCGATAGGTCTTCTGCACGGCATCGCCGCTATCTGCTGCTGCGCCGTCACCGCCGCCGAAGCCGCCCAGGATCACGTTGAGGAAGGCGCGATTCATCGCCTTGCACATGATGTAGGACAGGATCGCACCGGAGCTGCCCACCAGCGAGCCGGCGATGATCAGCATGTTGTTGTTCAGGGTGAAGCCGATGCCTGCCGCCGCCCAACCGGAATAGGAGTTCAACATCGAGATGACCACCGGCATGTCCGCGCCGCCGATGGGCACGATCAGCAGCACACCGAACAGCAAGGCGATTGCGGTCATGATCAGGAACGGCGTCCAGCTGGGCTCAAGGAAGAAGGCGATGCCGAAACCGATCATCGCGATACCCAGCCCAAGGTTCAGCCAATGCTGTCCGGCGAAACGGATCGGCTTGCCCGACATTCTGCCGGACAGTTTCAGGAAAGCGATGATGGAGCCGGTGAAAGTGATCGCGCCGACGAAGGTGCCGATGAACAACTCGATACGGTTGCTGGAATGCAGCATTTCACCCGGCAAGGCGATGCCGTAGGCAACCGGATTGTTGAAGGCGGACATCGCGACCAGCACTGCAGCCAGACCGACCAGCGAGTGCATCGCCGCGACCAGTTCCGGCATCGCCGTCATCTGGATGCGGTGGGCGACGATCGCGCCTATGGTGCCGCCGACGGCGATGGCGATGAGGATGTACACCACGTTGTGCGTCAGGGTCAGTGTGGTCAATACGGCAATGGCCATACCGATCATGCCGAACATGTTTCCGCGCCGCGACGACACCGGAGAGCTCAAGCCCTTCAGCGTCAGGATGAACAGGACGGCCGCGACCAGATAAGCGAGTGCAACGAAATTAGCTGACATTGTGATTCCTTATTTGCTCTTTTTCTTGAACATATCCAGCATGCGCTTGGTCACGAGGAAACCGCCGAACACGTTGACTGCGGCCAGGGTCACGGCCACCAGTCCCAGAACCGTACCCACGTCCAGTTCCTGCGGACCCGCCGCCAGCATGGCGCCCACGATGATGATGCCGGATACCGCATTGGTCACCGCCATCAACGGCGTATGCAATGCGGGGGTGACGTTCCACACCACGTGGTAACCGACGAAGATCGCCAGCACGAACACGGTGAGATTCAGGATTACAGGATCGACTCCGCTCATTTCAGCTCCTTACTTGGTGACGGCCGCGCCGTCGATCGCGATCAGCGAACCGGCGATGATGTCGTCTTCACGGTTGATGTTGATGGCGCCGCCGTTCTTGGGGTCGCACAACAGGTTGATGAAGTTGAGCAGGTTGCGCGCATACAAAGCCGACGCATCTGCTGCCACCGAGCCTGCCAGATTGGAATCACCCACCAGCGTCACACCGTGCTTGACCACGGTCTTGTTCAGCTCGGTCAGCGGGCAATTGCCACCCGCCTCCGCCGCCAAATCCACGATCACCGAGCCCGGCTTCATGGATTTGACCATCTCTTCCGTGACCAGCACCGGTGCAGGACGCCCGGGAATCAATGCGGTAGTGATGACCACATCGGCCAATGCCACGCGCTTGGCCACTTCGATCTTCTGACGATCCATCCAGCTTTTCGGCATCGGCTTGGCATAACCGCCCACTCCTTGTGCCGCTTCGCGTTCTTCATCGGTCTCGTAAGGCACGTCGATGAACTTGGCACCCAGCGATTCCACTTGTTCCTTCACTGCGGGACGCACATCGGAGGCTTCGATCACCGCCCCCAGGCGCTTCGCAGTGGCGATGGCCTGCAAGCCCGCCACGCCCACGCCCAGGATCACCACGCGCGCAGCTTTCACCGTACCGGCGGCAGTCATCAACATGGGGAAGAAGCGTTTGTATAAAGTAGCGGCGACGATCACTGCCTTGTAACCGGCAATATTGGCCTGTGAGGACAGCACATCCATGGCTTGCGCGCGCGTGGTGCGCGGCAGTTTTTCCATGGCGAAAGCCGCGATGCCCTGTTTCGCATAAGCCGCGACCTGGTCGGCGTTATGCGCAGACAACAGGCCAACCAGCACCGTGCCCTTGTTCAGTTTGGAGAGCTCGTCGGCATTGGGCGCCCGGACCTTAAGCACGATCTCCGACTGTGCATAGATATCCGCTGCACTGACCAGCTTCGCGCCAACCGCCTGATATTCGGTATCAGGAATGCTCGCACCTGCACCGGCTCCCGTCTGCACCGACACTTGATGTCCCGTCGCCAGCAACTTCTTCACCGTCTCCGGTGTAGCTGCGACGCGAGTCTCGCCTGCGATCGTCTCCGCAGGAATGCCTATACGCATGTAACCTCTCCTCTAAAACTCAAAAGCACTTCGCAAAACGCCCGGCTGAGCCGGGCGTGTGTTCTTTTAGCGCGGGGAATTATATATGAGCTTGCTGCCAAGCTCTAGGAATCATTAGGCGGCGATAGCCTGGCACTCTTTATAGCATGTCACACACGCTTCTTTGCAGGCTTTGCATTCCGGATGTCTCTCGGTCTTCTTGCATTCTTCTTCACAGGCCTTGCACACGTCCATTGCCACCTTGGCCAGTTGCGGCAGCTGTTTGGATTCTGCCGAGGCCAGTTGCTGCAATGCCGCACAGAGCGCCGCGACCTGACTGGACGATTGAGCGCAGGCTGCCAAGTCTTTTTCGCCCTTCCCCATTGCCACGATACAGTGCTGCACGCAGATATTGGCCTTCAGCGCGCAGTCCGCCGCCGCCGCGATCAGCTTGTTATTGCGGGTGGCATGGTGGTCGTGCGTCATATTCATGTGGTCATGGTCATGCTCGGCGGCGAAAGCCTTGCCAGCGGTGGCAGCGGCCGCCATCGCGGCAGCACCCAACAATAGTTCTCGGCGGTTCATGTAGTGATTCCTTTCACTCAAATTCAGATTAATTTCAGTAGCGCGCGCGGAGTTTAATTCAATCCCCTCCCTGCTACCACCTCCGGCTTAAAGTTGAGAGGCAGGCAATACAGCGCCCGCACCACCAACTTCTTCGTCAATTCTTGTTTGCAGCGATGCAAATTCCGCGGCATGCACTCTCAAAATAACCATTTTCACCCGCCTTTAAACAAAATTCGCGCGCAGTGGAAATTGTAAGCCATTGAATTACTGCAGTTGGCAACGCTTTTATAAAATCTTGACACAAATTTTATTCCCGAGTAAATTACTAAACATAGTAATTTAGTCAACAATACATCGTGGTAGAAATATCGCAGCAAATGGTGGAACAAAATCTGCAAAAGGCAAACCTGTCGAAAGGCAGGGACGCAAAGTAACCGGTCTAAGGAGCATGAGCTCTATGACAGCGGGATCGCCAGATAGGACTAACAGGTTAAAGCCTGCGATTTCTACGCTCTTCCCTTCAAGCCGGTTGCTTTCAGGTTTTGCTCCTCGCATAAATAACATGTGTCGCTGGTTTTGCTGGTTCAAGCAGAAATACAACGACAGAACGAGGAGAGGATAGCGTGCTACTCAAACGACCCAATCAGGAAAACTCCAAGGTTTCCGGCTTTAACGAAGAACTGGCTTCCGATAGTTATTTTTCGCTAAATGATTATTTCGTCGGCATCGCAAAAGATGCTGTGTCAGCACATCACAACGTTCGGATCACCCTGCCGGGCAAAGGCGGCATTGTTATTCTTTCAGCGCATGGCGAATACCACACCAACCTAAGCGATTCGGAGATGGAAGAATTCTGTCGGGCGTCCGCCACGCTTTTTCAGACCAGCCAGCTTGCAAAAAAAGATGTCGATTTGCTGCGGGAATCAAGCACTGCAAAGAACATCAAGAACCTGTTATGGCTTGCCGGATACTATGCCTCACAGGGACGTCTGGTTGGAAGCCATTCATCCAGCGACTCGGCTCATGAAAATCTGGTTCATGAATATGATGTCGTACAGTTTACGCATTGGCCTAACCTTAGCCGTCTGCCGACAACCCCCAACACCATGAGGATTTTTGCACTGCTTATACAGCATCCCAGCGCAATCATGCTCATTCATCGCAAGCTCCGCATCGAACCCCAAGAGGTTTATCAGGTTTACAGCGCCGCGTGTGCCGCAGGATTTGTCAGCGTGCTCAGCAACCACATGGGGCAAGCAGAAATCGATGCCTCCGCACACACGCAGCCGGTACAAGCACGCGGCATACTTGGTTCATTGTTTGCAAAAATTGCGGGGCTATAAAAATGGAACATAAAATCATCTTCGCTGGACCGGTCGGTTCGGGAAAAACCACTGCCATCAGCTCTGTCAGTGACATCATGGTCGTCGGCACTGAAGCCAAAGCTTCGGACGAAGTTGCCCAACGCAAGACCAACACGACCGTAGCGATGGATTACGGCATCCTCAATCTTGATGGCGGCGCCAAGGTGCATCTCTATGGCACACCGGGTCAGGACCGTTTCAACTTCATGTGGGAAATCCTGAGCGAAGGCGCAATGGGTTTTGTCATCCTCATCGACAGCGCCAGACCCGACCCGCTGAGCGACCTTGAGCACTATCTCAACTCGTTCCGCAAATCCATCGCCAAATGCAGCGATGCGGTAGTCATCGGCGTGACTCGCACCGAGCTCAACCCGCAAATCGATCTGCTCGACCGTTTCCATGAGCGTCTCTCCACCATGAAACTGAACATTCCCGTGTTCGAGGTGGATGGACGCGAGCGCCGGGATGTCAAACAGTTGCTGCTGGCTCTGCTGGCGGTCATTGAGTCCAGCAACATCCGTTGAGCATGCCGGCCGTCATGACAGCACCTCCACCAATGCCGGAATCAGCACAGGCATCCGCCATGCAGGAGCGGCGACACCGTACCCGGCCGCATCATCTGAACGTGCCAAGCATTTCCGGTGCTCTGCTGGAATTGAACGGTTTTGGCGTGGCCTTCGGCAAGAAAGTTGTGTTAAGTGAAATCTCGCTGTCTATCCCGGAACAGGGCTGCGTGGTACTGCTCGGCCCCTCCGGAACCGGCAAATCCACCCTGTTGCGCACCCTGGCCGGGCTCAGCGCCGCCAGCCCTTCGTTCCGGACGTGGGGAGAAGCGTTCTATCGCGGTTCTGCCCTGAATGGCGAAGAACGCCCGGAACTGGTGGCACAAAGCGCGAAGCTGATGATGTCCTCCGTACTCGAGAACGTGGTCGTCAACCTGCCGGAGCGCAACCAGTTGTCCCATACCATGCAACGCGAACTCGCACAGCGCTTGCTGGAACGCGCGGGCTTGCAGGAATTGTGCGACCGAATCTACGAGCCCGTGGTCAACCTGCCACTGGCGTTGCAGCGCCATCTCGCGATCTTGCGCCAGGTTGCCGCCGGACCGCGCCTGCTGTGCATCGATGAACCGACCACCGGATTGACCGACGCAGAAAGTGCCGGTCTGTTGGCCTACATGCGCGAGGAGTCCACGCGCCGCGCACTGCTGGTCATCCTGCATAACCAGCAACACGCGCGCATCTTGGGTGGCACGGCCGTGCTGATCGCCGGTGGCTATGTGCAGGAACAACAGCCCATCCCGCAGATATTCGACGCCCCCCTGTCAGCGACAGCCAGAGAGTTTGCCCGTAGCGGCACATGCACCGTAGCCAGCCCCGGGACGCCGCCGGAACATCTGGATGAATCGGTGCCGCCGCCGAGGCCGTTGCCCAAAGCCGCGCTCAATTACTCCGGCAGCGCCGCCGGACCGCGCGGTTTCCTGTGGCTGAAACGGAACAGGCTCGCCGGTACGCCGGTACCAGGTGTTTATTTCGACATGGAATATGACCTGAAAGCGTTGCAGCGTGTCGGCGTAACCACCCTCGTGACCCTCACGGAAACCGCGCTGGACGATGCACGCCTCGCGCCTTTCGGCTTGAAAAGCATCTGGGAGCCGATACCGGACATGGCCGCCCCCACCATTGAGCAAGGCATACGCCTGTGCCGGCAGATCGAACGCTCGCTGACACTGCACGAAGTCGTCGCAGTCCACTGCCGTGCGGGACTGGGGCGCACCGGCACCGTGCTCGCCGCTTCCCTGATCTGGGAAGGACAGCGCGCGCTGGATGCCCTGGAAGCCGTGCGCAAAATCGAGCCGCGCTGGGTGCAATCGCATGCACAAATCAAGTTTCTCGAAGAATTCGAGCTCGCAGTAGCAAAGAATCTTGCCGAGTCCGCTCCGGACCAGGCAATGAAGTAGCAGCAACCACGGCCAAGCTGTGCAGCAAGGCATTATTTACAAAATTGAATGAAAGGAAATACATCATGGCCAATCTAGACGCAGCACTCCAAACTGCAGCCTCCTCCGTCCCGGAATGTCTCGCCGCCGGTTACATCGATCTCGCCAGCGGCATGCTGCTCGGCATCAGATCTGTGGATTCGCAGCCGACCGACGTAGTCGAACTGCTGGCTGCCGCCACTGCAGACCTGTTCCAAGGCCCCAACGTCAAGATGATCGAGAGAATCTTCAAGAAGGCACGCGGCCTGCAGGATGACGGCCATCACTACTTCCAGGAAATCATCATCAACAGTGACAACCTGATTCACGTGTTCCTCCGCGGAAAGAATGAAGAACAGGTCGCCTGTTTCGTTTGCCGCAAAACGGCCAACCTCGGCATGGCGATCACCAAGGCACGCAGTTCCATGCCAGCACTGGAAGCCGCAATTTAATAGAAGTTTGTTCGTAGCAAAGCAAGCCTTGTCGTGCCATTACGGCAAGGTCTTTTGAAGTAACCAACCAGAAAGGACACAATCATGGCTGATTTGAATAACGCACTACAATCCGCAAGCGCCTCCATCCCGGAATGCCTGGCTTCCGGCTACATCGACCTCGCCAGCGGCATGCTGCTCGGCATCAAGTCGGTGGATTCGCAGCCGACCGAAGTGGTCGAACTGCTGGCTGCGGCAACAGCCGACCTGTTCCAGGGCGTCAACGTCAAAATGATCGAGAGCATTTTCAAGAAGGCACGCGGCCTGCAGGATGACGGCCACCACTACTTCCAGGAAATCATCATCAACAGCGACAACCTGATCCACATCTTCATCCGTGGCAAGAATGAAGAGCAGGTCGCTTGTTTCGTTTGCCGCAAATCAGCCAACCTCGGCATGGCGCTCACCAAGGCACGCAGTTCCATGCCCGCACTGGAAGCATCGATTTGACCAGGGCAACACCCGGCGACACTGCGTTGCCGGGCCCCGACTACTATGTATAATCCATTCACCTCTAAAACATACGGGTAAATTGGATCATGAGAGAAGCCACCAAGACACAAGACGAGGCGCGCGCCTCTGCGTTGAGATCGGTCCTGCGCGAGTTGAACTCATCTTCGGCCGACATCGAAGCCTCTGCCTGCATCTCGAGTGACGGTTACACCATCGCCTCGGTTCTCGGCCAGGATACTGATCCGGACCGTTTCGGCGCAATGTGCGCATCGCTGCTGGCACTGGCCCATCGTGCCGCCCAGGAGATCCAGCGCGGCAATCTGAAGCTGGTACTGGTGGAAGGCGAACAGGGCGTCATGTTATTGGTACAGGCAGGGCCGGACGCCATCCTGGCTGTAGCGGCCAAGCCCAGCAAGAATCTCGGCATGATCTTCCTGGATTCCAGAAAGGTCGCGCAAAAACTGGTCGGTGTTCTGGAAACACACAAGTAGCCACCCTTTTTTTAAATTAACCGCGCGAATGTCATGCCCAACTTGAAATATCAAGGCCGTACCCTTGTCACTCGCGACGGAGAAAATGTCCTTGATGCCCTGTTGCGCCATGGCATCAGCATCCCTTTCTCGTGCCGCAATGGCATCTGCCACGTCTGCCTGCAGCACAGCGTTCAGGGCGCGATTCCCCCCGTGGCGCAACATGGCCTGAGCCCGGAGCTGTGTGACGACGGATATTTCCTGGCATGCAAATGCATCCCGCTAGCGGACATGGAAGTCGAGCCTCCCTCCGCCCTGTATACGACGACGCTGGTGCACAGCAAGGAGATGTTGTCCCCTCACGTGTGCAAGCTGCTGCTCGAACCGGTTTCGAATTCCGCCTACCGCCCCGGGCAATTCATCAACCTGCGCAACCCTGACAGAATCGTTCGCAGCTATTCCCTCGCCAGCCTGCCGGCAGAGGACTACTTCCTCGAGCTCCACGTCCAGCGCAAGGATGGCGGCGTCATGAGCAACTGGATACTGGATGAACTGAATGCCGGCGACGAGCTGGACATCCAGAGTGCCAGCGGCGAGTGCTACTACAAGGACGAGGCGCGCGGCCACCCCCTGCTGCTGGTCGGCACCGGGACAGGCCTGTCCCCGCTCGTTGGCATCATCCGCGATGCCCTGCACCACCAGCACCGGGAAGAGATCCATCTCTATCACGGTGGCCGCGACGCCGACCGCTTCTACCTGCATGCGCAACTGCGCCAGCTGGAACAGCAGCACGCCAACTTCCACTATCACGAGTGCCTCTCGGGCAACCATGCGTTGCCGGAAGGTGCTCACGCCGGGCGCGCCCATGAGGTCGCCTTCGCCCGCCACAAGGATCTGCGCGGCTGGCATGTCTATCTGGCCGGCCTGGCCGAGATGGTGGACAGCGGCGAGCAACGCGCCGCCGAACATGGTGCGGCACCCGCAGCCATACACGCCGACGCCTTTGCCCTGCGCGACCTGCGCAAGACCCGGCGCGACGGCACACCGCCAGCCCCAACTCCTGTGCAGGGCGATGAGCCCAAATATCCTCCTCCCGATCCCGAGCTCTGGGCGGCGTTGGGCGAAGGCACAATGCTGATGGCTGTGTTGCGGGATTTCTATGGCCGGGTGTTCGAGGACGAACGTCTGTCCTCGTTCTTCCATGGCGTGACCAAGCAGCGCTCCATCGAAAAGCAGTACCTGTTCACGCGCCAGATACTGACCGGCGAAAAGATCTACTTTGGCGAGCGGCCACGCAATGCCCACCACTGGATGGTGATTTCAGACGAGTTGTTCGACTACCGCGGGAACATCATGGTGACCTGCCTGCGCGAGCACGGGCTGGCGGAAGCGATGGTGCAGCGCTTCACCCAGCTCGAAGAGTTCTACCGGAAAGACATCGTGAAATCCAAGCCCATCCCCCGCATGATGGGCGATATAGAACTTCCGCTAGAGGGATTCGACGAACTCGTCATGGACGTGGGCACGCTGTGCGACAGCTGTGAACGGGAAGTCTCCGCAGGCGAGAAAGTCATCTACCACGTGCGCATCGGCAAGATCTACTGTTCCGACTGCAGCTCACAGCACAACCACGAAGTGCCCCAGACCTGAACCTTGCTGGGTTCTCCGATCCATACTTAAGACGTGATCTTTGCCCCTTTTGTCCCCGCTCAGAAATCAATTCGAGCCTGGCCCGTTTAGTTATTGCTGCCGTAGAATCGCTTACTCGCTTGACGCAGGCCGACTAATGGGTGACCCCATTGATTTTGATTCCATTGATTGTTAGTCGCTCCGAATGAGCACTTGCACTAACGTATCATCGGAAAATCTTAAATCAAGCAGCTGGATCAGGACATAAAACCTCCTCTACCAACAATGTAAATGACAATCCTATTCTCTTGGAGAACAGAATCCGGCTGCCCGAGCAATTGATATACCTGTTCTCTTGTTTTCCCAGCAACAAATAATGTTCTGTCAAATCGCGTAGATATTTATATCTTTCGTGCTTTTCATCCGCCGCCCACGCATTAGGCGAAAATATTTTTTCCTGGCCCATCAATGCCAACAGTCATTCCGGTGATAAGAACCACCAACAAGGCCAGCAGCAATTTACGCCCAAGAGTAATCTTTTTCATGCAAAGAACATCAGTTATTGTTAATCATTGTCAAGTCGCAATTTGATAACGCGCCAAGGCATGCTTGCTGGCAGGTGCGCTCCTCTAGGGACAACGACGGGGCCAGAGTCTCTGCCTTTTGCCCCTCCACAACTTCCAACACCCCGCTCCGTTGCCCCGCCAGAGCTGCGGGCGAGATTCCCCCTGCAATCGAGTTAAAGGGGCCAGGCTCGGATTTGTTTTCATCGCGCGCATTTACTCCCAGAACAGTTCATTGCACACACCCTATCCCCCTCACCGAAAAATCGATTCCCCCGCGCTGCCAAGACTTACTTGGAGAGCGTGATGAAAGACAGTTTGCTGACCCCGGCGTGTTGCGCCAGCGCCATCAACTGCGCCACCCGTCCATAGGGCACGGCGCTGTCGGCTTCGATCTGCAACTGGAACTGCGGGTCTGCCGCGCGCTGGTGCAACATCTCGGCCAAACCCTGGTCGCTCACGTGCATGTGTTCCAGCTCGATGTTGCCCTGCGCATCCACCACCAGACTGACTTTCTGCGGCTTGTCGTTCTGCTGCACCGAGTCGGTCTTGGGCAGGTTGATCTTGAGCGATTGCGGCGCCAGCAGGGGTGCGGTGATGATGAACACCACCAGCAGCACCAGCATCACATCGACCAGCGGCGTGACGTTGATCTCGCTCATCATGTTGTCTTCCTGCGAAGAGTTGCCGAAACTCATGGCGCCCTCACAGTTTGTAATCGTGTTTCTGCGCCAGGCGCAGGAAGTCGTGGGCGAAGTTCTCCAGGTCGGTCACGTGCACTTTCAGGCGGCGCAGATAGAAGTTGTAGAACAGCACCGCGGGCAAGGCGGTGGCGATGCCGATGGCGGTGGCGATCAACGCCTCGCCGATCGGGCCTGCCACCACATCCAGCGAAGCCGAGCCCGTTTTGCCGATGTCCTGCAGCGCGTGCATGATGCCCCACACCGTGCCGAACAGGCCGACGAAAGGCGCGGTCGAGCCGATGGTCGCCAGCTCCGCCAGGCCGCGCTCGTGGTAGCGCTGGATGTTCTGCAGTTGCTGGCGCAGCATGCGTTCCAGCACAACCTGCGGCGCGCCGGAATGCTTCAAGTCCGGTTGCGCTTCGCCCAAGGTCTTCAGCTCGGCGAAGCCGGCCTGCGCCAGACGTGCGATATCGCCCTGGCTGCCTTGCGCCACCTGCCCTGCCTCACCCCATTCGCGCACCGCCCAGAAACGCTCGTTGAATTCGCGATTATGTTTCTTGGCTTGCCACTGCTTCCACAGTTTGAAGACCGCGATCGACCAGGTCACGATGGACAACAGGATCAGCAGCACCAGCGTCGCGGAGACAATGGGCGAATTGATGGAAAACAAGTTGTTCATGCTTCGTTATCCTCTAATGAAAATTTGATGGGGACCAGGAACCACTGCGTGACGGGCTGGCCGAAACGGCGCGCCGGCGTGAAGCGCCAGGTCTTCACGGTCTGCAACGCCGCATTGTCCAGAATGTCGTGGCCGCAGCTTTGCTGCAGCAGCACCTGCCCCGCCTTGCCTTCGGCCAGCACCTCGACGTTCAGGATCACCTTGCCGTGATAGCCCATGCGCCGCGCCACCATGGGATAAGGCGGCCGCGGATTGTTGAGGTAATCGGCCTTGTAATCCGGCTCTGCATCCAGCACCACCGGCGAAGGCGGCGTGGCGCTCTGCTGCACCGGCTGCACTTCTTCCTTCACGGCGGGCTGCTCAGCCGGCAGCGGGTCGGGTTCGCGCGGCTTGGGTTTGGGCTGCGGCGTGATGTCGGCCTGCTGCATCTGCATATTGGCGAAGGACACCGACATCTCGTTGACCAGCACGGCAGGCGCTTCCGGCTGCAACAGCCAGGAGGCGAGCAGCGACAGGTGCAGCAGGACGACGATGCCGACGACGGCGAACCGCTCGCGCAACGGCGAACTTTCCGGCTCGTTGGGAAAATGCGAATGCATGACCATGTAGGGCATCGAAATGGCGAAGGCCGTCATCCTACCAGCGCCCCTCCAATGTCGCCATGAGCGTGCGGTATCCGCCGTCCACCGTGCGCAATTGCCAGGTCTGATTGCCGGAGGTGAACAGCGTCTCGCGCACCGTGCGGGTCGCCAGAAGGTTCTGGCCGCTCAGGCGCAGATTGAATTGCGGCATCGAGCTTGTACAGCCAGAACGCATCCAGCGTCGTCCTGGCCTGGGTGGAGCTGAGTTGCTCGCCCGGAATATCGGTCTTGCTGCGCCCGGATACTTGCAGCGAGAGGCCATAGCTCGATTGCAGCTTGGGCAGGCTCTCATCCAGCCCGGCCGAGAACACATACCTGGGCGTGTCGCGTGCCATGCGGGTGAAGCCGAGCCGCGCATCGTCCACTTGGGCGTGCGGCAACGTCAGGTGCGCTTTCACGGTCGCGCCCTTCCAGCCGAAGCCGTCGGTGCGCACCTTGCCGTCCATCTCCCAACCCCAGTGTCGCGCACGGCCTTCGTTGTAGGGACGGTCTATCCAGCGCCCGCTCACCGCATCCTGCTGCACGCGGCGCTCGGTGAAGTCCTGCGTGGAGCGCGCATAGAAATTGATCCCGAACACGCCCGCATCGCCGTCCAGATAACGCTCCAGCACTGCCTCGAAGTTCACGCTGCGCTCCGGCCGCAGATCCGGATTGCCGCGCCTGTCCGCCTCCACCGGCGTGTTGGCGGCGATGCTGGGCGTAGTGGTGTTGCTGATCTCATCCAGCTTGGGCATCTTCAATCCGGTCCCCAGCGAAGAACGCATCACCCACTTGTCCAGCGGCTCCCAGCGGGCAGCCAGCGAAGGCATCAGACGCCCGTGCTGTTGCGCTGCGCCCGCGGAATCCAGCGCGATGGTTTCACCGCGCAAGCCGTAGGTGAGCGTGACGGTAGACTGCGCCTTCCAGTCATCCTGCACCCAGACGATGCTCTGGCGCTCGTTTGCCTGCGAGGTGGCAGCGGAAGCAAAGTTGCCCGTGAAGATTTGATCATCCGCGCGACGCAGGTCGATGTGCTCCAACCCCACTGCCAGCAGATGCTCGCCGAACGGCCTGTCCAAGCGCAGCGCCATGTTGATCTCGGTTTCGTTGATGCTGCTGTGCTCGGTGGACGTCGTCAGCAGATTCGCTGCATCGTGCGTGTTGCGCACGACATCCGCCGTGCGCTTCCCCTTGTTGTATGCAGCCCGCACCGAGAGCTTGGAACCCTCGATGTTCTTCTCGCCTTCTACGCGCAAGCGCAACATGCGGCGATGATTCTCTTCGCGGCTGCTGCGGTCGCCGTTGAATGCCAGAGTGCTGCCCGTGGCCGGAGTGGCGGCAGTTTGCGTCATGTCGCTGTTGCGTTTGCCGAGGCCGTCGAACAACAGCGGCGAGACAGTCAGCGTGTCGCCGCCGTCCTTCCACGTCATGCGTGGCGACATGACGAATTCGCGGAAAGTGAACATGCCGGTTTCGTTGTCCTGCTGCCACAAGTTGCGCGTACCCGCTGTCGTCGCTTGCCGGTCCGTCTCGCGATGCGTGGGGAAGCGATGCAGATTCAGGGTGACCGGCAACGACCAGGCAAAATTGCCGTCGCCGCCATTCTGCGTCAGCGTGAATTGCCCGGTCGGTTTCGAACCGCTCATTCCCAGCGCCGCCTTGAGCGCAGTGGAGCGCTTGGGCAAAGCCTTCTTCATCACCAGGTTCACCGTCAGCGAGGCGGCGCCGCCGTACTCGGCCGAGGAACCGCGCAATATCTCGACGCGCTCCAGCTCGCCGGCAGGCAGACGTCCCACGACGCCACTCACGATGCGCGAGCCGCCTGCCTGCCTTTCGCCATCCACCAGTATCTGCACCGAGTCCCGCGACATGCCGCGCGCGCGTTGCGCCATCGAGCCGTCGCTGTTCTGCGCCCCCACCTCGACACCGGGCAATTTCCCCAGCACCTCGCCGATGGTCATCACGCCGAGATTCTCGATCTCCCTGCGCTCCAGCACGACCTTCTGCGTGGTGGATTCCCGGCGTTCGGCCACATCGCCACCTCTGGCCGTGACCGTGACCTCTTTAAGCGTCTTTTCCTCTTCAGCCCATGCATGGGAGATGAAAAACAAACCGGCAGCAACAACAACGAATCTTTTCATGGACAAATATTTTCAGAAGACCTCACAGCGCGAGCAAGATGCGGCGCAACCCAAGCACGATCAGTACTGCCGCAGCGCCCCAGCGTATCCAGCGCGTGATCCACTCGCGGTTCTCGCGCAGGTTCTTGCCCAGCAGACTGATCAGCGGCAATAGTACCAGCAGCGGCGTGAGCGCCGCACCCAATCCGAATGCCACGCCGCTCGCCATGCCCCATTGGATGCTGCCTGCCGCCGCACACACTGCCAGCAGCGAAGCCAATGGCGCACAGGGCGTGAGACTCAGCGAGAAACCCAGCACGAACGGCGGCGCGGCCTCTTTGCCGCGCGCCACGCCGCACGGCGCATGCGCCCCGGCAGACTGCAACAACCAGACACCTGCCGCGATCGATGCAGCACCGATGATGAAGTTGCCCGTGCCGCCGCGCATCACCTGTGCCAGCCATGTCCCTGCACTGGCCGCGACAGCGCCCAGCAAGGTATAGGCGACGATGCGGCCCGACACGAACAATCCCGTGTCGCGCAACGCCTGCAGCTGCGAGCCGCCGCGTCCCAGCACCCAGGTGCCCATGAACGGCAGGCAGGTCGCGGTGCACGCGGTCAGCCCCAAGGACACGCCGAGCATCCACACGGCAAACAGCGAAGTCTGCTGCGGCAGCAAAGCCGGATTCAGGAAATCATCCATGCCAGGGCGCAGTCTTGCTGAGGATAGGGATCACGCGCTGCTTCGGCATGCCCTCCGGCGATTCCAGCTTCACGCGCTTCTTGTAGTACTCGCGCGAGGAGCCGAAAAGCCTGATGCCGAAGAACTTGATCTGGATCACGTCGTCGTCCGGACAGTATTCGGCGCAGCGCCCGCACAGCGTGCAATCCTCGTGGAAAGCTTTCTTGCCGTACTCGGTGCCGATCTCGTGGATGTCCATCGGGCAGGCTTTTTCGCACACGCCGCACTTCTCGCATTTGTCGTATTGCTTCTTCACCAGACGCATCGGCGACAGTTTCTGGAACAGCGCATTCCACGACAACAGCGGACAGATGCGGCAGAACGGCAGGCGCACGGCCAGCGCCGCGATGATGACGAAACCGAACAGCGCATTGCCGGCAGCTCCCAAAATAAAATTCACGCTGGTCGAGGTGCGCACGGCGATCTGCTCGGCATCGGCGGTCAGCAGCGTGGTCGCCAGACGCGACGGGCATACCTGGCAATACGGATCGCCCGCCTCGTTCGGCGTCACGCCCATGCCCGCCAGCAGCGGCAGTCCCAGCACCAGCGCCAGCAGCAGCAGCCACTTCACCGGACGTACCTTGCCCACGTTGTCCGGATTGAAGCGCTGCAGCGGACGCCCCAAGCGGCGGCCGATGCGGAACAGCAGCTCCTGCACCGTGCCCATCGGGCACACCCAGCCGCAGAACGCCTTGTTCAGGAAAAAGAAGAAGGCGAAGAAAGTCGCCACCGAGACCAGCGTCGGGATGAATACCTTGAGCGTCACGTCCTGTATCTTGAGCAGCGCTTCGCCGAGGCGGTGATGCAGCTGGTGCTGCGTGACGATCAGGATGCAGTGGTCACTCGTCATCTTGTCATAGGAACATGCCAGCGAAGGCAGTGCCTGCGAAATACGATCCACCGCATAGGTGCCCAATAGCGCGCCACCATAGACGGTGACGAACAGCATGACGATCTGCACGGTGAAACGGAATCTACCCAAGGTCGGGAATAGCGTCTTAAGCATTTTCGGTCTCCTCGCTCTTCGGTTCTGTCTTGCGCTTGCGCAGCAACGGCACGGCGCCGAGCATGCCCAGCAAGGTGAAACTCAGGCCCAGCGCCAGGCTGCGTTTGTCGAATGCGTTCCTGCCGTAACTGCCATTGAAAGCCGTGAGGTAGGTCTTGCCGCCTGCGGCATGCTCGGTCGCCAGCACGAAATCCGAGCCCGGCGGCATGCCGCGGCGGTGTTCGCCCGCGGCTTTTTGTTCCTCTTCCGCTTTGAAGTCATCCGGCAGATGCACCATGACGATGCCTTGCGCATCGCTCTTCCATTCCGACCTTGTTCCATTCTGCGTTTCCAGCACCAGCTTCTGGTTGGGCAACGGTGCGCCGTTGAAGCGCACCAGGAACTTCCAGTTCTCGTCCGCGCGATAGCGCGAGTGTTCGCGCGGATAGGGTTGCGGAATGATCTCCAGCTCATGCTTCTTCTGCATGAACATCGCGGTCGGATCCTTGGCGCTGCCGCCACCGAACGCATGCACGGTCGATGCGACCAGCACTTTGCCGCCCTGCTCCTCGCGTGCCGACAACCAGTGAAAACCGCCGCTGGCTGGCTTGTCCAGCTTGGCCCCCGCCATCTCCAGCGGCAGTTGGCGATGCGCATTCTCATCCTGCAGGTTGTTGGAATAAGCATCGATGGTATTCGGCACGATGTTCTGCGGCACCGCAGTGACCAGCATCTGCTCGCGGTTCTCGCCGCTCATCCTGCTCTTCAGCATCGGGTAGCCGGTCCACGCCACAGCCTTGCCCATCCCGCCCCTGCTCATCATGCCCCCCATCGCGGCATGATCGTGCCCGCCATGTTCCGCCGCCAGCGGCGGCTTACCCGAGATTTCTCCGGCATGGGCGCATGGCATCGCCACCACCCATGCCGCGATCCACATCACATTCATTCGCATCGTGTTCATCCTTAAAAATACCTGGCTCACAGTTCCGTCAGAAGCTGTACGAAACCCCGGCACGGAAGGTGCGCGGCATGTAGCTGCCGCTGTTGCCCTGCCCGGCGGATGCGGCCAACTGGCTTACCCCGGCGATGGTCGAATAGCCGACGCGGGTGGCGTATTGCCGGTTGGTCAGGTTCAGCACATGCAGCCAGAACGACCAGTCCTTGCTGCGATAGCTGGTGCGCAGTGTGTACAGATCGGGGCGCGAGTAAGTGCCGGAATTGGCGGTATCCACGAAGTAGCTCGATATGTGGTCGCCTTCCAGTTCGACTTGCATTCCGGACACCGGCTTGACCGCGACCCGCAGATTCGTCCGATGTCTGGGCATCGCCTGGTAGGAATTGCCGCTGTAATCCACGGTCGCCGTCTTGTAGCTGTCGTAATGCGCGCGGGCGTTGGTGTAAGTGGCACCGACATCCAGCCAATCGGCCGCCGCCCAGCTGAACATCGATTCCAATCCCTTGGCCGTCAGCCGGCCCGCGTTTTCGTTGACGTTACATGTCGCACCCGCATTCAGCGCAGCGGCTTCGGCAGCAGTACAGACGCGGGTGACGTTGAACCCCTTGTTTGCGGTGTGATACAGCGCAACGTCGTATTGCAGACCGGCCTCCTCGAAACGCCCGCGGAAACCGATCTCCCTGGTCAGCGCCTTCTCGGGTTCCAGTACGGTGCCGATGGTATTGCCCGCAGTGCCCTTGGCCGCGCTATCCAGCAGAGTCGAGGTTGCGGGCGGGTTGAAGGTCTGCCCGAGGTTGCCCCAGACCAGATGGTCCTGCGTGAATTCGTAAGTGACACCGCTCCTGAGGACGTTGCCTTTTTTCGTCATCAGCACATCCTTGTTGGCGGCAGTGCGATCATCGACCAGGTCGGTGACGCGGCCGAAGCGCTCGCCCAGGTGGACACGAACCTTGTCCAGCGGCGAGAACTCGAAATGTATGAACGGGGTGTTTTCCTTGCGCACCGTCACCGAACCCGCCGCCGCCAAGGTGCCCCGCGCCCATTGCCCGGACTGCGCCTGCAGTGCGTTGTACACGTTGTTATAGGTCGCCGAGTCCGCCGTGGTTTCGTATATGTCGTCCCCCACATAGAGGGTCGATTTGGCGAGATCGAATTCGTGCCGGTACATCGCCAGCTTGGTCGCAACCTTGTTGCTACCGGCCTTGAGCGTGTTGGTCACGGCGGGACTGTTGCCATTCACCGCGCGGCACTTGACCGTCTTGCCCGGCGCCAGCGGGGCTGCCAATGCACCGCCGTCGTCGCACACCACGTTGGTCGCTCCGCCGGAACCCGCGCCGCCATTGCCGGTGAAGGCATCGTCGATCTGGCCGAAGGCCAGCGTCAGTTCGCCGCGTTCGCCCACGAACTGCTGTAGGCGCACCGACTTTGTCTTGTAGTCGTCGATGGACTGGCCATAGGTACCCGCCTCGCTCTGACGCCAATCCTGGTAGAACTTCGTCATGCGCAACTGCCCTGCCCAGCGGTAGTCGTAATGCAACTGGTCATAGCCGACGGTGATCCTGGTCGTTTCCGCGGGGCGGAAAAACACCTTCACCCCTTCGCCATGTTTATGTTCGGCAGCGGCATTCGCATTGGCTGGCGCGCCGTTGTTGCGCCAGCCGTCGTTATCCATCTTGCTGCCGGTCACGATGAAACCGAAACGGCCGTCTGCCGTTGCTGTGCCGACATGCCCCTGTGTGCGCTTGAAGCCCCAGCTGCCAGCTTCCTGCGACAGCTTGGCCGCAAAACTCTCCGGCGCTTGGCGGCTGGTCAGGCTGATCGTGCCGCCCAAGGCACCGCTGCCGTACAGCGCCGATGCCGGCCCGGTGATCACGTCGATGCGCTCGATACTCGACAACTCGATCGTGTCCATCACCGAGGTATTGAGCGAAGTGGAACGCATGCCATCGATGCGGCTCTCGGTGTACTGCTTGCCGCCATCGGGAATGCGCATGTTGCGCACCATGCTGATGCCGGGCACCCGCTTGCCGAGTTCGAGCAGGTTGTTCACCAGCTGCAAGTGTTCCATCTCTTCCTTGCTGACGACCGCGCCGGAAACCGGCGTATACACGGTCAGCTTGCCAAGCTCGGTGCGCTGCTGCACGGGCTTGTCCTTGTTGGCCGAGACGACCATCTCCTTCAGCAGTCGGTTGTCCTGATCGCTGGCTGTGGTCTTGGTGTTTTTGCCGGTCAGTTCTTTATTGCTTGCCGGTTCGGATGTGGCGGCGACTGGGGCGGACGCGGGCGCGGCCGCTGTTTCTTCGGCGTATCCAGTTTTTTGCAAACGACATGGCCAACACGAGCGACACCGCGCTCATGGCAACGAATTTCTTATTCATACACTCCCCGTGATTGCTGTTGTAAACACGGGGCGATACTAAAGCCCTCTCCGCATCGCGGGAATGTGGCAAATTGTCGCGCGACAATTTGTCGCACCCTCCGAGGTGCGACATATTGCGGTGAAGACTCATATCCGCGTAACGGATGTGATGTCGGAGCCACAATTTGTCTCTGCGTGAAAAGCCATCCCGACCTATCCGTTATAATCCGGCGATGTCCTCTATCCAGCTCCTTCCCGACCTCCTCATCAACCAGATCGCCGCCGGCGAAGTGATCGAACGCCCCGCTTCGGCCCTGAAGGAACTGCTGGAGAACAGCCTGGATGCGGGTGCGACGGAGATCGCGGTGCAACTGGAAGGCGGCGGCATCAAGCTGTCTCGGGTGCGCGACAACGGCGGCGGCATCGCCAAGGAACAACTGCCGCTGGCGCTGATGCGCCATGCCACCAGCAAGATCGCCTCGCTCGACGACCTGCAGCGCGTCGCCAGCATGGGCTTCCGCGGCGAGGCGCTGGCCAGCATGGCGGCGGTGGCGCAGCTCACGCTGACCAGCCGCACACGCCGATGCCGCGCATGCCTGGAAGATCGAAGCGGCGGACGGCACGCAAAGCGCAGCCGCCCCCGCCGCCCACGCGCACGGCACCAGCGTCGAGATGCGCGAGCTGTATTTCAACACCCCGGCGCGGCGCAAGTTCCTCAAGAGCGAGAGCACCGAGTTCGCCTGGTGCGAAGAGACCTTCAAGCGCATCGCGCTGTCGCGGCCCGATGTGGCGTTCTCGTTGCAGCACAACGGCAAGAGTGTCTGGCAGTTACCGCAGCACGACTTGGCACAACGCATCACCGCCATCCTCGGCCCCGAATTCGGCCAGCATGCGGTGAACGTCGAACGCCAGATCGGCCCGCTGCACCTCTACGGCATCGCCGCCCTGCCCGCCTACTCGCGCTCCACGCGCGACGAGCAATACTTCTTCGTCAACGGCCGCTTCGTGCGCGACAAGGTGCTGATGCACGCCGTGCGCCAGGCCTATCAGGACATCCTGCACCACCAGCGCCACCCCGCCTTCGTGCTGTTCCTCGACATGCCGCCGGAACAGGTGGACGTGAACGTGCACCCGGCCAAGAGCGAAGTGCGCTTCCGCGAAAGCCAGGGCATCCACCAGTTCGTGTTCCATGCGCTGCAGGATGCGTTGAGCGCGCCTATTGCTAACGGAAAATCAGCCCCCATCCCCCCTCCAACTCCCCCCTTGAAGGTGGGAGAACACAGCGGCCCCCTATCTCTCCCTCCCCTTCAAGGGGAGGGACGGGGTGGGGATGGGGCTTCAAACTATCAACAACACATCCCGTTCAACGCCGCCCAGCCGCAAGCCGCCTACAAACTGTGGGAAGAAGCCGCCGTCGTGCGCGAACAAGACGACACCGCGCCGCAGCACGATGCCCACCCGCTGGGCTTCGCATTAGGCCAACTCTCCGGCATCTACATCCTCGCCCAGAACCAGCAAGGCCTCATCGTGGTGGACATGCACGCCGCGCACGAACGCATCGTGTACGAACGACTGAAGACCGCCTTCGACGCCGCAGCAGATGCCCACGCAGCCGCTGCTGATCCCGGTCACCTTCGCCGCCGACGCGCTCGACATCGCCACCGTGGAAGAAGAACAGGAAGCGCTGCAGAAGCTCGGCTTCGACATCGCCCCCATCTCCACCAACACGCTGGCCGTGCGCGCCATGCCCGCCATGCTCAAGCAATCGCACGCCGAGACCGCCGCGCGCGAAGTGCTGCACGAACTGCGCGACTTCGGCGCCAGCCGCGCGCTCACCGAACGCCGCAACGAACTGCTCGCCACCCTCGCCTGCCATTCCGCCGTGCGCGCCAACCAGCAGCTCTCATTGCCCGAGATGAACGCCATCCTGCGCGAGATGGAACAGACCGAACGCGCCGACCAGTGCAACCACGGACGGCCGACGTGGTTCCAAGTCACGCTGGCGGAACTAGATGCGATGTTTATGCGCGGGAAATAACACTGAAATTAGCGACTGGGAGAAGAAGCTTATGCCACTTACAGTTTTTATTAGTTATGCCAAAGAAGATCAAGAGCAAGCACTGCATTACTATTCGCTTTTTCAAGCTGAGGGAGTATCTCCATGGTTAGACAAGAAGAATCTGCTGCCCGGGCAAAACTGGGAAGCTGAAATAAGTCGAGCATTAAGCGACGCAAATCTTGTTGTACTTTTGCTTAGCCCACGTAGTGTTTCCAAGCGTGGCTTTGTCCAGCGCGAGGCAAATGAAGCGATTGACCGCCTGCGTTACAAGCAACCAACCGATATTTATGTCATTCCTCTTCTACTTGAGCCATGCGAAGTTCCAAGCCAGATAGCGGGAAGACTTCAATATGTTGATCTCAACTCAGAAGGCGCATGGGACCAAGTAAAAGCCTCACTTCGCATTGCATCGGAACAGCAGTCAATTCAATTTGAACATGGAATTGCGCATGGCCCTTTCAGGATATTCTCTGAGCGTCTTATGGAAAAATGGGATGGTCGGCCTGGCTATGAAGTAGAGATTGACTATCCCCGCTTTGAATCAGTACTTAAACCAGAAGTGGCAAAAGAGTTAAATCATTTATTCTCAGGTAGAGCATATCGAGCGTTAATAAATGAGCGTCAAAAACCTTGGGATCAATTACCAGAGTATTTTGAAGATCCACAATCAAGTCGCTCACACAATGGCCGCTGGGAAGGATTTGGAGTTGTTCATGCCACAGAGCAACTTCTCAGTCTTACTTACGAGGTCGGATGGTATGGTGCTGGCGCAGCCCACCCCAACATGTTCTTCGAGACATACAACTTTGCTCATACAGAACGACTTTGCGTTCTGGGACTGCGCGAATTTTTTAGTGATCCATCTATCGCGCTCAATCGCATTAGCGATCTTTGCATTCGATCCCTTTCAAGGGAATATTGGGAGCGCACCGGAGAACGCCCAGATGATCATCAAATTCAGTGGTTCAAAAAAGGGGCTGGAGAAGATGAGGACAATTTTAGTGCATTCACTGTAGGCCCTGACCATTTTACATTTCTCTTCCCTCCCTATCAGGTAAGCTCCTACGCTATGGGACGATGGGCAGCCAAGGTGTCATTCTTTGACTTGTTGGATGTTTTAAAACCAGATGGCCCACACGCTTTCGCGCTCATACCTTAACTCAAAATGATTTCCACCACCCGCATCGCCTTCGCCAGCTTCATCGGCACAGCCATCGAGTTCTACGATTTCTACATCTACGGCCTCGCGGTGGCGATGGTGATCGGGCCGATCTTCTTTCCCAACAGCGACCCGGCGGTGCAGGCGCTGAACGCCTTCCTCACCTTCGGCATCGCCTTCCTCGCGCGGCCGTTCGGCGCGTTGCTGTTCGGCCATTTCGGCGACCGCATCGGGCGCAAGACGACGCTGGTGGCATCGCTGCTGGTGATGGGCATCTCCACCACGCTGATCGGCGTGCTGCCGAGTTACGAGATGGTGGGCTGGGTGGCGCCTGCGCTGCTGTGCCTGCTGCGCTTCGGACAGGGCATCGGTCTCGGCGGCGAATGGGGCGGCGCGGCTTTGCTGGCGGCGGAATATGCGCCCAAGGGCAAGCGCGGCTGGTTCGGCATGTTCCCGCAACTCGGCCCGCCCGTCGGCTTCCTGTTCGCGGTCGGCAGCTTCTTGTTGCTGGCGAACACGCTCGACGATGCCGAGTTCCGCGACTGGGGCTGGCGCATCCCGTTCCTCGCCAGCGCGGTGCTGGTGGTGATCGGGCTTTATGTGCGGTTGAAGCTGGAAGAGACGCCGGTGTTTCTCAAGGCGATGCAGGAGCAAGCCAAATCCGTTCGTCCTGAGCTGTCGAAGGAACGAACGGCCTGTCGAAGGGCATGTCGTTCATGGTTCGACAAGCTCACCACGAACGGATGTTAAGAAAATTCCGCTGGCGCAGTTGTTCGCCCATCACGCCAAACCGCTGGTGCTGGGCGCGCTTGCTGATGGTGGTGTGCTACGCGCTGTTCTACATCACCACGGTGTTCTCGCTTGAGCTACGGCGTCAGCCAAGCTCGGCATCGCGCGCCCCGATTTCCTCGGCATGTTGTGCATCGCCGTGCTCTTCATGGCCGCCGCTACGCCGCTTTGCAGCCTGGGCGGGCGACCGTTATGGCCGTCGCCCGGTGCTGATCGTTGCGGGCAGCGCGGCATTGCTGTCCGGCTTTTTGATGGAGCCGATGCTGGGCAGCGGCTCGCCGTTGCTAATCACCGCCTTCCTCTCGCTCGAACTGTTCCTGATGGGCGCGACCTTCGCACCGATGGGCGCATTGTTGCCGGAACTGTTCCCGACCTGCGGTGCGCTACACCGGCGCTGGCGCGGCCTACAACCTCGGCGGCATCCTCGGCGCATCGCTTGCGCCCTACATCGCGCAGCAACTGGTGCAGCACGGCGGGCTGAGCTGGGTGGGCGGGTATATCTCGGTCGCTGCGGCGATCAGTGTGCTGGCGGCGTTTTTGATACATGAAACGCGCGACAAGGAATTGGCATGAAGAATTTTATTGAGCCGTTCGCCCTGAGCCAGTCGAAGGGTGTTTCGTTCATGGTTCGACAAGCTCACCACGAACGGATTTGATAATGAGCCATTCCTTGCCCCCAGCCATCTTCCTCATGGGCCCCACCGCCAGCGGCAAGACCGGTGTTGCCGTGGAACTAGTGCAGCGCCTGCCCGTGGAACTCATCAGCGTCGATTCCGCGCTGGTGTTCCGCGACATGAACATCGGCACTGCCAAGCCGGATGCCGCCACCGCTCGCCCGTGCGCCGCATCACCTCATCGACATCATCGACTCCCACTGAAGCCTATTCCGCCGCCGCCTTCCGCCACGACGCGCTGCGCCTGATGGCGAACATCACCGCGCGCGGCAAGATACCGCTGCTGGTCGGCGGCACCATGCTGTACTTCAAGGCGTTGCGTGAAGGATTGAGTCCCTTGCCGCAGGCCGATGCCGCGCTGCGCGCAGAACTCGATGCCGAGCATCGCGCAGCACGGCATCGAACACCTGCATGCCAAGCTCGCCGAGGTGGATGCCGAGACCGCCGCGCGCCTGCATTCCACCGACACGCAGCGCATCCAGCGCGCGATGGAGATCTATCTCGTCTCGGGCAAGCCGATGTCCGAACTCATCAAGCATCAGGAACAGGATCCGCTGCCCTACAACATCGTCCCCATCGCACTTATCCCTTCCGACCGCGCCGTGCTGCACCAGCGCATCGCCGTGCGCTTTGCGGAGATGATGAAACAGGGTTTGCTGGATGAGCTGCGCGGCCTGCGCCAGAAATATGCATTGCACCGCGACATGACTTCCATGCGCTGTGTCGGCTACCGCCAGGCTTGGGAGTTTCTCGAAGGCGAGATCACCGAAGCGGAGCTGATGGAAAAAGGCATCGCCGCCACGCGCCAGTTGGCGAAACGCCAACTCACCTGGCTGCGCTCGACGCCGGACATCATCGAGCTGGATTGTCTTGCGCCTCATTTGGAACAGTCGGTTCTCGACGCGCTTGGCGGGAACATTTAGCGCACTGCTTTTGTTCGGAAAATCGCCGTGCTAGCATCCGGCAAAATATATGGCGCATTCGCCGTCAAACATGCTTAGCCCCTCACTCACCGCACAGGAGCAGCTCATGGAATCGCAATTCATTTCAGATGTTCGCAAGTCTGCTGAAGAGTCTTTTGAATCCGGTTTGTATTGCGCAGAGAGCGTTGTGCTTGCACTAGCCAAGGCGCAAAACGTTGAGTCCGATCTCTTCCCCAAGGTCGCCACCGCTTTTTGCAGCGGCATGTCCCGCACCTGCGGAACCTGTGGAGCGCTCACTGGTGCGATCATGGGGGTTAGCCTCGCTTTAGGACGCACAGATCCTGACGATACGGTGCAACCTGTATACACCGCGACTCAGCGCCTTATCAAAGAGTTCGAGCAAGAGTTTGGCGCTCGCGATTGCCATGTGCTGTTGGGCTGCGATCTCAACACCACCGAAGGCCAAACCACATTTCGCGAAAACCGGTTGGGCCAACGCTGTGCAAAATACACCAGCAAAGCCGCTGAGATTGCCGCGCGCATTGTCTCTGAAGCCGAATCTGACCGCGTACGGCCACGATGACCTCATTACGCGCAATCCAGGCTGACATCACCCAACTCAATGTCGATGCCATCGTCAACGCAGCAAACTCTTCGCTGCTGGGCGGAGGCGGTGTGGATGGTGCGATACATCGCGCGGCAGGTCCCGAGCTGCTGCAGGAATGTCGCACGCTGGGCGGTTGTTCGACAGGTCAGGCAAAGCTCACGCGTGGCTACAAGTTGCCTGTGAAGTACGTCATCCATACTGTGGGGCCGGTGTGGCATGGCGGGGCGCAGGGCGAGGCGCAGCTGCTGGCCTCCTGCTACCGCGAGAGCCTGTCCCTCGCTGCAGCACATAAGCTCGCCAGCATCGCCTTCCCCTGCATCAGCACGGGCGTCTATGGCTATCCGGTGGGTCAGGCGGCCGAAGTGGCGATTGCCGCAGTGCGCTATTTCCTGCGCGTTCCCTGCTCGTTGCAGGAGGTTATCTTCTGCTGCCATTCGGCGAGCGATCTGGCGCTGTACCAGGCAAGGCTTGCGCACGAGGAATGACCTGACTACGGGTCGGTATTTCCGCATAGCGTTTTGCACTATGATAGCCGTTCAATTCATTCAGGAGATCAGCCATGACCGCCATCAATTTCAAACGCGAAATCGCCGACAGTTTTGACCATGCCATCGAGCGCGCCACCAAGGCGCTGGGCGCAGAGGGCTTCGGCATCCTCACCCGCATCGACATGCACAGCAAGATCAAGGAGAAGACCGGCAAGGACATCATCCCCACCGTGATCCTCGGCGCGTGCAATCCCAACCTGGCCTATGAGGCCTATACCGCGAACAGCGATGTGGCGAGCCTGTTGCCCTGCAACGCGGCGATCCGCGAGGTCGCGCCGGGCAAGGTGTCGGTCGAGTTCGCGAAGCCGAGCGGAATGATGAAGATCTTAGGCGATGCCAAACTGACCGCGTTGGCCGCCGAAGCGGATGCCAAGATCGAACGGGCGCTGAAAAACGTCTGAAAGAATGCCAAATAGCCAGTGCGGCTATATTTCCATCTACGAACCGGGCGTGCTTTGACCAGGACGCTCGGCGCAACGCCCGCCTGTTAAGCCTTCACCCGGAGTACAGCAGTAGTCGCGGTATTTCATGTCCTCGCTCAGCAGGTGTTCGATCAAGGTTTCTTTGACCTTCAGTCCGGCTTCGATCCACTCGTACTCCACGCCTCCGCGTTCAAAGCCTGCCATGATCCCGTTCATGGCCAGCATGATCTGGGCATGTCTTTTTGCATGCTCCCCCGCCTCCGGATAGCCCCATTCCTTGAACAACGCCTCTTCATGGGCAAAGTGCGCCGCCGCATCGTCCTGTATCGCCTGCATGCGTTTCTTGATCTCTTCCAGATCCATGCGGCCGATGATGGCTCCGTTCAGTTCGTTGACGAGCCGGATAAATTGCTGATGTTCGGCATCGATCTCCGGAATGCACACGCTCAACGCTTCGTTCCACTCCAGCCTCCAAGGTAAAGAGCTATTTGGGTAGGACATATCCCTGCTCCTTAAACAATGCCACACAGGCATCCACTACCTGCGGGTCATAAAGCGTACCTCGCTCACGAGTGACCGCCTCCAGCGAGGCTTCGATGCCCAACCCAGGACGGTATGGGCGGTGCGAGGACATCGCCTCGACCACGTCCGCCACACTGAGAATGCGCGCTCCCAGCAAGATCTCTTCTCCCTTCAATCCCTGCGGATAGCCGGAACCGTTCATGCGCTCATGGTGCTGCAACACGATCTGTGCGATCGGCCACGAGAAATCGATGCCTTTCAAAATATCGTACCCCGCCTGCGGATGCATCTTGATCAGGCTGTACTCGACGTCATTCAGCCGCCCCGGCTTGCTCAATATCTCAGCCGGAACGCTTATCTTGCCCAAGTCGTGCACCAACCCCGCCAGATGAATCACCAGCCCCTGTTCTTCGGGCAACCCCATCTGCCGTGCTATCGCCTTTGCCACTTCCGCAACCCGCGCCTGATGCCCGGAGGTATAAGGATCGCGCAGCTCGACGATGCTGGCGATGGCTTCCACGGTTTGCAGCATGTTCTTTTGCAGACGCTGCTCGTGTTCGCGATGCGCCTCCTTGACGCGCAGGGTGAGGATGCCGAAAGCGAGGTCGCCCGACATCTCTTCCAGCAGCTTCACCTCGTCCGCATCGAACACGTCCGTCTTGTCGTCGAAAAGCACCAATGTGCCGAATGCACGCTTACCGTCCATCAAGGGCAGTGCGATACAAGAAGCATAGCCATATTGCCGCGCATGTTTGCGCCATGCATTCGCTTTGGCATCGGACAGAATGTCCTGGACCACCTGCACCTCACCACTAACGATGGCATTTCCGGCCGGACAAGGTTCTTGTGCTGCTGCGTTCCAGGTCAACGACGACAAGTCAGGACAAGCTTGCTCGAAACCGGCCTGCGCCATCTGCTCTATCGTCTTGTCGGCATCGTCGCGGGCGTAGCCTATCCACGCCATGCGATAGCCACCGACTTGCACGGCAACGTCGCACATCTCCTGCAACAACTGTTTTTCTTCGACGGCATGGATCAGCGCCTGATTGCCCGAGCTGATCGTGCGCAGGGCCCGATTGGCACGCCGCATGGCATGCTCGTGCTGCCTGCGCTCGGTCGTATCTTCAAGGCTATGCACGCTATAAAGGAAATTCCCCTGCTCGTCATGCACCGGAAAGGCACGCGAGCGATAGATCGTGCCGTCCAAAGTTATCTCTTCCTCGCTTTCTTTTTCCTCTTCTACCGCGAGCAGACAACCGGAAAGCGGGCGGTCCATTTTGGGAAATATTTCGTAATACGGTCTCCCGAGTATCTCCTTGAAAGGCATGCCGGCTAGTCGCTGATAGGCGCGATTGGCGCGCAGAATATGAAGTTGCTTGTCGTGCAGGAAGATCGGGTCATCAACGGCATCCAGCGCTGTTATCCATTCCTGGTGCGCCTGCTCGATCTGCTTGCGGGCTCTCTCCAGGTCTTCCAGCATGGACAACAAGGTTCTGCGGCTCTCCTCCAGTTTGAGCAGGCTCTGTTGTTCCCCTGATTCGCGGTTTGCGATCTGGGCCTGTAGCTCGACGATACTGCGCCGCGCCGCCTCCAGCTCCTTGCGCAGGTTCTCTGCCGGGTCGCTCACGATGCTGCCCCAGTATTATTTATCGCCTGAACAAGCCGCCCGCGCCCGCGCAGTGTCACGTCCACCGCGACAGTGAACGGCACAAAGTTGGGCAAGTGAATCAGCAATCCGAGATCGACACGCATAGCATCCAATCTCCTGCATAAGATCGCCGCAATTGAATCGCCTCGTTACTCCGACGCGGCTGGTCGGCAGAGGGACTTATGGACCGTTAGTGAGGTTTATTGAGGTCGCACACGATGCCGTGTGCCGGCACCGGTTGCTAACATAACTTGGTCTGTGCTTGAGTGCAACAGTTCGCCGCTATCTTTTGTGGCTGTGGGCGAAGCACCACATCAGAACATCCAGCAGCCTTGATGAAAGCCTGTTCATGCTTGCACCGCCAGCGTACCACTCCGCCCCTCGACCGTTCCCGGCTTGACCTCGTGCCGCGGCAGATCGGCGGCTTTGAAGCCTTGCAGGTATTGGCGCATGGAAACCAGCTCGTAACCTTGCTGATGCCAGCCTTGCAGCAGTTGCTCGAAGATCGGCATCCACTTCTGCCCTTCCAGTTCGGCATGCAGGGTGTACACATGTCCCGTGGCGGAAGGTGTACGTGTGATATTCAGCAGATGCTGTGCGACGTTTTCTGTGGTGATGCCGTCGCGCCCGATGAGCTCATCCAGCGTCGGCAAGGTGGTCGGCAATTGCGGACAGGCGATGATCTCGGCATCCCAGGTCGGGATGAACGGCTGCGTGCCACGCGTATCGGAGCTGTAATCGAACCCCAGACTCTGTGTCAGCCGCAAGCCGTAGCGGTTGGTCTGCCAGCCCGCTGCCGCATGCGCCTTGGGCGCTTCGCCGAATATCTCGGTGAAACGCTCGACCGCACGCTGCATTTCGCGCTGCGTCCACTTGGCATCCATATTCGCGACATGATCCTGCCAGCGGATGTGGTCGTAACAATGGATACCCACCTCGAAACCCTCATCACGCACATTGCGCAGGATGTCGGCACAATTGCGCCCAATGTCCGGCCCCGGCAACAAAGTGCCGTACAGCAAGGTCTTGATTCCGTAATGCTCGACCACGGAGGTGCGCGACACCTTTTTCATGAAGCCAGGACGGAACACGCGTTTGATGGCGCGTCCGGTATGGTCCGGGCCCAGAGAAAAGAAGAAGCTGGCTTGCGCGTTGTGACGCTTCAGCGTGTCCACCAAGCGTGGCACGCCTTCGCGTGTGCCGCGATAGGTGTCCACGTCGATCTTGAGAGCGATTTGTTTCATTTCAGGATAAGGGATGTCGGGTACGGGATTCAGGAGGCAAGTTGCCGAACCCTGAGTCCCGATCCATGAACCCTGGTTAGTCTACCAACCCACGTGCCTCGGCGATCTGGCTGCGATACGCGTCGAAGATCTTGCGCAAAGTGTCGGCCATGGTGGTGGTCGGTTTCCAGCCCAGCTCTTCGCAGGTGTTGGTGATCTTCGGCACGCGGTTCTGCACGTCCTGATAGCCCTTGCCGTAGTACGCATCGGAAGTGGTCTCGACGATCTTCACCTTGG
This sequence comes from uncultured beta proteobacterium, assembly GCA_963715005.1. Classification (GTDB taxonomy): domain Bacteria; phylum Pseudomonadota; class Gammaproteobacteria; order Burkholderiales; family Gallionellaceae; genus Sideroxyarcus. The sequence goes on along the minus strand of CAVQQO010000007.1, from coordinate 239,996 downwards.
CGGCGGAATCGCGGTATTCCGGATACTCCTTGGCCAGCTTCAACATCATATCGGCCAGATCGCGGATGGCGAAGTTGTTGGTCGGGTTGCCGATGTTGTAGATCTTGCCGGTGGCCACGCCGTTCTTGTTCTCGATGATCTTCATCAGTGCGTCGATGCCGTCGTCGATGTAGGTGAAGGCACGTTTCTGGTGGCCGCCGTCGACCAGGCTGATGTTGTTGCCGCGGATGATGTGACCGAGGAACTGGGTCACCACGCGCGAGCTGCCTTCTTTCGGGGTATTGATGGAATCCAGACCGGCGCCGATCCAGTTGAACGGACGGAACAGGGTGAAGTTCAGGTTGTCCTGCATGCCGTAACCCCAGATCACGCGATCCATCAACTGCTTGGAGTTGGAATAGATCCAGCGCGGCTTGTTGATCGGGCCGCACACCAGTTCGGAATTGTCCGGATCGAACTCTTCGTCATGGCACATACCGTAGACTTCGGAAGTGGACGGGAACACCAGGTGCTTGTTGTACTTCACCGCGGCGCGCACGATAGGCAGGTTGGCTTCGAAGTCGAGCTCGAACACGCGCAGCGGCTGTTTCACGTAAGTGGCCGGCGTGGCGATCGCCACCAGCGGCAGGATCACGTCGCACTTCTTGACGTGGTATTCGACCCACTCCTTGTTGATGGTGATGTCACCCTCGAAGAAATGGAAGCGCGGCTTGCCGATCAGGTCGGAGATGCGGTCAGTGCTCATGTCCATGCCATAGACTTCCCAGTCTGTGGTGGCCAGAATGCGGTTGGACAAATGGTGACCGATAAAACCGTTCACACCCAGGATCAGGACTTTTTTCATTTCTATTTCCTCAACGATTGAACTCAAATTTTTGCATGCCGTACTTCGCCGCGAACTCCGCCGCGTTCATTTCCACCCCATCCAGCTCGAAGCGCACCACGCGCAGCACGCCGCTGCCGCAGATCGCATACGCCTTGTCTTCTTTCACATAGAAGGCAGGCGCTTCTTTGCCACCGGCATCGCTTCGGGTCACCAGCGTCTGCAAGATACGCATGGGTTTGCCCATGACTTGCGTCATCGCACCGGGATACGGAGGCGCCACTGCGCGCACCAGGTTGTGTATCTCCAGCGCCGACTGCGCCCAATTGATGATGCCGTCTTCCGCTTTGCGCCCGCCGAAGTAAGCGCCCTTGCTCAAATCCTGTTTCGCTGCAGTCGCTTTCCCTGCCAGCAAGGCAGGAAGCACACCGTTCAGCGCCATCTCAGCCGCCACGGTCACCTTCTGGAACACTTCATGCGCCGTGTCGTTGGGCAGGATGGGCACCGCCTGCTGCGCCACGATGTCGCCGTTGTCCGGCTTCTCCGTCATGTAGTGCAGCGTCGCACCGGTTTCCGTTTCGCCGCGGATTATCGCCCAATTCACCGGCACACGCCCGCGATATTTCGGCAGCAGCGAACCATGCATGTTCAGCGCACCCCGCTTGGGAATGGCCAGCAGCGGCGCTTTCAGCATCTCGCGGTAGTAGAAGGAGAAGAAGAAATCCGGCTGCAGGGCGCGTATCTGCTCTTCCACTTCCGGCACGTTCGGATTGTCCGGCGTGATGGTCGGGATGCCATGCAACTCGGCCAGCTTCTGCACGCTCTCGAACCAGATGGTCTCTTTCGGATTGTCGCGGTGCGTCACCACCAGCGCCACATCCACGCCATGCGCCAGCAGGACATTCAGGCAGCGGTAGCCGACGTTGTGGTAGGCAAAGACGACTGCTCGGCTCATTCCTGTGTATCCGAGAACAAGGATGCTTCTTCCGACTCAAGTTCTGCCGGTTTCGCTTTCCGGACACGCTTCGGTTTTTCTACAGCCTGCTGTTCCAGCACCGCCTCGATCAGATAACGCGGTCTATGGCGCACCTGCTGATAGATGCGGCCGATGTACTCGCCCAGCAGGCCGATGCCGAACAGCGCAATGCCGATCATGAAGAACATCAGCGCAAACAGTGTGAACAGGCCTTCGGCCTCGGGACCGATGATCAGGCGGCGCACCACCAGGAACACGAAGAACAGACCGGAGAAGACCGAGATCAGCATCCCCATCATCGAGAACATCTGCAGCGGCACCAGCGAGAAGCTGGTCATCAGGTCGAAGTTGAGACGGATCAGGCTGTACATCGAATACTTGGACTCGCCCGCCGCGCGCTCCTCGTGCCCCACCACCACTTCGGCGGGATTGCGCGCGAAGCTGTATGCCAGCGCCGGGATGAAGGTGCTGACTTCCTTGCAGCTATTGATCGCGTCGATGATGTTGCGGTCGTAGGCGCGGAACATGCAGCCCTGGTCGGTCATCTTGATGCGGGTGATCTTTTCGCGCAGGCCGTTCATGGCGCGCGAGGCGACATGGCGCCACCAGCTGTCGCTGCGCTGACGGCGGATGGAACCAACGTAATCGTGGCCCTCGTCCATCTTCGCCAGCAGCAACCCGGTGTCTTCCGGCGGGTTCTGCAGGTCGGCATCCAGCGTCACGATGCGCTGGCCGCGGCACTGCTCGAAGCCGGCCATGATCGCCATGTGCTGGCCGAAGTTGCCGTTGAACAGCACCACGCGCGTCACATCAGGACGCTTCTGGAACTGCTCGCGCAGAATGGCAGCGGAACGATCACGACTGCCATCGTTGACGAACACGATCTCATAACCGATACCCAGCTTGTCCAGCGCGGGATACAGACGGTCGAACAAGGCCTGCAGGCCCTGCTCTTCGTTATAGACGGGGATGACGACTGAAAGTTGGGGTGTACTCATAGGGGCGGCATTCTACCGCAGAGCAGGGAGTTAGCGAAATCCGGCATTCCGACGACTGACTACGGAACTATTTCAAACATCCCCCCTCTCATCGAACAGCCTATAGAAGGTAGGGGATTCCCGATTGAAAAGATCGGAAATTTCTCAAACTGCATATGTGGCATTAAGGAGAGTTGTTTTGTTAATAATGAAAGGAAACAAGATGCGCAATACTCAATGGATGACTTCGATGGCCTTTGCCGGTGCCTTTTTGCAAGCGGCGCCTGCATGGCTGATGAGGCAGTCCTGTCCAACGCAGACGGACTGGCTCTGATGAAGAAAAACAACTGCACTGCCTGCCATAGCGTAGAAAAGAAAATTGTTGGCCCGGCATTCAAGGATGTGGCAGCCAAGTATCGCGGTCAAGCCGATGCAGAAGCCAAGCTGGCTGGCCAAGGTATCCAAGGGTGGCGCAGGCTCTTGGGGCAGCATGCCGATGCCCCCGCAACCAGCGAAGGCTGACGACGTCAAGGCACTGGTGAAGTTCATACTGTCGCTATAATAAGCAACAAGTTTATCCAGCAAACAACGCCTGCCTTGCGCAGGCGTTGTTGTTTTGTGCGCTACAAAACTTCCCGCACCGCCGTAACCACACGCTCCACATCCGCCTCGCTCATCTTCCAGAACATCGGCAGACTCACGATGCGCCGCCCCACGCTCTCCGCGACGGGGAACATGCCTTCCTTGAAGCCGCGTTCGCGGTACATCTTGAACAGGTGGATGGGCGGGTAATGCACGCCGCAGCCGATGTTGCGCGCTTTCATCTTCTCCATGAACTCGGCGCGCACCACGCCTTGCGGCAGCACCAGCTGGAACATGTGCCAGTTGGTGTTCTCGAAATTCCGAATCGGCAGCTGCGCGCCGGTCTGCTTCTCAAAATCGGCACCGAAGGTCGCGAAGTAATGCCTGGCGAGCGCATGACGGCGTGCGGTGATGGCTTCCAGTTGCGGCAGCTGGTTGAGACCGATGGCGGCAGCGACATCGGTCATGTTGTATTTGCCGCCCAGCACGTCCACCTCGATGCCGTCGAAGCCGCTGCGCGTCACGCCTTGCAGGCGATATTTTTCGGCGAGGCGCGCTTCGTCTTCGTTGTTCAAGACCAGGCAGCCGCCTTCGGTGGTGGTGAGGTTCTTGTTGGCCTGGAAGCTGAACGAGACGAAATCGCCGAAGCTGCCGATGCGCTTGCCGCCCCACTTCGAACCGATGGATTGTGCGGCGTCTTCCACCACGCGCAGCTTGTGTTTGGCTGCGATGGCATAGAGCCGGTCGCGGTCCACCGGCAGGCCGGAGAGGTCGACCGGGATGATGGCCTTGGTGCGCGGAGTGATCGCGGCTTCCACCTTGTCCAAGTCGATGTTGCGCGTGACGGGATCGATGTCCGCGAACACCGGCGTCGCGCCGACTTCGATGATGACGTTTGACGTCGCCACCCAGGAGATGGGCGTGGTGATGACTTCGTCGCCCGCACCGATGCCCGCGATGCGCAGGGCGATCTCCATGGTGCAGGTGCCGGAGTTGAAGGTGCGCACCGGACGGCCGCCGAAATAGGCGGAGAGTTGCTTCTCGAACTCCTGCACTTTGGGGCCGCTGGTGATCCAGCCGGAGCGCAGCACGTCGCCGACCGCGGCGATGGCGGCTTCGTCGATAAAGGGTTTGGTGAAGGGTAAGAATTCAGACATGTTCAAGCTCTCGAAATGATGATGACGCCGAAAATAATCACGCCCATGCCGACCAGCTTGGTCGGGCTGAAGGCTTCACCCAGCAGATACCAGGCCGCGATGGCGTTCACCACATAGGCCATGGACAGCATGGGGAAGGCGATGCTGACCGGCACGCGCGACAGCGCGAGTATCCACACCACCACGCTGATGCCGTAGCAGAACAAAGCGGTGACGATATGCCACTCGGTCGCCAGCTTCCAGCCGATGGGCAGGATGTTGGCGGTGCTGAATTCGAAATGACCGATGGCGTTGGTTCCCGCCTTCATCAAAATCTGCGCGGCGGCGTTGAGCATCACGCCGGCGAAGATCAAACTGAAACTGACCAGATTCATTGGTAATCTTTCATGGCTTCATGAACACCACATATTGTTGATCATGGAATATCTCCTTCAGCGGGATATTCAGTTGCTGGATTTGAGGATAGTAGCGCGTCTCGATGATGGCCAAGGCTTCCTTGTCCTTGCTCCAGCGTTGGGCGAATCCGGCCAGATCGGGTATCCACTTCTCCGGCTCCTGTTTGATACCGAAATCCATCTCGTCCTGGTATTGCACCAGCGTGAAAGTGTGCTTGATGTAGAACGGCAGGGTCTGCTCGTAATACATGATGGAATAGAACGGGATTTCCGGCTTCACATACGACTGGATAGCCTCGGCGATATGGTAGGCGGAACGCTCGCGGGCAACGGTGTTATGCCCCGAGGTCCCGATCTGCGCGGCGATCAGCGAGGAGAACGCCAGCACGATGACGGCGACCAGCTTGTTGTCGCGGCGCAGCATCCACAGTGCCGCGCTCACCCCAACGAACCATACCGCCGCCGCGATCACCAGCCATACCGCGTAGTCGCCGTACATCTGCTGCTGCAATGGGGTATCTGCCGTCTTGGCGGTGAATGGCGCCAGGCCGAGCAGAATTGCGGCCACCGCCAGCACCGGCAGGACCAGCCAGAACAGACGTTGCGCGCGCATTTCGGCGATCTGCTTGCCCATCAGCAGGGCCAGCGCGGGGAACATCGGCAGCAGGTACGACGGCAGCTTGGAGTCGGAAATAGAAAAGAAGAAATAGATGAACACCGCCCACACCAGCAGGAAACGCTCGGGGCTGAATGCTTTGACTTGTTGCACACTGTTCTTCCAGGTGCGCAGCAGCGTGTCGAACATCAGGAACACCCACGGCAGCATGCCCAGCAACAACACCGGCACGAAGTAGTACCAGGGCTGGTAGCGCCCGTGCACCTTGGTGGTGAAGCGCGTGTAGTGCTCGTAGATGAAGAAGCGGTCGAAGAACTCCGGATTGGCCTTGATCACCAGCACGAACCACGGTGCGGCGACCAGCAGGAACACCAGCCAGCCCGCTGAACCAGTGCATGCGTTTCCAGATCGTGATGTCGCGGTTGAACACCGAATACAGGAACAGTGCCGCGCCCGGCAGGATCAGCCCCATCAAGCCTTTGCTGAGCACCGCCAGCGCCAACCCTGCCCAAGCCAGCAACATCCAGTTGCGGCGCTGTGCGGCCTGCTCTTCTTTCTGCGCGATGAGCAGCGCGAAGATGCCGAGCGTGATGAAGAAAGTCACGCCCATGTCCAGCGTGTTGATGTGCGCCATCATGGAGTACAGCATGCTGCTGCCCAGCAGCAGCGCAGCATAGATGCCCGCCTCGCGCCCGAACAAACGCGTCCCGGCGAACCAGGCCAGCAGGATGCCGGCGAACCCGGTCAGCGCCGCCCACAGGCGCGATGTCCATTGATGCTCGCCGAACACCTCGTACGCCACGGCCGTGGCCCAGTATTGCAGCGGCGGCTTTTCGAAATATTTGAGTTCGTTCAGGCGCGGCGTCGTCCAGTCGCCGGTCATCACCATCTCGCGCGGGATCTCGGCGTAGCGGCCTTCGTCGGGTTTTACCAGCTTGCGGTATTCGAGGTTGCCGAACCAGATGAGCGCGACGGCCAGCAACAACAGCCAGAGCCCGCGGCGGGAAATTTCATTCGTCATAGAAATAGATCAGGGGACTTGTTTAGCAGGCGCGGATTTTAACCCAATCTGCTTATGGCTCGCGTTTTTCCTGCACCACTGCGCGCGCACCGCCCTGCGCAAAGGTGATGTCCAACTGCTCGCCCGGCACAATGCGCTCGCTGCTCGCCACGATGTTGCCATGCGCATCGCGCACCAGGCTGTAGCCACGCGCCAGCACCTGTTGCGGATCGAGCAGCTGCAAATGCTGCTGCAAGGCGAGCAGCCTCGCGGCATGACTATCCAGCGTGCGCTGCAGCGCCGTACTCAACCGCCGCGCGGGGTTCGCTTGCTGCTCCTGCAAACGCGCGATGTTCGGGCGCAGTCCGCGTATACGCTGCCACAATGCATTCCAGCGCAATTGCTGGTGCTGCATGGTGTAGGCATGCGAAAGCCGCATGCGCTGCTGTAACGCCGCCAAGCGTTCGTCCTGCTGCCGGATGCGCTGCGCCGGATGCACCAGGCGCCGTTGCAGATAATCCACCTGCTGCATGCGCTGTTCGAACTGGCGCATGGCCGCGCGCCGCAGATGTTGGCGCAACTGCGCCAGGCGCTGGCGCAACTCCTGCCGATCCGGCACCACGGCCTGTGCCGCCGCTGTCGGCGTCGCCGCGCGCAAGTCGGCCACGAAATCGGCGATGGTGAAATCGGTCTCGTGCCCCACCCCGCTCACCACCGGGATATGGCTGGCGGCGATGGCGCGCGCCACCACTTCTTCGTTGAACGCCCACAGGTCTTCGATACTGCCACCGCCGCGACACACGATGAGCACGTCGCACTCGGCGCGCTGGCTCGCCACCTTAATCGCCTGCGCGATCTTTTGCGCCGCCCCCTCGCCCTGCACCGGCGTCGGATACAACACGACCGGAACATTCGGCATACGATTCGCCAAGGTGCGCAGCACGTCGCGCAGCGCGGCGGCCTGCGGCGAAGTCACGATGCCGATCTGCTTCGGCAGCAGAGGCAGGTCGCGTTTGCGCCCGGCATCGAACAGCCCCTCGCCTTCCAGCTTGGCCTTCAGCCGCTCGAATGCCTCATATAGCGCCCCCAAACCGGCGGGTCGCATCTTTTCCAAGGTCAATTGAAAATCGCCGCGCGCTTCATACAGTGTCGCCAGCGCCAGCACTTCCACTTGCATGCCGTTCGCCGGTTTGAAATCCAGATACTGGCTCTTGTGACGGAACATCACGCAACGCACCTGCGCCTGCTCGTCCTTGAGCGAAAAATACCAGTGCCCGGAAGCCGCGCTCACGAAATTGGACACCTCGCCGCGCACCCACAACAGCGGCAACCCACCCTCAATCAATTGTTTCGCCGCAAGATTCAGTTCGCGCACGCTCAGCACTCGATTTTTGTCCATCCTCGTCCTCTGTTTTTCTCGCTTCGCTGCGCAAAAATATTTTCATCAATTAGGCCAAATGGCATATTGACAATTCATTTCAATCCACAACCCCAGCAAATTCGCCACTTTCCAGAGGGGTATCCCCTCCAGAACTTTGCAACTTACGGTATCCATCTGTTTTAATTGAACTTTGTTTCGGTGCATTTTTTGAGCACCCGCACCGGAATGGCGACAGCATTGGGGTTGCAGCATCCATCCAACAGATTCATGCACAAAGTTATCCACAGTTTTTGTGCATAAGAAAACAAATCGCTTATGCAACTACAAGTTAGCGCAAAGGAGCCCTCAGCCACCTTGCTCAAACATGGCCTACAAGATACAGTGCCGCCTTCGAATTTAAGCATATTTCCTGGAGACGTTGCGTGTTCACACTCATTGAAGCGGCCGGTTGGCCGATCTGGTTACTCATCATCGCATCCCTGGTTGCCGTCACACTCATCACAGAACGATCCCTCTTCCTGCGCAGCAAGAAGATTGCCCCTCCGGCCCTGCTGGACGAAGTGGTACAAGAGCTCAAACAACGCGGCGTCAGTTCGCAGATGCTCACCAGGCTGAGCGAAGGCTCTCCGCTGGGCAAGGTGTTCGCCGCCGGACTGAAGAACATCAAGAGCGCGCCTGAAGTGATGAAGGAATCCATCGAAGAGGCCGGACGCGGTGCCGCGCACGACCTCAACCGCTTCCTCACCACTTTGGGCACCATCGCCTCCATCAGCCCGCTGCTCGGCCTGTTCGGCACGGTGATCGGCATGATCGAGATATTCGGTTCGCAGAACGCGGGCGGTGCGGCCCCTACCGAACTGGCGCACGGCATCTCGGTCGCCCTGTACAACACCGCATTCGGCCTGATCGTCGCCGTACCCAGCATGATCGCCTACCGCCACTTCCGCGCCCAGGTCGACACCCTGACCATCGAGATGGAGCAGCAAGCGATCAAGCTGGTCGAAGTCGTGCACGGTGAACGCAAATGAATTTTCAGCGCGGACGCAGCCGTGAAGAACCGGAGATCAACCTGATCCCGATGATCGACGTGCTGCTGGTGATCCTGATCTTTTTGATGGTCACCACCAGCTACTCGAACTTCGCGCAGTTGCAGATCAACCTGCCGCAAGCCTCCGGTGAAGAGGGAACGGTTTCTTCCAGCAAGCCGGTCAACGTGGCGGTGGACGCCTCGGAGCACTACGCGATCAACAGCGTACACACCTCCTTCAAAGGCGTGGCCGATTTTGCCGAAGCCTTGCGCAAATCCGCCGGTGACCAGCCCGATCCGACCATCGTCATCAACGCCGATGCCAAGGCTCCGCACCAGTCCGTCATCAACATCATGGAAGCCGCACGCATCGCCGGATACGGCCGCATCACCTTCACCACCCAGAATCAGCAGAACAAGTAATTTCCGACATGGAGCGGCTGCAACACCACTGGTATCGCCTCTCGCCGCTCCATTTGCTGCTGTTCCCCATCAGCCTGCTCTTCCGCTCTCTCGCCGCACTGCGCCGTTTTGGCTATCGCAGCGGGATATTGGCCTCGGTCAAACTCCCCGTTCCTGTCATCGTCATCGGTAACATCAGCGTAGGCGGCACAGGCAAGACACCGCTCACGCTGTGGCTGGTGCAGCAGTTGATCGAGAACGGCTGGCATCCCGGCATCGTGAGCCGCGGCTACACCAAAGACAATAAGCAAATAAAAACGCCGTACGAAGTCTCCAGCACTGACTCCGCCAACGAGGTCGGGGACGAACCGCTGCTGATGGCACAGCGCGCACTGTGTCCGGTATGGATCAGCCGCGACCGCCCGGCAGCCGCGCAAGCCTTGCTGCAAGCCCATCCCGAATGCGACATCATCCTGAGCGACGACGGCCTGCAACATTATCGCTTACAGCGCGATGTGGAGATCGTCGTCATCGATGGTGCGCGGCGTTTCGGCAATGGCATGCTGCTACCCGCGGGGCCGCTGCGTGAAGCGGTGTCGCGCCTGAAAGAAGTCGATGCGGTAGTCATCAACGGTGGCACGGCACAAAACAACGAATTCAGCATGCAGCTGGCAGGAACACGTTTCTACAACCTGCTTAATCCGGAGTTGATCGTATCCGCCAGCGAATTCGCCGGACAGCGCTTGCATGCCCTCGCCGGCATCGGCCATCCGCAGCGTTTCTTCCGCTATCTGCAACAGCTGGGGCTGGAATGCACAGCACACGCTTTTCCAGACCACCACCGTTACAGCACGGCCGACATCGCTTTCAAGGATGCTGATGCGATACTCATGACGGAAAAAGATGCGGTAAAATGCGCGCCATTCGCCACCGAGCAATGCTGGGTGCTGCGCGTGGATGCGCAAATCAGCCCGGCCCTCACTCAACTCATCCTGGAAAAGGTCACGCCATAATGGACGCCAAACTTCTCGACATTCTGGTTTGCCCGCTGTGCAAATCCCCCCTCATCTACCACAAGGCCGAGCAGGAATTGATCTGCAAGGCAGACCGCTTGGCCTTCGCCATCAAGGACGACATCCCGGTGATGCTGGCGGACGAAGCGCGCGAACTCTCCACACAAGAGGTTGAAGCGCTTTGATCCCTGCGTTCAAGGTCGTCATCCCCGCCCGTTTCGCCTCGACCCGCCTGCCCGGCAAGCCCATGCTGGACATCGGCGGCAAGCCGATGGTGATACGCGTCGCAGAACAGACTGCAAAGAGCGGCGCACAGCAGATCATCATCGCCACCGATCACCAACCGATCATCGCTGCGGCGCAGGAACATGGCTTCCAGGCTTGCATGACGCGTGCCGACCATGCCAGCGGCACGGATCGCATCGCCGAAGTGGCCGCGCAGCAAGGCTGGGCGGACGACACCATCGTGGTCAATGTGCAAGGCGACGAACCGCTGATCCCGCCGACGCTCATCCGCGCCGTGGCGCAACATCTGCACGACCATCCCGAATGTGCCATCGCCACCGCCTGCCATCCCATCCATGACGAGGCGTCGTTGCGCAACCCGAACATCGTCAAAACGGTATTGGATAAACACGGCAATGCGCTGTATTTCAGCCGAGCCCCGATCCCCTATCCGCGCGACGCGTTCGCGCAACAGCAGGCGCTGCCCGCCGATCTGCAGGTACTGCGCCACATCGGCATCTATGCCTACCGTTCCAGCTTCCTGCATGCCTACGGCCAGCTTGCCCCGGCGATGATCGAGCGTTTCGAGTCGCTGGAGCAATTGCGCGCGCTGTATCATGGCTACAAGATCGGTGTGACCATCACCCAGGATGCACCACCCAGCGGGGTGGATACCGAGCAGGATCTGCTCGTCGCAAGACAAATTTTCGCAGCACAAAAATAAACGGAGGAATAAACCATGAGACTGATCCTGTTGGGCGCACCCGGCGCTGGCAAAGGCACCCAGGCCAATTACATCAAAGAGAAATTCGGCATCCCGCAAATCTCCACCGGCGACATGCTGCGCGCGGCGATCAAAGCCGGCACCCCGCTCGGTCTCGCCGCCAAGAAGGTGATGGACGCGGGCAATCTGGTCTCCGACGACATCATCATCAATCTGGTGAAAGAACGCATCAAGGAAGCGGACTGTGCCAAGGGTTTCCTGTTCGACGGTTTCCCCCGCACCATCCCGCAGGCACAGGCGATGAAGGATGCGGGCATCCGCATCGACTCCGTGGTGGAGATCGACGTGGCGGACAACGAGATCGTGCAGCGCATGAGCGGGCGGCGCGTGCACTTGGCCTCCGGCCGTACCTATCATGAAGTGTTCAATCCGCCCAAGGTGCCAGGCAAAGACGATGTCACCGGCGAAGACCTGGTACAGCGCCCGGACGACGCGGAAGACACTGTCGTCAAACGCCTCAGCGTCTATCACGAGCAGACCAAGCCCTTGGTCGATTACTACACCGCTTGGGCGAAATCGGGCGACCTGAATGCGCCCAAGGTCCTGCACATTCTGGGGGTCGGCAGCGTGGAAGGAATACGCGATCAGATTTTCAAAGTGCTGGACAATTAATCATGGCGACCAAACCCATTCTCACATTGGAAGATGCAAAACGCATCGCTGCTGCGGCCGAAGCGGAAGCAGTCGCAAACGAATGGAAGGTGGTCATTGCCGTGGTGGACGATGGCGGCCATCTGCTGTATCTGCAACGCGGCCATGACACGCAGTTCGGCAGCATCGAGACGGCTATCGCCAAAGCTCATGCTGCCATCGCCTTCCAGCGCCCCACCAAGGCGTCGGAAGATGCGGTATTGAGCGGACGGCTTATCCACCTCGCACTGCCCGGCGTCATTCCGGCCGAAGGCGGCATCCCGCTGCTACGCGACGGCGCCATCGTCGGCGGCATCGGCGTCAGCGGTGTACGTTCCTTCCAGGATGGGCAGATCGCCCAAGCCGGGGTGGACGCACTGTAATTCGGAGCACAGCACTAAAACGAACGGGCATCATCCGGAAGGATGATGCCCGTTGTTCATTCGCGCGATGGCGGTTTAAGCCGGAACGCGGTAATTTTCCTGCGTCATGTTATCCACTCCGCACGGCAATGCCTCGATCCAGTTCAGGAACTCGTTCACCATCTTCTTGCCCACAAAAGCTCGGCCATGTTGCGGGACAATAGCCTCCACATCCATCTTGCGCACCATGTTGACCCAGAAACGGCAGATCTTGTTGGAGATCATATAGCGCTTGTGGAAGCCTTCCATGTACTGGATATGCTTCTTGAAGTCTTCCACCGGCGTATCCGCCTCGGTGTGCCCCACAAGAGATGCGCCCATATCGCCCGAGAACAGTATCTTGCTGATCGGGTCATAGAACTGGAAGTTGCCTTCCGAGTGCATGAAGTGAGCCGGGACCGCCTTGATGATGGATTCGCCCAATGGCAAGTTCATCCCCTCATCGGGAATGCCCAGCACGCGCCCAACCGCGTTGTCGCCGCTGCAAAAATGCGGAACGAAACGCACCCACAACTTGGAGATCATCACTTTGCAATCCGAGTGGATCATCCATTTGTTGACCGAGGCGATGATGTCGGGGTCAGGGTGAGAGGCAAGGATGTATTCCAGTTTCTTCGGCGGGAAATAGTTATGCATCTCCATCAACAGGCCGTTGTAAGTCATGTTGCCGCCCGGGTCGATCAGGGCACCGTGCCCGTTATCAACGATCAGGAACTGATTGGCCTGCACCGCCTCTCCTGCGGAGTCGTCCACCAAGTCATCGAACATCAGACATTGGTGTTTGCCGTTATTGAATAACTCTATCGCCATCTCACTCTCCTAAATTGCGGCAGGTACCTGATGAATACTGCCCAGAATTTTATTATTAATTCCACCCGAGTGGTGCACATCATACTCCCAAGCATTCACATCTTGAACAAAAAAGGCGTAACATTGCCCGCAGCTAAAGGATGACCATCATTGATCAAGGGGAATGTATGGCGAAGAGGAACGCATTCTATGCACAGTCCGGCGGCGTCACTGCCGTCATCAATGCCTCGGCCTGCGGTGTCATCGAGACCGCCCGCAAACACAAAGACAAGATCGGCAAGGTCTATGCCGGACGCAACGGCATCATCGGCGCCCTCACCGAAGACCTGATCGACACCAGCAAAGAATCCGCAAAAGCTATCGCCGCACTGCGCAGCACGCCTTCCGGGGCATTCGGTTCCTGCCGCTTCAAACTCAAATCGCTGGAACAGAACCAGCGAGAATATGCGCGCCTGATCGAGGTGTTCAAGGCGCACAACATCGGCTACTTCTTCTACAACGGCGGCGGCGATTCCGCCGACACCTGCTACAAGGTGTCGCAACTGTCCGAGAAGATGGGCTATCCGGTGCAGGCCATCCATGTGCCGAAGACGGTGGACAACGACCTGCCCATCACCGACTGCTGCCCCGGCTTCGGTTCCGTCGCCAAGTATGTCGCGGTATCGGTGCGCGAAGCCAGCTTTGACGTTGCCTCAATGGCCAAAACTTCGACCAAGGTCTTTGTGATGGAAGTGATGGGTCGCCATGCAGGATGGATCGCCGCCGCAGGCGGTCTGGCATCCGACAAGAGCTGCGAACTACCCATCGTCATCCTGTTCCCGGAGATCGAATTCGACCAGAAGAAATTTCTCGCGAAGGTCGATGCGATGGTGAAGAAACACGGCTATTGCAGCGTGGTGGTATCGGAAGGTTGTCACTACCCGGACGGCAAGTTCCTCGCCGAACAAGGCACGCGCGATGCCTTCGGCCACGCGCAACTGGGCGGCGCCGCCCCCGTCGTTGCCAACATGGTGAAAGAGGCTTTTGGATATAAATTCCACTGGGCTGTGGCCGATTATCTGCAGCGTTCCGCGCGCCACATCGCCTCCAAGACCGACGTCGAACAAGCCTACGCGCTGGGCAAATCCGCCGTCGAGTTGGCACTCAAAGGCCAGAACGCCGTGATGCCCACCATCAACCGAGTGTCCGACAAGCCCTACAAATGGCAGGTCGGCGTCGCACCGCTGTCCAAAGTCGCCAACGTGGAGAAGTTCATGCCGCGCAACTTCATCACGGCGGACGGCTACGGCATCACCGAAAAATGCCGCGCCTATCTCACGCCGCTGATCAAGGGCGAGGACTATCCGCCGTACAAGGATGGCCTGCCACAGTATGTGCAACTGGAGAATGTCGCCGTCGCAAAGAAACTGGAAGAATTCAACATCTGATTTTTTACACCGCTCCGCTGGGAGCGGTTTTTACATGGGGAGAACATCATGGCAAGTGGCTTGATTTTTGCACTGTTATGCGCGATCGCAGCGATTCTGTATGGCGTATTTTCAAGCAAGTGGATACTGGGCAAATCGGCCGGTAGCGCAAAGATGCAAAGCATCGCCGCTGCGATACAGGAAGGCGCCTCCGCCTACCTGAAGCGGCAATATACCGCCATCGCCATCGTCGGCGTGGTGCTGTTCGTCGCCATTCTCGTTTCGCTCGGCTGGCAGACTGCCGTCGGTTTCGCCATCGGCGCCCTGCTCTCTGGCGCAGCGGGCTTCATCGGCATGAACGTCTCGGTGCGCGCCAATGTGCGCACCGCCGAAGCCGCCAAGGAAGGCCTCAATGCCGCGCTCAACGTCGCGTTCAAAGGCGGCGCGATCACCGGCATGCTGGTGGTGGGCCTGGGACTGCTCGGGGTCGCTGGCTATTACGCGTTCCTCACCAACATGGGCGCAACCTCTTCCCAAGCGACGCATGCACTGGTCGGCCTGGGCTTCGGCGGTTCGCTGATCTCCATCTTCGCCCGTCTCGGCGGCGGCATCTTCACCAAGGGCGCTGACGTCGGCGCCGACCTGGTCGGCAAAGTCGAAGCAGGCATCCCCGAAGACGACCCGCGCAACCCGGCCGTGATCGCCGACAACGTGGGCGACAACGTCGGCGACTGCGCCGGCATGGCGGCCGACCTGTTCGAGACCTACGCGGTGACCATCATCGCCACCATGCTGCTCGGCGGCTTGCTGATGGCGAATGCCGGTGCCAATGCCGTGATCTATCCGCTGGTGCTGGGCGGCTTCTCCATCATCGCCTCCATCGTCGGCACCTTCTTCGTCAAGGCGCGCGAGGGCGGCAAGATCATGAACGCGCTGTATCGCGGCCTGATCATGTCCGGCGTACTGGCGGCCATCGCGTTCTACCCGCTCACCAACTGGCTGATGGCCGACAACGGCATGTACAGCGTCGGCGCCCTGTACTGGAGCCTCCCTCATCGGCCTCGTCCTCACCGCCGCACTGGTGTGGATCACCGAGTACTACACCGCGACCGAATACAGCCCGGTACGCCACATCGCGCAGGCATCCACCACCGGCCACGGCACCAACATCATCGCGGGCCTGGGCGTGTCGATGAAATCCACGGCCGCACCGGTGCTCGCCGTATGCCTCGCCATCTGGGGCGCTTACCAGTTCGCCGGCCTGTACGGCATCGCCATCGCCGCGACCTCCATGCTGTCGATGACCGGCATCATCGTGGCGATCGACGCCTACGGCCCGATCACCGACAACGCCGGCGGCATCGCCGAGATGGCGAGCCTGCCGGAGAACGTGCGCGACATCACCGATCCGCTGGATGCCGTGGGCAACACCACCAAGGCCGTCACCAAAGGCTATGCCATCGGCTCCGCCGGTCTGGCCGCGCTGGTGCTGTTCGCCGACTACACCCACGCGCTCACCGCCAGCGGCCATGCGCTGACCTTCGACCTGTCCAACCACATGGTCATCATCGGCCTCTTCATCGGCGGCATGGTGCCTTATCTGTTCGCCGCGATGGCCATGGAAGCGGTGGGCCGCGCGGCAGGCAGCGTGGTGGTCGAAGTGCGCCGCCAGTTCAAGGAGATCCCCGGCATCATGGAAGGCACCGGCAAACCGGAATACGGCACTTGCGTGGACATGCTGACCAAGGCCGCGATCCGCGAAATGATCGTGCCCTCGCTGCTGCCGGTCGCCATTCCCGTGGTGGTCGGCCTGACGCTGGGCGCGCAGGCACTGGGCGGCGTGCTGGTCGGCACGATCATCACCGGCATCTTCGTCGCCATCTCCATGACCACCGGCGGCGGCGCATGGGACAACGCGAAGAAATACATCGAGTCAGGCAACTACGGCGGCAAGGGTTCGGAAGCCCATAAAGCAGCCGTGACCGGTGACACCGTGGGCGACCCCTACAAGGACACCGCCGGTCCCGCCGTGAACCCGCTGATCAAGATCATCAACATCGTGGCGCTGATGATCGTGCCGTTGCTGTAAGTTCTGCTCGCTCAGGAAATCACAGAACAAGAGGCCGACTCACTGTCGGCCTTTTTTATGACACAAATTCTGGTAGTCATGGCCAAACAGGTATTTCCATTCTCCGAATCTACCTGTTTTGGATTATTTAATTTCGGCAACCATCAAGACTCAATCCATACCGTGCAGCCTTGACACGACCGCAGTGGTTGCAGCGTGCCATGTGCTCTAAAGCTATGTGCGATCACTCGTTTTGGATGCTCATTCCCACTTGAAAACATACGCGCCGATGGCGATGAAGATCACGCTCATGGCGCCCAGCATCCACACATGCGGCATCACCTGGGCCAGGGTGGCGCCTTCGTTCATGATGGCGCGGGCGGCCGAAATCATGTGGGTCAGCGGGAAGATCAGCGACAGTTTCTGTACCCAGACCTGTGCGCCTTCCAGCGAGAACCAGGCACCCGACAGCAGCATCATCGGCCACACCACGAGGTTGAGCAGGCCGCCGGCCAGCTCTTCGCTGGCGGTGCGTGCCGCGACGACGAGGCCGATGGAGATCATGCTCATCGCGCCCAAGGTGGTGACCAGCAGCAGCGTCCAGTACGAGCCCAGCATGTTGAATTCGATGAAGAGGTTGCAGCCGGCATACACCACGGTGGTGATGGTCATGATCAGCAGCAGACGCGAGATCAGTTGCGCGAACAGGAACTGGAACGCGCCCAGTGGCGTGGCCTTCAGGCGCTTGAGGAAGCCGTTCTTGCGGTAACGCACAATCACGAAGCCCACGCCGAACAGACAGGCGAACATCATGTTCATGCCGAGGATGCCGGGAAGGAACCAGTCTACGTAGCGTATCTCTGCCCCGTCCACCGTCTGTCGTTCGAAGCGGTGTCCCTCGGTGCCCCAGACGATGCGCTCCAGCAGATAGCCATTGGGGGAGCTGGAGTTGACCCAGTACCTCGGTGCGCCATCCACATCGATCAGCATGTCCATCTGGTGGTGCTCGATCTTGCCGATGGCGGTCTGCAGATCGTCGTAGTGGATGAACTGGATATGCTGGGTCGACTGCAGTGAAGGAGCGACGCTGCGCATCCTTTCTATGCTGCCGACGATGCCGACCTTGTAGATTTCCTTGTTGTCGCTGGAAAAAGTGAATGCCAGACCAAACACCAGCATGAAGGGCATGGCGAGGTTCCATACCAGCGCGGAGCGATCGCGCAAAAACTCCATGTTGCGGGCATGCAATACGGCCAGGAATCTTTTCATGGGTTGAGCTTCTTTCCGGTGACGTTGATGAACAGGTCTTCCAGCGTCCAGGCGCGGATGCGCAATCGATCCAGGTTGATGCCGTGTTCGATCAGCAGTTGCAGCGTCTGGTGCAGGCGACTGGTCCTGATCTCCAGCAGCTCTCCAGTCTGTACCGCACTCAGTCCGAGTCCGGCCAGTTTGTCTCCTGCCTCGGTGTGGGGGATCTGCAGCACCACGTCGCCGAAATATTCGGACAGCAGGTGTGTCGGTGTGCCCTGCGAGACGATGCGCCCCTTGTCCATGATGGCGATCTCGTCGCACAGCTCATAAGCCTCTTCCATATAGTGCGTGGTCAGCACGATGGTCTTGTTTCGCGACTTCACCAGTTTGACCAGGTCCCAGAAATGGCGCCGCGCCTGCGGGTCCAGCCCGGTCGTCGGCTCGTCCAGAAAGATCAGTTCGGGGTCGTTGATCAGGGCCAGCGCCAGCAGCAGGCGTTGGCGTTGGCCGCCGGAGATCTTGCGCGTGTCACGGTCCAGGATGTCGTCCAGCGAACACAGCTCGATGATCTCGGGGATGGGCAGCGTGCGGTGATAGAGCCGCTCGAACAGGTGCAGCGTCTCGCGCACCGTCAGAAACTCCTGCAGCGCCGTGTGCTGGAACTGGATGCCTACCTCTTCGCGGTAACGCGTTCCCAGCGGCTCGCCCTTGTACAGCACCGTGCCGCTGGTGGGGGCATGGATACCTTCCAGTATCTCGATGGTTGTGGTCTTGCCCGCACCGTTGGGGCCGAGCAGGCCGAAGCAGATGCCCTTGGGGATGGCGAGGTTGATGCTGTCCACGGCGAGCACGCCGGGATATTGTTTGACCAGATTTTCTGCAGTGATGATGGGCGTCATGAGCTTGATAGTCGGCATGGGTCCGGGATGCAATTCGTCCGGTCAGTGTACTCATATTTTTGCGCTGCGGCTGCCCCGTTTGGGCCGACTCCGGATAGCCGACAGCAAAATCTTCCCTACTGACAAGTATGCATTTTGCTTATTTGAATTGGGCAAGAATTGGAGTAGCTTATCTTCCTCTTCCCGGCGGATCTGTCGGGGCAGGGGCGGCGGACCTCGTGATCTGCTCGAGTGTGATGTCCGATCACGATTCGCCCCGTGTCAGTGTTACTCAATGCTTTGAGATGTCGCCACGTATCGAATTGGTTGCTGCAACGGTTTCATCACATCAATTCTGCAATTACAGGAGGCTGGTCATGACCAAAGTACTCGTCTTGTATTACAGCATGTATGGGCATATCGAAAGAATGGCGGATGCAGTAGCCGAGGGAGCGAACACGGTGGATGGCGTGGAGGTTGTGGTCAAACGTGTGCCGGAGATCATGCCGGAAGACAAGGCACGTGCCTTGGGGGTGAAGCTGGACCAGAAGGCCCCCATCGCAACCACCGACGAACTGCCCAACTACGACGCGATCATCTTCGGCACGCCGACACGCTTCGGCAACATGGCCGCCCAGATGCGGAACTTCCTCGACCAGACTGGCAAGCTGTGGATGGAAGGCGCATTGATCGGCAAGGTCGCCAGCGTGTTCACCAGCTCCGCCACCCAGCACGGCGGACAGGAAACGACCATCACTTCATTCCACTCCACGCTGCTGCACCACGGCATGCTCATTTCCGGCGTCCCATACTCCTGCAAGGGGCTTACTCTGATGAGTGAAATCTCTGGCGGTTCGCCCTATGGCGCCTCGACCCTGGCAGGTGGCGACGGCAAACGCATGCCCAGCGACAACGAGCTGGAAGTCGCGCGCTTCCAGGGCAAACACGTGGCCCAGATCGCCAAGCGCCTGGCGCAGAAATAGCCGAGTCCCCCAAATGGACGCCAAGGACTATATCGCCTACTTCACCATGGAGATCGGCCTCACCGAGGCCATGCCAACCTATGCGGGCGGCTTGGGCATCCTGGCCGGTGACACGGTGCGCTCGGCAGCAGACCTTGGCATCCCGATGATCGTCGTGACCCTGCTTCACCGCAAAGGGTATTTCCGCCAGAAACTCGATGCCTCCGGCTGGCAAACCGAAGAGGATGTCGCTTGGCCGGTGGCCGACCTGCTACAGGAGATGCAGCCGCGCTGCACCATCGAGATCGAAGGAAGAGCGGTTCAGGTCCGTGCCTGGAAATATGAGGTCAAGGGTGCAAGCGGCTCCATCGTGCCGGTTTACTTCCTGGATACGGACCTGGAGGACAATGCCGCACAGGACCGCTCTATCACGGACCATCTCTATGGTGGAGACCCGCATTACCGCCTGTGCCAGGAGGCAGTGCTGGGCATAGGTGGCATCAGGATGTTGCGTGCCTTGGGTTATGGCGAGATCAAGCGCTTCCACATGAACGAGGGGCATGCGGCGTTGCTGATAGTGGAGCTTGCCTATGAGTATTCCAAACAGGGATGGGACCTTGCCTACGAGCCGGTAAAGCACAAGGTCAAACCGGAAATAGTGCAACTGGTTAAACCAAAGTGCATATTCACCACCCACACCTCGGTGCCAGCCGGACACGACAAGTTTCCATTGGGCCTGGTACATCAGATCATCACCGGATATCGCGGCGCTTTTTCCGAAGTCGAGCCCGACTTCACTCCGGGCGGCGAATTAAACATGACTTACCTTGCCCTTGAGAACAGCTACTACATCAACGGTGTGGCAAAAAGTCACGGCAAGGTGACGCAACAGATGTTCTCGAAGTACGACATTCATTCCATTACGAATGGCGTGCATGTGGCAACCTGGGCTTCTCCCCAGATGGCAAAGCTATTCGATGAGCGCATACCCGGCTGGCGCGAAGACTACGCCAGCCTGCGTTATGCGCTCAATATCCCCAAACGGTACATATCGGAAGCACACCGCAGCGCAAAGGCAGCGCTGCTCGCGATGGTGAACGGGCGCACAAACGCGGGGCTTGAAGCTGATGTGTTCACGGTGGGCTTTGCGCGGCGGGCGGCGGTGTACAAACGTGCCGAGTTGTTGTTCTGGAATACCGACAGACTGATGGAGATCGCCAGCAAAGTGGGGCCATTCCAGATCATCTACGCAGGCAAAGCCCACCCGCGGGACACCGACGGAAAAGAAGTGATACGCCGTATCCATGAGGTGGAAGAGAAGCTCAAAGGAAAGATCAAGCTGGTCTATCTGGAAGATTACGGCATGGACATGGCCAAGCTCATCACCGCCGGCGTGGACCTTTGGCTCAACACGCCGATGCCTCCGCTGGAGGCATCGGGCACCAGCGGCATGAAGGCCGCCGTCAACGGCGTGCCGTCGTTCAGCATCCTGGATGGCTGGTGGGTGGAAGGCTGTATCGAAGGCGTGACCGGATGGGCGATAGGCGGCGCCAATAATAATGGACAGGAAAATCGCGATACCCGGTCACAGGACGCTGAAGCGCTGTATGACAAATTCGAATTGGTCATCCTGCCCATGTTCTGCAACGAACCGGATCGCTATGCCGAAGTCATGCGCCATTCGATCGCACTCAATGCATCGTTCTTCAATACGGAACGGATGCTGACGCAATACATCTCCAAGGCCTATTTCAAGTGAACGAAATTTGCTGTCTTGTGCACCAAACCGTCACGTCAAACTCCGCTGAAAACGGCCAGAAACTGTCGTTCAGTCCGTTGATACTTAACGTCTCAAACTCGGCCAAAGCGGCCGTTTGCACCCAGTTCAAAAGGTATGACTGCTATCTATATGGCCGAGAGCGACTAAGTGCACTAAGCGGCCGAAACAACCGGTTGCCTTGGTATCCATCTATTCCGGAATTGGTCACGCAATCCATTCTGACTTTTGTAACTTTGCATTGCTGGAACCACACAAAACATGCTGTCTTGTTCGAGACAATATTCGGCAAATTTGCCGACAAACTCATCCCAATCATCACGACTCTTCTTACCCTCTGCACTCCAGAGTCTCATCAGTTCATCTCTTGGATGGCTGCTCCTTAATGGAACAGTTAATGCTGCCTCAGTAACAAATGTTGCATTCGTTGTGGCCCATTCAAAATGAACTTTTCCAGATGGGGTAACGCGTAGGAGGCTGTCTTCGATGATCTTCTGTTCTGAAGCGTCATAGGTCGCAAGTAATTTCGAAGTTGCTAATCGTTGAATATGAGCTTTGACAGTTGAGGCAGGGATGCCCATGGAATCAAAATAGCTAATGACATCTTCAACGGATACATGTGCAGCTTGTACGTCTTGCCCACTTTGGTTTTCGACATCAATAAAATATCTAAGTATAGACAACCTTAAGAGTGGGCTCGCGAGATCATCTCCTTGAACTTCAAAGATATTCAATACAAAGTGATTCGATTCCTGAGAAAAGTGATTAGATTCGCCGCATATTATCCCCATATATATCTGCCGGGGTTTTATTGGCAGCTTCCCATCCGTTAAATAAAGCTTCACTAAGTCATCAACCTTGACATGAGGTGATGTCACGATTGCCTGTGACAATTGCAGACTTCTTCTAATATCAAAATTGGCGAGACTACCAATTATTCTCGACACCCCTTCGTTGGTTACAAATATTTCTTCTACACAAGAAGCAAATGCTGTGATGTCTTGGACGCTTAGCCTAATGCCCTTTCCAATAAAGTATTGACCTCGCCCACCTTGTTCACCTTCTTCAATTTTCTTTCGTATAAACCCAACCCGTTTTTCAAGGACATTTTTCATTGCTGGAACGGGCAAGTAAAATGAAGTTGTATCATAAGACTGAAGAGGGCCATGCTTTGATAGCTCCCATATCGTGCGGTCTGTTATTGGGCAAATCACAAAACTGAATACTGCCCTAAAAAGCGACTGAGCATATTGGAACACTGCCTCCTGGAACACCTCGCTATAGTGATCTGTATTATCGAACACAAGACATGGCATCTTCTTCCTATTGGCAACAACATCCGCAAGCAAGCGTTCAATATAACTGTGTACTTGCTTGGACCTGAGTTCTTCTAAATATGTGCCAAATTTAATTTTAAATTCGGCTCTGTCCTTTTCGTAAAGAAACTTATAAGGCCCTTCTTTCCAACGACAATATTCAGAATAAAATATTCCCTGAAGTTGCTCATTCGTAGCGTTTCCCTTTTCAAAAAGAATTTGCTCGAGCGTGAGTAGTATTTGCTGATCAAGCCAAGATACGATGGTGGATAGTTCGCCAGTATGGTCGCCAACATCAACACGTATAAGCGTGCATGATTCCCTCAAGTTGGCAGGTAAAACAAGACGGAAGAAGCGATCAACAAAAGTCGTTTTACCCGCCCCTTTGTTTCCAATGATAAGAACAAATTCGCCACGCTTAGATTCAACCGCAGATTGCATCCTTCGTTGAAGTTGCTCTCCCTCTTCAGAAGACATCAATTCAAGTTGTCCAATAAGTGATTTGGCAATAGTTTCTAGATTTACGTCCGCCTCTTTACTCTCTTTAGACTCCACAAAACATTGCGCCAACATTTCCGGGTCATTTTGCCCGGCCATAGAGCTAAAGAATTCCTTA
This sequence comes from uncultured beta proteobacterium, assembly GCA_963715005.1. Classification (GTDB taxonomy): domain Bacteria; phylum Pseudomonadota; class Gammaproteobacteria; order Burkholderiales; family Gallionellaceae; genus Sideroxyarcus. Next base: position 216,502 of record CAVQQO010000007.1, on the reverse strand, counting down.
AACACTTTATCAAGATCAAGTGCCAATTGTGACTTGGTGAGGAATTTCCTATCGCTTGGTTTTAGAATTGGCTTCAGTTCTTCAGAAGGTTGAATACGAAAACCTTCGACCTCGCGAATACGAATTTTGTATGTATCTTGGAGAACAGCCTGTCTTGAAAACAAATCCCAAAATTGGGAAAAATCTTGTGATATCGATTCAAGAGAGGGGAAAACAATTAATTTACCTTCAGATGGTTTTCTCCCATGCTCACGAATCGCTAGGTAGGCTATCCATTCAAGACCACTCGTAAGCACAGCGAATGTGATTCCGTTGTCCATGCAATAATTTTGAGCCTGAGCAAGACCTGCCTGCGCATCTTTTAATGCGGCGCTTTTTACGGCCAGATATTGCGTAGATTTGGCATGTGTATCAACCAACGCAGCGCCCGCACGCTTTGCTTCAACCACCATTCGATCTCGCCCATCGGCTGAAAGAATGTAATCTGCAAAGCCGGAAGAACCATATCTTTCAAGACTAAAATCTCCCAAAATATTCCAGCCAAGAACCTTATGTAATATTTGGTCGATCAACTTAAAACGAGTATCAGCCTCGTTATCAATCTCTTTCAGTATCGGCTCCCATTGCAGGCGCAGCGATTCGAATGCTTCCTTGCCTTCATCTAACGTCATCATTTCTCACTCGTATTAGTTGCGCAGCAAATCGGCCAAGATACTCGTAATTTGTGTACGTCCTCATCAGCTGGGGCTAACCAGCAGTTTAATTGCCCTAAAGCCGCCACTGTGGGATTGTAGGCGGATACTGCGACAGGCCGCAATGGCCGAGGAGAAGGCTACCAGGGTGCACCATCGAAAATGGGTGACGTTTTTCAGAAGACGCTCCAATCGCTGCAAGATCTTGTCGACAACTTAGTCCGGCGCCATCACCTGCACCCTGCCATCGGCAACCCGCACTTGAAAAGTGCGTATATCTTCGTAGGCGGGCGGCCCCAATACCGTGCCGGTCTTGATCGAGAAACGCGCACCGTGGCGCGGACAAACGATCACTTCGCCTTCCAGTTCCCCGTTGGCCAGTTCACCGCCGTCGTGGGGGCAAATGTCCTGAATGGCGAAGTATTCGCCGCCGAGATTGAACACCGCCACGGCGACGCCGTCCATATCGACCACGCGGCGCGTGCCCGGTGTCAGTTCAGCGGTGCTTGCGACATCCAGCCAACTGCTCATCATCTGCCTCTTTTCTCTTCACAGCATTCCCAGCTGCAAGCGCGCTGCCTCGGACATGCTCTCGGGGTTCCAGGGCGGCTCCCATACCAGCTCCACCGTCACATCGGTGACGCCGTCCACCAGCCACAGCTTGGTCTGCACTATGTCCGGAAAGCTTTCCGCCACCGGGCAGTTGGGGGCGGTCAGGGTCATGCGGACACGCACCTCACCCGTCTCCGATACATCCAACTCGTAGATCAGGCCTAGGTCATAGATGTTCACGGGGATCTCGGGGTCGTAGATCGTGCGCAGCATCTCGATGACGCGCGCCTCCAGCACCTCCTGCTCTGTTGGCTCCTCCTCCAGTTTTAATTGGTCCAAATTTTCTTTGTCGGACATGCTGCCTCCTGCAGACTATTGCGTGCTCACCGGCTGCTCGATATTGTCGAGCGCGGCCTTCATGGTGTGCCAGGCCAGCGTGGCGCATTTCACCCGCTGCGGGAACTCGTGCACGCCGGCCAATACCTGGAGTTTTCCCACTTCGCCGGGAGAGGTGCCGCTGGTCACCATGCCCTGAATGTTTTTCAGCAGATGCAGCGCTTCCTCTTCGCGTTTGCCCTTGATGCTTTCCGTCATCAGCGAGGCGGATGCGGTGGCGATGGCGCAGCCCGAGCTTTCAAAACTGGCGTCGCGTATCACGCCATCTTCCACTTTCAGATACAGCGTTACCTTGTCGCCGCATAGCGGGTTGTAACCTTCGGCCTTGCGGTTGGCGCCTTCCAGCCGGCCGAAATTGCGCGGCTGGCGGTAGTGGTCGAAGATGGTCTCCTGATAGAGTTCGCGCAGGTCGTTCATCGCCTGAATACCTCCTTCGCCTTGTGGATCGCCGCCACCAGCACATCCACTTCCTGCCGGGTGTTGTACAGCGCAAACGAGGCGCGTGCCGTGCCCGGTATGCCGAAGCGTTCCATCAGCGGCATAGTGCAATGGTGCCCGGTGCGGATCGCCACCCCCTCATGATCGAGGATCGTTCCGATGTCGTGCGGGTGCATGCCCTCCAATACGAACGACAGGACGCCAGTCTTTTCACGCGCGCGGCCGATGATGCGCAGTCCCGGAATGTCGGCCAGCAACGGCGTCGCATAGTCCAGCAATGCCTGCTCGTGTCCGGCCAGTGCCTCAAAGCCGATGCTGGTCACATAGTCCACCGCTACGCCCAGGCCGATGACACCGGCGATGTTGGGCGTGCCTGCCTCGAACTTGTACGGCAAGGTGTTGTAGGCGGTCCCCGCGAAGCTGACGGAACTGATCATGTCGCCGCCGCCCTGATACGGCGGCATGGCTTCGAGCAGGGCGCTCTTGCCGTACAGCACACCGATCCCGGTCGGGCCATACAGTTTGTGCCCGGAGAAGGCGTAGAAATCGCAATCCAGCGCCTGCACGTCCACCGGCAGGTGTGCGATGGCCTGTGCGCCGTCGAGCAGTACCGGCACATTGCGCGCGTGCGCATGCTCGATGATGCTCTTGACCGGATTGATCGTGCCCAGCGAGTTGGAGACGTGCGTCACAGTCACCAGCCGCGTGCGTTCATTCAGCAGCGCATCGAATGCATCCATCTGCAGCTCGCCCGCGTCATTGATCGGGATGATGCGCAGTATGGCGCCGGTTTGCTGGCACAGTATCTGCCACGGCACGATATTGGAGTGGTGCTCCAGCTGGCTCAGGATGATCTCGTCGCCGGCCTGAAAACGGTTGCGTCCGTAGCTTTGCGCGACCAGGTTGATGGCCTCCGTGGTGCCGCGCACGAATATGATCTCCTTGGGGCTGGCTGCATTGAGCAGATGCTGCACTTTGCTGCGCGCCGCCTCGAAGGCATCGGTGGCCTTCTGGCTGAGGGCATGGATGCCGCGATGCACGTTGGAGTTGTAATTGCTGTAGTACTCGCGCTCGGCCTCGATCACTGCCAGCGGCTTCTGCGTGGTGGCCGCGTTGTCCAGATAGACCAGCGGCTTGTCGTGAACTCTGGTTTTAAGGATCGGGAATTCCGTGCGCCAGAATTGCGCTTCCACGTCGTCGTGATGGATGAGTTTGTCGAGCAGCTTCATAACAGCTCCTTGATCTGTTCGCCTTGCGGCAGACGATCCAGCACCAGATGTTCGATGCGCGCGCGCATGTCCGGAATCTCGATACGTCCGATGATGTCGTTGGCAAAACCGTAGATCAGCAGCGAGCGTGCCGATTCCGCATCGACCCCGCGCGAGCGCAGGTAGAACATGCTCTCATCGTCCAGCTGGCCGACCGTCGCCCCGTGGGTGCACTTCACGTCGTCCGCGAAGATCTCCAGTTGCGGCTTGGTGTCCACCTCGGCCTGCCGCGACAGCAGCAGGTTGCGGTTGGACTGGTGCGCATCGGTCTTGATCGCGTGGGGGTGCACGATCACCTTGCCGTTGAATACGCCGTGCGACTCGCCGTCCAGGATGCCGCGGTAATACTCGCGGCTGGTGCCCGACGGCGCGAGGTGATCGATGCGGGTGTGATGATCCACATGTTGTTTGCCATCCAGCAGGTACAGGCCGTCGAGGGTGCAATGGCAATCCGGCTCATTCAGCTGCGACGTGATGTCGTTGCGAGTCAGGCGGCTGCCAAGCACGAACGAATGCGAGACGAAGCGGCTGCCCACCGCCTGCTCCGCGTGTATCCCGCCGATATGGAAAGCGGCGCTCCCTTCCTGCACCAACTTGCAATGCCGCAACTCGGCACCGGCAGCGAGATCGATCTGCGTCACCGCGTCGGTGAGATTGTGCGCATCCAGCATGCCGAAATAATGTTCGATGACCGTGGCGCGCGCGCCTTTCGCGGCGCTGACGAGATTTCTCGGATAAATCGCAGTGCCATGCCCGCTGGCGATGAACAGCAGATAAACGGGTTTTTCCAGCACTGCGCCGGGAGCCAGGTCCAGCACCATGCCGTCGGTGGCGAACGCATTGTTCAGCGCGGCGAAGATGGTGTGTTCATGCGGCTGGTCGAACAACGTTTCCGGCAAGTCGGCAGTCCCGTCCAGCAGATCGGCCAGGCTTGCCAGCCGCACACCTGTGGGCAATTCTCCTGGCGCAGACAGCTCGTTGGAATAATGTCCGTTCACGAATACCAGCAGATGGACGTTCTCCTGGGCCAGTGTCCAGGCAAACAGCGCAGCCTCGGATGAAGGATCGGGCGGGATATTGTCCGGTGCCAGCGAGCTGCGTTTGCCGATCGCCGCAACATCGGTGTATTTCCATTCCTCTTCGCGCCGGGTAGGCAAGCCATGCGCCATGAACCGCTCGAACGCGGCCTGCCGCGCCTTCGCCACCCATGGCACGCCATGCCCCGCCAGGAACTGCGGTACGCGTTCCAGTGCCATATGTTCCCAGGATTCGATTTGAACGTTCATGTCGACCTCGCTAAGCAGCTTGTCCTGCTGCACTCTCAGTCTCGAACTTGCCATAGCCGTGCTGTTCCAGTTCCCGCGCCAGTTCCGCGCCGCCGGATCTGACGATGCGTCCCTGCGACAGCACATGCACTACATCCGGCACGATATATTCCAGCAGGCGCTGGTAGTGGGTGACCAGCACGATGGCGCGTTCCGGGTTGCGCATCCCGTTCACGCCGTCCGCCACCATCTTCAGTGCGTCGATATCCAGGCCGGAGTCGGTCTCGTCGAGTATCGCCAGTTTCGGTTCCAGCACCGCCAGTTGCAGGATCTCGTTGCGCTTCTTCTCCCCGCCGGAGAAGCCCTCGTTGACGGCACGCGGCAGCAGCGCTTCGTCCATGCCTAACAGCTTCATCTTGTCGCGCATCAAACTCAGAAAATCCATCGCGTCGAGCGCGGGCAAGCCGCGCTGTTTGCGTATGCTGTTGAGAGCGGTCTTGAGGAACAGCGCGTTGCTCACGCCGGGGATCTCCACCGGGTATTGGAATGCCAGGAACACGCCGGCGCGGGCTCTTTCTTCCGGCGGCATCGCCAACAGATCCTGCTCCAGGAAATGGGCCGTGCCTGCCGTCACCTGATAGCCTTCGCGCCCGGCCAGCAGCTGCGCCAGGGTGCTCTTGCCCGAGCCGTTCGGTCCCATGATGGCGTGCACTTCCCCGGCGCGCACCTCAAGGTCGATGCCGCGCAATATCTCCTTGCCGTTGATGCCTGCATGCAGATCTTTCACGCTGAGCATGTTCTTCTCCTTCGCGAATCAACCGGTGCTACCTTCCAGGCTCACACCCAGCAGCTTTTGCGCTTCCACGGCGAACTCCATGGGCAGGTTCTGGAACACCGCCTTGCAGAATCCGTTGACGATCATCGACACCGCCTCTTCCGGCGCGATGCCGCGTTGCGTGCAGTAGAACAACTGGTCTTCGCCGATGCGCGAGGTGGAAGCCTCGTGTTCGACTTGGGCGCTGGGGTTCCTCACTTCGATGTAAGGCATGGTGTGTGCGCCGCACAGATCGCCCAGCAGCAGCGAATCGCACTGCGTGTAGTTGCGCGCATTCTCCGCACCGGGCAACACCTTGATCAGGCCGCGATAGGTGTTCTGCCCGTGGCCGGCGCTGATGCCCTTGGACAGCACCGTGCTGCTGGTGTTGCGGCCGACGTGGGTCATCTTGGTGCCGGTATCGGCCTGCTGGTAATGGTTGGTGAGGGCCACCGAATAGAACTCGCCCACCGAGTTGTCGCCGAGCAGGACCACGCTGGGATACTTCCAAGTGATGGCAGAACCGGTCTCGACCTGCGTCCAGGAAATGTGCGAATTGGCACCGCGACACTCGCCGCGCTTGGTGACGAAGTTGTAGATGCCGCCTTTGCCTTCCTTGTCGCCCGGGTACCAGTTCTGCACCGTCGCGTATTTGATCTGCGCATCCTCCAGCGCGATCAGTTCCACCACGGCCGCATGCAGCTGGTTCTCGTCGCGCATCGGCGCGGTGCAGCCTTCCAGATAGCTGACGTAGGCTCCCTTGTCGGCGATGATCAGCGTGCGCTCGAACTGCCCGGTGTTCTTTTCATTGATGCGGAAGTAGGTGGACAACTCCATCGGGCAGCGCACGCCGGGCGGGATGTAGCAGAACGAGCCGTCGCTGAACACGGCGGAATTGAGGGTGGCGAAGAAGTTGTCGGTGTAGGGCACCACCGTGCCGAGGTACTGCTTTACCAGGTCTGGGTGCAGCTGCACCGCCTCGGAGAAGGGACAGAAGATGATGCCGAGCTCGGCCAGCTTTTCCTTGAAGGTGGTCGCCACCGACACGCTGTCGAACACCGCATCCACCGCCACACCTGCCAGCATCTCCTGCTCCTTGAGCGGGATGCCCAGCTTCTCGTAAGTGCGCAGCAGTTCCGGATCCAGATCCGTCAAGCTGCGCGGACCGCCCTTTTCGGATTTGGGGGCGGAGTAGTAGCTGATATTCTGGAAGTCGATGGCCGGATGACGGACGTTTGCCCATTGCGGCTCGGTCTTGGTCAGCCAGTGACGATAGGCTTTCAAGCGCCATTCCAGCATGAATTCCGGCTCGTTCTTGCGCGCGGAGATCATGCGGATGACGTCTTCGCTCAGACCGCGCGGCACTGTGTCGGTCTCCAGCGTCGTATAGAAACCGTGCCGGTATTCGCGGCCGATCAGTTCGTCCAATTGCTTGGTTGCTGTAGGCATATTCACCTCCAACCGCTGTTTGGTTTAACCCTCCCTGCGCATTCTTTGGAAATCAGCAAATCCAGGTCAATTCACTGACTCGAACCTTGGACAACCTATATTTAGCAAAGTTGACTAATTTTGTTTAATATTAGTCCCGCCGCGTAATTTTTGCCATACGCGACCTCAAAAGGACTTTTGCTTTATTGCGCTGTCATTTAGGGGGAGATCATGGATCATCACAAATATCTCATCGTCGGCGGCGGAATGACTGCCGATTCTGCCGTTCGCGGCATCCGCAAAATCGACCCAAGCGGCAGCATCGCCATGATCTGCGAAGAGCCGGATCCTCCCTATGATCGCCCTCCTCTGTCCAAGTCGTTATGGAAGGACAAGCCGTTCGACTCCATCTGGCGCAACACCGGCGATCTCAAAGTCGACCTGCATCTGGGCAGGAAAGTGGTTGCCCTCGATGCGACGAAGAAAACCGCGACTGATGATGCCGGGAACGTCTACACCTATGACAAGTTGCTGCTCGCGACGGGCGGCTCGGCGCGACGCATGCCGGACGCCGATGAGAGCGTGATCTATTTCAGGACTGCGGTCGACTACAACAAGTTGCGCTGGCTAAGCGAACGCGGTTCGGATTTCGTGGTGATCGGCGGCGGCTTCATCGGCTCGGAAGTCGCCGCCGCACTGGCCATGAACGGCAAGCGGGTCACGATGATCTTTCCGTCCAGCGGAATCGGGTCGCGTGCTTATCCGCAGCCCCTTGTGATGTTTCTGAATTCTTATTATCAGGAAAAAGGCATAACGTTACTCGCATCCGAGACCGTCAAATCCGTGCGGACGATGGGCGGCAAGACGATCGTGACCACGGGCAGCGGCAAGGATATCTCTGCCGACGGAGTCGTGGCCGGGTTGGGTATCCAGCCCAACACCGGCTTGGCGGAGCAAGCGGGCCTCAAGGTGGACAATGGCATCGTGGTGGACGAATTGCTGCGCACGAGCGATTACGATATTTATGCAGCGGGCGATGTGGCGAATTTTTACAGCGCGGCATTGGGTAAACGCATGCGTGTCGAGCATGAGGACAATGCCAATGTCATGGGTGAAATGGCCGGCCGCAACATGGCCGGCCAAGCCAACCCCTACCGTCACCAGCCGTTCTTTTATTCCGACCTGTTCGATCTGGGCTACGAAGCGGTGGGTGAGCTGGATGCCAGCCTTGATATTGTCGAAGACTGGAAAGAACCTTTCCGCAAGGGCGTGCTTTACTATCTGCAAGATGGACGCGTACGCGGTATCCTGCTGTGGAATACTTGGGGACAGGTTCCTGCCGCTACCCGCTTGATCGAGGAAAAATCCATTCACTCGCACAGCACGCTGCTGGGACGAATCAGCGATTAAAGTATTCTGGGCACTTGCTGATGATCTTGCCGCTGCTGTAATTACTGCACAACAAAAAGCCGACTAGCTGTCGGCTTTTTATTGTGCGCACGCGGAAGCAGCATCGCAATTGGGAATCAGCTGGGAATGACATAGCCCCGCTCCCGGAACAAGGTCACACATGCATCCACCACCTGCGCATCGAAGGACGTGCCGCGTAAGCGGACGATCTCATCCAGTGCAGCGTCGATACCCAGCCCCGGACGATAGGGACGATGCGAGGACATCGCCTCGACCACATCTGCCACAGTGAGAAGGCGTGCTTCCAGTAAAATGGCATCGCCTTTGAGCCCTTGCGGATAGCCCGAGCCGTCCAGCCTTTCGTGATGCTGCAAGATGATATCGGCAATCGGCCAGGGAAATTTCACGTCCTTCAATATGTCATGTCCAGCCTGCGGGTGCGTCTTGATCATGAGGTACTCAAGCTCACTGAGCTTGCCAGGCTTGCTGAGTATTTCTGCCGGAATTCTGATCTTCCCCAAGTCGTGAATCATGGCGGCAAAGTGGATGCCATTGACACGCTCTTCCGGCAAACCCATTTCCCGTGCGATGGCCGTCGCCAGTTCACTGACACGACGTTGATGGCCCGCAGTATAGGGATCGCGCGCCTCCACGGTATCCGCAATAGTCTGAATGGATTGTTCCAGGCTCTGCCGTAGTACCGTTGCATGGTGCTCATGCTCCGCGCGGGTGCGCAAGGTGATGATGCCATAGGTCAGGTCGCTGGCCATTTCTTCCAGCAGCCGGACTTCTTCCTCGTTGAAGGCATTCGCCTCGGATGAATAGATGCTCAAGCCGCCGAAGGTTTTATTACCATCGGACAATGGCAGTACGATGTTCGCGACATAGCCGCGTGCCAGTGCAGCGTCTCTCCATGGTTTGAATTCAGTTGAGTTGGCGATGTTACGGCAAATCTGCGTCGTTCCGCTGCGTATGGCCCTGGCAATAGGAATCTGCCCTTGTTCAGTGTCGGCCCAGACAGGATTCTGCACCCAGAAATGACTTTCATTCGTACCTGTCCACGCAATGGGCGTGATGCTCTTTTCGGAGTCGTTCTCGGCATAGCCGACCGCCGCATGGAGGTATCCGCCATTTTCTACGATGATATTAGTGATGGCCCGCAGCAACTCATCCTCGCTCGCCGCCCGCACTAAAGCCAGATTGCCCGCCGACAGCGTCTTGAGTGCGCGGTTGGCGCGGAGTAGTTCATTTTCGGCTTGCTTGCGTTCGGTGATGTCGACGCCGACGCCAATGACATTCCACCCGTGCTGCGTTTCGATCCTTGTCGCCGTCAAAATATAGTAGCGAACGCCATGCTTCATGAGCAGGCGCGCCTCCGCCTCCGCAGAACCGGTTTCAAAGGCCTCCTGGATCTTCTGGGTGATCAATGGCCTGTCCTCCTCATGCATAAATGCAAGGACATTGGCCCCGGACATTTCTTCCGCTGAAAGCCCCAACAATTCCGCCCCCTTCCGGCTCCACCGCAACAGGCGGCCCTGTTGGTCAATGAGATAAAAGATGTCCGGCAAACTGTGGATCAAACTATCAGAGAATGCCTTTTCATCCTGAATCTCCTGTTCGATGCGTTTGCGTTCAGTGATGTCCCTGATCACACCGTCGTAGGACAGCAATTTCCCCGCGGCGTCATTGAACAGGATGATCGTGTCGCTCACCCATCGCAGCTCACCGTCTTTCCGGATGATGCGATGTTCAATGGGCGGAACATCCTTTCCCTCCATAACCTGCCGCAGTCGCTCCGTGACCAATTCGCGATCCTCTCGAACGACCATCTGTATCCACAGGTTGGGATTGGCTGCAAACTCTTCCGACTTGTATCCCGTCACCATCACGCAGGCCGGGCTTTGTGCGGTTTCCACAGCACGCCCGTTTTCGATCCGCACCGTATATTGATAATCCGTGAGTCCCTCGGTAATGCGCCTGTAGCGTGCCTCGCTATCTCTCAGTGCCTGTTCTGCACGCAACCGCTCAGTGATGTCGCGGGTGACGCACTGGATGAAACGTTGCTGCTGGATGGCCAGGAAGTTGGCTGCATACTCGAAGGGGACGATCACGCCATCAGGTCTGTGGAATTCGAGGCTGCTTCCGCGCCCGCTTCCGGCTTTCCGGACTTCAAGAAAACGGTGCCGGGCCAGTTTATATTGTTCCGGGTGCAACAACTCCCATACCTTCATTCCCATGAGTTGTTCCAGCTTCCTGCCGGTCTGCTTTTCAAATTCAGGATTGCAGTCCACGGTCTGCCAAGTGTCGCAATCAACCAGCACGATGCCATCCATGGCCTCAGCGAACAATGCGCGATATTTGCTCTCTGCCAGTTTGCGGTTGCGTATGCCCCTCTCTTCGGACAGGGCGCGCTTGATTGCAGGAGCCAGCCGCACCAGATGGTCTTTCAGCACATAGTCCTTTGCGCCCAGCTTGAGCAGTTCCACGGCCGCTTCATCCCCCAGCGACCCAGACACCATGATGACCGGAATCTGCGGATGCGTACGACGCACATATTCCAATGCGTCACGTCCGCTATAGGCCGGCAGCCTGTAGTCTGCGAGGATGATATTGGGCTTGAATTCATCCAGTGCCTGAACAAACGCTTCGCGCGTGTCCACCCGCAGCATGGTGAAAATCATTCCGGCATCCCGCAGCGCGGCTTCCTCCAACTCCGCGTCGGATGGCACATCCTCCAGGATCAGGATGCGCAGCTCATTTTTTTCGGCGGACTGATCCATGTCTATTTAACCGGAATCGGAGGTCGGTTGATAAAGAGCCAGTAGTACCCCAATTCAGACACTACCTTGGCGAACTCGTTGAACTCCACGGGTTTATTGATGTAGCTGTTGACGCCGTGGTCATAGCTCTCCATCACATCCCTGTCTTCCTTGGAAGAAGTCACCATCACCCACCGGGATCCGCCTGGTGCGCTCATCCGCTTTGATGCGGCGCAGCACCTCCAGCCCGTCCACCTTGGGCAGGCGCAAGTCGCCACGACCAGTATGTGCGTCTGCGGTGAGCCGGTTTCCTGGACGGCTGTCTTGTTTAGCTGCTCGTTCATGGCGCGGTGATCTCCGTTTCCTGGCCGAGTAGCTTCACTAATGCTGGGGCGATCTTGGGCAAAGGCAGCACATAACGCGCGGCGTTGGCTGCGATGGCCTCCTTGGGCATGCCGAAGACAATGCTGCTTTCTTCATCCTGGGCTATCGTCGGTCCTCCGGCCTGGGCGATGGCCAACATGCCTGCCACACCGTCGCGCCCCATTCCCGTAAGCAGCACGCCGGCGGCCTCTCTGCCGTAATGCTGTGCCAGAGATTTGAAAGTGACGCTGATGGAGGGACGGTGACTGTCGTAGATTGGCGCATCGGAACACGCCAGCCTGCCCTGCCCGTCAATCGCCAAATGCAAGCCGCTGCGGGGAAAGTAGACGGTGCCCGGCTGGGGCTTGATGCCGGTCTCTGCTGTCACGATCTTCAACTGGCATTTGTAGGACAGCCAATCGACCATCCCCTGCATGAATCCCTCGCTGATATGCTGGACGCAGATCAGCGGTGCCGGAAAGTTTGCAGGCAGGTGCGACAAGATTTCCTGAAATGCCTGCGGCCCGCCGGTCGAGGCGCCGATGCCGATGATGCGCGGCGGCACTGCCTCGGCCGGGGGAAAACCGTTCCCGTGTGGAGGCACAGTCGCATAGGATTCTTTGCGTCGATTGCGGATGACCACCACCCCGGCGAGGATCTTGATCTTGCTGACCAGTTCCTGCGCGTCCAGTCCATAATCCATTCCCACTTCTCCCAGCGGCTTGGCCATGACGTCAATGGCCCCAGCCTCCAGCAACTGGAAGATATTGGAGGTCTGCTCCTTCTGCACCGATATGCTCAACACCAGGATGGGACGCGGAAATTTTCGCATCACCGCCTTGGTGAATTCCAGACCATCCATCACCGGCATATGCAGGTCAGTGCAAATGACATCGGGCTGAAGGGACGGAATCACGTCCATAGCCTCTCTGCCATTGGTGGCCGTGCCCACCACCTGGATCTCCGGTGCGGGAGCCAACATTCTTTTGAGAATGGCGAGCGTCAGCAGGGAGTCGTCCACCAGCAGGACGCGGATGGGATGCTTGGGATTTTGGTCATTTTGGTTCATGGGATATCGCTACTATATGAGTCGCATCAAACAGTCCAGCAGCACCCGCTGGTCGAACGATGGTTTGGAGATATAGGCGTTGGCACCTGCTTCCAGGCCGCGCCGCTGGTCTTCTTCCGAAGCCAGCGATGTCACCAGGATGATGGGCAGTTCGGCGTATTTCTTGTCGGCCCGGATCTTCTCGGTGAGCATCAAGCCGGTCATGTTCGGCATCACGATGTCGGACACCACCGCGTCGAATGAACGTGTTCCGAGTTTGTTGTAAGCGTCCGCCCCGTCAACGGCGGTGACCACCTCGTAGCCGGCACTTTCCAGAATGCGCTTCTCCTGCGTGCGCGTGGTTATGCTGTCTTCGGCCAGCAGCAACACTTTTTTTGCAGGGGCCACTGCTTCGATTGCCGCTACAGGGACGGCAGAAACGGATTTCTTGCACAGCGTCTTAAACAAATCATGAGGGTTCAGCACCGTGCACACTTCGCCGGTATCCAGTATGGTCGCTCCCGAAACGTTGCGCACCCGCGTCAGCAACTTGCTTTGTGGTTTCAGCACGACCTCCAGTTCATCGACGACTTCGTCCACCATCAGGCCGAATCGCTCTTCGCCCACACTCAGGATGACGCAAGCCACAGTGGAGTGCGGAGTTACTGCAGCTTCCGCGATCCCCAGCAGTGCATCGAGACTCGCCACGGAAACGGGCTGGCTGTCGATCGAAATCGTTGGGCGACCTTCCAGACTGTACAACTCATGAGTCTGCACCTTGAGCGAAAACTGCACATGCTCAACCGGCAATGCGTAGCGGCGGCCGCGCGTCGCGGTGATCAACACCCGTACGGTCGCCAGCGAGATCGGCAGTTGCGCACGCAAGGTCAGTCCCTTGCCGGGAACGGACTCGATCTGCAGCACCCCTTTGAGACGCTCGACATTGTTGTGCACTACATCGAGACCGACGCCGCGACCGGAAACATCGGTGATCAAGGCACTGGTGGAAAACCCGGGAACCAGGATCAATGACTGTAGCTGCGCAGCACTCATGGCCGCCAACTCTTCCTCACTGTGCATGCCGCGTTTCAGCGCAGTGCGCCTGATTTCTTCGAGGTTCAACCCATGTCCGTCATCGCCGACCTCGATGATGATGCTGGCAGACGTCTGACTGGCCTTGATACGGATGGTGCCGGTGCGCGGCTTGCCCGCCTGCTCGCGCTGCTCCGGGGGCTCAATGCCATGGTCGACGGCATTGCGCAGGATGTGCATCAGCGGATCTTTCATTTCCTCCAGGACATGCTTGTCCGCCACTGCGTCCTCGCCCTCGACGACCAGCTCGACCTCCTTGTGCTGGTCTCGTGCCAGATCGTGAACAAGGCGCGGAAACAACACGAACAGGGTGCTCATGGGCAGCAGACGCAAGGTGTGTATGCCGCTTTCGAGCTGGTTGGCAACATAATCCAGCCGGGCGCTGTCTTCATAAGCGCCAGAGCGCAAGTGATTCAAGGACTGCTGCAACGGTTCCAGACGTTGCGCGATCTGCTCCGCAGCATGGGTCGAGAATCGTCCCATATGCACCGCTCTGGTCCATTCGTCGCAATATTCGAGCAGTTCATCGATCTCGGCCGAACGGCGCGCGATGCGGATCTTGGTCACGGTCAACTCGCCTGCCTGCGTTAGCAGCGTATCCAGTCTTTTCGGATCGACGCGTATCGTCTCGATGTGGAAAGACTCCGGCTTCGAAGTACGCGGTTCGGGTTGCGGAGCCGTCGATTGCGGAATATTTGTTTCCGGAACTGCAGCCTCGGGATTTAATTCCACACTCTGAGTTACGAATTCAGACTTGGATTGTTCCACACTGGTTTGCGGAGCGATGATCATGAATTGCGCTGCCGCAACTTCTGATTCTAATTCCACATGTCGAACTCCTAATTCAGCATTGGGTTGTGATTCTCCGATCTCTCCCCGCACCAATCCGCGGATGGTCTCCAGCGTCTGGTACATTCCTGCAACTGCGTCAGGTTGCAGCACTACTCCGCCTTTCTCGGCCGCCCCCAATGCCTCCTCCAGTTGGTGTGCCAGAGTCTGGATCGGGATTAGCCCCAGCATCCGCGCCGCACCCTTCAGGCTGTGCGCTTCCCGGAACATGTCTTCCAGCAAGGACTGGTCGGTCGGTGTTTTTTCCAGACGCAACAGCCCATCGTCGAGGTGCTGCAAGCGCTCCTCGCTTTCAAGCTTGAACAGGTTGCGCAGTTCCTGGTCTTCGATCATTTTTAGTTCGCACTCAATTAATTAAACCAGCGCCTTGAGCGACTGGGCAACGTCATTCAGTTTCACCACGCCGATCTTGGCCTGCGCCGTGCCGGCGGCAATCTCCTTCGAGCCGTTGCTCAGGTTTTTCATCGCTTCCGACACCTGGGTCAGCGCACCGGATTGCTGCTTGCTGTTCAGCATCACTTGTTGCGCGCTCTCATAGACTTTATTGGCCACCTTGGCGAGCGAGGCAAAGGATTCGCCGGACTGCTTGGCGATAGCCGCCACTTCCTCAGCAGTCTTGGCACCCTCCTCAGTCGCCATCACTGCCGAGTTGGTGGCCTTCTGTACTTCTTCCACCAGGGCGTTGGTGCGTTCGGCTGATTTCTTGCTCTGATCGGCGAGCTTGCGTATCTCGGTCGCCACAACGGCAAACCCTTTGCCGTGTTCGCCGGCGCGCGCTGCTTCCACTGCCGCATTCAACGCCAGCATATTGGTTTCACTGGCGAGTTCGCCGACCACTTTGGCGATGGAACCGATCTGCTCGGCCTGCTCGGAAAGGCGCAGGATTTGCTCGGCAACTGCCCCGACCCTGTCTTTCATCTGAGTGATGCCGGTATAAGAACGATTAACCAGCTTAGTTCCCTCTTCAGTCAGTGCAAGCGACTGATTGGCCAGTGCCGCCGTATTCTCAGACTGCTGGGCGGAGGTCTGGGATGAGACCCCCAGCTCTTCGGCGGTAGCCGAGACTTCCGTGACCGCTGCAGACTGCTCGCCTACTGTGCGTTCGTGCTCGGTCATGGTGGCGGCGATCTCGGTCGAGGATGTGGTAAGCGCACTGATTTGTTCCTTGATCGAACTGCTGATGCGCCCGGTGATCCACAGCCCGATGACAATTGATGCGAGCGTTGCCAGCAGTACTCCGCCCCATACGGTCGTGAAAAGCAGACTCATGGTGTCCTGCTGCTGTTTTATTCTCTCCCTCAAAAATTCTGTTTCCTTCGCATCAAATTTTTTGAAGAGCTGCTTTAATTCATCCCAACTCTGATACGAACCGCCGGCCATGAAAAACGTTACGGCTACCGCAACTTTTCCGTCGTTGGCGAGCGTAATCGCCTTCTGTCCGGTGGCAAAGACTGCATTTTGTTTTTCGACGATCCGGTCTATGGCCGACTGCTGCTCTGGGTCTTTTGCCAGTTTTCTCAACTCGGCAATCGCTTCAGTAAATTCCTTTTCTTCAGCCGCTACGCTCTCAAGGTGCTTGCGCTCTCTGGTGAGCAGATACCCGCGAAAGGAACGCACAGAACCGCTGGAAGCCAGTTCGGCGGATCGTAAGAGGGCGATAATGTCGCTGGTTCTACGAACCAGCGCGGAGTTTTGCGATACGTCTTCGGCATCGATGAATACCATGATGGCCACCCCCATAAACAGCGCCAGAGGGACGATATAGCCGAGCAGGATGCGATAACGCAGTTTCAGGTTCTTGAACATTTTTGTTCCCCTTCCAGTAACCGTTACACTTCTTCCTCAACCTCAAGGGCACCTTTAGCCAGTATTTTTTGTACATCCAGGATGCTGACCATGCCGTCGCCGTAGTGCGCCACACCTTTGCAGTATTCGTTTCTTTCTTCATGCGACGCCGCCGGCGTGGCAGCAATGTCGGCGGGCCGCAGGTAGATCACTTCAAGCACCTTGTCCACAGGCACGCCGATATGCAGATCGCCCGACTCGACCACCATGACTTCCGCAGCCTCATCTCCTGTCGGGATATTCAGCAGCGCCCGGATATCCGCCAGAGTCAGGATGTCGCCACGCAGGTTCATGTTGCCGACGATGTGCGGCGGACAGCACGGGATGGGGGTGACGCGGCGCAAGTGCGAGAACTCGCGTACCACATCCAGCCCCACCCCGAAGCGCTCACCTCCCAGCTGGATCACGGATAAAGGAACCAGCTCTGCGGTTTCCAGACTTTCCGTCGCCTGGAGCAGGTTATGAGCGCGGCTGTGAAATACCTCGCGTTCTTCTAACGTAGCCTCGGGGCAGAAATATGGTTGCCTGGCAAGCATTGGAGATGTGGATTCGGGCAAAGCCGGAGCGTGGACCAGGCGCGGCACGTCCAGCAGCATGATGATCTCTTCGCCCACCTTGGCGGTTCCTGCAAGAAAATGGACGTGTGCCGGTATGTCGCCGTCGTAACGCGGCGGGGTTTCGATCTGCGATGCGGGAATTCCAACGACGTCGTCGACCTCGCTGCCGATCACGCCCATGGTCATATCGTCCGTTTGCAGCATCACGATGACGTCGCCCAACTGGTAGCGCAGCGGGGGATGGCCGAGGCGCAAGCCGAGATTCATCACGGGTACGATCTTCCCTCGCAGGTTGATCAGGCCGGCGATATGGGGAGGTGCCTCATCGGCAAGGGTGAGTTCCGGCAGCCAGACTATCTCGAGCACAGACTCGGCAGCTACCGCATAGTGCACGCCGTTCAGACCAAACAGCAAATAGGACGTCATGGACTTGTTCCCTTATTATTGTTGGTTATCGATCCTTGCCTTGAGTGCCTGGGTCTTCTTTATCCTCCAGTCCCGGCATCGGGGGGAACTGCGATGGATATCCGGTTCCGCCCCGCGTTCTTCGCCCGGTATAGCGCTTCATCCACAAGTTTGATGTAAATATTCGGGTCGGCTTTGACCTCCGGTACGACGGTAGTCACGCCCAGGCTGATCGTGACGTAAGGACATACTGTGGAATCCGGGTTTGGCATGTGCAGACTTTCAATCTCGGCACGAATCTTTTCGGCGACCTGCCTTGCGCCAGTGGAGTCTGTTTCCGGCAACAGGATGATGAACTCCTCCCCCCCATAGCGGGCCACGGTATCGGACGGACGGCAAACTACTTTCAGGGTGGTATCAGCGATCCTTTTCAGACACTCGTCTCCCTCCAGATGGCCGAACTTGTCGTTGTATTGCTTGAACCAGTCAACGTCGAACATGATCAGTGTGAGCGAACGCCGGTTGCGCATGGCGCGCAACCATTCGTCCGCAAACCGTTCATCGAAGTGCCGCCGGTTGGCGAGCTCCGTGAGTCCATCAAGGTTGGCCAGCTTCAGCAGTTGCATGTTGAGCTCTTCCAGCTTCATCTGGCTGGCACGCAGCGCGCGGTAGGCGTCATCCCGCTGCAGCTTGTTGATGTAGGCGGCCGAGTGATAGCGCAGCCGCGCGATCAGTTCGATGGCGTCTGGAAGCTTGACCAGATAATCGTTGGCTCCGGCCTCAAAGGCTTGCGCCTTGGTGGCGGCATCGTCATTGCTGGAAAGCATGATGATGGGGATATCGCGGGTGGATGGATGGGCGCGGAAGAAATTGCACAAGGTAAGGCCATTGATCACCGGCATGGTGAAGTCGAGCAGGATGACGGTGGGGCCGATCTTTTCGGCGGTACTGATTGCCTGGGAAGCATCCTGGCAATAGTGGAAGTTGATGTCTTTTTCGGTGGTGAGCTGGCGCTGCAGCAGCTCGGCGACAAATGACTGGTCATCCACAAGCAGGACCATGAGCGGACGCTCAACGGGCAGAAGGGCCTCATTCGTATCGCGAGCTTCCATATGCACCTTCTCCTTTACCGTCCTGGAAAGAAAAGCTATTGCAGCTGCATCGGCAGATTCACATCAATTTACAAGTTATTGACTACCTGTTTTTAGCAGATGGTCTGCATATTGCAATACCTCATTCACAGTAGATGCACCATAAAGTTTTATCTGCTCATCGCCGGGTAGGCTTTTTAAAAGGTCACACGCGGTTGAGCGCATTTTGCGGGCTCTTTCCCCGTCACTTTCCCGTGCATAGAGATCGCCCAGATCGAGATAGGCGGCGATGAAGGTGTGGTCGAGATAAATCACTTTCTTCAGCAGATCCTTGGCCTCGACGAAATCCCCATTCTCCTGTGCCAGCATCGCCAATAGATAATGAGGTTCCGCATCCAGCGGTTTTTTGGCGATCATCTCGCGGCAAGACTTTGCGGCCATCTCCCACTGGCCCTGATTCGCGTGCTGCCAGGCCCGGGACATTTCCGAAACGGTTTCCTTCTTGCCCATCTCCTCTGGCACCTGTGGTGGTGGAATCGGAACCGTAACCTTGGCTTTGGGCGCTGCAGGAAACACCGCGGTCAATTTCTCAGGAACGAACCTCGGTGGTTCCACCAGAGGCGCGGGTGGTTGCGCAAAGAAAGAGGCAGAAATTTTTTGATAGACGATGGATTCCGGAAACACCCTGGCACGCAATTGCCCCAAATGGTGTGCATACAGTTCGCCGTGGCCGGTGATCAGCACGCCGCCATCCGCCAGTGTCTCCGTGAGCTTGTCTGCGACACGGGAAACCATATGGGGCGGCATGTAAATAAAGGTATTGCGGCACAGGATCAGGTCCATGTCATACAAATTGGCAGCGTAATCAGGAAGTCTGTCGGCCACTAGATCCCCCGTCTGAAACATCACCCTGTTGCGGATGCTGTCGTTCAGCATCCACGAGTCTTTGTGACGGTGAAAATAGCGCTGTCGCCGCTCGTCACTCATACCGCGAAAAGACCATTCGGTATAGATCCCGCGCCGCGCCTTCTCGATGGCATGGCGATTGATGTCCGTGCCAAGGATCAGGATGTCCCACTGCGATGGGTCATCCATCAACTCATCCAGCACGATGGCGAGGGAATAGGCTTCTTCGCCGCTGGAGCAAGCGGCACTCCAGATACGCAGCGTGCGCTCCATCTTGCGGCGCTCCAGCAGGTCTGGAAGGATTCTGTTCTGGAGCAGGATGTGCTGTCCGCTGTCGCGAAAAAAATAAGTCTCGCCCGTAGTCAGGGGAACGGTGAGTTCTTCCCGCTCATGCCGCCGGATGCCAGCATCAGACTCCAGGAGCTGACAGTATTGCTCCACACCGGAAAGATCGAGCGCCCTCACCCGCTCGGCGAGCACCTTGCGCAGCATCGTTGCGTCCTGTTCACGAACCAGCAAGCCTATCCGTCTGGCGATCAGATTTCTGGCTTGCTTGAGGAGAGCTTCTTCCATTGAGGTTTCCCCCGGAACAGCATGCGCAAGAGATTGAGCGTGTGATCAATTGTCGATAGTTGTTGCTACAACTACATGCATCTGGCTCACCATACACCCAATGCATTTATCCGGATATATGCCAAACGGTCAATATCAATTTCCCATTCGCTCCAATGTACCCTCTACCCCTTCTCCATGAATCGCTCCAGATGCGCGAGAAAAGCGCGCGTCTTGGCGGGCAGAAAACGGCGCATCGGCATCACCGCCCACGCCGTCACGGTAGGAAAACACCATTCCGGCAAAACGCGAACCAGTCTTTTTCTACGCACATCCTCTTCCGCAAAGGGAACAGGCAGCATGCCGATGCCCGCCCCGTCGAGCAACAGTTGCTGGATGACGCTGATCGAATTCATCCCCATGCGTCCCGGCGGCACTCCTTCCCAAACCTCCTTGCCACGCAACAGACGCCAGGGCTGTGGCTGGCCAAGATCCGAGAGCATCCGCAAGGCAGTGTGTTGCTGTAACTCGTCGGGATGTTGCGGCGCAGGATGCAGCGCCAGGTAGATCGGGCTGGCATAGAGTCCCAGATGTTGCTCGTCCAGCTTGCGCGCCACCAGGGTGGAATCGTTCGCCAGCACGCCCATGCGGATGGCGAGATCGAAGCGCTCGCCGATCAGATCGACCAGGCGCGAACTCAGATCGAGTTCCAGATCCACTTCGGGATAAGCTTCGCTGAAAGTGGCCAGCGCGCGCGACAGGCTGCGTCGCGCATAGTCCTCCGGCATGGAGACACGCAATTTTCCGCGCGGCTGCACATCCTGACTGCGCACGAAATCCTGCACCGTCGCCACTTCTTCCGCCACGCGCCGGCTGTGGTCCAGGAATTCCTGCCCGAATTCGGTGAGAGTCAGACGGCGCGTGGTGCGGATCAGCAGCCGCTGCCCCAGCAACTCTTCCAGGTTCGCCAGACGGCGCGAAACCGTGGCTTTGGGCATGCCCAAATGTTCGGCGGCGCGCACCAAACTCTCCTGCTCGACGATGGCGGCGAACAGGATCATGTCATCCGCGGAAATGTTCTTTTGTTCCATGATGTTTTGTTGTCTCGTTTTTGGAACAGTCTATCCCGATTAAGTGGCTTTATCTATCTTTTCGAGACGCCTACCATGCAGTCACTTTCCTCCATCAAGGAGCTCACCATGAACACCTCCACTCAAGCAACGCTGCACCAATCGCGCACCATCGACCGCCTCATCGAAGGCGTAGCCACTTCGGACGGCGCGGGCGTGAAGCTGACCCGCGTGCTCACCGGCAAGCTGCAACGCCGTCTCGATCCCGTTCCTGATGCTGGATGCGTTCGGCAGCGACAATCCGGACGACTACATCGCAGGCTTCCCCGACCACCCGCATCGCGGCTTCGAGACCGTAACCTATATGCTCTCCGGCCGCATGCGCCATCGCGACAGCGCCGGACATGAGGGACTGCTGGAGAACGGCGGCGTGCAGTGGATGACCGCCGGACGTGGCGTGATCCACTCCGAGATCCCCGAACAGAAAGACGGCGTGATGGAAGGCTTCCAGCTCTGGCTCAACCTCCCGTCCTCCAAGAAGATGGCGCCGCCCTGGTACGGATTTTTCCAGCGAGCGAGATTCCGGAATACGTCACGCCGGAGAACGTCACCGTGCGCGTCATCGCCGGCACCAGCAACGGCGTTGCGGGGGCTGTCACGCGCGAGACCACCGAGCCGCTGTACCTCGACATCCATGTGCCTGCGGGTACCGCATTTTCGACCGCGTTGCCGGATACCCATAACGCGTTCATCTACGTCTATCGCGGCGCGGTGCAGATCGGCGACACGCTGGTGGAATCGCGACGCATGGGCGTCCTGAGCAACACGCCGGGAGCGGATGGCGTGACACTGACGGCGACACAAGATGCGCGCCTGATCCTGGTCGCGGGCAAGCCGCTCAACGAGCCTATCGTGCAGTACGGGCCGTTCGTGATGAACACGCAGGAAGAGATACACCAGGCACTGGACGATTTTCGCAGCGGGCGCTTTGCCTGAACACACCACTTCAAACCAACAAGGAGCACGACATGAGCAACACCCTGTTCACCCCCGCCACCCTCGGCAAGCTGCAACTGAAGAATCGCATCGTGATGGCGCCGCTGACCCGCTCGCGCGCCATCGGCAACGTGCCGAACGAGCTGATGGAAAAGTATTACGCGATGCGTGCCGACGCCGGACTGATCATCACCGAAGGCACTTCGCCCTCCGCCAACGGTCTCGGCTATGCGCGCATCCCCGGCCTGTTCAACGATGCGCAAGTGCAAGGCTGGCGCCGCGTGACGGATGGCGTGCACGCGGCAGGCGGCAAGATATTCGTGCAACTGATGCACACCGGGCGCGTCAGCCATCCGGCGAACTTGCCAGCCGGCACGAAGTTGTTCGCGCCCTCCGCCATCGCCGCTCCAGGCGAGATGTGGACAGACAGCAACGGCATGCAGCCGCACCCTGTTCCATGCCGAAATGAGCGAAGCCGACATCGCTCAAGCCATCGCCGAATATGCCGCTTCGGCAAAACACGCGATCGATGCCGGATTCGACGGGGTCGAACTTCATGGCGCCAACGGCTACCTGATCGACCAGTTCCTCAACACCGCCATCGAACCAGCGCACGGACAAATGGGGCGGCAGCGTCGAGAATCGCACCCGCTTTGCGGTGGAAGTGGCCAAGGCAACTGCCGCCGCCATCGGCGCGGACCGCGTCGGTATGCGCATCTCGCCCTATGGCGCATTCAACGGAGCGGTACCCGATGCCAAGATGGATGCGATGTATCTGCGACTGGTCGAGGAACTGAACGACATCGGGCTGGTGTACATCCATGTCGTCGATCACAGCTCGATGGGCGCGCCGGAAGTCAGCGCAGAATTGAAAGCCAAGATACGCGCCAACTTCAAGGGCAAGTACATCCTTTCCGGCGGCTATGATGTGACGCGCGCGAATGCCGACCTCGACGCCAATCACGGCGATCTGGTGGCGTTCGGCCGACCGTTCATTGCCAACCCTGATCTGGTAAGAAAGATGCGTGAAGGATCGGCCCTGAAAGCCCCTGACCCAGCCACTTTCTACACGCCGGGAGAAAAAGGCTACACCGACTATTGATATTTGCTTGAACAAAAAAGCCGCACCCGAAGGTGCGGCTTTTTACTTTGCGGTTCGAAATATTTATCTATTCGATCGATTTCAAGATGGATTCAATTGCATTGCACGCATTCTCGATACCGTTCTCGCTTTGCATGCGAGCTCCTACTTCGATTGCCCGCCGCCTATATGAGTCCTCGGTCGCCAATTTCTCAATCGAAGTTGCGGCATTGTTAATCGTATATTTCTTGCGCCCGATGGTTTCTGCCACGCCGAGTCGCACCATGCGCTCCGCATTGTCGAATTGATCGAAGCCGAAGGGCACGATCAGCATGGGCTTCCTGGCACAAACAGCCTGCGCCAGCGTCCCGATCCCGGCTTGATGCACAATGACGCTCGCATGCGGGAACAGTTTTTCGTACGAAACGTACTTCAGCATCAGCAGATCATCCCCGAATTCGCTTGCGTCGATTCCGGCATCCAGCGGCCCCGTTACCAGCACGGCACGCCGCTTTAATTTCCGGGCAACCAGCGCGCTGGTGCGGAAAAATTCCGGTGCAATATGCACCGCTGACGAACCCAGTGCAAAGACCAAGGGCGGCTCGCCTGCCTGAAGGAATTCATCCAGCGCAGACAGCGTGCGGGTATCGGGATCTTTCTCCGAGAATAAGGGAAAGCCCGTGACCATCGTGTTTACAGGCCAATCGGGCTGCGGCACTGCAAATGATTGCGGGAACATGGCCAGGGTTCCGTGGGGTGAATACTGCCCTTCAAATAATGGATTGGCGGCAGGCACGGCTAATTTCTGTGTTGTGCAGAAATCATAAAGCGGCTTGACCCAGGCTAGCGCCACCTTTTTGATAAGTTTGAACATGCCGCGATACAAAGCCGGACTCCAATTGTTGACCGATTTGAGCCACGGTGCCGCGCTCTGAATTGGTGGGTCGTAAACCGACATGAAGAACATGGGGGCCAAGATGGTCGACAGCCACGGGATGTTCATGTCGCGACATACGAGCGGCGTTGCAAACGCAAAGGGATTCGAAATGACAAAGTCGGCGTGCTGGGCTGCTTCGCGGGTGTCTTGATAGGTTTTGTCTATACCGCGCATCATTTCTCGTACGAAACGCTCTCCCCCTTTGATGGGATCAAAGACCTGTTGCAGAAAAGCGCTGAGCGATTCCGGGGTGGCATATTGATCAAGACCGCAGCGGATGTGGCAGAACGGCAATCCTTCCGCTTCGACCTTTTGCCGGAATATCTCCGTGGTTCCGAGTACCACCTCGTGGTTGCGCTTCTGCAATGCCTTTCCCAATGCAACATAGGGAAACAGATCGCCATAGGAACCAAAGCAGGTAATCAATATGCGCGCCATTGCCATCCTTTCACGATATGTTTTGCATCCGCATCAGGGTTGAATTTTTGCACCGTCCAGGAAGCAGTTCACCGTCATTTCCAGATGGTCCTCCAGCGAAAATGAATCGGGGGCGGAGAACCACATCAAGCATGCTGCCGTGAACGCCCATACCAGCTGGCTGGCCATTTCCTGTGCGGGGATATCCTTGCGCACATCCCCCATGTTCTGGCCTGTTTCGAGGACAGCCGCAAGGAATTTGTCAAAGCCGCTTTGATACATCTGGTTGAGCGGGTCTTTACCCAGCAACTGAAACTGGAAGCCGAACTCGATACGCGCGAACTCGGGATCCGTTCTGAATGCGTTTGCCGCCGACACGAAGACCGCTTTCAGCCTCGACCTGGTATCGGGGTATTGGGACAGCAATTGAGGGAACCTGTCCGTGTTCTCTTCCACATTGCTTTTCCAGTAATAAGAGACAATCGCTTCCTTGACGGGGAAATAACTGTAAAGCGTCCGTTTTGCGACATCCGCCTCCAGTGCGATCTGTTCCATGGTCGCGTTATCGAAGCCCCCCTCCCGAAAAAGCCTGATCGCCTGGCGCATGATCTGCATCTGTACTTCCGTCTTTTTTCGATCACGACGACTTTGTGTTTGGTTATCGGTCATGGCGCATTAAATGTATACGATGGGCATTAGTATACGACGTATACATTTAATGAACAACATTGGCGCGCGCCGCAGAAAGGCGTTGCGCCGATGATTTCCAGGCGCCGAGTGGCGGCTTTTGGCAGGCAGCCACTCGGTGATACAATTCGCGCCTTTCAATTTTCACTTAAAGGCGTCGCATCATGAGCTTGAACAAAGTCCCCTCCGGCAAAGACCTTCCCAACGACTTCAACGTCATCATCGAGATCCCGATGCATGGCGAGCCGGTCAAGTACGAAGTGGATAAAGACTCCGGTGCGATCTTCGTGGACCGCTTCATGAGCACTGCGATGCACTACCCCTGCAACTACGGCTATATCCCTCACACCCTGTCCGATGACGGCGATCCCGTGGACGTGCTGGTCGTCACCCCCATCCCGCTGCAAGTCGGCTGCGTCGTACGCTGCCGTCCGCTGGGCGTGCTGAAGATGGAAGACGAATCCGGCGTGGATGCCAAATTGCTGGCCGTTCCGGTGGACAAGCTGACCGCCGTATATCGCAATGTGAAGACCTATACCGACATGCCCGAGATCCTGCTGAAGCAGATCTCGCACTTCTTCGAGCACTACAAGGACCTCGAGCCCAACAAGTGGGTCAAGATGCAAGGCTGGGAAGACGGCAAATCGGCATCGCGACGAGATCATGCTTGGCGTGGCCAACTACAAGAAAGCCGCAGTCAAACCCGAGTTCTAAATCGCAAGGAGAGCAAGATGACCGCACGCATCATTGACGGCAAAGCCATCGCACAGGAAGTCCGCGCCGAGTGGAAAGTACGCGCCGACGCTCTCAAGGCGCGCGGCATCACGCCGGGGCTGGCGGTCATCATCGTCGGCGAAGACCCGGCCTCCAAGGTCTATGTCGCCAACAAGGTGAAGGCCTGCGCCGAGCTGGGCCTGCACTCCGAACACATCGCCCTGCCCGCCGACACTTCCGAAGCGACACTGCTGGCGAAGATCGCCGAACTGAATGCCGACCCGAAGATCCACGGCCTGCTGGTGCAGCTGCCGGTGCCCAAGCACATCGACAGCGACAAGATATTGAACGCCATCAGCCCGGACAAGGATGTGGACGGCTTCCATCCGATGAACGTTGGCGCGCTGGCCACCGGCAACATGCGCTTCGCGCCCTGCACGCCTTACGGTTCGCTGATCCTGCTGCAGAAGAGCGGCGTCAGCATCGAGGGCAAGCACGCCGTGGTGATCGGCCGCAGCAACATCGTCGGCAAGCCGATGGCACAGCTGCTGTTGCAGCACCATGCCACTGTCACCATCTGCACCTCCAAGACCAAGGACCTCGCCAAGCACACGCGCGATGCCGACATCCTGGTGGTGGCCACCGGCAAGCCGAAGATGATCACCGGCGACATGATCAAGCCCGGTGCGGCCGTCATCGACGTCGGCATCAACCGCATGGCGGACGGCAAGCTGTGCGGCGACGTGGATTTCGAATCGGCCAAGGAAGTCGCCGGCTGGATCACCCCGGTCCCCGGCGGCGTCGGCCCCATGACCATCACCATGCTGGTGGCCAACACCGTGCAATCGGCGGAACGCACGGCGGCCTGACAAGGCCGTCGCGGCAAACGGAGTAATTCTCCTGCCCCTGAAAAAAACAAGCCGCATATGCGGCTTGTTTTCATTACGCAGGGCCTGACCGGTACGCCTCAGCCGCCGCTCACCTGGCCGGCCGCATCGTCGGCACGT
Source organism: uncultured beta proteobacterium (assembly GCA_963715005.1). Classification (GTDB taxonomy): domain Bacteria; phylum Pseudomonadota; class Gammaproteobacteria; order Burkholderiales; family Gallionellaceae; genus Sideroxyarcus. The sequence goes on along the minus strand of CAVQQO010000007.1, from coordinate 189,863 downwards.
GAAAAGATCCGCCCCAGATGGAGCACCGGAACAGCCTCCTCTTGGTGCTCAAAGCAGGAACAGGCGTATCTGCCCCACTCCGCCGGCTGTTCCGGCAATGCACACGACTGTGCATCACCTGCCGCGATGGCGACAGGCAGCGCAGCTAACAACAACGCGCCGAATCGCGCAGGCTCTTCCGGTCTGTCTTGATAGGCTGCTACCGCAAGCAGGCGCGGCATCTGCACCGCCGCCCCCAGGCGCGCCGCCATGTCCAGCACCGGCAGCAGTTTGCCTTGCCAAGCCACCACCCCGTGACAATGCGGCGGCGTACAGGGCACCCGATGGACTTGGGGATTGTCGATGATGTGCACCAGCACTCTCGTCCCGACTGCCGCACGCATACCCTGGCCGAAATCCAGCAGCCATGCGTTGGGACGCTGCGCAGAAAGCCGTTCCGCCGCCATCATGCAGCCACCAGACGAGCCACATGTGCCGCCAGGCGTTTCGTGTCGGTGACGCAGGCGATGCCGTCGTCCTCCAATTCTATCAGCCCCAGTACCGGAGTACCCGCTGCGTACATGGCCGGCGGCAATGCATGCCGCAGATTCAGTGATTGCTCGATGCTGACATCGTCGCACAAGACTCCCAAACATCCGTCCTCCGTGCCTAGCAACACGCAGGCACGGCGCTCAACGGGTACAGCACCGAGCAAGGACAGGTCCGGAGCCAGGCAGTAAACGGGCCAGCGCTGTCGCGCATGTTGCAGCCATCCGACACTCAGCGGTCCGGCATCGCGTGCATCGACTTCTGCCGCCGCCTCGAGTGCGAGGATCTCGTTCTGCGGCAACACGAGACGCAGACTGGATATCTGCAGCAACGCCGAGGTGACTGTCTGTCGGGCAATCGTTATCGAATTCATCGCCGGGTCAATCTGGAAACATGCTGCAACAAGGTCTCATCGTTGAAAGGCTTGACCATGTGCACATCGACTCCGGCTGCCGTGCTCATCTGCCGGTGTTTCTCGGTCGAGCGCGAGGTGATCATGATCACCGGAACATGTTTCGTGTGTTCGGAGTAGCGCACGTTGGCCGTCAATTCAAGACCATTCATGCGCGGCATTTCCATGTCGGACAGGATGATGTCGGGTACGAATTTCTCCAGGATGTTCACTGCATCCAGACCGTCGTTGGCCGTACGCACGTCATACCCGGCGTCCTTCAGGACCTGGGACAGGGCACGGCGAGCAGAGAGAGAGTCGTCCACCACCAGCGCACGCAGACTGTCATTCCGCTCGTGCTGCTCGCCAGCTGAGGGAGACATGACATCCTGCCTGGGCATGGTGCGCTGCAGCGGCTCATGCAGCAATTCGACCAGATCTATCACTGGCGCCACGCTACCATCACCAAGAATGACCGCACCGATCACCCCGCGCGCGCGCGGCACATAGCGGCCGAATTTCTTCATCACCACTTCGCGGCTATCGAGTATCTCCTGGACCAGCACTGCGTTGATCGTACCGTCATCCAGCCGCATCAACAGCACGGGAAATCCTTCCCGCTCTGCGGCACGCCGGTCATGCGACATCGACAGCAACTGCTCCAGCCTGACCAGGCCGTACAAGTTCTCCCCTTCGCGGAAGAACTGGCGCGATCCGATCTCAATGATCTCGTCACGCTTCGCATAGCGGATGTCCTCGACGCCACGACTGGATATCGCCAGACGCTTCTCGCGCTGACGCACGATCAGCGTATGTGTCGCCAACAGGGCTGCCGGCAGCCGCAACTCGACGCTCAATCCCCGGCCGGTTTGCGAGTTCAGGGCCAGCATGCCCTTCATCTCCTGCACCCGGCTATAGACGACGTCCATACCGACGCCGCGACCCGACACCTGGGAAGTTTCGTCGCGCGTGGAGAATCCCGGCGCCAGGATCAGGCGCGCAAGTTCATCCTCGGTGTGATCATGTTCCGGCCTGAGCATGCCCTTGCGTTCGGCCATGCGCCGGATCGATGCATAATCCAGGCCGGCACCATCATCCCTGCAGCGCACGACGATCGAGTTTCCTTCATGCGCAAAGCTCAATTCGATACGCCCATGCTGCGGTTTGCCTGCGGCGACGCGAACATCGGGCGCCTCGATACCGTGGTCCACGGCATTGCGCAGGATATGCATCAACGGATCCATGAGGTCGTTCAGCACATGGCTGTCGATGCTGGTGTTCTCGCCCTTGATGGTGAGTTCCACCGACTTGTCCAGCAAGCGCCCGGTCTGGCGCACCCCGCGCTGCAGGCGCGAAACCACGCTGCTTACGGCCACCATGCGCGTGCGCATGACCGCATGCTGGTTGGCCATCTGCAAGCGCCGCTGCTCTTCCAGCAACTCGTCCAGTGTGGACAACTGCCCCTCCACCACGCCGGCCATTTCCTGCGCATCGGTGGCCGCCTCGATCAGGCGTCGACTGATGGTATGCAGCTCGCTGTAATGCTCGAATTCCAGCGCATCGAAGCCATTGCCCTTGTGCGCCGCCGCCAGTTGCGGCGAGTTGATGCCGCGGATGTCGACCAACTCCTCGAGTTCCGCGACCAATTGCTGAAACAGCTGATGCTGCTTGCGAATCACGGCCGCCTGCGCGATGGACTGACTCAAGCGCTCCTGAATCTGGGAATTGGAGATCAACGTCTCGCCGGCCAGACGCAGCAATTCGTCCACCACGGGGGCTGGAACGCGCAACGACTGTTCGATCGCAGACGGAGTAGCGTCCGGCTTGCGCTCCGGCAAGCCCTGTTCTGCCGGATTCTCCACGGATGGAGACCATGCAGTGGCTGCCACCTCCAGGGCATCCGCCCCTATGCCTTGGCGGTCGATACGATTGGCATGATCCAGGACTTCCTGCAGCACCTCCAGCGCATGCTCTGGCGCCGGTCCTATCGCCAGCAGGAATTCGCTCATGGACTCCAGGCAATCGCCTGCATTGATCAGCACATCCGCCAATGCCCGCTGTGGCATCTTTTCCTCGGCGATCAGCGCCACCAGAATGTCCTCCAGATGGTGGGTGAGGTTGGCGATGCCATGCACGCCCACGGTATTCGCCGCCCCCTTCAGGGTATGCGCGGCACGCATCGCCTGTTCTGCATCCCTCATATTGCCGTGACCGCTGGCGATATGCGTGATCGCAACCGTAAATGCCGCAACCTGCACCGGGAGTTCCTGCAGCAGGCCGTCCAGCAACTCGGGGTTGACGTCCGAGGGCAATTCCAGCGACACGTCTTCCATTGTGGCGACGGTCTGCCGCTGCGGAGTGTCTGTAGTACCCTCCACCAGTTGCACATCGGCCAGCGCACTTTGCCACGACGCTGCCGCATGCTGTGCAACAGGCGCAGGCCATGCTTCGTCCTGCAACAGCGCCACCAGGGCTGCCGTTGCATTCTCGTCGTCCGGGCGTGCAAGATAGATCGCCAGCCGCTCGGGCAGTTGCTGCAGCAGTGCTTGCTGTGGCGCTGACAAGCCCGCCGTCAGGACAGATATCTGCTGGTGGAGGTGCGAAAACAGTTCAGCGAGGGCGCTCAGGCCAACGGACGCTGACGTCACCTGCAGACGTTCCAGAAAATCGCGGTAGTCGCCAAGCGCCGTTTGACGCTCTGCGGAGTTTCCATTTATGGCAAGCGCCAAGTCAGTGTTGAACTGGTCGCTCATCTGCTCCAGTTCGGAGGCGAGGATTGTAAGCATCTCGCGCTCGACCTGCTGCGTCGTGGTCTTGCCCGGTTCTTCGACGGATGTGGCACCAACGGCAACGGGTACAGTGTTCTGCTCCGTCAGGCGTTCCAGCTCTTCTGCGGCAGACTCCCCCGACAAGGTCATCGGCCACGTGGCCGACAGATTCTGCAACAAGGCGGTACTGGACTCGCGGTCGGCTTTGTTGCTCATGTAGCCGTACAACAGCATCGGCCATCCCTCCAGCAGCGCATGTTCGTCCGCAGTGAGCGTCCTGCCTTCGGCTTGCAGAAGCAACAGATTGGTCTCGACCAAGGCGCACACCGACTGCAAGCCGGCCAACCCCGAGTCCCAGGCCATCTGGCCGATGCGCTGCACCAGCTCGCTGTAGGACTGCAACACCTGTCCCGCCGCTGCGGCATCTTCCTTCATCGCCTGGCTGGACACCACGAGCATCATGAGCTCGTCCATCGGCTCTGCCGCGAGCCGGCCAAACTGCTGCAGCCTTTCCTCTAGCGTCTGCATGCTGCCGGACTGGGAAAATTCGGACCGCATCAAGCAGGCAGCTTGAACACACGCACCGTGGCCAGCAACTGTTTGGCGTACTCCACCAAGCTGTTGGAGTGGCCGGACTGTTCCTGCAGCCTGTCAGTCGCCTGCTGGCTGCTCTTCTTCAGCGTCTCGGCGCGCTCCAGCAGCTCCTGTCCCGCTTTTGCCTGCACCTCGGAGCTGGCCGCGATCTGTTTCACCGAAGCCACCAGGTCGGCCGTCGTCTGCTGGGTCAGGTGCATCTGCTGACCAGCCTGCTCAGCCAGACGGCTGCCCTCGACGATCTGCGTTATCGCGTTGTTCATGGTGTTGACGGTGTCCGCCGTCTCGATCTGGATGTTGTTCACCAGCGCCGCGATCTGCTGCGTGGCTTGGCGCGCGTTCTCCGCCAGGCGCTGCACTTCGTCCGCCACCACCGCGAAGCCGCGACCCGCTTCACCGGCAGAAGCCGCGTGCATACTGGCGTTCAGCGCCAGGATGTGGGTACGTTCCGCGATCACGTTGATCAGGTTGACCACGCCGGAAATTTCCTGGGAACGTTCGCCCAGGCGCTTGATCCGTTTTTCGGTTTCGCGGATAACGTCGCGCGTGCTGTTAATGCCGGCAACCGTCTCATCCACGGCGGACAGCGCCACCTGGGTCGTCTTGATGGCGGTATCCGCCTCCGAGTTGCATGACCGCGCAAGATCGGCGATCTCGCTCAATGCGTGCGCTGCCGCCGACAACATCTGCGCCGCACGGTCCACTTCGACGCGATCATCCGCCGCCGCCAGCAGCATGCTGTCCGATTGCTGCTGCACCTTGAGCGAAGCGGAGGTCACGTCGGCCGAGATGTTCGACACATCCAGCAACACCTTGGCGGTCTCGCTGGAGAGCAGGTTCAGCGCGTCCGACACGGCGCCCGTGATGTCCTCGGACACCGGCACCTTCACGGTCAGATCCTTTCTGGCCAGCTCCGCCACCGTGCGCAGCAGGCGCAGAATGGATTCGTTGAGCTGCTCGTTCTCTTTCTGGATCATTGCCAGCGTGGCTACACGGCTATCCAGCAACTCGTTGAACGCTTTGGCCAGAACCGCCAATTCGTCGTTGCTGTCGGTCTTGGCGCGCACATTGAAATCGCCGCGGTTGATCTCCGCGATGGTCTCCTGGAACGCATTCAGATTGCGGATGATGCCGCGCGTAATGAACACCCCAAGCAGCACCAGCAGCGGCAGCGCAATGGCCAGCGCGGAAACCGTCTGCCATGTAGTGGCGCTGCCCTTTGCCGCCACTTCCTGGCTGGTTGTTTGGCCGTTTTTGGCGGCGAAGCTCACGATGTCCTGCGACAGCTTGTCCAGCGCCGCCGAAGTCGGGCGGTCAAGGCCGCGTACCTGCCTGTCCACTTCCTGTCCCGCAGTGGCATGGTTGGGGTTGTAGCTCTTCAACGCTTCCAGATATTTGCCATGCAATTCGGCATGCGCAGTCAGCAGGACGTCCACGTCCTTGGTATCGAAGTGCAGTATGGCGGCTTGCTTTTGCATTACCGCCAACTCGTTGCGCACCTCGGCATCGCGCTTCTCGAAAGCCTCGAAGTACTTGGCATACAGTTCGGGATCATTGCCGCGCAGCAGAATGTCCTTCCATTCCTGCACCTGGCGCTGGAAAGCGGTTTGCGTCTTGCGCAGCGAATCCAGCAGATTGAGCACCTTCGCGTCGTTGTCCACCGTGGCGATAGCCCGGTCCCCCAGCCCGTTCACCGCGCTGACCGAAACCCCGCCGATGAGGGTGAGGAAAAAAATGCCGGCAAAAGCCAACAGCGTGATCTTGGCCCTGATGGTTAAGCTAACAGACTTCATGACACTCCCCCTCTTTCAATTGGACTTCCTTCTTCATCAAGCGTAATTGCGGCAAGCATCGTCAAAGAACGGTCCATGCCTGAACTCCAGCCAAACCGTTCCGTCCTGCATGTAGCCCCCTGGCACATGGGCCTGCAATGTATCGGGTAAAGGCGGCAGGTCAGGTAGCGGACGCAATGCGGAGAGAACGCTGGGGTAACCGTCGATAACCACGCCCACCGCCTGCTCTCCCTGCCCCAATACCAGCACCTTGCGATCGGTCTCAGCCGGGAACTGATCCATTCCCAGTAAAACGCGAAGGTCATACAAGGGCACCAGATTGCCGCGCAAGTTGACCAGCCCGACAAAACCGGGCGGTGCATCCGGCAAGGACGTGACCTGCGGGACAGACAAAACCTCGCTGCCTGTGTCCGGATCGATCAGCAATCCCAGCTCGCCGATGCGAAACCCGTAGCGTGCGCGGGTTTCCTTGCGTGCCTGCCCGGTTACCGCCAGCTGCACACCCTCGGCTGGTTCGAACTGAGCCAAGGCAGCGGTGGGCGACAACCACTCAACTGACATAACGCCTCCGCCGGCATCGGCGTAGTTCTCGGGCTGTTCCATGAGATATTGTTGCAGGTGTTCAGGCCAGGCACTTCATCTGGTCGATGATCTGATCTGCTGTATAAGGCTTGCTCACATGGCCCTTCGCCCCTTGCAGTTCGCCCCAGACCTTGTCTGCCTTTTGTCCCTTGTTTGTTACGAACACAACCGGAATGCCTTTGGTGTCGCCGTCATGCGCCAGCTGGCGGCATGCTTCATAACCGTCCATGTCCGGCATCACCACATCCAGAAAGATGATGCTTGGCTTTTCGGCTTTAGCCTTGGCGATCGCCTCCGCGCCATTGGTGGCGGTGATGACGATGCACCCTGCATCTGCCAGAACCACCTTGATATTTGCCAAGTCAGCTGCGGAATCGTCTACAACCAGTGCTTTTTTTGCCATTTGCTTCTTCCTCCAAAAGTTTATCGAAAATCCATCCTTACTATTTTGCCCCAAGGCAACAGTCAGCGTTAGCTCAATGCTTCTGTTTTCACGTACTTGACTATCTCCTTGCGAAAAGCGACATAGTCCACAGGCTTGGTCAGATAGGCATTGCACCCCACCAGAGAGCCGCGCACACGGTCAAACTGCGACGACTTGCTGGTCAGCATTATCACCGGCGTTTGCTTGGTCTTTGGGTTCTTCCTGATCTCTCTGCATACTTGGTAGCCGTCTGTGCCGGGCAGCACCACATCAAGAAAGATAAGGTCATACTCGCCCAATCCCAGCAACTCCAGGCCGCGTTCCCCGGTCTCTGCGATATCTGCCTGGATATTGAAATTGCGCAGTTCCAATTCGAGCTGTCGGCACACGGTCGGGCTGTCGTCGATCACCAGCGCTTGGGACGTAGCCGAGGTGGTTGAAGTCGCCGCCCGCGACAAGGTGGCTCTCTTCCAGACCTGCGCCGATTCGCGCAGTTCGTCAAGGATGCCATCAAGCAGACTCAGTAATTTAGCTGGACCGAATGGGCGCAGCAGATAGTGCTGGTGGGGATCGGTGGGCTCCTCCCTGGTATACAGCACGATCACCGGGGGCCTGGGCAGCACCGCCAGGGTGCGCCACTTTATCGTCGCATTGACGTCATCCACGTTGACGATGACGATGTCGCTGCCATCGATCTGCTGCTCGTCATTCACGGCATAAGAACCCCGCGCACGCGCGCTCGTCATGATGCAGATGCTTTTCAGCACCGACACTTCTGAGTTTGTGAGGCCTAACGTCCCGATTGTGACTACATGGCTGCTTTTCATAGCTCCCCCAATTCATGCCGATGTCATTCCTGCTACATTGGCGCACGACACCTGCTTAATTCTTGTCGTGTACCCATGAACTAACAGATAGGAAACAACGAGCAAAAAATGTTCGCGTCTACTGCGAGGCAGTCCCATCATGATGCCCACGACGGCATCTGGCTTGAACACGCAAAATGACTGCCGTCTTCAGCAGGACTCGACAATCCCGGGCGCCACGAAACCTGAACATAACCATGCGATGCCACAGGCATGCGCATTCGATGCGACCAAAATTATGGAGAACGTCGGAAAGAGAGGAAGGAACAGAAATGGCACGCAAGAGTTTGCGCGATGTTATCTGGCGACCCCGCTATCATAGAGACAAACTCCTTAGACCGGTGATTTTGCGCCCCTGCCTTTCAACAGGTTAGCCTTTTGCAGAATTCTTTATCTTATGTGCGCGAGCTTTTCTACCAGCCCACTGACGGGCGTGGAATTTACTGGGTAACAAAAATCCTGTCAAGTTGGCCAAATGAGCTCGTGATTACCCAGTCTTGATCGGAAAGCCCACTTCTGAATTGATGAAGAACGTGTACCCAAGCCCCGTCAGTTCGTTTCACCCCGCTAAGGTTTCTTGCCGATGAGTTCGATCTTGTAATCGTCGGGGTCGGCCACGAACGCGATGACCGTCTTCCCGCCGTGCATCGGCCCAGCCTCGCGTATCACCTTGCCACCTAGCCGCTTGATCTCGTCGCAAGCGGCATAGACGTCGCCGACCTCGATGGCGATATGGCCGAAGCCGTTGCCCAGGTCATAGTGGTCCACGCCCCAGTTGTAGGTCAGCTCGATCACGGCCTGCTCGCTCTCGTCGCCATAGCCAATGAAGGCCAGCGTGAACTTGCCCTCGGGATAATCATTGCGCCTTAGCAATTTCATGCCCAGCACTTTGGTATAGAAATCGATGGAGCGATCCAGATCGCCGGTTCGTATCATCGTGTGCAGTATGCGCATGATCTTCTCCTGAAATTGAATTATGGTCGGCACACTTTGTTGCCAAAGGGATCGGTGCCGCAACGCACCCAATCGCTCTCTTTGTTGCCTGACTTGGGCTCGGCCGCCGATACACCCGAAGCGCCACTCTCGCCCGCTCCTTCCTTGGGCAGCGTGGTCAGCACACCGTCTTTATCCAGACAAACGACATTGCCGAACGAATCCGTGCCGCAACGTGCAATGTCGGCGGCTGTCGCAATTGCGGGGAACATCAGCGCGAACAAAAGAATGGTTTTTTGCATGGTTACTCACTGTAAAAATTGAGTGTTCAAGCCAGCATTATCCTCAAAAAAAACCTCCGCCGGTTCACTGCAGTAATAATCCGGAATTGGCATAACATTACGCCATGAGTTCCCCGCCCCGTTTCCTTTGCGACGAAATGCTGGGCCGGCTATGCCGCTACTTGCGCGCCGCCGGTTACGACACCCTGTTCGCCAATAACGGGAGTCCGGATCGCGACTTGCTGCGGCAGTGCCATGACGAAGGGCGTTATCTCCTGACGCAGGATCAACTGGTGCGTGAACACAAGGCGGCGCGCGACGTCGCATTGATCCTGCCGCAGGGCGACTTGGACCAGCTCGCCGCCCTGCTCGGCACGCGCTTCCAGATCGACTGGCTCAGCCACGCCTTCACGCGCTGCCTGCAGGACAACACACCGCTTCTGCCGGCCGATGCCGCAGCCGCGGCTAGCGTGCCGTCGGATGCGCGCAGACCAGACGAGCCGCTAACAATCTGCCCCACCTGCGGCAAAGTCTACTGGCAAGGTTCGCACTACAAACGCATGCGCGCCCGGCTCGCCAAATGGCAAGCGGGTGCAATGCAAGCCAAGCAGTGACGACGCGTCACTTCCCTTCTTTCTTGCTGTTCAAGCTGATGATAAGCACGCCCGCCAGCACCAGTACCGAACCGGCGATCTGCAACAACGAGATACGCTCGTTCAAAAACACATACGCCATGTAGATGGTGCTGACCGGTCCGATGGTGCCGATCAGCGATGCGCTGCCAGAACCGATGCGGCGTATGGCGAAGGACAGCAGGAACACCGGTAGCACGGTAGAGAAGATCGCCATCGCGATGGACAGCTCATACACATGCAACGGCAGATCGAGCGCGCTCAGCGGACGCATCACCACGAACTGCAACACGCATGCCGCACTGGCGACCATGGATGCATATGCCGTGAAACGCAATGTCCCGATGCGCGCGATGGCATGCCCGGCCCCCACCAGATAGATGGAGTAGGACAAGGTGCTGGCGAACACCAGCGCAGCGCCTATCAGCACGGCGTCGCCCTGACTCACTCCCACATCGTGCAAAAACACCAGCGCGATGCCGGCATAGCTCAGCACCATCGCCGCGATGACTGTTACGGTGATGCGCCGCTTGAAGATCAATGCCGCGAGGATCACCGTCATGGTCGGATAGAGGAACAGGATCAAACGCTCCAGCCCGGCTGTGATGTATTGCAGCCCGAGGAAATCGAGATAACTGGAAAGGTAATAACCGACCAGGCCCAGACCCAGCACCAACAAACGGTCGTGCGTATTCAACGGCTCGGCATGCTGCCGCCTCGCCCAGATCGCCACACCAAGAAAGAACGGCACCGAGAACACCATGCGCAAAGCCAGCAGCGTCACCGCATCCACGCTATCGAGATACGCCAGCTTCACCAGGATCGCCTTGGCCGAAAAACCGACCGCCGCCAGCAGCGCGAAGACGACGCCGAGAAACACATCCCGTTGAGCGAAAGTACTGCGAGTTTGGCTTGCCATGATGTTAAGACCCCAAGTGATGGACTATTGCGGATCTTGGGCTGAAGCAACTACGGAAGACCCGCAGTTGCCCGGTTAAAAAATACAACGTTAAAACAGGAGCGCGCTGCGGCAGTGGGCTAGCAGGGCTAGCCACAGTCGCTTGGCGATGATGGAGTCGGCGGAGATGAATTGCGTTTGCATGGGACGGAATATACGGGGCTAGGTGTGTATGGTCAATTCAAGAAGATGCTTGTCTTGCTTTTGAGACTAAGTCCAATGACTGCTTCTAACCCAAAGCGGACAAATCAGCCTCCCGATAATGGGCACTCAACGTTCCGCTTGAGCGGCGGCTTGCCCTGAAGCGTAGTGGAAGGGTAAGCCGTCCGTCTCAAAGTGGGTGTTAGGCATATTTATGACCATACCAGCACAAGATCCCGGCACACACAAGCGCGACGAGAACGGCAAGAGTGCTGCACCCTAGAGCCACGCGGTAGAGAACGACTCCGTAATTCGATGACTTTCTGTCTTTTGCAGAGATTGCGGCCCCGGCGCCAAACAAGACAGCCGCAAGCGCAAAAAACCCTGGGGTGCTTGGCAGAATGATCCCACCGAAAAACCTATAAACGTTTCCAATTGGCGGATTGCCTTGATCGATGAGCGGTTCGGCGTAGAAAGACAGCACTCCGAGTAAAGTGGCTCCCGACGCGAGCAGTATCACTCCAAGGCTGAGAGCGACCTTCACTATGGCTTTCACTCCTCTCCCCATTGCCTAACGTTTGAATTCACCGGCGCTGCGCGGCGTCCGGTGGAATGATGGGTTAGGCCCCGGTAGCGATGAGCGCGAGAACATAAAGTACGGTTGCCAGGAGAATGCCGCGAAACGGTGCGCTGAACCAATAGCGCTTTGCGAGGACAACATAGCCAACGAGCAGAAGCAGGCCAAGCGACAAAAGGAAAGTTGACTGAAACAGGAAAGCGCCGTGAACCAAGGACAAGTAACCGTAGATTGCGCCGAAAAGAATGGCACCGAAACTGTGACTTGCATTGAAACCAACCCAAGCCTTCCACATGGAAGTTTCGCGCGAGATGAAGGGTGAGACCTCCCGCATAAACGCCTGCAACTCTGGGTCGCGAGGCAGGAGTTTGGGACCATAGAAGGTGAACAGAAGATGGGCAAAGCCGAGCAGCAAAATGATTGCGGCACTGGCTGCGAGAAGAGAGGTAGAAAGCATGTTCAAGGAGATCACCTTCGGTTAGGGGCTTAACAGTTATTAGACGGACGCACTTGTCCGTATTATTAAAATTAGTGAAGCGTCCGAATTTTCGATAACCAATTGATTCCTTAGTGACCTCACAAAATCTCCTGTCCGCATATGCATAATAATATGAGCAGTCGGCGACAGTCTCTTATTGGCCGATAGCAGCCTACCCCGCCAACCCCACATACACATTCTGCACATCGTCATCCGCATCCATCGCTTCGAGGAAGGCTTCCACTTCTTCGCGCTCGGCATCGTTGCTGAGGGTGACGGGATTCTTCGGGCGATAGCCTAATTGCGCGGAGACGACAGTGAAGCCTTGTGCGGGCAGCGCTTTGCACACGGCGTCCAGATCGGTGACTTCGGTGATGAACAGGGTTGCGCCTTCTTCGGATGGCTCCAGGTCTTGTGCACCGGCTTCGATGGCGGCGACTTCGGGGTCGGCATCTTTGGAGTTGGGTGTGGCTTCAATCATGCCGACGTAGTCGAAGTCCCACGAGACGGAGCCCTCGGCGCCGAGCTGGCCTTTGCGGAACAGGACGTTCATGCTGGACTTGGTGCGGTTGATGTTGTCGGAGAGGCATTCGACGATGACCGGCACGCGGTGCGGGGCGAAGCCTTCGTACACGAGACGTTCCAATTGCGCGCCGCCGTCAAGCAGGCCCGCGCCTTTCTTGATGGCGCGATCCAGCGTGTCTTTGGGCATGGAGGCTTTTTTGGCTTGTTCGACCACCAGGCGCAGGCGTGAATTCGTGCTCGGGTCGGCGCCGCCTTTTGCAGCAACCATAATCTCTTTGGCGAGCTTGCCGAAAATCTTACCTTTTGCGTTCGCTGCGACTTCTTTGTGTCTGGCTTTCCACTGTGCGCCCATGTCTGTTCTCTTGTGTTGGTTTTACAAAGTTTGCTTGGGGAATAAATCCCGAAGCCGCATCTTGCCCTAAGTAGGGAGAGGCTTCAATCTCGAAGGAGGATTTGTGGCTGAACGCCTATGCCGCATGACAGTCGGCAAGCTGGATAAGCGAGGAAATGCGGCACGCTGGTGCCGCGTTGTGATGCTGAGCTGATTACTCGGCCTTGATCTGCCACGCTGCGTGGCAGCCGACGCACTTCGCCATCGTGGCGGAGAGCATGCCCAACAGTTCGGCCTGGCTCTTGCCGCTCTCCGCCGCCAACGCCAGATCATCCATATCGTGATGCACGTTCATGCCGAGCGATTTGAAGGCGACCGGCAGTTTCGCCATCAAGGCCGGGTTCACATCCACTGCCGACCCCATACCGGCCGCACGCGCCGATTGCGCCACCAGTTTCATGTCGCCCTGCTGGATGCCCTGCACCACCTGCTGCGATGCCGACAGCAAGCCGCGCATCTCGCCCAGGACCAGAGCGCGTTCGGCTGGCGCCAGCACCACCGCCGTTCTTCCATCCGTTCCCGCCGTCGTGGTTCCGCGCACAAAGAACCACGCGAACACGGCAACAGTAGCGACCCACAGCACGATAGCAAGCAAAGCCAGTCGGTTCGTCATCATTTACATCTCCAGTGAAGTTGAAAGCGAAACGCAAGATAGAGCAATGCCGCCTGTGCGTCTGTGAGGATAATCACACATTGCCCATCAGGCTGTGTGACTTGCTCAGAACGACCAGGTCAGCTGCAGGCTGGCACGGTTGCCCAGATTGCCGGCGATGGTGAGTGAGTTGTCGCGCGCGGCTCCGGCGGCGATGGCAGTCGGGTTGGATACTTTCATCTTGCGCCATTCGTAGTTGCAAATGACGCGCATAACCGGATTGATGAAGTACTGTAAACCCAGCGTGGTGGTGGCGAACTCGCGCTCGTTGGCGAGGGTCTGCGTCATGAAGTCCAGATAGTCGTAACGCAGGTCGGCTTCCCACTGCGGCAGGAAGCGCCAGCCGCCCTCCACATACCAGCCGCTGGCTTTTTCATTCACACCCGCTGCGAACGGTTGCCCCACAAAAGGCGGCGATTGTCCGCCCACGACCATGCCGTTGGCGCGCAGGTATTCGGCCGAGGCGCGATAGTCGCCTTGCAGATATTTGAGGCCGACGCCTTCGCGCACCAGCGGGTAATGCTGTGCGCCGAACAACCGCGCCCCACTCTGCCGCCACACGAATGCACTGACGTCTTCTCGGTTGGGGCCTTGCCCGCCGAGCAGGTACGACGTTTGCACACGCAGGGTCAGGTCTTTGTGGTTGTCGCTGTCGCGCGGTCGGTCGATCGCGTCGCCGTTGGAGATCATCGCGGCATAGGAATATTCCCATTGCCCGCGATTGAACCAGTCATAGACCTGCACGCCCCAATCGCGGTAACCGGAGAAGCCGCTGCTCAGGTTGGCAGTGGAAGTGCCGCTGGCATTGACCACTCCACTGGACTGCACCGGCAAGCCCACCAGCATGTACAGCACGGCGTTAGAGTTATACACATAGGGCGAGGAAGTATTGACGGCCAGCAGCGCCTCCTCGCTGGTCGGCAGCTTGAACAGCCCGGCGCGAACGCGCGCGCCCGGGATGAAGTTGAAGGTCAGCGAGGCATCGGTCAGCACGACATCGTGGTAATAGGTGGTGCCGTTCTCGCCGGCATCAAGTGCCACAAAATAATTTACCTCGTCGCTGAGCTTGCCGCGCGCGCCCAGCCCGGCACGCATCACCTGGAACTGGTGTGGGTGTTGCAGATCCGGCCAATTGAGATTGAGTGCGGAATATTTTCCGTTGTGCACGGCGGACGCCCCCTGCAGCGTGGTGATCGGCTGGGCATCGATGTAGGTATAGGTGGGCTGCACGAAACCGAACACGCGGAACGCGGGAGCATTGGGTGCCTCGTTGCCCTGGAGTTGCAGCCAGTTGGTGGCCTGGGCGGAACAGGCAAAAAACGCCGCGAACAACGCCATGCCGAGTCTGTTTTTCATGTCAGCTCGCTTTTTGTTCAAGCAACTTGACGAACTCTGCCGCGGGAACCGGGCGGCTGAAGAAATATCCCTGAACTTCATCACAGCCGTAGTTGCGCAGGAAAGCGAGCTGGGCGTCGGTTTCCACGCCCTCGGCGATGACCGAGAGTTGCAGGGTGTGCCCCAACTGGATGATCGCCCTGACGATGGCCGCAGAATCAGGGTCTTCAGCCATATCGCGCACGAAAGACTGGTCGATCTTGAGTTTGTTCACGGACAGCCGCTTCAGGTAGGAAAGGCTGGAGTAGCCCGTGCCGAAGTCATCGATGGAGAGCTTCACGCCCATTTCTTTTAGGCTGTGCAGGGTCTTGATCGCGACCTCGACATCCTGCAACAGGATGGACTCGGTCAATTCCAGTTCCAGCAGGCCGGCGGGCAACCCAGATTGCTTGAGTGCTTTGGATACGGTCTCGAGCAGATTGCCGCGTTTGAATTGCAGAGCGGACAGGTTGACCGCCATCACCAGCGGCGATCCGTTCTTGCGCCATTGCTGGGCTTGCCGGCACGCCTCGTTGAGCACCCATTCCCCCATCGGGATGACTAGGCCGCTGCGTTCCGCCAGCGGAATGAACTTGCCCGGCGGAATCAAGCCCAGCTCGGGATGCTGCCAGCGCACCAGCGCTTCCACGCCGATGATGCGGCCGCTTTCGATATCGATCTGCGGCTGGTAGTGCAGCAGGAATTCCTGGTTCCTGACCGCATTGTGCAACTGTCCCTGCAGATGCATCTGCTCCTGCGCGTCGATGTTCATCTTCTCGGAGAAGAAGCGGTAGGTGTCGCGGCCGCTGTCCTTGGCCTGGTACAGCGCGGTATCCGACTTCTTCAGCAGCATATCGAACTGCCTGCCGTCGTCCGGGTACAAGCTGATACCGATACTGAACGTGGTGTTGATCGAATAACTCTCGATCTCGAAGGGCTCGGAATAAGCTTCGATGATGCTCTGGGCGATGCCGCCGATAAGGCCCAGATCATGCAGATGGGGCAGCAATACGACGAATTCGTCCCCGCCCTGACGACTGATGGTATCGGTGTCGCGCAGGCAGGCGCGCAAACGTTCGACCACCCGCACCAGCAATTGGTCACCGAAGTTGTGGCCGAGTGTGTCGTTGACCTGTTTGAAGTTATCCAGATCGAGGAACAGCACTGCTACCCCCGACTGATGATCGCGGTCCGCCTGTGCCGCCGCCTGATCGAAACGGTCACGCAACAACAGGCGGTTGGGCAAACCGGTCAACATGTCGTGATGCGCCAGGTACTCCAGCTGTTTTTCTGCGGCCTCGTGTTCGGTGCGGGTACGCAACGTTGCGATACCGTACGCCAGGTCGTTGGCCAGCTCTTCCAGCAATTTCACTTCTTCCGGATTGAAGGCTGCGGGCTCGGAAGCATAAATGGTGAGTGCGCCCAACACGCGAGTGTTGATGATCAGCGGCAGTGCGATGCTGGAACGGTAGCCGCTTGCCAGTGCGGACTCACGCCAGATCGCCATGCGCGGATCGGTCTGATAGTCCTGATTGATATCAGTCTGCCCTGTCCTGATCGCGGTGCCGGTCGGCCCGTGTCCTTGTTCGGTATCCGCCCAAGTGATTTTTGCGCGCCCCAGATAATTCTGGCTATCGCCGTGCTGTGCGACCGGCTGCACACTTTTCCCCGCATCATGTTCGGCGAAGCCCACCCATGCCATGCGATAACCGCCTTGCTCAACCACCAACCGGCAAATTTCGGATAACAACTTGGATTCTTCTACCGCATGCACCAGCATCATGTTGCAATCGCTCAACAGCTTGAGCGAGCGGTTCAAGCGCCTTTGGTTTTGTTCGGCATGTTTGCGTTCGGTGATGTCCTGGTTGACACCGATCAGCCTGGTGGTGACTCCTTGCGCATTCTTTTCGATCTTGAAACGCACCAAAGCCCAGCGAATCTCGCCGTCGCCACACATGATCCGCATTTCGGTTTGCACATAGAAACTCGGATCGTTTGTACTCAACCCATGCCGGATCTGATCGCCAACCAGATGCGCATCGTCCGGATGGACCAGGCGCCGGGCGAAATCTGCCGCGCGCATGCGGTAACCGCCCATCTGCTCGGCCGTGGTGTGGTGCAAGGAATAATATTGGTCGTTGAAGATGAACTCATCGCTGACCACTTCATATTCCCAGTGCCCCATATGGGCTATCTTCAGGGCCTCCGAAAGGTCGGCCTCGCTCTCCTGCAGCGCAGCTTCGGCTTGCAGGCGGACGTCGAGCATCTCATTGAACTCTTGCGCCACCTCCCTGATCTCGGGAGGCCCCTTCACCTCGACTCGGACATCCCCCTGCCCCTCGCGGATCGCCCGCGAGGCCGATGCAAGCGCGCCAATCGGACGGGATATCCGGCGCGCGATCAACCAGGCGACGCCCAGAATAAACGCGATACTGAGCAAACCCAGCAGCGTATTTCTGAACAGTACGGTATGCAGCTGCGAATAGACGCTACTGGTCGGTATGCCCACATACACGAACCAACCAGCCTCCTTTACCGTGTGCACATCGTAGAATTTGGAGGTGAAATCCAGTCCTTGCATTTCCCCTTCGATTCCCGCCATGAGTTTCCGGATGGTCGCGTTGTCGCTGGCGTTTTTCCCTACCCATTTTTCGGTATCGATATTGCGCCATACGAATGTCCCGTCTGCGGTAAGGATGCCGACTGTCGTTCCCGGAACCAACGGAGCATTGGAAAGGTTGGGTTCATATAGCGCCAGATCGAGCGGCAGCCCAAGAAAGCCGATCTTGCGTCCTTGCTCATCGCGGATCGGATAGGTCAGCACCGTCACCCATCTGCCGGTGATGGGACCGAAGAATGGATCGCTCACTACAAAACCATCCACATCCAGCGATTTTTTGAACCAGGGTGCGTTGGCAACCGAGACCGGTTTTCCACCCGGCTGGGGAACTGCGGAACAGATCGCCGTGCCGTGCATGTCGATCACGGTCATGTTCGCAGACTTGGGGAACAGTTCACGGAAATCCCATAACACCTGATCGCAATGTTTCGCATCCATCTTGTGGATGAGCGACCGCTTGGACATCTGCACCAGAAAATCGCGGTTGGAGGTCAGGACGCGATCGACATCGGCAGCGGCGGCCACAGAGAGCAGATGCGCGGTGGCTTTGGCCTCGACGATCTGCTGCTGGGCATTGTCGTAGATCGTGTATGCAAGGATGCCGATCAAGGGCAACGCGATGGCCGTCACCAATGACAGAAGCTGTACTCGAATTGTGAGACGCGATCTCATTTTCAGAAAATACTAGCCACTCGCATATGAAAAACCAACCTCATCCGCATGCAGAACACACCCCAACAGCAGAACTTATCATAGCCCAGATTACCCGCCGATATTGCCCGGAAGGGCAGGAACCTAATCATCTACCATTCGCCACATCCTCCACCACCTGCAAGAACGCATCGCCATACTTCGCCAGTTTGGCCTGCCCCACGCCGCTGATGCGCCCCATCTCGTCCAGCGTGTGTGGTTTGTGGTTGAGAATTTCCAGCAGGGTGCTGTCGTGGAAGATGACGTAAGGCGGCACGCCCTGCTCGCGTGCAAGCTCCATGCGTTTGGCCTTGAGTGCGAGCCACAACGGGTCTTCGTTGGCTCCGGCGAAAGCTTCGCGCAGGCGCGAGCCGCGTTCGGCTTTGCTGGATTTGCGTTTGGCTGGCTCGGCATCGCGGCGCAGCCACACTTCGTGCTGCCCTTTTAACACCGGGCGGGCTTCTTCGGTGAGCTTCAGTCCGCCGTAGGCTTCCATATCCACGTTGATGAATCCGGCGGCGACGAGCTGGCGATAGACGCTGCTCCATTGCGCTTGCGCCAAGTCCTTGCCGATGCCAAAGGTGCTAAGTTGCTGGTGGTTGAATTGCTCGACCTTGGGCGTGGCTTTGCCGAGCAGCACGTCGATCAGGTGCGCCACGCCGAAGCGTTGTCCGGTGCGGTACACGCAGGACAGCGCCATCTGTGCGGCTTGTGTGGCATCCCAGGTATCCACGGGCGACAGGCAGTTGTCGCACTGGCCGCAGTCGCCGGGATGCTCTTCACCGAAGTAGCGCAGCACAGTCTGATGGCGACATGCAGTGGATTCGCAGAAGCCGAGCAGCGCATCGAGCTTTTGGATTTCGACGCGCTTGCGCTCTTCGGGTGCGTCGCCGGACAGCAGCATCTGGCGCATCGACACGACATCGCCCAAGCCATAAGCCATCCACGCGTTTGCGGGCAATCCGTCGCGCCCGGCGCGGCCGGTCTCCTGATAGTAGCCTTCCATGCTTTTGGGCAGGTCGAGGTGGGCGACGAAACGCACATTGGGCTTGTCGATACCCATGCCGAAAGCCACGGTGGCGACCATGATGATGCCCTCCTCACGCAGGAAGCGGCGCTGGTTCTGGTTGCGCACAGCCGCATCCAGCCCAGCGTGATACGGCAGAGCATCCCAACCCTGCTCCTTCAGCCACGCGGCGGTCTCTTCGACCTTCTTGCGCGACAGGCAATACACGATGCCCGCGTCGTCGGGGTGCTCGGTTTCAAGGAAGGTCTGCAATTGCTGACGCGCGTTGTCCTTGAGCGTGACGCGGTAGCGGATATTGGGGCGATCGAAGCTGGAGACGAATTGCTGTGCCTGTTCCAGTGCCAAGCGCTCGACGATCTCGCGCCGCGTCGGCGCATCCGCCGTGGCGGTGAGCGCGATGCGCGGCACAGTGGGGAAGCGCTCGTGCAACACGGTCAACGCGCGGTACTCGGGACGGAAGTCGTGCCCCCATTGCGACACGCAATGCGCTTCGTCGATGGCGAACAGGGCGATGCGGTTCTCCTGCTGCAAGCGCTCCAGCAGGTTCAGAAAACCTTCAGTCATCAGCCGCTCCGGCGCGACGTAAAGCAACTTCAACTCACCGCGCATGAGTTGCCGCGACACTTCGCGTGCGGTATCGGCATCCAGGCTGGAGTTGAGAAATGCGGCCGGTACGCCGAGCTGCTTGAGGGCGTCCACCTGATCCTGCATCAGCGCGATCAGCGGCGACACCACGATGCCCACGCCGTCGCGCAACAGGGAAGGAATCTGGTAGCACAGCGACTTGCCGCCGCCGGTGGGCATCAGCACCAGCGCATCGCCCCCGCCAGCCACATGCTCGACGATGGCCTGCTGCGCGCCGCGAAAAGCGGTGTAGCCGAAGGTATCGCGCAGGATCTGTTGGGCGGTGCTGGAACTCATGGGTAAAAGGCTCTACAAAGGTGCGCAAGCATAACCCGAGCAGCAGATTCCGGGGTCGTTCTTGCATAGCCGATGGTATGATTTCGCCAGAAAAACACGAACAATAATTTGCCACGAAAGGTTGTTTGATGAGCATCCGCACCGTTTCCACCCAACCGTTTACCGACCAGAAACCCGGCACTTCCGGCCTGCGCAAGAAAGTCCCCGTCTTCCAGCAACCGCACTATCTGGAGAATTTCGTACAGAGCATCTTCGACAGCATCGCCGCCCCCAAAGGCGTTACGCTGGTGCTGGGCGGTGATGGGCGCTATTACAACCGCACTGCGATCCAGATCATCCTGAAGATGGCGGCAGCGAACGGGTATGGCAGGGTACTGGTGGGACGCGGCGGCATCCTTTCCACCCCGGCCGCCTCCTGCGTGATACGCAAGTACAGGACGTTCGGCGGCATCATCCTTTCCGCCAGCCACAACCCCGGCGGCCCGCAGGAAGATTTCGGCATCAAGTTCAACAGCAGCAACGGCGGTCCCGCCACCGAGGCGGTGACCGAGGCGATCTTCGCCAAGAGCAAGAGCATCACCAGCTACCGCATCCTCGATGCGGAGGATGTCGCGCTGGATCAACTGGGTGAGACGACTTTGGGCGGCATGCTGGTTCAGGTGATCGACCCGGTGAGCGACTACGCGACGTTGATGGAGTCGCTGTTCGATTTCGCGGCGATCAGCGCACTATTGAGAAGCAGCTTCAAGCTAAGGTTCGATGCGATGCACGCGGTGAACGGTCCGTATGCAAAAGAGATACTGGAAACGCGTCTCGGCGCGCCTGCTGGCAGCGTGATGAACGCCGTGCCGCTGGAAGACTTCGGCGGCGGCCATCCCGACCCCAACCTGACCTATGCGCACGACCTGGTAGAGATCATGTATGGCGCGGATGCGCCGGATTTCGGCGCAGCATCGGATGGCGATGGTGACCGCAACATGATCCTGGGCAAGCGCTTCTTCGTCACGCCTTCCGACAGCCTTGCCCTGCTGGCCGCGAATGCACGGTTGGTGCCGGCTTATACCAAAGGACTGGCCGGGGTGGCCCGTTCGATGCCGACCAGCACGGCGGTGGATCGCGTGGCAAGGACATTGAACATCCCCTGCTTCGAGACACCGACCGGCTGGAAGTTCTTCGGCAACCTGATGGACGCGGGTAAAGTCACGCTGTGCGGGGAAGAGAGCTTCGGCACCGGTTCAGACCATGTGCGCGAGAAGGACGGCCTGTGGGCAGTGCTGTTCTGGCTCAATGTCTTGGCAGTGCGCGAACAACCGGTCGAAACCATCGTGCGCGAGCATTGGGAAAAGTACGGCCGCAACTTCTACTCGCGTTACGACTATGAAGGCCTGCCCACCGAAGCGGCGAACGGCGTGATGCAACATCTGCGCGACAGCTTCGCCGCACTCACGAGCAAGCAGTTCGGCAAGTATGCCGTGCGGTTGTGCGATGACTTCAGCTACACCGATCCGGTGGATGGCAGCGTCAGCAAGGGCCAAGGCATACGTATCCTCTTCAGCGATAGCTCTCGTATCATCTTCCGCTTATCCGGCACAGGAACTGAAGGCGCAACGCTGCGCGTGTATCTGGAGGCATTCGAGGCGGATGTTGCGCGGCATCACCTGGATGCGCAGGAAGCACTGAAAGAACTGATCCAGATCGCGTTGCGCATCTCAGAATTGCAGACGCGCACCGGACGGGATCAGCCAACGGTGATTACTTAGAACTGCCTTTGGATGGCGTTGCGGCGGTCACACCCGAGGCCGTTGCAGCCCCTTCTCCGCCGACCACCTGAAAGAAAATCTCCCCCTGCTTGACCATGCCGAGCTCGCTACGGGCGCGCTCTTCGTTGGCCTCAGTACCGCTCTTGAGATCGCGCACTTCGGCATCCAGTGCCGCATTGCGCTTTTGTGTCTGCTCGTTGATTTGTTTCTGGGCCTCGACCTGCCTGCCCATGTCCCACACTTTCAGCCAACTACCCTTCCCCAGCCACAGCGGATATTGCAACAGCAGGAGAAGAGCAAGCAGGATATAGGTGACGACACGCATCAGCCTAACTGATAGTAAGCCCCGCGACCTGGATAGGAAGCGCTGTCGCCGAGGTCTTCTTCGATGCGCAGCAGTTGGTTGTACTTCGCCATGCGGTCGGAACGAGACAAGGAGCCGGTCTTGATCTGCAAGGCATTGGTCGCCACTGCCAGATCGGCGATGGTGGAATCTTCCGTCTCGCCGGAGCGATGCGAGATCACCGCTGTGTAACCTGCACGCTTGGCCATCTCGATGGCAGCAAATGTCTCGGTCAACGTACCGATCTGGTTCACCTTGATCAGGATGGAGTTGGCGATGCCGCGCTTGATACCTTCGCGCAGGATCTTGGTGTTGGTCACGAACACGTCGTCGCCCACCAGCTGGATCTGCTTGCCGAGGCGGTCGGTCAGTGCCTTCCAGCCGTCCCAGTCATGTTCGCTCATGCCGTCTTCCAGCGTGATGACTGGATACTTGTCCACCCACGAGGCGTACATGTCGATGATCTGTGCCGCGGTCAGCGTCAGGCCATCGGCCTTCAGGTGGTATTTGCCATCCTTGTAGAACTCGGAAGCGGCGGCATCGATACCGATCGCCACATCTGCGCCTGGCACATAACCGGCTGCTTCGATAGCTTCGACGATGACCTTCAGCGCTGCTTCGTTGGAACCCAAGGCCGGTGCGAAACCGCCTTCGTCGCCCACGGTGGTGGTCAGGCCTCGCTTGTGCAGGATCGCCTTCAGCGCATGGAACACTTCGGCACCGCAACGCAGTGCTTCGCGGAAGCTTTCTGCACCAACCGGGATGATCATGAATTCTTGAATGTCCGCACCACCGGTTGCATGCGCGCCTCCGTTGATGATGTTCATCATCGGTACCGGCATCTCCATGCGTGCCGCACCGCCAAGGTAGCGATACAGCGGCAGGCCGCTCTCTTCTGCGGCGGCACGTGCCACAGCCATGGATACGGCGAGGATGGCGTTGGCGCCGAGACGCGATTTGGTGTCGGTGCCGTCCAGCTCGATCATGGTCTGGTCGATGAATGCCTGTTCAGCGGCATCCAGGCCGATGATCGCTTCAGCGATTTCGGTGTTCACGTTCTCTACCGCCTTCAACACGCCCTTGCCCAGATAGCGCTGCTTGTCGCCATCGCGCAATTCGATCGCTTCTTTCTCACCGGTGGATGCGCCAGACGGCACAGCGGCACGGCCCATCACCCCCGATTCCAGCAACACGTCCGCTTCTACGGTTGGGTTGCCACGGGAATCCAAAATCTCACGCGCTACGACATCAACAATTGCACTCATTCTCTTTCCTTCGCTCACACACTTTTCAAGTTAACGTTCTCTTCGATAAAACCTTGCTGCTTCACCAATGCATCCAGCGCCTTCAGTGTCTGCAACATCTCTTGCATATATCCCAACGGGAATGCATTGGGGCCATCCGACAATGCTTTTGCGGGATCGGGGTGTGTTTCCATGAACACACCAGCCACGCCTGCCGCCACCGCCGCGCGCGCCAGCACCGGCACGAACTCGCGCTGGCCACCGCTCGCCGTGCCCTGCCCGCCAGGCAGTTGCACCGAGTGCGTAGCATCGAACACCACCGGGCAGCCGGTGTTGCGCATCACCGCCAGCGAGCGCATGTCCGACACGAGATTGTTGTAACCAAAAGATGCGCCGCGTTCGCACACCATAATGGTGTCGCCGCCGCTCACTTCGCGTGCCTTGTCCACCACGTTCTTCATGTCCCACGGCGACAGGAACTGGCCCTTCTTGATGTTCACCGGCTTGCCCGACTTCGCCACGGCGTGGATGAAATCGGTCTGACGGCACAAGAATGCTGGTGTTTGCAACACATCCACCACCGCCGCCACCGGCGCGATCTCGTCTTCGCTATGCACATCGGTCAACACCGGCACACCGATCTGCGCCTTCACCTTTTCCAGGATCTTCAAACCGGCTTCCATGCCGAAACCGCGGAACGTCTTGCCGGAGCTGCGGTTGGCTTTATCGTAGGAAGATTTATAGATGAACGGGATGCCGAGCTTTTGGCAGATCTCTTTCAACTGACCGGCAGTGTCCAGCGCCATCTGCTCGGATTCGATCACGCACGGACCGGCAATCAGAAACAGCGGCTTGTCCAGGCCAACTTCAAAATTGCAGAGCTTCATACAGCCTCCTTATGCTTAACGGCGGCTTCGACATAAGCCTTGAACAGCGGATGTCCGGCACGCGGCGTGGAGGTGAATTCCGGGTGGAACTGCACGCCGATGAACCATGGATGCATACTCTGCGGCAACTCCATCATCTCGGGCAGATCCTCGGAAGGGGTACGCGCAGAAATGATCAGGCCGGTTTTCTCAAGCGCCGGCACATAATGGTTGTTCACTTCGTAACGATGGCGGTGGCGCTCGTTCACTTCATCGCCATAGATACGTTGCGCCATGGTGTTGGGTTTGACCGGGCAACGTTGCGAACCGAGACGCATGGTACCGCCCATGTCGGAATCCGCGCTACGCTTGGCGACTTTACCGTCACGATCCAGCCACTCGGTGATCAGCGCCACCACGGGATGTTCGGTTTCCAGATCGAATTCGGTGCTGTTCGCATCCGTCATGCCAGCCACATGGCGCGCATACTCGATCACGGCGAGTTGCATGCCGAGGCAGATACCGAGGTAAGGTATCTTGTTCTCGCGTGCATAGCGGATCGAAGCGATCTTGCCTTCAGTCCCGCGCACACCGAAACCGCCGGGCACCAGGATCGCGTCGAGGTTCTTCAGGCACCCGGTACCCTCGGTCTCGATGACTTCGGAATCCAGATATTCGATATTCACACGAGTAGAGGTATGGATGCCGGCATGACGCAACGCTTCGATCAGCGATTTGTACGATTCGGTGAGCTCGACATACTTGCCGACCATGCCGATAGTGATCTCATGCGTCGGATTTTCCTGCGCCTTGATGAGACTCTGCCACACCGACAGATCGGCGGGCGGTGCATTCAATGCCAACTCTTCACAGATGATGCGATCCAGCCCTTGCTCGTGCAGAACTTGCGGGACCTTGTAGATGCTATCCACATCCCACATCGAGATCACACTATCTTCGCGCACATTGGCGAACAGCGAGATCTTGGCGCGCTCATCATCGGGAATACGCCGATCCGCACGGCACAGCAATGCGGTCGGGAAAATACCGATCTCGCGCAACTTCTGCACGCTGTGCTGCGTCGGCTTGGTCTTCAATTCGCCTGCGGTCGCAATGTAGGGAACCAGCGTGAGATGGACATACGCCACTTGGTGACGTCCCATACGCAAGCCCATCTGGCGCGCGGCCTCCAGGAATGGCAGCGATTCGATGTCGCCTACCGTGCCACCGATCTCGACGATGGCCACGTCAGCTTTTCCATCGTGCGAAGCAGCCGCGCCGCGTTCGACGAAAGCTTGAATTTCATTGGTGATATGCGGAATCACCTGCACCGTCTTGCCCAGATATTCGCCGCGCCGTTCCTTGCGGATCACGCTTTCGTAGATCTGTCCGGTGGTGAAATTATTTGCCTTGCGCATCTTGGCCGAGATAAAGCGCTCATAGTGGCCCAAATCCAGATCGGTCTCCGCTCCGTCTTCGGTAACGAACACCTCGCCATGCTGGAACGGGCTCATCGTGCCTGGATCGACGTTGATGTACGGATCCAGCTTGAGCATCGTGACTTTGAGGCCGCGCGACTCAAGGATGGCCGCAAGTGAAGCGGCGGCGATGCCTTTTCCTAGGGAAGAGACAACGCCGCCGGTAATAAAGATGTACTTGGTCATGGAATGCAATTGTATCGTAAAACGGGTTGCCTCTCAAAGGAAGAAGCGCGCAAAACAAGGCAGTTGCAACGCTCATCGCATGTCAGCTATTTTGCGCGCACGAAAGCAAAACGCCCCGTTTTTAGGCGGGGCGTTTTGCTTGTAAGGAGTCTGACGATGACCTACTTTCACATGCGGATGCACACTATCATTGGCGCGAAGTCGTTTCACTGTCCTGTTCGAGATGGGAAGGAGTGGGGCCAACTTGCTATGGTCGTCAGACATAACTGTTATCGGTTGCTGGAGCTGATATATAGAACCAGCAACTGATGTAATTTTGGAAGAAGTAAAGCTGTGTTCTGATTGTTGCGAGGCGTTACAACTTGCAACTGAACCTAATGTTATAGGATCAAGCCGCACGGGCAATTAGTATCGGTTAGCTTAACGCATTACTGCGCTTCCACACCCGACCTATCAACGTGGTGGTCTTCCACGACCCTTT
Source organism: uncultured beta proteobacterium (assembly GCA_963715005.1). GTDB lineage: Bacteria > Pseudomonadota > Gammaproteobacteria > Burkholderiales > Gallionellaceae > Sideroxyarcus. The sequence continues at coordinate 163,359 of CAVQQO010000007.1, read as the reverse complement.
AGGGCAATCAAGTTGCCAGGGAAGTCTCATCTTGAGGCGAGTTTCCCGCTTAGATGCTTTCAGCGGTTATCTCTTCCGTATATAGCTACCCGGCGATACGACTGGCGTCATAACCGGTACACCAGAGATACGTCCACTCCGGTCCTCTCGTACTAGGAGCAGGCCCCCTCAAACTTCCAGCGCCCACGGCAGATAGGGACCAAACTGTCTCACGACGTTTTAAACCCAGCTCACGTACCACTTTAAATGGCGAACAGCCATACCCTTGGGACCGGCTACAGCCCCAGGATGTGATGAGCCGACATCGAGGTGCCAAACTCCCCCGTCGATATGAACTCTTGGGAGGAATCAGCCTGTTATCCCCAGAGTACCTTTTATCCGTTGAGCGATGGCCCTTCCATACAGAACCACCGGATCACTATGACCTGCTTTCGCACCTGCTCGACTTGTCAGTCTCGCAGTTAAGCATCCTTTTGCCATTGCACTATCAGTACGATGTCCGACCGTACCTAGGATACCTTCGTACTCCTCCGTTACAATTTGGGAGGAGACCGCCCCAGTCAAACTGCCTACCATGCAATGTCCCCAATCCGGATTACGGATCTAGGTTAGAACCTCAAACACACCAGGCTGGTATTTCAACGTCGGCTCCACGATGTCTGGCGACACCGCTTCAAAGCCTCCCAGCTATCCTACACAGGTCTATTCAAAATCCAATGCAAAGCTACAGTAAAGGTTCATGGGGTCTTTCCGTCTAGCCGCGGGTAGATTGCATCTTCACAAACATTTCAACTTCGCTGAGTCCCGGGTGGAGACAGTGTGGCCATCGTTACGCCATTCGTGCAGGTCGGAACTTACC
>CAVQQO010000007.1:0-157500 GCA_963715005.1 uncultured beta proteobacterium | reverse complement strand
AATAAACAACAATTGAATCGAATGGCGTCAAGGCCATTCTGGAGAGTATGCAATGAATAAGCTTCATCTATTTCTTTTAGGTGCACTGCTGGTGCAACCGTCATTGGCCGAAGAGCTGGCGATGAGCGCCAGCCAGATACAGACATTGGGTATAGTCAGCGCTCCCCTGCCCGCCAGGCAGCAAGGGGAACTCGCCGGCATGCCTGCTCAAGTCGTCATCCCTGGCAACCAGCAATTCACAATCAGCACCCCGCTTCCCGCCATGGTGGAACAAACCTTGGTAGGCGTCGGAGACTCAGTAAAAAAAGGCCAACCTTTGGCTATCCTGCAAAGCCCAGCCTTGGCTGAAGCACAGCGAGGCCTGTTGCAGTCGTCTACCCAAACCCAGCTCGCCAAAGAGAATCTGGCTCGCGATGAACAACTCTGGAAAGACGGCATCATCTCGGAAAGCCGCTATCGCGCAACTCAAAGCATGTTCCGTGAAGCCAATGCTGCATTCGCGGAACGCAAACAGATGTTGAGGCTGGCCGGCATGTCCGATACCGACGTTGCCAGACTGCAATCAAACAATATGTTGAACAGTCAGCTTACAATCACCTCCCCTATTGATGGAGTCGTGTTGGAAAAGAGCGCCAGTTCCGGACAAAGGCTGGATGCAGCCATTCCCTTGTTCAAAGTGGCGCAACTGGAACCTCTGGCACTGGAAATCCAGGCGCCACTTGTCAGCACTCACGGATTGAAAGTCGGCGCGAGCGTTACTGTTCCGGCGTATGACGCCAAAGGAAAACTCACCGCAATCGGTCGCAGCTTGAGTGGTGGCAACCAGACTATTCTCTTGCGCGCGCTCATTCTGGATGGCGCCAGCAATTTGCGCCCTGGACAATTCGTAGAGGCATCAATAGGTACAACAGGTGATACGCGGGATCAATGGAGCGTTCCCAACGGAGCACTTGCTTATCTCAACAACAAAGTTGTGATCTTCGTCGAAACCGCAAAGGGTTTCCGCAGCGTAGCAGTGACGGTACTGCATGAAGGCGCCGGCAATAGTGTCGTCACTGGGAAACTCAAGGGTGATGAGAAAGTCGCAGTACGCGGAGTATCCGCACTCAAAGCCACCATGATGGGCATCGGGGGCGAATAATGCTGTCCAAACTGGTTGAATTCGCACTGACCCAGCGCATGCTGGTCTCTGTGCTCACGCTGCTGCTCGTCGGCGCAGGCATCGCCTCGTTCCGCGAACTGCCTATCGACGCCTTCCCCGATGTTTCCTCCACGCAGGTGAAGATCATCATGAAGGCTCCCGGCATGACGCCGGAAGAAGTCGAGGCGCGCATCGTTACGCCCATCGAACTGGAGATGCTGGGCATTCCCGATCAGCGCATGCTGCGCTCCATCTCCAAATACGCCATCGCCGACATCACCATCGACTTCAACGACGGCACCGACATCTACTGGGCGCGCCAACAGGTCGCCGAGCGCTTGAGCAATGCGCTGCGCGACCTGCCCGGCGGAGCGAGCGGCGGACTCGCACCGATCACCACGCCGTTGGGCGAGATGTTCATGTTCACCGTGGAAGGTGAAGGCATCTCGCTGGAACAGCGCCGCACGATATTGGACTGGACGATACGCCCTGCCTTGCGCACCTTACCCGGCGTAGCCGATGTCAATTCGCTGGGCGGCTTGGCGCGCAGCTTCGAAGTGGTCCCCGATCACACCGCACTTGCTGCACGCGGACTCTCCATGCTGCAACTGCAGCAAGCGCTGGAGGCCAACAACCGCAACGATGGCGCAGGACGCCTGAGTGACGGCGACGAATCGCTGCTGGTACGCGCCGAAGGCAGCATCAAGACACTGCACGACGTGGAAAACATCGTGGTCGCCAACCCTGGCAACAACCCGATCCGCGTCAGCGACATCGCCCAAGTCCGCATCGGCAGCCTGACGCGCTATGGCGTGGTGACCATGGACGGGAAAGGCGAAGCGGTGGAAGGCCTGGTGCTCGGTCTGCGCGGCGCGAACGCGCAAAAGGTAGTGGAAGGTGTGCACGCGAAACTCGCCGAACTCGCACCCACCCTGCCGCAAGGCGTGACGACCAAGGTCTTCTACGACCGCGGCAGCCTGGTGCAGCGCGCCATCGGCACGGTCTCCAAGGCGCTCACCGAAGCCATCGTGCTGGTCGTCATCCTGCTGGTGCTGTTCCTCGGCAACCTGCGCGCCGCGCTGGTCGTGGCCCTGACGTTGCCGCTGGCGGTGCTCATCACTTTCATTCTGATGCAGCAGTTCGGCATGTCCGCCAACCTGATGTCGCTGGGCGGCCTGGCCATCGCCATCGGCATGCTGGTGGACGGCGCGGTCGTGGTCGTCGAAAACGTCATCAGCCACCTTGGCCGAAAAGCGCCAGCACATCCCGCATCTGCACGTCATCTATCGGGCGGTGAAAGAAGTCATCACCCCGGTCGCGGCCGGCGTCGCCATCATCATCATCGTGTTCCTGCCGCTGCTGACGCTGCAGGGTCTGGAAGGCAAGCTGTTCATCCCGGTCGCCCTGACCATCGTGTTCGCGCTGGCCGGTTCGCTGCTGCTATCGCTCACCGTGATCCCGATGCTGGCGTCTTTCCTGCTAAAGAGCGCCAGCCACGACGAACCGTGGCTGGTGCGCAAAGCGCAGGCACTCTACACCCCGCTACTCGACAAGGCGCTCGCCAACGAACGCAAAGTACTGGGCACAGCCATCGGCATGCTGGCAGTCACTGCGGTGGTCTATACCTTCATCGGCAAGACCTTCATGCCGGAGATGGACGAGGGCGACATCATCATGCAGACCACCAAGCTGCCGTCCATCAACCTGGCACAGACCGCAAATATCGACCTGCGCGTACAGGCGGCCGTCCTCAAATCCGTGCCGGAAGTGGAAGGCATCGTCTCGCGCGCCGGTGCGGATGAGCTCGGACTCGACCCGATGGGACTGAACGAAACCGACAACTTCCTCGTGCTCAAGCCGCAGGCAGAGTGGCGCACCCAGGACAAGAACGCGATCGTCGACGACATCCGCAAAGTGATGGTCGATTTTCCCGGCGTGGAATACAGCTTCACGCAACCCATCGAGATGCGCGTCTCGGAGATGCTCACCGGTTCGCGCGGTGACGTGGCCATCAAGATATTCGGTTCCGACATCCGCAAACTCAGCGAGCTTTCCGAACAGATGGTCAAGACCATCGAAGGCATCAAGGGCAGCGAGGATGTCTACACGGTCAAGAACAACGGCGTGCAGTACTACCGGGTGGTCATCGACCGCCTTGCGGCTGGCCGGCTGGGCTTGAGCGTTGACGACATCAGCAACTCCCTGCGCACCCAGGTGGAAGGACGCCAGCTGGGAACGGTGATCGAGGAAGGACGCCGCACGCCGCTGCTGGTGCGCGGCGATTCCGAGGTGCAGCAATCCCCTGCACTGTTCGCCGCACTCACCATGCCGTTGGCGAACGGCCAAAGCGTGCCGCTCGCGGTCATCGCCAAACTGGAACGTGCCGACGGTCCGGTCAAGGTCGATCGCGAGAACGGCCAACGCATGGTGGTCATCCAGACCAACGTGCGTGGTCGCGACCTGGTCGGCTTCGTGGACGAAGCCAAGGCGGCTGTCGCGACACAGATCCAATTGCCGGAAGGCTACCGCATCACCTGGGGCGGGCAGTTCGAGAACCAGCAACGCGCAGCGGCACGCTTGGCCGTCGTCGTCCCGGTGGCGCTCGGCCTGATCTTCATGCTGCTGTTCGCCACCTTCGGCTCGGTGCGCCAGGCCGGACTGGTGCTCACCAACATCCCGTTCGCGCTGATCGGCGGCGTTTTCGCCTTGTGGATCAGCGGCGAATACCTCTCTGTGCCCGCCTCGGTCGGCTTCATCGCCTTGCTCGGGATCGCGGTGTTGAACGGCGTGGTGATGGTGTCCTACTTCAACCAGTTGCACGGCGAGGGCATGGATATCACCCGCGTCGTGGTCGAAGGCGCCAAGCGCCGCCTGCGCCCGGTGCTGATGACTGCCAGCATCACCCTGTTCGGCCTGCTGCCGCTGCTATTCGCGACCGGCCCCGGCTCCGAGATCCAGAAACCGCTGGCCATCGTGGTCATCGGCGGCTTGATCAGCTCCACTGCCCTGACCCTGATCATGCTGCCTATCCTGTACCGCCGCTTCGGCGTCGAGGTTGTAAGGAACAAAATATGAAAGCAATGAATTGCTGTTTGACGCTGGTCTGCCACAAGTCGCTGGAAGAGCGCATGGTCGACCACCTGTTGCAACACCCGGACTGGGTGCGCGGCTTCTCCATCACCCGCATCGAAGGCAGCAGCCAGAAAGAAAAACTGCCCAGCATGCTCGAACAGGTACGCGGCCGTTCGCAACGGGTACAGTTCACCACTGTGCTAAACGTCGAGGATGCACACGCCCTGATCGCCCACCTCAAGGAATCCGATCCTAACCATGAAGTGGCCTATTGGCTGACGCCCGTCATCGAATTCGGGAGACTGGGATGATTGCGCGCCCCCGTACACGACTGGCGCAACTGGGAGTATTGGCGTTGTGCGTCGCCACGCCCGTTTTCGCCAACGCCGCCGATTACCCCGACCTGCCACCGCATGAACAGGTCGATGCCGCCTTGAGCAACCACATCAGCGTGCTGAACGCGGAGACCGGGATCAAGATCGAGCAGGTCAACCAGCGCAAATGGGAAAGCGGCAGTTACGAATTCAATCTGCGTGCCGGGGCCGCCCGCCGCGAGATCCAGGCGAACGAACACAAGATGAAAGAATGGGACGTCGCGCTGGAACGCCCGCTACGTCTTATCAACAAGGTGCTCATAGACGGCGACATCGGCGAGGAAGGCGTAGTCCGCGCCAATCAGGCACTGGGCGACGCGCGCCACGAGGCCGGACGCACCCTGCTGCATATGTGGTTCAACTGGCAGCGCGAACAGATGCAGGTCGCGGTATGGCAACAGCAGGTGGACAACCTCAAGCAGCAGGCGCAAACCACGGAAAAACGCCTGAAGGCAGGCGACGCACCGCGCATGGAAATGAGTCAGGCCAATGCCGCCGTGTCGCAGGCGAATGTATCGCTGCAACAAGCCAGGATGCGCGCCGAACTGGCCGGCAACGAGCTGGCCAGACACTTCCCGCTCATCACCCTGCCGCCACGGCTCGCCACTTCCGAACCGCAGCCCATTCCGGAAAACTTCGACTACTGGAAACAAACCATACTCGATAACAATCACGAGCTGGAAATGGTGCGTTCCGAGCGGCGTATCCAGCAGATGCTGGCGCAACGCAGCCGTGCCGACCGCGTGCCCGACCCCACGCTGGGCGTGCGCTATTCGAACGAGATGGGCGGCAACGAGAAGGTCACCGGCGTCTATCTCTCCGTCCCCATCTCGTTCGGATTGCGCAGCGCCAACGCGGAAAACGCCGAGTATCAGGCGCAGATCGCCGGCGACCGCGAGAATGCCGTGCGTCGCCGCCTGGAGGCCGACATCTACGCCACGCACACACAGGCACTCAGCAGCCACCAGATCTGGCTGCAAGCGCGGGAAGCCGCATCCAGCATCCGCCAGAATGCCGAACTGGTCACACGCGCCTACAGCCTGGGCGAAAGCAGCCTCTCCGAAACCCTGACCGCACGCCGCCTGGCGCTGGAATCCGCGCTGTCCGAAAGCATCGCGCTGCTGGATGCCAACGAAGCCCGCTATCGCCTGCTGCTCGACGCGCATCAACTCTGGACAACGGACACAGACCATCACGGAGAACACTGATGCCCGTTCAGGAATGGATAGGCGGCATCGCCGCCGCGCTCACCACCTGCTCCTTCATCCCGCAGGTGTGGCGTGTATGGCAGACCCGCCACACCAAGGACATCTCGCTCGGCATGTATGCCCTCTTTACCGCCGGTGTTGCGCTCTGGCTGGTATACGGCATCCTGCTTGGCTCATGGCCCATCATCCTTGCCAACAGCATCACCGTACTGCTGGCAGGAACGGTACTGGTCATGAAACTACGTTTCGGTTGAATCCTCGTTTTACAGGGTTACAATTCCCTTCATGAGGTAACGGATACTTCCTGAGAAGCGCGGAATAAAGATATGTGTCCATGATGCGTACCCCGTGATGTTCGTCACGCAAAATGGCGGAATGGCAACACGAACACCTCGACGAAAGAGTATTTCGGGCTTCGTCAACGATCGGACATTGATTCTTCCGCCCGCTTAGTAAGGTTCAAGTCAGGAAGGCTTGCTATAGTGCTCGAAACTGTGAAGAGCTTGCTCACGCCGGTCGTTAAGGCATTTTTTCAACCAAGTCCAATGAACCGTTTTTTCCGGAATTGATAGACTTGTTGAAACTTCAAGAAAGCATCGTCAGCGCCGAAGACCCCGTGAAATGGGGCTTCGATTTGAAAACAGATTGCAGGAATGTGAACCACAACCAACATCTCGGGAGAACAGTATGTCCAACATCCAGTCCGTCTTGAACGAAACCCGCGTATTCCCGCCAGCCGATGCCTTTGTGAAACAGGCCAACGTCTCCGGCATGGCCGCCTACCAGGCGATGGTAGATGCGTCGAAGAAGGACTATGCAGGCTACTGGGCGGACCTGGCCCGCAAGAACATCCAGTGGAAGAAGCCCTTCACCAAGATCGCTGAACGACAGCAACGCCCCCTTCTACAAGTGGTTCGAGGACGGTGAACTGAACGTCTCCTACAACTGCCTGGACAAGCACCTCACCACCCAGCCGGAAAAGACCGCCATCATCTTCGAGGCGGACGACGGCAAAGTCACCAAGATCAACTACCGCGACCTGCACGCCCGCGTGTGCCAGTTCGCCAACGGCCTCAAGTCACGCGGCATCAAGAAGGGCGACCGCGTCGTCATCTATCTGCCGATGAGCATCGAAGCCGTGGTCGCGATGCAAGCCTGCGCGCGCATCGGCGCCATCCACTCGGTGGTGTTCGGCGGTTTCTCCTCCAAGAGCCTGCACGAACGCATCGTGGATGCCGCAAGCCTGTGCCGTCATCACCGCCGACGGCCAGCTGCGCGGCGGCAAGGCCATGCACGCTGAAATCCATCGTAGACGAAGCGCTGGCGCTGGAAGGCACCGACTGCGTCAAGAGCGTGATCGTCTACCAGCGCGTCGGCGATGCCATGCAGTGCAACGCCGGTCGCGACGTATGGTGGCACGACGTCGTCGCCAACCAGGGCAGCACCTGCGAACCGGAATGGGTGGACGCCGAACATCCGCTGTTCATCCTCTACACCTCCGGCTCCACCGGCAAGCCCAAGGGCGTGCAGCATTCCACCGGCGGCTACCTGCTGGGCACCATGCTCACCATGCAATGGGTGTTCGACTACAAGTCCAGCGACGTCTTCTGGTGCACGGCCGACGTGGGCTGGATCACCGGCCACAGCTACGTCGCCTACGGCCCGCTGGCCGATGGGCGCGACCGAAGTCATCTTCGAAGGCGTCCCGACCTATCCCGGATGCCGGCCGTTTCTGGAAGATGATCCAGGACCACAAGGTCACCACCTTCTACACCGCACCGACCGCCATCCGCTCGCTGATCAAGCTGGGCGGCGAGCTGCCCAAGCAATACGACCTGTCCTCGCCTGCGCCTGCTCGGCACCGTGGGCGAGCCGATCAACCCCGAAGCCTGGATGTGGTACTACAACGTCATCGGCCAGGCACGCTGCCCCATCGTCGATACCTGGTGGCAGACCGAGACCGGCTGCCACATGATCGCCCCGCTGCCCGGCGCCGTGCCGATCAAGCCCGGCTCCTGCACCCTGCCGCTCCCCGGCATCGAGGTCGCCGTCGTGGACGAGACCGGCAATGATGTCGAAGGCGGGCAGGCGGCTCGCTGGTCATCAAGAAGCCGTTCCCCTCGCAGATCCGCACCATCTGGGGCGACCCCGACCGCTTCAAGAAAGGCTACTTCCCCGAGGAGCTGCACGGCTACTACCTCGCCGGCGACTCCGCGCACCGCGACGACGACGGCTACTTCTGGATCATGGGACGCATCGACGACGTGCTGAACGTGTCCGGCCACCGCCTGGGCACGATGGAGATCGAATCCGCGCTGGTCGCCAACCCGCTGGTGGCGGAAGCCGCCGTGGTCGGCCGTCCGCACGACATCAAGGGCGAATCCATCGTCGCCTTCGTGGTGCTGAAGGGCGCACGTCCCGCCGATGCGGCCAAGGCGCAAGGAGATCGTCGAGACCCTGCGCAACTGGGTGGGCAAAGAGATCGGCCCCATCGCCAAGCCGGACGAGATCCGCTTCGGCGACAACCTGCCCAAGACCCGTTCCGGCAAGATCATGCGCCGCCTGCTGCGCTCCATCGCGCAAGGCCGAGGAGATCACGCAGGACATCTCCACGCTGGAAAATCCGGCCATCCTTGAACAGTTGAAGGAAGTTATCAAGTGATACATGGCCGGGTTTCGGTGAAGGCTAACATGGCGCATCAGCGCCATGTTAAGCGCAGCGGCCGAAACCACAACCCAGCGATCCTGGAACAACTGAAGGAAGTCATACGCTAACAGACTGAAAGAATTGCGTTATGCCGCCTAGAAGTGGCATAACGCAACCCTCTTTTGGATTGACGCATCCTGCCCCCTCCGCTACCATCGCGGCACTTTTTACCCACCCGGTCTCCCATAGTGCCTTCCAATAAACCGTTACTGCTGATCCTTAGCGCCGTGCTCGGCTGCACCGTTGCCATGGCGTCCCGTGCAGAGACGGCTTTGGCGCTGAATAATCCGGAATCATCAGCAACCACAGTTGCAGCAACCGCTCCGCAAGCCACCACCCAGCAGGATACCGCAGAACTCGAAACGCAAGCTCCCGCACCGATACGCGAAGCACTGATCGTCGCTCCCGAGCCCTCCTCCGGCGACTTGTGGCAGCGCATCCGCAACGGCTATGCCATGAAGGAATTGGACAGCTCGCTGATCGCACGCCACGAGAAGTGGTATGCCAATCGTCCGGATTATGTGATGCGCATGACGGAGCGCGCGCGGCGTTACCTGTTCTATATCGCCGAAGAAGTCGAGCGCCGCGGCATGCCGATGGAGATCGCCCTGTTGCCGATGATCGAGAGCGCGTTCAACCCCGGCGCCAATTCGGTGGCGAGCGCTTCCGGCATCTGGCAGTTCATCCCCTCCACCGGCAAGCACTTCGGCATGGAGCAGAACTGGTGGCACGACGGACGCCGCGACATCATCGGCGCCACCAACGGCGCGCTGGATTACCTGCAGAAGCTGCACGACCAGTTCGGCGACTGGGAACTGGCGCTGGCCGCCTATAACTGGGGCGAGAACGCCGTGGCCCGTGCGCAGGCGACCAACCGCAAGCGCCACAAACCCACCGATTACTCGCATCTGAAGATGCCGCGCGAAACGCGCAACTACGTGCCCAAGCTGCTGGCCATCAAGAACATCGTGAACGATCCGGCACGTTTCGGTCTGGTGCTGAGCGACATTCCCGACGAATCCTATTTCGAAGCTGTCGCCACTCCGCAGCACATGGATGTGAAGGTGGCAGCAGCACTGGCCGATATCTCGATGGAAGAATTCATCGCCCTCAATCCCGGACATAACCGCCCGGTGATCCTGCAGGACAGCGGCAACGTGCTGTTGCTGCCGATAAACAAGGTCGAGACCTTCCGTAACAATCTGGAAAAGACCAACCAGCGCCTGGTTTCCTGGCAACCCTACGAGAGCAAGAAAGGCGAACACTTCGACCAGATCGCCGCGCGCTTCGGCCTGAGCGTGGCGGAGTTGCGCTCGGCCAACGGCCTTTCCAAATACGCGCAGGAGAGCAACGGCCAGACCCTGCTGGTGCCCATCGGCGATGAAGAACCGGCTGCCCAGTTTGCCGCATTCAACATGCACCCTTCGGCTGTCGCCGAGATGTATGGTGCCGTCCGCTACACGGTGCATAAGGGCGACACGATTTCCAGCATCGCACGCCGCTTCCACGTAAGCCAGGCGCAATTGCGCGAGGCCAACCACGGCAAATCCCGCCTGCGCGTCGGCCAGCATTTCAACATCGTGCTCGCCGATCATCGCCCCTCTCGCAAACGCAGCAATGCGATCAAGGCCAAAGCCAAAAAGGCCAGCGCCCACAAAGCGACCCGCATGAAGGTCGCTTACAACACCCGTTAATTTCCCAGCTGATACAGACGGCAGCACGCCATGCGCCGCGCTGATGTCAGGTCGCGTCCTGACAAAGACGCACAGGCCTACAGTGCGTTTGCCTTGCTACCCGATGACGCGTGGTGGATTTATGAGAACGTTTTGGCGTTCGACGGACTCAGACCGAAGATGGCCTGTTCGATTAAATAGCTACAGCCCCGCAAAGTAGCGGTAGCTCTTCCACATTTGCCACGCGCGCTTGAGCAGCCCCGCCACACCGCGCCTGCGCAGCACAACAAGTGCCACGGCACCGCCGACCAGCAGCGGATGTCCGCGCAAGAAGCGCACCGCCGACACCCCCTGATCGGCCAGCGCCAAAGGTCTTTCCCAACGAGAAACGATCTCGGCCAACTGCCCGCGCTGCGCTTCGATCCGCGCCAGCAACTCGCCCCGCCGCTGTCTGAGTTCGAGCATGCGCTCATTCATCGTGCACCTCCCCCAGCGACTTCCTGTCCTTGTCCAACTCGGCAAGGCTGGCGGAGAACAACTTCGAGCCCTGCCGCCACTTGCTCTGCATCAGCATGAGCAGCACGCCGCCGGAAACGAAGAATGCCACGGTCAATGCTGCCAGCACTGCAAGACGGTGCTCGTCCCAGAACAGCACGACGAGGAACAAAGCCAGCAACAGCAGACCCATGCAAAAGCAGAATGCCCCGACCAAAGCAAAAAGGAGCATCTGCATCACACGCAGCTGCTCCTCCTGCCATTCGTTCGCCAACAGCTCAAGCCGGGTAGCGACCACGCCGGCCAGCGTGGCCAATAGACGTTTGACCGATCCCAGCAGACCGGAATTTTCCGGCATCGCTTAATGCCTGTGAGAGATCAGCATCCCCACGACCACCCCGACGGCAGCCGCGATGCCCATCGACTTCCAGGGATTGTCATGAACGTATTCATCGGTCGCCTTGGCCGCATGCCTGGTCTTTTCGACCACAGCTTGCTCGGCTTCCACGAGCCGCTCCTTGGCCACAGCGAGATTGGCCTGGATACGTTCACGCGCGGCCGCGACCTTTTCACCAGTCTGCCCGGCGGTCGCCCGCAACAGCTCCTCGGCATCTGCCACCACCGCACTCATGTCATGCATGAGTTTTTCCGTGCTGATATCGTTTTTTGGACTTGTTGATTTGGCGCTCATGATTCTCTCCTTAAGAAAGACAATAGAGACCTGCAACCGATGTCTGGCGTACTCTGCGACACCCCACTTACCTTTTAATCCAAAGGGTTCGGTGCGTCAATCAGCGATTTGCTTTATTTTTGATACAGATGACAGCTCACGGCGTGCGTCGGGGAACATTTGTGCGCTGATGGATAGTCCGCGCATGCGCTCATCACCTGCGGGCAGCGTGGCGCGAAGTGGCAACCCCGAGGCGGATTGGCGGGAGACGGCAGATCACCTTCCAGTTTGATATAGGTTTTGCCTTTGCCGTCGATGCGCGGCACGGCAGAAAGCAAAGCCCGCGTGTAGGGATGCTTGGGCGAATGCAGCACCTCGTCCGTCGTGCCGCGTTCGACGATGCGCCCCAGATACATCACACACACCTCGTGCGCGAGATACTCCACCACCGCGAGGTTGTGGGTGATGAAGAGATAACTCAAGCCCAGTTCCTGTTGCAGCGATTTCAGCAGATTCAGGATCTGTGCCTGCACCGACACATCCAGCGCACTGGTCGGTTCGTCGCAGATGAGCAACTGCGGCGACACCGCCAAGGCGCGCGCGATGGCGATGCGCTGCCGCTGCCCGCCGGAGAACTCATGCGGATAGCGCCATTTGCTGTCGCGCGCGAGACCCACCTTGTCCAGCAAGCCGTCGATATGCGCCTGCCGCGCCGTGCTGTCGCGGCCGATGTGCAGCGCGCTCATGCCCTCTTCCAATATCTCGGCCACGCGCATCTTGGGATTGAGCGAAGCATAGGGATCCTGGAACACCATCTGCATCGCCGCGCGCGAAGCGGCTGAACCGATCAGCTCGCGGCCTTCAAACTGCACACTGCCCGCCGTGGGCGGAATCAATTGCAGCAGTGCCTTGGCCAGCGTGGTCTTGCCGCAACCCGATTCACCCACCAGCGCCAGCGTGCGCCCCTGCGGGATGTCCAGCGACACGCCGTCCACCGCCTTCACCTGTCCCACCACGCGCTGCAGCAGGCCTTTGCGGATGGGGAAATGGACTTGCAGGTCGGAGACTTGCAGGAGAGCGCCCTCTCCCCCAACCCCTCCCCCGCCTGCGGGGGAGGGAGGCGCTTCAGCGCGGGAGAGGGGCGTTTCCGCCTTCACGATGCTTTCATCGTACAAATGGCACCTCACCTCGCGAGCACCTTCCGCCATCAGCAACTCCGGTGTCCTCTCGCGACATGTTTCCCACGCATGCTCGCAGCGCGCCGCGAAACGGCACCCCACCTTGATGCTGCCCAGCGGCGGCACGCTGCCGGGAATGGCGCTCAACGACTGTCCTGCACGCGCGGCATTCGGCAGCGCAGCGAACAGTTTTTGGGTATAGGGATGCAACGGCTCGGCGAACAACTGTTCGCGTGTAGCCTGCTCAATGATATGCCCCGCATACATCACGCCGACGCGATGCGCCGTCTCCGCCACCACGCCCAGATCGTGCGTGATGAGCAGCAGCGCCATGTCCGTCTTGTCCTGCGTATCGCGCAACAGTTGCAACACCTGCGCCTGTATCGTCACATCCAGCGCAGTGGTCGGCTCGTCGGCGATGAGCAGCTTCGGGCTGCCTGCCAGCGCCATCGCGATCATCACGCGCTGCTTCATGCCGCCGGAAAGCTGGAACGGATATTCGTGCACGCGACGCGCCGCATCGGGGATGCCGACCTGGTCGAGCAGCTCGATGCAACGTCGCTCAATTTGATTTCCGTTCGCCCTGAGCCTGATGGAACTACTAGCCATTCGACTAAGCCCGCTAGCGGGCAAGTCGCTGGTTATGTCGAAGGGAGAACGACTTGTATTGCCGGATTCAAGAGCGGCTTCGACAAGCTCAGCCCGAACGGCATTTTTATTTCCCCCATGCAGCGCCAGCACCTCGGCGATCTGCTCGCCCACCGTCATCACCGGATTCAGGCTCAGCCCCGGCTCCTGGAAGATCATCGCCATTTTGCCGCCGCGAACCTCGCGCATGTCGCGCTCCGGCAACTCGAACAACTCGACATCGTCCATCCGTGCCGCCCCGCCCGCATGCACCACGCCTTCCGGCAGCAGCCGCATCAGCGATAGCGCCGTCATCGACTTGCCGCAGCCGGATTCGCCAAGCAACGCAAAGGTCTCTCCCGCAGCGATGTCGAACGAGATGCCGTCGACGATGGGAACACCAGAGCGCAGAGACACAGTGAGCGCATCAACAGAGAGTATCGGACTCATATTTTTTATCTATCCAGCGGGCTGACCACACCCTTGCCGCCTTTGTTCAGCACATGGGTGTAGATCATCGTGGTGGAAACATCCGAATGGCCGAGCAGTTCCTGCACGGTGCGGATGTCGTAGCCGGCTTGCAGCAAATGCGTGGCGAAAGAATGGCGCAAGACATGCGGGGTAACAGGCTTGTGAATCTCCGCGATCTTTGCCGCCTCGCGCACAGCCCGTTGCACACTTGCCTCATAAAGGTGATGGCGGCGCTCGATGCCGGAGCGAGGATCGATCGAACGCACTGCGGAAGGAAAAACGAATTGCCAGCCCCAAGTGCGCGCAGCCTTTGGATATTTAACGGCAAGCGCATTGGGCAGATACACCTCGCCAAAACCGGCCCCAAGATCGCGCTCATGCAAAGCCTTCACTTTCGCCAAATGCGTTTGCAGAGGCAGAATCAAATTCTCGGGGAGCACGGTTACCCGGTCCTTATTACCCTTCCCTTCGCGCACGACAATTTCGCGCCGTTCGAATTCCACATCCTTCACACGCAGCCGCAACCCTTCCAGCAAGCGCATGCCTGTGCCATATAGAAGGGCTGCCACCAAGCCCATCGTCCCGGACATGGCATTCAGCAATGCTCGCATCTCGGTTTGGGTTAAAACGACCGGCAAACGCTTGCCCATCTTTGCCGCGATCACCTCATCCAGCCAAGGCAACTCGATATGCAGCACATCGCGGTACAAAAACAACAAGGCGGACTTGGCCTGATTCTGGGTAGAAGAAGAGACATTGCGCTCCATCGCCAGATAGCTCAGGAAAGCCTGAACCTCATCAGCCCCCATATCCTTGGGGTGGCGTTTACCGTGGAATAGAATAAACCGGCGAGCCCAGTCGAGGTAGGTCTCCTCGGTGCGGATACTATAGTGGCGCACGCGAATCTCTGCGCGCATCCGGTCGAGCAACTTGGGCGAATCCTGAGAAACGACTTTAGCTTCCATCCGCAGAATTTTAGGTCGCCCTAAAATGGAAGTCCAGCGCTCCGATTATGTTAACTACATGAATATATGAAATCCATGCGCATAGTATTGACAACGCAGTCAGACATAGGCGACATTGCCGCTCTATGAAACTGTTTTCTATTTTTAGTTAGGCATTCAAAAACCGTGTGCGAAGCGCTCGTTAATCGGGTAATTTTTACTGTCATCATTAGGAGTTCTCCATGTCAGAAGTTGAAATGAAATTGCCGGGAAGAGACACCATCGAAGCCTACATTTCCGAAGGCGGCTTTATTTGTTTGAAGCAAGAAAGCCCAATGGGCGAAGACCCAAGTATTGTTATGATGCTTCCGCATGACATTCCTAAAGTTGTTGAGTGGCTTAAGCAGTTGCATGACGAAATGACTCCTTTTTGATAATGCTTTTGCCTAACCCTACGCTCAAGTTCGCTCCCTTTGGTCGCTGGGACGCGCCTTCGGCGCGCCCCTTAGCTGCACGTTAGGTTATCGGTATGGCTTGTTTCGTGATCCAGCATTCCTCAAAGCATCCAGATGGCAATGGATCGATATTCCAAGTCATCTGGAGAGGCTCCGAAATTCGCGTCGGTGAAATATTCGAGCTATATGATGCAGGTCATTGGTGGTCTCTGCCCGTTACTAAGGTCACTCTTTGCGCGGACGGAGCAGAAATAATCTCCACGTTCACCATCGGTTTTGATGGTCAATTTGACGGCGCAGTTGTGAATACCGAACTGCCGCGCTATGAAGGACGTTTTCGCTTTGAGACAACCTAACCCCGCGCTCAAGTTCGCGCCCTTCGGTCGCTGGGACGCGCCATCGGCGCGCCCCTTGTATCTTATCTCCAGCTCAGAAATGAGCTAAATTGCTCTAGCGCGAAAGAGCAGGGAGAAGGGATGCCGGGCGTGCCCCTATGGCCATCGAGCCTGTAGCTAAGATTGGTGACCTTCTCCCATCCTGAATTCATCAAGATCGAACGGTATCTTAGGACTGGGTTTTCACCATGATCCTGCATTCACAAGGTTGATCTGAATCGGGGTGTTATTTCCGCATGGAGTGCTTCCTTTTGTTTGCATAGAAGGAGATTGCGATGACGGACTTGAACAGCGGAATTCTTGGAATCGATATTTCCAAGGCAAAGTTTGATGTTGCTCTGATGGTTGCGGGTAAAGTCAAAAAGACCCATATCTTCGAGAACACACCGGATGGCTTTGAGACCCTGTCGAACTGGCTGCAGAAACAAGGCATCACTAGCGTGGCTGCATGCATGGAAGCCACGGGTTGTTATGGCGATGCACTGGCAACTTATCTCTATGATCAGGGCATCGAGGTGAGCGTGGTCAATCCGGCACAGATCAAAAGTTTTAGTGGCGCACAGCTGAAACGCGCCAAGACTGACAAAGCGGATGCCAAGCTGATCGCGCAGTTCTATCAGCAAATGCGGCCGGATCACTGGACTCCCCCACCGCTGCATGTACGTGAGTTGCAGGCACTGGTTCAACGCTTGACTTCTCTCGCCCAGATGGAAGGCCAGGAACAAAATCGAATGCAGGTTGCACCTGCTGTTATCCGCCCCTCTATAGAGACGGTGTTGGCCACCATCAAGTCGGAAATCAAAACGGTGGAAGAGCTGATCCGTGATCACATTGATCGTCACCCTGACTTGAAAGACCAGTCAGAGTTATTGGATAGCATTCCGGGCATTGGCAAAACCACCATTGCCAGACTACTGGCGTTTATTGGGGATGTGCAACGATTCGATCATGCCAAGGCACTGGCTGCGTTTGCGGGCCTGAATCCTACCGTGCATCAGTCCGGAAGTTCGGTAAGAGGCAAGCCACATCTTTCCAAGAAAGGAAACTCGCTATTGAGAAAAGCACTGTATATGCCTGCAATCGTGGCGAGACGCTACAATCCGGTCATCAAGGAATTTGCTGATCGATTAAAAAAGGCTGGCAAGTCGAATATGGTGATCATTGGCGCAGTGATGCGAAAGTTGCTGCATATTATTTACGGTGTGCTGAAATCCGGTATGCCTTTCGATCCTTCTTGGTCTGCGAATCATGCTTGACAGACAAGACGGTATCTTAGCTCAACGTTAGGAAGCACGAGATATGGCACGAGATAAGTGGATACCTGTTCTTCCCAAAAACTATCGCAACATCGCCCTGCACGCCATTAGCGTCGCAACTATTCCGGTTGTCCTCATGGACCGTAAACCCATCGTCGATTTCTCAGAGCACGGCCCGCTCACGCAGCACGGAATCCGTTCTTGCATAGATTTCGAGATTCGCAATGGCGCGGAGCCTATCCTTGGTTTTCATGACCACCCGAATGAAATGTGGGTAACAGCGCCTTACGCATTTGTCGCGGAGCATTGTGGCAATGAAGGTTGGCTCAAAATTGAGAGTCATGCTTCCTAACCCTGCGCTCAAGTTCGCTCCCTTTGGTCGCTGGGACGCGCCTTCGGCGCGCCCCTTAGCTACACGTTAGGCATTCAAAATATGCAGCGCATTATTTACTTTGATATTGATGACACCCTTGTCCGGTCTTACGGACAAAAGCGCATTCCCATGCCTGCGGTCATTGCACAAATTCGCAGATTGAAAGCCGAAGGCGTTACTCTTTATTTATGGAGTTCTGGGGGCTCTGAATATTGCAAATCAACAGCTCTTGAACTTGGCATTGTCGAATGCTTTGATGGCTTTTTGCCAAAGCCAACTGTCTATGTAGATGACCAGCCTGTTCATGAGTGGAAACTTTGTAAACATCTGTATCCTTCGCAGGCTGATAATGCCTAACCCTACGCTCAAGTTCGCTCCCTCCGGTCGCTGGGACGCGCCTTCGGCGCGCCCCTTAGCTATACGTTAGAAGTCTTCGGAGATTCTATGAACTTTCCAAAACAAATTATCCCAGTCCTACTCTTCGGTCTTCTTACAAGCTCTGCTGCTGCAGCCGAAAATGGAGCAGTGAAAATACTTCAAGTAGGTAGTTTTCACGGTGACGAAGTTCCGCAAAACATTGGAAAAGACTGGTTCGCCCTTGTTGCTTCAAAAGACCGTTCAGAACTCAGCGCTGTAACTCCAAAAATCACAACTGTTTACGATTCACTGTTGGATGATCAAAAAAACAAAGCTTCATACAGCGGAAAGCAAGTTGCGGTTAGTGGAAAGGAACCGCTACTACTCATAAAAATGCAAGGCATGAGTGCGGGTTTGGTAACTCAGGCAGAGATTTCAGATTCAAGTAACGGACAAAAGATTGTGTTTCTGAATACAGAGTATCTTTTTCAACACAAATGTGAGAAACCACAAGCACATAAGTCCCTGACGAAATGCCAAATCTATTTGGTTGGCAATGGAATTACACAATGGATTGCAGATGCTCAGGAGGGAGATGACGATTATGCGCTTAACATCCGAATTATGTGGGCTGGTGATCTTGACCGAGATGGCAAACTGGATTTGATTTCAGGAGAATCAACTAATAACTATGGAGGAGTAGTTTTGTATTTGTCATCGCCTGCGAAACAAGACAAACACGTTATCCCCGTAGCACGTTTATCAATGTCAGGTTGTTAAGATGACTTCTAACCCTGCGCTCAAGTTCGCTCCCTTTGGTCGCTGGGACGCGCCTTCGGCGCGCCCCTTGTATCTTATCTCCAGCTCAGAAATGAGCTAAATTGCTCTAGCGCGAAAGAGCAGGGAGAAGGGATGCCGGGCGTGCCCCTATGGCCATCGAGCCTGTAGCTAAGATTGGTGACCTTCTCCCATCCTGAATTCATCAAGATCGAACGGTATCTTAGGACTGGGTTTTCACCATGATCCTGCATTCACAAGGTTGATCTGAATCGGGGTGTTATTTCCGCATGGAGTGCTTCCTTTTGTTTGCATAGAAGGAGATTGCGATGACGGACTTGAACAGCGGAATTCTTGGAATCGATATTTCCAAGGCAAAGTTTGATGTTGCTCTGATGGTTGCGGGTAAAGTCAAAAAGACCCATATCTTCGAGAACACACCGGATGGCTTTGAGACCCTGTCGAACTGGCTGCAGAAACAAGGCATCACTAGCGTGGCTGCATGCATGGAAGCCACGGGTTGTTATGGCGATGCACTGGCAACTTATCTCTATGATCAGGGCATCGAGGTGAGCGTGGTCAATCCGGCACAGATCAAAAGTTTTAGTGGCGCACAGCTGAAACGCGCCAAGACTGACAAAGCGGATGCCAAGCTGATCGCGCAGTTCTATCAGCAAATGCGGCCGGATCACTGGACTCCCCCACCGCTGCATGTACGTGAGTTGCAGGCACTGGTTCAACGCTTGACTTCTCTCGCCCAGATGGAAGGCCAGGAACAAAATCGAATGCAGGTTGCACCTGCTGTTATCCGCCCCTCTATAGAGACGGTGTTGGCCACCATCAAGTCGGAAATCAAAACGGTGGAAGAGCTGATCCGTGATCACATTGATCGTCACCCTGACTTGAAAGACCAGTCAGAGTTATTGGATAGCATTCCGGGCATTGGCAAAACCACCATTGCCAGACTACTGGCGTTTATTGGGGATGTGCAACGATTCGATCATGCCAAGGCACTGGCTGCGTTTGCGGGCCTGAATCCTACCGTGCATCAGTCCGGAAGTTCGGTAAGAGGCAAGCCACATCTTTCCAAGAAAGGAAACTCGCTATTGAGAAAAGCACTGTATATGCCTGCAATCGTGGCGAGACGCTACAATCCGGTCATCAAGGAATTTGCTGATCGATTAAAAAAGGCTGGCAAGTCGAATATGGTGATCATTGGCGCAGTGATGCGAAAGTTGCTGCATATTATTTACGGTGTGCTGAAATCCGGTATGCCTTTCGATCCTTCTTGGTCTGCGAATCATGCTTGACAGACAAGACGGTATCTTAGCTGCACGTTAGAGGTCAGACCAATGAAGATTTACGGTTACAAGGACGATGGGAGCGCAGAAGTAACTGAGCCGTCCGAGTTGGCGGAAATAACTCTTGTCGCGAACCCCGACGAACTAAGAAAAATCGCAAAATTTATTGAGTCCGCAGCAGAAGGAATGGAAAAACAAAAGGGGTGGGAGCACGAGCACCTCAGCGACAAGTTCAAAGAATTCACAACCTCACCTCATTTTGTAGTGTTCAATCCAGAGAGTGGAAAATGACCTCTAACCCTACTCAAGTTCGCTCCCTCCGGTCGCTGGGACGCGCCTTCGGCGCGCCCCTTACTGCACGTTAGAAATCACAAGGAACGCCTATGAGCACACTCTTGAATCGCTTCGGAGACTACCTTTTAGAAAAAGCACTCGCGTCAGAATGTAAACAAGCAGGGCTGGTTAGCGCTTCGGCTCAACTGTCATTTGGCAATGTCGAATATCTGCGAAGTAAAAATGAGGCCGAACATTCATCAGAAGCAATCGTAATGCTGCATGGTGCCGCCGCAGACAAAACATCATGGACTCGCTTTGCCAAACATTTAGGCAGCAAATTTCCGCTCGTGATTCCAGATTTGCCGGGGCATGGAAAGAGTATCGCGGACATCAATCTGAACTACAGCATCAATGCACAAGCAGAGCGGCTCAAAGAATTGCTTTCTACGCTTGGAATCAAGCGAGTTCATCTAATCGGCAATTCTATGGGCGGTACTATTGCAATCCATCTGGCATCAACCTCGCCAAATCTCGTTGCATCCCTCGTGTTGATTGGCGCAGCGGGTTTTGAGGCAAGCCCGAGCTGGTTACTACAACATATGGCACGTACGGGCATCAATCCAATGATTGAGCTTCGTGACGCATCAGACTACCGAGCCATGATGCGCATCGGCATGGAGGCCCCTCCCTATATTCCGGGAATTATTCTTTCGGCATTGGCGAGAGTTTTTGTTAAACGTAAAGCCATCAACCAGAAGATAGTCAAAGATATTGAGCAGGACATGAACCAAACGGGAAGGCTTTCAAAAATCGTTGTTCCGTCTCTCATTATCTGGGGTGCCGCTGACAAGATTGAGCATGTCGATAACGCAGAATTACTGCATCAATGGCTCACCAACAGCAGAAAGATTGTCATGGAGGGAATTGGTCACGTTCCAATGGTCGAGGCTCCGAAACAAGTTGCTGCTGCTTGCAGCGCCTTCTTCGCAGATGTGGCGTTATGATTTCTAACCCTGCGCTCAAGTTCGCTCCCTCTGGTCGCTGGGGGAATGGCCCAATTGCCAAACCACAAAAAGCCGCAGAGTGGTTCACGAGGTTACAGATTCATTTACATTGCATAACTTTTCGCGTCCTCGGCCAACGTCACCACCACCTGGTTTCTTCCCGAATTCTTGGCCTGATATAACGCGTTGTCTGCCACCTTGAGCATCTGCTCGACCGTCAACTGCGGTTGTGTGGTTTCTACTGCGCACACGCCTTGGCTGACCGTGATCTTGATGCTGGCCCCCTCATGCTCAAGTGGCGATTTCTCGATTTCCAGACGCAGTCTTTCCGCCACGGCATGAGCCGATGCGGCCGAGGTATTCAAGAGAAGGATTCCGAACTCTTCTCCTCCCAGCCTTCCGATCACATCTGTTTCCCTGTTCGCTTTGCGGCAGATGGTAACCAGATGTTTGAGGACTTTGTCGCCGGCATCATGCCCGTATGTGTCGTTCACCGCTTTGAAGTAATCGATGTCCAGCATCACCAGCGCGATAGGACGCTGGTAACGCTTGGCGATACTCATTTCATGTGTCGCCCGATCCAAAAAGTGACGCCGGTTGAATATCCCGGTCAAGCTGTCTGTCGTGGCCAATAATTGCAGATCGGCATTGGCTTGTGCCAGTTCGACAGTGCGCTCGTTTATTTTTTGTTCCAGTTCGGCCTGGTTCTTTTTATCCAGCATGATAATTTGCTGTTGCGCCTGGATGCGCTGTTGCTTCTCGATGTTGAGCCGCGCCGCCAGTGCTATCGACAACAGGCTGACTATCAAGATCACGCCCAACGGCAGGAAGAAATCGGCCCAGAACGTACTGGGGAAGAAACCGAACTTTTCCAGTGTTGCCAGCAGCGTGGAAAACAGGAATAAACTCCAGGCGATAGTGAAATAACGGGCCGTGTACTCTCCTTGTCGCCATAACCGGATCCCCGCATAAAGTGCCGTCAGCGAGGTAACCATGGTCATCGCCAAGGCGAACTGAACCGCCAGATGATAACCAATGATTGGAAGCAGCATGAGTACCGCAAGTTGGCTGAACACTACGCCGAGAAGCAGATATCCGACCTTGGGGGCAGTGTGCGGAAGATCGAGGAAATGGTGGATGAAACGTGAGGCGAAGATAAGGCTTAAGGATAAAAAGACTGCCGTGCTGTATTGCTGGAAATGCACGGCATTCGGCCACAGGTACCGGTAACCCCAGCCAGAAAGTTCTGCCGTGAACAAACCGAACATCGTTACGAACAGGACATAGTGAATATAGGCCGGCTCGCGCACCATCAGGTAAAAGAACAGATTGTAAAAAACCATGATCAAAACGACACCGAAATATATCCCCTCGATCGCGGTGATCGTCTCATAGTGTTCGTAGTACGCATCTTCCTGCCACAGGTCTATTGGTACCTGCACCGTACCCATGCTTTTGACACGCAGATAGACTGTCACCGGTTTTGCCGGTTGCAGCGAAAGCGGCAATACGAAAGATACGTGTTTGAGTGGACGGTCAGCAAAGGGCTTGGTGTCGCCTGTTTGAACTGTTTGCAGAGGGCGCGCTCCGTCAAACGTATACATGGCGATCTCATCGAGCAATGGGTAGTCGATGTCTAACAGCCACCTCCGCTCCCCGTTGGTTTGGAGTTGGATGCGAAACCAATAAGCAGATTGGGTGAAGCCGAAATTCGGTATTTTCTTGGAATGTCTATTCCATGCACTTTCGGGCTGCCGTGCGATTTCCTTGATATCGAGTTGCCCCGACCTGTCCTCGAGATATTCGACCAGCTCGCCCAGTGCGTAGGATGGTCTGGTCTCATCCAGCAACAATGCGGATGCTGCATGGGCCGCGAAACAATAGATGAAAGCAATCGCCCCGAGAACTACCCGGGCAATGCTGGTACTCAACACGGAGTGGCCTGGTTTACTCAACACTGTTCTGCCCCCAGGAATGCCTACACCCCAACCCAATGGGATATCGAGGGGCATTGTATCCAACTTTCACCGCAGCATTGCGGGCTTAGTTACAGAGCACGATCCGGTAACGTGCCTCGCCACTCCGCAGCCTTTCGATAGCCAGGTTGACGTCCTCGAACAGGAACTTTTCTATCTTCGGCTTGATGCCGTGCCGGTTGGCGAAATCCAGCATCTTGCCGATCGTGGCCGGACTGCCCGACGGAGAACCGGATACGCTATGCTGTTCGCCAATGAGCGAGAACACGTTGATGTCCAGCGGCTCCGGCACCACGCCGACAAAGTGCAGGCGCCCGCGCGGTTTCAATGTGCTCAGATAAAGATTCCAGTCCAGCTTGGCATTGACCGTGGAAATGATGAAATCGAAGCTGCGTGCCGCAGCCTTGATATCGTTCTGGTTGCGCGAATTCAACGTGTGGTGCGCGCCCAGACTCAGCGCTTCCGCTTTCTTTGCTTCGCTCGAAGTGAATGCGGTCACTTCGCAACCCCAGGCGTTGAGGAACTTTACCGCCATGTGCCCCAATCCGCCGATGCCGATCACCGCGACCTTGTCGGTGGGTTTTACGCCGAACTGCACCAGCGGATTGAAGACGGTGATGCCGCCGCAGAATAGCGGACCCGCAGATTCGAGGTCGATGCCGTCTGGGATGGGAATGACGCTGTTCGCCGCCGCGCGCACCTTGTCGGCAAAGCCGCCGTGATGCCCGACGATGGTGGCCTGCGCGGTCGGAACACAGATTGTGGTCGCCGTCGCGGCAGTAGGCACATTCGTTGCAGTAGCCCGCATGCCAGCCCAAGCCGACATACTGGCCGATGGTCAGTCCTTTGACCTGAGCTCCCATCTTGTGGATGCGTCCCACTACTTCGTGTCCGGGGACGACGGGGTACTGGCTGAAGCCCCATTCATTGTCGATGATGCTCAGGTCGCTGTGGCAGATGCCGCAATAATAGACATCGATCTCCACTTCATGCGGCTTCAACTCGCCGGGGTCGTACTCGAATGGTTTGAGTATGCCTTTGGGTTCAGATACGGCATAGGCGTGGATCATCTGGATTCTCCTTGTCGAGTATCAGCTTTCGTCCAACAGTGATTCAAGGCTCAGTGCATGCTCCGAGATGTCCTTGATACTAGTTGCCTTCCAGCTGACGCTCAATACAGGATTCTTGGTAGATGATATCCAGCCTTATGTCAGCCCAACTTCAACACGCGCTCCGCATTTCGATACAGCAGCCCATCCAGCACTTCGTCCTTGAACCCCAAATTCAGGAAATCATCCACCGTCTGCCGCATGGCGCGGAAGGGATAGGACGTGGCGAACATCAGTTGGTCGCGCAGGAAGCTGTTCGCCGCTTCGACATACAGACTGCCGCCCGGCTGGAAGAGGTACATATCCGGCACGAGATGCACGTTCTCGTAACGGAAGGCGACGCCGATGATCTCGTTCACGTAGGGATAGCAGCCGTGATAAACCACGATGTTCAGGTTCGGGAACTGGCGAGCGATGCGGCCTATCGGCGCGGGATTCGTGTGCTCGAAGTCAGGCGTGGTCGGGCCGGACATGATGAACACAGGCACGCCCAACTGAGCGCACGCATCGTACACCGGCAGGAACTGCGCATCGTCTGCAGCAACCGGAGGATTGCCGAAGCCGGGTTCGACATTGATGCCGCGCAAGCCGAGTTGTTTGGTGGCGCGTTCGATCTCGGCCAGCGCTGCTTTCACCCCGTGCGTCTGCGGGTCCACCGACGCGATGCCGATCAACTCTTCGTGCGGCGCGGTGATCTCCCGGATGCGGTCATTGGAGATGCTCAATGACGGTGTATCGCGACCCACCACCACTGCCGAGGTGATGCCGCTTTCGCGCACTTCGGCGACGAAACCTTCCAGCGTGTGCGAGCGCACGAAATGCTCGTCGTGTCTGGAACCGACGCGGCGGTTCAGCCACTTGGCGACTTCATATTCCCTGGTGCCCGGCGTCGCGCCGTAGAAGTCGTGCAGGAAGGATGGCCTGCTGCGCAGGTCGATGATCTTTCTGGTGCTGCTCATTGTTGTATCCTTGTCGGTTAATTCGGGCAGAGATGGCCGCCCAATACTTTGCTCAACACCTGGCCTTCCAGTGCGGCAAACTCTGCCGTACCGCGCTCGCGACGGCGCGGCAGATCGATTTCCAGATCCAGTGTGATGTCGCCCTGCTCGATCAGCACCACCCGATCTCCCAAGGTGACTGCTTCCGCCACATCATGCGTCACCAGCAGCACGGTGAAATTATGCTGTTGCCACAAGCGTTCGATGAGGCACTGCATCTCGATGCGCGTCAGCGCGTCGAGCGCGCCCAGCGGCTCATCCAGCAGCAGTAAACGCGGTTGATGCACCAGTGCCCGCGCCAATGCGACGCGCTGGCGCTGGCCACCGGACAGGTTGGCCGGCCATTCGTCGGCGCGGTCAGCAAGGCCGACCTCGTGCAAGGCAGCCAGCGCTGCGCTGCGGCTGTCGCCGGGCAAGCCCAGCGCGACGTTCTGGATCACCGTGCGCCAGGGCAAGAGGCGCGCATCCTGGAACATGATGCGGGCATCGGGATGGATTCCACCGGATTGTTTTCCATCCAAGCTGATCGCACCCGCACTCAGGTCTTCCAAACCTGCCAGCAAACGCAGGAACGTGCTCTTGCCACAACCGCTGCGGCCGACGATGGCGACGAACTCGCCAGGCTCGACGGCCAGGTTCAGCCCATGCAGCACCTCGCGCTCGCCATAGCGTTTGACGAGCTGTGTGGTGCTGATCGCAATGCCGGTAGATTGGCTCACTTCTGCCTCGGCAGTTCTAGCATCCATTGCATACCTCTTTCATGTTCGATACCCCGTGTGCCATTTCAGCCAATAGCGTTCCAACAGCCCGGCCAGCACGTCAGAGCTCTTGCCCAACAGTGCATAGAATGCGATGCCCAGCACCATCACATCGGTCTGCAGGAATTCGCGGGCGTTCATCGTCATGTAGCCGATGCCTTCGCTCGAAGAGATGGTCTCCGCCACCACGAGGAACAGCCACATGTAGCCGAGCGACAGGCGCAGCCCGACCAGGATGGAGGGCAAGGCACCAGGCAGGATCACTTCCCGGAACAACGCGATGCGCCCCAGGCCATAGATCCTGCCCATCTCGATCAGGTCCCTGTCCACCGAACGCAGGCCGTGAAAGGTGTTCAGGTAGATGGGGAAGAACACGGCGAGCGCGACGAGGAACACCTTGCCCTCCTCGCCGATGCCGAACCACAGGATCACCAGAGGGATCAGGGCCAGCAGCGGCACGTTGCGCACCATCTGGATGGTGGAGTCGAGCGCGTTCTGTGCAACGCGCGACAGTCCCGTCAGCATGCCCAGTGCAAAGCCGATGCTGCCGCCGATGAGCAAACCCGAGACGGCACGTTTGAAGCTCGCCAGAAAATGGTGGTACAGCTCGCCGCTCGAGCCAAGCTGTACCCCGACCTTCAGCACATCCAGCGGTGCCGGCAGGATGCGGGTGGACAGCCAGCCCAACTGTGTTGCCGCTTGCCAGAGCAGCACGATGGATACCGGCAACAGCCAGGGCAACAACCAATCTGCGCGGAATGCTTTAACGCGGCTGCTCATGATCAGC
The DNA here is from genome assembly GCA_963715005.1 of uncultured beta proteobacterium. GTDB lineage: Bacteria > Pseudomonadota > Gammaproteobacteria > Burkholderiales > Gallionellaceae > Sideroxyarcus. Next base: position 131,118 of record CAVQQO010000007.1, on the reverse strand, counting down.
TCTGCGCCACACGCAATTCGGGCTTTTCCGAAACGACACCTCCAAACGGGCCGCTCAGCACGTGTCCGGCCAGATGTGCCTTCGCCTTGCCCGGCAGCAGCGGGAACAGCAGCTCGGCCACGCGGTAGGACTCTTCCAGATGCGGGTAACCGGAGAGCACGAAGGTGTCGATGCCGAGATCGGCATATTCCTTGATCCTGGCCGCAACGGTTTGCGGATCGCCCACCAGCGCGGTACCGGCACCACCGCGCACCAAGCCGACGCCGGCCCACAGGTTGGGGCTGATCTCCAGTTCCGCACGGGTGCGCGCCTTGCCGCCTTTGTGCAACGCAGACATGCGGCGTTGCCCTTCGGAGTCGAGCTTGGTGAGCGCGCTTTGCGCGGCATTGATGGTGTCGTCGTCGAGCTTGCTGATCAACTCCTCAGCTGCGGCCCAGGCCTGCTCCTCGGTCTCGCGCACGATGACATGCAGACGGATGCCGAAGCGCACGCTGCGGCCACGCTTGGCGGCACGCTGGCGCACATCGGCGATCTTTTCCGCGACGGCTTTGGGCGTCTCGCCCCAGGTGATGTACAGATCGACTTTCTCTGCAGCCAGTTCATGTGCCGCCGCAGAAGAACCGCCGAAGAACAGCGGCGGGTAGGGACGCTGCACGGTCGGGAACAACAGCTTTGCGTTCTTCACCTTGTAGTGCTCGCCGTCGAAATCGACCGACTTGCCTTCATGGCTGGCAGCCATGATCTCGCGCCACAGGGTGACGAATTCGCGCGCCGAGTCGTAGCGTTCCTTCGAATCCTGGAACAGGCCGTCGCCCTCCAGCTCGGCGCTGTCTCCGCCAGCCACCAGGTTGAATGCAACGCGCCCGCCGGACAAGCGATCCAGCGTGGCGGCCTGGCGCGCCGCCAGCGCGGGTTGCAGCAGTCCGGGGCGCAGCGCCACCAGCAGTTTCAATTTGCGCGTGACTCCGGCCAGAGTGGATGCGACGATCCACGGGTCTTCGCAGGAGCGTCCGGTGGGGATCAATACGCCGTCGTAACCCAGCGTATCCGCTGCCACACCGATCTGTTTCAGATAATCGGGATCGAGCGGGCGCGTGCCTTGCGAACTGCCCAGATAGCGGCTGTCGCCGAAGGTGGGGATGAACCAAAAAATATTCAATGACATTTCATTCTCCTTAAGATGCCGAGTGAAGCCGCCGCAGCTGGCTCACTAACGCGGTGTTATTTCTTGGCAAGCTTCTTGTTTTCTTGCGGTAGCCACACCGCTTCACGAATGCTGAGCTGCTTGGGAATCAGCTTCAGGTTGTAGAAAGTGTCGGCGATCTTCTGCTGCTCGACTATCACTTGGTCGTTCAGATAGCTCACGCCATAACCGCCGCGCGCCAGCGCACGTTCCAGCGTTGCGGCATTCAGGCCGGTCAGCGGCGCCAATACTTTGGCGACTTCCTTCGGCGTGGCCTGCGCCCATTGGTCAACCTTCTTCAGCTCGTCGAAGGCGGCAGCGATCACATCCGGGCGGCGCGAGGCATAAGTCTTTTCTGCCAGGTAGAACTGGTGGTTGTTCACCGCAGACTTTCCGTCTTTCAGCACGCGTGCACCGATGGAAGTCTCCGCTGCCGCGAGGAACGGATCCCAGATCACCCAGGCATCCACGCTGCCGCGCTCAAAAGCGGCACGCGCATCGGCTGGCGGCAGGAACACGGTTTCGACATCGCCGTATTGCAGACCGGCCCGTTCCAGCGCACGCACCAGCAGGTAGTGCACATTGGAGCCTTTGTTCAGCGCGACCTTCTTGCCCTTCAGCTGCGCCACCGATCTGATCGGGGAATCCTTGGACACAACGATGGCCTCGCCGCCGGGTGCGGGCGGCTCGTAACCGATGTAAGTGATCTGCGCATTGGCGGCTTGCGCGAAGATGGGCGGCGTTTCGCCGACGGTGCCGAAATCGATGCTGCCGACGTTCAGACCTTCCAGCAATTGCGGACCGGCGGGAAACTCGGTCCAGGTCACGCTCACGCCGAGCGGTGCCAGGCGTTTCTCCAGCGTGCCGCGCGCCTTGAGCAGGATCAGCGTGCCGTATTTCTGGTAGCCGATGCGCAACACGTCATCGGCGGCCTGCGCCGCCGGGGAAAGCGTCGATGCGACCACGCCAACTAACAATATGGATAAATAGCGATGCAGAGATTTCATGATGTTTCCTTTCGTGGGGACAAACTATTTAACGGCTCGCACGTACAACTCTCGGTGCACATGAGGGTGGTGCAACAACGGCAGCGCGGGATGCAACGCCTCGAGCAGATCGATGATGCCGGTCTGGACGCGCTGCCCGATGGCGGGATCGAGCGTCAGACCGGATTCATCCGACCAGACGATCTGCTGCTCGACGGCATAGATGCTGTCCAGCACCTGCCGCGGAGCCAGGGAAGCCAGTACCGGACGCAATGCGTAATCCAGGATCAGTGTGTGAGCCGGGCTACCGCCGCTGGCCAGCGGCAACACCACTTTCCCGCGCAGACCGAACTGCGGCCACAGATCGATGAAGGCTTTGAGGATGCCGCTATAAGCAGCCTTGTACACCGGCGTGGCGATGACGATGCCCTTTGCCTGCTCCACGCGTTGCAATGCAGCGACGATCTCGGGATGTTTGAAATCCGCATGCAGCAGCGCTTGCGACGGCAGGTCGCGCACTTGCAGGCTTTCGACATGCACCCCTTCCTGTTCCAGTTTTGCACCGACGTCATCGAGCAGACGTCCTGTTCTGGATGTTTGCGATGGACTTCCACTGATCAATAAAATAGACATGGTTCTCTTCCTGAGATGGGTTACTGGTTCAAAGTTGCAACGCTTCTTCTGTGTGATGCAATGGTTGCCACTTTAGTGATGCAGGCCCGCCTGGAGAACCAATTCGTTTTCACTTCGTTATCAATTTTTCCGATAACTGATGTTTCATCCGAATTGCGTCTACTCTATGCGTGGAAAATCCAAAGAGAGGTAATGTGCGAAAAAAAACAGGGACAGTCGCCTGTCCCTGCAACCAAGTATTGCACTTGGGGAGGAGAGAAAGAAACCATGCCGCCAAACGCTTCTGCGTTCAGCAACTTCATTTCATCTGCGCTCAGTGTAGTCACTGCGCATGCGCTGATGAACCAATAAATTATTCTTTCCTTATCTGCGCTCGGACTATCCAAAACTCGAGTGAAAAAACGGGCGTCCGCAGACGCCCGTCTTGTTTACTTCCTGACTGAGAGCTTAGAACTTGTGGATCACGCCCACCGACAATGCGCTCGGGTCTTTGCCCAGCCCCGGCTCCCCCACTCCGCCATGCGCGTAGTTGGTCGCGCTGAAGCGGGCGTTCAAGCCGTTGAACGCTTTGGCGTAGGCACCATACAGCGTGGTGCGCTTGGACAGGTTGTGGTCATAGCCGATCGCGAACAAAGTGCCGTGCGTGGTTTTTTGTGTCGCGTTGCCAAACTGCACGTCCCGTGCATTGGTGAGTTCCAGCTTGACGGAGTCGGCCTCGCCCAGATTGAGCTGACCGCCGATCGTGTACACGTTCTGCGCCACCTTGCCGTTCACACCCGCGCTGAATCCGGCTTGCTGATTGGCTCTGGTCTTGACGACTTGCGCACGGATCTTGGCGACACCGAAATCATATCCACCAGCCAGCGACAGGATGTTGAGCTTCGCGCCATCTTGAGCGATACCCGCGGCTCCCGGTACGCCGGCTGTCGGCGTGGCCGTCAGCCCGATACCCGCCACGCCCAGATTCAGGTAGTTCACTGCAGCGAAGAAGCCGTTGTTGTCGTACGCGGCACGCAGTGTGAAGCTGGAAGCTTTGCCCGGGTTCGCCTGCGGGGTGGTGCTGACGATGGATTGCGCGGTGTTCGGCACAAACGCTGCAGTCACCGTGGTGCCGCCCAGGGAGGGAGAGACATATGCGACGGCGCGGTTCACGCGGCTCGGCACGGCCAGCAGGTTCAATCCGCCGAAACCGCCCGCGGTGAAGTTGCCGTTGTCGCCTACTTTGCTGCCGAAGAAATTGGCATCGCCGACGTACTGGTTAGCCAGTGGCAGACGACCGGCGATCACCGTACCGAAGCCGCCAGCCACGCCGACATAGGTGTCGCGCTGTGCAGCGAACAGACTGCTAGAACCTTGCGCGTTGATTTCAGTTTCGTATTGATACACAGCCTTCAAACCGCCGCCCAAATCTTCCGTGCCCTTGAAACCCAGATTGGAAGCACCGGTCGTCAGGTTCAGACCGTTCTTGGTGCCGACCAGATCGGAGCCTGCGTTGCCGCCGTTGCTATCCAGCGACAGATGCGCAGTGCCGTAAACGGTGACGTTGGCCGTGTCGGCGAAAGCCGGTGCGGAAAATGCGGCAGCCACAGCCAGCGCGATGATTTTTTTATGCATGATTACTCCTGGTTTGTTGATCGATTAGTTTGCTTGCTCCAATCGCCACCGCAACGATGGCGATTGGAGTCTTGCGTCACTGAATTACCGTGTTACTTCCTGCTGTAGATCCGGTCGAACACGCCGCCGTCGGCGAAGTGCAGCTTCTGCGTGTTGGTCCAGCCGCCGAATACCTTGTCGATGGTGATCAGCTTCAGTTTGGGGAACTGCTTGGCATACTTCTTGGCCACCTTGGCATCGGTCGGGCGATAGAAGTTCTTCGCGGCGATCTCCTGGCCTTCTGCGGAATACAGGTATTCCAGATAGGCTTGGGCCACTTTGCGGGTGCCGTGCTTGTCCACGTTCTTGTCCACCACGGTGACGGGCGGTTCGGCCAGGATGCTTTGCGACGGGAACACCACATCGAATTTGTCTTCGCCGAATTCCTTCTTCACCAGGTAGGCTTCGTTTTCCCAGGTGATCAGCACGTCGCCGATGCCGCGCTCGGAGAAGGTGACGGTCGATCCGCGCGCACCGGAATCCAGCACCGGCACGTTGCCGTACAGCTTGGCCACAAACTCCTGCGCCTTCGATTGGTCGTTGTTGTTCTTGTCCAGCGCATAGCCCCATGCCGCCAGATAGTTCCAGCGTGCGCCGCCGGAAGTCTTCGGGTTCGGGGTGATCACGGCCACACCGGGCTTGACCAGGTCGCTCCAGTCCTTGATGTTCTTCGGGTTGCCTTTGCGCACCAGCAGCACGATGGTGGAGGTGTAAGGCGAGCTGTTCAGCTTCAGGCGGGACTGCCAGTTGGCCGGAACCAGTTCGCCGTTCTTGTTCAAGGCGTCGATGTCGGCAGCCAGGGCGAGTGTCGCCACATCGGCCTCCAGCCCGTCGATGATGGCGCGCGCCTGCTTGCCGGAACCGCCGTGCGATGCGCTGACGGTGACGTCGTCGCCGGTCTTGGCTTTCCAGTATTTGGCGAAGGCGGCGTTGTACTCCTGGTACAGCTCGCGGGTCGGGATCGTAGGACACATTGAGCAGCTTGATTTCAGCCGCACTCGAAGTGCCAGCAAAAAGCGCTGCCAACAGGGCCAGAGAGGTCAGGGTGGAACGTTTCATGTTTATTCTCCTAAGTTGTCAGTGATCGTGTGCGTAAATTCACGATGTGACGCATCTTAGGAATTCACCCGGAACGCGTGAACCAATTAGTTCTCGTTTGCTTAGCGGTTTTTTGAATATGCGGAAACGACAAGCCCGTTCGGCTTTACGCCGACGGGCTTGTTTACTGAGCAGCACTAATTAGAAATTGACCTGGAATCCGACGTTCAATGAATTTTTGCCGAACGATGTTCCGCCCAGCCGGTTGTAACGGTTCCATTCCAGACGAACGGCGCCGGCATTACCCGTCTTGAAGTCAAAGCCGATGCCGAACAGCGTGCCGCCCCCGCGGTGGGTGCCATTGACCGGGATGCTGCCACCCAGGCCGATCGCGTTGACATCCAGCGCCTGCCCGTTCAGTGTCGTCATCGCTTTCAATTCAGATGCATGCACCCCTGCCTTCAAGAACAGGCCATGCCCGTAACCATACTCGACCGGCCTGAACGAGGCAGAGACATGCAGTGCCTTGGCGGAGAAGCGCTGGCGCACCTCCTGTCTGGCACTCACAAAGTTGCTGTAAGTCGCGTCGTACGTCCAGTCGCCGGTACCGGAATACCCGATTTCGACATCAAGGAAGTCGCGCGGCCGGTAACCCGCATAGATCTTCACCTCGCCGGCTGCTCTATTGGAATTCGACCAGGCACCGAACCACCCGCTGATGTTCGTGTATCCAAGGGACTGGTAGTAGCTGTCCATGACCGTTGGATCCCATCCCCGCAGATAGGCGATGCCGACAGTTCCTCCCGCATACCATTTTTCAACCTTAGGCGCCGTAGTCACCTCCTCTGCCGCCATCGCATCGACTCGACACAGCGCAGCCAATGCAGCCACCAACATCCCTATTCTCCGGATCGGCTTCTTCATTGCCCCCCCCCATTTCTCGATGCCAATAAAAACCGCCCGAGCTGGTCGGGCGGCAGTGAGTTGCTACTTCTTTTCGGCCTTTTGGGCGGTGCTGGCACTGGCCGTTTTTTCGGGACTGGCATTTACCGTGACTTCACTGCGCAACTTGTCCACGGATTTGTCGCCGAAACCTTTGATCTCTTTCAGGTCGTCCACCTTCTTGAACGGGCCGTTGTGCTTGCGGTATTCGATAATGGCTTCCGCTTTGACGGGACCGATTCCTGTGACGGACTCCAGTTCTTCTTTGGTCGCGGTGTTCAGATCGACCGCTGCATAGGCGAAACCGGAGAATGCAAACAACATGAACAAGGACAGCAAGAATCTCTTCATCACAATTTCCTTTCACACAGTTAAGCGACTGGCGTCGCGGATCGCATACTCACTCCCAAGTTAATTGCTCCAGCATGTAATTCAAAAATCAAAAGTTGCCGTGGTAACCGATGTTTACTGAGCTTTTTCCATACGACGTTCCACCCAGCTTGTTGAAATGACTCCACTCCAGACGAACGGCCCCATACTTGGCCGTCCTGAAATCATACCCGAGTCCGTAGAGTGACCCATAACCTCGTGAGGTTCCATCATCCGGCAAAATATCTCCCGCTGCGATCGTATTTAGGTTGGCTGGAGTCCCCGTCACCGTATTCGATATATTCAATTCCGAGGAATGGCCGCCCAACTTGAAATACAAGCCATGCCCATATCCCTCTGGAAACGGCCTTAATGATGCGGATAGATACAACGCCTGCGCCTTGATTCGCCGCGACGACTCTATGTGATCGCCCGTTGTGTAGTTGTAGTATTCATGCTTGGAATACCAATTGTTGTCCCTGGTATAGCCCAGTTCGACATCCAGAAAATCAAGCAGCCTGTAGCCACCGTATATCTTCCCCTCAAAAGCCACCGCGTCATATAAGTCGGTGAACATCTGCCCAAACCAGCCATGCGGTATTCTTGCGCGGTTGGAGTATCCATAGGTTTTATAGTATGCATCGCTGGCTGGCGTGGTGTCCCGTCCACCAGTGAGGACTGCCAGCCCTATAGCACCTCCCGCATACCATTTCCTGATGGCGGGTGCAGTCTTCACTTCCATCGAAGTTGCATCGACCGGCTCTGCCGCAGAATTGGATTCGGCCTCCGCATATGCAGAGCTAATAAATACTATCCACAATAATGGGAACAGCAATACTTTTCTCATCAAACGTCCTTTCATAGGGGCTACTCTCATCAAGGTTGCACACATCCATCCTGTTTTAACTACTCCAGCATATAAATATTCTGCGATACAAAAAATGACTTGATCATCACGGCGGAGCTACGATTAAAAGAGATTTTTTGCGGCCATGTGTGCGCTAAAACTGTGCGTTGAACCCAAGATTAAATGCTTCTTTCCCGAACCTCGTCCCACCCAATCTATTGTATCGACTTGACTCAAGACGGACCGCCCAGGTTTTGCCAAGTCTTACGTCATAACCTACTCCGAAAAGCGATCCATATCCTTGAAATGTCCCATTGCTCGGAATGCTGCCTGCACCTCCCAGTGCATTGACATCAACTGGATTTCCATCAAACGTCGACATGGATTTTAATTCCGAATAATGTCCCCCGAGTTTGAGGTAAAAGCCGTTCCCCCATCTGCTGCTAAATGGCCTGTATGCAGTCGAAACATAAATCCCGTTGGAATAGATTTTCTGCTTCATCTCATGCTTGGTGCCAACGGAATCGCTGTAAACCATCCGATACTTCCAGTTCATAAGGCTTGTAGAAAACAAACCCCACTCGATATCAAAAGAATGGGATAGCCTGTACCCTGCATAGATGTTCAACTCTATTCCAAGTTTATCCAAGGCAGATGGTGTTTTTCGATCTCCGGAAAAAAGAGTAATGAAATTTGTGTCTTTATAATAGCTTCGATAGTTACCATCCAATGCATTGGGGTTCCAGCCCCTTAGGAAATCGATTCCAAGGCTTCCCCCGACATACCAGTTTTTCTCACGCGGAATAGCCATCAGTCCCTCCGCCGACGTTGCATCGGCAGGTTTAGATGTCTGACCAAGACCAACCTCTGCATGTGCGGAGGCAACAAGTACTGCCCACAACAACGGGAACAGCAACACTTTCTTCATCAATCCTCCTTACGCAGGGAAAATGCGATTTTAAATTGATAAATCAGAAATTGACCTGGTAACCGAGATCAAGCGCGCTCTTCTCGTATCTGGTGCCGCCCAACCGGAAATAATGGTTCACCTCCAGACGAATAGCCCCCACTTTGCCCGTTTTGAAATCAAAGCCAAAACCAAAGAGGGTTCCGAACCCTCGCGAAACGCCATCTCCCTCCATGCGATCTCCTGCCGCAATAGCATTCAGGTTGGCTGGTGTACCAGTCACACTCTTTTGAATCTCGAATTCCGAGAAATGCGCGCCGCCTCTGAGAAACAGCTTCCCTTCGTACGGTCTGAATAAAGCGGAAAGCGAAATCGCCCTAGCATTGAATTGGCGCTCAGAGACAATTTGATTATTCGCTGCATTGCGATATTTTGACCAATTATTCCCGCCATAATTTGTCGCCGAGGTGTATCCCAATTCGACATCCAGAGAGTCCTTCACACGATTGGCTGCATAGAACTTCACTTCCGTCAGCGCCTGATCACTCATGGATTGACTGGTATTCTCATATCCGACGGATTGATAATAGGAATTTACCGACCCCATGCTCCATCCGGCTAACCGACCAAAACCCAGATTGAAACCGACATACCATTTCGAGGCCGCCGGAATTATCCGTACGCCTTCCGTCGACGTTGTATCGACCGATTTAGCAGCAGTATTGGGATCAACCTCCGCGCATGCGGAACCTGAAGTAACTAACACTACGAATACAGACAGCAAAAATTTTCGCATTACGCTTTCCTTTCACCTCAGCGACTGATGTAGTGGATTCACATCTCTGTTTTTCAAGCCCGTGCAGAGCGCGTCCCCAAGGCACCTGATCAAAACAAGACGGATGCAGATTACTTCGCGCAGCTATATTTCCATATCAGCCGTATGACCTCCACCATTTGCCGTATTGACTATCTGAACAATTTGTAGTCTTGCCGATTTTCCCCATTGCTGTCAGACTGACAGAAAGAAAGTTGAATATGGGATGCACCCATACACTTGGAGAGAATTTGAGGGGAAACATGCAACAGCTTGGCAGTTTTTTGCTCAATCTTTGGCGCGGCGCTCTTGAAAAACCGGACCACGAGTTCAAGGACTGGGCCTTATCGGAGGTGAAAACACTTATCCCATTTGATTCCTGCGCGTGGGGAAAGGGTCGTTGGATAAACGAGCAGCCCGTCGTTCACCACATTCATCTGCACAATCTTCCCGGCGATTTCATCGAAAGCTGGTTGCGCATACAGCATGAATATAAGTTAACGCGCGATGTCACTGAGCATAGCAACCGCACATTCAATGTAGACATGGCTCGCGAATACAGAAATACGGACACCTACAACACTTATTGCAAGGAATATCGCATAGAACATATCCTTGGGACAGGATGCACTGATCCAGACACGAGTTTATTGAGCATGATGGTTTTTCACCGCTCGAATATCAGCCAGCCATTCACCGAACAAGAGCGCGCAATTAAAGAAATTATTTTTCCGCACCTGCTAGAAGCTGCAAGAATGAACTGGCTGAAGAATCTCCCCAATGAATTTTCGGCATATCCTAACAGCAGCGTTAATACGCTTGCAGCGTGTGACAATACCGGGCTGCTGCATGTCGCAATGCCATCTTTCGTGGCGATTTTCCGAAAAGAATGGTCATCATGGAAGGGGCCGTTTGTGCCCGAGGATGTCTTAAAAACAGCACAAGACCAGAGCTACATCGGACAATCCATTGTCATCAGCTTCTTATCGATGAACGAATTGACTTTGTTGCGCGCACGAACGAAAGTTGCTGCTGATAAATTGAGTTCTCGCGAACTGGAAATCGCCCAGCATATTTCCGCGGGAAATGATTATAAAACCATCGCGCAAAATCTGGACATTTCACCAGCTACCGTAAAGACCCATACGAGCAAAATTTATTTGAAATTGGGCATCAATGACAAAGCTCAACTTGCCGCCGAATTGGGCAAGTTATGCCATTGAAGCGATGCGACTCTCGTCGCAGATCGCATCCCCTCTCCTCTACTTCGACTGCTCCAGCATGTAATTGACGTAGTTCGCCGTGCCCTGCTCTACGGTCAGGAACGGTTCTGCATAGCCGATCTCGCGCATGGCGCTCATATCGGCTTGCGTGTAGCTCTGATACTTGCCGCGCAAGGCATCCGGGAACGGGATGTAACGGATGAGTTGTTGCTGCTGCATCTGTTCCAGCGTCAGCGCGCTCTCACCCTTGGCAGCACGCAGGGTGTTGATGGTCGCCGCGGCCACGTCGTTGAAGCTTTGCGCCTTGCCGGTGCCGAGATTGAAGATGCCGGACTTACCCGGATGGTCGAGGAAGTACATGTTGACCTTGACCACGTCTTCCACCGAGACGAAGTCGCGCAGCTGGCCGCCGTTGGCATAGCCGTCACAGCCTTCGAACAGTTTCACATACCCTTCGGCACGATACTGGTTGAAGAAGTGATAGGCCACGGACGCCATGCGTCCTTTGTGCTGTTCACGCTGGCCATACACGTTGAAGTAGCGCAGGCCGACGATCTGCGATGTGCGGTTCGCCCAGCGGCGGCGCACTACCTGGTCGAACAGGAACTTGGAATAGGCATAGACGTTGAGCGGCGACTCATATTCGCGGCTCTCCTTGAACACGCCGCCGCCGCCATACACCGATGCTGAGGAGGCATACAGGAATGGCACTTCCTCGTTCTGGCAATGGTTCAACAGCTCCAGCGTGTAGCGGTAGTTGTTCTCCATCATGTAATGACCGTCGGTCTCCATGGTGTCGGAACACGCGCCTTCGTGCAGCACCGCCGCGAGGATGCCGTCGAAATCGCCGCCTTGCAGCAGGCCGATGAAATCTTCCTTGTCCATGTAATCGGCGATCTCGCAATCGGTCAGATTCTTGAACTTGTCGGCCTTCTTCAGGTTATCGACCGCGATGATGTTGTTCTCGCCGCGCGCGTTCAGCGCTTTGACGATGTTCGATCCGATAAAACCCGCAGCCCCAGTAACGACGTAGTACATATCAGCTCCCCATGTCCTCAAGTATCTCTTGGCGCGACACCACTGCAGTGCCGAGCTTGCCCACCACGATGCCCGCTGCGCGGTTGGCGATGCGCATCGCATCGTGCATGCCTGCACCGCTCGCCAGCATCACCGCCAGCGTGGCGATGACGGTATCGCCGGCGCCGCTCACGTCAAACACTTCGCGTGCCTGCGTCGGTTCATGCAGCACATCCTGTTCGCGGAATAGCGACATCCCCTCTTCGCTGCGCGTGACCAGCAAAGCATCCAGCTTCAATTCGGTGCGCAGTTTTTGTGCTTTCGCATTCAACTCGGTCTCGTTTTTCCAGGCCCCCGCCACTTCGCGGAACTCACTACGGTTCGGTGTGAGCAAGGTCGCGCCTTGATAGCGCGCATAGTCATCCCCTTTCGGATCGACCAGTACCGGTTTACCCGCTGCGCACGCCTGCCGGATCATCTCGGCAATGTGCGCTAAACCGCCCTTGCCGTAATCGGACAGCACCACCACGTCGCAATGCGGCAATTTTTCCTTGAAATCGGCCAGCTTGGCTTGCAATACTTCGTGGCTGGGTGGCGTTTCAAAATCGATACGCAACAACTGTTGCTGCCGCGCGATGGCGCGCAGCTTGACGATGGTGGAGATACTGGTATCGCGATGCAGCAACGCCTCCACACCTCCCTGCTCGGTCAACAACCGTTGCAGGCAATCGCCCGCCTCGTCCGCACCGACGACCGACAGCAAGGTGCAGTGCGCTCCGAGCGCGGCGATGTTGCGTGCCACGTTGGCCGCACCGCCCGGACGCTCTTCCACCTTGTTCACTTTCAACACCGGCACCGGCGCTTCCGGCGAGATGCGGCTCACATCGCCGAACCAGTAACGGTCCAGCATCACGTCGCCCACGACCAGGACACGCGCTTTTTCAAACGATGGCAGCTTCATGCCATGTCTCCTATCTCTTTCAAAATATCCTGCAATGCCTGCAATGGATCTGGTGCCTGCGTGATCGGACGCCCGATGACCAGATAGCTGGATCCCGCGTCCAGTGCGGCACGCGGCGTCATGATGCGCGACTGGTCGTTCGCCGCGGCATTGGCCGGGCGGATGCCCGGCGTGACCAGACAAAAATTGTTGCCGCACTGCCGGCGCAGGCTAGCGGCTTCCTGTGCGGAACACACCACGCCATCCAGACCGCTGTCATGCACCAAGCCCGCCAGCAGCGATACCATATGCGCCGGGCTGGCATTGATACCGACGCCATGCAAGTCTTCCTGCGCCATGCTGGTAAGCACGGTGACAGCAATCAGTTTGGGGCGACGTTCGACGTTCTCCAGCGCTTCGCGTGCCGCATCCATCATGCGTTTGCCGCCCAGGGCATGCACGTTCACCATCCACACTCCCATGGCGGCGGCGGCCTTGCAGGCTTGCGCCGTGGTGTTGGGAATGTCGTGGAATTTCAGATCGAGAAACACTTCGAAGCCGCGTTGTTGCAACTGCTCGACCAGTTGCGGCCCGGCAGCGGTGAACAGCTCCTTGCCCACTTTCAGGCGGCACAGCGCTGGCTCCAGACGCTGCGCCAAAGCCAGCGCCGGCGCGGCCTGCGGGTAGTCTAGGGCGACGATGATCCTTGGGTCGGTTGTCTTCGCGTTGCTCATATGGCAACTCCGTTTTCTTCACTGCGCTTCGGCGAATAACTTTCCCAACTGTGGCAGGCCGGACAGTGCCAGTAGAACTGGCGCGCCTTGAAACCGCAATGTTTGCAGCGGTACATGGCCAGACCACGGGTGCGTTGATAGATAAGACTCTTTACCAGTTCCAGATCGGCACGGCGTTCGCTGGTGGTCTCCAGCAATTGAGCTTCCAGTAGCTTATCCAGCCCCAGCAAGGTGGGGTTGCGTTTCAATTCGTTGCGTACCATGAGGTAGGCCGCTTCTGCACCATCGCGCTGCACCAGGACGCCAAACAGGACGTTCATCAAATCCAGCGAAGGATATTTTTGCAAATAGCCTTGTAACAGCGCCACACCCGCAGCCTCATCACCGTTCTGGCGGCACGCTTGCAACAAGCGCTCTGCGGCCAGCGGCAGGTATTGCGCATCCTGTTGCTCGATGCTTTTCCATATCTCGATGGCGTGCGACGGGTTGCCGGCAGCCAACTCGATGTCGCCCAGCATGATGCTGGCGCGCACGCTCTGCGGGTTGACGCTCAGTGCCTGTTCCAGATGCACGACCGCAGCCTCGGTCTGTTTGCGCGCCAACTCGCTTGCGGCCAATTCACAGAAGAAAAAGGCCGCCTCCTTGCCATGCGATTCCCCGGTCAAGGCTGTCAGCCGCTGGCTGATATCGATCGCCTTGAGCCAGTCTTTTTCCTTCTGGTAGATCTCCAGCAGGAAGTCCAGCGACTCTTTTTCGTACGGAGTACCGTGCAGCCCCTGAAAGGCCGCTTCGGACCTGTCCAGAATGCCCGCTTTCAAATAGTCCTGTGCCAACTCGAACAGCGCCTGCTGTTTCCTTTCCTCGTCCAGATCGGCGCGCTCCACCAGGTTGAGGTGCATGCGGATGGCACGATCCACCTCGCCGCGACGGCGGAACAGGCTGCCCAAAGCAAAGTGCAACTCGACCGTTTGCGGATCGACCTTGACCACTTCGATGAAGGCTTCTATGGCCTGATCCTGCTGTTCGTTGAGCAGAAAGTTCAGACCTTGAAAATACGAGCGCGGCAAAGCACTCGACTCGGTGAGCAATTCCTTAATGTCGATACGTGCCGCCAGCCATCCCATGCCAAAGAACAAGGGAAAGACCAGCAACATCCAGGGTTCGAAATCCATTAGTGCAATATCTCAGGAGGGTTGAACAGGGAAACGCTGTGCATCGATCTCAGCCAACTTGTTCTTCAACTGTAACTCGCGTTTGACGGCAGCGAGTTCACGACGTTGACGGAACAAGGTGCTCAACATGGCAAGCAAGCCGATGACGACACCAAGCGTAAAGAAACACAGCAGCACGACGACAAGAGAAGTCTGCCATTCGTAGCCGAACAAATAGCGCAGCGTAACAGGTTGGTCGTTCTTCACAGCGAAGCCGAGCAACAACAGGAACAGTATGGCGCGCAGTGACCAGATCAGATATCGCATGATGACTTTGTCGCTAACAAAACAATGCGTAAAGATAACATGAAGGCTACCACTAAAAATCCAAATCTTGCCTGGGGCTTTAAAATTTTAAGCTAACCCTGCACCAATAAAAAAATTGGCGGCATATCTTGCGACACGCCGCCAATCGGATCACTTCAGAACTGCATCAGGCAGAAGGATAGTCCACCCGCTCACGCAATTCTTTGCCAGCTTTAAAGTGCGGTACATATTTGGCAGGTACCTGAACCTTGTCGCCGGACTTGGGGTTGCGCCCCAAGCGCGGCGGACGATAGTTCAAGGCAAAACTGCCAAAGCCACGGATCTCGATTCGCCCGCCGCGCGACAAGGTCGACGACATGCTATCCAGGATCACCTTGACCGCCAGCTCGGCGTCTTTGCCGAGCAGTTGCGTGTAACGCTCCGCAAGCTTGGCAATAAGATCAGAACGGGTCATCGTTCCTCCTTACTGCGCGTCAGCCTTGCTGGAATCCAGTTTCGCCTTGAGCAGCGCACCCAGATTGGTCGTACCGGCAGAGCTGGTGTTTTCCGCAGCGAACTTCTGCATCGCAGCGGCTTCATCGGCTTTGTCCAGCGCCTTGATCGACAGGTTGATGCCGCGATTCTTGCGATCCACGTTGATGATGACAGCCTTGACGGTGTCGCCTTCTTTCAGGTGGTTGCGGATATCTTCCACACGGTCA
The DNA here is from genome assembly GCA_963715005.1 of uncultured beta proteobacterium. Taxonomy (GTDB): domain Bacteria; phylum Pseudomonadota; class Gammaproteobacteria; order Burkholderiales; family Gallionellaceae; genus Sideroxyarcus. The sequence continues at coordinate 115,653 of CAVQQO010000007.1, read as the reverse complement.
GCGGAAACTTCGGATGCCTTCAGGTAGGCTTCCACATCGCCGTCCAGTGCGATCACTGCGCCCTTGGCGTCCAGCGACTTCACGGTGCCGGTGACTACAGCGCCCTTGTCATGGCCGGAGGAAACGAAACCACCGAAGGGATCACCTTCCATCTGCTTCACGCCCAACGAGATACGCTCGCGCTCGACGTCGATGGCCAGAACCACGGCTTCCAGTTCGTCGCCCTTCTTGTAGTTGCGCACGGCTTCTTCACCGGCAACGTTCCAGGACAGGTCGGACAGGTGCACCAGACCGTCGATGCCGCCTTCCAGGCCGATGAACACGCCGAAGTCGGTGATGGACTTGATCGCGCCCTTAACCTTGTCGCCCTTCTTGTGGTTGAGCGCGAAGTCGTCCCAAGGATTGGACTTGCACTGCTTCATGCCCAGGGAGATACGGCGGCGTTGCTCGTCGATCTCGAGGATCATGACTTCCACTTCGTCGCCCAGCGCTACAACCTTGGACGGATGCACGTTCTTGTTGGTCCAGTCCATTTCGGACACGTGAACCAGACCTTCGATACCTTGCTCGATCTCCACGAATGCACCGTAGTCGGTCAGGTTGGTCACCTTGCCGAACAGGCGTGTGCCTTGCGGGTAGCGACGTGCCAGACCGTTCCAGGGATCGTCGCCCATTTGCTTGATGCCCAGGGAGACGCGGTTCTTCTCCTGGTCGAACTTCAGGATCTTGGCTTCGACTTCGTCGCCGACTGTCAGCACTTCGGATGGGTGCTTCACGCGGCGCCATGCCAGAGTCGGTGATGTGCAGCAGACCGTCGATACCGCCCAGGTCAACGAACGCACCGTAGTCGGTGATGTTCTTGACGATACCCTTGACGATCGCGCCTTCTTTCAGGTTTTCCAGCAGGGACTCGCGATCGGCACCTTGCGACGCTTCCAGCACAGCGCGGCGGGAAACCACCACGTTGTTGCGCTTGCGATCCAGCTTGATGACCTTGAGTTCCATGGTCTTGTTTTCGTACGGTGTGGTGTCCTTGACCGGACGTGTATCCACCAGCGAACCGGGCAAGAATGCGCGGATGCCGTTCACCATGGCAGTCAGACCGCCCTTGACCTTGCCGCTGACGTAACCCTCAACGATGCGGCCTTCTTCCATCGCTTGTTCCAGATCGATCCAGGCAGCCAGACGCTTGGCCTTCTCGCGCGACAAGCGCGTTTCGCCGTAGCCGTTTTCCAGAGATTCGATAGCGACTGTAGACGAAATCGCCTGCCTTGACTTCGATTGCGCCCGTTGCGTCTTTGAATTCTTCAACGGGAATAAAACTTTCGGACTTCAGTCCGGCATTAACCACCACCACGTTTTGCTCCACACGCACGACTTGAGCGGTGATCAATTCACCTGCACGCATTTCTTTGCGGTTCAGGCTTTCTTCAAACAGGGAGGCAAAACTTTCCATATCAGCAACTGCGTTCATTTTGGTATACCTTGAGGACAATCCCGTGATGAGCGGGGGTTAGTTAATCAACCCAAACAGAAAGGCTCTATTTGGACTCCAACGCACGGTAGCGGCTAAGCACTTCCTGAACCGCCTGCTCGATGTTCAGAGGGGTCGTGTCCAGCAAGCTCGCACCTTGCGCCTGTTGCAGCGGGGCCACGCTTCGTTGAGTATCTCGCTCGTCGCGCGCCTGAATATCCTGCAAAAGGGCGGCGATATTAGCACCCATCCCTTTTTCTTTCAACTGCTTATATCGGCGCTCGGCGCGGGCCTCGGCGGACTGGCTGTCAGGAATATCTTCAGCACCGCGTCCGGGAACACCACCGAAGCCATGTCGCGCCCGTCCGCCACCAGCCCCGGGGCTTGGCGGAAGGCCCGCTGCTTATCCAGCAAAGCCGCGCGCACCTTGGGCAGCGCCGCCACTTTGGAGGCTGCCGCACCCGCTTCCTCGGTACGCAATTCGTCGCCGACCTTCACCCCATCCAGCCAGTATCGCCCTTCTCGAAGCGGATATCCACCTCGCCCGCCAGCGCAGCCAGCCCGGCTTCGTCATCCAGCGCCACCCCGTGCCGCTGCGCGGCCAGCCCCAACAGCCGGTATAGCGCACCGCTATCGAGATAATGCATGCCCAAAGCGTCGGCCACGCGTTGCGCCACTGTGCCCTTGCCGGAAGCGGAAGGACCATCGATGGCGATGACCGGCACAGCCTGCGTCACTTTGGCAAACTCTGCGAAATATTCCGGAAAGGTCTTGGCCACACACTTGGGATCGTTGATGCGCACACCCGCCCCGCCAAAGGCGGCCAGCGAGAAGCACATCGCCATGCGGTGATCGTCGTAGGTGTCGATGGCAGCATGTTTGATCTGAGCCGGTGGCGTGATGCGAATATAGTCCGCCCCCTCTTCCACCGTCGCGCCGACCTTGCGCAGTTCGGTTGCCATCGCCGCGATGCGGTCGGTCTCCTTCACGCGCCAGCTGGCGATGTTGCGCAGCGTGGTGGTGCCGTCGGCGAACAGTGCCGCCACAGCCAGCGTCATCGCCGCATCGGGGATGTGGTTGCAGTCGAGGTCGACGGCTTTGAGTTTGCCGGATTCTGGTGCACGCGCCTCTATCCAGTTTGAGCCGCTATCGCTATGTATGCGGCCCCCATTTTTTTCAGAGCTTCTGCAAATCGTACGTCACCCTGCACGCTATACGGATTTACTCCCTCAACCCGCACAGGGCCGCCGCCAATTGCGCCGGCAGCAAGGAAATAAGAAGCAGATGATGCATCGCCCTCCACATAGACTGTCCCAGAGTGTGGAGCCACATAGCGACTACCCGCATTAACTGTGAAGCTGCTCCAGCCATCAATTTCGCGTTGGACCGACACACCAAAGTGCCCCATCATTGTGAATCGTAATCTCGATATATGGCTTGGAGATCAGCTCGCCTACCACCTCGACCTGCACCGTTACGCCCAGCAACGGCAGCGCCATCAGCAACCCGGTCAGGAACTGGCTGGACACATCGCCGCGCACTTGCACCGTATCGCCTGCCAATTTGGCCGGAGAAATTTGCAATGGCGGAAAACCTTCATTGCCCAGATAACGGATGTCCGCACCCAGTTGGCGCAACGCATCCACCAGGTCGCCGATGGGGCGCTCGTGCATGCGCGGTCACGCCGGACAATTCGTAACTGCCGCCGGACAATGCCAGCGCCGCCGTCAGCGGACGGAATGCTGTACCGGCATTGCCCAGAAACAGCTTCGCATGCTTTGACAGGGAAGTTGCCGCCGCAACCCGTGACGCGATAGGCGTTATCACCCAGCGGCTTCACCTCCACACCCAACGTCACAGGGCATCCAGCATGCGGTCGGTATCGTCCGACTGCAGCAGGTCGCGCACCTCCGTCACGCCCTCGGACAGCGCCGCCAGCAGCAACACGCGATTGGAAATGCTCTTGGAGCCGGGCAGGCGCACGGTGCCGTGCGCGGACATCAAGGGAGGAAGTTCGAGGAATTCGTGCTGAGTCATGCTATGAAAACGAGTAGTTATTGTTGAGTCCAGGCGCTGCGTACTTCACGCGCCAGGCTGAAAACTTCTTCCAGCTTGGCCGCGTCGTTGTTCTCCAGCGCTTGATGCAGGACGTAAAGTTCGGCGGCGTATTGTTCCAGCTCGCGCATCATGGCATCGCGGTTGGCAAGGCAGATGTCGCGCCACATCTCCGGCGAGCTGGCGGCGATGCGGGTGAAATCGCGGAAGCCGCTGGCAGCGAAAGAAAGCAACTGGTCGCGGTTATCGCGTTGCGCCAGATCATGCACCAGCGCGAACGACAACAGATGCGGCAAATGGCTCACGGCAGCGAACACTTCATCGTGCTGTTGCGCGGTCAGTTCGCTCACATTCGCACCGCACAACTCCCACGCTTTGCGTACGCGCAGCATGGATTCTTCCGAATTTTCCGGCAGCGGAGTCAGTACGACTTTCTTGCCTTGGTACAGATCGGCCAGCGCTGCCGCCGCTCCGCTCTTCTCCGCGCCAGCGATGGGGTGCGCAGGAATGAACTGACCGATCTTGTTACCCAGATTCGCGCGCGCCGCAGCCACCACGTCACTCTTGGTACTGCCACCGTCGGTGACCAGCGTATATGAGCCGAGATGCGGGGCGATGCGCTTGAATATCTCCGCCATCTGCGCCACGGGTGTGGCGATCAGGACGAGGTCGGCATCACTTACTTCACGAGCCACATCGCTGCCGATGCGGTCGAGGATGCCGAGTCGCTTAGCTTCGTCGAGCGTGGACTGGCCGCGCCCGAACCCGACCACCTCCGAAACGGCTCCTGCCTTGCGCAAAGCCAGCGCGAATGACCCGCCGATCAGCCCGACGCCAAAAATGACGACTTTGCGGAAGGCAGGTTGCATGGTTTTACAGGGAACGTCCGATCGCCCCGGCAATCGCGCCCAGCGTGCCCATCAGCTTCTTCAGTTCTTCTGGCGTCAGCGCCTGGTCGGCGTCGCACCAAGCGTCGCACGGGCTGGGATGCATCTCGACCAGCAGGCCGTCGGCACCGGCCGCGATTGCCGCTTGCGACAATGCCGGCACCATCCATGCCTTGCCGCCCGCGTGCGAAGGATCGACGATCACCGGCAGGTGAGTCTCTTTCTTCAGCACCGGGATGGCGGTCACGTCCAGCACGTTGCGGTAGTAGGTCTCGAAGGTGCGGATGCCGCGCTCGCAGAAAATGATGTTGTGGTTGCCGCCCGCCGCGATGTATTCCGCGGCCATCAGCCATTCGGAGATGGTCGCGGACATGCCGCGCTTGAGGATGACCGGCTTGTTGATGCGACCGACTTCCTTGAGCAAGTCGAAGTTCTGCATGTTGCGCGTGCCGATCTGGATCACGTCCACGTCATATTCCATGAAGGCATCCAGCTGGCGCGCATCCATCAGTTCGGTGACGATGGGCAGCTTGAACTTGTCCGCCGCCTTGCGGAACATGTCCAGCCCTTCCACACCGTGGCCCTGGAAGGCATAGGGACTGGTGCGCGGCTTAAACGCACCGCCGCGCATCAGACGGCAACCGGCTTCTTTCACGAACTTCGCCGACAGGTCCATCTGCTCCTGTGTCTCCACCGAGCAGGGACCGCCGATGATCTGGATCTGATTGCCGCCCAGCGGCACACCGGAGATGTCGATGACGGTGTTCGCCTTGTGCGATTCGCGCGACACGATCTTGTACTGCTTGGCGATATGCATCGCCGATTCCACACCGGGCAACGGCGTAAACATTTCCTCGGACAGCTGGCGTTCATCGCCGATGGCGCCGATCACGGTGCGCTCGATGCCGCGCGAGATGTTGGCCTTCAAACCCGCAGTTTCCAGCTTCTTCACCACGGCGCCGATCTGTTCGTCGGTAACTTCCCTACCCATTACGATAATCATTTCACTTCTCCCATTGCATGCTTCAGGGCATGCAGAAATTTGGCGTTCTCACTTTCCAGACCGATGCTCACGCGCAGCCAGTCCGGCATGTCGTAGTTTGCTATCGGGCGCACGATCACGCCCAGTTCGAGCAAGCGTCGGTACATCGCCGTCGCCCCGCCGATGCGGAACGCCACGAAGTTGCCGAACGACGGGATGTATTCCAGCCCCAGCTTGGTCAGGCCATCGGTGATCTGCAGCATGCCGCGCTGGTTCAGTTCGAAGGTCTTCTTGACGAAGGACACGTCGCGCAATGCCGCCACCGCCGCCGCCTGCGCCACGCTGTTCACGTTGAACGGCTGGCGCACGCGGTTGATCATGTCTGTGATCTGTTTGTGCGCCAGCGCGTAACCGACTCGCAGCCCGGCCAGACCGTACGCTTTGGAGAAGGTGCGCGAGATGATGAGGTTGGGGAACTCCTTCAGCCAGCTCACGCTGTCGTAGCGTTTGTCTTCCGGCAGGTATTCGTTGTACGCCTCGTCCAGCACCACCAGAATCTCGGGCGGCAATCCGCGCAGGAACGCCTGCAGCTCATCCGCGCTAAGATAGGTACCTGTCGGATTGTTCGGGTTGGCGATGAACACCATCTTCACCTTGTTGTCCTTGGCCGCCTTCAGCATCGCAGGCAAGTCATGACCGAAGCCCTTGGTCGCCGGCACACAAACGCCTATTGCACCCACCTCCTGGATCGCCAGCGGATATACCGCGAAGGCATGGGCCGAATAGACCGCTTTGTCGCCCACGGTGAGGAAGGCACGTGTGGCGAGCTCCAGCATGTCGTTGGAGCCGTTGCCCAAAGTCACGTTGGCATGCGCCACGCCGTAACGCCTCACCAGCGCATCCTTCAGCTCGAAACCGTTGCCATCGGGATACAGCGCGATGGTCTTGATCGCGTTCTGCATGGCAGCGACCGCAGCCGGACTCGCGCCCAGCGGATTCTCGTTAGAGGCCAGCTTGACGATGCCGGTGATGCCCAGCTCGCGCTCCAGCTCGGAGATCGGTTTCCCTGGCTGATACGGCGCGATGGAACGGATATAGGATGGTGCTAAATCACAGTAATTCATTTGATACCTTGCTTATGAAACTTTTAAACGGCTGCCGGGTAAGAGCCCAGCACCTTGACGAAGGCCGCGATCTGCTTGAGCTGCGTCAGCGCGGCAGCGACTTTCGCGTCGGCTTGGTGGCCTTCGATATCGACATAGAACACGTATTCCCACAGGCCGGTACGTGACGGGCGCGATTCCAGCTTGGTCATGGAGACACCGTTGCTCGCGAACGGCGTGAGCAGGTCGTGCATCGCGCCGGGGCGGTTCGCGGCAGACATCGCCAGCGAAGTCTTGTCGCGGCCGGACGGGGATACATCCTGTTTGCCGATGACGAGGAAGCGCGTGGTGTTGCGCGCATCGTCTTCGATGTTCGGCGCCAGCACCTTCAGCTTGAAATGTTCCGCTGCCTGCGCGCCGCCGATCGCCGCCGCAAACGACTCTTCTGCCGCCATGCGTGCCGCATCGGCATTGCTGGAAGCGGTGATGCGTTCGGCCTGCGGCAGGTGCGCATTCAACCAGCCTTGGCATTGCCCGAACGATTGCGGATGCGAATAGACCTTGCGGATCAGCGACAGGTCGTTCTCGTTCGACATCACGCACTGGTGCACTTGCAGCAACACTTCGCCGCAGATCTTGAGATTGCTGTTCAGTAGCAGATCGAGCGTGCGCCCCACCGCGCCTTCAGTGGAGTTCTCCACCGGCACCAGCCCGTAGTTCGCCGCCCCGCTCTCCACGGCCGTGAACACGCCGTCGATGGAGTCGGCAGGCAGGCCTGCGGTCGCCTGGCCGAAACGCTGGAACATCGCCGCTTCGCTGAACGTGCCGTGCGGCCCCAGATAAGCCACGCGCAGCGGCGCTTCCAGCGCGCGGCACTGCGACATGATCTCGGTGAAGAGTTGCGTCACGCCTTGGTTGGACAACGGCCCCTTGTTCGCCTGCACCATGCGCTGCAGCACCTGCGCCTCGCGCTCGGGACGCAGCACCGCACCGTTGCCCTTGGCATGGCCGATCTGCTGCGCCAGCCCGGCGCGCTGGTTGAACAGCTTGAGCAACTCGTCGTCGATACGGTCGATCTGCCCGCGGAATTTTTTCAGTTCGTCAGACATTGAGGATTCAGCCTTTGCGCCGTGCAAATTCGCCCATGAAACCCGCCAGCGCCTGCACGCCCGCCAAGGGCATGGCGTTGTAGATCGAGGCACGCATGCCGCCCGCCAGCTTGTGGCCTTTGAGTTGCATCAGGCCGCGCGCTTCCGCCTGCTTAATGAACTCGGCATCGGTTGCCGCATCCGCGGTTCTGAAGGGCACGTTCATGCGCGAACGGTCCGCCTTGGCGACCGGGCACACATAGAAACCGCCGCTGGCGTCGATGGCGTCGTACAGCAACTTGGCCTTGGCGATATTGGTCTGCTCCATCTGCGCCACGCCGCCGTTCTTTTTCAGCCATTGGAACACCAGGCCGGCCATATAGATGCCATAGGTCGGCGGCGTGTTGTACATCGAGTCGTTGTCCGCATGGGTCTTGTAATCCATCATGGTCGGCAGGCGCGAATCAGCATGTCCCACCAGATCGTCGCGCACGATCACCAGCGTCAACCCGGCCGGGCCGATGTTCTTCTGCGCTCCCGCATAGATCAGGCCGAAACGGGACACATCGTAGGGACGCGACAGGATGTTGGAAGACATGTCCGCCACCAGCGGCATGTTGCCCACCTTGGGCACCCAGTCGAACTCCACGCCGCCGATGGTCTCGTTCGGCGTGTAGTGCACGTAGGCCGCATCCTTGTCCAGCTTCCACGATTTGAAGTCGGGCACATAGCTCGCGTTCTTGTCGGCATTGCTGGCGACTTCGTTCACGTGGCAGAACTTCTTCGCTTCATCGATGGCCTTCTTCGACCAGATGCCCGTGTTCACATAATCTGCCGACGATTTTCCGCGCAGCAGATTGAGCGGGATCATCGAGAATTGCAGGGTGGCGCCGCCTTGCAGGAACAGCACCTTGTAGTTCTTCGGAATGGACATCAACTTGCGCAGATCGGCCTCGGCCTGCGCCGCGATGCCCATGAATTCCTTGCCGCGGTGCGACATCTCCATCACCGACATGCCGGTGCCGCGCCAGTCCAGCAACTCCTCGCGCGCCTGCAACAGCACCTCGTGCGGCAACACGGCGGGGCCTGCCGCGAAGTTGAAAATCGTCATTTACTCTGCTTCCTCTTCTTCCGTTTCGGCAATGCGGCTCAGGCCGGCCAGCTTCTCGCCGTCGCCCAGATTCATCAGCGTCACGCCCTGCGTGGCGCGGCTCATCTCGCGGATCTCGTTGACGCGGGTGCGGATCAGCACACCGTTGGTGCCGATCAGCATGATCTCGTCTTCGCCATTGACCAGCGTCGCCGCCACCACCTTGCCGTTGCGCTCCGAGGTCTGGATCGCGATCATGCCCTGCGTGCCGCGCCCGTGACGCGTGTATTCGGCGATCGGCGTACGCTTGCCGTAGCCGTTCTCGGTCGCGGTCAGCACGGTCTGCTCTTCGTTTTCGGCCACCAGCAGCGCGATCACCTTGCCGCCCTTGGCCAGATTCATGCCGCGCACGCCGCGCGTCACACGCCCCATGGCGCGCACATCGCCCTCGTCGAAGCGCACGGCCCTTCCCTCATCCGAGAACAGCATCACGTCGTGTTTGCCGTCGGTGATCGCCACGCCGATGAGGAAGTCGCCCTCATCCAGGTTGATGGCGATGATGCCGGCCTTGCGCGGGTTGGCGAAGTCGGACAGCGGCGTCTTCTTCACCGTGCCTTCGCTGGTCGCGAAGAAGATGAACTGGTCCTCGGGGAACTCTTTCACCGGCAGGATGGCGTTGATCTTCTCGCCCGCCTCCAGCGGCAACAGGTTCACGATTGGCTTGCCGCGGCTGATGCGCGTACCCTGCGGCACGTCATAGACCTTGAGCCAGTACACGCGGCCGCGGTTGGAGAAGCACAGGATGTAGTCGTGCGTATTGGCGATGAACAGGTTGTCGATGAAATCGTCTTCCTTGGTCGCGGTGGCCTGCTTGCCGCGGCCGCCGCGTTTCTGCGCGCGGTATTCGTCCAGCTTCTGCGCCTTCATGTAGCCGCCGTGCGACATGGTGACCACCACGTCTTCCGGCGCGATCAGGTCTTCCATGCTCATGTCTTGCGTGTGGGTGATGATCTCGCTGCGGCGCTTGTCGCCGAACTGCGAACGGATCGTGATCAGCTCGTCGCCGATGATCTGCGTCACGCGCTCGGGCTTGGCCAGGATATCCAGCAGGTCGGTGATCTTGTCCATCACCTCGCGGTATTCGCCGACGATCTTGTCCTGCTCCAGGCCGGTCAGGCGCTGCAGACGCAACTCCAGGATGGCTTGCGCCTGCGCATCGGAGAGGAAATAGCCGGAGCCCTTCACCAGACCGAATTCGGGAGCCAGACCATCGGGACGCGAGGCATCGCTGACACGCGACAACATGTCTTCCACCAGCGACGAGTGCCAGCCGCGCGCCATCAGTTCGCGCTTGGCGTCGGGTGGCGTCGGAGCGGCCTTGATCAGCGCAATGATCTCGTCCACGTTGGACAATGCCACAGCCAGACCTTCCAGGATGTGGCCGCGTTCGCGCGCCTTGCGCAGTTCGAATATGGTGCGGCGTGTCACGACTTCGCGACGGTGGCGCAGGAACGCCTCGATGACCTGCTTGAGGTTGAGCAGCTTGGGCTGGCCGTCGACGATCGCGACCATGTTGATGCCGAAGCTGTCCTGCATCTGCGTGTCTTTGTACAGCTGGTTCAGGATCACGTCGGCGTTCTCGCCGCGCTTCAGCTCGATCACCGCGCGCATGCCGGACTTGTCCGATTCGTCGCGAATCTCGGAGATGCCTTCGATGCGCTTCTCGCGCACCATCTCGCCGATCTTCATCAGCAGGTTGGCCTTGTTTACCTGGTAGGGCAGCTCGTCGATGATGATGGCCTGGCGATCGCCCTTGCCGATGTCCTCGAAGTGGGTGCGCGCACGCATCACCACGCGGCCGCGGCCGGTGCGATAGCCCTCTTTCACGCCGGCCAGGCCGTAGATGTAACCGGCGGTCGGAAAGTCGGGTGCGGGCACGATCTCGATCAGTTGTTCGATATCCATGTCCGGGTTCTTCAGCAGCGCCAGACAGGCATCCACCACTTCGCTCATGTTGTGCGGCGGGATGTTGGTCGCCATGCCCACCGCGATGCCGGAGGAACCGTTCACCAGCAGGTTGGGGAAGCGCGCCGGGAACACCAGCGGCTCATGCTCGGAACCGTCGTAGTTCGGCCCGAAATCGACGGTCTCCTTATCCAGGTCGGCCAGCAACTCGTGCGCGATCTTCGCCATGCGGATCTCGGTGTAACGCATCGCCGCCGCGTTATCGCCATCCACCGAACCGAAGTTACCCTGGCCGTCCACCAGTGTGTAGCGCAGCGAGAAGTCCTGCGCCATGCGCACGATGGTGTCGTACACCGCCGTGTCTCCGTGCGGGTGGTACTTACCGATCACATCGCCGACGATACGCGCCGATTTTTTGTAAGCACGGTTCCAGTCGTTGGACAGCTCGTGCATGGCGAACAACACGCGCCTGTGCACCGGCTTCAGGCCGTCGCGCACATCCGGCAGCGCACGGCCTACGATCACGCTCATCGCATAGTCCAGGTAGGACTTGCGCATCTCTTCTTCAAGGCTGACTGGCAGGGTTTCTTTGGCGAATTGTTGTTCCATGAGCGACCTATAATTGAACCGAAGATGCAATGAATCAAAGTCCGCATTCTAGCACAGCCCCCTTACCCGCCGACTACCCGCCGGACCTGCTTCTTTGTTTGGCTATTGGCGGGTAGTTTTGTTAAAGTCGCCCACCTGTCAATCAAGGCCAACACCATGTCCAACGCCGACCCCATCGAACTGGAAAAATTCTCGCAACTTGCCCACAAGTGGTGGGACCCGAACAGCGAGTTCAAGCCGCTGCACGAGATCAATCCGCTGCGCCTGGGCTATATCGACCACATCGCCCGACTTTCCGGCAAGTCGGTGCTGGATGTGGGTTGCGGCGGGGGAATCCTGACGGAAAGCATGGCGGGACTGGGCGCAAAAGTGACAGGCATCGATCTCGCCGACAAGTCGCTGCAAGTGGCCAAGCTGCATCTGCTGGAAAGCGGCAAGCAGGTGGAATACCGAAAAATCGCCGTCGAGGAACTGGCGGCCGAACGCCCGGCCCAATATGACGTGGTGACCTGCATGGAGATGCTGGAGCATGTGCCCGATCCTGCGGCCGTGGTCGCGGCCTGCGCCAAGCTGGTCAAGCCAGACGGCTATGTGTTTTTTTCCACCCTCAACCGCAATCCGAAGTCCTATTTATTCGCCATCCTCGGCGCCGAATACGTGCTCAACCTGCTGCCGCGCGGCACGCACGATTTTGCCAAGTTCATCAAGCCTTCGGAACTGGCGCAATGGTGCCGCAATGCGGGGCTGAACGTGTCCGATGTCACGGGCATGAGCTACAACCCGCTGAACAAGATCTACTCGCTGGGGCGCGACAGCAGCGTGAATTACCTGGTGGCCTGCCAACGTGATTGAAGCCATCCTGTTTGACCTCGACGGCACCTTTGCCGACACCGCCCCCGATCTGGGCGCAGCGGTCAATCATGTACGCGCTCTGCACAATTTGCCGCCCCTGCCCATCTCGGACATCCGCCCGCAGGCATCGCACGGCTCGCGCGGCCTGCTGAAGTTGGCCATGAACGTCGAGCCGGATTCACCAGGTTACGACGAGATGCGCGATGCCTTCTTGCGACATTACGAGGAGCATATCTGCGACCACACTGTGCTGTTCCCGAGCATGGCAGCACTGGTCAGCGAGCTGGAGCGGCACGAACTTCCCTGGGGCATCGTCACCAACAAACCGCACCGCTACACCGTGCCGCTGATGGAGAAACTCGGCTATGCCAAGCGCGCCGCCTGCCTGGTGAGCGGCGACACTTGCGCACGCTCCAAACCGCACCCGATGCCGCTGTTGCATGCTGCCGGATTGATGCACGTCGCGCCGGAGCACTGCCTCTTTCTGGGCGACGACCTGCGCGACATGGAGGCAGCTCAGGCGGCGGGCATGATGGGCATCATCGCGCGCTACGGTTACGTCAGCCCCGAAACGGCCGATTGGCCGGCGCATGGCAGCATTGACACGCCATTCCAGCTATTGAAGTATTTAAAATGAAACAATAAACATTTGTCTGTTAGAGTTGCGAACGGGGGAGGTGGCCAAGGTACGGATAACGCCCGTACCGGCGGCCTGCAATGCATAAGGAATAAAAATGAATACCCGCAAGATGTTTCACAGCGTCCGGCCCTATTTCACCGCCGTTGCGGTTCTCATAGTCATCGGGCTGCTCGTTTTTGCGATCTACTTCACCGAGCTCGGCCTGCAATGGATCACGTTCCTGACCGGCATCCTGGCCGCATCGATACTTGCCATGGTCAGCCGGGCATCGCGCGCGGAATGGATCATCACGCGCCGCACGTCACAGTTAAGAGCCCTCAAGGACAAGCTGGATAATGAAACACAGCTCCGCAAAGATGCTATCGCCAGTAACCAGCAAGCCCTCCTGAAACTCCAACAGACAGAACAGTCTTTCGCCCGCCTGATTCCGCACCAACTGCTTACCCTGCTTGAAAGAGACAGCATCGTCGACGTTAAGCTGGGCGACCAGATCGAACGCAAGCTGACCGTCATGTTTTCGGATATCCGCTATTTCACCACGCTATCCGAGACCATGACACCGCAGGAAACTTTCAATTTCCTCAACTCCTATTTGAACGTGATGGAGCCGATCATCGGCATGCATCGCGGCATCATCGACAAATACATGGGTGATGCCATCCTGGCGTTGTTCACCCAAGGCGCCGACGATGCCGTGAGCGGCGCCATCCACATGCTCGAAAAGTTGGGCGAATACAATAACGGGCGCGCACGCGCCGGCTATGAGCCGATCCATATCGGTTTCGGCCTCAACACCGGCTTGGTCATGATCGGTACCGTCGGCGGAACGAACCGCATGGAAAGCACCGTTATCGGGGATGCGGTCAACCTGACCTCCCGCATAGAAGAAGCCACCAAGGTTTATCACACCCCGCTGCTGATCACTCAGAACACCCTGTATGACCTTGCCACTCCGTCAAAATATGACATCCGCCTCCTGGATCGCATCCGCGTGAAGGGCAAAGCGCAACCATTCTCCATCTATGAAGTTTTCGACAACGATCCTGTCAAGCTGAGAGATGGCAAGCGTGCCACCAAGACCATGTTTGAAGAGGCGATCGCCTACTATCACTTTATGGAAATTCCGCGCGCCATGGAGCTGCTGACCCAGTGCATCGAAACTACGCCCAAAGATATCCCCGCCCGCATCTATCTGGCGCGTTGTGAAGAATATCTGGCCACCGGGCAGCATTACACGACGGGCGAGCTGAACAAACATCTGGAATGGCGTGAAGAATTCCATCTCGACATCGAGGAAATTGACGAGTCACACAAGCGCTTATTCAGCAAAGTCAACGAGCTCATTTCAGCCTTCATCAGCCGAGACAGGGAGGCAATTCGCGAGACACTCGCCTACCTGTCAAGCCACCATGTGGAAAGCGAGAGCGATGAAGAGGATCTGATGCGCCGGCATAACTACCCCTTCCTCGACAGCCATTTGCAAGAGCACAAACGCTTTATCGACAACTTTGTCGCACTCAAAGATGAAGCCTTTGAGGGCAAATGCGACCTGCCTTACCTTTCATTCCGCACCCAGTTGCTGTTGTTCGATTGGTTTACCGGACACATCGCCAAAACCGACCGGCACTTAGTGCGTTACTTGCAAAGTATCAACAAAAGCATTCCGGACCGGAACTAACCAGGCACGTCTGCACTCCAAGAACTTGCTATAATTCGTCGCGCTGTTGTATCAAACCGAACCGGGGGCGACCTGGCTTCGACGTGGGTTGCAAAGCAGTGTAGGGCATACCGAGGACCCGCCACCTCGTAAATCAGCTGGAAAACCAATAGTCGCAAACGACGAAAAGTACTCTCTAGCCGCTTAACCGGTTAGACCTCACACCCTGCTGTCCGTGGAGGGGCTCAAGGCCGTAAGGCTGCGATGAGTGAGGTCATTTACACGGAATCGTGTCGTGCAGGGTCACTTTGTACGAAGCTAAAACTAAGGTGACTCGTCCAGTAGCAGCCTGTCGGTTGGCGTCTGCCGGATAAAATCAAATAACCAGACTAAGTATGTAGAACTGCCTGTAGAGGACTCGCGGACGGGGGTTCAATTCCCCCCGCCTCCACCACAAGGAACAAAACAGCCACCCTTCGCGGTGGCTTTTTTGTCGCCTTTTGACCAGCAAAGACCAATAGACACAAGGTAATTCACCTTTCCACGCTCATCCGCTCACGTCCATCCACCTCCACCCACCTCCGGTGAATTTGCGGGTAATGGCGTGGGTAATTTCTCGCTTTAGGGTATCCTGTGGGTAACGAGGCCGGGAATAGAACCCTCCTCCCATCACCGAAAGGACAAGACATGGGGAAAAAGCTTAATGACAAGGCGGTGGCGGCAGCGGCACCTCGGGAGAAGCAATACAAAATCAGCGATGGCGACGGCTTGGCCCTGGTCATCCAGCCAAACGGAAAAAAACTCTGGTGGCTTCGATACCGGTTCGGCGGCAAGGAAAAGACGTTTTCAATCGGCATCTATCCAACCGTAAGTCTCAGGGATGCGCGAGAGCGGGCATTCAAGGCACGCAAAACCATTTCTGCGGGGGTTGACCCCATGGAGGAGAAAAAAGCAGCTCAAAACGCGTTTAAATTGGCCGAGGCAAAAAACGTGGAAACGGTTGAGGCAATCAGCAGGGAGTGGTTTGAGAAGTTCGGGGGGCAGTGGGTGGACAGTCACGCAAGCAAGATCCTTCGGAGATTGGAGCGCGATCTCTTTCCGCACTTGGGACAGGACGAAATAAAAGCAGTAAGCCCGGCCCAACTCTTGGCCGTGTTGCGGCGAGTTGAAGCACGCGGCGCGCTTGAAACCGCACACCGGCTGCACCAGAACTGCGGACAAATTTGGCGGTATGCCGTTGCCACAGGGCGGGCGGAGAGGGATATAACGGGCGACCTTAAAGGCGCTCTGCCGCCGGCCAAGGAAACGCATCTCGGGGCAATCACCGACCCAAAGGAGATTGGCGTCTTGCTTCGCAACACAGAGGATTATGCGGGCAGCGAGGTTGTGCGGTTTGCGTTGCAACTCGCACCGCATTTCTTCGTTCGTCCTGGTGAATTGAGGCAGGCAAAGTGGGTAGAGTTTGACCTGGATGGGAGACTATGGACGATCCCCGAGGGGCGCATGAAGGCCAAGCGCAAACACACCGTACCCCTATCGGATCAGGCTGTGCAGTTCCTCAAAGAACTCAGGAAAACTCACCAAAGCGACTACCTCTTTCCGTCGCCCCGTGCGACAACAAGATGCCTAAGCGATGTAGCGCTGCTGGCCGCACTCCGGCGCATGGGATACACAAGGGAGGAGATGACAGCCCATGGATACAGGTCTCTTGCCAGCACAAACCTTGAACAGCTTGGTTATGACTCGCGCCTGATCGAGCTGCAACTAGCTCATGCAGATCCAGATGCGACGCGCGCGGCATACAAACGCGATGAGCATTTGCTGAGGCTAGATGAGCGTCGGGAAATGATGCACCGTTGGTCGGACTACTTGGACGCTTTGCGGGATGGCGCCCAGGTGTTGCCGTTTAAAAGGCAGGGCTAAACCGCGCCATTTATCACCCATCTACCGGCAAACCTCTGCTATTTGTTGCAACTTTACAACGTGCAAAACTGCACCTTTCCCTTAGCGCTCGCTGGCTAATCCACCTTCCTTCTTAAATCCGCTAAAACCCCCGTGGCTATTGGCTTTCGGGGCGTTTTGCCTCGCTAAAAATTTAGTGTACTTGCATCAAGTGCACTAAATTTGTTCTTTTCTTTCAATTAGTTGCAATATTTTTTCACCCCACAAAATTCAGCAATGGACTATGCTGGTTTTAAGCGGTCATCAACGACCGCCCATCAACCACGATCAACCACGACGGAGGCCAAAAAATGAAGAAAGAAGAATTGAGGCATGCGCATGCGGATCGCCTCATTGGAATGAAGGAGGTTTGTCATACAACCTCCCTCAGCAAATCGACGATTTATCAAATGATCCGGGGCAGGATTTTCCCCGCTCCTGTGCGGGTCGGTCGCCGCACCCTGTTCAGCCAAGCTCGCGTGCAGGATTGGATTATCAATGCTGGTACTGGTGCAGGGGGTGCAGCATGACTAACGGCAAAACAAGAACTATGGCATCACGCGCTTTTGTGGAGGTCGTCCTCAAAGCCAACGAGGTACGGGCCAAGATGGGCAAGATGGAGGCACGGCAGAAGTTGGGCGACCAGCGGGTCATTTTGCGCGACGGCCGCGATCCGATGTTGATGTCGGAAAAAGAAATCGAGACCTCAATCTCGGATTTTGAAGCGGAAGGAAACAAGGTTGCCGCTGCATTCCTTCAGGGCGTGTTGTTCGCGCGTGTATCTATCCAGGCGGCAGGGGGTGCAGCATGATCAAACTAACCCCCTTTCCCACAGGCCCCCGCGACACGACGATTGGGGGTGTGGTCATCCGTGAGGTAGCCGATGTGGAAATTGTCGGCTATATCGCCGCAGCGCATGACGCAGTTGAATCTAATTGGCGCCGTTTCAAAGTTTTGCCAGCCAACATCCAGTTTCTTACTGTTGATATCGTTGTCTCGTCTCTCCCCCCATCTTGGCCGGGCGCAGTTTTGAGTTCGTGAACTCACCTGACGCGGGCCGCATCGCCCACCCGCGGGGATTTGGCGTCGGCCCAAATCGGCAGGTACATCTCAGCACCTCATTTGAGGTTCAGTTTTTCAAATCGTTGATCGGGCGCAGAGTGAAAATCGTCGGGACTGAGATTGCGATTCAAGACCAGACCGCGGGCACTTTCTGTTGGGCCAGCCCGCTGATGTGCGACTTGCTGGGTTTGGCGCATAACTCTGGACTTCAGAAGAGCCTTGCGGATATCAATCAAGACAACATCCTCACCGGGCGTAGCGGTTGCCATTGTGTGGCAGTTCACCAGGTTGAGCCAGCGCCCTTCTTCCATTTTCTGCGGCGGGATGAAGTGGCAGGCAAGGAAGCCATGGGGCATTTCGCTGCCGCGTCAGGCGCGGCAAGCGCTGCAGGGGCAAGCGCGGTCAGTGGTGCGGAAGGAAAAATCGCCGCAGGGAATAAGGCAAAACAGGATGGCCTGAGGGCGCAGAAAAATGACGCAAAGATGGATACGGTTGCCGCGGCGGCGCAAAAGTACTTGGATGGTGGGGGTGACAAATGATTGAAATTACAGAATCCCAACTAATTGAGTTCGCGGCGCGCGAGGGCGTTGACGTTGAGGTCCTCCGCGAGGCGCTGGAAGTCGTCAACCTGCTGCGCGTGAAGCGTGAGGAGGAAACGGTCATCCTGCATATGTCGCGCAAGCGCCGTCTTCGTGAATGGCTGGAAAAGCGCCGGGCATGGGTCGAGTGGCAGCGCCAACAAGACCGCGCCGCCTCCCTGAAAAATCGAGACGCTTTTTTGCGTGGGTGGCTGTTTGGCCTTGCCTTGGGCAACCCTGAAAAGGCGCATCTCTACCTTGCGCTGCTGGCCTTCCTTGACTCACCTGCTCCCCGTTGTTGATGGAATGCAAAAGAGGGGGAGCAAGACGTAGGCCGCGGCCCCTGCTGGGCCTTGCCTCGCAACCTGCGGTCGCGGTCTTGCCGCATTCCCTTCGGTCACGCGGAAAGGCGAAAACATGGACTTCAAAAGCAAACGAAAACAGGACGAGATCGAACGTCGTGAAGTGCGCGGGTACAAGTTGCGAGTCATGCTCAACGACGAAGAGCTCGCATTCCTGGACACCGTGCGCGGGCGTCTCAGCCGCGCCGAGGCGATGCGCTTCATGCTGCAAAAATCAACACCTCCCGCGAGCATTCCTCAGCTCAATGCCGAAGCGTGGGTTGAGCTCGCCCGTGCGAGCGCGAATCTCAATCAGTTGGCCCGCCATCTAAATTCGGGCGGCGCAGCCGATGCCGAAACGATCCGGCTTCAACTGGAAGAGTTCCGCTCCGCGCTGATTGGGGCCACAAGATGAGCACCGCCAAAACCGGCAACCGCATCCTTGACCAAATCAATCGCGCGGGCGAGGCGCGGGCACGCCAGAATGAAGCGGCATCAAAAAAGGCCGAGGGTGAAAAGAAGAAGGCCGTTGCACGCGCACGTGCAGCCGGGCGCGCTGGCCGGGCGGGCACCTCGCGCGGAAGCGCCCGCCGCGCAGCGGGCGGGAAGCGCGGGCGAGGCATTTCCATCCAAAGCCAGAAGAACGGCAGGGGCTTCAAAGGCATTTTGGATTACTCCCTCGACCCAGACAAAAACCCGCAGATCGTTAGCACGAACTGCGGCCCCAACCCCTTGCAGACCATGTGCCACGCGGCGGCACTCCGACCGGATATCAATCATCCCGTCGGCCACATCACCCTATCCCTGCCGCCCAGCGTCGGCAAGGATGATCGTTGGGCGGCGATGGTAGATGAGGCCCGCGCAAAGCTTGGCCTTAATGACTCCTTCCCGTACCAGGTTGTGCACCATGGCGACCGACCGCACGACCACGTACACCTTATTTTTTCCCGCGTCTCCATCGATGGGCGAGTCCACGACCAGCGCAATTTGGGGCTGCGCTGCGCCGCAGTGGAGAAGGCGATAGAGGCTCAATTCGGCCTGAAGCTTTTCCCGCGCGGTGCGGCAAACGTATCCAAGAACGAAATAGAAATGGGTTTGCGAACCGGCCAACTTCCTGCCCGGCTTGAAATCCAGCGGGCGCTAGATGCCGCCCTGGCTGACTCCCCAACCGTGCCCGTTCTAGTTGAGCGTTTAGCGATAGCCGGGATAACAGCGATACCCAATATTTCTCCGACGACCAAAAAGATGAGCGGCTTTTCATTTGAGTTCGCGGGGGTGCGATTCAAAGGCTCCCAGCTTGGCAAGGACTATGGCTGGAAATCGCTCCAGGAAAGGCTAGACCATGAGCAAACTTCAGCAGCTAAAGCAGCTCCCAAGCGCGGCCACCAAGCAGGTCAAGCAAGCCCAGTCACTCCAACAGCAAATGCAATCTCTTCAGCGTCGCCTAGCCATCCAAGCGGACGAGCTCTGGGAGGTGAAGATGCTCGCGTGGGCGTGCCTGGCCCTTCTAATTCTTTGTCTCCTAACCCTAACTCTAATCTGGAAAAACCAACCTTCGGCGTCAGCGCAGGAGCAGCACCCACCAACGACAACGAAAGGAATACGAAGATGAACACAAACACAGTTGCAAATGCAGTCCCCTTGCGCGCCTTCCAAAGGCGTGGGAGCCAATGCCCGCACGGGTTTGAACTGGTTGAGGACTTGGGCTCACGCGGCGGGCCGTGGACTGAAGGACTGTCGAACCAACTTCTCCCGGCGGCACCGCATGGACACGTGAACGCTTTCAAATATCCCGCCTACTTTACCCAAGAAGGGCAGAGCATGGCCGCGGTTGGCCGAGCGGATGGAGGAATCGGAATCCCCATTCCTCACAAGTTGACGGACGGCCAACTCATCGAACTGATGCTGGAGTCCAACTGCGCCGAGGTGCGGGGGAATCAGGACTTTTGCGAGCGCGTGGAAAAGCTGGCAGATAGATTGTGCCGCAAGGTTACACACCCATTCCAGTCGGCGCCAGGCGCAAAAACGGATCCGTCCGAGTCCGAGGATCCAACCGAGCCCGATTTCTCGAACGTGAACGGAAGGGGGATGGAATGCAAATGAAAATCGTAATCGTGAATCCTGGAGAGGGCATTTTCACCGTGCGCGCATGCGATTTCCTACGCATCGCCGCCGCCATTTCCGCTCGCGGGTTTGCCTTGGCTGCCGCTGGCCCTGGGCTGTGGATTGTGAAGGGCGCGCCGTCGTCCGGCGCGCGGCACACCGGCGCAGCCGGTGCTGTGCCCGCCCGAAGGGCGCCGATTCACTGATCCTTGTTTCTTCCACCACACCCCTTTACAGACGGGCCGCGAAGGCGGCCCAGAAAGGCAAACATGAGCGAATTTATCAGAACCCTCTCCGGCAGCGGCTGGGCACCAATCAGCCGAAAGGCGGCGGACGACACACGGCTGAGCATCGCCGCGCGCGGCGTGCTGGCCTGGCTGTGCACTAGGCCAGACGACCACAAAATCATGCTGGCCTGGGCGATGCAAAGATGGGGCATCTCAAAACCAACCTGGCGGAAAATCCGAATCGAGCTTGAGAATGCGGGCTACTTAAAGCAGATTCGCCGCCGCGAGGTGGGGCGTTTTGTCTGGGTTTATCAACTCACCGACACCCCGGCGGATGCCTCCACCATGGTAAAGAAAACTACCGATAGTATTTCTACCGGTAGAAATACTATCGGTAGAAAATCTCGCCATATACAAGAAACAGCTAAACGAGAAACATCCTCACCTGAAACATCCCCACCCTCTCCCCCTACCCCCTCCCCGCGCGTGAGCAGTCGAGAAACGGTGAGGGACATCTAAAAAACCCAAACCCGTCTGTAAGGGGTGCAGTGACTCAGATCAACGAGCAGTGGGGCGGCTTCCCTGCACCCAATCGCCGCAAGCGGCTCGCAGGCTGGCGGGGACGGCCCGCCAGGCCAAAGCGGGAAGCGGCACGGCAAATTCGGTATTGATGTACGCGCCACCAGATAGGTGATTGGCACATACGGTGCGCTATGGAGCGGAGGGTATTGGCTCTGAACCTTTCTAAAACTTACCCCGATCCCACGTTCTATTTCTCTGCTTGCCCCTATCGGCGTTTATGACCGGCAGATGTGGTTATCCTCGTTCGCACGAGGTGTTTACGGTCAAAACAAAAATTTGGCTAATTCCAATCTCCTTTCCTGGCTCCAATGCCAGAAATGATGTTGGGTGCGGTGCTGGATTTTCAAGTGTTGATGTAGTGTTTTCGGTTATCATTTGCTCAGTCACTTTTAACGTGAGTGGGTAATAGCGCGGGTAATATAGCGCACACCACCGCAAAGGGCGCGCGGTTACTGGCAGTTAGGGTGTCCCCGCCCCACCAATACAACAAAAAAGCCACCCTTCAAGGTGGCTTTTTTGTTGACAATTCGTTGTATAACCCAAACCCAACCGCAAGTTTATTGAAGCCCCCGCCTGATAACGGTATAGTCCTCCAAATTCCAAGCTAGGTGCGAAACATGGCTTCTCCAGAAGTCGCAGAACACAAATTGAAACTGGCAGAAGTGCTGGACCTGCTGGTCGCTGACGGCATGATCGACAAAGAGAATGCCGACGCACTCTTTAACGAGCGGCACGTCCGCCGGCATGATGACCACCCCCTGGTGATCATTGCAGGAAAAGCCTGGCGTTCATTACGTCCGCCGCAACGCATCCTGACTCTCGACACCCTGACTGAATGGCTTGCCCAGAAGGTCGGTCTGGAATATTTGCACATCGACCCGTTAAAGATCGATTTCACCAATCTGGTCGATCTGATGTCGATCGATTATGCGAACCGTTTCTCCATCATGCCGCTCCGCATCGAAGGCAACGAGCTGGTGGTGGCGACCGCGGAACCGTTTCTGCGCAACTGGGAGCCTGTGGTCAAGCAAACCTCGCGCAAGGAAATCCGCCGCGTCGTTGCTTCGCCCACCGACATCAATCGCTATCTGGTCGAGTTCTACAATCTGGCGCGCTCTGTAAAAAGTGCGACCAAAGCCAATACCGAATCCCCCAACCTCGCTTCCTTTGAACAACTGGTCGAGCTGGGCAAGACCAGCAAGCAGTTCGACGCCAACGACCAGCACATCGTGCATATCGTGGACTGGCTGTGGCAATACGCTTTCGACCAGCGCGCATCGGATATCCATATCGAGCCGCGCCGCGAAGTAGGCATCGTGCGCTTCCGCATCGACGGCGTATTGCATCAGGTGCATCAGTTGCCGATGTCGGTGGTCACCGCGATGACCAGCCGCATCAAGCTGCTAGGACGCATGGACTTGATGGAAAAGCGCCGCCCGCAGGACGGGCGCGTTAAGACGCGCACCGAAGAGGGGCAAGAGATCGAACTGCGTCTCTCCACGCTGCCAACTGCTTTCGGCGAAAAACTGGTGATGCGTATCTTCGATCCGGAAGTGCTGGTACGCGACTTTTCCGAACTCGGCTTTTCCGAGGATGACCGTGCGCGCTGGGAGTTGATGACATCCAAGCCCAACGGCATCATTCTCGTCACCGGCCCCACCGGCTCGGGCAAGACAACTACGCTGTATTCCACTCTCAAACATTTGTCGACACCGGAGGTGAATGTCTGCACGCTGGAAGACCCCATCGAAATGGTGGAACCTGCGTTCAACCAGATGCAGATACAGCAAGGACTTGATCTAGGCTTTGCCGAAGGTGTACGCGCACTGATGCGGCAGGATCCGGACATCATCATGGTGGGCGAGATACGCGATCTGGAGACCGCCGACATGGCGATCCAGGCCGCACTTACCGGCCATCTGGTGCTTTCCACTTTGCACACCAACGACGCCCCCTCCGCCATCACCCGCCTGCTCGATCTCGGCGTGCCGTCCTATCTGCTCAACGCCACGCTGCTCGGCATCATGGCACAACGCTTGGTGCGCACGCTGTGCCCGCACTGCAAACAGCCGCAACCGGCACAAGAGAATGACAACGAAATGTGGGATCACCTGGTTGCACCGTGGAAAGCCGCGCGACCGACTCAATTGCAGCGCCCGCAAGGCTGCCTGGAATGCCGCATGACCGGTTACTCAGGGCGCATCGGCATCTACGAAATACTGCTTATGTCGCCGGAAGTGCGCAAGATCATCTCCGGCGAGACGAATCTCGCCGCCCTGCGCGAACAGGCCAGCCGCGAAGGCATGAAGCCGCTGCGCATCTCCGGCGCACAGAAGATCGCCGCCGGACTCACCACGCTGGAAGAAGTGCTGAAGACTGCGCCGCCGCCTGACCAATCCTGAATTTCAACCCAAGGAACGACCATGAACCTAGCTGAACTCAACCAGCGCTATGCCATCGCCAATCAACTCCAATTCAAGGAAGTCCCCGGCGGCCTGATCTTCGCCGAGATCGCCAACACCCACGCCACTTCCAGCATTGCGCTGCAAGGTGCGCATATCGCCACTTTCCAACCCAAAGGGGAAGAGCCGGTGATCTGGCTGTCGCCCAATGCCAAGTTCGCGCCCGGCAAATCCATCCGCGGCGGCGTGCCGATCTGCTGGCCCTGGTTCGGCGCGCACAAGACGGATAGTAAGCTGCCCGGCCACGGCTACGCGCGCACTGTGCCGTGGGAAGTGCTGGAAACCAAAGCAAACGCCGACGGCTCGACCTTCCTGCGCTTCGGCCTCGTCGAGAGCGATGCCACCCGCGCGCAATGGCCGCACGCCTCGACCGTGCAACTCGAAGCCACCGTGGGCAAGGCGCTGCGCGTCGAACTCGTCACAACCAACACCGGCAAGGCCGCGTTCGAACTCGGCGAAGCGTTGCACACCTACTTCCAGATCAGCGATGTCGGCAACATGACCATCCGCGGCCTGGAGAAGTGTGAATATCTGGACAAGGTGAAGGATTTCGCACGCTTCACGCAACAGGATGGTATCGTCATCGAGAGCGAAGTGGATCGCGTGTATGTGGACAGCAGCGCCGATTGCGTGATCGAGGACAAAGGCCTGAAACGCGCCATCCGCATCTCCAAGCAGGGCAGCAAATCCACCGTGGTGTGGAACCCGTGGACCGAGAAGGCGGAGAAGATGGGCGACTTCGGCCCCAAACTGCATCGCGACATGGTGTGCGTGGAAAGCGGCAACGCGCTGGAGAACGTCATCACCCTGAAGCCGGGCGAGACACACAAGCTGGTGGCGGTGTATAGCGTCGAGAAGCTGTAACGCAGCAACACCACAAAACACCGCAGTGAAATGAAAAGAGCCGCTTCATAGCGGCTCTTTTTTATTGCTTCGACAAACCAGTCTTAGTTCGCGCGTTTCTTGAACTCGTTGGTGCGGGTGTCGATTTCGATCTTGTCGCCGATCTCGATGAAGGCTGCCACCGGCAACTCAAATCCGGAACCCTTCAACTTGGCAGGCTTCATCACCTTGCCGGAAGTATCGCCGCGCACGGCGGGTTCGGTGTACTCGATCTCGCGCACGATGGTGTTTGGCAATTCGACGGAGATGGCCTTGCCGTCGTAGAACACCACTTCGCAGATGTCTTCCATACCGTCGGCCAGATAGTTCACCACGTCGCCGACGTTTTCCTTCTCGACTTCATACTGATTGTATTCGGTGTCCATGAACACATACATCGGGTCAGCGAAGTAAGTGTAGGTGCATTCCTTCTTGTCGAGGATGATCTGGTCGAACTTATCGTCCGCTGCATATACCCATTCCTTGGCGGAATCGGTCAACAGGTTCTTCATCTTCATCTTGACCACGGAACCGTTACGGCCGGAACGGCTGTATTCGGCCTTCAGGATAACCATTGGCTCGCCGCCAACATTGATCACGTTACCGGCGCGGAGTTCTTGTGCTGTTTTCATGTTTACTGCCCCTCAAAATTCAAGGCGCGGATTCTATGCAACTTGGCGGGAAAAATCCAGCAAATTCAATGCAAGATTGTTACCGGACAGACGCTGCGCCCAAACCCGCGCCTGTGCTTGCAATTCTTCCCGGCATGACATGAAATCAAGCCATGTCTGCCCTGCCGGGTCGCCGCGATTCCAGTCCAGCCATAAGGCCTGCACCGCTTGCGACGCCGACTCCGACAGTCCGCTGCAATACAAGTTCATGAAAGCCCGAAGTTTTTCCAGATGCACCCCGTCATGCTGCGGATATATCTGCCAAATGAAGGGCTTGGCCGCCCATTGCGCCCGCACGCAGGAATCCTCGCCGCGCACGAAATTGACGTCGCAAGCCCACAACAACTCGTCGTAACGCTCCTGCTCGACGAAAGGCAGCACATGCACGCGCAACTGGTCGCGCTGCCAGACAGCACCTGCTGTGCCGCCCAACTGGCCGAAAAATGCCGCCACCTGCGGCAGAGAACGGCCTTCCGGCAGCAAACAGGTCACGAACTGCGCGCCCCTTTCCCAGCAGCCTAGCAACGCCTCCATCGCGTCGTTCTCGTAGCCAAACAAGGATACTCGCAACTCACCGGCCCCCCGTGGCGGCACCCCCAAGCTAGACCAATATACCTCCTGCGCCTCTGGATCGGATTGAAACACATCGCGCCGCACCAGCAAGTCGCGCTCCAGCAACAAGCCGCCGGTCTTTTCAGAGAATCCGGGGAAGAAGAAATACTTGGTTAGCGGCAAGCTCGGATGCGGCGAAGGCAGCTTGTGGCAGCCTTCCACCCAATCTTCACCCGAGAGATACTCGAGGTTCAGCCACACTGGTTTATGTTCGCGTGCGGCCATCGCTTCGACGTAAACCTGAGGCAACTGGCAAGCGAACGCCTCGATCACCAAAGCTGCCGGCTCGACAGCGGGGAAATCCGTCGACCAGTGCCGCACCTCCACGCCCCGACAGCGCTGCTCATCCAGCGTCGCATCCAACTCCGGGCACAACTTGCCGAAACTGCGCAGATCATCCACCCACAGCCGCACGCTCACGCCGTGTTCCCTCGCCAACTGGCGCGCCAGGCGCCAACACACGCCGATGTCGCCGTAGTTATCGACCACGGCGCAGAAGATGTCACAGTTTATGGATCTATAGTCCGAATCAAACATTCCGATTCACGCAGCCTGCTGTTCCAGCACAAAACTTCCCTCGCCATCCTGCCCCAGGCGCGATGCCAGCACCGGCATCACCCCTTGCAAGGTGGCATATAAAGTCCATGGCGGGTTAATGACGAACATGCCGCTGCCGTGCATGCCGAATCCGTCCGCGGATGGGCGCTGTACGCTCAAGGCGACATGCAGCCAGCTTTTGACGGGGAGTTGTTTCAACTGACCGGGTAGTTGCATGGATTCACTGCGTTGCAACTGCGGGTACCACACGGCATAGGTTCCGGTGGCAAAGCGTTTCAAGCCTTCCTGCAGCGCGGTGACCACGCGCTGGTAGTCCTGCTTCTCTTCGTAGGGCGGGTCGATGAGCACCAGTGCACGGCGCGGTGGCGGTGGCAGCAGGGCTTTGAGCGCGCCGAATCCATCGGCCTTTTGCATGAGGACGTGTGTGCTGTGGTCGGCGAAGTTCTGCTCCAGGATGTCGAAGTCGGACGGGTGCAATTCATACAAGCGCAATCTATCCTGTTCGCGCATGGAATCCAGCGCAACCAGCGGTGAGCCGGGATACAGATGCAGCACGCCGTCCGGGTTGAAGTATTTGACCATGGCAACGTATTCCGCCAGCGGTGCGGGCAAGTCAGTGGCATCCCACAGGCGCGCGATACCGCTTTCGTATTCGGCATTCTTTTCCGCATACTCGCTATCCAGCTCGTAACAGCCGGCACCGGCATGGGTGTCGATGTACCAGAACGGTTTGTCTTTCTGCGCCAGATAGCGCAGCAATTCCAACTCGACGAAATGCTTGAGCACATCGGCATGATTGCCTGCGTGAAAAGCGTGGCGATAACTCAGCATGAATATCCCAATAACTTACAAATTTCGAAAATTTATATCACTCCGCATGCAACGCCTCCACCGGATCGAGACGCGCCGCGCGCATGGCAGGAGTGACCCCGGCAGCAAGACCGATGGTGATTGCTGTCAGCTCGGCCAGCACGGCATACAGCCACGGCGTGTGCACGGGCAGCGCGGGGAACAGCAGGTGCAGCCCCTGCGCGATGCCGACGCCAATAAAGAGACCGAGTATTCCGCCCAGTGCAGAAAGGAACATGGCTTCGCTCAGAAACAGCATCAGCACCTGGTTCTGTCGCGCCCCCAGCGCCCGCAGCAGACCGATCTCGGCAGTGCGTTCGGTGACGGCCATGGTCATGATGGTGAGGATGCCGACTGCACCGACCAGCAGCGAGATGCCGCCCAGTGCACCGACGGCGAAGGTAAGGATGTCGAGCACCGAGCTCAGCACTTCCAGCGCCTGTTCCTGCGAGATGATGGTGAAATCCTCGCGCCCGTGCCGCTCGATCATGCGCTCCTTGATCAGCCGGATCATCGTCTCGGCGGGGACGTCGGCGCGGTAGCTGACGTTGACTTCCATCAGCCCGGAGCGGTTGAACAGCTCCATTGCGCGCGCCGCCGGAATGAACACCGTGTCGTCCATATCCATGCCGAGTATCTGCCCCTTCGACACCATCACGCCGACCACGCGATAGCGCTGGCCGCCGATGCGGAGATAGGTCCCGAGCGGATTCCTGCCGTCATACAGTTCCTGTTGTATCTTGGCGCCGATCACCACCTGCGCGCGCGCCTGCTCGTCGTCCGCGTCGGTCCAGAAGCCGCCGCTCTGCACCTTCATGGTGAACGCCTTGTCGAAATCCCGCCCCTCGCCCAACACCATCGTGCGCCGCGTCCGCCCCTCGTAGCGCACCTCGGCGTTGCCGACCAGGCCGGGGATCACGTACTGCACGTAGGGCAGACGGCGCAAGGCATCGGCATCTTCCAGCGATACCTGCCGCACCGAGCCGAAGATGCCGACGTTGCCGCCCTGGGTCTGCGTCTTGCCCGGCTGCACGCTGATGATGTTGGTGCCGAACTGCGAGAACTCGGCCAACATGAACTGGTGCAGCCCTTCACCGATGGATGTGAGCAGGATCACCGCGGCAATACCGATGGCGATACCCAATCCGGTGAGGAAACTGCGCATCCGGTAAGTAAGGAAGCTGGATGAGGTAAGCGTGATCAGGTCGCGCAAGTACATGATCGTCACTTCCCGGCCAAAGCGGCCACCGGATCGAGCTGTGCCGCACGGCGTGCAGGCCACACGCTGAACAGGATGCCCGTACCCAGCGCTGTGGCACAAGCCGCGATCACCGCCCACCAGGGCGGCGACACCGGCAGGCTGGGATAGACCTGGCCGATGATCATGCTGCCTGCATAGCCCAGTACCAGGCCAGCCAAGCTACCGACACCGGACAGCAATACCGCTTCGGCGAAGAATAGCAGGCGTATCTGTCTGCCCGGCGCCCCCAGCGCCTTGAGCAGGCCGATCTCCTTGACGCGCTGTGCCACGGCGATGAGCATCACGTTCATGATGAGCACACCGGCCACCGCAAGACTGATCGCGGCGATGCCACCTACCGCCATGGTCAGCGTGGTAAGAATGCGGTCAAAGGTGGCAAGCACGGCATCCTGAGTAATGACGGTCACATCCCTCTCGCCGCTGTGGCGCAGTGTCATGATCTCCTCGGCATCCTGCTTCGCCTGTTCGATGTAATCGCGGCTCTTGGCTTCGATGAGAATGCGGAACAAGCCGGAAGTATTGAACAATTGATGTGATGAAGCGACGGGAATGATGACCAGTTCGTCGGTACGCATGCCCATGGATTCGCCTTGCGAAGCCAATACGCCGATGACGCGGAAGCGGCGGTCACCGAGCCGCACCCACTGCCCCACCGCCGGCTCGTTGCCGAACAATTCGCGCTTCATCTGATCGCCCAGCACACATACCGATGCGCTCTCGTTGAAATCGCCCGCAGGCAGGAACTTGCCGACACTCATACTCATGTGCCGCACTTCCAGCAGGCCGGCAGTGGAACCGGCCACCACTACCTCACGGTTCAGCGCGCCGCGCGACAACGAGGCAGAACCGACCGTCAGTGGCGCGATGCGTTTGATCGCGCTGCTGCGCAGCAGCGCCTGCGCGTCATCCAGCGTGATATCGCGCGGCGTCTGGCCCGACAGCAGGCCGGGACCAACGCCGGCAGTCTCGGTGCGTCCGGGCAACACGATGACCAGATTGGTGCCCAGGGACGAGAACTGGTCCACCACATAGCGGCGCGCGCCCTCGCCCAGCGCGGTCAGCACCACCACCGCCGCGACACCGATGGACATCGCCAGCATCATCAGCAGCGTGCGCGTCGGACTGCCGCGCAGGCTGCCGGACGCGAACTGCAGGGTGTCGGCGAGTCTCATTTTGTCTAGCGCTCGTCGGAGATGATGCGTCCGTCCAGCATGTGGATGCGGCGCCGCGCGCGCGCACCGATCTCGGCATCATGCGTGACCACCACCAGCGTGATGCCCTGCTCCAGCAGTCCCTCCAGCAGCTTGAGCACTTCCCAGCCGGTATTGCGATCCAGGTTGCCGGTCGGCTCGTCGGCCAGCAGCACTGTGGGGTTCATCACCGTGGCGCGGGCGATGGCCACGCGCTGGCGCTGGCCGCCGGAGAGCTGGTCGGGCTTGTGGCCGGCACGATCGGACAGGCCGTAGTTCTGCATCAGCACCTGAACCCGCGCCTTGCGTTCCTCAACCGGGATGCCTGCGAGAATCATCGGCAACTCGACGTTCTGCGCGGCGGTGAGGCGCGGCACCAGATGGAAGGACTGGAACACGAAGCCGATCTTCTCGCGGCGCACACGCGCTTGCTGCTCGTCGTTCAGGTCGGTGACGTTGCCGCCATCCAGCAGATAAGTGCCGGAAGTCGGCCGATCGAGCAGACCGAGCATATTGAGCATGGTGGACTTGCCCGAGCCGGACGGCCCCATGATGGAGATGTATTCGCCCGCATCGAGGCGCAGGTCGACGTCGCGCAGGGCGGCGACTTGCTGGTCGCCGACAGTGAAGGTGCGGCAGACGTTTTGCAGTTCGATCATTGCGCGAGCTTGGGTTCTTCAGGCGCGACTTTCACGCCCGCCTTCACCCCCGTGCGATCCAGCGAAGACACGATCCGATCGCCTTCGTCCAGGCCGGAGAGCACCTCGGCGTATTCCCAGTTGGACAGGCCTATGGTCACCTTGCGTTCTTCCAGTACGCCGTTGCTGCCATAGCGCAGCACGCGGTTGCCTTCCAGCAGCGTTTGCGTCGGGATGCGCAGCACCTGATTGCGCACGTCGTAAATGATCTCGACATCGGCACTGTACCCCACCAGCAGATTCTCATCCTTCGTCAGCTTGTCGAACTCGACTTCCACTTCCACCGTGCGCGCCTGCTTTTCCAGATCGAGCACATAAGGCGCGATACGCCGAACTTTGCCATTGAAGGTACGTCCCTTGATCGCATCCAGCGTGATGCGGCCACGCTGCCCGACTTTGAGTTTGGACGCATCCACCTCGTCGATGGGCGCGCTCACATACAGGCAGCTGTCGTCGATCAGGTCGATGGCCGGCAAGGTGGGGATACCGGGCGGAGACGGCGTGGCGTATTCGCCCAGCTCGCCGCTGATGTCGGCCACCACGCCGTCGAACGGCGCGCGCAACACCATGCGCTCCAGCCCGGCGCGCGCCAGCGCGATGCGCGACTTGCTCTGCTCGATGTCGTTGCGTGCCGTTTCGCACGAAGCTTTGCGCGATGTGGCATCGCTCACCGCTCGATCCAACTGCTGCGCGGAAATGAAGCCTTTGTCGCGCAATTCCTGTGAGCGCACCGCTTCGCGCTGCGATGCCTCAGACAGTGTGCAGACCTCCCGCACCCGCGACATCGAAGTCTGTAATTGTTCCTGCGCCAGTTTTTCCTGCGCATGCAGGTCGTTATCCCACAACTCCAGCAACACCTGCCCTTTGCGCACACGCTCGCCTTTTTTTACCCGCAGTTTCGCGATCTGTCCGCCAGCCGCAGGGGACATCTTGGCGCGACGGCAGGCATTCACGGTGCCGGCGCGGGTATTGCTCACCGACGCTTCGACCGTACCGCGCTCCACTTTTTTCAGCACGACTGAAACCGGTTTGCCGCGTGTGAAATAGCCGATGCCGATTGCCAACAAGACAAAGACCAAAGCAAAAACCGCGATTTTTTTATATCTGGAAGGAAGCTTGCCGAATTGCGGGAAAGTCATTGTTGCTCCTGACCGTTCGCTGCTTGAGTGATGAAACCGGAGGAATGGTGCCGATGACCGGAATCGAACTGGTGACCTACGCGTTACGAGTGCGTTGCTCTACCAACTGAGCTACATCGGCGTTCCGGCGCGGATTATAAGCGGATAGCGCGCATGGCGGCAACGCTTAACGCCAAAGATAAGGCGTCACATCGAACGGTTGCGGCGTTCCCTTCATGGTATTCAGCAACACCTCCACACTCGCCGGCGCCATGGTCACGCCGTAACGGAAATGGCCGCTGTTGATGTACAGGTTTGGCAGATGCGGATGCCGTCCGATAGTCGGGATGTTGCCGGGAGAGGCCGGGCGCAAGCCGGCCCAATGCTTGATGAGCGGCATGCCTTCCAAGGCAGGCAGCAATGCGATGGCCCGCTGCAACAGCATCGCCCGTGCTTCTTCGGTTGTGCTTTTGTCGAAGCCGACATCCTCCAGCGTGCTGCCCACCAGCAGATGACCGTCGCGTCGCGGAATGAGATACAGGTCTTTTTGCAGCACGACATATGCCAGCGGCGGCGCATCGAATTTGAACAACAGCATCTGCCCGCGTATCGGCTTGATGTCTGTCTGCAATGCATGATCGCCCAACAGCCCCTTGCTCCACGCGCCTGCGGTCACGATGTAGGCATGCGCACTGAAGTCACCTTGCGTCGTCGCCAGATGTTTTACCTGATCCGCGTCCGCAACAATCGCTTTCGCCTCGCATTGCTCGATGATGCGCCCGCCGAGTTGCAGCACACGCGCTCGCAGGCTTTGCATCAAACGCGGATTGCGCGCCTGGGCCACATCGGGCAAAAACAACGCGTCGCCGCGCAGCTCCATCCTCGCGCCGTGCGCAGCACACCATTGCGTTGCCGCAGACATCTCAAAGGGCGGCAGAACCAGCATGCCACAGCGCCGATATTCAGGATCGATACCCGTCATATCGCGCAATTCTGCAGCCCAGTCGCCGAACAACGCCGCGCCGCGCAGCGCCAAGCGCGTCACCTCGTCCGGATAATCCCATGGACACAGCGGCGACAATATCCCGCCTCCCGCCCACGAGGATTCCTGCCCGGCTTGGCCGCGTTCCAGCACGGTCACGGAAGCCCCTTGCCGCAACAATGCCTCTGCCGTTGCCAACCCCAGCGCGCCTGCGCCTATCACAATGAAATCGCTACGCAAAATTCAACCTTCCGGCTCCGCCGTTAGTCAGGCGAAATCGCCACTCATCGGTTTTGGCTAGCCACACCGATATGTCCTGCTCTAACTTTCGCATCACAGCACTCTATTACGCATCACCGCACTTGGGAGAAACACATGAAATTGCAAAAAGGCTTTACCTTGATCGAACTGATGGTCGTCGTCGTCATCGTGGGAATACTAGCATCGGTCGCGCTGCCTGCCTATAACGACTATGTGACACGCGGCAAGATCACGGAAGCAACCGGCGCTCTGTCCGAGAAGCGCGTTCAGATGGAGCAATATTTCCAGGACAACAGAAATTACACTCTGGCTCCCGCTTGCGTCGCCCAAACAAAGAACCATTTTTCATTCGCCTGCGTCTCCACCCCGACCACTTACACTATCACCGCCACTGGCGCCAACACCATGGCCGGGTTCGATTACACCATCGACCAGAACGGCACCCAGACCAGCGCAACTGTCTGGGGAAACAGCCCAACCTGCTGGGTCACCAAGAAAGGCAGCGCATGCTAACCGTGCGACACAATCTGCGTGGCTTCACCCTGGTTGAACTCGTAGTCGGGATAGCGATTCTTGGCATCCTGTTCGCCTTGGCTGCACCGAATTTCAGGACATGGATACAAAACAGGCAGCTGAGTACGGCCGCGGAAAGTATCTCGACAGGCTTGCAACTGGCTCGCGCAGAGGCGGTGCGCCGCAACACCAATGTGTCATTCACCCTCGCTGGACCAACTTCGGGAGATTGGACCGTGGGTTGTGTCACACCGGTCGGCGACCTGGACGTTGATGGCGTGGATGATTGTCCCGCCAACATCCAGGCGCACCAGACCAGCAAGGAAGCTCCCCATGCCGAGATCGCTGCATCCGAGGCGAGCGTGATCTTTTCAGGACTGGGGCGCGCCACCATCGTTGCCGCCCCCTTGACCATCGCGCTCACCAATACCACTGGTGGAACCTGCAAGGCAGCGGGCGGTCCGATGCGCTGCCTGAATGTCGTGGTGGCAGCCGGCGGACAAGTCCGCATGTGCAATCCATATTTCCCCCATTCCAACCCGCAAGGATGTTGATCATGGGTATCTCGCTGAACAAAAGTCACAAGCAACACGGCTCGATGCTGCTGGAGGCGCTCATCTCCATCCTGATCTTCTCGATGGGCATACTCGCCATCGTTGGCTTGCAGGCCGGCTCGGTCTCGATGTCGAGCGACGCACAATACCGCTCCGAAGCCAGCATACAAGCCAGCCGCTACATCAATTCAATGTGGGGGGACGTAGCGCAAGCAGTCACGGCACAAGTTACCCCGGCGGGTGCCGCAGCGGCAGGCGTGCCCGCAGGCACACCGGTCAAATTCGACGTCAATGAATTTGACAGCTTCCGGACGGGCGGAGCCAACTTCAATGTATGGCTCGGCGAGTTACAGTTGGCCCTGCCCAACGCCAACGCCGACGTAAAAACCGCCACCATCATATCCTGCAAGAATAAAGTCTGTCCGCCAGTATTCTCCAGCCCCTCACTGCAAGATACGCGCACCGTTGCCACCATCGTCATCAACTGGTCCGTGCCCGGCTGCGGCGACCCGGTCGCCAAGCCGAGCTGTCTGCACAGCTACACCACCCAAGCGATCATCAGCGCGCAAAAAATAGTCAAGGGGTAACAATATGACACAACTTGGTCGCTCGCCCATCCGTCTGCAGCAAGGCTTCAGCCTGGTTGAAATCATGGTTGGCATGGTCGTCGGCATGCTCGGCATCATTATCATCATGCAAGTCACTACGACTTTCGAGGCACGCAAAGGGACCACCTCCGGTGGCGACGATGCACAAAACGGCGGAGCCATTGCGCTCTATGGGATGCAGAAAGAGATTTCCCAGGCTGGCTATGGAATCAGTTCGCCGTCGCTGATGGGACTCCCGCTGACAACCCCGAAATTCACCATAGCTGCGTATAAGCCAGTCGTCATTGACCCTGCCCCGCTTGCCCCGCTTGCCTCGGATCCCGGGACCAACACGTTGCTGGTGTTCTATGGCAACAGCAACATCCCAGAGGGAATGGAGATTAACAATAGAATTGCAACACTTCCCTATATGGTTAAGCAGGGCACTGCAGTTGGGTATAACCTGGGCGAAGGTGGCCGAGGGTTCAGAGTCGGCGACTGGGTCATTCCCAGCCAAAAGGGCGTGACACTTGCGCACAGCCTGCATCAGGTGGTCAATCCCACGAATGCTGGCTCTGTCGATTTAAGCGGCGCCCCTCCCGCGCTGATAAATACCATTGGGCCCACTTCTGAGCCGCCCATTCTTTTCAATCTCGGGGCCAAACCTGCGCTGTTGGCCTACGCCGTCATCAACCAGTCGCTCAGCGTCTGCGATTATTTGAACAACGATTGTTCTGCCACCAACACTGCACCCGCATGGGAGCAACTGGCGGGAGACATCGTCGGTCTGAAGGCAATATGTGAGGCAGGCACAGGAGTGCGCGTCTTATTGGTCAGCCGCAGCGCGCACCGTGAAGGCGAGGTGGTCACGGCCGCCCCTCCCACCTGGAACCCGGCTGGCGTCCCCACTCCCGTCGTCGTCAATGCCGCCGCAGCCTGGGGCGGGGATTGGGATCACTACCGCTATAAGACGTTCGAAACCGTTATGCCGATCCGCAATGCCATCTGGAATGGCGCAGGAGGATGCTAAACATGTCCCATCATATCCGTCACATCGGTCGCGCCCGCCAGAGTGGCGTGACGTTGCTTATCACCCTGATCGTGCTGGTTGCCATGACGCTGGCCACCCTTGCCCTCATGCGCTCCGTGGATACCACGAACATCATCGCGGGTAACCTCGCATTTCAACGAACCACGCAGCTTGCTGCCGATGCGGGAACCGAGACCGCAATCAGTGTCACGCTGTATCACTTGGTAACCACGGATCAAATCCACATCCTGGACTGCCCCGCCGGCTTCGGCTACCGGTCTTATTATCAGCCGAACCTGGACCCCCCCAATCAGACGTGGGAGAGATACTGGGACAACGTAAAGGCATGCTCAATCACCCTGCCGCAGGATCAGCTTGGGAATACGGTCGCATACGTCATAGAAAGACTCTGCAACGACAATACGGACGGAGGGTGCATGGAAAGCCCATCCACGCCAGACTCAAGGACCTGCGAGGCATCCAACGTGGGCAATGCCAATGACCCCTGCCCGCCCAATCACCCCTACTTATTCCGCGTCACCACGCGGACACAGGGTCCGCGCAATACCATAAGTTATATTCAATCCATCGTCGCGATGTAGGCACCATCAAAGGAGATCTCCATGAACGCTCATCCTTACGCCAAGAAGTTTTGGATCCCAAAAAAAATGGCCGTGATCAGCCTGCTGGTCGCTGCTGCCGTGAGTACTCATGGCGGTGCGACCGACCTGGCCCCGGCACCTCTGATCACCACCCCCACGGCATCGGTGTTGCCCAACGTTTTCCTGATGATGGATGACTCAGGCAGTATGGGATGGGACTACATGCCGGATAACGCGGGCAATTTCAACTCGGGCACTTACGGCGCAGCCAGCGCCCAGTGCAATGGCGTGTTCTACAACCCCAACCTCACCTACACCCCGCCCGTGGACTCTACCGGCACCGCTTTTCCAGACGCCACTTTCACGGCGGCATGGAAAGACGGTTACAACACGGCAGCCGGAACCGTGAACCTGAGCAGCAGCTTTGTGGATACCGGCGGCGATCCGGCGCAGGCGGCTTTCTATTACAAATATACCGGCACGCAGACCACCGAGAAGTTAAAGGACTATTACAACAGCGGCAGCACCTTCTACAAGGAATGTAACAGCACGGTCGGCAATGCGCCGGGCAACGGGGTGTTCAGCAAAGTCGTCGTTGGCGCCACCGAACAGACCAATTTCGCCAACTGGTACAGCTATTACCGCACGCGCATCCTGATGATGAAGACCTCGACCGGCTTGGCGTTCAAGACCGTCGGCGCCAATTTCCGGGTCGGCATGGCAACCATGAACAACAACAACGCCAGCACCTCACCGGATTTTCTGGGGCTCGCCCCGTTCGATGCGACCCAGAAGGCCGCCTGGTACACCAAGCTTTATAACACCAAGGCGAGCAGCAGAACCCCGCTGCGCGAAGCGCTCTCCAATGTGGGCCGCATGTACGCGATGAAACTGCCGAGCAACCAGCTCAATGGCGTCACGGTAACCGACCCTATCGAGTTCTCATGCCAGCAGAACTTCACCATCCTGACCACGGACGGCTTCTGGAACGGCGCCACCACTTACAACCTGAGCGGCGGTACGGTCGAGAACCAGGATGGCACAGAGATCCGGCCGATGTATGACGGTGCCAGCCAAACCTCGCAATCCGTCACCACGACCGATATCGTGACGACAAAACAAAGCGTGCAGAACACCTCCACCAACACCATATGGACGCGCTCTGACATCAAACTGGGTGCGGCATGCTCCATCGTTCCCAGCAACAAGACCTCCTCATATATGAGCGATGGCAGCAGCAACAAGAGTATCAAAGTGTCTTTATCTCTTAGCGCAACCAACCCGCAGACCAGTTCGTCTTTCTGCGTACAATTATCCCCTGCAGGGACTACCACCTCGGCCTGGCTTTGCCGCGGCTCTATTGCCAGCAGCCCCAGCAACCCGCCAAACAACAATGCGTCCGTGACCGATTCAGCCGGCACGGTGTGGTATTTGGTGAACAGCATGAGTGGAAACACGGGCTGCACTACCGACAGAACGGCCTTTGGTAGCGCTTACAGCACGTCCAAGGGGGCCTGCCCGGCCTTCTCTGGCACTAACATCATCACCCAGAAGCAAACCTACACGCAAACAGTCGTGGGCTCGACCACGACCGTCACCAATTACCCTTCCACCCAAACCTCGACGGTCACCACTACAAATGGCGTGGTCGGCGCACCGGTTGTTACCACGACGAACGGCGCTGCTGTCGTAGTCAGCACCAGCACTGCCGTCACCAGCGATAGCGGCGCCCCCGGTGCCGGTACAACATGGGCCAACAGCGGCAGCTCGACCACCGTCTGCACGCTGCCACCGCTGCCGACCGCGGGCCAAACCGTCCCGGTACAGGGAGCCACCAGCACGACGAACACCGGAGCGGCAACCGTCACCACCCTGTCCACTACCAGCACCACCCATCCGCCGGTAGTCACCACGTCTGCGTCTGGCGGCACGACCAACACACTGGCTGACGTGGCGGAGTATTACTACGTAACGGATCTGCGCACGGTTGCCCTGGGTAACAATATCTCCGGCGTAAACGGCACCGACATCAGCAACAACAACGTGCCTGCCAGCGGCGGTGACGGCGCCTCGCATCAACACATGACCACGTTCACACTGGGTCTCGGCGCGCGCGGCCGCATGGTGTTCGACCCCTCCTACCAGACGGCGGTCACCGGCGATTTCTACGCAGTGAAGTTCGGCAGCACCGCGACCACCGGCGTATGCAGCTGGCAAACCAGCGGTTCGTGTAACTGGCCGACCCCCGCTTCCGACGCCATCGAAAACATCGACGACTTGTGGCATACCGCGGTCAACGGACGCGGCACTTATTTCAGTGCGGCCAACCCCTCCGACCTTTCGCTCGGCCTGACCAGCGCGTTATCCGGCGTCTCCGCACGGCGCGGCTCTGCTTCCGCGGCCACCACCAGTACGGCGTTCATCACACAGGGCGACAACTTCCTGTTCCACTCGTCTTTTGTCTCGCAACAATGGGTGGGCGAGTTGACCCGGCAACAACTGGACATCACTACCGGTGCGGTACTCCCAGCCATAGACTGGGCGGCACAAGCCAAGCTGGATGTACAGACAGTCCGTAACATCCATTTCTTCAACAGTGCATCCACGACCAACCTGTCGCCCTTCCTGTGGAATAATCTCAGTGCCGCGCAACAGAGCGATTTCGGTTTGACGCAGATCCAGACGCTCACCCAGTCCTGCGTTCTGGGCACAACCTGTTTGAGCGCTGCCGACCAAACCCTGGCCGCCGGAGCCAATCTGCTCAATTACATCCGCGGCGACCGCGCCAATGAAGGCGCACTGGCGGACAACACCAAGTATTACCGCCAGCGCATGCATATCCTGGGGGACATCGTCAATTCGGAGTCCGCCTATATCAAAGGCGCTCTGGCATCTTTCGGCGACCCCGGCTACAGCGCTTTCAAGGCCTCCATTCCCATCACCTCACGCAGGGCCATGGTCTATGTTGGCGTCAACGACGGCATGTTGCATGCATTCCGTGCCGAGGACGACGCCACCACAGCGGTGAATGAAGGCGGACAGGAGGATTGGGCTTTCATTCCGAGCATGGTCATGCCCAATCTGTACAAATTGGCCGATAAGGGCTATGACCTGAAACACCAGTACTATGTGGACGGAACCCCTGTCACAACCGATATCTGTATCAGCAACTGCACCGATGCTGCTCTCGCCGTATGGAAGACCATTCTGGTCGGCGGATTGAATTTTGGCGGTAAAGGATATTTCGCACTGGATGTCACCGATCCTGCCAATCCGAAAGGACTATGGGAATTTGCAGATAACAACATGGGATACAGTTATGGCAACCCCAAGATCGTCAAACTGAAGGATGGCACTTGGGTCGTGCTCGTCACTTCCGGCTACAACAACGCGCCGCCCGATGCTCCTTTCGGCGATGGACAAGGCCACCTGTTCGTGTTGAATGCCTACACCGGCGCCATCATCCGCGACATCCCTACCGGGGTGGGTACGACAGCTGCGCCTAGCGGACTCTCCCGGATTGATGTAATCCTCTCCGCGCCGGGTCTTGACGCAACTGCGGTGGCCGCTTACGGTGGTGACCTGCTGGGGAATCTGTGGCGCTTCGATATCAATGGCGCCGATACCCAGCTCACCCCAAGATGGGCTGACATCGGTGCTATCGGCATCGATGCCCAGTTGATCGCCACGTTGCACGATTCATCGGGCAAGGCC
This sequence comes from uncultured beta proteobacterium, assembly GCA_963715005.1. GTDB lineage: Bacteria > Pseudomonadota > Gammaproteobacteria > Burkholderiales > Gallionellaceae > Sideroxyarcus. Next base: position 75,873 of record CAVQQO010000007.1, on the reverse strand, counting down.
CAACCCATCACTTCCAAGCCCTTGCTTACCCTGGTCGGAACGACACCGGTGATCATCGTCGGTACAGGCCGTTACCTCGGTTCCAGCGACCTGGTGGATAACAGCCAGCAGTCGCTGTATGCGATCAAGGACCCCTTCCCTTCGGGAACGACCCCCAGTGTCGCAATCTGGGGAGATCCCCGTACACAGGGGACTTTCGTGCAACAAGTGCAGAGTGTTAGCACCTGTCCGACCGGCGCGACTACGAATACATGTACTGCCGGTTCCAGCGTGGTCCTCACCACCAATAACGCGGTGAATTGGTCCACCAACGGCGGTTGGTATTTCGACTTTGCCCATACCGGGGAACGCGTCAATACCGACCCCGACATCGCAATGGGAACGGTCGTGCTGACGGCGAACATACCCACTTCGAGTTCATGCACAGTCGGGGGGGAAAGCTACTTCTACTTCATCAACTATCTCAACGGTGGCTCAGTGACCACGACCGGGGTAGCCGGAAGGAAATTCGGCAATGAGACGGCATCCAATCCCAAGATCGTCCACACGCCGAACGGGGATAAAGCTTGTATCCAGGGCTCAGCCGGCGGCGACCCTTCGTGTGTTGGTTTTGAGACCCCCAAAACTTACCAAACCCCGCGTCGTGTCTCCTGGCGTGAATTGACACCGTAAGCAATCAGCTTCACGCAATAAAAAACGGCGGCGTCCTTGCGGACGCCGCCGTTTTTTTACGTGTATCAAATCAAGGTGCGGAACTCAGTGTTTTGGGGATAGGGAACACGACGTTCTCGCTGATACCGGCAAGCTCTTGCACGCTCGACGCACCCAGCTCTTTCAGGCGAGTGATCACTTCCTGCACCAGCACTTCTGGCGCGGAAGCACCGGCAGTGATTCCGATTCGACGCTTGCCTTGCAGCCATTCGGCCTTGAGTTCGCTTGCGTTATCGATAAGGTAGGCAGACACGTTCAGGTTGCGCGCCACTTCGCGCAGACGGTTGGAATTCGAACTATTGGGCGAGCCGACCACGATCACCAGGTCGCATTGCTGCGCGAGCACCTTCACCGAATCCTGGCGATTCTGCGTGGCATAGCAGATGTCGTCCTTTCTTGGGCCGGTGATGAACGGAAAGCGCGTCTTGAGTGAAGCGATGATGACGCTGGCATCGTCCACCGACAGCGTGGTTTGCGTCACATAAGCCAGGTTGCGCTCGTCCTGCACCTGCAGCTTTTTCACATCCTCCGGTGATTCCACCAGATACATTCCGCCGTTGCTCTGCCCCATCGTGCCTTCCACTTCGGGATGGCCTTTGTGGCCGATCATCACGATCTCTTTGCCCTGCTCGCGCATGCGCGAGACTTCGATGTGCACCTTGGTCACCAGCGGGCAGGTGGCATCGAATACGGTGAGGTTGCGTGCTTCCGCCTCGCGCCGCACCGATTGCGGCACGCCGTGCGCGCTGAAGATGAGGATGCTGCCGGGCGGCACATCCTTGAGGTCTTCGATGAAGATCGCGCCCTTGGCCTTCAATCCTTCCACCACAAATTTGTTGTGTACCACTTCGTGGCGCACGTAGATCGGCGCACCGTGGATGGCCAGCGCCCGCTCCACGATCTCGATGGCGCGATCCACGCCGGCGCAAAATCCGCGCGGGTTAGCGAGTAGCAGTTCCATGTTCTTTTCCTTTGAAGCTGTCCCAGATCAACAGCGCCGCACCGCAGGTGATGGCGGAGTCGGCCAGATTGAATGCCGCGAAGTGGTAGCCTCCCCAATAGAAATCGAGGAAGTCCACGACATAACCGTAAGCGATGCGATCGATCAGGTTGCCCAGAGCACCACCAAGAATGAACGCCAGCGCAAAACAGAACAGTTTTTGATTTTGATGTTTGCGCAGCAACCAGACGATCCACACCGAGGCGACGACTGCGATGATGCTGAACAACCAGCGCTGAATACCGCCCGCATCACTCAGAAAGCTGAACGCCGCACCGGTGTTGTGCGCCAACACCAGACTAAAGAACGGCATCACGGCATGACTTTCATTCAAAACAAGGTGACTATTGATCGCCGCCTTGCTCAACTGGTCGAGCACGATGACGACCAGCGCAATGCCCAGCCAACGGCTAAGCATAGCGGCGCACCTCGCCAGAACCAAACAGATTGCTCACGCAACGAGCGCACAGTGTTGGATGGTTCGCATCGTGACCGACATCGGAGCGGTAGTGCCAGCAGCGTTCGCATTTGGCATGCGTACTTGGTGTCACTTTGATATCCAACTCGCCTTCATGCAGATGTACATTGGCACGCGAGGTAATAAACACCAGCCGCAGATCGTCACCCAATCGAGACAACAAGTCGAACGTCACTTTCGGCGCATACACATCCACTTCAGCCTGCAACGCAGAACCGATCGCGCTGGTTGCGCGCTGCTCCTCCAGCTTCTTGTTCACCTGTTCACGCACAGCACGAATATCGCTCCACTCGCTTACAGCCGAGCCCTTCAAACCGGAATCCGGCAGCTTGTACCAGACCTGTTCGAATACGCTGACATCGTCTTTGCCTTGCATCACCGCCCACACTTCTTCGCCGGTAAAGCTCAAGATCGGCGAGATCAAACGGGCCAGTGCTTGGCTAATGTGGAACAGCGCATTCTGCGCCGAGCGGCGTGCCATGGAATTCTCGCCTGCGGTATAGAGGCGGTCTTTCAGGATGTCCAGATAGAAGCCGCCCAAGTCTTCCGAGCAGAACCCCAGCAGCTTTTGCACGGCAAAGTGGAACTCATAATGTTCGTAATCGCCGCACACCTCGTCTTGCAGCTTCTGGGTCAGCGCCAGCGCATAGCGGTCGATCTCCAGCCATTGTTCCACCGGCATTGCATCACGCTTGGCATCGAAGTCGGCAATGTTCGCCAGCAGGAAGCGCAGGGTGTTGCGGATACGGCGGTAGCTTTCCACCACGCGCTTGAGAATCTCATCGGAGATGGTCAGTTCGCCGGAATAGTCCGTCGAAGCCGCCCACAGGCGCAGAATATCCGCCCCCAGCGTGTCGATCACCTTCTGCGGCACGACCACGTTGCCTTTGGATTTCGACATCTTGTGTCCGCTGCCGTCCACCACGAAGCCGTGGGTGAGCAATGCATCGTAAGGCGCGCGGCCGTTGATCGCACAGCCGGTGAGCAGCGAGGACTGGAACCAGCCGCGATGCTGGTCGGAACCTTCCAGATACAGGTCGGCAGGCGAGCGCAAGCCTTCACGCTTAGCCAGCACCGCATAATGCGTCGCGCCGGAATCGAACCACACGTCCAGCGTGTCGGAAAGTTTGCGGTAATGTGCCGCATCGTCCCCCAACAGATCGGCGCTGTTCAGGGAGAACCACGCCTCGATGCCGGATTGCTCGACGCGCTTGGCGACCTGCTCCAGCAACTCCGGCGTGCGCGGATGCAAAGCCATGGTTTCTTTGTGTACAAAGAACGGCATCGGCACGCCCCAGTTGCGCTGGCGCGACACGCACCAGTCCGGGCGGTTCTTGATCATTGCTTCAAGGCGCGCGCGCCCCCATGCTGGGAAAAATTGCGTCTGTTCGACTGCCTTGTTGGCCAGGACGCGCAGCGGTTTTTCTTCGCCCTGCTCCATACCAATGAACCACTGCGGGGTGGAACGGAAGATGATTGGCGTCTTGTGACGCCAGCAATGCGGATAGCTGTGTTTGAGTTTTTCCTGATGCAGCAAGTGCCCGCTCGCTTCCATCGCCTGCAACACAATATCGTTGGCTTTCCACACGAACACGCCCGCCAATGGCGTATCACCGACCGCAGGCGTGGTGGAGATGAACTTGCCGTCGTCGCCCACCGGATTGTCGTTCGGCAGGCTGTAGCGCTGACCCACCACGTAGTCGTCCACACCGTGTGCCGGTGCGGTATGCACCAATCCGGTACCCGCTTCCAGCGTGACATGCTCGCCACAGATGACAGGCACGATGCGCTCATAGAACGGGTGCTGCAAGGGCAAACCTTCCAGCGCCTTGCCGTAGCAGGTGGCGGCAATGCCGTCTCCACGGTCGTTGTTACCGCCCAGTTGATAGCGCTTCAGACAATCGGTCGCCAGATCGAAGGCAAGGATCAGATAACCCTTCTCGGTCTTGATCAGGTCGTATTCCAATGCGGGATGCACGCTCACCGCCTGATTGGCAGGGAGCGTCCACGGCGTGGTCGTCCAGATCACCGCATAGACCTTGGCACTGCCCGGCAACGATACGCCGAATGCTTTTTCTACTGCGCGTTTATCCTTCACCTCGAAACCGACGTCGATGGCAGGCGAGACTTTATCTTCGTATTCCACCTCGGCTTCAGCCAGCGCAGAACCGCAATCCAGACACCAGTTCACCGGCTTGCGGCCCTGATACAGATAACCGCGTTCTTGGATCTTGCCGAGCGCACGGATGATGTCCGCTTCGGTCTGGAAATCCATGGTCAAGTAAGGACGATCCCAATCGCCCAACACGCCAAGGCGGATGAAGTCCTTCTTCTGGCGCTCGACCTGTTCCTTCGCGTACTCGCGGCACAGCTCACGGAACTGCGCAGCGGGGATCGCCTTGCCGTGTTTCTTCTCCACCTGCAACTCGATGGGCAGGCCGTGGCAGTCCCAGCCAGGCACATAGGGCGCATCAAAGCCGCTCAGCGTCTTGCTCTTGATGATGATGTCCTTCAACACCTTGTTCACCGCATGTCCGATGTGGATGTCGCCGTTGGCATAGGGCGGACCGTCGTGCAGGATGAATTGCGGGCGACCTTGGGCTGCTGCACGAATGCGCTGGTAGCGCTGTTGCGCCTGCCATTGCGCCAGCATCAGCGGCTCGCGCTTGGCGAGGTCACCGCGCATGGGGAATGTCGTGTCGGGGAGATTCAGCGGGTATTTCTTTTTGTCTTCACTCATGTTCGATAAACCATCTCTTTGCATTCTCAACATCCAACGCGATCTGCCGCGTCAGCTCATTCAGTCCATTAAATTTCTGTTCGTCGCGCAGCTTGTGCAAGAACTCCACACGCAGATGCTTGCCGTATATCTGCTGTTCAAATTCGAACAGATGCACTTCCAGCACAGGCTTGGCATCCTGCTTCAGCGTCGGGCGGATACCCAGGCTTGCCACACCTTGCAGCACGCCCAGCCCCTCGGCATGCGCCAGCACCACGTACACGCCTTTCAGCGGCGGCAGGTTGTGTTTCAGCTGGATGTTCGCAGTGGGGAAACCCAGTTTGCGCCCCGTGGCGTCGCCATGCACCACGCGCCCGCTGATGCTGTAGGGACGGCCCAGATATTCGCGCGCCACCCGTATCTGCCCTGCCGCCAGTGCCCCGCGTATCGCCGTACTGGAGATGCGCACGCCGTCATGCAACACGCTGTGCACCGCCTGTACCACGAAGCCGCGCTGCGCGCCGATCTTCTGCATCAATGCAAAATCGCCCACGCGCCCGCTGCCGAAACGAAAATCGTCGCCGATCAGCACGAACTTCGCATGCAGCTGCTCATGCAACGCATGGATGAAATCCGCCGCCGATTTCTGCGCAAAAAGTGCATCGAAGCGGCACACATGCACGCGGTCCACGCCCATCGTGCGAAACAGCTCCAGCTTCTCGCGCAGGCTGGTCAGCCGCGCGGGTGCCTGTTGCGGCGTGAAGAACTCGCGCGGATGCGGCTCGAAGATCACCACTGCCGTTTGCAATCCGCGCGCTTGCGCCGCTGCACGCAACTCACTCAGCAAAGCCTCATGACCAAGATGCACCCCGTCGAAATTGCCGACGGTGACCGCCACAGCGTGAGTGCCAGTAGAATGAAGTCCGCGTAGAATCTGCATAGGTCGCGGATTATACCGTGAGATGCCCTGTTGATGCCCGCCAGACATAAGGAAAAGCCATGCTGAACTACCCGCAAGTCGCACTCGACTTCATGAACCGCGACCATGCCGAATTCATCACCCTGCGCGCCAAGTTGCTTGGCCTGTTATCCGCCCCCACCCCCGATGCCAGTGTGGATACTGTGCTCAACGAACTGCTGGAACACACCCGTCACCATTTCGCCGAAGAAGAGCGGCTGATGCGCGAAACGCACTTCCCGCCCTACCCCATGCACAAGGGCGAACACGATCATGTACTGGAAGACATGGCAGACCGTGTCGCGCGCTGGAAACAGGCGCGCGATACGGCATCGTTGCGGAACTGGCTGGAGAGCGAAGTGGGCGATTGGTTCGTCAATCACGTCAGCACCATGGATTTCGTGACAGCGCGCTTCATCAAGGCCGCACAAGGCAAGGAATGACCATGACAGAACAGATTCATAACATCGACACCACCCGCCTGTTCGACCATACCCCCTTCGTCACGCTGCATGCGGGCTTGCTCGACCTGCTCGACAACCAGGCCACGGAGGCTGAGATAGATGTGCAACTGGAGATGCTGCAACGCCACTTGCAGCAACAATTTTCAGCCGAGGAACAGGCCATGCTGGCGGCAGAATTCCACGCCACCACGGCGCATAAAAAGCATCACGACCAGGCGCTAGGCAAGCTCGCGCAACGCATCGCGCAATGGCAACAACTACACGACCGCAGGAGCCTGCTGGATTATGTGGAAAACGAGCTGGCGGAATGGTTCGTCAGCCATGTGAATATTCGCGACTACGTCACAGCAAAGCATCTTTCATTGCCGCAACAGGAAAGCGCTTGATCATGGGAATGCACGCCAAAGACAACCCACCGGAAGAACAATAACTCGCCACCGCATCGCCGTTGAATCCAAGCGATCTGTAGAAGGATGCGGCGTTAAGCGTCGAGTCCAACTTGAGTTGCCCCAAGCCCGCCGCCCGCGCGAGGCTCTCCAGATGCAGCATCATTGCCCGCCCAATGCCTCGTCCCATCAGGTTCGGCGACACAAACACCGCATCGACTTGCCCGGACGCAAGATCGACCATTCCACTGGCCGCGACTTGATCCCCGATGATGGCAACATAAGCCTTGTCTTCAACCATCCGCACAAACTGTGGCGACATCGCGCCTCCCGTCCATATCGCCAAATCGTGTACCGCATAATGACCGGTGCATTGTCTATTGATTGCCGCGATGCGGATGTCGAAGATGGACTGAGCATCGACGGCAGTTGCTTTGCGGATTAGGGGAGCGTTTTTCATTTGGTATCTGCCAAAATGGCATCAGATGGCGAACTGTAGCGGACACGTTGTTGTGCTCACGCGGTTAGCGAAAGTCATTCAGCGCAAGCAGAGCGAACGGGTAACGGCACACCCCCTGGGAATCCGTCGACCTCTCCCTTGCGGGGAGGACAACACCCCCTACGCTGTCCCACCCACCGTCAGCCCGTCTATCCTTACTGTCGGCTGCCCAACGCCCACCGGCACGCTCTGCCCTTCCTTGCCACAGGTACCGACACCCGGATCAAGTGCCATGTCGTTGCCGATCATGCTCACGCGCATTAGCGCTTCTGGGCCATTGCCGATCAGTGTCGCCCCCTTGACCGGGTAGGTGATCTTGCCGTCCTCGATCATGTAGGCCTCGGTGGTGGAGAACACGAACTTGCCGCTGGTGATATCCACCTGCCCGCCGCCGAAGTTGGCCGCATACAGGCCGTGTTTCACCGACGCGATGATCTCCTCCGGCGTCTTGTCGCCGTTCAGCATCATGGTGTTGGTCATGCGCGGGATGGGCAGGTGGGCGAACGATTCGCGCCGCGCGTTGCCGGTCACCGGCACGCCCATCAGGCGCGCATTCAGCGTGTCCTGCAGGTAACCGCGCAGAATGCCGTCCTCGATCAGCACGGTACGCTGCGTGGGATTGCCTTCGTCGTCCATGTTGAGCGAGCCGCGCCTGTCCTTGATCGTACCGTCATCCACCACGGTGACGCCCTTGGCTGCCACGCGCTGGCCGATGCGGCCGGAGAAGGCAGAGCTGCCCTTGCGGTTGAAGTCGCCTTCCAGGCCGTGCCCCACTGCCTCGTGCAACAGGATGCCGGGCCAACCGCTGCCCAGCACCACGGTCATGTTGCCTGCCGGAGCGGGACGCGCATCGAGATTGATGACAGCCTGATGCACCGCCTCCTTGGCATAGCGCTGCAGCATCTCGTCGCTGAAATAGTCGTAGCCGAAACGTCCGCCACCGCCTGCCGAGCCTTGCTCGCGGCGTCCGTTGCCCTCGACGATCACCTGCAACGAGAGGCGCACCAGCGGACGGATATCGGCACTCAGCAGGCCGTCGTTGCGCGCCACCAGCACCACTTCGTATTCACCTGACAGGTTCGCCATCACCTGGGTGACGCGCGGATCGAGCGCGCGCGTCAGGCGTTCCAGCCGCTCCAGCAGTTCGACTTTCTGCTCGGCTTTCAGGGTGGCGATGGGGTCGTGCGGCAGATAGAGTTCGTGCGTCTTGCCTGCATGCAGATGGGCTGCCTTCTGTTTGCCGCCCTGCCGCGCGATGGCACGAGTTGCTAGCGCGGCATCCTCCAAGGCGCTCAGCGTGATGTCGTCGGAATAGGCGAAGGCTGTCTTGTCGCCACTCACGGCGCGCACGCCTACGCCCTGGTCGATGCTGAAGCTGCCGGATTTGACGATGCCTTCTTCCAGCGACCAGCTCTCGGCACGTCCGTATTGGAAGTAAAGATCGGCATAATCCACCCGATGCGCCAGCATCTTGCCGAACACTTGCTCCAGATGGCGCGCCTCCAGTCCATGCGCGGTGAGCAGCGCACGCTGCGCCAGTTGCAGGGCTGTGCTCATGTGTTGCACGACAGGGTGCGGTGCGATAGCGCCGGCAGGCTCTTGCGCAGACTGGCCTGATACGACGGATTCACATCGGCGATCACCACGCCGGAACCGCGCTGCAGCTCGTCCATGATGCGCCCCCAAGGGTCGACGATCATGCTGTGGCCGTGCGTCTCGCGGCCGCTCACGTGGTAGCCGCCTTGCGCTGCCGCGATGACATAGGACAGGTTCTCGATGGCGCGCGCGCGGATCAACGGCTCCCAGTGCACCTTGCCGGTGGTTGCGGTAAACGCGGAGGGCAGCACGATGATGTTCACATCTTTCATGGCGCGGAACAGCTCCGGGAAGCGCAGGTCATAGCACACTGCCAAGCCGATGCGACCGAACGGGCTGTCGATCACCACCACCTTGTCGCCGGCTTCGATGGTCTGTGCTTCGTTGTAACTTTCGTTGCCCAAGGTCAGGTTGAACAAATGGATCTTGTCGTAACGCGATACTTGCGCACCCGCCTCATCGAACACCAGCAGGCTGTTGCGCACTTTGTCCGGCGCATTCGCCACCAAGGGAAGAGAGCCCATCAGCCATATCTTGTGTTTGCGCGCCGTTTCACTCATGAAACTCTGGATCGGCCCCTGCCCGGGTTGTTCGCGCACCTTCACCTTGTCCTGTTCGGTCATCCCCATGATGGCGAAGAACTCCGGCAGCACCACCAGTTTTGCCCCCTGCTCCGCCGCCTTGGCGACCAGACGCCGCGCTTCGCTCAGATTGCCCTCGACGTTGGGACCGGATGCCATCTGGATAGCGGCCACTTTGAATGCATTGAGTTGCGCGGCGATGCGGGATTGGGTGTTATCAAGAGAGGACATGGTTCGATGGCTTTCTGGGTTTCGGTTATTCGGGCGCTACGATATTTTGATGCGATTTATTTTCCGGCTCCGTTCTGACCGGATTTGGACTGACCGACTTTTTCAACTTTCGGGTCTGCCCAACTCCCGCTGACATTGTATTCAAACGACACCAGCTTATCGAGCGGATCGCGCAACAATTTGTTGGCAAGCAACACGCCCACGCCGACTGCCGGTCCGGCGGCAAAGGACAACAGCGATACGTTGTCGCCGATGGTCGGCAGGATGCGCACCTTCAGGTTTTGCGTTTCACGGTTCAGGTCGACCTGCCCCAGCATGGTCACCTTGGCCGCCGAACCGACCAGTTTCATGTCATTGGTCAACAGCATACCGTTCACGACCTGCACGTTGCCCGTGATGCTGTCGAACTGGAAACCATCGCTGAATACATCGGTGAAATCCAGCGAGATGCGCTTGGGGATGGATTGCAGACTCAACACACCTAGCAACTTCAACGTATCCACTTTGGAATCGTTGAGCTTGAGAAAGCGCCCCTTGCCGACATCCAAGTGCATCGTGCCGTTCAGCTTGGCGTTGCTGAAGGTGCCCGGCGCACCAGTCCAATACAGATTGCTCTCCAGGGAACCGCTGCCATCCTTCAGGCTGTCCGGGTAACCAGCGCGCGACAATATCTTGCCCGCATCGCTGATGTCGAAGCGTACATTGACCTGCGTCTGCTCAGGCACGGCCTGCCACTTGCCGCGCATGCTCAACACGCCGTCCGGATTGATGACACGCAGACTATCCAGTTGCACGTTGCCGTCGGATGCGCTCATTTCCAGCTCCAGCTTGCCGAGCTGCCGTCCCTTGTAGCTAAGTTTATCTACTGTCACATCCACTGCGGGAAATGAACTGTTGTCGGGTGGTGCGGTCTTGTCAGTAGCGGCATGCCCTAGTTGCACGGGTTCGCTGCGACCTTCGCCCAGCAGCGCATTCTTGAAGCGTCCCAATATTTTTCCGTTGCCCTGCGGCTGCCAGATCAGATCTCCATTCAATTCCTTGGACGCCAGCCGCACACTGAGCAAGCCGTTGCGGCCGCTGCCCTTGATGTCCAGCGCATTCACCGTATTGCCATAACCGGTCAACTTATCCACCATCACATCGATGCCTGAGATGTTGGGCAGCATTCCCTCGCCCCCCGCAGCCAGACCCAGCCCGCTCCACCCTTCAAGCGACACTTGCGGCAATTTGCCGACCACCCATATCCCATCCTTGCCGCCTTGTGCGCCGGTTCCGCCGAACGCGACACGCCCGCGCCGCGCACTCCAGGTTCCGTCTGCACTCCGTTGCCGCACCAACTTGGCATCGAGCAGCGATCCGTAGCGCAAGAGCAACTCGTTCTGTCGTAGATTGACGCTCTTCTGTTCGAAGTGCAGCGGGATGCGCTCACCGGCTTTTTTCGCCAAGGGCGCGGGCAGTTCCGAAGCGATGCCTTGCAGTTCAGAATCCACCGCCACATCGACTAGTTTGTTCTTTACACTGATATCGGCGCTCCAGTCAGCGCCGCCATGCACCCGACGCAACAAGGGATGCGGGGTCAGCGTATTCAGCACTTCCAGGTCGAGCTTGCCATGCGCCTTGGTCAGCAGAGTCCCTTTTTCGCTCAACACCATCAGGTGCGCCGGGCCGCCAAGTATCTGCGCACCAATGTCGCCCGCATTCACCGACGACTCGGTGAACAGCAAGACACCGTTCACTTTGCGCAACAACGGGACGTTCTCGCCGAGATCGACCTCGTTGTTCACGAAGCGGTAGTCCCCTCGCACTTTGACCGGTGCCTGTCCTTTCAGCGGTATGTCCAGCTGCAATCCCAGCTTGCCGTCGCCGAGCGCTTTGATCCCCTCGGTGAAACCGTTGAGATAACCGTTCACCGGACTCTTGCCGATATAGTCCAGGCAGCGCTGCGTCGAATCCGCCGCTTCGCCGCGCACTTGCAGCAACAGGTTCTTGCTCAGCAGATCAGGGATGCTCACTTTGACGTTCTGCAAATGCGCGCCTGCGGTCGTGGCAGTCACGGCGTCGATGTCCAGTTTGTTGCCCTCTATCAGCAGATGGGTTTGCGCATCCTCGATACGCGGCCAGCCCTTGAGGAATTCCATCGCCACGCCCTTGGCCCTTGCCTCCAGACGGAAGATGCCGCGTTCGTTTCCGACAAAGGGAAAATCGCGCAGATCACCGCGCAGCCGCACACGGAAGCTGTCCGCCTGCCCTCCTTGCAAGGCTGCCTGCAGCCAGTCATGCGTCGGCTTGTTTACCGAAGGCAACGGGGTATAGCGTCCGGTACGGCGCACTGCGACACGGTTCATATCGACCGTGGCATCCACGAAACCAGAGCCATCCGGCTCAGCCTGATAACTGCCATAGATCGTTCCCGCGAGGTCGGCGTTGGCGAGATCGACATTGCCCAGCTTGAACTCCAGGCCGCGCGAGTTGCGCTGCCAGCCGAGTTGCGCGGTAAGGGTGTCGAACTCCACCGGCTCGGCAAACAACTGCGGTGCATCAAGTGTGAATTTGCGGCTGTCGAGTATGAACGTTCCGCCGCTATCGTCTCCGTCCACCTGCCCGCTCAAGCGGGAAAATCCGGGACGGTTGCCGACGCGGCGCATCGCCAGCCCGTCAAAACGTGCCTTCACTTCATAACGCGAGATATCCCCTATACTTCCCTGCCACAGCGCATGCAGGTCGGCAATGCGCCCTTGCGGTGACGCATCGGTGATCTGCTGTTTCAGCTCATCGCCCAGCGGCAGGTAGGAGGCCAACACCCCGATATCGGCAAGCTCCAATGTATTCGCCCTGATCTCGCCGGAAGCAAGCTTCGTATCTTGCCCGCCGGCCAGACGCAGATAGAAATCGGTCGGCTGCAATTTGAAGCCGCCACGCATCTGCAATGCCAGCCGTCGCGTGGTGATCTCGAAGCCGCGCTCCAGCTCATGCCAGCCGACACGGCCACGCAGCTCGCGCAGGTCGAGCTGCGGCAGTTCTTCCGACAGGCGCGCCCGCACTCCGGCCAAAGCGACATCGGCGTCCACACTGCGCACCTGTCCTTGCTCGACACCCAGCCACACCCGCAACGCCCCCTTGCCGTGTTTGAACGCCTCCGGCAACGCGATCCACGGCTTCCACGCCAGCACGTCGGCATATTCGAGCTGCGTGTAGAGCTGCCCACGCCAGTCGCTCATGTCGGCAAAACTGTCCCCATAAAAACTGCCGCGCACATCCAGACGGGAGGCCAGTTTGTCCGGTGGCGAAGCACGCAAGGCAAAACGATGGCGGCCGATCCTGTTTTCAATGCGCAGATCGACATGTTCCAGCGCGAGCACCGGTGCGGCGCGCATATCGTCCTGCCAGGTGATGCGTCCATTGCGAATGATGATGCTGGCCTGATGCAGCAACCAGTCGGAAGAGGCTTCCGCATCTGGCGCTTGTGACAACAACGGAATACCGGCGACATACCATTGTCCCTGGGCATCACGCCGCACCGACAGATCCGGACCGTCTATCAGCAAGCTGTGGAATCGCAACTCCGCCGTAGGCAAGCTCGTCCATGCCACTGCGTTCTCCAGCCGCGGTAGACTCAATGCAACGTTGCCCTGCTTGTCCAGTATCTTCACGTCGGACAGCAACAAACGCGGACGCAATCCGTCCCAGTCTGCCTCGATCTTGCCAATGGTCAGCGGCTGTCCGATGGCCATGATCGCCGCCACGGTGATCTGATCGTGATAACGCTCGATATCGGGCAATATGCGGTAGCGCAAAGTCAGCAACAGCAACGCGCCCGCAATTGCCGCCAGCACCGAGAGCTCCAGCGTGATGCGCGTCAACCGCCCCATGCTGCGCCAGACAAAAAGGATAGAAGCCTTCAGCATCGCGCGGGAGAGCGGAGTAACAGCTTGAAGAAATGAGGCAGGCCGGACATGGAGAACCTATAATGCAGCGAAGAAAGACAGTGCGCGCATTTTAACCCGAAGCCCCCGCCATGAATACCGCAAACCCCAGTCATTCCACCGATTTCGACGAACTGGTACGACATGCCAGACACTGCAGCCATTACCTGGCCCGCCTGCTGGATGCCGAACCGGAGCTGCTTGGCTGGTTGCGCGAGCATCACCTCACCCCTTGCGACGACAAGGTCATACAAGGCTGGTCGGCTGCACTGCCCGCCGACAATGAGGAAAATTTGTCACAAGCCTTGCGCAGCCTGCGCAAGCGCGCGATGCTGCATGTACTGACGCGAGACCTGAACGGCCTGTCCGGTCTCGATGAGGTCATGCGCAGCATGACGGCATTGGCCGAACTTACCGTACGGCGCGCACAAATTTTCACTATGCGAACCCTGGTCGAGCAGTTCGGCCAGCCTATCGGAGCAGACAGCGGCGCGCCGCAGGAACTGCTGGTGATCGGCATGGGCAAACTGGGCGGCGGCGAATTGAACGTGTCTTCCGATATCGATCTGATCTTCGTCTATCCGGAAGACGGCGAGACCAACGGTGCGCGCAACCCCCGCGAGGGGGACGCCGCGGGGGACCCAACGGCTTCACCGTTACCCTCGCGCAGATTGAGCAACCACGAGTTCTTCAACCGTCTCGGGCGCAAGCTGATCGCCCTCATCAACGATCTCACGGCTGATGGCTACGTGTTCCGCGTCGATATGCGCCTGCGCCCCTACGGCGACAGCGGGCCGCTGACCATGAGCTTTGCCGCGCTGGAGGAATACCTGGTGGCACAGGGCCGCGAGTGGGAACGCTATGCATGGATCAAGGCCCGCGTCATCTCGCCGGAGAATGACACACACATCGCCGAACTGGAAAAGCTCGCGCAGCCCTTCGTGTTCCGCAAATATCTGGATTTCGGCGCCTTCGATTCCATGCGCAAGCTGCACGCGCAGATCCGTGCCGAAGTCGCGCGCCGCGACCGCGGCAACAACATCAAACTGGGGCCCGGCGGCATCCGCGAGATCGAGTTCATCGCCCAAGTATTCCAGTTGATACGCGGCGGACGCGATGCGCGTTTGCGCATCCGCCCCACGCAACAGGTATTGCAGCAACTGGCACGGGACGGCGAACTGAGCGCAGAATCCGTGGCACGGCTCAACGACAGCTACATCTTTTTGCGCAACCTCGAACATCGCCTGCAATATCTTGACGACCAGCAGACGCAAGAACTGCCCGGGAATGAGGATCAACAGGCGATCATCGCCACCGCGATGGGGTGCGATGACTATACGGCACTGCTCGCCCGTCTCGACCCGCTACGCACTTTCGTCAGCCAGCAGTTCGACTCCGTGTTCGGGGCCAAACAGGAAGCGGACGAGAGTACAAGGTGGCGCGACGGGGTCACCGTGGAAGAGCTAGCGCCTGCACTTGCGACACTCGGTTACCACGACACCGCCGTCCTCGCCGAGAATCTGCTGCAGTTCCGCAGCGGCAGCCGCTACCAGCAATTGCCGGAGGTGAGCCGCCAGCGTCTGGATACGCTGGTGCCGCGTTTTGTCGCCCTCTGCGCCGAAACCGGCCACAGCGACGAGGCGTTGCGCCGCACGCTGACACTGCTGGAAGCCATTGCGCGCCGTGCCGCTTACCTCGCCTTTCTCGCCGAATACCCACAAGCGCTGCCACGCCTGGTGCGCCTGCTCGCTGCCAGCGCCTGGGCGGGAGACTATCTGACGCAACACCCCATTCTGCTCGACGAACTGCTGGATACGCGCGAGCTATACGTCGCGCCGGATTGGTTGGCGCTGGATGCGCATCTCGCCGCCCAACTCGAGGCGCATACCGGCGATACCGAACGCGAGATGGATACCTTGCGCCAGTTCCAGCAAACACAGACCTTCCATTTGCTGGCGATGGACCTGCAAGGCTTGTTGCCGCTGGAAAAGCTGAGCGACCACCTGAGCGACCTTGCCGACCTCATACTGCGCCACGTACTGCGACTATGCTGGCGCGATGCGCGCAAGAAGCACCGGGAACAGGCGCAGTTCGCCATCATCGCCTACGGCAAGCTGGGTGGACGCGAGCTGGGCTATGCCTCCGATCTAGACCTGGTGTTCCTGTATGACGACGACCATCCCGACGCCGGCGAGATCTACGCGCGCTTGGCGCAGCGCATCAACACCATGCTCTCCAGCCACACCTCCTCCGGCCGCCTGTACGAGGTCGATCTGCGCCTGCGTCCGAACGGCGAAAGCGGGCTGCTGGTCAGCTCGATCGCCGCCTTCGAGGAATACCAGCTGCAACATGCCTGGGTATGGGAGCATCAGGCACTGACGCGCGCCCGTTACTGCGCCGGCGATGCGGCTGTCGGCGCGCAGTTCGAGGGTATCCGCAACGAAGTGCTGCGCCAAACGCGCAACCCGGATACGCTCAAAAAAGAAGTCATCGAAATGCGTCAAAAAATGCATGATGGCCACCCGAATACAAGCGGCTTGTTCGACATCAAGCACGACAGCGGCGGCATGGTGGATATCGAGTTCCTTGTGCAGTTTCTGGTGCTCGCACATTCCGCCTCCCACTCCGAACTCACGGCAAACAGCGGCAATCTTGCACTGCTGGATACGGCTGCGAAGTTGAAATTGATCGAAGCTGAGGTCAGCGTCAAAGTGCGCGAGCTGTATCGGGAACTGCGCCGCATGCAACATCAGATGCGGCTGAACAACCAGACCCCGTGCCATATCGAAAGAGACCGGCTGGACACTGCGCCAGTCGCGATACTGTGGAAAACTCTACTGGAATAAAGTTAAACGGAAATTGGTGAGCCGCCTGATGTAGGCGGGTGATAGCCGTTACCGCCAGAACCGGGATCAGTTGCGTGGCCGACCCGTCCGATCATGCGATATGAAGTCATCTCGCCCTTCCCTTTGACGTTAAGCACATTGGGAGGTTCGAACAGATAACCGTGACGCAAACGGTTATAGGTCAGCTTGTCGGTCAGGACATTCCCCTGCTTGGCATCGTCCGTCAAACGGCTGGCGATGTTCACCGTATCGCCCCACAGATCGTAGATAAAACGTTTTGTCCCGATCACTCCCGCCACAACCGGGCCGGTAGCAATGCCAATGTGTATGCCCAGATTGCGCTTGCTCAACTGGGGATGTTTCGCCACGAAATCCAGCATCTCGATCGCCATATTGGCAATATCTTCCACATAGTCAGGGCGTTCACGCGACAAGCCACCCACCACCATGTATGCGTCACCTATGGTTTTGATCTTCTCCAGGCCATATTTTTCGGACAGATCGTCGAAGCCGGAGAACACGGTATTGAGCAGGCTGACCATCTGCTCCGGCGACATCTGCTCGGTAAGCTGGGTGAAGTTCACCAGGTCGGCGAACATCACGGTCACATCGGCGTAGCCATCGGCGATCAAGCCCTGATTGTTTTTCAGGCGCTCGGCGATATTGGACGGCAACACATTGAACAGCACGCGCTCTGATTTTTTCTGCTCTTCCGCCAACAGGGCATGCTGCTGATCGAGCTGGCACTTGATCTTCTCCGTCTCGATCACGAAGTAACGCACCAGGAAATACAAAATGGCGGACATGGCCGCAAAGTTGAGTGCGAAGAACACGCCGATGGTGTTCATCGGGATGCCCGTGCTTGTGCCCGTACCAAGGTAAAAATCGAAGAAACCGGACACCGCCGTCAACACCATGTAGGCGAAGAACCAGGGAATGGACTCGCGCCAGCCAGACACCACCAGCGCGCCGATCGGCGCCAATAACGCCCACAGCGCAACGCCGCTGGCGCTGATCGAATTGCCGATGCTCCATTGCATGATGAATGGCGCAAACAAAAACAAAGTGAGCTGAATGAAGCGGAGAACCTCGAAATTGCGGGTCCGCATGTAATAAACCAGCGAAGCCACAGAGATAGCCTGATAACCCAAGGGGACGTTGCTGGAAAAATTGATGCCCATCATCCAGTAGATGGCCAGCCACAACATGACTGCGAGCGTCATGAATGCACTGGCAAAGATCAGCAGACTCTTGCGCAGCTTCTCTTCCTGAGTATCCATGATCTCCGCGCCGATCTTCGGCAATGCTGCCCCCTCCCCCATACCGCCTCCAAGTAGCACTACTTTTCTGATCATCGCTCGCGAACGTGAATGATTACATGAACCACTAACAAATGAAATATGCAGAACATACTAATACTTTCGCACCAACCTACGGCACCACGCTATCCGACGCTTCATAAAACAACCGGAAAGGGCTAGAATCGCCGCCTTTGCGAAACAAAACCTGAGGAAAAATCACCATGTCCATGTCCGACCGCGACGGCTTCATCTGGTACGACGGCAAGCTCGTACCCTGGCGCGAAGCCACCACTCACGTACTGACCCATACCCTGCATTACGGCATGGGCGTGTTCGAGGGGGTGCGGGCGTACAAGACCACGCAGGGCACGGCGATCTTCCGTTTGCAGGAACATACCGACCGCCTGTTCAACTCGGCCTACATCTTCAAGATGAAGATGCCGTTCGACAAAGCCACACTGATGGAAGCGCAAAAAGAAGTGGTGCGCTCCAACAAGCTGGAATCCTGCTACATCCGCCCCATCGTGTTCTACGGCTCCGAGGCGATGGGCATCGCCGCCACCGCCATCAGCGTGCACGTGGCCGTGGCCGCTTGGCCGTGGGGCGCGTATCTGGGTGAGGAAGGCATGGCCAAAGGCATCCGCGTCAAGACTTCGAGCTTCACGCGCCATCACGTGAACATCAACATGTGCCGCTCCAAATCGGTGGGCACCTATACCAATTCCATCCTCGCGCACCAGGAAGTGGCGCACGACGGCTACGACGAGGCCCTGCTGCTGGACGTGGACGGTTACGTGGCCGAAGGCGCGGGCGAGAACATCTTCATCGTGAAGAAAGGCAAGCTGTACACGCCCGACCTCACTTCATGCCTGGAAGGCATCACGCGCGATTCCATCGTCACATTGGCGAAAGACATGGGACTGGAACTGATCGAGAAACGCATCACACGCGACGAAGTGTACTGCGCCGAAGAAGCATTCTTCACAGGCACGGCGGCTGAAGTCACGCCGATCCGCGAACTGGACAACCGCACTATCGGTAGTGGCAGTCGCGGGCCGATCACCGCCAAATTGCAAGCGGCATTCTTCGACATCGTCGCCGGCAAGAATGCCAAGTACGCCGACTGGCTTGCTCACGTATAACGATCCGACAGGAAAAGCACATGTCTAACCAAAATAACACACAGCATTATGTCGAGGTCAGCGCGGAGGCATTGCCCCTGTTCTGCCCCACTCCGGCCGTCAGCCTGTGGAGTTCGCATCCGCGCGTCGCCATCCCGGTCGAGAAGCTGGGCGAGGCGCGCTGCCCGTATTGCGGCACGCTGTATAAATTCAAGGGCGAGCTGCCGCACAGCCATCACTAAACCGATTTGAAACCGCTCAACAAAATCCTCATTGTCGCCCCCAGCTGGGTGGGCGACTGCATGTTGATGCAGCCCATGCTGGCGCGCTTGCAGCAGCGCCATCCAGACGCCCGCATCGACGTGCTCGCCCCGCCCTGGACGCAAAAGCTGTTGCGCCAGATCCCCGAGGTTCATGACGTCCTGATCAATCCCTTTCCGCATGGCTCTTTCGGTTTCTTCGCGCGGCGCAAACTGGGACTGCAGTTGCGCCATGCCAATTATGATCAGGCTATCGTGCTGGCCAACTCCTGGAAATCGGCACTCGTTCCCTGGTTTGCCAACATCCCCTTGCGCACCGGTTTCACCGGGGAGATGCGCTACGGACTGCTCAACGATGCGCGCAAACTGAACAAGAAAAAATTGCCGTTGATGGTGGAACGTTTCGCGCAGCTTGCCGAAGCCGCCGGCGCTGAAATCCCCAGACCGCTTGCTTCGCCCCGCTTACAGGTGAGTGATGAGCAGCGTTCGCATGCGCTCGCCAAATTCGGCTTGACGCTGGACAAGCCGGTCGCCGTATTCTGCCCCGGTGCTGAATACGGCCCGGCTAAACGCTGGCCGCCGCAGTACTACGCCGAACTGGCGCAACACCTGCGCGGGCAGGGTTACGCGATATGGCTGGTCGGCTCCCCCAAAGATAAAGATGTCGGCGACACCATCGTTGCCTTGGGCAATGACCAGTGTCGCAACCTGTGCGGCGCCACCGATCTGTCCGAGGTCATCGCTCTGCTGTCCTGCGCCGAACTGGTGGTAAGCAACGATTCCGGTTTGATGCATATCGCCGCCGCGCTGGATCGCCCCATGCTGGCCATCTTCGGCTCCAGCAGCCCGCAGTTCACCCCGCCGCTGTCGGACAAAGCGCAAGTGCTCAAGCTGGATATTGCCTGCAGCCCCTGCTTCAAGCGCGAATGCCCACTGGGGCATTTCCATTGCATGATCAAGCTGACTCCAAAGGATGTCGCGCGACACATCCCCATCCAACCGACGAGATAAACATGGCAAGCGTTCCCAAAGAGATATTCAAGGCATATGACATCCGCGGCATCGTCGGCAAAACACTGACGAACGACATCGTGGAATCCATCGGGCACGCCATCGGCTCGGAAGCGGTGGCTCGCAAACAACACAGCATCGCCATCGGGCGCGACGGACGCCTGTCCGGCCCGGGGTTCGCCAAAGCACTGGCGCGCGGCATCCAGAAGAGCGGCATCAATGTGATCGACGTAGGCATGGTCGCCACACCGATGACTTACTTCGCCGCGTTCCAGCTCAAGACCGACTGCGCGGTGATGATCACTGGCAGCCACAACCCGCCGGATTACAACGGCCTGAAGATGGTACTCGCGGGCGAGACGCTTTCCGGCGAAACCATCCAGAAATTGCGCGCCCGCATAGAAACAAACGACCTCGCGCACGGCAACGGCAGTTACTCGCAATACGACATCGCACCGGAATACCTGGCGCGCATCATCGGCGACATCAAGCTGGCGCGCCCGCTGCACATCACCGTGGATTGCGGCAACGGAGTGGCGGGCGATTTTGCCGCCAGCCTGTATCGCGGCATCGGCTGCACCGTCAGCGAGATGTTCTGCGAAGTGGATGGGAACTTTCCCAATCATCACCCGGATCCGTCCGATCCGCACAATCTGGAAGATTTGATCGAGGCTTTGCGCGGCAACGACAGCGAGCTGGGACTGGCGTTCGATGGCGATGGCGACCGCCTTGGCGTCGTCACCAAAGACGGCAAGATCATCTTCCCCGACCGCCAGCTGATGCTATTTGCTGCAGATGTATTGAGCCGGAATGCGGGTGCAGAGATCATCTTCGACGTGAAGTCCACACGCAACCTGTTCTCATGGATACGTGAACACGGCGGCAAGCCGACATTGTGGAAGACCGGCCATTCGCTGGTGAAAGCCAAGATGAAAGAAACCGGCGCCCTGCTGGCTGGGGAAATGAGCGGCCACGTGTTCTTCAAGGAACGCTGGTATGGCTTCGACGATGGGCTGTATGCCGGCGCGCGCCTGCTGGAAATATTGAGCAAGGTAAGCGACCCGAGCGCCACGCTGAACACCTTGCCGGATGCAGTGTGTACACCTGAACTTCACATCCACACTGCTGAGGGCGCGAACCACAGTTTGATCGCGCGCCTGCAACAAGAAGCCCGTTTCACCGATGCCAAAGACATCATCACCATCGACGGCCTGCGCGTGGAATATGCGGACGGTTTCGGACTGATGCGCCCGTCCAACACCACGCCGGTGATCGTGCTTCGCTTTGAAGCTGACGACGAATCCGCGCTGCAGCGCATCCAGGAAGATTTCAGGAAAGTGCTGCTGGCGGCGAATTCCACATTGCAGTTGCCGTTCTGATTAACCAGTTTTCGCGTTGCGGCTAGCGGACAAGACGAGCCGACTTGTCCCGCTCAATGGCCTTCAGGATCACATCGCGCTCTGGCATGCTGCCTTCCACAATTACCCGGATCGCCTGCGCCTTGAGGCCGGTTTTATTATCTTTGGGCATCTTGCCAAATGTCAGTTCCGAGAATCTCTCCGGGCTTATACCTTCCTCTTCGTGTTCGTTTGCGATAAAGCTTACGTTCACAATTTGATCCCCGTAATGAATCGTTTTCTTTTTTGCCTCCAGTTGCTCAATTTTCGGCTGGATACTTGCCCAATACTTATCTCTGATCTCTCGACCTTTCTGGCTGTACCCGTCTGCTTCGTCGCTCAACCGACTTGCCAGTTTCTTGTCGCCCTCCTTGTAGGCGCGGTTTGAGGCGCGGTTGGCCTCGCCCATCTTGTCCAGCCACGTCTGCCGCTCCTTTGCCACATCGGGCGGCAGCTCGCGCAGTTGTTCGATTTCCTTGTCTATCATGCGGAATTCCGCGTACCTGCGATCACTTTCCTCTTTCGGCATATGGTAGGTGTAGGCTGCTTTCACACGCACCTCAAAATCCCCCTCGGAGCCGCAGACAAATTGTTCGACTTCCCCTTCGCGCACTGCCTGAGTCCAACCTGCCGGAGCCGCAGGTAGCGCACTCTTAAGCGCGGCAAATGTCTGCTTGAAATATCCGGCTTCTCTCTCTGTTGTTGGGCGCGTATCACAATCGGCGTATGCAGTTGCGGAAATAACCATGTAAATAATTGCACCCGGTAATGTGAAATGATTTTTCATACATTTCCCCTTTCATTTTGTGGAAGATGGGTAGCAGATGGACTATTGAGCCTGACACGTGCCGATACGTTTTCCCGCATAAACCATCGTCATATCTCTGCGTTTCATATGAAACACCGTTTTTCCGCTGTAGCTGCCATCGCCGCGCGTCATCTCACCTTCGCCTTCCATTGGGCTCTTTCCTTCGCACTTCATTTTCCAGGTTGCTTTATTGCCGGCAACTTTGACATCGCTCATCTTGCAATCCCGATCTTTCGGGATCGCATTATTCGGGTCTTTTTCATTTCCCTTTTTCAAACAGACTTTCGCAGTTTGCCCAGGCATGGCTATAGGCATCCCGGGCATTTCCATTTTATTGGTTACTTCCCATAGCTCATCGCTACCCGCAGCCATCGCTGAAGTGAAGCTCAGTAAACCCAGAATCGCCATCCCCGATAATATTATTCTCATGTTGCATCTCCCTTTGATATGGCTAAGCGGCCCCACCTTTTGAAGCGGGAATATTTGTATGACTTCAGCTTCAGGCAAAGAGCCGGAGCGATCCGGCTCTTTGCTCATGCCGACAACTTCTTACCAATACAGCTCGGCACCCAGGCCCAACCCCTCCTGACACCAGCAGCTTGCCATCGGACATCAGTGCCCTTTTCATGCCCCCTTTGTCCCGCTCGCTTACTTGATTTGGCGGATGGAACCGTTCCCCGTATCTCCGATAAACAGGTTGCCACAATAAGTGGTTATCCCCATCGGCGAACTGAAACGGGCAACAGCGCCGACGCCATCTGCCGTACCTGTAGTGCCAGGTGATCCGGCAAGGGTAGTAGCAGTTGCCGATGCAATCCCCACCTTGCGCACGACATCCCCCCAATATTCCATCACGTAAAGATTCGTGCCGTCGGTAGTTATGCCGATGGGAACGTAGAAAGTGGCGGCTATACCCGTGCCATCGGCGGAAGTTGTGGTGGTCACGTTAGTGTAATTTCCGGCAAAGGATGAAACGGCAGCGGATGCAATGTCTATCTTGCGGATGTCTTGGTAGTATCTGTCCACAACATAGAGCGAAGCACCGTCGGTGGTAATTCCTTCGAGATTGTTAAAACGCGCTGCGGTGCCGGTGGCATCTACGTGCCCGACTACTCCGGCAGTGCTTCCGGCAAAGGTGCTGACCGTTTGGGTGGCAATGTCAATCCTGCGCACCGCAGTGTTCTCGGTCACAAACAAGCTCGTGCCGTCGGTCGTGATTCCTTGCGGGAACACGAATTTTGCCGCAGTGCCGATGCCATCCGTCAACGGGCTGCAACTGCCGGTCGTTCCCGCAAAAGTGGTCACGGCGGCGGTGGCAATGTCGATTTTGCGGATCGTGCAGTTGTTGTAGTCGGACACGTAGAGGTTTGTCCCGTCATTGGTAATGTCGTAGGGGCGGAAGAACCGAGCTGCGGTGCCTATCCCGTCAACACTGCCGCTAATGCCTGTCGTGCTGCCCGCAAAGGTGCTGGCTGTTTGCGTGGTGGGATCTATCTTGCGGATGGCATTGTTGAGGTAGTCGGCAACATAGAGATATGTGCCATCGGTAGTCATGCCTTGCGGCAGGCTGAAACGCGCGGCGGAACCGACACCATCAACAAAACCGCTAAACCCGGACGCCCCGGCAAAGGTAGTGACATTGCCAGCGAGTGGAAGGGATTTCCCCTGCATGGCGCCGGCCAGCACCTTGTAAAAAGTTTCCGAGACCTCTGCCGACGCAATGCTTGCCCCGACACTGTTAATCGCTTTGACCGTGTAGTAGTAAGTGGTTCCGACCGTTCCAGATGTATCAACTAATGAAGTCGTAGCACTGTTGCCCAGCAGCGCGCCTGTCGTAGCGGCTACGGTTGAGCGATAGACATCGTATGAAGTTGCGCCCGCTACGGCAGACCATGAAACGGTGATCTTGTTGTTACCGCAATCGGCAACCACACCCGTAGGGGCTACCGGGACAGTTGTGCCACCGCTCACAGAAGCATTGCTGCTGCTGCCGCCACCACCACCGCATGCGGATAACAAAATCGAAATCAGGAACAGCGCGCTATAAATAAATTTTGTGTTGCTGAAATGCATAAATGCCTCCATAGTCATCTTCATGTCCAATGCCAGTTTCGAACCAAGGGAACAAATTGCTGGCGCTCTGGCTGTTTCCCCTTCGGGCTTCAGTCAGCCAAACCATCCGGCCATACCCCGAGATATTTTGTGCTAAGCTGGTTCAACCCCGCTCCACCCGCTTGGTTATTACAACAGACGGATTCGTATTGCGGCAATGATGCATAAGCATCATTTGTGAAGTAGCTGTGATCGGTTGCCCGCTTGAATATTGCAATGAAGACTTTTAGCGACTTGCTGCTCGAACTCTATCGCTTGGCTCAGGATGCGCCAGCGGAGGAATTTCAGACGCGGGTTCTTGATGCGGTACGGGAGAAACTTGCCTTTGATTCCGCCCTGTGGGCAACAGGGGTGATAGGGCCGGAGGGCGCAACTCCTCACGCAATTTTCGTTTATCGCCAGCCGCCTGAGATGATGGAAAAGTGGGGGCGCATCAAACCCCGCGATACGATTATCTACGAGGCATTTAACAATCTGGGACGGACAGTCAATGCCGCTCTGGGTTCCGATCCAGGTTGGCAAGCGCGATTTAACGCAGACATGATGGCTCACCTCAAACGCTATAGCATGGAACATACCTTGATAACGATGACGGCAACCCCGCTTCTACAATTGTATACAGCCGTGTCTTTCTTTCGCGCAGATCCCGGACAGCCTTTTACCGAAGCCGAGCGGCTGCTCAAGCAGAACCTGATGCCGCATCTTGCCGAGGCATGGAACATCAGCCGCTTCGGCTTTGTGAATTCCGCCCACGACAATGGAATGCAGCCCAACTATGGGCGGGCGATTTGCGACAGCAAGGGCGTGCTATACAACGCTGACAGGAATTTTGCCGGGTTCATGCTTGCCGAATGGCCCGACTGGAATGGGCCGCAATTGCCGCCGGAGTTGCTGGAGACATTATCCGGCAACGGCCCGCGCCGTTATGCCGGGCGCCATACCGTCATTTCCGTTGAAACGCTCAACCATATGGAACTGCTCAGCGCCAGGAAGATATCGGCGATAGACAGCTTAAGCTCGCGCGAACACGACGTGGCGGCACTGTTCGCCAATGGCGCGGATTACCGCGCCATTGCGGATTCCCTGCGGATCGCGCCGGCGACCGTACGCAACCACCTGCAGCACATATATTCCAAGCTGGGCGTCACCAGCAAAATAGAAATGGCGCGCCTCGTAAACGGCAATTGAAAACAAACCCCATGGTAATCGTGCTGTGCGTTGGGGTACGGACAACGAGTAGCGTTGCCCGCATATAGGATGGCTTCAGAAGAGTGCTGCTGTCCGTTAATGCGGGGCTGAAAGTTCTAGCAGCCATCCCGGCCATGTCTTGACACAATTCGATCACGGCAAGGCCGACTGTTCGATGGATTTTCCGAATCCGTGCTCGCCCAGCCAGCCAAGATCAATCAGTTCATGCAGCAACTGGCTGAACTCAGAAAGATTCGCCGGTTTTTTGACGAAGCTGTTGGCTCCAATCTGATAACTCAACACCACATCGGAAGGCTCATGCAGTTCGGAGAACACCACGATAGGCACATTCTGCAAACGTGTATCCATACGCAAGGTGCGCAAGACGGCAAGTCCAGCCAGCTTGGGAAGCTTCAAATCAATCAGGATCAGGCGCGGCATCGCATAGCCGCGCTCGACGGTATCAGTCAGCCATTCCAATGCCTCCCCCGCATTGCGTGCCACTGCCAAGTGCAAATCGCCGGAACAACTTGCCATAGCCTGCTGTACCAGGAGCACCTCGGCCTCGCCGTCCTCGACTAACAATATTGCATCGTTCGCTTGTCTTAGCATCGCCCGCATTGCCTTTTGTTATCAGAAAACGGTGGCGCGTCCGGCATACACCTGCTCCACACCTCATTCCCTGCCTGCGCGTAACACTGCACCGACGGCACGCGCCTTGCCCGCCTAGCTAAACCGGCAAACACACCATGATTCCATGGCTATGCAATCAAAGCTTGGACTTCACCCAACCCGGTGCTGAGGCCAGTGCAGTCGTCAAGATGCTCCGGTTGCGTACCGCCTGCCTGCGCCATGTCCGGCCTGCCGCCGCCCTTGCCGCCGACCTGCTGCGCGACGAAATTGACCAGTTCGCCCGCCTTCACTTTGGCCGTGGCATCCGCTGTCACGCCCGCGATCAGGCTCACCTTGCCGTCGTTCACCGCGGCCAACAGGATCACGGCAGACTTGAGTTTGTCCTTCAGCTTGTCCAGCGTCTCGCGCAACACTGCCGCGTCCGCACCTTCCAGCTTGGCGGCCAGCACTTTCACGCCATTGATCTCCTGTGCCTGGTTCAGCAACTCGTCGCCCTGCGCAGAAGCAAGTTTGGATTTCAGCGCTGCCAGTTCTTTTTCCAGCGACTTCACGTTGTCGAGGATCTGTGCGATGCGTGCTGCGGCTTCCTGCGGCTGTGCCTTCACGGCATCAGCCACTTGCTGCAACTGCTGTTCCTGCTGCTGCACCAGCGCCAATGCGCCTTCGCCCGTCACCGCCTCCACGCGGCGCACGCCCGCTGCCACACCGCTCTCGGCCACGATCTTGAACAGACCGATGTCGCCGGTGCGCTTCACATGGGTACCGCCGCACAGCTCGATGGAGGAACCGATGTTCAGCACGCGCACTACGTCGCCGTACTTCTCGCCGAACAGCATCATCGCGCCGGTCTTCTGCGCATCGTCGATCGCCATCTCGCGCGCCTGGCACTCGGCATTGGCAAGTATCTCGGCATTCACCAATGCTTCCACTTTGCGGATCTCAGCATCGCTCATCGGCTGCGTGTGCACGAAGTCGAAGCGCGTCTTGTCGGCATCCACTTGCGAGCCTTTTTGCTGCACATGCGTGCCCAGCACTTCGCGCAACGCCTTGTGCATCAGGTGCGTGGCCGAGTGATTGCGCATGGTGCGACTGCGCGCTGCCACATCCACCTTGGCAGTCACGCCGTTGCCCACCGTCAACTTGCCGGTCTTCACCACGCCGTGATGCCCGAACACTGTGGCCTGTATCTTCTGCGTGTCTTCCACAGCGAAGATGCCATGCACACTACGCAACTCGCCGCAGTCGCCCACTTGGCCGCCGGACTCGGCGTAGAACGGCGTGTCATCCAGCACCACCACCCCCATGTCGCCCTCGTTCAGCGCATTCACGGACACGCCGTCCTTGTACAGCGCCAGGATGTTGCCCTTGTGTTCCAGGGTCTCGTATCCGTGGAAAGTGGTCGCCGGACCGTCATATTCCAGGTTGGCTGCCATCTTGAACTTGCCAGCGGCGCGCGCCTGCTCCTTCTGGCGCGCCATCGCGGTATTGAATGCTGCTTCGTCCACCGTCACACCGCGCTCGCGGCAGACGTCGGCAGTCAGGTCGAGCGGGAAGCCGTAGGTGTCGTGCAGCTTGAATGCGGTCTCGCCGTTGAACACCTTGTTTCCCGCCTTGTCCATCTCCGCCAGATCGGCTTCGAGGATCGCCATGCCATGCTCGATGGTCGCGAAGAAACGCTCTTCTTCCTGCTTGAGAATATCCATCACGCGCACTTGTGCGGCAGTCAGTTCTGGATAGGCGGAGCCCATCTGCTCCACCAGATCGGGCACCAGCTTATGGAAGAATGCAGCGCGCGCGCCCAGCTTGTAGCCGTGGCGGATGGCGCGGCGAATGATGCGGCGCAGCACGTAGCCACGACCTTCGTTGCCCGGAATCACGCCGTCGGCGATGAGGAAGGAGCAGGCGCGGATATGATCGGCCAGCACCTTGAGCGAAGGCGAATCCAGATCGGCGCAGTTCGTTTCGCGCGCGGCGGCCTTGATCAGCGCCTGGAACAGGTCGATCTCGTAGTTGGCATGCACATGCTGCAACACGGCCGAGATGCGCTCCAGCCCCATGCCGGTATCCACCGAAGGCTTGGGCAGCGGATGCATCACGCCCGCCTCGTCGCGGTTGAACTGCATGAACACGTTGTTCCAGATTTCGATGAAGCGGTCGCCGTCTTCGCCGGGACTGCCGGGAGGACCGCCGGGGATGTGTTCGCCGTGGTCGTAGAAGATTTCGGTGCAGGGGCCGCAGGGGCCGGTGTCGCCCATCATCCAGAAGTTGTCGGAAGCGTAGCGTGCGCCCTTGTTGT
The DNA here is from genome assembly GCA_963715005.1 of uncultured beta proteobacterium. Lineage (GTDB taxonomy): Bacteria > Pseudomonadota > Gammaproteobacteria > Burkholderiales > Gallionellaceae > Sideroxyarcus. Next base: position 47,354 of record CAVQQO010000007.1, on the reverse strand, counting down.
CGCCGATGCGGATCACGCGCTCGGCGGGAACGCCGATCTCTTTGGTCCAGATGTCGTAGGCTTCGTCGTCCTCGGCATACACGGTGACGGTGAGCTTGTCCTTGGGCAGCTTGAACACCACGGTGAGCAATTCCCACGCGTAGTTGATCGCATCGCGCTTGAAGTAGTCGCCGAAGCTGAAGTTGCCCAGCATCTCGAAGAAGGTGTGGTGGCGCGCGGTGTAGCCGACGTTTTCCAGATCGTTGTGCTTGCCGCCGGCGCGCACGCATTTCTGCGAGGAAGCGGCGCGGGTGTAGGGACGTTTGTCGAAACCGAGGAACACGTCCTTGAACTGGTTCATGCCCGCATTGGTGAACAGCAGCGTCGGGTCTTCATGCGGCACCAGCGAACTGGAGGCGACCACGGTGTGGCCTTTGGACGCGAAATAATCTAGGAATTTCTGGCGGATTTCACTGCTTTTCATGATGCACCCTGAACTCAAAAGTCACGTTCCAGCCAAGCTGGACAAGGCGCGCATCATACCACGGAGAGAAATTTGGCCGCTTGGGGAGAACTTACCTGAACACACAGTTCTGGTTGGGTGCAATAACCAGCGGGCATTGCACCATTAATCGTAAAACATCCGGTGCAATGCACTGCGTTTATTGCACCCTACTCGTGCTATCCCCTTATCGCCAGCCAGACTTGAACGACTGTGCCAACCGCTTGAACAAAACCAAGAAATACTGCCGCCCAAGTCAATCTTGTAAAAATGACAGACTGCCTATTAGTGGCTTTGATTTACTCGCTGATAGTAGCGTGAAGAACAGAAAGGAGATTATTAGTCTGCACTGATGCTAGTAAAAACGGTTTGAGTTCCTTGGAATGTATCGCTCAGTATCTGGCGACAATTCGTCAGATTGAAATAAAGACTCCAATAGTTTTTCAGTCATGACTTTGCGAATCCTAAACCTTAAACAGAGATTCCAGCCTATCCCGAACAGCGGCTGCAGCTTGATCTTTTAGATCCCCATATGTTCCAAGATTAGAGCCACAATTTTTGCATATGAGTATCGTGTTATCAGAGGAGCAGTCATCCCAAGTTATGATTTCACCGCATGAACATTTTGCACTGACTGGAATAATGCTATTCGTCATTTTATAGCCTCCTCTAAGTAGATAATGCTTCTTAAACACGGCGACATAGGGCTTGCCTCGATTTATCCATTAATCCTCAAGTTGAACTACCTTGAAGATCACCCCCATTGAAAACCCGCGCGATTGCAAAAAGCGTATCTGTTTAGCTTTTTCTTTGGCGTCCTGAGGCAAAACACCGAACTTCTTCTGCCACACCTCCCGAGCCGCATCCAGTTCGGTCTCTTTCAGTTGGGGAATGGCTTCGGACGATCAGGTTCTCGGCGATGCCTTTCTGGCGCAGTTCATGGGCGATGCGCTGGGTGCCGAAGCGGCCGCGCTTGGCCTCCACCCATTGCGTGGTGGCGCGTGCATCGGAAAGCCAATTGCGCTTTTCCAACTCGTCCAGCACGGCATCGAGGTCTTCACCTTCCTGCACATGCGGCAGACAGCTTGCCGTGCAGTTCGGCCCGGCTATGCTCGCGTCGCGCCAGATACCGCATGGCGCGGACGCGCAGGCTTAACTCAGACTTCTTCTGCGACTTCACTGGTGCTCAGGGCGACCACACCAAGCGCCGCACGCACTTTGTTCTCGATCTCGGCGGCGACCACCGGGTTGCTCTTGAGGAATTCGCGCGCGTTGTCCTTGCCCTGGCCGATCTTCTCGCCGTTGTAGGCATACCAGGCACCGGACTTCTCGACGATCTTGTGCAGCACGCCGAGCTCGACGATCTCGCCTTCGCGCGAGATGCCTTCGCCATACAGGATGTCGAAGTTGGCTTCCTTGAACGGGGGCGCAACCTTGTTCTTGACCACCTTGACGCGGGTCTCGTTGCCGATGACTTCGTCGCCCTTCTTGATCGCGCCGGTGCGGCGGATGTCCATGCGCACGGAGGCGTAGAACTTGAGCGCGTTGCCGCCGGTGGTGGTCTCGGGGTTGCCGAACATCACGCCGATCTTCATGCGGATCTGGTTGATGAAGATGACCATGGTGTTGGAACGATTGATGTTGGCAGTGAGCTTGCGCAAGGCTTGCGACATCAGGCGGGCATGCAAGCCCATCTGCGCATCGCCCATCTCGCCCTCGATCTCGGCCTTCGGCGTCAGCGCGGCGACCGAGTCGACCACCACGATATCCACCGAACCGGAGCGCACCAGCATATCGACGATCTCAAGAGCCTGTTCGCCGTTGTCCGGTTGCGAGATGAGCAGGTCTTCCACCTTCACGCCCAGCTTGCGCGCATATTGCGGATCGAGCGCGTGTTCTGCGTCGATAAAGGCTGCGGTGCCGCCCATCTTTTGCATTTCGGCGATGACTTGCAGGGTGAGCGTGGTCTTGCCGGAGGATTCCGGACCGTAGATCTCGATCACGCGGCCGCGCGGCAAGCCGCCCACGCCCAACGCGATATCCAAACCCAGCGAACCGGTCGAAACAACCTGGATGTCCTTGCCGACCTCGCTCTCGCCCAGGCGCATGATGGAGCCCTTGCCGAACTGCTTTTCGATCTGGCTCAGTGCCGCCGCGAGTGCCTTGCTTTTGTTGTCATCCATTTTGTTTCCCCTTTCAAAAATTCGATGGGGCGGATTGTGGCACAACATTTCGGACTTGTACAGAACGTTCGTTCTCTTTGTGCTTCAGGCTATTTTTGTACGGCTATTCAGCAGGTTAACCACGCCCTTGCAGGGCGATTTGCACCGATTTCGCACGTATGGCATCGCGATCGCCGGAAAGATGATGGCAGGCCGTCTGCACCATGTCGTTGGTCGCCCAGGCGAACCACACCGTACCGACCGGCTTCTCCGGCGTGCCGCCAGTGGGGCCGGCAATGCCGCTCACGGACAGCGCCACCTGAGCGCTACTGTATTGCAGCGCCCCCTCCGCCATCTCGCGCACCGTCTCTTCGCTCACCGCCCCATGAGTCTCCAATGTATCCGGCGAAACACCCAGCACCTCTTCTTTGGAAACGTTGGAATACGTCACAAAGCCGCGATCGAACCAGGCGGAACTGCCCGATATCCGGGTGATCGCCTGCGCGATGCCGCCGCCGGTGCAAGATTCCGCCGTCACCAGCGTCATGCCCTGCTCCTTGAGCGCAGCGCCGACTTGCTGAGACAGTCCCGTATCCTGCCCGCTGGCCGCAGGACGTGCAGCTCTTTTGGCTCGCTTCATCTTCACAGCCCCCGAGCCAGATCGTTCTGGATGTCGACCACTGCTTCCAGCCCCACCGCGATGCGGATCAAGTCCATCGCTGATGCCCGCCGCTGCACGCGCTTCCGGCGAGATGCGCGCATGCGTCGTCGTTGCCGGATGGGTGATGGTGGTCTTGGTGTCGCCCAGATTCGCGGTGATGGAGAGCAGCTTGGTGTTGTCGATCACGCGCCAAGCCGCTGCCTTGCCGCCCTTCACCTCGAACGCTACGATGCCGCCGCCGGTCTTCTGCTGTTTCTGCGCCAGCGCGTATTGCGGATGCGACGGCAGGCCGGGGTAGAACACGCGCGCCACGTTGGGCTGTTTCTCCAGCCATTGCGCCAGTTGCAGCGCATTGGCGCTGTGCGCCTCCATGCGCAGCTTGAGCGTCTCGATACCCTTGAGGAACACCCACGCATTGAAGGCGCTCATGGTCGGGCCGGTGGTGCGCAGGAAGCCGTACACCGGCTCCATCAGTTTCTTGCTGCCCAGCACCGCACCGCCCAGCACGCGGCCCTGCCCGTCAATGTATTTGGTGGCGGAATGGATCACGATGTCCGCCCCCAAGTCCAGCGGGCGCTGCAGGATAGGTGTGCAGAAGCAGTTATCTACCGCCAGCGGTGCACCACATTTTTTCGCCACTGCCGCAATCGCGGCGATGTCGGAAATCTCGGTGAGCGGATTGGATGGCGTCTCCAGGAAGAACAGCCTGGTATTGGGACGCACTGCCGCCTGCCATTGCCCGACATCGGTGGCGGAGACAAAAGTCGTATCCACGCCGAACTTCTTCAGCACAGTAGTTGAACAGATTCACCGTCGAACCGAAGATGCTCTGCGAGGCAACCACATGATCGCCCGCCTTCAGCAAGCCCATGCAACACGACAGGATGGCGGACATGCCGGAGGCCGTCGCCACGCATTGCTCGGCCCCTTCCAGGGCGGCCAGGCGCTGCTCGAACATGGTGACGGTGGGATTGGTGAAGCGAGCGTAGATGTTGCCCGGCTCTTCGCCGATGAAGCGCTTCGCCGCCTGCTCCGCGCTGTCGAAGGTGAAACTGGAAGTGAGGAACAGCGCCTCGCTGTGCTCATGGAACTGGCTTTGCACATTGCCCGCGCGCACCGCCAGAGTTTCCAGTTGGTAGTTTTCTTCTGACATTTTTTATTCCCTTTCTAACACTTTGCTCATCCACTGAGCAGTCTCTTTTCCGTGCTCACTTAGCGCCACCTGCGCAATCACATTTTTCCTGTCTTGCTCGCTACGGTTCTGGCTCAGTTTGAATTTGCCTTCGATACGGCTCAGCCTGATTTCAAAACCCACGATGGAACCCAGCGCTCGCTCGCGCATTGCCTGTGAAATCTGCAATTTCCAAGGCTGCGGGAAAGCTTTTTCATTTTCATCCACCAGTTGGTGCAAAGTTTCCACCAACTCATCTTCCGGCAAAATGCGCGCTTTGCCATATGCATGAACGACCACATAGTTCCAGGTCGGAGCCGACATCGGATTAGGCTCATACCAAGTCGGAGACACATAGGCATGCGGGCCGTGGAACATCACCAAGATTTCCGCTCCCGCCGCAAAATCACGCCACTGCTCGTTGTTGCGCGCCATATGTCCAAGCAATGCACCATGGGTGCCGGTGCTGCTATCCAGCACCAGTGGCAGGTGACTGGCAAACGGAGCGCCGTCTTGTTGGGTGACCAGTGTGGCGAAACTGTGCTGACGCATGAACTCATGCAGCGTCGGCAGATCAGTTTTCGCAAAATGCTCCGGAATATACATGCGATCTCCAAAGAAAAAACCCGGAAAGCTTAGCGCTAAACCGGGTTTCCCTCGCTTTAGCTGTATTTGTAATGCGCCCGCAAGCTGTTCCTCAAATCGGCGCAGACGGAAAGTAGCACCCTCCGCCGCAAACTGTCAACGAGTCACATCGAACTGACGGACATCGCCAGATCGAGCTCCATCTGTTCATCATCCACTTGCTTGTTGGCCTTGCCGCCCGCACGCGAGGCCTCGACACGATCCAGATATTCGGCGGTGATATCGCCGGTGATGTAGTCACCATCGAAGCAGGAACAATCGAAGCGCTGCGATCTTCGGGTTGCACTTCTGCACCGCCGCCTTAAGGTCATCAAGATCCTGATAGATGATGCGGTCGGCACTGATCTCGCGGCAAATCTCTTCGTCGCGTGCGTCCGGTGGCGATCAGTTCCTTGCGGCTGGGCATGTCGATGCCGTACACGTTGGGGAATTTGACGGGAGGCGCGGCGGAAGCGAAATACACCTTGCGCGCGCCGGCATCGCGCGCCATCTGCACGATCTCGCGGCTGGTGGTGCCGCGCACGATGGAGTCGTCCACCAGCAGCACGTTCTTGCCCTTGAATTCGACGCTGATGGCATTGAGTTTCTGGCGCACCGATTTCTTGCGCATCGCCTGCCCCGGCATGATGAAGGTGCGGCCGATGTAGCGGTTCTTCACGAAGCCTTCGCGGAACGGGATGCCGAGATGGTTGGCCAACTGCAGCGCGCTGGGACGGCTGGAGTCGGGAATGGGGATCACCACGTCGATGTCGTGATCCGGCCACACGCGCTGAAGTTTGTCCGCCAGATACTCGCCCATGTTGAGACGTGTCTCGTACACCGAGATGCCGTCGATCACCGAATCGGGACGCGCGAAATAGACGTATTCGAAAATGCAGGGATTCAGCATCGGCCTGCTCGGCGCATTGCTGGCTATGGAAGTTGCCATTGAGATCGATGAACACCGCTTCGCCAGGCGCGATGTCGCGCATGAATTTGAAGCCCAATGTGTCCAGTGCCACGCTTTCGGAAGCCACCAGATATTCCACGCCCTTGTCGGTCTGGTTGCTGCCCACCACCAAAGGACGGATGCCATGCGTGTCACGGAACGCCAACAGGCCATACCCCGCGATCATCGCCACCACGGCGTATGCGCCGCGACAACGGCGATGCACGGCAGAGACCGACGCGAAGATGGCTTTGGTATCGAGGCGGAAGTTTGTGGCATTGGCTTGCAGTTCGTGCGCCAGGACGTTGAGCAGCACTTCCGAATCGGAACTGGTGTTCACATGGCGCATGTCCTCGAGGAACAGTTCTTTTTGCAACTGCGCCGTATTGGTGAGATTGCCGTTGTGCCCCAACACCAGACCGAACGGCGAATTCACATAGAACGGCTGCGCTTCGTTGTGATCAACGGCGGAACCAGCGGTCGGATAGCGCACATGGGCGATACCCGCATTGCCGGTAAGCGCGCGCATGTTGCGGGTGCGAAACACGTCGTGCGCCAAACCATTGCCCTTGTGCAAATGAAAAGTATTGCGCTCCAGCGTTGCAATGCCCGCGGCATCCTGACCGCGATGCTGCAACACTTGCAAACCGTCATACAACAATTGATTGACGGGGGTTTGCGCTACGACGCCGAGAATGCCACACATGATTCGTTCCTAAATGATCCAGTAATTATTACTTCGCTGAATTTTCCAGCATATGATAGTCCTTGATCGTACTTTCCGGCAGATAGTCCTTGGCATACAGCGCCGCTTCCTGCAAAGGCTTGCTCGACCAGGCATCGCGCCAGAACGGTTTTTGTGGCAGAACGGTCAAGCCCCCCAGCCACACCAGCGCAAGCACCACCAAAATTCCGCGCAGCATGCCGAATATCGCACCGAACTTGCCATCCATCCCGGACAGTCCGGCAAACTTCGCCAACTTTGCCAAAAACCAGGCGAACAACGCGGCCACGAGCATCGTCACAATGAACAAGGCTGCAAACGCCGCTGCCGAGCGGAAATTTTCCGCGACTACCGCCTCGGGCACATATGGCAGCAAGTCGGCGGAATAGGTGCGTGCCACGCTATATGCCGCAATCCAGCCGATCAGCGAAAACAGCTCATACATGAAGCCGCGCCACCAGCCCACCAACGCGGAAAACACAATGATGAAGATTACCGCGGAATCGAACGACGTCACATGTGAGCCTTATTCGAGGTTGACCACATTGGATTGCGTTCCCTGCGCTTCCAGTTTTCCTTGCACCTTCTCTGCTGCTTCGCGTGTTGGGTAGCCACCAATACGCACGCGCACGACGCTTCCGGCTTTTTCGGTATAAGCGTGATATCCCTGTTTGCTCAACTTGGCTTGCAGGCTCCTCGCAGTGTCCGCATTGGCGAATGCACCGACCTGCACCGCCCAGCCGGACTTCGGCACGGCTTGCGCCTTGGCAACAGGCTTGCTCTCGGCCTTGGGCTTGGTTTCAGGTTTTGCCTTGGTTTCCGTTTTAGCCTTAACTTCTGGCTTGGCTTTGTTCACCGCAGGAGCGACGGTTTTTTCAAGTGGTGTGGGCACGATTGCAGCAACCGGTGCGCTGGCAGCGACTGGAGCACTCTCCACAGTCGAGACAGCGGCGGCGGCGGATGCCATCTTGTCCAATTCCGGCAAGTCGATCTTGGGCTGAAACTCGCCCGCATTGTCCTTGTTCGGAATGCGCAGTTCGATGTCATTGCCCGTTGCCGGTGCGGGTTCGCTGTCGAACACGATTGGAAGCAAAATCACCACGAACAAGACCAACGCGATCGCGCCGATCAGGCGGCGTCTGGTCTGCCGCTTTAAATTGAACTCTTCTTCTGTCGTCTGTTTTGCCATTGCGCTCTACCCGGAAGATCAAGCGCCGCGCAAACCGCGCGCCCGCATCACTTCCGCCACTGTATAGAATGATCCGAAGGCTGCCATTCTATCATTTTCGCCCGCCCGATTGCTGGCCTCATGCAGCGCATCGGCGATGGAAGCACAGGGTTTAACCTCACCGCGAACCTGCGCATTTTGCAGCACCTGCGCCAGCTCGGCCGCAGTCGCCCCGCGCGGCGCATCGATGCCCGCGACCAGCCACACATCGATCTGCGCATCCAGCGCCTGCACCACCCCCGCCATGTCCTTGTCCTTGAGCATGGCGAACACCGCGAAGGTTTTCGCAGGCGGCAGATTGGCCAGATTCTGCGCCAGCGAACGTGCCGCATGCGGATTGTGCGCCACATCCAGGATCAACTGCGGCTTGCCCGGCACGAACTGGAAACGCCCGGCAAGCTGCACCTCGACCAGACCGCGCCGCACCGCCTCCATGCTCACCGGCAATCTTTCCTTCAGCGCATCCAGCGCCGCCAGCACCGCGCTCGCGTTGTGCAACTGGAACGCACCGCGCAAGGCCGGGATGCGGCAAGGCACTGCGTGCATCCTGAGCTTGCTGCCGTAGTCCCACTGCCCCTGATGGGGAGTAAAACCGAACTCGCTGCCGATGCACCACAACTCCGCGCCGATCTCCTGTGCATGTTGGCGCAGCGCCTGCGGCACATCGCTGTCGGCGCAGATCGCCACGCGTCCCGTGCGGAAGATGCCCGCCTTCTCGAACGCGATCTGTTCGCGCGTATCGCCCAGATAATCGACATGATCGATGTCCACGCTGGTCACCACCGCGACATCCGCATCGAACACGTTCACCGCATCCAGCCTGCCGCCCAGCCCGACTTCGAGGATGGCGACATCCACCTTGTGCTCGATGAAACACTGCATCGCAGCCAGCGTGCCGAACTCGAAATAGGTCAGCGGGATTTCTGATTGGCCTGAGAAAGCGGCGCCGCGCACCTGCTCGATCCGCTCGAACGAAGCGCACAACTCCGCATCGCTCGCCTGTTGTTTGGCGATGCGCACGCGCTCGTTGTAATCCAGCAGATGCGGCGAGGTGTAGCAGCCAACCTTGTATCCAGCGGCATGCAGGATGGCTTCCAGCATGGCGCACACCGAGCCCTTGCCGTTGGTGCCACCGACGATGATGACGGGGAAATCAGGCTGGAGATCCAGCCGCTGTTTGACTTGTGCCACGCGCTCCAGACCGAGCGCGATGGTTTTGGGATGCAGGGATTCGAGATAGGTTAGCCAGTCGGCTAGGGTGTTAGGCATTTGGTTTTGTAGGGTGCAATAAGCGTAGCGCATTGCACCAAATCTCATTGAAACATCCGACGCAATGCCCGTTGTTATTGCGCCCTACGCTTGCTCGGATCAATAATCACGTGCGGAGGAAAGGATTATGTAAAAACCCAAGGACAGATACACAATTCCGAAAATCTTTGCGAGTATCCCCTTTATCCAAAACATGTCCGGAAATCGTTTATTTGGAGTAACTAGAAAAAACCCGCATACGATTAACAACAATGCCCCGAATAAGTTGTTCAGCCCAATCAAAATTACTATAGGCAATAACACGACACCGATAGCTCGCTCAATCCTGTAGAACGGGTTCTTCTCTAATTGCTCTATAGCCTTTGCCGATATTGGATCATTTCTGGTCAGAAATCCAATAACAACAGCAAGTGCAAGGCCAGGTCCAAGCACCAGAAAGAGCATCAAGGAATCTGACATCCCTTAATTTTCTCCAATTGTTTATGCGGCTTCCAACCTCGCCACCGCATCCTGCTTGGTCAGCAGCGTGATGAGCGTAGCCAGTTGGTCGCGCATCTGGCGGCGATCGACGATCATGTCGATCGCACCGTGCTCCAGCAGGAACTCGGCACGCTGAAAGCCGTCCGGCAAGGTCTCGCGCACGGTCTGCTGGATCACGCGCGCACCGGCGAAACCGATCAGCGCACCGGGTTCGGCGATGACCACGTCGCCCAGGAAGGCGAAGCTGGCGGAGACGCCGCCCATGGTCGGGTCGGTCAGCACGGAGATGAACGGCAAGCTGGGCTTCGCTCAGCTGCGTGAGCGCTGCGCTGGTCTTGGCCATCTGCATCAAGGACAACAGGCCTTCCTGCATACGTGCGCCGCCGCTGGCGGAGAAGCAGATGAACGGGCATTGCTGTTCCAGTGCGACCTGCACGCCGCGCACGAAACGCTCGCCCGCCACCGACCCCATCGAGCCGCCCATGAAGGTGAATTCGAACGATGCCGCCACGACCGGTAACGCATGGATGCTGCCTTGCAGCACCACGACGGAATCGTCTTCACCGGTATTGCGCTTGGCATCGATCAAGCGGTCGCTGTACTTCTTCTGGTCCTTGAATTTCAGCGTATCGACCGGCAACACTTCGGCGCCGATCTCAAAACGGCCTTCATAATCCAGCAGCCAATCCAGACGGGTACGCGCCGTGATGCGATGGTGATGGTTGCACTTGGGGCAGACGCTGTGGTTCTTCTCCAGGTCGGCGTGATACAGCACGGCCTGGCAGGATGGGCATTTGTGCCACAAGCCATCCGGCACGCTCTTTTTGGCATCGGCGCTTTCTCTACGCTTGATCTTGGGGGGTAACAGTTTTTGGAACCAGCTCATGGTGTTCTCCTCTTTATTGATCTATCGCCTGACGCAATTCTTTCACCAATTTACCGACATTGGCGACTGCATTTTGTTCGGTTGAATTTTCGATTTCCTGCACGATGCGGCTGCCTACCACCACACCATCGCACAACTTCGATACCGCCTTGGCTGTCGCCGCATCGCGGATGCCGAAGCCGACGCCGATGGGCAGCTTGATGTGTTTGCGCAGTTGCGGGATCTTCTGCTCGATGGCCGACAGGTCGAGATTGCCAGCCCCCGTCACGCCCTTGAGCGAGACGTAATACACGTAACCGCGCGCCAGTTTGGCGACCTGCTCGATGCGCGCCTCATTGGTAGTCGGCGCCAACAGGAAGATTGGTGCGATGTTGTGGCGTTGCAGGTGCTCGAACGCCTCATGGCTCTCTTCCGGCGGAAAGTCCACCGTGAGCACGCCATCCACGCCGACTTCGGCGCAACGCTGGGCAAACACTTCCCAGCCCATCGCTTCGATCGGATTGCCATAACCCATCAGCACCACCGGCGTGGTCGTATCCTGCTTGCGGAATTCCGCCACCATGCCCAGCACGCCGCGCAGCGAGGTGCCATGCTTGAGCGCACGCTCGGAAGCACGCTGGATGGTCGGACCGTCCGCCATCGGGTCGGAGAACGGCACGCCCAGTTCGAGCACGTCCGCGCCTGCCGCCACCAAGCCATGCATCAACGGCACAGTGAGTTGTTGCGATGGATCGCCAGCAGTGATGAATGGGATGAGCGCCTTGCGCTGCTGTTGCTTGAGCTTGTCGAAAGTGGTCTGGATGCGGCTCATAGCGTGATCCCCTTGATGCGCGCCACGGTGTTCATATCCTTGTCGCCGCGACCGGACAGGTTCACCAGCAGCACTTTGTCCTTGCCCATGGTCGGTGCGATCTTGATCGCATGCGCCAGGGCATGGCTGGATTCCAGCGCGGGGATGATGCCCTCGAAACGGCACAGCGCATCGAACGCAGCCAGTGCTTCATCGTCGTTGATCGCCACGTACTGCGCGCGACCGAAATCCTTCAACAGACAATGCTCGGGGCCGACGCCTGGATAATCCAGTCCGGCAGAGATGGAATGAGTCTCGATGATCTGGCCGTTCTCATCCTGCATCAGATACACCTTGTTGCCGTGCAACACGCCGACCTTGGCGTTCGCGGTGAGCGGCGCGGCATGCTGGCCGCTGGCGATGCCGTGACCGCCGGCCTCCACGCCGATGAGCTGCACGTTTGGCACTTCGATATAGGGATAGAACATGCCGATGGCATTGGAACCGCCACCGACGCAGGCGATCACCGCATCCGGCTGACGGCCGATCATTTCCGGCATCTGCACCTTGGCTTCGTTGCCAATCACGCACTGAAAATCGCGCACCATCATCGGATATGGATGCGGGACCGGCTGCAGTGCCGAAAATGTAGAAAGTGCTTTCGACGTTGGTGACCCAGTCGCGAATAGCTTCGTTGCAGGCGTCCTTCAGTGTCTTGGAGCCGCTCTCCACGGGCACCACTTTCGCACCCAGCAGCTTCATGCGGAACACGTTCGGCGCCTGGCGCTGGATGTCTTCCGCGCCCATGTACACGATGCATTCCATGCCGAAGCGCGCCGCCACCGTCGCGGTCGCCACGCCGTGCATGCCCGCGCCGGTTTCGGCGATCACGCGCTTCTTGCCCATGCGCTTGGCGAGCAAGGCCTGGCCGATGGCGTTGTTGATCTTGTGCGCGCCGGTGTGATTCAGGTCTTCGCGCTTCAGATATATCTGCGCGCCGCCCAAGTCGTCCGACAGCCGCTTGGCGTGGTAGATCGGGCTGGGACGTCCCGACGTAGTGCTTCAATTCGTAGGCGAACTCAGCCTTGAATTCGGGATCGTCGCGAAAACGCAGATATTGCTGGCGCAGCTCTTCCACTGCCGGGATGAGCGTCTCGGCCATGTAGATGCCGCCGAATTGACCGAAGTGGCCGGATGAATCAGGAAAGTTGTACGTCAATCTGTTTAACCTCGTTGATGAATGCCGCGATCTTCGCTGCATCCTTGATTCCCTTTGCCGCCTCCACGCCGCTGGACACATCCACCGCGTAAGGGCCGCACTTGCTTGATTGCCGCTGCAACATTGCCCGCATGCAGCCCGCCAGACAGAATCACCGGCAAGGTCAAATCGCGCGGGATCAGCGCCCAGTCGAACGACTCGCCCGTACCACCCTGCATGCCTTCAACATAGGCATCCAGCAACAAGCCCTGCGCGTCAGAATATCGGGACGCGCATTGTAGCAAATCCACCCCCGGCTTGACCCGGATTGCCTTGAGATAAGGTTTGTCGAACTGCGCGCAAAACCCCGGCGTTTCTTCGCCGTGGAATTGAAGCACATCCAGCGACACTTTTGCCAACACTTCGCGCACGTAGTCAACAGAAGGATTTGCGAACAGCCCCACCGCGGTCACGAACGGCGGCACGGTCCGCGCCAACTTTGCGGCTTGTGACACATCGAGATGGCGCGGGCTTTTATCGTAAAACACCAAGCCGATGGCATCCGCGCCGCTGCTTGCCGCAGCGCGCAGGTCTTGCTCTCGGGTGATGCCGCAGATTTTTATCCGTGTTCTGGTGATTCGGGTCATCTGGATGCTTCAGTTCAAGAACGAGGTGACATTGTACCTTGCGGCAAGCCCCACTTCGCATCGTAGGTGATGTGGCGCAGATACAGGCCGTCCGGAGCAAAGGTGGGCGCAGCCAGCTTGCGCTCGCGGCTTTCCAGCACTTCGCATATCCACTGCGGCGGGTATTTTCCTTTGCCCACATACAAGAGGCAGCCAAGGATGTTGCGCACCATATGGTGCAGGAAGGCATTGGCCGTCAGATTGAAGATGATAGTGTCGCCCTGCTGCTGGATATCGAGTTGCGCCAGACTCTTTACAGGCGTCTTGGCCTGGCATTGCGAAGAACGAAATGCGCTGAAGTCGTGCTCACCCAACAGGTATTGCGCGGCTGCTTGCATGGCCGCCACATCCAGCGGCAAGTGGAACCAGCCGACCTTACCGTGATGCACCGCACTGCGAGAGGGGCGGTTGATCAACACGTACTGGTAGCTGCGCGCCTGCGCCGAAAAGCGCGCATGGAACTCGTCGGATACCGGATGCGCCCACAGCACGGCAATATCTTTCGGCAGCAGCGCATTGGTCCCGCGCACCCAGGCGGAGAGCGGGCGGTCGATATCGGTATCGAAATGGATAACCTGCTCCAAGGCATGCACGCCCGTGTCGGTGCGCCCTGCGGCAAGGATAGCGATGCTTTCGCCCGCTATCTCGCTCAATGCCAATTGCAGCGCATCTTGCACATTGGGCACATCGGGCTGGCTTTGCCAGCCGTTGTAGCCGCTACCATCGTACTCCACGCCCAGCGCGATCCTCATCACCATACTCCTATCAACACTACCGCACTTGCCGCCAACAACAGGAAATCGGCAACGCCGAAGGCCTGCAGCCGCAGCTCGATGTGCGTTGCGCCGGTCATCGGGGATTGCAAAGCAGCGCCGATGGTGCTGCGCCAATCCTTGGATGTATCACGCATCGCTGTTTCCGCATGTTCCAGCGTCAACGCCAAACGCACGGCAATGCGTTCGCGCGACAAACCGAACCAGCGTAGTGGATAAGCCAAAGTGTATAGACCTCCGATCAGTTGCGCCTGCGGCAACAGCTCCAGCAAGACCGCTAGTCCGGACAACACACTCAGCAGCCGCCCCAGCTGTAACAACCCATCCAGCAAACCTTCGCGTGTAGGCGAAACGATCCCGAGTTGCGGCCACAGCGCTGCCCCTGGTGTCGTGTAAGCATAGATGACCAACAGGGAGAACAATATCCAGCGTGTGCGCCGCAACAAACTCAGTAATTGCTTGGCACACACTCTCAATGCGATGCCGAACAAAATGACGCTCAGCGCCAGCAAGGCCAGCGGCTGCAGGCGTTGCGCCAGCAAAGCAAGCAGCGCCCAAACAAGTATCTGCACGGCAGGATGCGGGATGAATTTCATATCGTTCAAATGAAAACGGCAGCCGCTCAGGCTGCCGTCCAGTTCGCTCCAGCAAATTACAGCTGTTGCATCAGGGTTTGTGCTGCCTCGCGTTGCTGGGCGTCGCCATCGCGCAACACTTCGTCCAATATCTCACGTGCACCGGCTGCATCACCCATCTCCTGATAGGCTTTAGCCAAATCGAGCTTGGTGGCAACCTCATGCCAACGTTCGTCTTTAGGCTCGGCGGAGCCTAAGCTGGCAGCCGCGCCAAAATTATCCAGGTCCAAACTAATTTCGCCCAAGCCTATGTCGGGCACTGCGGGGGCCGGTTTGGCCGCCGCACTTGCAGGCTTCGTAAAGTCACTCGGAAAATCCAGCGTGAACGCCAAGCCTCCGTCCTCCGCAGGCGTTGCCGGAGCGGATGCCGCTGTAAGCGGCATGCTGGTGTGGGTTGTGGTCACGTCGAAAACCAGGTCATCCATATTCAGTCCAGCTGTTTCAGACGAACCCGCCGAATGCGTCCCCGGATGAGTACCCGTTATATCGAAATCCATCGGTGTTGTCGTGGCGGCGCGCAACTCTTCCGCCGTCATGACAGAGGTCTTCTCTTGCGCAGCTGCCTCAAGCACTACCGTATTCTGGCTGGAAAATCCGGGGGCGGCAGCTACCGCTGGGGAACCGAATCCCAGATCGAAGTCCACCGCTGGTGCCGCTGTAGCACCTGTCCTGCTCTCAGACACTGGTGCAGCGCTCGCATCGCCACCGTAGAACGGATTGCTTGGCTCCAGCGCCCGCCCCATCGCTGCCGTCTGCCCCCAAGCGGACTCATCGCCGGATTCTTTGATCTCGCGCGCGTAGCTGTAAAAAGAGTTGGTGTCCTTGCGATTGACGTAGATGGACAACAATTTGAGTTTGACTGGAATATTGTTCGGGTTCTTGTGCAAAGCCTCTTTTAGCACCTCTTCAGCTTGCGTATCACGCCCGAAAGTCAGGAACAGGTCTGCCTCGCCGATAGGATCCACTTCATCGGAGGCCGCACTGGCAACAACCTCTGCTGCCGGCGCAGCCGTCCGGGGCGTAAAGTCGCCTGTCTCAGGGGAAGGCAGAATTGGTGCAGCGATACGTCCAGTGGCGCTACCTAAATCATCCTCTTTTTTTTCTGCGGCGATTCTTTCTGTTTGCCGCCTTGCTTGGCACGGCGCGCGACCACAAAACCCACCCCACCCAGCAACAGCAGGGCTGCGGCAGCTCCAGCCAGATATGTCGGATCAGCCAATAAATCGTCAATCATGGAAGGCGGAGGTGTAACAGCTTTTGGCTGCGCAGGTTGCACCTTGGGTTTGGCAGCTGGAACACCGCTCGCGGCGCCTACTGAAGAAGCGGCAGCCCCCAGCGTCACAACCGCAGCCGGAGCAGAAGCCATCGGTTTGACGGGTTCCTCAACAGCCTGTTTCTTCAGGTCGGCAAGACGCTGCATATCTTTGACGTTCTTTTCCAGAATCGCCGTACGCTCCTGCGCCTCTTTCAATGCCTTGTCCTTGGCAATGGCTTCTTCTTCCTTGGCGTTCGCTTTGTCTTGGGCCGAAGACTTGCCACCGCCGACTTCCTTGTCGCCCGGCGCCTCACCTTTGGAAAGTTTCAATACCTCCTTCGCAGGTTCTTTACCCGAAGGCATCTTATCCAACACCGCTGTGGTGAGCTTGCCTGCGGATTCTTGCTTGTCTGCCGCCTCCGGCGCGATACCGCGCGCAGCTGCCAGCTTCTGACGATAGACGTTCCAATCGGCAACTTGCGCACGAATTTCTTTCGTAGCTTCGGCTTGCTTGATGTCATTCAGCTCGGAAGCGTCTGGCAGGCGCAGTATCTTGCCCGTCTTCAGGCGATTCATGTTTTTGCCATCAAAAACTTCCGCATTGGCGCGGTATAAGGCGACCAGCATGCGTTCCAAGCTCACATCGGATGCTTTGTTCTGCAAGGCGATCTTGCTCAAAGTATCGCCGCGTTTGGTCATGATAGGTTCGGCTATAGCCTCTTCCTTGCTCAAGGCATCCTGCGTAATCGGTGTAGGTTCGGCAGAAACCGTAGATAACGGCGAGGCAGCAGGCTCCGTAGCAGCCGGCTCCGTAGCAGCCGGCTCCGTAGCAGCCGGCTCCGTAGCAGCAACAGCGCTTTCGGAAACAGAGGCCGCTTCAAGTACCGGGGCCACCTCAGGAGCAGGCGCAACTTCGGACGCGGCAGCGACCACCGGTTCTGCCACGGGAGCTTCAGCAACTGGAGCTTCAGTCACAGGCTGAGCCGCCACAGGCTCGGAAACAGCAGCGGGCACAACCACAGGCTCTGCCAGAATTGGTTCAATGGGTTTGACTTCAGCTGCTTTGGGCTGCTCAGCCTGATAATCTACCGGGTCCAGCAAAAAGGTGTACTCACGCAGCAACTTGCCGGCAGACCAAGTCAATTCGATCAGCAGGGAGACGAAGGGCTCATTTACTGGCTGCGCGGACGTCACCTTGATATAAGAGTCGCCGTTGGCGCGCTCCTCTATCTGAAATTTAAGTTTTGGGATGCTATAGGGGTAGTCGATACCCGCGCTTTTGTACGTTTCAGCAGAAGCCAATTTGGCCCTGAGATTTGATTTGTGCGTCTTATCGATGGAGACCAATTCGATCTCCGCCTTTAGCGGCTGCCCCAGTGCCGACGTGACGTTGATGCCACCCAAGCCCGATGCGTAGACCACACCAGAACAAGCCAAGCAGGCAATATAAATTGACGCTTTTAGAATTGATTTCAGCACGCCGCCACCCTTTTAATATCCCGTACGTTATTCAGATTAACATCATGGAGTTAGTGATGCAAGTTCACTTTTCCCTTAAGTTCATGCGTTAACCACAAGTTAAAAACCGGATTTACCTCGCCTAACTACTTACCCAGCAAGATGCGCAACATGCGGCGCAAGGGTTCTGCAGCCCCCCACAGCAACTGGTCGCCACAGACAAAAGCACTTACGTACTCCGGCCCCAGTTCCATCTTGCGCACGCGTCCGACAGCGATGTCCAGCTTGCCAGTCACTGAAACCGGCGTCAGTTCACGTACGGAGATCTCACGCTGGTTCGGCACGAACTTGACCCAGGGGTTGCCGCTCGTGATCAATGCCTCGATCTCGCTCAGAGGTACGTCCTTCTTCAGTTTGAGCGTCAGCGCCAGACTGTGGCAACGCATCGCGCCGATGCGCACACACAGACCGTCCACAGGGATACGCGAACTCGTGCCCAGTATCTTGTTCACCTCTGCGCACCCCTTCCACTCTTCCTTGGATTGGCCGTTGTCGAGTTGCTTATCGATCCACGGGATCAGGCTGCCCGCCAGCGGCGCACCGAAATACTCGGTCGGCATGTCGGCAGAACGCAGCTTCTCGGCCAGGCGGCGATCGATCTCCAGAATGGCCGACTTCGGATCGGCCAGCAGATCGGCTACCGAGTTGTACGCAACCCCCATCTGGTTCAGCAGTTCGCGCATGTTCTGCGCGCCCGCGCCAGATGCCGCTTGGTAGGTCATGGACGACACCCACTCCACCAGACCGGCATGGAACAAGCCACCCAAGCCCATCAGCAAGATGCTGTTGGTGCAATTGCCGCCGATGAAATTCTTGCCGCCGCTCGCCAGCGATCTCTTGATCAGGTCGAGGTTGACCGGGTCGAGGATGATGACAGCGTCATCTTCCATACGCAGCGTGGAAGCAGCATCGATCCAGTACCCCTGCCAGCCCGCTGCGCGCAGCTTTGGGAAAATCTCGGTGGTGTAGTCGCCGCCTTGGCAGGAGATGATGGCGTCCATCGCCTTCAGCTCGTTCAGATCGTGCGCGTCTTTCAACGGCACGCCCTTTGCCTTCGGCAGGCGCTGCGCCGCCGACGTTGGAAGTGGTGAAGAAAACCGCATCGATCAGATCGAAATCTTTTTCCTCACGCATGCGCTGCATGAGCACCGAGCCCACCATACCGCGCCAACCGATCAAACCTACCTTCATGATTCTTCCTTGTGATTAAAGGGCGGCAACTACCGCATCGCCCATCGCCGCGCAGCCGATCTTCTGCTTGCCTTCTTCATAGATGTCGCCTGTGCGCAGCCCTTGCTGCAACACCTTGCGCACCGCCGCCTTCGATGCGCTGCGCGATGTCTGCGCGCCCAAAGGTGTATTGCATCATCATCGCCACCGACAGGATGGTCGCCAACGGATTGGCGATGTCCTTGCCCGCGATGTCCGGCGCAGAGCCGTGGCACGGCTCGTACAGACCTTTGTTGTTCGCATCCAGCGAGGCCGACGGCAGCATGCCGATGGAACCGGTCAGCATCGATGCTTCATCCGACAGGATATCGCCGAAGATGTTCCCGGTGAGGATCACGTCGAACTGCTTGGGCGCACGCACCAGTTGCATCGCAGCATTGTCCACGTACATGTGCGACAGTGCGACTTCCGGATATTCCTTGGCCACCTCGGTCACGATCTCGCGCCAGAACATGCTAGTGTCCAGCACGTTGGCCTTGTCCACAGAGCACAGCTTCTTGTTGCGCTTCATGGCGATCTGGAAACCGACGTGCGCCACGCGACGCACTTCCGATTCGCTGTAATGCATGGTGTCGAAGCCCTGGCGTTCGCCGTTGTCCAGCGTGCGGATGCCGCGTGGCTGGCCGAAATAGATGTCGCCGGTCAGTTCGCGCAGGATCATGATATCCAGACCAGACACGATGTCCGAGCGCAGCGTCGAGGCATTCACCAGTTCCGGATACACCATCGCCGGACGCAGGTTGGCGAACAAGCCAAGCCCCTTGCGGATGCGTAGCAAACCCTGCTCCGGGCGCATCGGGCGCGGCAGATTGTCGTACTGATAACCGCCCACTGCACCGAGCAGCACGGCGTCAGATGCCTTGGACAGATTCAGCGTCGCTTCCGGCAGCGGATCTTTCGCTGCGTCATAACCTGCGCCACCGATGTGCGCGTGCTCCAGCTCGATCTTCAAGCCGTCGCTGCGCAACGCTTCCAACACCTTCACCGCTTGCGCGACGATCTCCGGTCCGATGCCGTCACCCGGCAATACTGCGATCTTCATGCTCTCTTCCAGTCGATATTAAATTGATTACGCGAACAGCCACGGCTGCGCCGCACGGTGTTTCGCTTCGAACGCCTTGATGTCGTCCACATGCTGCAAGGTCAGGCCGATGTCGTCCAGGCCGTTCAGCAGACAATGCTTGCGGAAGGCATCCACCTCGAACTTGTAGACGGTGCCGTCCGGCGTGGTAATGCTCTGCTGCTCCAGATCGACGTTGAGTTTGTAGCCGACGTTGGCCTCGACCGCTTTGAACAAGGCATCGACCTTGTCCGCATCGAGTCTGATCGGCAGCAGGCCGTTCTTGAAACAGTTGTTGAAGAAGATATCGGCGAAGCTCGGCGCGATGATGACGCGGAAACCGTAATCCTCCAGCGCCCACGGCGCATGCTCGCGCGACGAGCCGCAACCGAAGTTCTCGCGCGCCAGCAAGATCTGTGCACCTTGATAGCGTGGCTGGTTCAGGACGAAATCCTTGTTCAACGGACGCTTGCTGCTGTCCATGCCCGGCTCGCCGTGATCGAGATAACGCCATTCGTCGAACGCGTTGGGGCCGAAGCCGGAACGCTTGATCGACTTCAGGAACTGCTTGGGAATGATCGCGTCGGTATCCACATTGGCTCTATCCAACGGCACAACCAATCCATCCAATAAAGAGAACTTACGCATCACTTGCTCGCCTTCTCTAATTTTTCGCCGCCCTTTTCCATCTTCTTGCCGATCCACTCACCGGCCTTTTTGACACCTTTGACAGTAGCCTCACCGCCTTTTTTGATTCCTTTGACGGTAGCCTCACCGCCTTTCTTGAGGCCGCGCTCCGTAGCTTCGGCCCCTTTTTCCAAAGTCTCGCCTGTCTTCTTGGCGACACTCTTCTCTTCAGCCAGCGCACCTTGCGCCATCAACACCAAAGCCAACAACATCAGGATTCGTTTCATCGCTTACTCCTTGCTGACATCGACGAAATGCCCCGCGATCGCCGCGGCAGCAGCCATTTCCGGGCTGACCAGGTGTGTACGCCCGCCCTGCCCCTGCCGCCCTTCGAAATTGCGGTTGGAGGTGGAAGCGCAGCGTTCGCCCGGCGCAAGACGATCATCGTTCATCGCCAGACACATCGAGCAACCCGGATCGCGCCACTCGAAACCTGCGGCGATGAATATCTTGTCCAACCCTTCCGCTTCGGCCTGTTGTTTCACCAAACCGGAACCGGGCACCACCATTGCGAGCTTCACGTTCGGCGCAACTTTCTTACCCTTGGCTACGGCAGCGGCGGCGCGCATATCTTCGATACGGGCATTGGTGCAGGAACCGATGAATACCTTGTCGATCCGGATATCGGTGATCGGCGTATTCGCCTTCAACCCCATGTACTGCAAAGCACGTTCCCAATCGGCACGCTTCACGGCATCGGGTGCAGAAGCCGGATCCGGCACGCGCCCGTCCGCGGCCACCACCATCTCCGGCGAGGTACCCCAGGTCACTTGCGGCCTGATCTGTGCCGCGTCCAGCTCCACCGTCGCATCGAATTTCGCTCCCGCATCGCTGTGCAAGGTACGCCAGTAGGCCACGGCCTTTTCCCAATTCTCGCCTTGTGGTGCAAAAGGACGCCCCTTGATGTAAGCAAAAGTCGTTTCGTCCGCCGCCACCATGCCGGCGCGCGCACCCGCCTCGATCGCCATGTTGCACAAGGTCATGCGGCCTTCCATGCTCAGCGCACGAATCGTAGAGCCGGCGAATTCGATGGCATAGCCGGTGCCGCCCGCCGTACCGATCTTGCCGATCACTGCCAGTGCGACGTCTTTGGCAGTCACGCCCTTCCCGAGCGCGCCTTCCACCTTGACCAACATCGCTTTGGATTTCTTCGCCACCAGGCATTGCGTCGCCATCACATGCTCGACCTCGGAGGTGCCGATACCGTGTGCCAACGCCGCGAACGCGCCGTGCGTGCTGGTGTGCGAATCGCCGCATACCACGGTCATGCCGGGCAAGGTCGCGCCCTGTTCCGGGCCGATCACGTGCACGATGCCCTGACGGACATCGTTCATCTTGAATTCGGTCACGCCAAATTCGGCGCAGTTCGCGTCCAGCGTATCCACTTGCAAACGCGCGATCGGGTCGGCGATCCCGCTGCTGCGGTTGGTGGTCGGCACGTTGTGATCGGCCACCGCAAGGATCGACTCCGTGCGCCACAGCTTGCGGTGCGGCCAGCTTCAGCCCCTCGAACGCCTGCGGGCTGGTGACTTCATGCACCAAATGACGGTCGATGTATAACAGCGCGGTGCCGTCGGCTTCCTGCCGCACCACGTGAGAATCCCAGAGTTTGTCGTATAAAGTTTTTGCGCTCATTGCTGCACCTCGATTGAGCGCGTGATTATGCCACAGCCGTGCGGTTCTCCGCCATGTTGCGCAGCTTCCACCATGCCAGCAACAAGCCCATTAATGCCATGCCTGCGCTAAAGGTATACAAAGCTGATGCCCCCCAGTGTTGCCAGATCGGGCCGCTCGCCAAGCCTCCCAGCACGCCGCCAGCACCATAAGTGACACTGCCGAACAAGGCCTGCCCCTTGGATTGGTGCCGCCCCTGAAAGAACTCATGCACCATACCCACCGAGGCGGCGTGATAGGCGCCGAAGGTCAGCGCGTGCAATACCTGCGCGAACAGCAACAGCACGACGATATCCACCGCCCAGCCGATGAGCATGAAGCGCAACACCGCTGCACCGAGGCTGACGAGCAGGATGCGCGCAAAGCCGAAACGACGCACCAGCGCGGGCATCAGGAAGAACACGCCGATCTCGCAGATCACCCCCAGCGCCCACAGCCCGCCCACCACACTCTTGGCATAACCGTGCTCGACCAGATAGATGGAAAAAAAGGTGTAGTAAGGGCCGTGTGCCACCGACATCAGGAAACATGCACCGAACAAGGCCAGCACGCGCGGCTGCAGCACGATCTGGCGTGATCGGCTGATGGTCGGTGTGATGTGCCAGCACCTCGGTCTTGGGTATCTGCCGTGCAAAGATCAGGATGCCGACCTCGCACACCAGGCCCGCCCACAGCAGCCAGGCGATGGCGATGTGATCGAAGGCATAGCCCAGCCCCACCACCGCCACGATGAAGCCGATGGAACCCCAGGAACGGATGCGCCCGTAATGCGCGGCGTTCTTGCCGAGATATGTCAGCGTGGTCGCCTCCACCAGCGGCATCGAGGCGCTCCAGAAGAAACTCATCAGCACCAGCACCAGGAACAAGCCCCAGAAGCTGGTGGTAGCGAACACCCCCAGATAGAACAGTGCGCTCAAACTCGCCGCCATCTGCACTACCAGCAGGCGCTTGCCGGTATGGTCGGCCAGCCAGCCCCAGATGTTGGGCGCGAGCATGCGCATCACCGGCGAGATCGACATCAGGATGGAGATCTCGATGGCATCGAAGTGGATGGATTGCAGGTACAGACTCCAGTAGGGCGAGAACATCCCCACGAAGGCGTAGTAGAAGAAATAGAATCCGGCGATGCGCCAGTGATAGTTCTTGGAGGCAGACATAAGAAAAAGCTCAGGAACGGCGCGCATTATCTCACGCCAAAAATATTTTTGCCTTGGCTCTTGAAATCCAAAACCCCGCCCCAATTAGCCACAAGTCGAAAACAGGAGAGTCGCATGGAACAGAACGAAAACACCGCAGCAGAACGAGCAACCACAAGCAGCCCCGGCAGCAGACCATGCCCAGCCTGGAAGAGCTGCTGAAGGAAGCCGAGCGCAAGGCGCAGGAACACTACGACGCCTGGATGTACGCCAAGGCCGAGAGCGAGAACATCCGCCGCCGTGCCGCCGAGGACGTGAGCAAGGCGCAGAAATTCGCCGTGGAGCGCTTCTCCAACGAGATGCTGGCGGTGAAGGACAGCCTGGAAGCCGGCATGGCCGTGCAGACCGAGAACATCGAAAGCTTCAAGAGCGGCATGGAACTGACCCTGAAGCAGCTCTCCAGCGTGTTCGAGAAATTCAACATCGTCGAGATCAACCCGATCGGCGAGAAGCTGGACCCGCACAAGCACCAGGCCATCGGCATGGTGGAAAGCGACCAGCCGGCCAACACCGTGGTCAGCGTGATGCAGAAGGGCTACACGCCTGAATGACCGCGTGTTGCGCCCTGCGTTGGTCATGGTGGCGAAGGCGAAGGAATAATGTTCGTATCGCCGCTCCCACAAGTGTGAGAGGGAAGCGAAATCGAAGGCACTTGAAATATCCAATGCCGCCCTGATGTTAGGCGGCAAGGCAACAACAGTATTCAACCTATTCAAGAATTCAACTGAAAGGAAAGCATCATGGGAAAAATCATCGGTATCGACCTGGGCACGACGAACTCTTGCGTGGCCATCATGGAAAACGGCAAGACCAAGGTGATCGAGAACGCCGAAGGCGCTCGTACCACCCCGTCCATCATCGCCTACATGGAAGACGGTGAAGTGCTGGTCGGCGCGCCCGCCAAGCGTCAGGCCGTGACCAATCCCAAGAACACCCTGTACGGCGTGAAGCGCCTGATCGGTCGCCGCTTTGAAGAGCCGATGGTGCAGAAGGACATCGACATGGTTCCCTACTCCATCGTCAAGGCCAAGAACGGCGACGCCTGGGTGAAAGTGCGCGACAAGGAAATCTCCGCACCGGAGATCTCCGCGCAAGTGCTGGCCAAGATGAAGAAGACCGCCGAAGACTACCTGGGCGAGCCCGTCACCGAAGCGGTCATCACCGTTCCGGCCTACTTCAACGACAGCCAGCGCCAAGCCACCAAGGACGCCGGCCGCATCGCCGGTCTGGAAGTGAAGCGCATCATCAACGAGCCGACCGCAGCCGCGCTGGCGTTCGGTCTGGACAAGCAGGAAGGCGACCGCAAGATCGCGGTGTATGACCTGGGCGGCGGCACCTTCGACATCTCCATCATCGACATCGCCGAGATCGACGGCGAGCACCAGTTCGAAGTGCTGTCCACCAACGGCGACACCTTCCTCGGCGGCGAAGACTTCGACATGCGCGTGATCGAGTTCCTGGTGGAAGAGTTCAAGAAGGAAAGCGGCGTCGACCTGAAGAAGGACATGCTGGCGCTGCAGCGCCTGAAGGATGCAGCAGAAAAAGCCAAGATCGAACTGTCTTCCGCGCAGCAGACCGAAGTGAACCTGCCCTACATCACGGCAGATGCGACCGGCCCGAAACACCTGGCCGTGAAGATCACCCGCGCCAAGCTGGAAAGCCTGGTGGAAGACCTGATCGCGCGCACCATCGAGCCGTGCAAGATCGCGATGAAGGATGCGGGCGTGTCCAACGCCGACATCGCCGACGTGATCCTGGTCGGCGGCCAGACCCGTATGCCCAAGGTGCAGGAGAAGGTTAAGGAGTTCTTCGGCAAGGAAGCGCGCAAGGACGTGAACCCGGACGAAGCCGTGGCGGTTGGCGCGGCCATCCAGGGCGGCGTGCTGCAAGGCGAAGTGAAGGACGTGCTGCTGCTGGACGTGACCCCGTTGTCTCTGGGTATCGAAACCATGGGCGGCGTGATGACCAAGCTCATCAAGAAGAACACCACCATCCCGACCAAGGCATCGCAAGTGTTCTCCACTGCCGACGACAACCAGTCCGCCGTGACCATCCACGTGCTGCAAGGCGAGCGCGAGATGTCTTCCGGCAACAAGAGCCTGGGCCAGTTCAACCTGGCCGACATCCCGCCCGCACCGCGCGGCATGCCGCAGATCGAAGTGACCTTCAACATCGACGCCAACGGCATCCTGCACGTGAGCGCGAAGGACAAGGCCACCAACAAGGAAGCCAACATCACCATCAAGGCCAGCTCCGGTTTGAGCGAGGAAGAAATCAACCGCATGGTGGCCGATGCCGAAGCGCACGCCGACGAAGACAAGAAGGCGATGGAACTGGTGACCTCGCGCAACCAGCTGGACGCGCTGATCCACTCCACCAACAAGTCGATGAAGGAATACGGCGAGCAACTGTCTGCCGACGAAAAGGCCGCCATCGAGGCCGCAGTGAAAGACGCCGAAGGCGTGGTGAAGGGCGACGACAAGGACGCCATCGACGCCAAGGCCGAAGCACTGGCCACTGCCGCGCAGAAGCTGGGCGAGAAGATGTATGCCGCTGAAGCCGCCAAGGCGCAGGCTGCCCAAGGCGGTGCTCAACCGGAAGCCAAGGCTGACGAAGGCGACGTGGTGGATGCCGAGTTCACTGAAGTCAAAGACAAGAAGTAAGCCTGACATTTCTTGATGTTGTAACCGGTGGGGCGCGTGCGCCCCATCGTCACATGGAAAAAACATGAGCAAGCGCGACTACTACGAAGTCCTCGGCGTCAACCGCGACGCATCCGAGGAAGAGATCAAAAAGGCTTATCGCAAGCTGGCGATGAAGCACCACCCCGACCGCAATCCGGACAATCCGAAAGCGGAAGAACAGTTCAAGGAAGCGAAGGAAGCCTACGAGACCCTGTCCGACGGACAGAAGCGTGCCGCTTACGACCAGTACGGCCACGCCGCATTCGAAGCGGGCGGCATGGGCGGCGGCAACCCGTTCGGTGCGGGCGGCGCACAGGGTTTCGATTTCGGCGACATCTTCGGCGACATCTTCGGCGGTGGTCGCGGCGGACGCAGCCAGGCGCATCGCGGTGCCGACCTGCGCTACAACATGGAGATCACGCTGGAAGAAGCCGCGCGCGGCACCGAGAAACAGATTCGCATCCCGGTGATGGAAGAGTGCGAGACCTGCAGCGGCTCCGGCGCCAAACCCGGCACCTCGGCGACCACCTGCCAGACCTGCGCCGGTCATGGCCAGGTGCGCATGCAGCAAGGGTTCTTCTCGATGCAGCAGACCTGCCCGCGTTGCCACGGCAGCGGCAAGCAGATCAGCTCGCCGTGCAAGGACTGCCACGGCACCGGTCGCGTGAAGAAACAGAAGACGCTGGAGATCAAGATCCCGGCGGGTATCGACAGCGGCATGCGCCTGCGCCACAGCGGCCACGGCGAAGCCGGCAGCCACGGCGCACCGCACGGCGACCTGTACGTGGAGATCCACATCAAGCCGCACAGCGTGTTCCAGCGCGACGGCGACGATCTGCATTGCGAGATGCCGATCAGCTTCACTACGGCTGCACTGGGCGGCGAGATCGAGATCCCCACGCTGGACGGCGCAGCGCGCATCAAGATCCCGGCCGAAACGCAAAGCGGCAAGCAGTTCCGCCTGCGCGGCAAAGGCATCAAGGGCATGCGCACCCACACGAATGGCGACCTGCATTGCCACGTCATCGTGGAGACGCCGGCCAACCTGACCGAGCGCCAGAAGGAATTGCTGCGCGAATTCGAGTCCATCAGCCAGCAGGATGCCGGACGCCACAACCCGCGCGCCAAGTCGTGGATGGGCAAGGTGAAGGAATTCTTCGGGCAATGATCGTAAAGTAACAGCGATCTCTACAATTCGTCACACCGGCGTAGGCCGGTGCCCAGTTAATTAAAACACTGGATTCCGGCCTGATGGAACTACTAGCCATTCGACTAAGCTGGCAAACAACGCCAGCTTAGTCGCTGGTTACGTGACGGAATGACAAAATCTGAATTTGTAGAGGCATCCTAATCTTGTGCAACGGCGCGGCGAATTGTTTTATGATTCGCCGCGTCGTCCAACTTGCACAAGGAGCATCACCATGGGCAGCACCCTTATCCTTCTCGGCATCTGCATCGTCGTCCTGATCTACGGCGTCAGCCTGTACAACAACCTGGTCAGCCTCAAGCATGGCGTTTCCAAAGCCTGGGCGAACATCGACGTATTGCTCAAGCAGCGCCATGACGAGCTGCCCAAGCTGGTCGAGGTGTGCAAGCAGTACAAACAGTTCGAACAGGAGACCTTGCAGCGCGTGATCGCCGCGCGTTCGCAAGTGCAGAGCGCACGCGAAGGCCAGGACATCGAAGCGCTGGGCAAAGCGGAAGGCATGATGCGCGCCAGTCTCGGCGGCCTGTTCGCCGTGGCCGAAGCCTACCCCGACCTGAAGACCAACCAGAACTTCATGCAACTGCAGACCCGCATCACCGGCCTGGAGAACGGCATCGCCGACCGCCGCGAGCTGTATAACGAGTCGGTCAACATCTACAACGTCGGCATCGAGCAGTTCCCCGCCGTGCTCATCGCCAACATGTTCGCCTACGCCACCAAGCCCTTGCTGGAATTCTCCACCGCCGAAAAAGCGGACGTGGATATGAAATCCCTTTTTAGCTAAGGGGAACCCCTGTTACGCAAGGAAACTAAAGCGAACTTCGCCACTCCTAGCGCATGCCGTTCGCACAGCAACTCGGACGACTAACTTTTCTCAAATCAAAAAAGGAAAACGCATCATGAAGAAACTGCTCGCATTGCTCTGCACGCTGGGTATCGCGCAACCTGCCATGGCGGCCAACATCACCACGTTGGGCCAACTGGGCCAAGCCGAATTCAGAACGCTTTCCGAAGACCTCGGTGCCGCACTCAGCTACAAGCCCATCACCCCGACCGCCCCGCTCGGCACCACCGGTTTTGACATGGGCATCGCAGTCACGCAGACCAACATGAGCAAGAGCTCGCAGCTGTGGAGCAAGATCACCAACGGCGGCAGCACAGTCGACAAACTGTATTTGCCCAAGCTGTATATCGCCAAGGGCCTGCCGCTGGGCATCGATATCGCGGCGTTCTATTCCAAGCTCCCTTCCACCAACATCTCGTTGTACGGTGGTGAATTGCGCTATGCCATTCTGCCCGGCGGCGTCACCCAGCCCGCGATCGGCATCCGCGCCTCCTACACCAAGCTGAACGGCGTGGATCAACTGGCGCTGGACACCAAAGGCCTGGACATCTCCATCTCCAAGGGCTTCGCTTCCTTTACTCCCTACGCCGGTATCGGCCAGGTCTGGGTCAATAGCACAGGGAATGTCACCGGCACAGGTGGCGTCACCTTGTCTGAGAAATTCACCCAGAACAAGACCTTCGTCGGCGCCAACCTGAACCTTCTCACCACCAACATCGCTGCCGAATGGGACAAGACCGGCGGCACAAAATCGGTCAGCTTGAAACTGGGCTTCCGTTTCTAAAGTTCGGCACCTGCCACGCTCTCAACGTAGGCTGGCAGGTGCCTCTAAAAATTCAAAGTTCTGATGGAACTACTAGCCATTCCACTAAGCCAGCAAGCTGGCAAGTGGCTGGTTATAAGCAAGACAAGGCGCGAATAAAAAATTGCGACGCGGCATATATGCAATATGTAAGGAGTAATTTTTTTATGAGCAACACAGTATTGCGACGAAATTTGGATTTTTAGAGGTACCTGGCGATGATGACCACCCTCCGCCGCGAATATGCGCAACTCATCACCTCCGGCGGACAGCTCCTCCTGCTGTTCGTCGGCTTCAAACTGGAATCGTATACCGGCTGGCTGTGGTGCCTGGGCATCATGGCCGTCGTCAGCCTGTTCGCCTGGTATTCCGCCCTGCATCGCCTGCGTGCGATCAGCGGCACCCCGACTTCGCGTATCGGCTCCGCAGCACAAGGCTACGTCGAACTGATCGGACATGGCGAAGTGTATGAGGCGCCCGTCCTCTCAAAATATTCCAGGATGCCCTGCCTGTGGTGTCGCCACAAACTCGAAGTCAGGAACAGCGACAACAAAGGATGGCATACCACTGAACAAGGCGAAAGCAGCGCCCCTTTCCTCATCGATGATGGAACCGGCCAATGCGTGGTCGATCCACAAGGCTCCGAGATACTCTCCGACCACAAGAACTCGTGGACGACCGGCGACCACCGCTACACCGAGTGGACGCTGCGCGACATCGATCACATCTACGCCCTGGGCGAATTCAAGACCGTGGGCGGCAGCAACACGACGCTCACGCACGAGGAGCTGGTGAAACAAGTCCTGTCCGAATGGAAGATCGACAACGACAACCTGCTCAAACGCTTCGACCTCAACAACAACGGCGTGCTGGAGATGCAGGAATGGATGCTGGCCCGGCAGGCCGCCAAACGCGAGGCCGAAAAACGCCTGAACCAGGCGCTCGCCGAACCGGACACCAACTTCATGCTGCAGCCGCACGACGGCCGCCTGTACCTCATCAGCAACCTCGCCCCCGACGACCTCGCACTCCGCTACAAGCTCTGGACCTGGGCGCACATCGTCATCCTGTTCGGATCGCTGGGCAGCATAACCTGGCTACTGCAACAACCGCCGTTCTGACGGAACGTTTGATGGAGCCTCGGAATGCTGGTTGCCATTCATTTCAGGTTAAGCTTACGGCAAATACTCATCGGGAGCAGTGATGCGCAAACTGTCTGATTACGTCGAGATGGCCGCAATGGAATATTGGCAGGAGACGGGTAAAGAGGAGCTGGCCCCGCTCTGGAGCGCGGAATTTTTTCAGGACTGTGGCGTGCTGGATGATTATCCCCATCAAGACCTGGTCGATTTTCACGCATTGGTGCAAAAAGCGCTGACACTCAATATCGAGATGGCGAAAAAGGTGGCACGCCTGCAACAGGACAAATCCAGCCGCTCAACGAAGCGCTAAAATCGTCATTCTTAACTTCGCCAACGCCACTAAGAGACTGCCTGCACACTAACTAGTAGTTAAGAATTTTCGGGAGAAAATTTGTTGGAAAATATTAAGAAAATAGTTCTGTATTTTGGAATTGCCACACTGATGTTCATCGGTGCTCTTTTCTTCTGGTTACCTAATGAACCGATAAGATGTGGCAATGAAGTAATAACAGAATTGAGCTCACCTACTGGGAAATTGAGGCTATTTGTATTCAAACGTAGCTGTGACTCCGCAAATGAATTTAGTACTCAAGCATCGGTTCTTCCAACGGGGCATCCTCTTCCGAACAAAGAGGGGAATCTATTCATTGAAGAGAACGGCTATTGGGGTGATCCCACTCTAAAGGCTACATGGAGTAATGCTCAGTCAGTGGTTCTCATTCATCATCCAAAGATAAGGGTGCTTTATGCAGCACCGGAAATTGAGGGAGTTAAAGTGCATTATGAAACTGCACCAGAAATTTGCCCTAATGTTTCAGACTACGCGTGCCTAGTGAAGAATTCGCGTAAGGTATTTATTGAGGATTATGACCAGTGGTACAAAATTTTCAGACACTCATCCGAGAAGGCACAGAAGTGCACGAATTCCTCGGATGTTTCTCTCTTTTTTCGCCTATGGTCAGGTTGGACTGACGGTGAGGCAGCCGAGGCTCTGCATGATGATACTGAAAACATACTCACAAATAACAACCAATGTTTTTTTGAGGGGTGGTTAGGGTTGCCAGCGAAAGAGAGGACCGCTTTCATTGAAAAATTTTGCCCGACGTCAGACCCTGAAAGAAGTGTAACGGCTATCAAGCAGGCAATGAGTAATCCACGCTACAAGTCTATGGCAACACAATTATTACACCGCGCAGAGGGAGCGCAATGCAATTAAACCTGCGTCCAAATGGCTTGATACTACAGCGCCCACCCTCAGTCGCGCATGCTGCGTGATGCTCTAATAATGCAGGATCTATAGCTCATCATTCCCCAAGAGACACATGAAAAAGCCTTTGCTGTTCGACATTCGAGCTTTCGTCCTGGTCGCGACAACGATTCTGCTGTTCATGCCGCGGGAGTCATACGCGATCAGCAATCAATATCTGGGCGAAGTGACTGTCTCGGTGCAGGGAGCGAAGAGGACAGAACCACGCTATGTCGAAGCCCTGGTCAAATCCTGCCTCGAGAAGGCCGGGTACAAGACTTGGGAGTCCATCGATCGGACAGACTTGGCGCAATGCATCAAGAACGCCAAGGTCTTCGAATCCGTGGATATTGCGGTGACACCGCCGGAGATAAAGGTAACAGTGTCCGACCGCTGGACCCTGATCCCGATTCCCTCGGTGTATTCCAGCGGCGGAAAACGGTCGGTCGGCTTGTTTGTCTTTGAGTCAAACTTTCTCGGCCTCGGCAAAGTCGTTGGTGCGGGAGGAGCAGCGACCACCGAGGGGAACACCTACTCTCTGATCTATCGCGACCCCTCGGTGATGTTCACCGATTTTACCTTTAGCGCCATAGCCGGCCGCTCGGCGACCGAGGTTGACGCCTATGATCGCACTTCGACGATTTATGCCTATCAGAAGAACGAGACCGGAATCTATCTGTCGCCGGGCTACCGAATAACACCACGCCTCAACGGTTCCGTATCGCTGGGCTACACCAGCAAACAATACTCGCCAATAGGCGCTTTCACGTCCCCCGCAGGCTATTCATCCACAGGCGTCGGCGCTCGTCTGTCATATTCAAACTCTGACTACAAGCTCTTCTACAACGACGGCTTATCCGGGGATATTTCCTGGAACCGCCAGGTGAGCAGGAGCGACGGCCGGGGCAAGGTCTCGAGCATGAGGGCACGGCTTGAATGGGGCCAAGTGCTGTTCGAAAAGCATGCCATTCAACTTGCACTGCAGGCCTCGTCCCAATCATCCGACGTCGGCATCGGTGATGTGTCCAATCATGGAAGGACCAGGGGCTACCGAGGGATCCAACCGGCGGGCCTGTGGACGCGCGAGATCGTGACGGCGTCGATGGACTATCAAATTCCCATTGTGCATTGGGGACACGGCACGGTCACAGTCGCACCGTTCGTAGACTACGCGACATATAAGCCCTTCTTCGCGGGAACGGCGCGCGACTACACGGCCTATGGTGTCGGCGCGTACTATTTCATGAATCGCATCAACCTGCCGGGTGTGGGGCTGGTAGTCGGCAACAACGACAAATTCATGGGTGGTTTTGTGACGATATCGATTGGCATGGCGTTCGATTGACTGGCTCGCCCGACCAAGAGTCAGCCTGAGTGGCCCTGTTGACCAGACCATCTCGGGTCTGCCTCACATCGCCGCGTAGCGTTTCTTGGCCGCGACCGCGTTTACGATGTAGCCGCGCGTTTCCTCATAGGGCAATTTGGTGCGCAGAGCGTCATACACCTCGTCCGGGCGCATCGAGTTGATCTTGTCCAGCGCATCGTCCTGACGCGCCTTGCCGCTCAACTTGCTGAACGCGCGCAACACGTTGCTGGGGCCGGTGTTGTAGGCAGCGATGGCGCAGTATTCGCGCGCCACCGGATTGCGTATCTCGTGCAACGGACTGTAGTTGAGCAACACTCCCAAATAGGTCGCGCCCAGTTCGATATTGTTGCCGGCATCGAACAGATATTCCTTGCTTGGCATCACATCCTCGCCCTTGGCTTTGCGATATGCCTCACGCCCGCCGCTGGAAGGCACCAGCTGCATCATGCCGTAGGCCGGCACGCTTGAAACCGCGTAAGGGTTGAACGAGCTTTCGATCTTGATGATGGCGTAGATCAGGCTGCGGCTGACTTGTGTACTCTCGGAATGCTTGCGCACGGTCGCCGCATATTGCAGCGCACGTTTATCCATGTGCGCGTTCACCATGTTCATCTGCACGTAGAACACATTCTTGCGTACGCCGTTGGCATCGATGGTGCGGTTCTGCAACTTGTTGGCGACCAGATAATCGGCGTAACGGTCTACGTCCTCACGCGTCTTGATCACAGCGTTGTTCTGATCCACCACCAGCTCCTGCAGATAAGGTTTACCGCCGAGCGGTATCTCCTTGTCCGAGAACAGATCGACTGCACCGGGGTCGTCCGGCGTCAACAGCGCGACCACGGCTGCATTGCGCAATTTATCCCTGGCTTTTTCTTCTTCCAGATGTTCGATGAGGATGGTGCCCGCGTCGTAATCCACCACCACGCGGTTCTTGTAGTTCTCGGTGTACTTCACGTAGCGCGTGCGGCTCGGCAACACACCGGACTCGCGCTTGCCCCACTTCGCGCCGCTCTCTTTTTGCACGTTGCCCATCAGGCGGTCATATTCCGCCTTGACCTTCTTGATGTCGGAGAAAATCAGCCTGGGATTGTATTGATACGCGGTCACACGGCGTTGCGCCATGTTCTTCAGCGCCTGCTCCGGGTCTTTCGCCGTCGCCACTTGAATCATCTGCTGCGTGGTGCAGGCTGGCAGGCACAGTGCGCCGGCAGTGATCAGCATCAATCCCGTTTTGATCTTCATCTGCTCTTCCTCAACGGCTCTCCAGCGCCTCCCAGCGCGCCATCAATTTCACCAGCTCTTCTTCTATCTCTGCCGCGCGCTGCTGCAATTGCTTCGCGTGCGCCGGATTGTCGCGGAACAGCGACCCCGCCCCCAGAGCCGCGGTGATCTCCTCCTGCTCGCGCTCCAATACTTCGATGCGCTGCGGCATCTCGTCCAATTCTTTTTGCTCTTTGAAAGAAAGCTTGCTGCTCGTCTTCGGCTTTTCTTCCTGGACTTTCGCAACCGGCTTGGCTGGCGCAACAGCGGGTGTCTTCTGTCCGGCCTCATATTTCTTTACGCGCACCCAGTCTTCGTAACCGCCGACGTATTCCATCAGCTTGCCGTCGCCCTCGAAAGCGATCACCTGCGTCACCACGTTGTCGAGGAAAGCGCGGTCATGGCTCACGAGGAAAAGCGTGCCGTCGTATTGCATCAGCAATTCTTCCAGCAGCTCCAGCGTCTCGATATCGAGGTCGTTGGTCGGCTCGTCCAGCACCAGCACGTTGGAAGGCCGCGTGAACAGGCGCGCCAGCAGCAAACGGTTGCGCTCGCCGCCGGACAGCGACTTCACCGGCGAGCGCGCGCGTTCCGGCGCGAACAGGAAATCGCCGAGATAGCTGATGACATGTTTCTTCGCGCCGCCGATCTCGATGAAGTCCGAGCCCTGGCTGATGGTGTCGGCCAGCGTGGCGTTGTCGTCGAGCTGCGCGCGCAGCTGGTCGAAATAGGCCACGCTCAACTTGGTGCCCAGCTTCACGGTGCCGGAGTCCGGCTCCTGCTCGCCCAGAATGATCTTGAGCAGTGTGCTCTTGCCCGCGCCGTTGGGGCCGAGCAAACCGATCTTGTCGCCGCGCTGGATGCGGCAGGAAAAGTCGTCGATGATCTTGCGCGTGCCGAACGACTTGCTGACATGCTCCAGTTCCGCCACCAGCTTGCCGGAGCGGTCGCCTGCATCCAGATTCATCTCCACCTTGCCCTGCTTCTCGCGGCGGGCAGCGCGTTCGCGCCGCAACTGCTCCAGACGCAGCACACGGCCTTCGTTGCGCGTGCGCCGCGCCTTCACGCCCTGGCGTATCCACACCTCTTCCTGTGCCAGCACCTTGTCGAACTTGGCGTTGACCACCGCCTCGTCCGCCAGCATGCGTTCCTTGATCTTCTGGTACGCCGCGAAGTTGCCGGGGAAGCTCGCCAGCTTGCCGCGGTCCAGTTCGACGATGCGCGTGGCGACGTTATCCAGGAAACGCCGGTCGTGGGTGACCAGCAGCACGCTGCCGCGGAAACTGGTCAGCAGACCTTCCAGCCACTCGATGGAAGCGAAATCCAGGTGGTTGGTCGGCTCGTCGAGGATCAGCACTTCCGGCTCGGCCACCAGCGCCTGCGCCAACGCCACGCGTTTGCGCACGCCGCCGGACAAGGAGCCGATCAGCGCATCCGCATTCAGTTCCAGCTTGTCGATGGCAGTCTCGATGCGCGCCTGCACCGCCCAGCCGTTCTGCGCTTCCAGCTTGGTCTGCAGCGGCTGCATCTCTTCCAGCAGTTTTTCGTAGTCGGCATCCGGCTCGCCCAGTTGATGCGACAGATGATGGTAGGCAGTGATGATCTGATGCAACTCGCCCAGGCCGCGCGCCACTTCGTCGAACACCGTGGCATTGGCATCCAGCACCGGCTCCTGGCTCACGTAGCAGATGCGCGTAGCAGGCTGCCGCCACACCGTACCGTCGTCCAGGTGCGCTTGCCCAGCCAGCACTTTGAGCAGACTGGATTTGCCGCCGCCGTTGCGCCCGATCAGGCCGACGCGCTCGCCCTCGTCGAGTTGAAATTCCACACCATCCAATAGGGCGACATGACCGAAAGCCAGAGCGGCTTTATCCAGCGTGATATACGGCATTTAACTTTTCTTTTCTTCCTGCGGCAATGCGGATTGATAGATGAACGAGAAACCGACGGCAAAGCAGCCCATCGCGAAGTATCCGAACGACGTGGTGAACTTGTTCAGCACCAGATGCGCGTTGTAGCTGTCGATACTGGTGGCGAAGAAATGGAACACGAACAGCGAACCCGCCAGGATATTTCCCGCCAGGACCACCCGGTGCCCGAACTTGTAGCCATTGCCTCCCGGCTTGCCCTGCGGCGGCAGTGCGCGCAAGAAATGCCAGACCAGATAAACGACCAGCAACAGCAACAGTGCGCCGACGATGCGTCCCGGGATATCTCCTTCTACCGTAGGCACGCCCAGCATCTCCAGCAGCATGCGCCCGGCAGCCGCGACCCAACCCATCGCCAGCGTCTGCGGCATGAAGAACCATGCGGCAAAAATATTCAGATTCGGATACTTCATCACTTTCCTTTCCCGGTTAACTTCTTCAAATCTTCGATGATCTCTTGCGAGTGCTTCGAGGTCTCCACCTTCACGTACACCTTGGCGATCTTGCCCTGCGGGTCGATCAGGAAGGTGTAGCGTTTCGCGATCTTGAAAAACCCCAGATTCATCAACGCGCCGTAGCGCGCCGCCACCTCGGTGGACTTGTCCGCCAGCAACGTGAACGGCAGGTGATATTTCTTGGCGAACTCGGCATGGCTTCCGCTGTCGTCCACACTGATGCCCACCACCTGCGCCCCCAATGCCGTCAGTTTGTGCATATCGTCGCGGAAGGCACAGGCCTCCTGCGTGCAGCCCGGCGTGTCGTCCTTGGGGTAGAAATACAGCACCAGCCACTTGCCCGCGTACTCTTGCAGCTTGTGCTGCACCCCGTTCTGGTCCGGCAGCTCGAAATCGGGCGCTGCCTCGCCCACCTTGGGTAATTCGCCCGCACGCGCCATCTGGCTCAACAGCAGCGCCAATGCGGCAAACAAGCCGAACAGGATCAACCATTTCATTTGGGACTCCTTGCACCGGTTAAGCGGGGATGGGATTTTACGTTAGAATGCGCGCCGCATCGCATCCATCTGTCCTCGTAGTTAAATGGATATAACCGCCCCCTCCTAAGGGGCAATTACAGGTTCGATTCCTGTCGAGGACACCACCATTCACAACTCCGCTAATTCCATTAGGGAGTTTTTGATTTATACATGTCGCAGGAAACTGCGACATGTATTTGCAGGCGAGTACTCAGCTAGTCCGTTCCTGAGAGACCGCCATGGCGGGGGGGAGTTATCGTTAGGGTGCCCAGTGGATTGCCCCGTGCAGCGCAGCAGTGACGCCTCCGCAATGCTGCTCAAAGCGCAGGTCAATCGCGGTGAGTGCACCTCCAACGTAAGTGACATTGTCGACGACGAACCACCCTTGCAGGGTATTGCAGCCACGCCCTTGACCTGCCCAGCTGAGACCACCCATTGCGGGATTGTGGAACGGGTAGCCCTGAAGCCCAGCGTAGTAACCGGGCTGGAGCTGGGTCAAGGTATTCATGGTCTGGAAATCACCGAACCACCATTCGTTTCCGTTGACCCCCACTGCAAGGTGGCCTGAACTCGCGGTGACCGAGAGGGTCGCTGTAGCCTGTGTGTACGTGTAGGTCTGGCCCTGGCCGATGGAGTCACCGGCATCGCTCTGTAGATAGACGTAGTTGCCCATCGCCGGAGTCGAGCCCGTGGCCGGTTGCCACAGGCCGGCAGGAGGCGGGTTGACCGGGCCCGACGGAGTCGTGGTGTCGGTAAAGGTCCAGTGGATCGCACCGTGCAGCGCAGCGGTGACGCCTCCGCAATGCTGCTCAAAGCGCAGGTCAATCGCGGTGAGTGCACCTCCAACGTAAGTGACATTATCGACAACGAACCAGCTTTGCAGGGCATTGCAGCCACGCCCCTGACCT
The DNA here is from genome assembly GCA_963715005.1 of uncultured beta proteobacterium. Taxonomy (GTDB): domain Bacteria; phylum Pseudomonadota; class Gammaproteobacteria; order Burkholderiales; family Gallionellaceae; genus Sideroxyarcus. Next base: position 9,654 of record CAVQQO010000007.1, on the reverse strand, counting down.
GCCCAGTCGAGACCACCCATTGCGGGATTGTGGAATGGGTAGCCCTGAAGCCCGGCGTAGTAACCAGGCTGGAACTGGGTCAGGGTATTCATGGTCTGGAAATCACCGGACCACTGTTCGTTTCCGCTGATTCCAACCGCAAGGTGGCCTGAACTCGCGGTGACCGAGAGGGTCGCTGTTGCCTGTGTGTACGTGTAGGTCTGGCCCTGGCCGATATAGTCACCGGCATCGCTCTGTAGATAGACGTAGTTGCCCGTCGCCGGGGTCGAGCCCGCTGCCGGTTGCCACAGGCCGGCAGGAGGCGGGTTGACTGGCCCCGACGGAGTCGTGGTGTCGGTAGAGGTCCAGTGGATCGCACCGTGCAGCACGGCAGTGACACCCTCGCAGTGCTGCTCGAAGCGCAGGTCAATCGCGGTGAGTGCACCTCCGACGTAAGTAACGTTGTCGACGACGAACCAGCCCTGCAGGGTATTGCAGCCACGCCCTTGACCGGACCAGTCGAGACCACCCATTGCGGGATTGTGGAACGGGTAGCGCTGCAAGCCCGGCGTAGTAACCAGACTGGAGCTGGGTCGAGCGTGTTCATGGTCTGGAAATCACCGAACCACCATGCGTTTCCGTTGACCCCCACCGCAAGGTGGCCTGAACTCGCAGTGACCGAGAGGATCGCTGTAGCCTGTGTGTACGTGTAGGTCTGGCCCTGGCCGATGGAGTCGCCGGCATCGCTCTGCAGGTAGACGTAGTTGCCTGTCGCCGGAGTCGAGCCCGCTGCCGGTTGCCACAGGCCGGCAGGGGGCGGGTTGACTGGCCCCGACGGAGTCGTGGTGTCGGCTGACGTCCAGTGGATCGCCCCGTGCAGCGCAGCGGTGCCCCCCCCGCAGTGTTGCTCGAAGCGCAGGTCGATCGCGGTGAGCGTGCCGTTGACGTATGTGACATTGTCGACGACGAACCAGCCTTGAAGGCTACTGCAGCCGCGCCCCTGACCGGACCAGCTGAGACCGCCCATTACCGGGTTGCCCGGGTAGCGCTGAAGCCCGGCGTAATAACCTGGCTGGAACTGAGTGAGCGCGCTCATGGTCAGGAAGTCTCCGCCCCACCATTCGTTTCCGTTAACCCCCACCGCAAGGTGGCCTGAACTTGCAGTGACCGAGAGAGTCGCTGTAGCCTGCGTGTATGTGTAAGCTTGGCCTTGGCCGATGTAATCACCGGCATCGCTCTGCAGGTAGATGTAGTTGCCCGTTGCCGGAGTCGAGCCCGCTGCCGGTTGCCACAGGCCGGCAGGAGGCGGATTGATCGGGCCCGACGGAGTCGTGGTGTCAGTGGAAGTCCAGTGGATCGCACCGTGCAGTGCTGCGGTGACGCCTCCGCAGTGCTGCTCGAAGCGCAGGTCAATCGCGGTGAGTGCACCTCCAACGTAAGTGACGTTGTCGACGACGAACCACCCTTGCAGGCGTATTGCAGCCACGCCCTTGGCCGGACCAGTCGAGCCCCCCCATTGCGGGATTGTGGAACGGGTAGCGCTGAAGCCCGGCGTAGTAACCGGGCTGAAGCTGGGTCAGGGTATTCATGGTCTGGAAGTCACCGAACCACCGTTCGTTTCCATTGATTCCAACCGCAAGATGGCCTGAACTCGCGGTGACCGAAAGGGTCGCTGTAGCCGGGGTGTACGTGTAGGTCTGGCCCTGGCCGATGTAGTCACCGGCATCACTCTGCAGGTAGATGTAGTTGCCCGTCACCGGAGTCGAGCCCGCGGCCGGTTGCCATAGCCCGGCAGGAGGCGGGTTGACCGGGCCCGCTACTGGCGTCGGGGGGGGCGGCGGCGCGGTGCCGGTGGAAGTCCAGTGGATAGCCCCGTGCAGCGCAGCGGTGGCGCCTTCGCAATGCTGCTCAAAGCGCAGATCAATCGCGGTGAGTGCACCTCCAACGTAAGTGACGTTGTCGACAACGAACCACCCTTGCAGGGCATTGCAGCCACGCCCCTGACCTGCCCAGTTGAGACCACCCATTGCGGGATTGTGGAACGGGTAGCGCTGAAGCCCGGCGTAGTAACCGGGCTGGAGCTGGGTCAGGGTATTCATGGTCTGGAAATCACTGGACCACTGTTCGTTTCCGTTGATGCCAACCGCAAGGTGGCCTGAACTCTCGGTAACCGAGAGGGTCGCTGTAGCCTGTGTGTACGTGTAGGTCTGGCCCTGGCCGATGTAGTCACCGGCATCGCTCTGCAGGTAGATGTAGTTGCCTGTCGCCGGGGTCGAGCCCACGGCCGGTTGCCACAGGCCGGCAGGAGGCGGATTGACTGGGCCCGCTGGCGGAGTAGAAGGCGAGGAACCTATCCCGCCTCCACCGCATCCGGCAAGTGTAAAAATAAGTATCCACGAGAGGACGTTTCTCAATTCCTTAACTGTGCCTAGACCGGACTTATAAAGATCCATTTTCACGCTTCTTCCACTTAGTCAAACGCCCATCGCTTGGCTGGGCGGGTTGCCTGATAAATTTCTCCGCACCCTACCTGAGTTGATGGGTATGAACAATATGCCATTTGGCCTAGATACTCTTGGTGAAAGGCGGCTATGGAAGATGGCCTATGGGTGTTATTGGCCGAAAAAACCTGTCACGGTGGACGGTTCTCATTTGTCGGTGTCCAGACTCTTGGCGTTGAGGACACCACGGGAATCTTTAGTACGACACCGGCACCCTTGCCGTCAGCGCGCACATCAACTCGTAGCTGATGGTTCCTGCAGCACGCGCGACTTCTTCCACCGGCAAGCCAGCACCCCACAAAGTGACGCGACTGCCGACAGCGGCATCCGGCAACTCGCTCAGATCCACACTCAGCATATCCATCGACACACGCGCCAACGTGCGGGCGCGTTGCCCGTTCACCAGGATAGGCGTGCCCGTCGTCGCATGGCGCGGATAGCCATCGGCATAACCGCAGGCCACCGTGCCGATGCGCATCGTCTTGTCGGCGCGGAACAGGCCGGCATAGCCGACACAGTCGCCCGCTCTCAGCTCGCGCACCGAGATGATCTCGCTCGTCACCGTCATCACCGGCTGCAAGCCCAGTTGCTGCGCACTGGTGTCGGCGAACGGCGATGCGCCATAGAGCATGATGCCGGGACGCACCCATTCGCCGTGCGCGGCGGGATAACGCAGCAACGCGGCCGAATTGGCCAGGGAGCGCGGCGCACGGTAGGCGGCGGTCAGTCCATTGAAACGTTCGAGTTGCTCCGCCACGCCTTCCGCCTCATCGGCATGGGAGAAGTGCGTCATCAAAGTGACTTCACGCACTGCCGGATGCGATTTCAGTTTTTCCATCACAGCCGGAACCTGCTCCGGTATAAATCCCAGGCGGTTCATGCCGGTGTTGATCTTGAGCCAAACCTGCAAGGTGTTGCGCCGCGGGTAGGCATCGAGCATGGCGAGTTGCTGCGGACTGTGGATGACGGTGCTGAGCTCATATTCGGCGAGCAGCGGCAGCTCATCCGCAGTGAAGAAACCTTCCAGCAACAGGATGGTCTGGCGGAAACCCGCTTCGCGCAGGGCGATGGCATCGCGCACATCCAGCAGCGCGAAACCCTCGGCTTCGTCCAATGCCTCGGCCACGCGCAGCAGACCATGGCCGTAGGCGTTCGCTTTGATCACCGCCATGATGCGGCTGGAAGTGAGGCGACGCGCCACGCGCAGATTACTCTTTAGCGCGGAAAGGTCGATGCGGGCTTGTATCGGGCGGGACATGAATTTGCAGACAGGGCCGGTTAAACTGGCGTGAATGATAGCAGGCCTCATATTTTCGTGTTATAAAACGCCGTCCTTCCAACGATAAAATCTATAGTGAATCGCGGCTTCTACACCATCCTCGCAGCGCAATTTTTCTCCGCGCTCGCCGACAACGCATTGTTGTTTGCCGCCATCGCCCTGTTGAAACAAGTGCACGCGCCGAGCTGGCACACGCCCGTTTTGCAGCAAGCGTTCATCCTGTCTTTCATCGTGCTCGCGCCTTTCGTCGGCGCTTTTGCCGACTCGCTGCCCAAGGGCCGCGTGATGCTCATCAGCAACTCGATCAAGATGGCGGGCTGCATCGCCATGCTGATCGGCATCAACCCGCTGCTCGCATACGGCCTGGCCGGCTTCGGCGCGGCGGCCTACTCGCCCGCCAAATACGGCATCCTCACCGAATACCTGCCGCCGGAAAGACTGGTATGGGCCAATAGCTGGATGGAAGGCCTGACCGTCACGGCCATCATCCTCGGCGCCGTGCTCGGCGGCATGCTCATCACACCGGGCATCGCCAGCGCCATCATGCAAGGTCTGCATGTGCCCGCCCGCCGTGACACCGGCCGAGATGGCCATCTTCATCATCTTCTTCGTCTATCTCATTGCGGCACTGATCAACCTTTACATCCCGCTCGTCCCCATCGAACACAAACCGCTCAGCCGCAGCCCGCTGTTCCTGCTCAAGGACTTCTGGCATTGCTTTACGCTGCTGTGGAAAGACCCGCTGGGCCAGGTCTCGCTCGCGGTCACCACGCTGTTCTGGGGCGCGGGAGCGACCTTGCGCCTGCTGGTGCTGGCCTGGGCGGGGGTCGCCCTGCACTACAGCATCGGTGAAGCAGCCAAGCTGATCGCATGGTTCGCCGTGGGCATCGCCATCGGCGCGATACTGGCGGCACGCCTGGTCAAGCTGGAACATGCAGTGAAGGTGCTGCCGGTCGGCATCGGCATGGGCCTGATGGTGCTGGTGATGATCCCGATCACCCATCCCGTTGCTTGCCATCCTGCTGCTCATCGGTATCGGCGTGATGGCCGGCTTCTTCGTGGTGCCGATGAACGCGCTGCTGCAGCATCGCGGCCACCTGCTGATCGGCGCCGGTCGCTCCATCGCCGTGCAGAACTTCAACGAGAACATCAGCATCTTCCTCATGCTGGGGCTGTACGCACTGATGGAGAAACTGGAACTCAACCTCCACATCATCATCATGGTATTCGGCCTGCTGATGGCGGGACTCATGAGCCTGCTTTACAAGAAGCACGGTCACGACCAAGATACAGGCCACACCTAAGCTCCACTTAGGGGAACATCATGGAAACCGGATACTCGTGCTGCTGATCTTGCAGTAGCTCTTCGCCATGCCGGAGATGAGCTCGGCGCGAGCATCCCAACGACCAAGGAGCACACCATGAGCTACCGCACCGCCCCTTTCCTCTGCGCACTCCTGCTGCTCGGCGCATGCAGCCCGAACAGCGACGAGCCGCCGGCACCCAAACTGTTCGAGGAACAGCGCGACGCGCTCGACAAGGCCAAAGCCGTCGATGCCGCACAGCAGAAACAAAATGCCGAACAACAGAAAGCGATAGAGCAGCAGGCGCAGTAAAAGAACATAGGGCGTAACCCTACGGTACAACTCGACCTGACAAAAAATACAATCTGCATTATCGTGACCGTCAGTTGGCTCGGCCTAACTGAAATCGGGGAGGACGCATGGTAGATGAGACGCTGAAGCGTTTGCTGGATGCGGAGACAAAAGCCGAACAGGTCGTCGCGCAGCGCGGACGATGAGCGCCAGGCGATCATCGAACAGGCCAAACATGAAGCCCTCGCCGCGGAACAGCAGCACGCAGCGCGCATGGCCGAGATCCACGCCTCGTTCCTGGCCCAGGCCGAACAACGGGCACAGCAGACCATCACGACTTTGCAGCAACGCCATACTGAACAAGCACAGGCATTGCGTGCCTCGGCAGAACGGCACGAACAGCAGGCGCTAGCCGCAGCCGTCGCCCTGCTCATCGGAACAGGCAAGCCATGAATGCCGCGCAGCACGCCTACCTGCACGCCCGCGTCAGTCTCTATGCCGGACAACTGCTCGGTCTCGACCGGCTCGATGCACTGATCGACCACCCGTACGACGAAGAGGCACACGACACCGACCAACCGGACGCGGCAGCAGCGCAATACGCCGGAGATCTGGACCAGCACAACGTGACGATACTGCTCAAGGAACTCTCGGTGCTGATCCGCCCGCTGTCGGGCGCGCCGCGCGAGTTGCTGGGCTATTGGGCGCACCGTTTCGAACTCGGCAACCTCAAGACCATCATCCGCGGCAAGATGGCCAACCAGCCGCAAGCAGCCATCGAAGAGGAACTGCAGGACATGGGCACGTTCACCAGCCTGCCCATCGCCGAACTGCTGCAAAGCGACACCCCCGCGGAATTGCTGCGCCGCCTGGAACAGACGCCCTATGCCGAGATCGCGCGCCAGGCACGCCACCTGCTGGAACAAGGCGAGGCGCTGTTCGCGCTCGATGCCGCACTGGACCGGCGCTATTTCGCGGGACTGTCGCGGCGTGGCGCGGCACTCGACGACAGCGCCAGCCAGCTGCTGCGCGCCATCGTCGGCAGCATCATCGACCGCGTGAACCTGGTATGGCTGCTGCGCTACCGTTATGCCTACAACCTGCCGCCGGCACAGGCCTATTACCTGCTCATCCCTGCCAGCCACCGCCTGCAGCCGCAGCAACTGCAGCAGCTCGCACAGTGCGCGAGCTTCGAAGAAGCCATCGCCAACCTGCCCGCCCCGTTCGACCGGATACTGGCAGGCGTGCGCAGCACCACCGAAGTGACGCTGAGAATGGAACAGGAAGGCTGGCGCATCGCCAACCACGCATTGCGCCACAGCAGCTTCAACGTCGCGCGCGCCCTCGCCTACATGATGCTGCGCGAGCGCGACCTGCGGCGGCTGCGCGCCATCGTGCGCGGACGCAACATGCGCATGGACGCACCCATGATCCGCTCCGCGCTGGGCCTGATCGAAAGCAAGGGGGGGAACTGAATGTTCAAGCCGGAAAATCGATTTACCTCCACATCCCCTCTCCCTTGCAGGGAGAGGGCTAGGGAGAGGGTAGAAACGTTACCGCTGCACAACTCTACCCCTCTCCCCAACCCTCTCCCGCAAGCGGGCGAGGGGGCGAACGAGTCTCTGCACGAGTTTTTCGTTTATTGAATCCCATGTTCAAACCCTTGCCCATGCAACGCATCGAACTGAGCCTGCTCAAGGACGACGCCCCGCAGGCATCCCTGCTGCTCGCCAACTATGGCAACTTCGATCCGGAGTACAGCGAGGTCTCATCCGAACAACTCCCCGAGCTGCCGGGCGAAACCTGGCGCCGGGCCTATGCCGAAACCCGCACGCACCTCGACAAGATACTGGCCCACTATGAGATCGATTCGCCGGAGACCATCGTTGCGCCGATGCAGCCGGTCGCACCGCAACAACTGAGCGAGATCGGAGCGTGGCTGAAGACGGTGTGGGACAGCTGCTCCGAAGACCAGGAGCGCATGCGCCGGCTGCGCGAAGAATACCGCCGCACGGCACAGCTGCTCAGGGCGCTCGACCAGTTCATGGACATCAGCATCGACCTCGCTTTGCTGCAAAAGAAGAGCGCGTTGCTGGATGTCCGCGTCGGCACGCTGCCGCGCGCCAACCTCCAGCGTTTCGAGGACGCGCTCCGCCTGGCCGGTTATGCCGCCATCCGTTTCTTCTCCGGCGAGGAACAGGTGCACCTGATCATCGCCGGCGCCGCCGGACAGGCACAGGAGATCGAACGCGTGCTGCAGGCCGCCAGCTGGCACACGATGGACGTTCCCGCCGAATTCCACGGGCGTCCGGACGAGGTACGCCGTGAACTGAGCGCGCGCCTGGCGCGCATGAGCGAACAGCAGGAACTGGAAGATGCGCGCCGCCGTGCGGAACCGGCGCAGGAGAAACTGCGCGAACGTCTGCTCGATGCCTCGCATATCCTGGCGCGCGCCGCGCCCTACGCCGAACTGGCCGGCCTGATGCGCGGGCGCGGCAGCCTGGCCACAGTGAGCGGCTGGGCGCCCAAGAACCAGTTGCCGTCCCTGAAACAGATGCTGACGGAAAACTTCGGCGACACGCTTCGTGCTGCATGCGCGCGATCCCCGCGCCGACGAACGCCTGCAGGTGCCCTCGGCGATCCGCCATCATCGCTGGCTGCAACCGTTCGCCCGTCTGGTGCTGAACTACGGCGTGCCGCGCTACGGCGAGATCGATCCCACCGTGCTGTTCGCAATCAGCTTCGTGCTGATGTTCGGCATGATGTTCGGCGATGTCGGCCACGGCGCCGTCATCGCCCTCGCCGGCTTTCTGCTGCGCCGCCGCCTCGGACAATATGCAGCAATGGCCATCGCTGTCGGATCCAGTTCGATGCTGTTCGGCCTGCTCTACGGCAGCGTGTTCGGCTACGAGCACCTGCTGCCCGCGCTGTGGATGTCGCCGCTGTCCGACCCGATGCGCATGCTGGGCGTGGCGCTGGGCTGGGGTGTCGGCTTCATCCTGCTCGCCACCCTGCTCACCATACGCAACCGCATCGCCGACGGCCGCTGGCGCGAAGCGCTGCTGGACAGCCACGGTGCGGCAGGACTGCTGCTGTATGTAGGACTGCTGACCGGTGCCTGGCGCTACGCGAGCGCGGGAGATGCTGGATAGCGTTACCGTGCTCATGGTGTGCGCCGCCCTCGCCGCGATATTCACCCACTCATGGCAACACAACCGCAACTCAGCCTTCGGAGAAAGGTTGCTGATCGTGCTGATGGAAGGGTTCGAATCTGTCATGGCCTATATCTCCAACACGCTGTCGTTCCTGCGCCTGGCGGCGTTCAGCCTCAACCATGTGGCACTGTCCATCGCAATCTTCACCGTGGCGAACATGCTGCAGACGACGGGATACTGGCTGACGGTGGTGCTGGGCAACCTGTTCATCCTGGTGCTGGAAGGCGGCATCGTCGCGATCCAGACGCTGCGTCTGGAATACTATGAAGGCTTCTCGCGCTTCTTCGGCGGCGACGGACGCGCGTTCCGTCCGCTCACGCTGGGGAGCAGGAGAGAGTTAGCGATCAAGATTTGAGGGAATGTGAATGACTAGCTTGACCCAACATTTGTGCAGCTCGCTGCTATTACTATTAGCACTGGGTGCTAATCCTTCTGTTGCAGGATCACTGCATATTGTCGAAATGCCCGATGGAACAACCTTGGCTGGTGTAAAACAACTCGAAGGAATGCTACCAAGTGAAACATTATCCATTCTTGAATTGACTTTGGACAAAAGTACATTGGCTGATGTCCAGAATATGTTAGGTCAAGCCAAGAAGGTTCCACATAAGTACGACCCACATACTGCAGAAACTGTCTGCTATTCATCCGAAACCAAGCCAAAAATTTACTTACTCTTCTCCGCTGGATGGCCAGAGAACCCCACAGAGTATATCCAGTCATTTTCTCTTAGCAGCAGACCTTCCAACGCAAAAGCTCCCTGTACTGCCTCCGCCAAATTGGATATGCGTAGCTCAACAGCTAACGCACTTAAGTTGGGATTGACGCAATCTGAAGTCACGTCAATTCTTGGGTCTCCAAGCAAGGCCACGCCAGACTGGCTCGTTTACCCATTCGAAAAATATAGGGAGTATTCTCCGGCAGAACGCAAAAAGATGCCAAAAGCCCCTGGTGATGGAGAATACAAAGGCGAATATACATATCACGTTTTCATGGCGCACTTCACAAACGGCAAGATGGACCTGCTGGATGTATGGATTGGTGGTGAAACTAGCTGGTGATTTATTCGACGACAACAAGATTTA
>CAVQQO010000006.1:242500-683476 GCA_963715005.1 uncultured beta proteobacterium | reverse complement strand
ATGCGGTCCGAACATCTGCAAGTCGAGACACATGTGCTTACCCAGCCCCCATTGATAACCAGTCAGGAATCCTCCTGTATGAGATGTTATAGTGCCTCCGGTGCTAATAGTAATATCCTCATCAAGATCATTTGTATACGGTATAGCAGCGTTGCTGAATTCATAATGTCCGTACCTGTAGAACAGTGAAATATAATAGCCTGTGCTGTATCCCTTCTTCCCGAGGTAGAATCTTATTTCGGGAGTAACACTATAGCTACTAATTAAAACGTTCCTGAAAACATCCTCTGCTTCAGGATCTTCGAATTTAGCGGTCTTGATAATCATATCAACGTAGGGGATATTCCTTTCAGGCATTAAACTGAATGATACTGCCGCAGAGACTCTTTTTACGAGAGCCCTTTCATACTGAAGCGAAAAGTTTTTTATTGCTAAAGAAGAAAGACTGAGCTTTATAAAGTTTTTGGAGGTCTTATCCTCGATTGTATAGTCATTTTGAGTTTCAGCAGAGGTCATTTGAGTATCCGCAGTAATCTCTCGTGAATTCAGAGGTATCTCCAGGGGTCTCCTGTGCTGTCAGAACGGAAAGTATACAGGCCAGGAACAGGGAAATAATTAGCAACTTTTTCATTTCTTAATCAGGTTAGTTTACTTATAAACGCAAATCATCACATAAAGTTAAATTATGTATCAATTCAAAATAAATATTTTTGACCAACAGGGGTATTGAACGGATGAAAAATCAGGAGCCTTGTGCCATCACCTCTGGTTCTGATACTCCAGGACGTCATTATTATACCGCCTGTTCTCGAGGATCCTTACATAGTCATGGGCGAGTTTGTTATTAAAATCTGAATATGCTTTCTTCGCCCATGAGATGGCTGTTTCGAGGTCGCCGTTAATCTCATTTATTATGGCCATATTGTAATGAGCCCTGCCGGCTATCTTCATGTCAGGGTTGCTTGTTTCCTTTTCCCAGAGGACAGCTGCCTCATCCCATTCTCCGAGCTGCGCCTTACGTTTGGCGATCTTGAAATTATCAGTTCCTTTAACAAAGTAGTCGCGTGTCGCCCTGAACTGGTAAGGAATGAGTCGAAGGGCGTAGATATGCCCCGCTTTGTTGCTCACCTCCTTTACAGCTGCCTTCCGGTTCATAAGCGCACTGACTGCAACTACCGGATTTATTCCTCTGCCTGTGAAGCCTACAGTTTCTGCGACTATATATTCATCGAGAATTGCCTTATCATCAGGCGAATAGATCCTCCAGCCAGTCTTGACGAGGATCTCCATTGAGGCTATATGTTCAAGGGCAGGGATGTTGCCGAGGGGTGTCTTGATCTGTGTTTTTCCCGTGGAATAGTTGATGTGCGTATCAGTATCATACATCTCAAGTGCAAACAATGCATCAGTGCCGTTCTCGCGGCATATGCCCTCTACCTGCTCCCATGTCAGGGGCGATGGGAGGGAACCGACACCTGATGCCTTGAACTTAAGGTTAGTCAGCAGCTTCACCTCGCTAAACCTGTCGTTTTCCTTCAGCTCTTGCGTGACTCCATTTATGGCTTCAAGCGTTCCAATCGAGTCAAGCTCGTCGCCTTCCAGCGTCAGGAGCTGGTCCAGCTTTTCAAGCGTTTTGGTCTGGTCAGTGGGATCAGACCTGTCAATAATTCCTATTGTCTTTATCTCCGGGGCAATAGTTACCGGCGCCGGTTGCGTCACATTAAGGTACAGCTCCTGTGTGGCACAGGAAGAGACGGCAAGGGCAATAAACGGAAAAACGTAGTACTTCTTCATGGCTGATATATACAATATATTCAATAATGATAAACGGGAAAAAGCCACTAATGGTATATATCTGTTGCCTGCCCTGCAGTCTGACAGCTCCCTATCCCGGCATACCATGCCGGGACTTTACGATCGCTTCTTTATTCAAGCGAGCCTACTACCTTCTCAACCTCAATCAGAATCTCGCATGATTTTACAAGTTCCTTCATGGCGGTGTGGTCAGAATAGAGCGGACGGTCGATGTCGAGGAAATCAACATGTTTTCTGATGACATCCTTCGCCGTCTGTACACCCTTTCCGAAACCGTATTCAGTTTTTCTGAAATCGAGCGCCTGCGCTGCTGCCATCAATTCAATACCCAGCACACCGTAAGCATTGTCAAGTATCTGGTTGTTCTTTATTGCGGTATTCATACCCATCGAAACAAAATCCTCCTGGTCGGCTGCAGCCGGAATCGACTGTATGGATGCAGGCATAGACAGTATCCTCTGTTCGACTATCAGCATATCGGCAGTGTACTGGCTGAGCATCATTCCTGAGAACATACCGGCACCCTTTGTAAGAAAATCGGGTAATCCGACACTCAGTGCCGGGTTATTAAGACGGTTCATTCTTCTCTCTGACATGACGCTTACCATTGTTATGCATGCACCTGCCATATCCATCGGCACGCTTACAGGTGATCCCTGGAAGTTAGCACCGGAGAGCTGCAGGTTCTTATCGGGAAAGAAGATAGGATTATCGCCCACGCCGTTCAGTTCTATCTCCACCTGGCTGAGGGCATAAGCGAGCATATCATGCGCTGACCCGATAACCTGCGGGGTTGATCTCATCGAATAGGCATCCTGTACCTTCGATTTTACCTTGCCCTCCCTGAGGTCACCTCCGGAAACGCATTTGTTTATTGCTGCTGGCGCTTCTGATGGCACCTTTAAATCCTCTTGCCTCATGAAGCAGGGGTGTGTATGGTTTCATGTTGGCTTTCAGTGCCTCTAGCGACATTGAAGCAGCTATCTCAGCCTGTTTGAGCCAGTTATTGGCATCGACGAGCCAGATTGCGCTCATGGCCGTAAGCATGTTGGAGCCATTAATTGCTGCAAGTCCGTCGCGTGCCTGCAGACCGGGGATGGCTATACCGGCCCTTTTCATTGCCTCTCTCGCCGTCAAGCGAGCTCGCCTTTATAATATGCCTTTCCCTCACCCATCAGCAGAAGCGCTATCTGAGACATGGGTGCAAGATCACCGCATGCGCCTACAGATCCTTTCTGGCAGGCAAAGGGGGTAACTCCCTTGTTGAGCATTTCAACATAGGTCTCAGTGATCTCGAGACGGTTGCCCGAGTTGCCATGGGCATGCACATTTATCCTTCCCAGCATGGCACCACTGACAGTCTCAATAGATGCAGGGTCACCGATACCGGCAGCATGATTGTATACAAGGTATTTCTGGAAATCCTTTATCTGGTTGTCATTGAGAACCATTTCTGAAAATTCACCGATGCCGGTGTTAACACCGTACATGATCTCATGGGCCAGGATCTTCTTCTCGAGCATGGCACGGCATTCATGTATACGTTTTACGTGCATCAGGATGCAGTTCAACCTTCTGGCCGTGACGGGCCACATTTACAACATCATTAACAGTCAGACCTGATCCGGTTATAATTAATGTTTTCATTATTGAATTATGAAAATGATTTAACAAGATTATGTTGAAAATTGACGTGAATACAGTCGCAAGCCCCGGTTGGGCGTCTGTACGGGGGGCATTTTAAAACAACCCGGAGCGATTGATCTTGATCTGATATTCGAGAGTCCAGTTGTGGCTCATGATCAATTGTTACGGTACCAAATGTAAAACAAAAAATAAAAATATTATTACCCGGATAATGCCTGATGTCGCGCCGCACTATTTGACAATTGTTTAGGAATTGGAGGTAAACGTTCTAAATTATTTTAGTATCTTTTGATGTAAATTACCAAACCAATGAAAAGCAAGAATACTAAAGTGTCCGCATGGCAATTGTCCTGGCCATTGCCCTTTCGACTCTCTTCTGCCTACGCCTTCATCAGATACCTTCCGCAGGAAGATCTCAAAGGCAAGTATGCGTACAAAGATTTTGAATCTGCAAAAAAATGCCGGTCCATGCCACCCGGGTATCTATGAGCAGTGGTCGCAGGCCATGATGTCACAGGCTTACACTCATCACTGGGACGAGATCGAGTATTTTAACCTTGCAGTGCCTCATGCTGAGGTCAAGCCTGAACTGAAAGGCCCTGTTGACGGATGCAACGGCTGTCACACACCCATGGGATACATGGAAGGGAAATATGCCCCCTCCCCGACCCGCGGAAAACAGCATGGCCAATGAATCTGTTTCGTGCGAGGTGTGCCACCTGACTCAGTCAGCCCAAACCGATCCGCCGTTCAATTTCAGCTATCTTATTGAACCAGGCATGACCAAGTACAGCGGGCGTGAACCCGGGATTCGAATCGCCGGCACACAAGATTGTACAGAACGATTTCTCACAGCACCACAGAGTTCTGCGGTAACTGCCACAATGAAAAGAATCCTTACGGCATCTGGGTAAAGAGCACCCAGCTCGAATGGAAGGAGGGCCCATATGCTGCCGAGGGAGTACGCTGCCAGGACTGCCACATGCCAAGGGGACCATATTTCTGGCACTGATGGGCAAAGACGCGTGATGATGCACGCCTGCATCTATTCCATGGTGCACATGATCCGGGAAAGGTGAGAGGTACCATCGAACTCAGGATACAACCTGATGTACGACAAGCAGAACCCGGGGACAATATCGTGTTCACTGTTGCTCTTTTCAACCAGAAGACCGGTCATAAATTTCCCACAGGTTCAGTTGAGGACCGGATAGCATGGCTCGATGTTGAGGCTACAGACGCTAAAGGGAAAACATATCATCTCAATGTGGATAAGAAAGGTTTTGAAGGCGAAGAATACACAATATCAGGCGATTACCTTGCCTACCAGGATATGGGCATTCCACTGAAAATAGCTGATTTCAAGGGTGTTCAGCGAGATGGCATACCTTACGGCAACAGGATATTCAGAATGCCTTACTTTGACGAGCAGGGAAGGATGACAATCATGCAATGGAACACTGCCAGCCTGGGTGTTGATTACAGGATTGGCCCGAGAGAAACCAAGGTTGAGAAACTTACATTCAGGGTACCCTATGAGGCTGCTCCGGGAGAAATGACAGTTAATGCTGTTCTTAATTACCAGCTGCTGGTCAAACCTGTGGCCGATTTCCTGAAGGTCCCTTCCGATGAATCGGAAATATCTGATGGTGAATGAACATTCCACAAAAGTTGAGATACTCCCCTGATAACCATTAAACTTAAAAATATGGAACATACATCATTTGTACAGGTTAACTATTCTGGTCGCAACGGCGTTATTCATAATTCCGGTTAAAAACGCTGAAGCCATTCCGGCCTTTGCGCGAAAATACCAGATCAGCTGCCAGGTGTGTCACTCACCGGCGATGCCCAGGTTAAAAGCCTTTGGCGCTGAATTCGCCAGGAAACGGCTTCAGAATGACTGAATACGAATCACCAAGATATTTTGTCCAGACCGGTGATGACAGGCTTTCGCTTTTCAGTGAGCTGCCTCTGGCGATCAGGACTGGACGGTTTTCGCACCTTGCAATTTCGGAAATCGAAGGAAGCGTTGATTTTGCCGCACCCTTTGTAGTAAAGATTCTTTCAGGCGGCGAAATCTCCGATAAACTATCGTACTATTTTTATTTTCTGATGAATGAAACGCGGTTCAATTGCCGGAGTGGAGGATGCTTTCATGATGTATCACGATTTTCTGGGTACCGGCATAAATTTTTTTATCGGGCAGTTTCAGGTTTCAGATCCTCTCTTCAAGGGGGAATTGCGGCTCACCCTGGAACCTTATCAGATTTATGCCACCAAACCGGGAACTCGACGGCTGACCTGAAGTATGACCGGGGAATAATGTTCGACAAGTCATTCAAAACGGGAACAACACTGGTCGGGGAAATTGTGAATGGCAGCGGACTGGATCCGGCCTGGGGTGAATTCCTTTTTGATAAGGATAAGTTCAAGAATTTCATGCTGAGGATAAGCCAGTCTATCGGAAAAAGTATATCAGTCGGCTTCTTTGGTTATACGGGGAAAGAGGAAATAAGTGACGATATTACAACCCCATACATAAGTGAGATGAAAATGTATGGACCTGATGTGGCAATTGACATTGACCAGAAGCTGATGATAAATATGCAGTATGTCTGGAGGACAGATTCTGAAGTCTTTAGTTCAGCTGAGGAAGAGACACTCACCGATGTGAGCACGCGGGGAGGATTTATTGAAGTTATTTATGCACCCAAAGGGGATATGAGCAAGTGGTACGTGACAGGACTTTTAAACCTTGTTGATTCGCAGATTGATGATCTTGATTATCAGGCTGGCACGGTTCATTTCGGCTACCTGCTGCGTCGCAATGTGAGGGTTGTGGCAGAAGGAACCTACATATTCTCAGGTGCCAGTCCGTACGCAAAAGCCAGCGCGGGGTTTGTGTCGGCATTCCGACTATTATTTGATCATCTACGAAGATCAAAATTGGTTTTCTTGGATCACATTTCTACAATAATCAGATCATCTACGATGATCATGGATTTGTACAATGACGGTCGTAGATCATCAAATTATTGTAGAAAATCGCATGATGAAAACATATCCGGATGGTCGTAGACCATCAAATTATTGTAGAAAATATGCATGATTACAAAATTCCGGATGGTCGTAGACCATCAAATTATTGTAGAAAATCGCATGTATGACATAATATCCGGATGGTCGTAGACCATCAAATTATTGTAGAAAATCGGCAATGATGATACATATCGGATGGTCGTAGACCATCAAATTATTGTAGAAAATCGGATGCATGAAAACATATACGGATGGTCGTAGACCATCAAATTATTGTAGAAAACCGGATTATGAAAAATATACGGATGGTCGTAGACCATCAAATTATTCATTGTGAATCCCTAATTATCTCCTGGTAATGGATGTTTATTTACCAGGAAGGGCTCAACAGCGCGGTCGAATATTCCATGCATATAGGCAATGGCCATGCCATAGTTAGTTATCGGGATATCATGTTTTTTTGGGTCGCGAAGCCGGTTCACGAGCTGGCGGTGGGTCACCATGCATCCGCCACACTGGATGACAAGGGCATATTCTTCTATCAGGCGGGGAACTGCATCCAGTCCTGCCACGTTGTCAAACTCCAGCTTTTTGCCGGTGAAATTTGTCAGCCACCGGGGGATCTTCACCCTGCCGATATCGTCACATGAGACATTATGCGTGCATGATTCAAGAAGCAATATACGGTCACCGTCCTTCAATCTGCTTATTTTGGGTGTTCCTTTCAGGTACTCTTCAAAATCGCCTTTCTGTCTCGCCGAGCACGATGCTGAAGCCTGTCAGGGGGATGTCACGGGGTATAGCGGCATTTACCTTACCAAAAGCCTGGCTGTCAGTTACAACCAGTCGCGGCTTTATTCCGGTTTTGTTAAGGAAGGATTCTATCTCATTTTCCTTAAGTATAATGGCTGTACAGTCGTTGTCAAGCGTATCTCTTATTACCTGCACCTGGGGCAGTATCATCCTTCCTTCCGGGGCCTCGATATCTATTGGCGTCACCAGCAGGACAATATCTCCGGGACTTACAAGGTCACCGATAGATCCCTGGCTTTTCAGAGCCGATGCCGGCATGTTTTCCTTCAGTGCACTGATCAGCTCCGGGTTATATATTTCGGAATGCACTGCAGAGTATTCCAGTACGTCATGATCAGTCTGACTTCTGACAGCCATCCTGAAAGATTCTGTCACAGGAGACAGGTCGCTCTTATTGTGCACAATGATGTAAGGGAGGTCAATGTCATTAAAACCTGCAATCAGATCAGTTTCATAATCGCCAAGCTGATCGTCTGACACAACCAGGATGGCAAAATCTATCAGTTTAATGGCTGCCAACGACTTTCCGGTTCTGAGTTTTCCCAGTTCCCCGCTGTCATCAATTCCTGCCGTGTCAATAAAGATTATTGGCCCGATGCCGTGGAGTTCAACGCTTTTTTTAACCGGGTCAGTTGTTGTGCCGGCAACTTCTGATACAATGGCTATATCCTGTCCCACCAGGGCATTTATCATTGAGCTTTTACCGACATTACGCCGGCCGAAAATTCCTACATGTGCCTTGCCTTCTCTTCCCTTTGACATAAAACAGTTTAATTAATTCCTGTATGAAATAATCATTCTTCTTCTGAAACCGGTGGTGTCAGCTTGCGTATCTGCGTTTCGGTATTTATCTCTTCGCTTTTCTTTTGCAGCTCATCAATGGAAATGATCTTTGCCCGTTTTTCAGTCGGCGGGTTCAGCTTCTCTGACTTTTCAAATTCAATGACCTGCTTCTGGAGATCCTCCGGCAGGTCTTTCTGGCTCTTCAGGACAATATCAATGAATTCATTGGAGAAGTACTGATCGACCTGTATCCTTCGCTTGGCAGTATGGGCGAATTTTCCTATGATGCGGCAGATGCTGTCACGGTCCTCGGGACTGAGCTTGTCGGCAAGATCATATTCCTCTATTTTTTTCAGGGAGAGGATAACCGGCTCGAGTGAATCTCTGGTGATGACAAAGACGTCATAATCGCCCATCCTGTATGTAAGCTGTTTCAGTACATGGATGGTGTTGGTAGGCACAACCAGGAAAATTGATTTCTTGACATTTTCCTGGCTTGCGTACTTTTTCACGCTTTCCGTCTGGCTCTTTATATATAGCGGAAAGTTTGTAAGGTCATCATTGGCAGGGCTCTTGGCATCGAAAATGATATATTCGCCACTTATTTCGATGGTGTTGTCAGGATTACCCCTGAACGGCACCGTATCGACATAGTTTACATGGTTAATGTCGCAGATCCTGATGACGGTGTTTTTAACATCAGTCTCGTGCTCAGCCCATTGCCTTTTCATGTTCTCAAGCCGCTCGGCTGCTTCCCTGACCTTTTCGTCATTAAGCCTCCTGCGTTCCGCTTCGAGGCTCTCCTTGGTCTGATTTAGGCGGGCTATATTTTCATTATAGTTTTTGAAATTATCCTCCTTGGAGGCTTCGAAAGCTGAATTCTTTTTAGTCAGCTCATTGATGGTTCCGGAATGCTCCCTAATCCGGGCACTGAGCTCTTCCACCTGCGCATCCTTCCGGGCTGAAAGCAGTTCGATATCCCTTATCTTCTGGGTAATACTGTCATTTCGGGTGGATATTTCAGTGATACGGTTCCTGAGTTTTTCGATGCTTTCCCTGTTGCTCTCCATATCTCTTGACAGAGCCCTGAATTCCTCATAGGCATCGAAGCTGAGGTTCCTGATCTTCCTCCACCTGAAGAGCCTCTGCCACCAGTTTAAGTCTTTGATCTGCGCAAAAAAGAGATTGAGTTTTTCCATAGATGTAATGCCGGGGTAAAATTAGGAATAATAGGCCAAAGACAAAAGATAAAAAATAAAGACAAAAGTATAGCTCAATATGGCACGACTTTTATCTTGTGACTTTTGTCTTTTGTCTTGAAGGATATTAGGAATATGCTCTGAGCCCTGTGCCTATCTGAGCCTTTTCAGAGACACAAACCATACTGTCTCAAGCCGCTGCTCTGATATCTTGCCATTCTTCTTCGTGAGCAGAATGAGTTCCTGCACTGTTGCCGGATTACCTACCGGCATGACAAGTCTTCCGCCATCGGCAAGCTGGTCCTTAAGAGGCTGGGGTATACGATCCGCTGCTGCAGTAACGATAATTATATCAAACGGAGCATGTTCAGGCCAACCTTTGTATCCGTCTCCATATATTGGCACGATATTCTGATATCCGAGTAGCTTCAGCCTATCGGCTGCTTCTTTCGCCAGCTCAGGGACAATCTCAATGGTATAAACAGTATCGACTATTTCGGCCAGGACCGCTGCCTGGTATCCTGATCCGGTGCCAATCTCAAGGGCTTTCTTTCCCTTTGCAGGCTTAACCAGCTCTGTCATGTAAGCAACAACGAAGGGCTGCGAAATGGTCTGGCTGTAACCGATCGGCAGGGGCTAGTCACTATAGGCTTCCTTTGATGAATGTATATGTATACTTAAGCAGCACAGTCCTTCCTGAAGAAAATGGCAGCCTGGGAGTCTCCCGTTCCTGATCTGAATTAATCCCCTCATCATAGACTATGTAGAAATCATTGCCCTCACGCGGGTTGTACCTGAACCGGAGATTAGTCACAACCTTATCTATTGCTGTATTATATTGAATATAAGCAGATAAGGAGGTTTTTGTGGTCATTGTCAACAGTCCTCTGACCCCCAGGATATGGTTAATAAAACGCATTGTACCCGAAGAGAGATTTACATAATCGAGATAATATGTGAGCCCGAGATCAAAACCGGCACCGATACTCATTTTCGGTAGTGCAGAAAAAGAAAGCTTCCATCCGTCGTAAATCTGCCTGCTTCCCCTGATAGTTCATAGGATAGTGGATGAGCGACTGATGAGCCGTATATGGTACTCAGATAACCAAATGAATACCTTCCGGGCGCAACTGAAGCCTGGTCATTTCCAAGTATAAGGGCATCGGCAAGATCTTCAATAAACCAATTAGCTGCGATGTTTCCATAAAATCCTTTCTTCGCCTCGAAATGCCATTTCAGTATTCCGCTTGTAGTCTCGTGAAGGCCGGTTAAAGTATTCCAGAAATCATAAGCTGTCATCGAAATTGTATGATACCTTAAAAAAGTCTCTCTCTCAGGCAGCCATCCGTACTGCAAAATTGTTCTTACTCCCTGGTAATTGTCTTTTACTTCAAATCCAACTCCGGGATTAAAACTTTTGCCGGACCAAGTATAGACAAGATCATAACCAAATCCTTTTATTTTCCTCCGCTGCCACTCAAATAAAAACCTCGAAGGTGTCAAATCGAAAACCCTGTTGACAGAATCCCGTTCAAAGGTCTGCGCCCATTTAACAGTCAAAAATTCGTCACCGATAACCCTGACCTGTCCGTCAAGTCCGTAAGCGACATTATAACTGCCGTTCATTCCAAGTCGGCTTGTGATCATTCCGCCGACAAATGAGTTCTGGTTGATGATATTTCTTTTTGTTCTGAAGATCCCGAAGTTTTCTGATGGATTTTCCTCAAAAGATGCTGTCTGCATGTCAAGAAGACCAATATCCCATTTATTAATTCTTCCTGTCATTCTGACTCCGCCGTAGATCCTGACGGGATTTCCGTCATAGAGGCCTATTCTGCGGCTGTAGAACAGGTTATTGCCGCCAAGAAAGGAGAAATCAAAAACGTCGGCTTTTTCCTGGAAAAAGACTCTCTTTCAGGAAAGTAAAGAGAGTATCTTGTAAGGTTAATCTTCTGATCATCTGCTTCAACCTGCGCAAAATCAGTATTGACAGTAAGATCGACAGTCAGGTTGTTTGTTATACTGTATTTTGCATCGAATCCGGCATCGAATTTAAATTTTGAAGTCATCTCATATGCTGTTCCTGCATCATTAAGCTCGTTAACCTGGCCGATGCCACCGGTGATGTAGGGAGTCAGATAAACAGGTTTTTCCGGCTGCAGACCGGTGAATTCTATCATTGTGGTCATTGATGGCTTCCACATAGAATTGGCAACATCCGGAGAAATCGCCGGAAAACTTACCATCTCAGATTTTACCGGGCGATAAATTACGGCGGTTATCCCCATAAAGGTTTTGTTTTCCTTTGCCTGGAATCTGAGGCTTGAAAACGGAATTCTAATCTCGGCTGACCAGCCAGTACCATTAATTTCTGATTTCGCATCCCAGAAAGTGTTCCAGCTGAAACTCATATCAGTATTTAAATCCACCACATCATTCTGAAGGGTTCCTTCGGACCGTAATCCGTTGGGATTAGTCCAGAACATTACTGCATTCTGCCTGTCATTGAAGGTGTCAATAATCACACCTAACCAGTCGCATTTAGAATAGTTGTAATCACGTTTTTTGCTGAAAGCCCTTATATCATCCGGATTTTTATAGTTTATTATACCGGAGACATAGAAATAATCATCATCATATGCGATCTTAATCACAGAAAATTCTGTCGGCTCGTTTCCAAATACCGGTGTATGCATAACCAGGGGTAAAGACGGAATTGTCTGCCAGGCCTCTTCATCAGGTGCGCCGTCAAAAGTCATCTGGCCGGTCAGCCTGGGTACAGTCATCGGCTCCTGTGGCCAAACGTTAATCGTTATCATTAAGAACAACAACGTAAGCAATCTCCCGCGAAGGACAATATATGATTTGGCGATCATCGTATACGGACCGTCATTAAAATTATAAAATAAAGCCACCCAAGTCAAATTTAATTAAAAGTACTTGCCCATTACAGTCAACTTATCTCATCAGGAGGCTCAAAAACCTGGTTTTAAGTTTTGTGTAAGGCGGATAGCGTATTGGAAAATCAATGAGGGTTGATTTGTTAACTACCGCCCTCATATTGGAGAATGTCTTAAAAGAATTCTTGCCGTGATATTTGCCCATTCCGCTGCAACCAACGCCACCGTAGGGAATGTAAGGTGAAGCAATCTGGACAACAGTATCATTCACTGCTGCCGTCCCGCTGCGCGTTTTTGACAGGAACTCACGTTCAAGTTTTTTACTGCCGGTGAAAAAGATATAATCAAACTTATGGTTGAGCAGTTGTTCGCTTACGGAGTGATCTCCGTTAAGCATCATGATGAGCTCAGGAGGTAAATCATCAATAATTCTTTTCATTACGGCATTGGTGTGGGGCACCTGCTGCGAAACTTTCAGGACTTTTAGTCTGTATCCTGTCTGAAGGGTCTTTCCTGTGGCAAAAAATTTTCGTTGGTTATCAAGAACCACCTGTATCTCTTCGAAGTTCATCTATCTGAGATTTAGATTATAAATATATAAAGGCTGCTTCATATTAAACATGGCCACCCTGTGCCTTGCGCCACTGACGCTCCATGACCGGTCAGGCCTTCTCCGGAAGCCATAGTCTCGTCGGAGGCCTTCGGCTTGTAACTTGTACATGACTGTTTTCTTTTTCTTAAATTCACATAATGAAAAAACTTGTAATCCTCACCGGCGCCGGTATGAGCGCCGGGAGCGGTATAAAGACCTTCCGCGACAGCGGCGGTTTGTGGGAACAGTACCGTGTTGAGGATGTGGCTTCCATAGATGCATGGCACCGCAATCCTGACCTTGTGCAATGGTTCTACAATGAGCGGCGCAGGCAGCTGGCAGCGGCAATGCCGAATGAAGGTCATAAGGGACTGGCTGCTCTTGAAAAGGATTTTGACGTACATATCATAACCCAGAACGTTGATAATCTTCATGAGCGCGGAGGCAGCACGAAGGTGCTCCACCTTCATGGCCAGCTGACGCAGGCACGCAGCAGTATCAATCCGGATATAATTGCTGATATCGGCTATCGCGATATTCTTCCCGGGGAGATAGCTCCGGACGGTTCGCCGCTGAGACCAAACATCGTATGGTTCGGTGAAGCGGTGCCGGCGATGAAAGAGGCTGCGGAGATAGCGTCTTATGCAGACATATTTGCAGTGATAGGTACTTCCCTGAATGTCTATCCGGCAGCCGGGTTGATCCATTACGTTGCAATGATGACACCGGTGTTTCTGATCGATCCGAAGCCAGTGCAGGTGCCTTCCATGCACAAGGTGGAATATATACAGGAAGGGGCCGAAAGGGGAGTAGTGATTCTTGTTGAAAGGGTTGAAAAGTTGAAGGGTTGAGGGGTTAAGCAAAACACTTTACGG
Organism: uncultured beta proteobacterium; assembly: GCA_963715005.1. Classification (GTDB taxonomy): domain Bacteria; phylum Pseudomonadota; class Gammaproteobacteria; order Burkholderiales; family Gallionellaceae; genus Sideroxyarcus. The sequence goes on along the minus strand of CAVQQO010000006.1, from coordinate 669,810 downwards.
TGTTGGAAATTTTCGGTCATTTTGATTAGCTTGCAGCTCTGTAAAAAAGATCAGAATGAAAAGATCCCTTCTTCCCGTTTTCCTTTTATTGATTGCTGTCGGATTATCGGCACAGCACAACAAGGTAGTCGACCGCATAATTGAGTTGGGTCGTACCGATAACCGCACAATGCAGCATCTTGACGTCATCGCAAACCGTTTCGGAGGAAGACCGGTAGGGTCTGATGCCTATGACAATGCTGCTGAGTGGTGTGCCTCAGAATTTAAAAAATGGGGTATGGAGGTGATAATGGATGAGGCAGGGACGGTACCCGTTGGCTTTAACCGCGGTCCATGGTTCGGAAGGATGCTCTCAGACAACGGAATGATACTTCATTTTGCCACTCCGTCATATACTGCAGGTACAAAAGGTGTGCAGCGCGGACAAGTCTTGCTGGAGCCAAAAAGCAAAGAAGAATTCGAGCGCATGAAAGGCGCCCTGAAAGGTGCATGGGTACTGATAGGAGGTAAAAGCAACGGGATGGCTGTTGACTGGTCGCTCAGCGCCAACTCGGCCCGGGCAAAGATTATTGCAGAGAACGATTCCATCTCAAAACTGAACCGCGAGATCATGAGAGAGAACTACTCAAACCGGGATAAGCCACCGAAAGAGCTCATCCCTATGAAAGAAGAACCTGCTCTTTTCTTCCGTGAGATGCGCGAAGCAGGAATATTGGGGATCATTCAAAAAGCTACCGTACCCATTTCAGCGCTTTATGACCGTAAGAACCTTGATAAGTTGACTTTTGAGACACTGCCGACGGTTTGTGATATAAAACTTGATGAGCACCAGTATGCAATCATAGAACAGATGGCTAAGGAGAGACAGTATTTCCTTCTGGAATTCGACATTCGGAATCACTTCAAACCCGGTCCTGTCAAATATTATAATGTCATAGGTGTAATCCGTGGCACAAAGTACCCTGACGAGTATGTCATGATGGGCGGCCACCTCAATTCATATGATGCGGGTACCGGGGGTGTTGATGACGGCTCAGGCATCACACCTCATATGGAGGCAGCACGACTGATCATGGCATCGGGGGAAAGCCTGAACGGACTATCCTTGTATGCCTCTGGGCAGCTGAAGAGTTCGGACTACTGGGATCAAAGCATTGGGTAGAAAACAATAAGGAAAAGTTGCCGAAAATATCCAATTATTTCAATCGCGACGGAGGCCCGACTGTAGCCTCAGAGATTATAGCCCCCGAGGCAATGTACGATGACTTTGAAAAAGTGTGCAAGCCGTTGAACAGTATCAATTCCGACTTTCCCTTTAAACTGACGAAGCGCACACAGCCGGCACGCCCAAGGCCAACAAATGCAGGGGGATCAGATCATGCCCACTTTGCCATGAACGGTGTGCCCACCATCAGGTTCGAAGCACCTGACAGCAAAGGCTATAACTTTGATTACGGCGAGATATGGCATACCGAGCGCGATAATTATGATAAAAGCATTGCCGGATACCAGGAGCATACCGCTGTCGTCACCGCCGTGGTCGTTTACGGCCTGGCCAATCTTGATCACCTGCTCTCAAGAGAAGGCCTGTACGCGGAAGAAGAGCCTGCAAAAAAGTGAGCCCAGAAAATTTAAAGTGAAATGAACTCCGCTCTTAAACTCAGAGCGTCAATCTGGAGGAGGCAACCGGAGAGGATATCACCCGCACCGGTGATGATCTTGATCACCTCGCAGGCCTGTACAGAGCCTATTATGCCGGGCAACACTCCGATGACCCCCGGTGGAATGGTTTTATTGTCGCCTGAAAGGTGAATCTCTCTCGGGGAAAAGATCCCGGTATGACGGCCCGCCCTTATAATTGAACACCGATGCCTGTCCCATAAACTGATAGACAGCTCCATATACCATTGGAATCCCTGCAGTACGCGAAGCATCGCTGAGCAAATACCGTGTCGCAAAGTTGTCACTGCAATCCACTGCTATATCATAGCCGGCCAATAGCTCCGTTGCGTTTTCCACAGTAAGTCTTACCGGGTACTGCATTACTTTAATCAGGGGGTTAAGAAGGGAGATCCTTTCGGCTGCAGCTTCAGCCTTCGCCCGCCCGATGTCGCCGGTGACGTAAAGTACCTGTCTCTGGAGATTGCTTACGCTGACTTTGTCAAAGTCGATGATGGCTATAGTGCCCACTCCGGATGCAGCCAGGTACATAAGGACCGGTGAGCCAAGTCCGCCGGCTCCGATAACCATTACCCGGGCCATTTTAAGTTTTTCCTGCCCTGCCTCACCTATGGCAGGTATGATAAGCTGCCGGTGATAACGTTCCAGATCTTCTTTTGTCAAAGCAGTCATACCTTCTTCTGATTACAACTGCTAACTTAAAAAATAAAACGGAATAAGACTTCAAAATGCCTTACGGAGACTTATCAGGGGCAAAATGATTTATAAACGGTACAATTTTTGTGCATTCTTATTGTCACTCATACAGACCCTATATGAAAACTACTATGCTCAGCCTGACATTCATATTGATTGCAGGCATATTTGGATCATTGACATCATGCGAGAAAACAAAGGACAACACCCCTGGTGAGCCGGTACCGATAGATCTGACTGTTAAGGAGAAGGCTGTTGTTGAGGCCGCAAATGAATTTGCTTTCGACTTCTTTGTACCAATTGTTACTGAGCAAAAGGGAACTGAGAATATAATGGTCTCTCCCTTCAGTGTCACAAGCGCCCTCTCTATGACGCTGAACGGTGCTGCAGGAGAGACGTTTGAGGCAATAAGATCGGCACTGCGTTATGACGACAAAACGATGGACGAGATCAATGAGACCTACCTGAAGCTGATTGAAGAAATGATTCCTGTCGACGAAAGGGTCATAATGGAAATAGCCAACTCGGTATGGGTGGAACAAAAGTTCACCCCGAAGCAGGCATTCATGGAGGCTCTTGTTAAGTGGTACCTGGCCGAGGCAAAAAAGATAGATGTTACCGACCCGGGAGCAGTCGACCTGATAAACGCCTGGATCGAGGACAAGACACATGACAAGATACAGGACATGGTTACATCACTGCCTGATAATCTTGCCATGCTTCTTGTTAATGCAGTCTATTTCAAAGGCAAATGGAAGCACCAGTTTGACAAGGATGACACTCATGACAGATCATTTTACGTAACTCCGGATGCACCTGTTGAAGTCCCGATGATGTATCAGAAACAGAATTTTGCAATCGCCGGCACTGAAAATGCAACACTCGTTGAGCTGCCTTACGGACAGGGTAACTATTCAATGGTGATCATGCTGCCTGATGAGGGTGTATCGGTTGAAGATGCTGCTCTGACCCTCACGCCTGAAAACTGGGAGGAGTGGATGAAGAGTTTTTCCGCCGGCACAACTGAAATGGAGATTTACCTGCCCAGGTTCAAGTATGAGTACAAGCGAAACCTTAATAATGACCTGGCCAGCCTCGGTATGGGCATTGCTTTTGATCCGGATAATGCAGATTTCAGCAACATAAGTGATCTTCAGCTTTATATTACCGATGTTCTGCATCAGACGTTCATTGAGACTAATGAGGAGGGTACTGAGGCTGCCGCCGCTACTGTTGTAATTTTTGGTACCACCTCAATGCCCCTTCCGACACCTGTCATTAATGTAAACCGTCCTTTCCTCTATTTCATAAGGGAGACAACAACGGGGACGATTGTGTTTATGGGGCAGGTCGCGGATCCAAGGTAATTTGCGATTTGCGATTTAGCTCCTGGCATTAAATTGAAATAAAATTCCTTCCTTTACTGAAAGAGCAGGAAAGGAATAATGTCAGGGATGTCCCTCACCTATATGGATTTTCTTGTCAGCGGTGTTTTGGCTACCATCATGTTCGGTGTCGGGCTGTCAATAAACATCAATGACCTTAAGAAGATACTTCATTCACCTAAACCTTTCTACCTGGGCCTCTTCGCACAGATGATCATTCTGCCGGTCATTGCATTACTTGCAGTATATTTTACTGATCTGCCGCCTGCCATCAAAGTGGGTTTTATTATTCTTTCTGCATGTCCGGGCGGCACAACTTCAGGTTTTGTCACCGTTCTTTACCGCGGTAATGTGGCATTATCAGTGACTTCTGACCACTTTAAACAGCATTCTAACCCTCTTTACCATACCGCTGCTGACAAACATTGCCCTGACGTTTTTCATGGGCAGTCATTCTCCCTTTGAACTGTCTTTCGTCAAATCATCCCTTGAGATATTCTTTGTGACACTTCTGCCTGCCGCGATCGGGGTTTTTGTCAGGTATAAGTTTCACAGTCTTGCTGAGAAGATCCAGAAGCCCGTCAGAACGGCAATGATCATTTTGTTTGCGGGGGTATATTCCATCATTGCCTTTGCTGACGAATCAAAAGGAGGGTCAGGTATCAGGCTCGACGAAGCTGTAAAAATATTTCCCTATGCTCTGGCCGTCAATTTGTTGGGATTCGTGGCAGGACTGGCAATAGGAATTGTGGGGAAGACAGGTTTACGGTCGTCATTCACCATCGGCATTGAGGTGGCATTGCAGAACACCACCCTGGCGCTGCTTGTTGCAGGGACGCTGATTCATAGCAACGAGATGGTCAAGCCCGCATTGGTCTATGCCTTGTTTTCATTCTGGACCGCGCTGCTGTATGGAGTTGTAGTCAAGAAGTACAATAAAGCGAAGTTGTTTGGGGAATTCAATGTTGAGAGGGAGCAAGGGAGCGAAGGGACAAGGGAGCGTTTTTGAGAAATTAGTCCTGAGCCCCACGTTCTGAGGCCTGCACCTTGAGCTCTGCGCTTTTTGAGTAGTTCAATCCCATAACATCAAACCGCTCCATCATCACTGGCAGCCTGACGGTGAATTCCTTCCAGTCTCTGCTCTCCGGTGCTGACCACAATACTTCCGAGAGAGCTGTCAGACGCGGCAGTAACATATACTCAGCCGTTTTGTCGTCTGTTACCATCTCGGTCCACAAGCAGGCCTGTGCGCCAATGATATGTTTTGCCTCATCCTCGGTCAATCTGTCAGGTACGGGCTCAAATAGGTAGACCTTTTCCAGGGTTATTATGCCGCTATAGGCGAGAGGCTCAGTCGCAGGGTCAGCCTGGTAAAGGTTGAAATATGTATGTGAGATAGGTGTCATCACAACATCATGTCCGGCTTTTGCTGCCTCAATGCCTCCATCGAACCCGCGCCATGACATCACTGCAGCATCCGGGGCGAGTCCGCCTTCAAGTATCTCATCCCAGCCGATCAGGTGTCGGCCTTTTGAGCTTAAAAACTTTTCCATGCGTTTAATGAAGTAACTTTGAAGCTCAGCCTCGTCTTTCAGTCCTTCTTTCCGTATCCGCGCCTGGCAATCCGGACACCTCCGCCATTCTTTCTTGTCAGCCTCATCGCCTCCGATATGAATGTACGGTGACGGGAAGAGGTCCATCACTTCGGTCAGAATATCTTCCAGAAAAGCAAATGTTTCATCTTTTCCGGCGCAGTAAATATCAGTGATAGGCCATACCGATCCGGGGGGCACGGTGAAGGGTCCGCCTGTGCAGGAGTATTCGGGATAGGCAGCCAGTGCCGAGCTCACATGTGCAGGCATCTCTATCTCAGGCACAACGTTTATGTGACGTTCGGCGGCATAGGCAACGACTTCCCTTATCTCCTCCTGAGTATAAAAGCCCCCGTAAGTTGCTTTCTCTCCGGGTTGCTGTGGCGGACGTGAGTTCCATGGTTTATCTTCCCGGTCAATACGCCATGCACCCACTTCTGTCAGACGCGGATATTTCTTTATCTCTATGCGCCACCCCTGGTCGTCGATAAGATGCCAGTGAAAGACATTCATCTTGTGCATCGCGAGGATATCGATATATCTCTTAATGAAGCTGACATCAAGAAAATGCCGGCTGACATCGAGATGCATTCCTCTCCAGGCAAACCTGGGATAGTCAGTTATCGAAATGCATGGCATTGTCCATTTAATGCCTCGGATTAAGGTGTCACTTTCTATCAGTACAGGAAGCAGCTGCCTGATTGTCTGCAGCCCCCGCGAGAGGCCTGCAGGAGTACATCCGGTAAGAGTGACTTTCTTTTTCTCCACTGTCAGAAGATATCCCTCCGGGTTCATTTTAATCGCGGTATCGACGACAAGATTGATAGCGCCGTCAGTGCCTTCCTCCGTCTCAAGCGCAAAGCCGGTTGCCGGACGTAACATTTCAGCAAGAAAACCGGCCACATTTTCGGCCAATTCGCCACCGGTGTAATTTATTTCAGCCGACGGGCGCAGGGTGAAGCTTCCCTTTTCCTGTTCCATATGCACAGGTTGCGGAATTATCACGGGCATTGATGCCGGTTCTGTAGTGCATGAGACAATGGAAGCACTCACAGCCATTACAGATAAAAATTGACAAGTCTTCATAAATCAAAAATCGTTAATCCTTTGGTCACGAAAGCTTTAGCGAAGATGACCTTGTTCGTAAATCAAAAATATCTGGTTCAACTCAGTTAATAACCTGAATATCAAATATCTTATGCCTGTCGAACTGAAGCCAGTATTTTATTGAATTCTGCCTGACCAGCTCCCAGTATATGTCAGAGTCAAGTCCGTTGACGAAGTTAATCTCTTTCAGTTCGGAAGAGACTTTCTCTGCCAGTTCTTTTTTCAAGGTGATACGGATTGTTTTGCCTTTGTGGGTAAAATCAGCAGCCGGGAGTGAAAGCGTTCCGGTACTGACAGTAAGAAGTCCGTGGCCGGGTGTGGCTCCGGTACTTACCTGTATGCCGTCGTTCATACAGCTGAGGGGCGGTGTACTGCCGGCATGGGAGGTCACGCTCATCTCGTCAACTCCGGTGCAGAAATATTCGCGTGCACGGATACCCATCTTGACACCTATGATGGCAAAGACACCAAGATGTCTGTGCAGCTCGTTGGCAATGACTCCCGAAAACCACTCATCTTCACCGTACCTGTTACGTATCTCCGTAACGTAAGGCTGTAGATCAGACATATAGAATGAGGTGTCTGTCGGGATGGCTTGTATTACCTGCATCTTCTGCACGGGCTTACTGATTTCAATAAAAAAAGCATCATTATTGAATGCTTCACCACCCATGCCGTTACCGCTCACGGGCAGGAGCCCCTTAAGTACTTCATCAGCAGCTTCAGGAGCTGTCTTATAGTTAAACCCATCTTCACCGGGGAGGCCCTCATTGCTCCAGATTATCCGTTTCACCTTTTTTGTGAATGACGGAGCTCCCTTCATTGCTTCTGCTGCCGTTTTCAGCGACCCAAGGGCGATGAACGTAACTGGTGAGGTCTCTCCGTACAGGCACTCTTCAATGAGACTTATGGCCTCCCGGCCGGATGCCATGGGAAGTCCCTCATGCCAGAGGCTGTCAAGCATACTTCTGACAATATTGAAGGCCTCGGGTGATTTATAAAATCCGTCTGACACTGTGACTGCGAGTATCCTTACATCAGGCGAGGCCAGCAGCAAACAGATGGTTTTCTGGTCATCAATCCCACCATCGGTATCAATAATGACATAAAGCCCGGGTTTCCACGGATGGGCAGACAGCGAAATAAGCGCAATTAACAGTAATGAAGCAATTATTACTCTTTTCATCCAACCCGTTTCCCAAATGTAATAATTAAACTGTTTCCGAAAACCGAAAGGCATATTGTATTCCGCAATCCGACTTCAGGAAAGGTTTCATCAATCTTTTTTTATTATCTTGACCACCCTAATCTTTGGCGTGTGAAGAATAGGATATGGTTGTGGTTCCTGATAGGCCTGGTGGCCGGAGCGATTGTTTTTTTCGGGCTGGGGAAGGCAGTTGAAGCCACGTCAACTAATGATTTCTGCGCCTCGTGCCACGTTCATCCTCAAGCCACAGCAAGCTGGAAGCAGGGGGTTCATTATGCAACAGAGTTCTGGTTACCGGGTCTCATGTGCCGAGTGCCACCTGCCGCCCAAAGGCCAGGGTTACCTGATTGAGAAAGTGAAGACCGGTTCACGTGATTTATGGAGTAACTGGGCAAAGGATTCAACTGAATTCGACTGGGAAGCAGCCTCTTCTCTTGAGAGAGCTTCAAAACACGTTTATAATTCAACCTGCATAAAATGCCATGGGAATCTCTTCCCGGCAAAACTTTCCCGTGAAGGATCTGATGCGCACCTCTATTACAAGCAGATGACCGAAAAGGGAGAGGAGCTGCAGTGCATCAGCTGTCACATGAATGCGGGTCACTACATAAAGGATTATGTGCACGGCAGCAATAAGGGTTTCGGTCTGGCACAAAAGCAGGCAGATACAATTTATACATCCCCCGCCGCTGTCGCCTCTTTTACTGATTTTACAGAACAGATACCCGGATCCGGGATCTCATTCAGGATGATTGCCCTGCCCGGCACTAATTTTACAATGGGAAGCCCTGACGGTGAACCGCTGCGTAACCCTGATGAGGCACAGCGAAAGGTCAGCATAGACTCATTCTTCATCGCTGAGGTGGAGGTTACATGGGATGAGTACATGGAATTTTACAGACAGACAGCATCCGAAGGAAGGTCGACAGATACCGAGGGGTCGCGTCTTAAGAAGGAGAACCTTGATGCAGTAACAGGTGCTACACCGCCTTACGGCAAGCCCGACCAGAACTGGGGCATGGGACAGAGACCGGCTATATCAATGAGCTATCATGCAGCTGAAGCATATTGCCGGTGGCTCAGTCAGGTGACGGGCAGACATTATCGGCTGCCGACAGAAGCCGAGTGGGAGTATGCATGCAGGGCAGGAACGGAGACACCCTATTTCTTTGAAGGTGACCCCGCCAGGTTTGAGAAAAAAGGGCTTTTCGGAAGCAGGATCGATACTGCAATCATTGGCACTTATGTCATCTACCGGGGTAATAGTCAGTCAAAGACACAAGAGCCGGAGGCTGTTAAAGCCAATCCGTGGGGACTGAAGAATATGAGTGGCAACGTGGCCGAGTTCTGTTCTGACATATACGAAGGAACAACGGAACATGTCATCAGGGGAGGGTCATACCGTGACGGCGCTGCGGGTGTCAGAAGCGCAGCACGTGACCATACGCGCACTGATGCCTGGCTGAAGACTGACCCCCAGATGCCGAAGAGCATATGGTGGTACTCTGATTGTTTTTATGTTGGGTTCAGGGTAGTATTGGATAAGGAATTAAAAGTTAAGATTTAAGAATTAAAATTTGACCCATAAATAATAACTGTTAACTGACAATACCCTCAGACCTCAGACCCTCAGACCTCAGACCCTCAGACCCTCAGACCTCAGACCTCAGACCCTCAGACCCTCAGACCTCAATAACCGACAACAGATAACATAAAATAATAACTTTACTTCACACAAATAACCATTATGAAAAAATCACCCATTTCAAGAAGAAGTTTTCTGGGCACAGCTGCCGCTGCAGGTGCAGCAGGTATTGTTGTTCCTGCACTGATCACGTCATGTGCACCTAAAAGTAAAAATGTTGTACTCCCCGTGATGCTCGACAAGGCACCTGACGGGCCGCTGCTTAAGGCAGGATTAATTGGCTGCGGCGGCAGGGGCACTGGCGCTGCAATTAACTTCATCCGTTCAGGTCCCAACCTTACAATTTCGGCACTTGGAGATGTATTCACTGACAGGATTGCCTCATGTCGTGAGCGTCTGGCAAAGGACGGCGTGCAAATAGCCGATGAGAATTGCTTCACGGGGTTCGATGCATATCAGAAGGTCATTGAATCGGGTGTTGATATTATACTTCTGGCAACTCCACCGGTGTTCCGCCCTGAACATCTCGAGGCTGCCGTGTCTGCCGGAAAACACGTCTTCATGGAAAAGCCTGTCGCCGTTGATCCTGTAGGTGCGAGACAGATCCTGGCTTCGGGCGAGAAGGCCAAAGGAATGGAGCTTTCAATTGTTACAGGCACCCAAAGGCATCACCAGCATGATTACGTGGCTACCTGGGGCAAGGTGCAGGAAGGTATGATAGGCGATATTGTATCCGCCAACTGCTACTGGAACCAGGGGCAGCTCTGGTACCGTGAGCCCAACCCGTCATGGACAGAGATGGAATATATGATCCGCGACTGGGTCAACTGGAGCTGGCTGTCAGGAGATCATATCATTGAGCAGCATGTTCATAATATTGACATCATAAACTGGTTCACGGGCAAGAGACCGGTCTCGGCAGTGTCATTCGGCTCGCGCCAGCGCAGACCCACCGGTGATCAATACGATTTCTTCAGTACAGACTTTATCTATGAGGGAGGAATACATGTTCACAGTATGTGCCGCCAGATAAACGGTTGCGAAAGCAACGTATCGGAATGGATACAAGGTACCAAGGGCACCAGCAACTGCCAAAACACCGTATGGGACAAAGCGGGAACACAGCTGTGGAAGTATGACGGTTACAAGCTTGACGAGGCGGGTAAGATGACAGAAGATCTGGCGATCAGTCCTTATGACCAGGAGCATATAGATTTTGTCACTTCGATACGCACCGGCAAACCGCTCAACGAGGCAGAATTTGTGGCTCACTCGACGATGGCCGGCATAATGGGACGTGTTTCAGCATATACCGGCAAGTTAGTCACGTGGGACGAGATGATGAATTCCGAAATGAAGCTTGGCCCGAAGGTTTATGTTATGGGCCCGGTAGATGTATCAAAAACGGTACCTGTCCCCGGTGAATAAGTAAACACCACTATTATGAATTATAAACGATCACGTCGCAGCTTCCTGACAGGCGCTGCAGCTGCCGGAGCGGCATTGTTTGCGGCTCCGGCGCTTCTCAGGGGAAGCAGTATTGCATCACCGCTGCCGGCTCCGGATAAACCATTCACCCTCGGATACGCTCCGTCAATTGGCATGTTCCGCGAGCTGTGCGGCAGCGATAATGCAGTCGACAATATTAAATTCATACACGACAGGGGATTCCGGGCCGTCTTTGACAACGGTCTGCCGGGCCGCCCTCCGGCTGAGCAGGAACGAATCGCCGCTGAAGTGCAGCGACTTGGAATGATGATGGGACCGTGGGTCCTCTATGCCGATTTTTCAAAGACCTCCTTCGTTCTTAATCCACAGGAAGTACGGGATTTTTTGAAGGCAAAGGTGCAGGAGGGTGTTGATATAGTAGGGCGCACGGGTTTTAATATGGCCCTCATGGTACCAGGACGGTACGATGAGAGACTGCATCATGATTACCAGCGTACGAATATGATTGACAACCTTAAGTTCTGCGCTGAGCTTGCCGGGCCCGGGGGTATGACCATAGTTATTGAACCGCTGAACACCCTGGCTGATCACCCCGGTCTATATCTTACACAGATGCCGCAGGCTTACCAGATATGCGATGCCGTCAACAGCCCTTCCGTGAAGATTGTGGAGGATCTGTACCACCAGCAGATCACCGAGGGCAACCTGATCCCTAACATCGAAGCTTGTTGGGACCAGATAGCGGCTTTTCACGTTGGAGATAATCCTGGCCGCCTGGAACCTGGCACGGGAGAGGTAAATTTTAAAAATATCTTTAAATATCTCCGTTCACGCGATTACTCAGGTGTTATATGTATGGAACACGGCCAGAGCATCAAGGGTCCGGAAGGCATTAAGAGAGTTATTGAAGCATACAGGGAATGCGACCCGTTCTGACTGAACGTGGGAACACTATAAGCGATAAATGGATCAAAGCATCCATTATTGGAACGATATGGGCTGCTGCCGAAATTGTTCTTGGCAGTTTTTTGCATAATCTCCGTGTACCTTTCAGCGGTAATATCCTTACTGCCATTGCCCTTGTCATACTTATTTCTGTCAGTCATAAATGGCATGAACATGGGCTTTACTGGAGGGCAGGATTAATTTGCGCGCTGATGAAAACGATGTCACCCAGCGCCGTCATTTTCGGGCCTATGATAGCCATTATTGCAGAGTCAATGTTGCTTGAGACTTCAGTAAGGCTCTTCGGCAGGACATTCGCCGGTTTTGTCATCGGTTCCATGCTCGCGATGTCGTGGAACCTTTTCCAGAAAATCCTCAATCTGCTCATTTTTTACGGTGGAAAGCTTGTTGACCTGTATTCTAACCTGACCAATTATGCAGCCAAAGAGCTGAACCTTAAATTTGACACCTTCTGGGCACCGCTGGTATTGCTGCTGGTTCTTTATGCAGCTTTCGGAGCTGCCGCAGCTGTGGTAGGTATCCGGACAGGCAGGAGGATCCTTTCCCGTCCTGCCGGAGAAACGCTGCCGGAGAAGCCGTCGGTCCGTCCGTCCGAATCGCGTTCCGGCCAGCCATTTAATTATTCGCTGGCCTGGCTCGCAATGGATATCGTGCTGGTTGCCGGAGCACTGGTTGTAATCAGCCAGACAAAATGGATATACTGGATCATAACGGTGATACCAGTGTCGGTCATTCTGGCTATACGCTACAAGCGTGCCATGAGGCAGCTTGCCAGACCCGGATTCTGGATCACATTCGTGATCATCACGATGCTTTCAGCGCTGGCTTTCACCGCCTTTCAGCCCGGCAACACCAATATTGCGGAAGGAGTGCTAATCGGCATACAGATGAATTTCCGGGCACTGATTATCATCGTTGGCTTCTCCGCTCTCGGCACGGAATTGTATAATCCGGCGATTCGCAAGCTCTTCAGCAGAACACACTTCAGGCAGCTGCCCCTGGCCCTTGAGCTGTCTGCTGAAAGCCTTCCATCAATGATTGCGGCAATGCCTGACCTGAAAACCGCCATCAAAGATCCTGCATCTATACTCAGCAGCATGATATCGCATGTTGAGAGCCGGCTGAGTGAAGCCAGAGCCGAGCAAAAGCGCAGAAAGAAAGTATACATAATAACCGGGGAAACAGGCGAAGGAAAAACAACCTTCCTGCTTGGACTGAAAGACATTCTGAAAGAAAAAGGCATCAGGGTGGGAGGTATACTGGCACCGCGACTTATGGAGGGTGACATGACCATCGGCTATGATATACTCGATGTCAGCTCAGGTGTAACAGCACCGTTTCTCAAACTCATCAATCCCGAGATTAAAGGGGTGGAGAGGTTTACACAGATGGAGGAAGGGTACAGGGTAGGGCTGAAAGCTCTTAACCCTGAGAATAACAGAGACAGTATCCTGATGGTAATTGACGAGGCGGGCCCGCTGGAGCTCAGGGGTGAAGGCTGGGCCCGACGGATAAACGAGCTATTGAATGTTAATGAGTGGCAAATTATACTTGTGGTCAGAAAAAGTCTTGTTGATAAGGTGATAAGTAAGTTCGGCATCAGCGATCCGGCGATTTACGAAGTCGGCTCAGACAATTTCGACAAACTGTTGACGGAAATCATAAACACAAATAACAATGGATAAAATCCTGAGAAAAGTCCGGCAGGAGCTGATGGACGCATCAGATGAAAAGACCAGAGAGTCCGGAATGAGATTCTTCAAAGAGGAGGTCGTCCTCTACGGGGTAGAGTCAAAGGTATTGAGACAGATTGCGAAGGGTAATTTCGCTGCAATAAAAAACAGGTCCAAATCAGAAATTTTTAAGCTCTGTGATGGCCTGTGGCAGTCCGGATATCTCGAGGAATCATTCATAGCCTGTGAGTGGTCATACAGACTGAATAAGCAATATACCCCGGAAGATTTCCGCATATTTGAAAAATGGGTTCACAAATATCTGAATAACTGGGCCTCATGCGACACTTTGTGCAATCATAATGTCGGAGATTTTGTTCAGATGTACCCCGGTCATCTGTCTGAGCTGAAGAGGTGGGCTTTATCCGATAACAGGTGGGTAAGGCGCGCCTCTGCGGTGTCTCTGATCGTTCCCGCGCGGCACGGCAAATTCCTGGCGGATATTTTTGAGATTGCAGAGCTATTACTGACGGACAAGGATGATATGGTACAGAAAGGTTACGGGTGGATGTTAAAGGAGGCCAGCAAACCGTACCAGAAGGAGGTATTTGATTTTGTCATGAAACACAAAGCAGTCATGCCCCGGACTGCGCTGAGGTACGCCATTGAAAAGATGCCTGCCGGTCTCAGGGCCATGGCCATGGAAAAATAACATCACCTGATATTGCCTGTTCGCTCTTTCCAGAAGGCGTTGAAACTTGTAAGAGGATCCTCGCACAGGTATACTGCTGCCCCGTACTCACGTGCATCGGGATCGGAGATTTTTCCAATGAGCCGGATGTCGGAATAGAGTGTTGCAACATCTTCCCCAAGTTCATGGTTGATATAGACCAGTGATTTGATCTCAACCGGGAAGTCATGCGGGAACCAGTACCTGAAGCTCTCGTGGAAACTGACAGCCTCAGGTAATCCATACTTTCTGCCGATGATGGTTACTGCTCCCGCCTGCCCATAGTTTTCTGCATAGATTAATGAGGCTTCTTTATTCTCAATCATTCTGTAAGCGCTGTCAGCCAGGGTGGTAAGCTCCCCCCATCCGATCATATCAGCATAATCCTGCGGAAGCGAATGAATGGTGCCATCTTCAAATCGGCAGCCAAGATCGAGTCCGTATTTCTCATTAAGTACCCCGAAATAGATTTTCAGCCCCTCCTTGTCCCAGACCGGCAACCCTGCCGGCACTCCCGGTATAGCGATCAGGATAACGGCCAGAGGGAAGAGAATCCTCAGAGCCCCATTGCGGAACCACCTGTCATAAGCTGTGCCCCCTGCTGCGATAAGGAGAGGCATTATCCCCAGGGTATAATAGCTTTTGCCCTTCAGGAACATAAGAGCAATGACAACAAAGAGCGAAAGGTAGCCCAGGAACCTGAACCTGCCGGCTTCCCTGGCTGCAAGCAGATAAATCAGGCCTGCTATGGTGAATATTGACCCGACGAAAGGCAGGAAAAGCTGCTCCGTAAGAAACACGCCGACATTCATGTAAACGAGCTGCGTATCGTACAATTCGGATATATGGTTGAAAACCGGGAAACCGTGCACTGCCTGCCAGACCAGGTTGGGCAGGAAAATCAATCCGGCGATCATCATACCTATCCAGAAATACCTGTTTCTGAACACGTCACGATGCCGTGTCAGGGGCACTGTCAGCAGGAGGCCCAGGAAGAGGAGCCCCGCGAGGTACTTGTTCAGTAGGGCAAAGCCTGCAGCTATTCCGAAATAAACGAGAAAACTATTTTTTCCGGTATTGATGTATTTGATAACCATCAACAGGCAGAGTGTCCACAGGAATACCTCAATATGTACCGGGTGGAAGAGGAAGAAGGTCCTCATGAAAAAGCCTGACACGGTGAGTCCTGTGGCTGCAAGGATGGCGCTGTAGCGTGTGCCTCCCAATTCCCTGGCTATTGAGGCCACCAGGAAGATCATTAACCCGCCCAACAGGGATGCAAATAACCGGACGGCAAAGAGTGTGTTGCTGAAGACCTGCTGCAACAGGAAGCTTACCCACCCTATCAGTGGCGGCACGGTGGCATATCCGAAATCGGGGTGCTGCCCGAGCGACAGGTACAGCAGCTCGTCGCGGTGATATTCAAGATTGTCATAAACCACCAATCGTACTGCAATATTCAGCAGGGCTATTGCCAGGATAACAGGGTCAATTCTCCTGAAAAACGTTGCTACTTTCGTATCCATTCTTCAACGGAAATCACTTCAGCGTAACTCTTCATCGCTGCCAGGGTGGAAGCATGCACATCTGCCGCTTGCACTTCGCGGTCACCAAATTTCAGGTTTCGTGACGCACAGGCATCATGAAGCAGAATAACCTGATAGCCGAGATCACTGGCGGCACGCACTGCGGCCTCAACACACATCTGCGTCTGCATCCCGCAGATTACCAGTGTATCAACACCAAGACCCTTAACATAATCTGTCAACCCTGTCCCGAGAAAACTGTTGACCTCTTCCTTCACGAATACCGCTTCGCCCGGCATGGGCTTGACCAGGTCATTTATTTCCATCCCTGCCGCTGACTTATGCTGGATGAAAATGACAGGATTGTTTTCTGCCCGGGCGTGAGCAATCGCTCTGGCAGCCTTTTCGGCTGCCTGAACCGGTTCAACCAGTTCAGACCGTCCTCCGGGGAAATAAAAATTCTGAATGTCAATCACCAGCAGTGCATAGCTTTTCTGTGCTTCCATGACTGCTACAGCAGATATCAGTGCGAGTGAGAGAATTATCTTTTTCATATTCGGGCGGGATACATAATTCAAAATTAGAGGTTAATTCCGTATTGCGCAGGAACATCTGCCATTAAAAATTGTTATACTTTTCAGAAGTAAAAAAACTTCAAACAATCCGGATGAAATATTGCACTTATTTAATCACTGCATTGCTTGCATTTTTGTCAGTTACACGATGCACCATCGTCAGAAGTGAAAGGGATGCGCCATATGTGGTCATGGTCTCTCTTGACGGTTTCAGATGGGACTATGATTCGATATACGGCACTCCTGTGCTAGATGATATGGCAGAGAAAGGGGTGATGGCAGTAAGACTGATACCGTCTTTCCCTACAAAAACGTTCCCGAACCACTATTCAATAGCCACCGGACTATACCCTGATCATCACGGACTTGTGAATAACAGTTTTTATGCTCCTGACCTTGATCTTGTATATAGGATAGGAGACAGGGCCATGGTTTCAAACGGCGCTTTTTACGGCGGTGAACCCATATGGATCACTGCGCGCAAGGCCGGCCTGAAAACAGCATCGTTCTATTGGGTAGGTTCCGAGGCACCGATAATGGGTATGCAGCCTGATTTCTGGAAGCCATTTGATGAGGAGGTATCCTTCAGCGACCGCGTTGACACGGTACTTACCTGGCTTTCCATGCCTGAGCGGAAGAGACCTCACCTGGTGACTCTCTATTTTGAAGAACCTGACGCTGTCAGCCATGTGTACGGACCTTTATCATCTGAGACAGGGTCTGTCGTCAGGAGCCTCGACAGTCTCATGGGTGTACTGCGTGATGGGATCAGCAAGCTGCCTAACGCAAAAAAAATTAACCTGATCATTCTGTCTGACCATGGCATGGCTGAGATTGACACTCCACGCTATAATTATATTTTCGACACTCTGCCCCAACCATTGGTAAAAAGGATCTATGGCGGGTCACCTGTATGGGCAATCGAACCTGCTGAGGGGATGACTGACAGTGTGTTGTACTATCTTAATATTCAGCATGGTATGAAAGCTTACCGGAGGGAGGATCTGCCTGCACACCTGCATTACGGCACCCATCCGCGAATACCTGCAGTGGTTCTGGTGGCTGATCCGGGATGGGTAGCGGGCCTGCGCCCCAAGCCTTCAGGTTATAACAGGGGTGATCACGGTTACGACTGGAAATTACGCGACATGCACTCAATATTCTATGCAGAAGGACCGGCCTTCAGGAAGGGTTTTGCAGTCGATACGCTGTATAATGTGGATGTTTATAATATCATCTCGGGGATACTGAACCTGACCCCTGCTCCGAACGACGGCAACCGGAAGAGAATCTTACCTCTTTTCAGATGACAGCGGGTTTGCAAAGTCGATATTTCTTTTGATCATCTTAAAGCCGGTACGCTTAATTGCCGATGACTTGAACAGTCTTTTAAAATCATCCCGTGTCATTGTCTGCCAATCCTTTCTTGTCAATTGGGTGACAGGGTATTCAGGTATGAGCTCCTTGTCAGTGTAATGCACCGCTTTTTTGTTCCAGGGACATACTTCCTGGCAGCGGTCGCACCCGAAAATTATATTTTCAGTTTTGCCCCTGAACTCTTCCGGCAGCTCCCCCTCATGCTCTATCGTCAGGTAGGATATGCAGCGACGTGCATCGATAGTACGGTTATCGCAGATGGCCCCCGTGGGACATGCTTTTATGCAAAGATCACAGTCGCCGCAGCGGTCGCGTGAAGACGCGTTTTCATATAAAAACTCTGCCGATGTGACAATCTCACCGAGAAAGATAAATGAACCCAGTTCTTTATTGATGACAAGGCTGTTACGTCCGCGCCATCCCAGTCCTGCACGTATGGCCCATGCCTTTTCGGTTACCGGTCCTGCATCGCAGAATGCCCTGGAGGCGGCACCCGGCACTTCTTTCTTAATAATCTTTATAACGCGTTCGAGCTTTTCTTCAATGACCACGTGGTAGTCCCTGACCCTGGAGTACCGGCTGACGAAGTAATTATCTTTGCCAGCAGGGGGATCGTTGCTGTAGTAACGGATTCCTGCAACTATGACTGACTTCGCCCCCTCAACCAGGGAGGTAATGTCACCGCGTTTATCAAGGTTTCTTTCGATGAATTTCATGGCGCCGTTCTTTCCCGCGGCGATCCATTCACTTATATGCTGACTGTCTTCGTGATGCGAGGAGGCAGGTGCGATACCGATAATATCAAAGCCTTCCGTACGAAGAGCTTCGTGAACCTTCCATGTAAGAGCTATTTTGCGGGCATCAGTCATGGCTAAGATTTTTATAGAAATCCCAATTCAAGTTTTGCTTCGTCAGTAAGCATGCTGCGGTCCCATGGGGGATTGAAAGTAAGGGTCAGGTCACACTCTGTAACTCCTTTTGTCCCTGCCACCTTATATTTGACCTCCTCCACGAGGTCCTCAGCCATGGGACAGTTAGGCGCGGTGAGTGTCATGGTAATATGTGCCTTCTGCTCCTCATCGACCCTGACCTCATAGATCAGGCCGAGATCGTATATGTTCACAGGTATCTCGGGATCAAAAATGCTCTTCAGCACTCCTACAATCCTTGCTTCGGTCTCCTGTATCTCCTGGGTGTTCATGAATGTTCCTGTTTTGATTTGAATGCCAGCGCATAGAGTTCTCATCTGCTTCATCATGGAAAGCAGCCCGTTGGAACGGGTGGGCGAAAGATTTTCCTTCAGACCTATCCGGTCAATGAAATAAATGTCGGCACTGATAATCTCATCCGGTGTACGTCCTGAAAAAACTCTCACAAGCAGAG
This sequence comes from uncultured beta proteobacterium, assembly GCA_963715005.1. Classification (GTDB taxonomy): domain Bacteria; phylum Pseudomonadota; class Gammaproteobacteria; order Burkholderiales; family Gallionellaceae; genus Sideroxyarcus. The sequence goes on along the minus strand of CAVQQO010000006.1, from coordinate 650,819 downwards.
CCACAATACCACGGGTGATGAGTGCGTCACTGTCGGCTGTATAGGTGATCACGCCTTCACTGAATGAGGGATAGAGCCACACCTTGCTCTGACAGCCTTCTATAAGGAAGTCAGGGACCTTGTGGATTAAATCGAAGGGAGGAAGCGTCCTGCCCATGTCAATAAGATACTCATACCTCTCCATCCAGTCGCTGAAAACTGAAAATTCATCGATGATCTGATCCTGTATTTCGTTTATTGTCATAGTTATGCTGTCAGGCGAACATTTCAGTCACTTTTCTCACACCTTCCACCAGGGCATCAATCTCCTCTTCTGTATTATAGAATGCTATCGAAGCCCTTATGTTGCCTGTGATGCCGTACCGTTCCATCACTGGTTGAGCGCAGTGTGTTCCTGTTCTTACCGCAATCCCCATCTTGTCAAGAATCATGCCGGCGTCATACTGGTGTATGGTTCCCGGAAGGAAGGACACCAAAGAGACTTTCTGCGGAGCTGTGCCGTAGATACGAACGCCGCCTACTGATAATAGCCCGCTTGTCGCTTTAGTCAGGAGAGCCTGTTCCCGTTCAGCCACAGCCTCCCTGCCAAGGGCTGAGACATAATCGAGGGCTGAAGCGAGACCAATGGCTCCGGTGAAATTAGTCGTTCCTGCCTCGAACTTAAATGGCAGCTCATTGTATGTTGTCTTCTCAAAGGTGACATTGGCGACCATGTCGCCTCCTCCCTGATACGGTGGTATCTCGTTGAGCCATTTCTCTTTGCCGTACAGTACCCCGATACCGTTGGGTCCGTAGATCTTATGCCCTGAAAAAACGAAAAAATCACAGTCCATATCGGCCACGTCGACAATACCGTGCTGGATGATCTGGGCACCGTCGATGAGCACAGGCACCTCATGGCAGTGTGCTTCCGCAATGATCTCCTTAACGGGGTTTATTGTACCTAGTACGTTCGAGGCATTGGTGACGGCGACAATGCGTGTCCGTTCAGTAAACATGCTGCGGTAGGTATCTATGTCAAGCACACCCTGATCCGAAAAGGGGATGACCCTCAGCTTTGCACTCTTCCTTTCGCACAGCATCTGCCATGGGACAATATTGGCATGGTGTTCCATACCGCTAATGATGATCTCATCGTCTTTATGAACAAATTTTTCGCCAAAAGAAAAAGCTACTGCATTTATTGCAGAGGTGGTTCCGGCAGTGAATATCACTTCCTCTCTCTTAGGTGCATTGATGAATGCTCTTACGGTCTCGCGGGCGGCCTCGTAACGTTCAGAGGCAAGATCCGAGAGATAATACACTCCGCGGTGTACGTTGGCATTGGCTGTCCGGTACATCTCATCCATCACCCTGAGTACCTGGACGGGCTTCTGGGTGGTGGCGCCATTATCGAGGTAAACAAGCGGCATGCCATGGACTTTCACCGACAGAATCGGGAATTCGGAACGTATTTCATCTATGCTTCGCGGGAGGTTCATGTTAACGGTCAATTACACTGTATGGCACAGGAGGCGCATCGCGACAGTTCGCCCCGGAGACGTTGCAGAACAAGGTTGTCAATACGGTCACGCAAAGCATCGATGGGAATATTCTGTATCACCTCGTGAGCGAAGCCGAACATAAGCATCAGCCTTGCCTCATGTGCATCTATGCCTCGTGAACGCAGGTAGAAAAGGGCATTCTCGTCAAGCTGACCCACGGTGGCACCGTGGCTGCATTTTACATCATCGGCAAAGATCTCAAGCTGCGGCTTGGTATTCATTTTGGCGTTTTCGGAGAGAATAATATTATTGCTGCGCTGAAAGGCATTGGTTCCCTGCGCTATATTATGCACCATAATACGGCCATTGAATGCTCCCGTGGAGTTATCATCAAGCACACCCTTGAAGAGTTGTGTGCTGTTGCAGTTCGGTGCCGCATGGTCTACGTTGACAAAATTGCCTACGTGCTGATGCTTGTCAGCCAGGAAGAGGCCGTAGGAATGTGTCTCCCCGTTCTCCCCGGCCAGGTAGTGCCAGGTGGAATTGCGTACCAGCCCGCCGTGAAGGGTGATATTGTTGGATGATGCATAGCTGTCACGCTCCTGGTGAATAAAGGTATGCGTGATCTTCCCAGAGTTGTTGTGCTGATTCTGCACCCTTACAATATCGAACCTTGCATTGCATCCGACATAAACCTCAGTGATCGTATTCGTGAGGAAATGCTGTGGTGAGATTGCATGATCGCAGACAAGCAGTGAGAGCTGTGCGCCATCCTCCACCACTACCAGGTTACGGTCCTGGACAAAGATATCCTTGTCGGAGTGAAGCAGGTTAACTATCTGTATGGGTTTCGTATAGACTGTGTGCTTCGGTGCATAAATAAACAGCCCGTCTGAAGCAAGGGCGGTGTTCAGAGGCACCAGTCCGTCTTTGGCGTTATCGACATATTTGTTGTAATGCTTTTCCACAAGTGAAGGGAACTGTTTGACGGCAGACTTCATGCTGCCGACCCATATACCTCCGGGAAGCATCACGAGTCCCTTTTCGCTGTTTGGGAAGAAGCCGTTTAGCAGGACCATATTCCATACGTCCAGATCCTCCACTTCGCAGTGGAATTTCTCGGCTTCAGTGAAGTCGGCAGGCATGGGAGAATAATAGTCCTGGTAATTGTAACTGAGAAAGGCTTCGAGATTGGTATACTTATATGCCTCGTTCTTCCTGTCAGGGATACCAAGATGTATGAACTCCCCGAAGGCGCTCTCGCGGTACCTGTTAAACAGCTCCGGGGAATCTTTCAGAAAGCTTCCCTGGCTCTCAGCATACAATGCTGACATTTTGCTTATCACTTCCGGTCTGTAGTCCATGACTTTTCGCTTACGTCTGCTTCTTTTCTTATCCAGTCATATCCTCTCTCTTCAAGCTCGAGGGCAAGTTCCGGCCCGGCCGATTTGACAATGCGCCCGTCATACATCACATGCACAAAATCAGGTACGATATAGTCAAGCAGTCTCTGGTAGTGTGTTATGACGATGACCGAGGTGTCAGGCCTGCGTATCTTGTTCACTCCGTTGGCGACAATGCGCAGGGCGTCGATATCCAGTCCCGAGTCCGTTTCATCAAGGAGAGCCAGTCGCGGTTCGAGCAACGCCATCTGAAAGATTTCATTCTTCTTTTTCTCCCCGCCCGAAAAACCTTCATTGACGCTTCTGTTGGTGAGAGCTGAATCTATCTCTACAAGATCTTTCTTTTCGCGCATAAGACGCAGAAAATCAGAGGCAGACAAGGGGTCAAGACCACGGTGCTTACGTTGTTCATTGATGGCAGTCTTCATGAAGTTAACCATGCTTACGCCGGGGATCTCAATAGGATACTGAAATGAGAGGAAGATGCCATCGCGGGCTCTCTCCTCAGGTGACTTCTCGAGCAGATTATACCCGTCGTAGGTGACTGTACCATGAGTAACCGTTGCTATATCACGTCCTGTCAATACGTTGGCCAGTGTACTCTTACCGCTGCCGTTGGGTCCCATGATGGCATGTATTTCGCCGTACCCGACCTCAAGGTTCAGACCTTTGAGTATTTCCTTTGTATCAATTGAGGCTCTGAGTTCTTTTATCTCAAGTAAAAAGTTGTTTTTCATATTATCTGTAATGTAAAATCATTTTAACCGACACTGCCTTCAAGGCTTATCTGCAGTAGCTTCTGGGCTTCCACGGCAAATTCCATGGGCAGCTTGTTAAGCACCTCGCGGGCATAACCGTTGACAATCAGGCCTATAGCATCTTCGGTGGATATACCGCGCTGGTTGCAGTAGAAGATCTGATCTTCACCAATGCGTGAGGTGGTTGCCTCATGTTCGACTATCGCAGTCGGGTTGTCAACCTCGATATAGGGAAAGGTATGTGCTCCGCACTTGTCGCCGAGCAGCAGCGAGTCGCACTGTGAAAAATTACGTGCTCCTTCCGCCTTTCCCAGTACCTTGACCAGTCCCCTGTAACTGTTCTGGCCGAAGCCTGCCGAGATGCCCTTGGAAACGATGGTGCTCCTGGTATTCTTTCCGATATGCATCATCTTGGTGCCGGTGTCTGCCTGCTGGTGGTTATTGGTGACGGCAACAGAGTAAAATTCACCGACACTGTTATTTCCACGCAGTATGCATGAAGGGTACTTCCACGTTATAGCTGAACCCGTCTCAACCTGTGTCCACGATATTTTTGAGTCATCACCCTTGCAAATACCCCGCTTAGTCACGAAGTTCAGAATACCCCCTTTCCCGTCCTTGTCGCCAGGGTACCAGTTCTGCACAGTGCTGTATTTGACTTCTGCACCGCGTTCGGCAATTATCTCCACCACGGCTGCATGAAGCTGATTCTCGTCACGCATGGGAGCTGTGCAGCCCTCGAGGTAACTCACATAAGCCTCTTCGTCAGCTATTAGCAATGTACGTTCGAACTGTCCGGTGTTGGAAGCATTGATACGGAAGTAAGTAGACAACTCCATCGGGCACCTGACGCCTTTGGGTATATAACAGAATGAGCCGTCAGAGAATACGGCCGAGTTAAGCGTTGCAAAGAAGTTGTCAGTATAGGGGACCACCGATGCGAGGTACTTCTGTACAAGCGACGGATGTTCTTTCACTGCTTCCGAGAAAGAGCAGAATATGATCCCCATCTCTGCCAGTGCCTCACGGAAGGTGGTCTTCACCGAGATTGAGTCCATCACCGCATCGACGGCAACACCTGTCAGATGCTTCTGTTCCTCAAGCGGGATGCCCAGCTTGTTGAAAGTCTTAATAAGCTCAGGGTCAATGTCACTGAGGCTGGAAGGAGCGATTTTCTGCCTCGGGGCAGCGTAAAAGCTGATCTCCTGATAGTTTATCTCAGGTATTTTCAGGTTCGCCCATGCCGGCATCTTCATCGTCAGCCAGTGGCGGTATGCCTTCAGGCGAAACTCGAGGAGCCATGCAGGCTCTTCTTTCTTTGAAGAGATGAGCCTTACAACATCTTCACTTAGTCCTACGGGTATAACATCAGTTTCGATATCGGTCACAAACCCGAATTTGTATTCACCCGATGTTGCATCACTCAGTATCTTGTCCTGGTCGTTTTCCATAAAATATAATCTTCAACATGCATAAACATTCAACAAGCATGCATGCTTAAAGTTCTAAGTATTTGCTTCAAATCAGGCAAAATTACTTAAAAAATGGGAGAAATCGGATGGACAATTCTGTTGAGAAAGGTCTCAGACCTGTCACTGCCCGGAAAATAAACTGTGAAATCTACTTTTTGTTTATGATCAACGCGCCGATGACACCCGGCACCCAACCGCAGAGAGTGAGGAGGAACACGATAAGAACCGACCCGCAACCTTTGTCAATGACGGCAAGAGGAGGGCAGATGATGCAGATAATTACACGGAAACAGCCCATGGGTATATGCGATTTGCGAATTTCGATTTACTAATATACAAAAATTCATTATTGCATATTTTCACCCTCCCTACAGTCTGGCTGCTTCGTTAAAATGATCCACCGGCTCATTTCTTTACGTTGGCCCCTCTGATCAAATTATCAGCAGAATGATGACCTGCCAGGATGGTCGTTACCCAGTTGCCCGGGACGAAAATATCACCGGTGCTTTTTATCTCCTCAGGCATCTCCAGCGACTGGAGAATATACTTTTCCGATCTCTTTGCCACCATCGGGTGGTGAAGGTAGCCAAGCGTTTCGATTACCCATGGTTAATGCTCACGGTTCACCGAATTGCTAAGGATGCTGAAGGAGAGCTTGTAGCTCACATCCTTTATTGTGGTGTCACGGTATATTTCAGGAGCTTTGAGACGTCCTCCTCAAAATACTTTTCTTTGTCGATTGGATGACATGAAGTGACCGACAGAACAGCTACTATTATCAGAAGTATTTGTGTCAGTAATCAGGGCTGCTTTTTATGATCTCTCAGCAGAGCTCCTGGAACGCCTTCCTGAAAGCCATCGGCTTTGCGATGTTGTGGAACGTCTCCTTTGTACCGCCGGTGCCGATTATCGTTATTGAGCCGAAATTCAGTACCCGTCCCATCACCGTCTGGTCGACGTTTACCGTTTCAATCTTTGAGAGGTTCATTTCAAATGTCCTCCTGGCAATAAAACCCTCCTTGATAACTATCCTTCTGTTTGTAATTACAAACTCGGAGAGCCATCTTTTCAGCCAGGCGTAAATAGTGAGTGTAAATATTGACTTCAGAGAGAAAAAGATAACCCAGTGTAGTCTGGTCTCGAAAGCCACAGTCTCATCCTTGATGAGATGTTGGTTGACGTAGCTGCCCATTTTATAATTGTTTGGTAATTATTCTGATCAGTCGGTGACTTTCACGGCCTTGTCCTCGCTCTGCCAGAGTCCGTGTTTTGTACATACGGCCATAGCGCTGAGGTTCATTGACACTTCGGGTGCGACTATGAAGAAATCGACCTCAAAGTGAGTCGGTTTATGGCCGTTGACACCGGCTGAATACCGTGCCTCGGCAAGCAGTGTCTCGCGGTTCCAGAGCTGCATCAGGCCGATGAAGTGATCGTTGTCGTCAGGGTGGGGGTATTCCTCGCCGAGACGTACCTTGACCATGAATTTTTCACCGCGTTTAACCGCGTCGGGACATATGACATGCGGCATATGGCGGTCGAGGTAATCGCGCATTACCTCTTTATCTTCCTTCTCAACCTCAAGGGCTTTGAATACTCGTGGCATAGTTTTTATTCGTTATAACAACAACTTTAATGATTTGATCAATCAGTCTGATGTAAAATTAGTAAGAGTTTTCCTACTTTCTTGTCTTGATACAAGAACCGAGGCAGATTCTATCTGCTATTTTTTAACAAAGCTTCTGCCGGGCTCATTAGCCCGGCACAGCGGGGCGAGTAAAGCAGACAAAGAAGATCAATGCTTAAGGCCTGCTCGTTATTTGCCATGCGCCTCGACATACTTTTTGAAATTATTCAGGATCGCCTGCCAACCTTCCTTTTGCAGTTCAACTGAGTTTTCCTGTTCGGCTTCAAAGGCTTCCGTGACAGCTGTCATATTTCCTCTTGGAAGAAACAGAACCTGCACGTTCCTTCCGTCGTCGAGGGTACTTTCTATTTGTTTGTGCAGATCCACCCTGGTGTATTTCCCCGAAAAATCGAAGCCGTGACTTCCATCCCTGGCTTCCATCCGGGAAAGAAATCTGCCATCAACCCTCAGATCGTTTTCTGCCCTGGTTGTCAGCCAGTCGTCCGATGCGTTGTTCCAGTGAATGATGTGGAAAGGTTCGGTCCATAGCTTCCACACTGCTTCAATCGGTGCATGGACTGTCGTTTCGACTATAATAACTGTTTTTTCCGGTATTTTCATGATGTTTCCCCTGTTTGATATTTCATAAATAGAAACAATCCAGAGGTATATTATGTTTACTTTTTTACTGCACGATGTCTGTCCATATTTTGGGGTCATTTTAATCTGCTCTTGATATTTTATGTTTTGCAATTATTCGGTTACAGCGCGGAAAGCGTTTACCCTTCCTTTCCCGTAGAATAATGATGTCCCGTTTACAGCAATTTTATCGGCGGTCTTTAACAGTTGCTTTGTAACCGCCTGGGGGCTCATCTGCCCTCCATTTTTGCCAATTATCAATGCAGCCACACCTGCCACATGGGGTGATGCCATACTGGTACCGGCAGCGAAGTAGAATGGATAGGAGGCAGGTCCTCCGGCGCCTGAACTTAAAATCATATCAAAAGGATATCCGGCGTCACAGTCATAATCGCCACCTGGAGCAGCAATGGCAATTAATGACCTTCCATAATCAGTATAACTTGCAGGAATATCAAACAGCGGAATTGATTGTGAAATCCAACAATCAGGACCTGTCGCAGAAACGGCAATAACGTTCTGAAGTTCTGCAGGTATTTTATAAATTGAACCATAACCATCAAAATTGGAGCCCCCGTTTCCTGCAGAGCTGACAATGACAGCTCCTTTTTTGAAGGCATAGGTTACTGCACGTTGCTGTGCAAGAATAAAATTTTGAATATATACAGCAGGGATCTTTTGCAGGACATCATTTTCATCAATATAAAAACCGTTTCTGGCAAACGTTGCTCCCAGGCTCATGTTAATTACGTCGGCACCGTTATTTGCTGCATATACAATCCCGGCATTGATCCAGCTGAATGCTCCAGAACCGGTTGCCTCTGACAGGACTTTCACCGCAACAATTTCAGCATAGGGTGCCACGCCGATAACACCCCAGGTGTTATCAGCAGCAGCAATAATGCCTGCCACATGGGTACCATGACTGAAAAAACTCGAATCCCCGACATAATATTTTTCGCCCGGAACGAATGAAGTACTCAGCACGGTATTCAGGTTTGGTGACAGATCAGGATTATCAGCATCAATGCCTGTGTCAAGAATAAAAATTCTTGCTCCCTGGCCAGTAAAGCCTGTATCCCATGCGTTGGGCGCATAAATGGCAAACATTCCCCATTGATATCCAAAAAATTCTTCATTATTGCCAATACTTAGTGGGTCTGCTTCAGCTACCAATTCATCCGGTTCAATCCACCTTGCCATAAGGTCAGGAACAACAGCCTGGACCCCCCTCAGCCTGGCAATTTTCCCTGCTGAATTTGAATCAGCCGGCTTGATAACCACAACACCGATCTCAGGAATGGAATTTACAACCTGACCATAGGCTGAGAGTTCCTTTTCAAAACCCGCAGGGAGTTTCTCTAAAGTGGTTATAACCATAAAGTTTTCAGTTTTCGCACCTTTCAGCGTTACTTCATCTGATGCAGGATCAAGGGTATTTTCCTTTTCAATGATGTCTTTCTGACATCCGGAAGAGAAGGCCAGAACTAAAAACCCCAATAAGGTCCCCAGGATTTTCGTACGTGAATAGAGGGAAGATTTCATAAGTGATTGTTTTAGTTAGATTTTTTTAATTCTGCTATTAAAGCTATATAGTAAATTTCAGGTACGTAGGGTTTTTTTGGGAAACTTTAGCACTACATATCAACAAGAGATTCTCAGTAAGGCAGGACTATTGCTTAAGAAATGTCTGACCGTTATTTGACGGGAGAAAAAGGGAAGAGTATAAATTTTAAAGTGTAATTTTAGGATTCTTGTCACAGATCAGAATTATTGTACAAAAAGACTCCGAAGCAGCAGATCAAGGACCTGTCATTAACATATCCTGGGCGGCTCATAAGGGAGCAGGTGCGGATACGGGCAGTAAAGCTGAAGAATTCATGCAGTAAATGTTGCTCCCGGGAAGTATGCTGACCTGCTTAGACTGGTATGCAACTATAAAGGAATCAGGATATTGAAATCTAATTAGGTTTACGCACCAGGCCTATTGCTTCTTCAAATGCCCTGATAAACCTTATGAAAAAAGTTGAATAGTCCTCCTGTTCAAAATAAGCTGTAGTCTCTGCAGGAGATGAAGGAATATCTGCAAAGCTTCTGTCACCCAGACATTTGCTTATCTCCGCTCCTGCAAAATAGATTCGTTCTCCATGAATCCGGTTGTAAAAATGCCATCCTTTGCTCCCGGGTGTCTTTAAAATCTCACCGCCAAAGATGTCGTGCATCAAAAGCGATACTTCACTTCCCTGACCATAAGGGAGATCCCCGGATACCAATCCCGGATCCGTGTCCGCCAGCAAGGCATGTTTCAGTGCTTTTTGCACAGTTTTTCTATTTAAGATGTTCTCTTTCCGGCTCATTATGTTATTGTGGTTTAATGAAATTGCCTGCTTTCAACAATTTCAGGCCCTCTTCAGGGTATTCTTTGTAATTGACAACAGAAGTACCGTCTCTTCACTGGTAGTCAGTCTGTATTTTATCCTTCCGTTGAGCGTCAGCACCTGACCCATGGCAAGTGTTGCTGATGCTTTCCGGGAATTAAATTTCAGGCTTCCCTCGACTATCTGAAATGTTATTGAATCATTTGCCTGATAAGAAAAGATATCTGTTCCCGCATGAAAGGCAGCAAGCACAACTTGCTTCCCGAAATGTTTTACAAGGAACATTGCATTCTGATCCCCTTTCGCCCATGTTCGACTATGTTTGATTTTCCTGACTAAGGATTTTATATCAGGATGGAGCAATGGTGAAATACGTGTTACCGGAAACTCCGGCGGATGTAACCTGGTAATCAATCTCGCTGTTTCCATGGCTTGCGGATTTATATTCGTGACCGATTTTCTGATGTTTGGAATCATATTGTAACGCTTAATGGCTTTTAAAGTATTTAATAGTCTGTTAACTGCTCTGAGGAACTAAAATAAAACCGGGGTGATTTGTAATTCAGTCTTTCCCCGGAACGGGTTACGCAATAGAATTACAATTCAAATTTAAACCAAGTTATGATGTTGATCATTACACAATTATGTGAAAGATTTACATCATTCACAGGTTCCCCGGATCAACAAATGACTTGCCACAGCGCTGACAGTTGTTATCTTTACCGGAAGAATGTTTAATTTGCAGTTTATTCAAATTAAAAGAATGACAGATAAACTGAAGGAAGAGCTATTAATCAAACCCTTAAAAACACTATTATGAAATTGAGAAACACCGCATTGCTCCTTGGTATGGCAGCATTGATAATTGCAGGATTTCCAGCCTGTAACCAGGCACCGGCAAAGAAAAGTACAAATTCCGGAACCGTTTATTACAGGAGCCTCCTGTTCAGCGAGACCCCGTACGACCTTGAAAAGGGCGCACGCGAGCTGACAGCCGAAGAGGCTTCAGACATCAACAGCTATAAGTTCATTTATGACGATACTGGCCGGCTGTTATCAGTTGAATTTGTAAGAGGTGATGAACCACTGGGGTATTCCTCGATGGGAGGGGCAGCAAAAATAACCTATGAATATACAGACAACAAACAGATCAAGCACTTCTTTGATGAGAATGGCCAGCAGATTGAATCGGGTGGCGCTTTTACATATGAGTATACGCTGGATGCTGACGGCACCAGGACAGGCCTAAAATTTTTCGACAAGGAGGGACAGCCTGTTGAAAACAGGAATAAAATCCATTCATGGGTATGGGCAATCCTTGATGACGGCATGGTGCAGGAAAAAAGATACAACCTTGCCAATGAAGAGACTGTAATGAATCCTTTCTGTCCTTTCTATGAGCTCAGGTTCTCATATAACGACAAGGGTTATGTCACCAGGATGGCCAATTATATGGGAGATACCCTGTATAACTGTACTGCTGAAAACTGCGGTGATATCGGCGTTTCTTACTTTGAGTTTGACCCGAATGAATTTGGTGACAACAGAAGCTTTTCGGTATACAATGTGACTGGACAAATGTCAAACCTCTACTGGGGCTGGTCAAGAAGAGTAAGTAAATTTGATGAGAACGGGTATGTTCTCGAAACTGCAGTTTTTGATCAGGACAATGAATATGTGGGCGGTAAAAGTGTACCGGTCACCCAATATACCTATGACAGCCACGGTGCTTTGATCGAAACAAGGAACATGGACAAGGACAGGAATATCATCAATAGTCCTGACAATGGTGTTGCAATTACTGAATACAAATATGACGAGAAAGGCAACCGCACTGAAACACTCAAATATGACAAGGACAGAGTAGCTGTTGTTGAGTAAATGATATCCTGACGGATCATGAGCAATAAACTCAGATATTATGCTCTTTTCTTTTCACTGTTTGCAATATTTGCAACAGGTTGTACCGGAAAGAAAAGTGAAAAGAAACCGGAAGCAATTAAAGATGTGACGGTTGCGCCTGTCATCGGACAGGAAACGCTGCTTCTGCTCAAGGACCTTGAAGAAAACGGCGATTATGTCAACAGTCAGTATTTCCCAAGCCTTATTAAAGCATCTGTTGTAAATGATGAGCTTGAAAAAAATAACCTGATCGTTGATCTGAGATCGCCGGAGCTTTTTTCAGAAGGCCATATCAAAGGAGCTGTAAACAAAAATTTTGGAAAACTTCCGGATTATTTTGAAACCGGCATCAAGCCTTTCGAATTTGATAAGATAATCATGGTCTGCGAAGACGGACAGGTATCGAGCTATACCACTGCCCTGCTCAGAATGATGGGATACGGCAATGTATTTGCCATGCGATGGGGAATGTGCGGATGGAACAAGAGTTATGCAGAGAAGGGATGGCTCAAAGGTGTATCCGGTAAATATGAAGACCGTCTTGTGACTACCACCAGCGAAACACCCAGGCCTGCAGGGATGCCTGAACTTAATACCGGATTTACGACAGGCAAGGAGATCGGAGATGAAAGATTCAAAAGGCTCTTCGCCGCCGGTACCGGTGATATCCTGATCACGGCAGATGAGATTTTCGGTGATCCCGCGAAATATTTTGTAATTAACCTTGAACGGAAAGACAAATATGATGCCGGGCATATCCCGGGAGCCGTAAGGTATAAGCCTGAATCAACACTGGGCTTCACTGACATGATGTCAACCATTCCATATGACAAAACCGTGGTTATTTATTGCGGTACAGGTCATAATTCAGGATTTGCAACCGCCTTCCTGAGACTTTTCGGGTATGATGCCAGGACCCTGAAGTATGGGAACAACAGTTTTATGTATGATAAGATGGTCAGGGATAAAAGTGCTTTATCATGGCTGCCCTTCACACTTGCTGAATCAAATGATTTCCCGGTAGTAAAATAATTAAAAGTTAATAATGCTCCATAAGTTCCGGCCTGGCAGAATCTTCAGGCCGGAATTTTTTATGGCAGATCATTATTTTGTTCATCCTGAAGGATAAAGATATTTTTTATGCCCATCTCACTGAGCACCATCCATACCTTCGCAGAGACGGAGTTATCGACAGAATAAAGGATGACAGGGCCTTTATTCTTCCTGATAAGTGAAAGGTTGGCTTTTTCAAGTACCGATTCGGGATTCAGCTTCAGGATTTTATCCTGTAATTTTTCAATCGCCGGAGCTTCACTTCCCAGTGTGATCAGCAGTACATCACTGCTCATGGCAGGAATCTGATCTTCAGTAAGGATATTTGAGCGGAGAGCTGAAGGTTCAGCCCATCTGACGGCATCATACCTGAAATTATGACTGTTGAAGGTCCTGATCATTACCAGTATAACAGCAAGCAGAGTTATAGAAATGACGAGCCAGTATTGTCTGAGAAATTTCATCGGTTTTTCCGTTTTGTAATTTTATTATTCGCACCCGCCGTCAAGCTTTTTTGCCGAAAATTTTCTTGACTCGAGAAATTTTATTTTCAAACTGTCAGGGAGGCTGTTCAGCTCGGTGAACATCTCTCCGGCACGTCTTCTTGTTTCGAACAGGGCATTTTCCCTTGCCGTTATCCTGTCGCCCGTGAATTTCGTTTCAATCACTGTCGTTATCCATTCCGTTGATACCGCCCTCCATCACATAACTGTTATCATAACCCAGTCCCCTCGGCATAAACAAGTGCATAGTCCGCCTCGGTATTCTCCGCTGCATAGAAGATATTCCTTATCTTTTTGTTACCGAGCCAGATTTCCGGATCTTTCTCAATGAATTCAGGGTATGGGATGTTTACAGCTCCCGGTATGGCCTGTTTCCTGAATTCTTCCGGTGTTCTGAGGTCTATCAGCTGAAAAGTAGTGTCCTCCCTGACAATAAATTCCGCGACCTGGTCAACGGTAAATGATGCATCCTTTTTAAGGACCTCCGAAAGAAGTTTGTCAGGCTTTGCAGTAAAAGAGCGGTTTGCTGTGAGGGGCAGCAATGCCAGGATCAGGCTGAGCAGCAGGAGCAGGACCGAAAATTCTTTTCTGATTTTCATACCTGATAATTATAAGTCGTTTGTTATTTCAGGCCGGGCAAATTTCTTTTCGGCCAGCTCGGCCATCCAGAACATGGCAACTGCTGCGGCAACCATTAAAAGAGTGAAGAGCCCGGGTGAAAGACCAAGTGTTTCGTTGAGCTTCACCGGTCCTCTGTACCGTGCATTGGCCAGTCCCTCGATCATGGGATAAGTTTCGGTGAAGAGAAATGCACCTGTAAATCCTCCTGCAACAAAGACCATGGCGTCGATCTTACCGATTGACATGGCGCACAGACCGGTTCCCGGACAAAATCCGCCCATAATGAAACCGGCGCCCATAATTACTCCCCCCACGATGGAAGCAGTGACATAAAATTCGTTTACATATACCTGGTTCAGGTTAAGCAGTCCGAGGTAACTCAGGAACTGTGATCCGATCAGGGCAACTATTGCAGCTGTAAAAAAGACTTTAATCACGGTGGCGTCATATCCGTAAAACATGCCTGCCAGTTTCCTGCTCGAGGAGAAGCCTGCCTGTTCGAGGGCAAATCCGAAGCCTGTCCCGATCAGCAATGCCGTCAGCATATTAAGCCATTCCGGGAAAGCAAAGTATGATGATAGTGGTGCCATATCGATGATATTAATATAAGATTTGCGATTTACGATTTGACGATTTGACGATTTTTGACTTTTCATATCCAATTTTTCCTGAAGAACCACGCAAAGGCAAATGCTGAGCCGAAGATGGCGATCATTGTTACGAATCCTGCCGTTGACAAAACGGCCATACCTGATAAAGCCGCACCGCTGGTGCATCCCCTTGCGAGCTGACCGCCATATACAAACAACACGCCACCGAGAAATGCGAAGATCAGTCTGCGTGTGACGGATATCTTCGGGGATTTTTCTACCCTGAGCTTCAGTCTTCCTGAGACAGCGCCGGAGATAAGGCCTCCTGCCACCACTCCGAATATCTCAAGCGTCAGCCAGTTTGTAATCGGCTTTTTACCGTTCTCAAAATACTTTGAATAGTACTCCGATTTTTCGACATGAGGAGGGTCGACAGCGCCAACAATAGAGACAACGCAGTATTTTATCCCGCCGCTGGCACCGAGGCCGCGGCCTGAGACGACCATTGCCAGGAGCAGGACTATGCCAAGCAGGGTGCCTGCCAGGTAGGGATTCATGTAGCTTCGTTTCATAATTGAAAGTTCAATTGGTGAGAGTTCTTCTAATGACAAAAATAACAACAATCCATAGTCTGACAGATTTATGGGAAGGATATCTTTAAATTGCCTTATGACTAAAGGCTTATCCGGAAGATTTTTTTCGGTTTACACCGGTCGATTGTGATCAGTTCCGGCGGCTTTTGCTTTCATCAAAAGCCTCTAAGCTTTTTGACAACTGAGCCTGACGTCTTGTCATAATTTTGTTTTCAACAATTGAATACAAAATCGATATTGCCAGGGTTGCAAGGATAACGGTAAATGAGACCCATGAATGATTTGAGAAAAACATGCTGACGGATTCAATTGCGCAGAGCATCATTTTTGCTCCTACAAAGAACAGGATAAAACATATCCCGGTTTTCAGATATTTGAATATTTTCAGAATTCCGTTCAGGGCGAAAAAAAGCGAAACGAGCCCCATGCAGGCAAACACATTGGATGTGATGGCCAGGAAATTGCTTTCATTCAATGTCAGCACCTGATTACCTTCCTGAATTACCCCGATGACGGCAGGAACTGAATCAACTGCAAACATCACGTCGGTCGATCCTATCAATAAAAATGTCAGTAAGAACGGTGTGACAGCAAATTTCCCGTCAACGCGGGAATGAAGTACAGGTCTATGGTTGTTTACATCAACCGTGAATATTTTTTTTGCTGCACGGATCAACAGATTTTTTTCCGGATTGATAGATTCTTCATCATCCCCGTCTTTGATCATCCTGACAGCCATAATTATAAGAAAAGCCCCGAAGATATAAATCAACCATTCAAATCTGTTAATCAGGGTCATTCCAACCAGGATGAACAGGGTCCGGAATATGATTGAAAGCAATATTCCGAACTTCAGCAGTATTGGCTGAACATCCTCCCTTACTTTCATCATGGTAAATATCATAATGAAAACGAACAGGTTGTCAATTGAAAGCATGTATTCTGTCAGATACCCTGAAAAGAATTTCATTCCCATCATGCCTCTGCTGGCCACTCCCGAATTTTCATTGAGCGGATAAAAGAAAGTAATGGCCAGCCCAAATATCAGAGCAACGCTGATCCAGACTCCCGTCCATTTAAGAGCAGTCGCAATACTTACTTCGGTATGCCTGTGCTTTGCCGCCCGCAAATCGACAATAAAACCGATCAGGAATACTGCAATAAAGGCAATCCAAAACAAGAATTCAGGGTTCATATGCATCCGTTTCGCTCCGGCGCAAAAATATACAACGGATCCATAAAAACAAGTTGCATTTGTCATGGTAAAAATGTTGGCTGAAACATAACGATAAATACCCTAAGGCTTTGCCAGCTGAGCCAGGGAAGTCTTACTCAACAAATTATAGGTCGTGTCGTTGATTTCTTTGAATACTCTCCTTATCTGACAGGTCGTCTCGTCCTTGCAGAATTCACAGGGACGGTATATTTTTTCAGAGACACAGTACATCAATGCTATCGTACCTTCGAAATAATCAACTACATCCGCAAGGGATACATCTTCCGGTTTCTTTAAAAGAAAATACCCCCCGGCCTTTCCGAGATTGCTGCCAAGTATGCCTACCTTCTTTAACTCCAGGAGTATGTTCTCAAGAAAACTCTGAGGTATCTTTTCCTCCTCAGCCAGTACCCGGATCTGCATAGGTCCTTTGCCATATTCCCTTGCCAGCCTTGCCAGAGCAACAATTGCATATCTTGTTTTCTTCGATAATATCATATCAATGCCTTATTACCCGGGCAAAGTTAGGTATTAATACTTATTCAAATTTTGGCTTTTATGCCAATACCGTAAAACAAAAAGAATTCTACTTTTGTTCACAAAATCGGTAGACATTATGAAGTATTCTTTCACTTTCGTTATTTTACTGGTATTTACCGGACAATTGTATTCTCAAACAGAAAAAGTAAAAGGGACCCTAACTCTATCGGGAGCATGGGCATTATACCCGATGGCAATTCGCTGGGCTGAAGAGTTCAGAAAAATCAATCCGGATGTAAGGATTGATATTTCAGCAGGCGGTGCCGGGAAAGGCATTACAGATGCACTTAATAATATGGTTGATCTTGGAATGGTATCCCGCGAGATATATGCCGAGGAACTGAAAAATGGAGCATACCCCGTTGCTGTGACAAAAGATGCTGTGGTACCGGTTATCAATGCATCCAATCCTTCACTTGACATTATACTGAACAAAGGACTTAAGAAAGATGCTGGCAACAATATCTGGATAACCGGGATGTATAAGACATGGTCACAGGCTTTTGGAATCAAGGGTTCTGTTCCAATACATGTTTACACCCGCTCCGATGCCTGCGGTGCGGCGGAAGTATGGGCCAAATACTACAACAAAAAACAGGAGGATCTCCTGGGCAGTGGTGTATATGGAGACCCTGGTCTGGCGCTGGCAGTAAAAAAAGATCCACTCGGAATTGGGTTTAATAATATTGGCTATGTCTATGACAGCAAGACAAAAAAGCAGCTTGCCGGTATCAGGGTGCTGCCCCTCGATATTAACAATGATGGCAAAATAACTCCGGACGAGGATTTCTATGATTCAATAGATAAACTGATTGCGGCTGTTGCAGACGGAACATATCCGTCACCCCCTGCCCGTGAACTTTATTTTGTTACAAACGGCAAACCGAAAAATGAGCTGGTAATCAAATTTCTCCGATGGGTGTTAACAGACGGTCAAAAATATGTCAGTGAATCCGGTTATATCACACTCTCAAAAGAAAAAGTTGCAGCGGAACTGAAAAGAATCCAATAATATAAATGCGAAAGATCAGGCTTGTTAAAGATAAGACTGCCCGGCATTTTATGCTGGGCATCGCTATTTTTACAATACTTTTTCTCCTGGTAATCGGCTTAAGTCTCTTCTTTAAGGCTTTGCCCATTATGAAGGAGAAAAACCTATGGATTTTCCTTACTTCTGCTGACTGGAAGCCCTTTAAAGGTGATTTTGGTTTTCTTCCTTTTATCCTCAGCACTTTTTATGTTTCATGTAATTGCAATACATTATTGCCCTTCCTCTTTCACCTCTTACAAGTATCTATCTCAATTCCTATGCTTCAGCCAAAAGTCAGGACGATTCTTTGAGCCTGTTGATCGACCTTCTTTCAGGTATACCACCGGTAATATATGGTGTATGGGGCACTTTGACCATTGTTCCGCTTGATAGCAAACAAAATTGCTCCAAAGTTTGTAGAATTTTCAACCGGCTATACTGTTCTTGCAGGAGGAATAGTACTGGCAGTAATGATCATTCCACTTCTGATCAGCATAATGGTTGAAGTATTCCGCTCCATCCCAAGGGAAATGACTGATGCTTCCTTGTCGATGGGTGCTACAAAATGGCAGACAGTTAAGAAGGTAATCCTGAGGAAATCATTCTCCGGGATTATTGCAGCAGTTGTCCTGGCACTGTCGAGGGCATTTGGTGAAACAATGGCTGTTCTGATGGTATGCGGAAATATGGTACAAATCCCGCATTCCTTTTTTGATGCCTGCTATCCGCTTACCGCTCTGATTGCAAATAATTATGGCGAGATGCTCTCAATGCCAAGTTATGAATCAGCACTTATGTTCTCAGCATTTCTGCTGTTCGTCATAGTTGTTTTATTCAACGGACTTTCAAGATTAACCCTTAACCAGATTGAAAAAAGATATCAGTTTGCGTAGTAAGTAGCCTTATATGCACATGAAAAAGAAACTGCTGAAGAAAAAATATTTAAGGTGATTATGATCAGCGCAGCCATAGTTATCCTTGGAGTGCTTCTTTATATTATCGGTACGGTTTTATATAAAGGCCTGCCCTCACTGTCATGGGACATGATCACCAAGCTGCCCGGCGGGGGATTTTATCTTGGAAAGGAAGGCGGAGTACTTAATGCAATAGTCGGATCAGTTTACATAATTATCGGGGCTCTTGCATTAAGCCTGGTCATAAGTGTTCCGCTAGTGATGTACATTAATTTTTATCTGCCTCCAAACTCGAACTTCTCTAAAGTGATCAGGTTTTCTCTCGATATCCTGTTCGGAGTACCTTCAATTGTCTACGGAGCATTTGGATTTGCACTGATGATATACCTCGGGATCAGGGCATCGTTGCTGGGTGGCATCATTACAGTTGCAATGCTCATCATGCCAATTATGATGCGTTCATTCGATGAAATTGCAAGGCTTCTCTCACGTGATCTGCCTGATGCATTGTTGTCACTGGGTGCCACAAAATATGAAATGACAAAAGTTATCCTGAGGCAACTGATGCCGGGATTGATGACAGCTATTCTTCTCGCTGTCGGAAGAGGTATCGGAGATGCTGCAACAGTACTGTTTACGGCCGGTTATACCGACAACATTCCCGTTTCGCTTAACCAGCCTGCAGCAACACTGCCTCTTTCAATATTTCTTCCAGCTTGGCAGTCCTGTTGAAGAAGTTCAAAACCGTGCATATGCATCAGCAATAATCCTGACAGTGTTAATTCTTGTTCTTAGCTTTTCGGCACGATACTTCAGTTCAAAATTCTCAAAAAACAAGATATGATCAGTTTAAACCAACAGGCAGAGACCATGACCGTTAATCCGGATATGACAACGGACAGAATAATTCAATTAAAAAAAGTAGTGAAAAATCACACTATCAGAATTGAAAACCTTGATGTTTATATCGAGGACCAGCATATTCTGAAAGATATTAACCTTTCGATCCCTGAAAAGAGCATTACCTGTATAATAGGTCCTTCTGGCTGCGGGAAATCAACATTTCTGAAAACACTCAACCGGATGCATGATGAGACACCTGAGGTCAAGATAAGCGGTAAGAGTACTTGTTGATGATGAGAATATATATGACAGGAATGTCAATGTCATAGATACACGGAAAAAAATGGGACTGCTGGCCCAGCGTCCGTGTCCTCTTCCTATGTCGATATTCGATAATGTAGCCTATGGTCCGCGAATTCATGGAATCAAGAAGAAGAAAAGCAATTAACCAGACCGTGATCCAGTATCTTCAATATGTTGGCTTTGGGACGAGGTAAGAGGGAGGATCCGGTCATCGGCAACACGTCTGTCGATTGGTCAGCAACAGCGTTTATGTCTTGCCAGAGGCCTTGCCATTGAACCTGAATATATCCTGGGCGACGAAGCTACTTCAGCTCTTGATCCTCTTTCAACCAAAAAAATCGAGGAGCTTTTTATAAAGCTGAAAGAGAAATACACCGTTATCCTTGTAACACATACCCTCAGACAGGCAAGACGAATTGCCGACCATATCGTCTTTATGTACCTGGGAAAGATAATTGAAACAGGGCCGACTGAAGAATTTTTTAGTAATCCGAAACAACAGCTGACAAGAGATTATCTCTCAGGAAGTTTCAGTTAATATTCATAATCTGAAAGAAACATTGGAAGATGAAAGTTGAAGAGTTAAAGGATCAGCTTTGCGGAAAGACAATTGAGGATCAATTGATGGAACTGGTGCACCTGTTTCCGGGGAAAGTAGTGTTTACCACAAGTTTCGGAATTGAGGATCAGGTAATATCACACATGATTTTTAAAAATAATATACCGGTTGAAACAGTCACCCTCGACACAGGCAGATTGTTTCCGGAAACTTATAAAGTATTCAGTGAAACAATTAAAAAATATCAGAAAAAGATCAAGGTCTATTTCCCTGATCATAAGGCTGTTGAAGAAATGATGACAGAAAAAGGACCATTCAGTTTTTATCTATTCAAAAGAGAACAGGCTGGAGTGCTGCAGGATCAGAAAGGTTGTTCCTCTTAACAGGGCGCTTGAAGGTATGGAATGCTGGATATCGGGAATAAGGGCCGGCCAGTCGGACAACCGCAGAAAGATGGACCGGATTGAGTATGATGAAGAAAAGAAGCTTTTTAAGTTTTACCCTCTTTTTGACTGGTCTTTTGAGGATGTGGAGAAGTATGTGAGGGAAAATGACATTCCTTATAATGCCTTGCATGACAAAGGATTTGTAAGCATCGGCTGTGAGCCATGTACAAGGGCAGTCGAAAAAGGAGCTGATTTCCGTTCCGGAAGATGGTGGTGGGAAGAAGGGAGCCTGAAAGAATGCGGGTTGCATATTAAATAAAGTCAGGATAAGGCTAAACAGGTAAGATGAAAGACAAGCTGATGATAAATGATGAACATCTGAAAGAGCTTGAAGATGAGGCAATTTTTGTAATGCGGGAAGTTGCTGCCCAGTTTGAAAAGAAGGTAATACTTTTTTCGGGAGGAAAAGATTCAATTGTACTGGTCCATCTTGCAAAAAAAGCATTCTGGCCGGCAAAAATGCCTTTCAGCCTGATGCATATTGATACAGGTCATAATTTTGAAGAGACACTTAAATTCAGGGATGATCTGGCGAAGGAACTTGGAGTAGAACTGATTGTAAAATATGTTCAGGATTCAATTGACAAGGGAAGAGTTATTGAAGAGACAGGGAATAAATGCCAGCCGTAATAAAGCACAGTCAGTAACTCTGCTTGATGCAATCGAAGAACTGAAAATTGATGTTGCAATTGGCGGCGGCCGGCGTGATGAAGAAAAAGCAAGGGCCAAGGAACGATTCTTCTCACACAGGAATGAATTCGGTCAATGGGATCCAAAAAACCAGCGGCCTGAACTATGGAATATCTTTAACGGTCATAAAAATGTCGGAGAACATTTCAGGGTATTCCCGATCAGCAACTGGACAGAACTTGATGTATGGCAATATATCCTGAGTGAAAAGATTAAGCTTCCGGAACTTTATTATACTCATCGCCGAAAAATATTTCAGCCGAAACGGAGTCTACCTGGCCTGGGCTCCGTTCATGCAGCTTAAACCGACATGAAGAAGTTTTTGAGACGGATGTCCGCTGCCGAACAATCGGAGATATTACCTGCACCGGAGTAACTCTTTCAAAAGCGACAATCGCTGGAAGAAATAATTGCTGAAATTGCAGCTACCAGGGTAACCGAAAGAGGTGGAAGGTATGATGACAAACGGTCGGAAGCAGCAATGGAAGACAGGAAAAAGGAGGGATATTTTTAGATTAGCGATTTAAGGTTTGCGATACGCGGATGAGGGATTTGGAATTTGCCAACGGCGAACTATACGATGTAAGTCAGAATGCGTAGATTTAAATATTAAGATGAACATAGAATGCAGTAAACGGGAAAAGTAATAAGAGTCTTCTGAGATTTACAACAGCAGGCAGTGTTGATGATGGAAAAAGCACTCTGATAGGAAGGCTGCTCTACGACAGCAAATCGATTTTCGAAGACCAGATGGAGCATATTGTTCAGTCAGGAAAACGACTTGGAAGGGAAGAACTTGATCTGTCTCTCCTTACAGACGGCCTGAGAGCTGAGCGCGAACAGGGTATCACAATTGATGTTGCCTACAGGTATTTTGCAACTCCTGCAAGAAAATTCATTATTGCCGATACCCCGGGACATATTCAGTATACACGGAATATGGTTACCGGTGCAAGCACTGCTGATCTGGCTGTAATACTGATTGATGCCCGGAAAGGGGTTCTCGAACAGACCATAAGGCATTCATATATTGCATCACTTCTTGATATCCAACATATAATTTTCTGTATCAACAAGATGGATATGGTTAACTGGTCTGAAGGAGTATTTCCTGAATATTAAGTCCGAACTAGCTAAGCTGGTTAAAAAACTTGAGATTGAAGATGCACATTTTATTCCAATAAGCGCAAAATACGGTGATAATGTTGTTGACACGTTCTGAAAATATGAACTGGTATAACGGAAAACCTTCCTGAACCTGATAGAAACAATTGAAATCAGAAAAGATAAAAATTCAGGTAATCCGCGGTTTCCGGTACAGACAGTTATTCGTCCACACACCGCTGAGTATCATGATTACAGAGGTTATGCAGGAAGAGTTGCCGGAGGAGTTTTCAAACCCGGTGATGAAGTGACTGTTCTGCCTTCAATGCGTAAAATCAAAAATCAAAAGCATTGATGTTTTGGGAAAAATCTCTTGCTGAGCCATGCCGGTGATTCAGTAGCAATTTCCCTTGAAGATCAGATAGATATCAGCCGAGGCAGATATGCTCGTATCACCGGATGAGCTTCCCGTTATCAGCCAGGATATTAACCTGATGGTATGCTGGTTTAATGAAAATCCGCTGAAGACCGGGGGAAGATATCTGATCCGGATTAACAGCAATGAGGCCGGATGCATTATAAAAACAGTCCATTACAGGATGAATATCAATACACTGGAACAGGATTTTGAAAACACTGCATTAACATGAATGATATAGCATAATATCACAATAAAAACCTCCAAGCCGTATTCTTTGACACCTACAAGAAAAATAACATTACAGGCAGCATGATCTTCATCGATGAAGGAACAAATGAAACAGTTGCAGCAGGAATGATTCAGGAAGGATGATCATGGAAGATAAACTGATTAACTTAAAAAGACATCTCAGCGCATTTCAAAGCGCTGTTATAGCTTTTTCCGGAGGAGTCGACAGCACATTCCTGGCCCGTATAGCAAAGGATGTCTATGGGGAAAACCTGTTGCTTGTGACCGCAACTTCAAGTACCTATCCGTCTTATGAGCTTGCTGAGGCAAAGTCACTTGCTTCATTGCTGGGTATCAGACATAAAATAATTATGTCGGAAGAACTTGATATTCCGGGCTACTCTGATAATCCGCCTGACAGGTGCTATTACTGCAAAAGTGAACTCTTCGGAAAGATTAAACTTATTGCCTTGGCAGAAGGTTATGAAGCGGTTTTTGACGGAAGTAATGCTGATGATCTTAACGATTTTCGACCCGGTATGAAGGCAAAGAAAGAATATGATGTTGTTTCTCCTCTTGCTGAGGCCGGGTTTACCAAAAACGATATCAGACATTTCTCCGAAAAACTAAATCTTCCAACCGCAGGAAAACAATCATATGCCTGCCTCGCCTCCCGGTTTCCATACGGTGAAAAAATAACAAAAGAGAAGCTTGACAGGCTGGCGACGGCTGAATTTGAAGTAAGGAAACTGGGATTTACCCAGTTCCGGATCAGAAGTCACGAAAACCTTGCCAGGCTTGAATTTATCCCTTCTGAGATGGATAAAGCCTGGGCTGAAAAGGACGAGCTGATAAAAATCTGTCAGGGATCAGGCTTCAACTATATAACGATTGATCTCAATGGCTACAGGACAGGCTCCATGAATGAGGTCCTGCCCGGAGCTTATAAACTTGATTACAGGAACCAAAATCACGGATAATAGATCACAACAGGGTTTTCAAAAATGCAATTCAATACAACATATAATAACCTTGATCGCAAGCGAATTATTGAACTTCTTGCCTCGGAAGGTGATGAGAAGAAAAGTCTTTTTGAGGAGGCTGCACGGATCAAAAAGGAACATGTTGGTGACATTGTCTACTTCAGGGGACTGATCGAGTTCTCTAACCGGTGCCATAAAAACTGCCTCTATTGTGGCATCAGATCAGGCAATCGTAAAGTGGTCAGATATGATCTCACTGATGATGAAATAGTCGATGCTGCCAGATTTGCTTTTGATAACAAATACGGTTCAATCGTACTTCAGTCAGGAGAACTTGAGACTGAGGCTTTCGTGAGACGCATTGACTGTCTTCTGACGAAAATAAGCGGTGCAACCAATGGCGGACTGCGGATCACTCTTTCGTGTGGAGAGCAGTCAGCAGAAGTTTACCGGCGTTGGTATGAAAACGGGGCACAAAGATACCTGCTTCGTATTGAGACTTCCAGTCCCGAACTCTATTCCAGGCTGCATCCAAATGACACAAGACACTCCTTTAACAGGAAAGTCGAATGTCTGCAAAGCCTCAGGAAAATAGGATACCAGACCGGCTCCGGGGTAATGATAGGGCTTCCGTTTCAAACAGCAGCTGATCTTGCAGATGATATCCTTTTCATGCGGCATAATGATATAGTTATGATAGGGATGGGACCTTACCTCGAGCATGCTGACACACCTCTGTACAGATACCGCTCTTTGCTTCTTCCACAAGTAAAGAGATTCGATCTGACACTTAAAATGATTGCCGTTTTAAGAATCATAATGAGAGACATCAATATTGCAGCTACTACAGCAATGCAGGCAATTGATAAACTGGGCAGGGAAAAGGCAATAATGGCCGGAGCAAATGTAATCATGCCGAATATAACTCCCGGCACGTACCGTGACGACTATCTTCTTTATAATGGCAAACCATGCACTGATGAGAATCCCGAAGACTGCAGGACCTGTCTTGAAGCCCGCATCGCCCTTACCGGTAATGAAATCGGTCTCGGAGAATGGGGCGAACTCAGCACACTATTCCCTTTGATTATAACTTCTGATATCAGCGGCATATGCCGTCCGCGACCGGGATCCGACGCATCAGGTAAGACCGTTAAGTTTTCGTCCGGTATTTACAATAAAAGTATCCATGCTTTTCAACTGTTCCCGTATTCTGTAAAGTGTCTGAAGGTTTACGATTCCGATTGCATAATTATATGCTTTGCTGTTAAAATATTCTGAGACTTCCTCAAATTCAAACAGTTTCCGGTCGTTTTCATCCTTATACCTCAGATATATTTCCAGCTTATGGTCCCTGGTGTATTTCGAAACGGTTCCCTGCCTGTGCTTTTTATATTCGTACCGATAACCGTACGAATTTGCCGAGATATCGGAAAGGACAGCGCTTCCCGTTGCATGACCTCCGGCACCCTTCCCGCAGAAGAATTGTTTGTCGGCAAAGGCCGCTTCGGTTATTACTCCGTTATACTCATTATCCACATTAAACAGGTATTTGTCCGGGAGATGAAACGCGGGAGAACAAAGCTGGTAATTGTATCTCCACAGGTTTTTCCCACATAGGGAACCAGTTTTATCTTAAAGCCTTTCTCCCTGGCATGTCTGATATCAAAAGCTGAAATTGTATTTATCCCGTAATGGAACACCTCCTCAGGCGGAAGGAAAAGTCCATAAGCGTGCCCCGTAATGATGCAGAGCTTGTATTTTGCATCCCAGCCCTCCACGTCAAGGGTGGGGTCAGACTCCGCGAAACCTGATTCCCTTGCCTGATTTAATGCATCTGAGTATTCCGTGCCTTCGTTGTGCATCTTGGTGAGTACATAATTGGTCGTACCGTTCAGAATACCCCTCAGGGAATGCAACAGCTCATTGTCATAATATTCCTCCAGATTCCTGATTATCGGTATGCTTGCCCCGGCGGAAGCTTCGTAAAGTAATGATACATTATTTTCTTCCTGCAGTTCGACGAGTTCCCGGAAGTGCCTGGCAATCATAACTTTGTTGGCAGAAACGACATTCTTGCCTGTTTTCATTGCAGCAGTCACAATATTAAATGCTTCGTCTGCATCATCAATCAGTTCTACCACCAGGTTAATCGAAGGGTCGTTGAGAATATCGTTTTTATCGAATGTAAAATTCGACATGGGTATCCTTCTCTTTTTATTTGGGTCCTTGACGCATATCTTAACGATGTCCGCCTTGATCCCGCTGCTGCTGTTAAGAACATCATGCAGTCCCTGACCGACACATCCGTAGCCGAATAAACCTATCCTTAATTTTTCTCTTGTCATATCATTATCATTAAACTGTTTTGGCCCAGAATTTATTTATAACATCAGTAACTAATTTTGTTTCAATCAGAAATCCGTCATGCCCGTAAGATGAATCAATCTCTTCGTACTTTGCTTTTTCAGCATTCGATGCGATTAACTTCTGTTCGTCAGGTGGAAAGAGTATGTCGGATTTTATTCCTACGCATAATACTTCAGCCTTTATTAGTTTCAGGGCATTTAGAACGCCTCCCCGGTGTCTTCCGATATTATGGGTATCAGACAGGCAGGTCAGGCACCAGTAAGAATAAGGGTTAAATCTTTTAACAAGCTTATCTCCCTGGTATGCCTGGTATGAGGCTGCCTTGAAAGACGTAAGCTTTTCATTGTCATCCTCTTTCTGAGTCTGGTTATAAGCTTCAGCAGTCCTGTAGCTTATAAGAGCTATTGATCTGGCAGCCTTAAGACCTTTTTTACCGCCATCGGGCTGGCCTGACGCGAATGTCTGGTCAGCTTCCATTGCCAGTCTCATTGATTCACTGAATGCCAACGCCCAGGGTGTCTGCTTTGTCCCTGAAGCCAACAGTATAAGTCTTTGGATAAGCCCTGGGTACATTATTGTGTATTCCAATGCCTGGTAACCGCCGATTGATGCGCCGATTACGGAATGTATCCTCTTAATTCCAAGATGTTTCCTCAGTATCTCATGAACATTTACAAGGTCTCTCACTGTTATTAAAGGGAAATCCCTCAACCACGGCCGGCCTGTCTCCGGGTTTACGGATGCCGGTCCTGTAGTTCCATAACATGATCCCAGCACGTTGGCGCAAACAACAAAATGCTTGCTTGTATCAAAAAGTAATCCTTCACCCACCATACCGGGCCACCAGGCTTCAACATCAGAATTAGCAGTCAGGGCATGGCATACCCAGATGACATTGTCAGCGCTTATGTTGAGTTTTCCATAGGTATTGTATGCTATTTCCAGCTCCGGCAGTATTGCCCCTGTCTCGGTTGTAAAAGGTTCTTTTACATTCAGTGTCTTCATAGGATTCTTTTAAAAGCCTGTTCAAAATCATAAATAATATCATCGATATGCTCAATCCCGACTGAGACCCTGAAAAGACCCGGTTCAATTCCGACTGCTAGCTGTTCTTCCTCAGACAAGCTGTGAATGAGTGGTTGCTGCCGGCTGAATTATAAGGGTTTTGGCATCGCCTACATTTGCAAGGTGGCTCACCAGTTCAAAATATTCAACAAGTTTTACAGCCTTTGATTTTTCTGCTTTCAGCACAAAGCTCAATACACCTCCTGCTCCTTTCGGAAGATATTTTTTTGCCAGTTCATGATAAGGATTTCCGGCAAGTCCGGGATAGTTTACTTTTTCAACCACCGGATGTGCCTCAAGCCATTTTGCAAGAGCCAGGGTATTCTGAACATGACGTTCCATCCTGAGCGAAAGTGTCTCCAGTCCCTGAAGAAGAAGAAAAGAATTAAACGGACTTATCGCAGGACCAAGATCTCTTAATCCTTCAACACGGGCTTTTACAATAAAAGCAATATTTCCTGCCGGTGATGTCTGTGAGAAAATATCACCAAAGATCTTTCCGTGATATCCTTCTGCAGGTTCGGTGAAAACAGGGAAATTCCCGTTGTTCCAGTTGAAATTACCTGCATCAGTAATTACTCCTCCTATGCTTGTTCCATGTCCGCCTATCCATTTTGTTGCCGATTCAACGACAATATTGGCACCGTATTCAATCGGCCTGCAAAGATAACCGCAGGCACCAAATGTATTGTCGACAACAAGAGGCAATCCATGCTTCTCGGCCAAGCATTGCAAAAGCCTCAAAATCAGGAATATCAAATCCCGGATTGCCAATTGTTTCAAGATAAATTGCCTTTGTATTGTCATCAATAAGCTTTTCAAATGATTCTGGATCGAGGTCTTTTGCAAATCGTGCTTCAATCCCGAAATTGGCAAATGTGACCTTGAACTGGTTATGAGTACCTCCGTACAGAAATGGAGAAGCTGACAAAATTGTCACCCTGTTCTCATTATGGTTGTAAGTGCAATAAACTGTGCTGCATGTCCTGATGAAACTGCCAGAGCAGCAGCGCCGCCTTCAAGGGCAGCTACTCTTTTTTCAAAGACATCGGTGGTCGGATTCATTATCCGGGTATAGATATTTCCCGATTCTGCCAGATCAAACAGATCGGCAGCATGCTTTGCATTTTTAAAAACATATGATGATGTCTGGTAAAGCGGAACAGCTCTTGATAATGTTTCTTTATCCGGCTGATGTCCTGCATGTACCTGCAGTGTTTCAAAATTTATTTATTCTGTTTTCATTATTGTGTTTTATTTAATTTATAATTATATACCGGACATGACAGATATAGATTCACATCATGTCATTACTCCGGTGTTAAACTAAGAAAGTGACTGATTCCGGGTCAAAGCTCTTACAGCACATGCGCATAGGCATGAGCGGCATGATGAGGTTGTTGTGAGTCAGATGAATTGTAATTCATTGTTTCCGTGTTAAATTTTTATCATCTCCCGGCTTTCCGGGATTAGGTTTTGGCACCGTTCTCCGATAATTCAGGATTGGTTGCCAGGGTTTCGCAGAGCCTAATCTCTCCACCCTTCTTAATAAAAATCAAACACCCTTATATAGGAAGGAATATTTGATTTACTGATGCAAAGATAATAATGTTTTAAATATATTTCCGTAAACTTTATGTATTGATTATTGTCTTACATACGGTTTTGTGTCGAGAAATATGAAAAGCAAATCAATAAAGGCATGCTGCACAGGTTTTTAAAACAGTCAAATATTGAAAATTACTCAACCAATAAACAGTCATCCAGATGAGTGAATTAATTAATAATTCAAAATACAGGAAGGATAAACTTAAGGAGCTTATCCTGAAATTGCATCACGGCGGAGACCCCAAACAGGTCCGTGCCGAGCTGATAAGTACGCTGCAGCAGATACCGTATGGTGAGGTGGTGGAGGTAGAGCAGGAACTTATAAAGGAAGGTTTACCTCAGACAGAAGTACTGAAGCTTTGTGATGTTCATGGTGAAGTGCTTGACGGGCACATCGACCAGAGCGGGGCACAGGTGATTCCGGAAGGACACCCGGTGGACGTATTTAAATGCGAAAACAAGGAATTGCTTAAAGTTGTGGAAAAAGCCCAGGTGCTGATTGCTTCATTATATACTATTAGCGATGCTGATTTTAAGAACTATTCATTGCAGATTCTGTCGTGTTTCAATGACCTGATGGATGTTGATAAACACTATAAACGAAAGGAATATCTTGTATTTCCATTCCTCGAAAAGAAAGACTTTACGGGGCCTCCCATGGTAATGTGGGGAAAACACGATGAAATCCGCGAGCAGCTTAAGGGATGTATCGAAATACTGCGGACAGACGGACTGAAAAAATCCGATCTCGAGGATGCTGAGGAAATACTCTTTTCGCCTGTCCTGAAGGCTGTGGCTGATATGACCAAAAAGGAAGAGGAAATACTATTCCCCATGTGCATGGACCTGCTCACGACCGAAGACTGGTGGGAGGTACAAAAGCAAACCCTCGATTTTGGGTTTACCCTTTACGATCCTCAGGTCAACTGGAAACCGGAAGGCATTCCCTCTGACGATGATGAAAATAAAGGAACTCTGAACGAAAATGGTACAATTCATTTACCATCAGGTAGTTTCACAGCCAAAGAGATTATGACGATATTAAATACCGCACCATTTGATATGACATTTGTTGACAGGGATGATAAGGTAAAATACTTTACCCAGGGGAAAGAAAGAATATTTGCCCGCAGCCGTTCCATTATCAACCGTGATGTAAGACTATGCCATCCCCCGGGGAGTGTTCATATTATTGAAAAGATACTCGAAGATTTTAAATCAGGCGCAGCATTTCATGCTCCTTTCTGGATACAAATGCAGGGCAAATTTATCCATATAGAATATTTTGCCCTCCGTGATGAAAACGGAGAATACCTGGGAACCCTTGAAGTCTCACAGGATCTGTCAAATGCAAGGAGCCTCGAGGGTGAGAAAAGGATTTTATCATACACCGGCAAAAAGAAATAAACAATGGCCAGCTTAATCATTACACCAAAAACAAAGATATACGACCTCCTGGAGGCATACCCCGAACTGGAGGATATTCTTATAAGTTCCGCACCGGAGTTTAAAAAGCTTAAAAACCCTGTCCTCAGAAAGACTATTGCACGCATTACCAATATCGGTCAGGCAGCTACTGTCGGCGGTCTTGATGTGCAGAACCTTGTAAACAGGCTGCGTGAAAAAGTCGGACAAGACAATATTGATCAACTCGATGATACCGGAATTAAATACGTTACTGTTTGTCCCGCATGGTTTAAACAGGAGGCTGTCGAGAATACCATTGATATAAATGAAATGCTTAATAAAGGCGAACAACCGGTTCATGAAGTGCTGGCAGCAATAAAAGGACTGGGTGAAAATAAAATTCTGGAAATAATTGCCTCATTTATTCCGGCGCCGCTCCTTGATAAAACCTTAAGCCTTGAATACAAACACTGGCTTAATAAGAAATCGGAGAGGGAATTCAGGATCTACTTCATGAAATAATTTCTGGCTTTTCGGGGAAGTAAAAGTCTATAAAAATAAATAACTTACACTAATGAAATCAACTAATCGCAAATAACATAAAAAAGTCCACGACATTCTTTACAATTCTGTTTCTGATTGCAGGAAATGCGAAAATGGCACAATCGCTCGATGACATTCTTAAAGAACACTTTTCGGCTATTGGCCAGGATAGTATTATAAAAGTCAACACCCAAAAATTAACCGGAAAAATGATCCAGGGTGGTATTGAAATCCCTTTTATCCAAATGGCCAAGCGTCCTGATAAAATCCGTGTTGAAGGTACTTTTCAGGGATTAACCTTCATTCAGACTTATAATGGTAAAGAAGGCTGGAGCCTGAATCCCTTTGCCGGTGTGACGGATCCTCAGCCAAGGTCAGAAGATGACCTTAAAGGAATGCATTATCAGGCCGATATGGATGGGATGCTCTGGAATTGGAATGAGAAAGGTTACACTGTAACATTTGACGGGAAAGATGATATGGAAGGGACATCCTGCTTTAAAATAAAACTGGATGCAAAGAGGGGGATTCATTTACCTATTATATTGATGCAGATTCATACCTGGCGCTTGAGAATTATGCTATCCAGGTCAGGGATTTTGCATCTAAGATTGATATTATGCTTAAAACTGACATTCCAAAAGCTATTAAGTAATCACATATCTGTTTTTTATGGTATGCAATAGTGTTTGTTTTTTGCGTTTAGCGGATTTCTGGCAGTATTGTGAAAGGAATAGTTTTGTCCTTTTCTACATTTTATGCAAGTACCGTTTCAGGTATTGGAACACTAAAGATATATTGAGGTACCAGGAAAGCAGGATAAGGAACAGGGTACGGTTTGCCATGGCCAGATCCGAATTCTACCGGAGGCATTATTCAGGATACGATACCTCAGACATATGGAATCTTCCTGTTACAAGTAAGGCTATTATGATGGAAAATCTAAGCCATTTCAACACATGCGGCCTTGAAAAGGATGAGATACTTGAATTTTGCCTGGAAGCCGACAGAACGAGGGATTTCAGTAAAAGACTGAAGGGAGTTAACATCGGCATGTCATCCGGGACAAGCGGCAACAAAGGTGTCGAGATCACCGGCAAAAGTGAGGAAAATCTGATGCGGGCAGCCTTCTTTGCCAGGTTCAGCTTCCCTAAAAATGAAAAGATCAATCTTGCGTTCATCCTCAGGGTAACCTCGCCTGCCTTTGCTCTTAACAGATTCGGACACAGACTGACTTATATCACTCAGCTGGACTTACTTGAGAACATCGTAAAGAAACTGAACGATCAACAGGCGAATATCATTTCAGCACCGCCTTCAATGCTTAAAATTCTTGCCCGCGAAGCAGAAGAGGGAAGGCTCACAGTAAACCCGCTTAGATTGGTTTCCTATGCTGAGGTCCTCTACCCCGATGCCAGGGACTACATCAGGAGAGTGTTCAACTGCGAGGTGCACGAAATTTACAAATGCAGCGAAGGCGCGATTGCAATTACCTGCCGGTACGGCAGCCTGCATATAAATGAGGATATGGTTGCCATTCAGCTTGTGAACAGCGATGGATCTCCGACCACTCCCGGAAACCCCTGCCACAAACTGATCATTACCGATCTCCACAAGAGTTCCTTGCCCATATCTACAAGGGCATCCCGCTGGTAGCGGGTACTTCCATCGCGCTTTCCGAGCAGGGCCGCAACGTGCCATATTGCTTCAATCGCAAGGAAGCCAAAGATCACGGCGAAGGCGGCAATACGGTGGGCGCAAAGCTGCAGGGCAAGGTGCTGATCATCGACGACGTGATTTCGGCCGGAACATCGGTGCGCGAGTCCATCGAACTGATCCGCGCCGCAGGTGCCACTCCCTGCGGTGTGGTCATCGCGCTGGACCGCATGGAGCGCGGGCAGGGCGAGCTGTCGGCGGTGCAGGAGGTGAAGCGCGACTACGGGCTGCCGGTCATTTCCATCGCGGCGCTGGACGATCTGCTCGGTTATTTGCAGGGGCGGGCTGAGTTAGTGCAGAATCTGCACGCGGTACAATCCTATCGTGACCGTTACGGAGTGAAATGATGATTGATTCGAAATTGTTGGTAAGCGCTGCGGCTTTGTGTGCGGCTTTTTCTTTGAATGCCGAGGCCAAGCTCTACAAGTGGGTGGACAAGGACGGACAGACGCATTACGGCGAAACCATTCCCCCGGAATATGCCAACACAGATACCAAAGTTCTCGATAAGAACCGCCTGACTGATCGCAAGGATGGCTTCGACAAACAGCGGCAGGAAGAAAGCAAGGTCGACCCCGAAGTTGCTAAGGCAGCCAGGGAAGCCAAACGCCGCGATGAGGCCCTGATCAATACTTACAGCAACGAAAAAGAGATCGACCTTTCGCGCGACCGCAACCTGTTGCAAGTCGAGGCACGCATCAATAGCTACTCCACCGTGCTGAAATCGGCGCAAACCACTTTGGCCGATCTGCGCAAGGAAAGCGACGACCTGACCAAGCAAAACCGCAAGATCCCGCCGTCGTTGACCGAGGATATCAACGAAGCCGAGGCTCGCGTAGCCAAGCTGCAGAAAGACCTGGATACGAGCATGAAGGAATCGGACTCGGTGAAAGCTCGCTATGAAGCGGATAAACAACGCTACCGCGAATTGAAAGGCGTACCCGCTAGTGGTGTGCCCGCTAGCGACGCCAAGTGATCACAGCGTGACGAAGTCGCGGGTAGTTGCGTCGTAGCGCAGCAACTGCCCGTGCTCGATATCGAAATACCAGCCATGCAAGGTGAGGCGTCCTGCCTCGACCTGTTCCCGCACCCAGCCAAACGTCATCAGGTTGTCCAGTGAGACGAGGATGGCGCGCTGCTCGCAGGCGCGCACCTGTTCTTCCAGAGGCGCGTGCGGCATCTCTGCCATCACACTGTTGCGCGCACTTTCCACCAGACACATCCAGTCGTCAATGAACGAGCCTGGCTTATTCACGCCGCCGGTCTTCACCAGGGTTCTGATGCCGCCGCAGTGCGCGTGACCCAGCACGATGATGTGTTCGACCCCGAGGATGCGCACGCCGTATTCGATGGCAGCAGTGGTACCGTGGTGTCCGGCGCGGCCTTCCACCGGCGGCACCAGGTTCGCCACATTGCGGATGACAAACAGGTCGCCCGGTTCGCAATCCAGTACCAGCGCGGGATCGACGCGCGAGTCGCAGCACGCCACCACCATGGTCTTCGGGGTTTGTCCCTCCGTCACCAATTGCTGGTACAGGCTGTCGTTGCTTTCGAAATGCTGCTCGCGAAAGCGCTGGAAACCTTCAACGAGATTGGGTATAGAGGTCATGCGCCCGTCAGGAGCCGCTGTGCTTCGCGGTATTTGTCGGCGGTCTTCTGCAACACGTCCGCGGGCACCTGCGGCGCAGGAGGCTGTTTGTTCCAGCCGGAAGACTCCAGCCAGTCGCGCACGAACTGCTTGTCGAAGCTGGGCGGGTTGCTGCCGACCTTGTATTGGTCGGCGGGCCAGAAGCGCGAGGAGTCGGGCGTGAGCGCTTCGTCGATCAGGTACAGCTTGCCTGCTGCATCTGTGCCGAATTCGAACTTGGTGTCGGCGATGATGATGCCGCGTGTCAGCGCGTAATCTGCCGCCTGCGTGTACAAAGCCAGCGTGGCGTTCTTCACCTGCTCGGCCATGTCCGCGCCCAGCAGCTTCTTGGCTTCTTCGAACGAAATGTTCTCGTCGTGGTCGCCCACGGCTGCCTTGGTCGACGGCGTGAACAGCGGTTGCGGCAGCTTCTGTGCTTCCTGCAAGCCTGCGGGCAACTGGATGCCGCACACCGCGCCGGTCTTCTTGTAATCCTTCCAGCCGGAACCGACCAGGTAGCCGCGCACGATGGCCTCGATGGGCAACGGCTTCAGCTTCTTGGTGACGAAGGCACGGCCGCGCACTTGCGCGCGCTCGGCATCGGTCTTCACCACGGATTCGGGATCGATACCGGAAAGATGGTTGGGGATGACGTTACCCAGTTTCTTGAACCAGAAGTTGGACACTGCAGTGAGTACCTCGCCCTTGCCGGGAATGGGTGTGGGCAGGATGACGTCGAACGCGGACAGACGGTCCGTCTGCACGATCAGCAGGTGATCGGCATCGACTTCATACAGGTCGCGCACCTTGCCGCGGTGCAGGAACTTCAGGCTGGTCAGGTTGGATTCGTGTAATGCGCTCATATCAACTCAATGTAGGCAGGGTAGTAGCAGCGATCTGCTCCGCCTGTTTTTTGCGGTAGTCGGACAGCTTCTGTGCAAGTTGCGTGTCGTTCAGCGCCAGCATGGAGACAGCGAACAAACCGGCATTCGCTGCACCTGCCTCGCCGATGGCGAACGTCGCCACGGGAATGCCCTTGGGCATCTGCACGATGGACAGCAGCGAGTCCATACCCTTCAGATATTTCGAAGGAATGGGCACACCCAGCACGGGCAGCGTGGTCTTGCCGGCGATCACGCCAGCGAGATGTGCCGCACCGCCGGCTCCGGCGATGAAACATTGCACGCCTTGGGCATGCATGTCCTTGATGTAATCGAACAGCAGATCGGGTGAACGGTGCGCCGAGATGACGCGTGCATCGAACGCCACGCCGAAGTCCTGCAGGGCGCGTGCGGCCTGCTGCATGATCTCCCAGTCATTCGAACTGCCCATCACGATGGAAACTAATGGTTTGCTCATGACAATTCCTTTGCCTGCTAATGCAACAACGCCTCCGTTGTCGGAGGCGTTGTGTGGTGCTTACTTACCCTTGTGATAGCTCACCACGCGCTCGACTTCGTTCTTCGAGCCGAGGATGACCGGCACGCGCTGGTGCAGACCGGTGGGCTTCAGTTCCATGATGCGCTCGCGACCGGTGGAGCTCATGCCGCCAGCCTGTTCCACGATGAAGGACATCGGGTTGGCTTCGTACATCAGGCGCAGCTTGCCCGGCTTGGTCGGATCTTTGGTGTCGAACGGGTACATGAAGATGCCGCCGCGGGTCAGGATGCGGTGCACTTCAGCCACCATGGAAGCAACCCAACGCATGTTGAAGTTCTTCTCGCGGCCGCCGTCCTTGCCCTTCACGCACTCTTCCACGTATTGCTGCACGGGCTTTTCCCAATAGCGCTGGTTGGACATGTTGATGGCGAACTCGGCTGTGTCGGCCGGGATGGTCATGTTGGGGTGGGTCAGATAGAACTCACCGACGTCACGATCCAGCGTGAAGCCGTTCACGCCATGGCCGCTGGTCAGCACCAGCATGGTGTTCGGGCCGTACAGCGCATAGCCGGCGCACACCTGCTTGGTGCCGGGCTGCAGGAAGTCTGCCGCTGTCGGGTTGGTCACGCCTTCCGGGCAGCGCAGGATGGAGAAGATGGTGCCGACGGAGATGTTCACGTCGATGTTGGAAGAACCGTCCAGCGGATCGAAAGTGATCAGGTATTTGCCGCGCGGGAACTGGGCCGGGATCGGAAACATGTCGTCCATCTCTTCGGAAGCCATGCCCGCCAGATGGCCGCTCCAGCTGAGCGAATCCAGCATGATGTCGTTGGTGATGACGTCCAGCTTCTTCTGCGCTTCGCCCTGGATGTTCTCGCTGCCCGCGCCGCCCAGCACGCCGATCAGCGCGCCTTTGTTGACCTGGTGGGCGATCTGCTTGCAGGCGGACACGACGTCGCTCAGCAGGCCGGTGAAATCGCCGGTGGCGCCGGGGATGGCGCGTTGTTCTTCGATGATGAACTGGATGACGCTCTTGCTCATTACTGCTCTCCTCTGATTAAAATTTTCAACTTGCGGATTTTACAGGTTTTCCACTTCTCGCTCTACGGCTATTTGGTCAGCGAGATGAACAGCTCCGGTAGTTTTACCGGCAATTGCTCGATGTTATCGACGATGGTGTACTGCTTGCCGAAGATGTCCGCCACATACTCATCAGCTTTGGGATCAAGATTGATACAGTAGGCATAGATGCCGTCCCGATCCAATTCTTTCACAGCCTGTCTGGCATCCTGGATCAACAACTGCGGGTCGTGTACATCGATATCCGCCGGCTCTCCGTCGGTCAGGATCAGCAACAGTTTCTTGTCCGCTTGTTGCGCTTTCAGATAGTGGCCAGCATGACGCATCGCCGCACCCATGCGGGTGGAATAGCCGGCCTGCATCTCGGCCAGGCGAGACTTCACTTCGTCGCCCCACGGCTCGTTAAAACCCTTGAGGTGGTAGTAGCGCACATCATGGCGCGTGTTCGAATGGAAGCCGCCGATGGCGAACGCATCGCCGACCTGCTGTACCGACCAGGCCAGCAGCGATACCGCCTCCTGACTGAGCTCGAGGATGGTCTGATTGCTGCCTGCCGCTTTTTCGCTGAGCGATTGCGACAGGTCAACCAGCAAGGTGACGGCGAAACTGCGGCCATCGGTGCGATGCGACATATTGATGCGCGGGTCGGGCGAAGCAGCCGCTCTTGTAATCGATCAGAGAGCGGATGGCCACATCCAGATCGAGTTCCGAGCCTTCTTCCTGATAACGGATGCGCACCTTGTCCTGCGGCTTGAGCATCTCCAGCAGCGCTTTCAGACGCTTGATCAGCTTGGCATGCTTGGCCAGCAGGTTGTCGATCACGACCGGATTGCCGCGCGGATGCAGCGCCTCATACACGCTCACCCAGTCCGGGCGATAGTTTTGCGCGTTGTAGTCCCACTCGTCGTAGTGACGGGGCGGCAGCGCATGTAATTCACCTTCTGTGCTCTGGCGCTTGTCGAGATGTTCGAACATCTCGTCCTCGTCGCTCTCTTCGATATAGATCCACAGATGCCGGTTGTCGTCGCGGTAGTCCACCTCGGTATTGTCGAAATACATCTTGGCCGACAGATCGCGTTGGCCGCGCGTACGCGCAATGAATGCCAGGGCAACGGATGCCATCGCCGCACTGGTTGATTCACCGGTAGCCATCAGTTCATGGAATCGTTTTACGAATTCCCTGACATGCTCGTTCTGGCAGGTGTAGTCCGGATCGAGTATGGCACGCGATACCATGGCCAGTCTGAGTCTGAATACCGAGATGCCTTGTTCTTCGAGCTGAAGGTCTGCTTCTTTAGGAATCGGGTGCAGCGCAAGGAACAGTTTGCGCAGGCCCGGATATTTCTGGCAGGCCAGATACTCCACGCGGGAGTCCTCGAATACTTCGACGCTGGCGCGCTGAAAAGGGCTCCAGTTGTCCACGATCATCTGTTGCGACCAGCGACGATGTGCTGCCATATGCGCCAGTGCGGCTCGATAGCGGTCGATGCCGGACACACCATCGAGGTCGTCATAGACATCGGGCAAGCGGATGCCGTCTTCAGTGTAGTAAGGCATCGGCTTGCGCAGTTCATCGAAAGCGACCGAATACGGAATGAGATAGTCGCTGTCGTTCCACAGCGCGCGGATGTAGGTATCCAGTTTGCGTTCGTTGTCCACCAGCAATGTGCCGTGCCGCTCGCGCTGCATGACCGCGATCGCATCGGCGGACTCCAGCCGGAAATATTCTTCCTGCCGTTCCGGATGATGGTTGTAGTACTTGATGCCGTACTCGATCCAGTTTTGAAATCCCTGCAGCGATAGAACGCCCAGCAACTTGGGCGCCTGCTTGAGCAGTTCCGGCAAGCCCGGGCTGGCAAAGGTCGTGTGGTGACCATGGATCGAACCCGACGTGCGATCCAGCATGTCGCGGACCAAATCGATGTAGCGCCAGTACATCTTGTCGTTGTTCAGGCGGCGGGCAACCGCACCGCTGGTTTGCAGGAACGGCACGATCGCCTTGAAGTTGGTATGCGTGGACAAGTACTCAGAGAATTCTCGCAGCTTGATCAGCGCATGCTCCCCAACGACGCTGGCCACGCCTGGCGCTTCTTCCAGATAGATCAGCAACGGTTCAGCGCCACGCCCCATCTTGCCGATGATACGGGCATTCTCGATATAAGTCTCCAAGCCCGCTTTCGACAGCAGCGCCTGGGCTTCCTTCATGCACTCATCAAAGACGGCATCCACTTGGGCGAATCTGCAGCCCAGTTTCTCCCAGTACATCGAGATCTCTTCTGTTCTCTCCGTCACGACCTCAGTCATCGCTCAGCCCCTTCGCTGGTTCGCTCGTGCCGAGTTCAGGCGAATGAAACATCGATCGCGTGATCGAGCGTGTCGCGGATATCCGCGTCGTCGGTGATCGGTCGCACCAGCGCCATACGGCATGCGGCTTTGGCATCGACACCGCTCTTGATCAGGGTCGCCGCATAGACCAGCAAGCGCGTGGAGATGCCTTCATCCAGACCGTGACCTTTGAGATTGCGCGCAGCTTGGCCGATCTGTACCAGTTTGCTGCACACCTCGATACCCAGCCCCGTTTCCTTGGCCAGGATCCCCGATTCAAGAGCGGCATCCGGATAATCGAACTCGAAACCGGTGAAACGCTGCTTGGTCGATTGCTTCAGATCCTTCATCAGGCTTTGGTAGCCCGGGTTGTAGGAGATCACCAGCTGGAAGTCCGGGTGGGCGTCGAGCAGTTCGCCTTTCTTGTCCAGCGGCAACGTGCGGCGATGGTCGGTGAGCGGGTGGATCACCACGGTGGTGTCCTGGCGCGCCTCGACCACTTCGTCCAGATAGCAGATCGCACCGATGCGGGCTGCGGTGGTGAGCGGGCCATCCAGCCAGCGCGTGCCGTTGGCATCCAGCAGATAGCGTCCGACCAGGTCGCTCGCGGTCATGTCCTCGTTGCACGCCACCGTGATGAGCGGCTTGTTCAGTTTCCACGCCATGTATTCGATGAAGCGCGACTTGCCGCAGCCGGTTGGCCCTTTCACCATCACCGGCAGGCGAGCAGCGTAGGCCGCTTCGTAGAGAGCGACCTCGTCGCCTTGCGCTTGGTAGAACGGTTCTTTGCTGACGGTATATTGGTTCTTGTTTGTCATTTTGACTCCTGTTCCGCGTGTGACCTCACACGCAAAACGGTATTGAATCCTGGAAAAAAACGCCCCCATCGTGTGGGGGCGCATTTTTTGTTGCTTCGATACTGCCGAGCGACTCTTACTTGTGCACGCCCAGCTTTTCGCGCCAGCCCGGGAACAGCTTGTCGGCGTCGTTCGGGAAGGACTCGAACGCGCGGGCGAATTCCTTGTGCTCCTTGG
Source organism: uncultured beta proteobacterium (assembly GCA_963715005.1). Lineage (GTDB taxonomy): Bacteria > Pseudomonadota > Gammaproteobacteria > Burkholderiales > Gallionellaceae > Sideroxyarcus. The sequence continues at coordinate 610,364 of CAVQQO010000006.1, read as the reverse complement.
CGTACTCGATCGGATCGGCGCCAGTCTTCCAGCACTCGTAGGCCTGGCGCAGCGAGATACGCGCCGGCTGCCGGGCTGTCGATGTGGCCGTAGGCGCCACCGCCGCAGGTGTTGATCACGTTGCCGTGGCCGAGGTTCTCGAAGAAGCCGGGCAGACGCAGCGCGTTCATACCGCCGGAGATGATCGGGGTGGTCGGCTTCATGCCGTACCACTTCTGGTAGAAGTAACGGGCCTTGGCACTCGTCGCGCTCGATCATGTAGGCGATGCACGGTTGTCCTTGCCGTCGCCTTCCATCTTGCCGTAGCCCATGGTGCCGACGTGGATGCCGGACGCACCCTGCAGACGCGACATCTTGGCCAGTAGCACAGGCGGTCGTAGCCACGCTTGGCGACTTGGGGAGGTGACAGCACCGTGGCCGGCGCGGTGGTAGTGCAGGTACTGGTGTCCGGGAACTGGCGGCGGGCGGTGGTGACATGCCGGGGCCGCCCACGAAGCCGTCGACCAGGAAGGCCACCTTGCTAGCAGAGTCGGATCTGGCCGAACGTATTCCAGAACGAAGTCACCGCGAGCGATCATTTCCTTGTGGTCATCGGCGGTGATGTTGGCCGAGAACAGCTTGGCCTGACCCGTTTCCTCCTGCGCACGATTCATGGCGTCAGACACCAGCGGCATAACCTACTTCCATCGGGCAGAACGCCTGGTTGCCTTGTGGCTCGTCGTTCTTGATGAAGTCGCCACCCAGCCAGAACTGGTAGGCCGCCTTGGCGAACGGCTCGGGACGCAGACCCAGCTTGGGCTTGATGATGGTGCCGGCGATGTAGCCGCCGTCCGTTTCAGAGCGACCCAGTATGTTCCACAGATTGGTGATGTTGGCGGACGGGCCGTCGAACATGCTGCATCATGCGCTCGGGCAAGCAGAAGTCGAGCATGCGCAGTGCTCGCATGTCGCCCATGCCCTGGTTGTTGCCCAGGATCAGGGACCACAGGTGGGAGATCGTTGAAGCGGCCATCGGTCAGGTTGCGGATCGAACAAGTCGACCGGGTAAGCGATCTTCATCAGGCCACCGCCCTTGACAGTCGTCGCCGAGGCGGTCTCGTCGACTTCGTACACCAGCGCGTCCACGCCGCGGGTGAAGTCGTCGGTGGTGGAAACTTCCACGTTGGTGCCGGTGGAAGATTCGGCGGCAAAGTGAGCGGCGACTTCCAGGTAGCCGTGGCCTTTGGCCGGAATAAGCTTGTAAGCAACCAGAATGTGCTTGCCGCCTGCGATCAGATCCGCTTCTTTCAGACTCAGATTTGCATAACGATTCGATTGATCCATCTCTGTTCTCCTCTTGGGGTTGGTATTGATTACGGAGCGCACTATACGCGCGCCAACCATAAACGATAGTCAAATGTTTTTATGCCAACCATAAGCAATGCTTATGGTATAAAGGGATCCATGCTGCCCATCTCCCTGCGCCAACTGCAAGTCTTCGAGAGCGTCGCCCGCCATTTGAACCATTCGAAGGCGGCGGCGGAGCTGTTCCTGTCGCAGCCTGCGGTGTCAATGCAGATCAAACAGGCCGAGGCGGCGGTCGGCCTGCCGCTGTTCGAGCAGGTGGGCAAGAAGCTCTTCCTCACCGAAGCGGGGCGCGAGCTGCTTCGCTACAGCCGCAGCATCCTGCAACTGGTGGACGAGATGGAGGCGGTGTTCGACGAAATGAAAGGGCTGGAGCGCGGCCACCTCAACATCTCCGTGGTCAGCACCGCCAACTACTTCATGCCGCAGCTGCTGGCCAAGTTCATCCAGGCGCATCCCAAGATCCAGGTCAGCCTGTCCGTCGCCAACCGCGACGCCGTCATCAGGCAACTCGCCGACAATATCGCCGACCTCGCCATCATGGGCCAACCACCGGAAGGCACCGACATGCGCGCCGAGGCCTTCATGCAGAACCCGCTGGTGGTGATCGCAGCTCCTACTCATCCGCTGGCACGCGCAAAGAAAGATTCAGCCGAAGCAATTGGCGAAAGAGACCTTCCTGTTGCGCGAACAAGGCTCCGGCACGCGCGGCGTGGTGGAACGCTTTTTCGCCGGCCATCATCTCGCTTTGCCTGCGCACATGGAAATGGACACCAACGAAGCCATCAAGCAATCGGTGCAGGCTGGCATGGGCATCGGCATCATCTCCCGCCACGGCATCGAGCTGGAATTGGAGACCAAACGCCTCGTAGTGCTCGACGTGGATCGCTTTCCCATCGTGCGTCACTGGTACATCGTGCAGCGCAAGGACAAGAGACCTTCTACGGCGGCACAGGAGTTTGAGCGCTTTCTGCTGGAAGAGTCGCAGAGCATGATGGGGCAAGGAAAGACATCGGCAGCAAAGAAGATGCAGAGTAAGATTTAAGCGTCTGTACTATTATCGCAGCCGTATCGACGCTACTTGAGGAGATTCACATGAGACGTGTAGGTGTCGTTCTTGTTTCAAGCGTCACGCTCCTGGCTTTTTGCACGGCTCAGGTAGCGGAAGCCGCTCCTACTCCTGACTGTCGCAATCTAGCAAAGCAGTTTGGAGGCAAGCCTGAAGAGCTTAGCGACTCGGGGCTAGCGCGGCTCCGTACTTGTATCTCCAACGAACTATCGTCCAGGCTTGAACACCACCGTCCGTCAGTAGCACCGGTGACTACGGAATCTCCGGCACCGACCCCGAGAGCTGCGGCACCCGTCGCGGCTCCAGCAAAAGAGCACAGATAAGTACGATGCCATCCTATCTAAAGTCTCTCCAACTCTGGGAAGCGCTCTGCCCGGTAACACTCGCCGCAGTACTGGTTGCAGCGCTCCTCCTATTCGCGCATCGACCGCAAATCGGTTACCGAAAGTTCTTTATTGTTCTTCTTTCTTTCGCACTGCTAGGTTTGGTTACGGGGCTTCTAGCGGGGTTTAGCAGAACTTCTGCCATGGGTGCCGTTTTGCCAGCTGTACTGTCCTTGGTTGGCGGCCTTGCCATCTACCTTGTGGGCGCCGAGAAGGCAGATCAGGCCCTTGTTGGCACCTGTGTCATTGCGCTATCTCTTGATTTATTGATAGGGTCGATTTGGGGCGCTGTGCTACGCGATGACTTCGAGCACGAGGCAAAGTCCGCCAGCGCTAGAAAGGCCGAGGCACTTGTCGAGGTTGAGGTGCGCGAGTTCCGCAAGGATCTGGGGTTACCGGAGTCTTCGTCTTGCCCATCCGTCAAGAATGATACCGAGTAGGGCACTCCCTCCGTGTTGAAATTCAATTGAGTTATGAGTGGAAAGCGATCATCAATAAGTTGATGGGCAAACTTCTTGGGCTCTATTAAGCAAATCCGTTTAACTCCCCCAACAAAAAGCGACCCGAGGGTCGCTTTTATTTTGCGAGCCAGGTCGGTGATCTGCCCACCTCGCAAACACTTCTGTGCACCTCGATTATTTTCCTTTCTGGAACCAATACGTCCGGATGCGACTAGTCGAGACCGAGATCGGCGGCTTCTGCCCGCCCAGTGCCGAGGCGCAATCCGCCCCCGTGCAGTCCGGATTGCCGCCGCCAATCAGGAAAGGAACCAGCTTGGTTTTGCCATCTACGGTGATGCTGACCACCCCTGATACCGGTGAAGGCGGCAGGCCTCCACCTGAAAATATCAGATAGCGGTAGCTCGCCGTGAATGGCGCCAACTGGTAACCGCGCGCCGTTCCCAGCGATGCCGTGCAGGAATTCGCGGCCGGGGGAGTAGGCTGATTGGTTCCGAAAAACACGTAACCTGCTGTCACCAAGGGCGCATTGACGACTTTTTCGCCATCCGCAAGATTGATGAAATAGCCGCTCAGCGATCCATCGTAGACTGTGCTGGTCGCGTCGAACAAATCGCCGTTCACCAAGGAAATTCTGGTCATTCCGGTAGCGTCGTTGCCGGTATAGGTATCCTTGAGCAGGAACACCATATTCTGTTTGCCGGTGGCCGCCGTGTTCTCGAATAACGGGTGCTCGCGATCACCGGAGCCCAGGATGACCGCATCGTAAGTATTGGTGGTGATCACCTCAGGCGCATAGAAGAACTTTCTGCAGACTGTGGTGCCGCATTCTCCCAGCGAAGCCAGACGATGCAGTTTCCAATTGTCGGGCGTGCTCCCTTCGTTAGGCTCGAGGTCCACGCGCCACACCTGCCCGCCTACATCTGCTGCATACAAGCGATCGATGTTGCCATCGCGATTCCTGTCCACCAGCGTGATATCGGCCGGGATGCTGTAGCGCATCCTGTCGCTGAGACAAATCCCCTGCGTGGTACTGCCGCTGGAAGTCCATGTCGTATTGTTGCTGCCTGCCACCGCACCAAAGGCCGCTTTCCACACCAGCGCACCGGTGATCGCATCCAGCACAAAGATACCGCGTCCCATGCTGTCCGCCGTCGGTGGCGGATCGACATCCTGATTGGGATCGTAGCCTGCTCCGAAAATCACCACTGGGTTGCTGTAGCCCGCCACCCTGGCCACCTTGGGCGTGGACCAGGTTTGTCCGAGTTCGCCCATGTTTGCGCTGGTGTTGTCCATCTTCCACAGGAATTTCGGCGCCTGGGGATCGGTTACGTCCAGCGCATAGAGCATCCGCCCGCCGCGGCGCATGGAAAGGTAGAGATTGGCCTGCAGGGTTATGCCCCTGGTGTCTATCAGTTGATAGACACCGGTCGGACCATCGACGAAGTAGTCCTTCTTCCTCGGTTCCGGCAGGATTCCGGGGGGCGTGGTGGGCAGGTTCAGCTGCGACGAATTCGTCCGCAACCGGTTCAGCCTGTTGAATTGCTCGCTCGGGATGAAGCCCCATAATTCGTTGCCCGGGGCTGGCATGGTGCTGTTGGTCGGATTGACCTGATTGCCATTGATCGCATGAAACACACCGCCGTTGTCCCCGTAGTAGACCACCACATTGGTCGTGTCGGTGGCTACTGACTGCGCACCGGCAGCACCGCAATTGCTGCTCGAGTAGGTGAACGTTGTGTCTGAAGTGACGGTGGCCATGCAGCTGGATCCATCGGGGAACCTGATGTTCAACATCGTGCCGGTCGACCCTATCTTGGCCACATCCGCAGCCGAGGCAGTCGCGGTACGGGTGGCTCCGTCATCTATCGTGGTGCTGATATTTATTGGGCCGCCACCATAGTTGATGACCGTGGGTCGCGAGTGCAGCACGTCGCCATGGACCGAGGGGCGCACTGTTATCGTGCCTCCCGGCCCAGTCTCGTCGCCGTAGTTATCCTCGCCGCGCACCCAATTGATCAGGCTGTCACGATCGCTACTGAGGAAGCCCGTCGAACGCGTGGCGGTAATGGCCGCCCCCCCGACGCCGGTGGCCGGACTGGCCGGCGTAGTCGTGACTTGATAGTTGAAGGTAGTGGCATCGACAACCGTGACCGAGAATGTGCCGATATAGGGTTGCTCATGCAGGCCGGGCGTGCCGCCGATGCTCACCTGGTTGCCGGTGATGAAGCCGTGTGCCGCCGCTGTGACCGCCGTGACCGTGGTTCCGCTGCGCGTCAGGCTGGTAACGGTCTGCAGGGGGCCGGGTGTGCTGACCAGGATGGTGCCGGTTGCCGGTGTGGCCGGAGAAACTGTCACCGTGAAGGTGAAGCTTTTATTGTTGGTCGGGCTGTTGAAGCTGGTCGTCACCATGTTGCCGTTGTATTCCGGCACGGAGGTGCCGTTGCTGTCCACCACGCCGGTCAGGTTAATGACCTTGCCTGGTGTCGCAATGAAGTTGTTGATATTGGCAGTGTCGACGGTGACCGTGTTACCGACCCGTCGCACGCCGCCTACGGGGATCGCGAACGACACCATGCATGGCGCAGGACAATTGCCGGTGGCGTTCTTCTCGCCGGTGGCGACACCGCCACCCGCCAATGTCACCGGAGATTCCGCGACGGTGAAGGTGAAGGTGTCGGCCGTTACGTTACCGATGACGAAATTGCCGTTATAGGCCGACTGGTTTGCACCGCTGATCGTGACGGTCTGCAGGTTGATATATCCATGCCCGGGTGCCGTGGCTGTCACTGTTGTGCCGCTGCGCGTAAGCGTGACGGGCTGTGACAGAGTCGGAAGACTGGCGGTGTAACTGCCCGTCGCCGTGACCGGCGGATATTCCGGTACGGGATAAGTAAAGTGGGTGGCGTCCACCTTGGTGATGCTGAACGTGCCGTCGTATTCCGCCTGCACTGCGTTGGCGATCGTAATCGAGTCGCCTGTATTGAACCCATGGTTACCGCTCGTGGCCACTGTAGCCGTCGTGCCTGCGCGCGTCAGGCTGAGGACGTTCACCGAACTGGTGCTGCCGAGCATGCTTGCCGTGATGTTCGGGTTACTGGTGGCGAAGGCGTTGCCGACATTCGCCAGATCGTTACTGCACCCCGATCCGCTTGGGCAATAGGTGTACAACTTGCGCGGCGTGCTGGGATTGGTTGCGTAGTTGTCCGTCAGATTCACCAAGCGTATGCGTTGCCCGGCGCCGCCTTTTTCCACCAGCTCGCCGTCCGCCAGATCGAAGCCCTTGCCGGCCGATTTGGTCATGGTGGGGAAGTTGACCCAGAACCCATTGACCGGATCAGTGCCGCAAATTTGCCCATGGCTGGCCATCAGTGTTTGCCCCTGTGCGCTGATAGCCGACAGGTACGGGTTGTCGCCCCTGGAACAGGTCCAGAAACTGATCGCATTCGGCGACAAGAAACCGGTCCCGGACGAGTCGAGCGCCGGTTCGCCGATGCTGTCTCCCAGCTGCAGATCGCCGGAAGTCGGGTTGATGATGAACTGGTATTGCTTGAGGTTGCCCGCCCAGCGCGGCAGCGCTCCTGCATCGGGGCGGAACATGCCCATGTAGATCTGGTTCAGGTAGGTGCCCTGCGCATTGACGCTGACCGGCAGGCTGGAGGAGGAGAACACGCTGTTGACCGCTTGCACCTCGTTGAGAATCTTGAGGATGGCCACCACCAATCCGCTGTAGTCCGAAGTGGGGAAATATTTGCCGCCGCCATAATGCGCGGCGCTGCTCAGTGTCGCGGCATAGTCAGCCTGGCAGCTGGCTCCCAGGATGCCAACCGTATATGTGGTGATGCTCTGCACCCCGCTCGGCTGACCCGTCGCGCTGTAAAGATCTGACTGGTACATGTAGCGCGCCCACTCGTCCGTGTAGTAGCCCTTGGTTTCGTGGGATGAAGAAGGGAAGGTAAACGAGCCGCCGCAACTTGTATTGACCGTATCCAGTATCAGCGCCTTTTGTTCCGTGGTCACGCCCGGTGCGGCGTTCAGCGCCAGGGCTGCTCCGTTCGGTGCATCTCCAGGCGTACCGGAAGAGCTGAAGGAGTTTCCGATGAAGATCACGAAGTTCTTCTGGCAACCGGTTGAAGGTTGGATAGCGCTGTAGTCCCGCCCTGAAAGGCCGATGCTGCCATGGTAATAGGCCCAGGTCTCCTGCATTGCCGCCGCAGTCGCCTCGCCCGATGCCTTGATGGAACCGCCCCCCGTGCCGCCGGTAGTGTTCCAGGTTTTGATCCAGTTGAGGAATGCAGTCTTGTGTGCCGCGTCTATGGGAATCAGCGGTTGTGCGAGACAGCCGCCAGTCGAGCTCGACGCACCGCAATTCTGGTTGTTCACGTCGCGGATGTTGTTGGCGTTGTACACCATCAACCCGAGCTTGATGCGGGCGCTTCCGTCGGCGTTTGTGGGCAGATTTTGCACCACGTTATACAGGGCGCATTGCTCGATCCCGCCTACCGTCCCGCTCATGGCTGTCTCTAGGCCATCGATGACACAACTTGCGCCCGATGCGGAGGACGAAAAATTCGCGGCATTGTCCATCACGATCATTACATTGGGCGCGTTTCCTGCACTGCCCAACCCGCTGTAGATGTCGATGTCCTCGGCTTGGCCCAGGTTCGACTGCAGAGTTAACACCGCAAACGCGGCTGTCAGCATTAAGCGGATGGATCTCATGATGATTTCTCCAATCGCGAATATTTCGTTACCGAATCATGGACAGTTCGTGCCGGCCGGAACACGTACGGCGACACCCTGTACGGTCGCTGCCGTTGCACCTGTGTTGCTATCGGTCACGGATGTTTGCAGTTCCCATTGTTGCAAGTAGCACCATGATTGCCCTGTGAGGGTTCCGGTCGCGGCTACTCCGGATACCATCAAGCCGGTTTGCTGTGCAGCGCCGCTGCTGATGCACGGAGTATCGGCTGCCACTGCTGGATTCAGATCGGCGTTGGTGATCGCAATCGACCCGGTGCACCTGGGATTGATGCTTGCCGTGTAGTCTGGCGTGCCATCACTGTTGATATCCACGGCGATGTCTTGAGCAACCGGATTGGCCGTGAAGTTGCTGCTCATGACCTGTTCCGTAGCCTGTTGTGCCGCTGCGGATACTTCCGCCTGCATCAGCGCGTTCCCGACGATACGCAAGTTGGTTGTCCCGGCGCGGATCGCGGAAATCACCAGCAGCGTCAGCACTACCATCATGATTAGAACCATGATCAGCGTCTCGCCTTTTTTTTTGATCGAGGCGATCATGGCTGTTCCCTCCGGCTGCTGGGATTGATCACTCGAACCAACTGGTTGTACGCATGTCGTTTGAAGCTGTCATTTGTCGCGGGCACTGTAGCAACTCCGGGCACGGCACTCAGCCTGTAGCTCTTCGTGTCGCGATAGCTGCTGGTCTTTTCAATATTGCGCGCCAGAATATTGATGCGAACCGCCATCACATCTTTCCACTCTGTGCCCGCAGGGCTGGTCGTATAGCTGTCGGGGGCGCCGTCACCCGTAGTATCGATACCGTAATCAAACTGCATGTTTTCTATGCCCTCGACCAACGGGCGCGTGGTCGTGACACCATCCACAAACTCTGCCATCTTGAGCGTGGGTACCGTGTCGGCCCCGGTTCCACATTCGCTGCAGGTACTCACGTAATAGATGCGCACGATGTATTTCCTTAACGGGGACAACGTCAGGCAATCCTTTTGCCTCAGCGTGAAACCGCCCGTCCCCATCACGAACGGCAAGGTGTCCTGATTGCAGCGGGATACTTGCATGTAGGTTGTACCGGGAACAGCGGCACTTGCATCGATGGTCTCGGATGAAGTGCGCCGCACCACCAGTACAGCGGTATTAGCCAGGTAATTCAGCAAGCAACCCGACGGGGTCGGGTCGCCTGTTGTGCCAGGATATCCATAAAGGCCTACCGGCACTTGCAGCGTGGCGGGTGTCCAGCCGGTGTTGTCCAGTACGCAAGGGTCGGGGGCAGTATATGTAACGGTTTTTGGTGGCGCATAGTCGCTGTAGAAACCTGCGTGCTCGATATCGTTCCACAACAATTCAACGGCATAACGCCCGTTTTCAATCTGTCGGCTGGACTTTTCCAGTTCGCTCCGGGTTTCGCTCTGCTTCACGATGAGCGTGGTCATCCCTGCCATCAGTATCAAGCCTATTGTTATCGCGATCATCAGTTCCACAAGCGACAGGCCGCCTTGTCGAACGTGAAATGCGTTGCCGCGTGTATGTAATCTCGTTTTCATATTTGTCACAGCAGGTTGGCTAATCTTACGCTTAGGCTGGTCACTCGCCGCAGCGTTTCATCGCCATACTGTCCTTGTCCGCAACTTTGTCCAACCGGGGCAAATGTTTTGCTTAACCCCTGCCAGGCCACAGTCACCGTATACAAATCTGTTGCCGCGTCATGGTTGATGCATCCACGCGCGCCGATCATGGCCCCCGTGTTGCCTCCTGCGTCGGACTCTGCTGCACCCAACAGCAAGTCGTTCCAGTCTTCCATATCCCGCACGGCAGTGATCTTCTGTTCGACGGACCCGAGGGCGCAGGTGGGCGGGCTGATGGCTGAATTTGTCCCGAGATATGGCGATCCACTCGCAGTGTCAGTCGTTACAGCATAACAAGCTGCTACTTTGCGGTTTGCGTTTATGCGTCCCACCATGTCCTGCAGCAGGATCAATGCCTGCCCGCGCTGGTAGGATTCCAGTTCCGATTGCTGCGCTTGCACCTGCAGGCCTGCAAGCCCCAGCAGGGCGATCAGCAAAATCAGCATGCTCACCATCACTTCTATCAGTGTGGAGCCGTCTTGTCCGCCTCGCATTTTGTATAGGCACTGATCCATCAACATGCCCCTTTTTTGCTGTTCGGACGGCCGCTTGGGTCGATCTTGATACAGCTTATCTGGCTGCTTGCCGAGCTGCTGATCTCGAACGACGTCTCGGTGCTTTGCAACCGTCCATTGCCGGTGTAAACCACATCCGTGCAGTCGCCCGATTTGCAGGTCAGTGTCACATTGGCGAACGGTTCCCGCTGTTGAATCGTGGCCCCGCCTGCCGTGATCACTAGATTGCCAGCGCCTAATCCGCTCAGGGTCGCAATGCTGTTGCGCTTGATTGCCTCACTGCGCGTCAATGTCAGCATCGACATCACTTCGAAGGAGGCGGTCTTTACTCGCTGCCCCGCGATAAATTCACGGGAGAACGGTACTGCCAGTGCTGCCAATATTGCGGCAACCGCCACGGCCACCAACAACTCTGTCAAAGTGAAGCCGGCCGTTGCATGATGTTTACGGCTGGCCCACTTTAATTTTCTGCTCTGCTCCGTTTGCATGATTTTCTACCAGCAGTCATTCACGCTTCCAGTGCCGCTTTGGCTTTTTGTCCCGGCTTGATCGACGCTTAGCGTTCCGCATAAAGTGTCGTTCACCGCTTGCTCACCTATCGCTTCGGCATTGATCGTGTACGTTGGTGGTGCCGTCCCGACATTCGTGATCGTGATGTTGTAATTCCCAGTTACATCTGTTGGCACGGTCATATTCAACGTTACCAAAGAATTTGCATACTGCCGGGCATCCAGAATGTACTGCTCCTGCTTGTTGGCAACACTCACGATGAAACTTTCCGCGGCACTCCGCTTTGCTTTCACGACGTATCTCGTGTAGGAGGGAATGGCTATCGCCGCCAAAATCCCAACAATCGCGACAGTGACCATCAGCTCAATCAGCGTGAAGCCCTGATTGCAGTGCTGCTTCATTCCACACTTGGTGTGCTTGCTTCGCATGATCACTCCTGCTTCTGTTTGTTTCATCCTACTCAGCCGACCGTACGCTGCAATACAGTCCATTACCCATCCTGACAGGCGGCGATATTGAATCGCCTTCGAACTCTTGTTTACTCTACGCTTAACACGCACAAAAAAAAAGCGACCCGAAGGTCGCTTTTTTTCCTGCCTAAGGCGATGATCACTTGATGATCGCGTTCAGTTCGCCCTTGGTGTAACGGGTCGCCATTGCGTCCAGCGCGATCGGCTTGATCTTGCCGGCTTGGCCTGCGGAACCGAAGGCTTCGTAACGTGCCTTGCAAATCGCACGCATCGCCTTGGTGGTTTCTGCCAGGAACTTGCGCGGATCGAAGTCCTTGGGGTTTTGTGCCAGGTAGCGACGGGTCGCGCCGGTGGAAGCCATGCGCAGGTCGGTGTCGATGTTCACCTTGCGCACGCCGTGCTTGATGCCTTCGACGATCTCTTCGACCGGGACGCCGTAGGTCTGTGGCATTTGGCCGCCGAATTCGTTGATGAGCTTCAGCCACTCTTGCGGCACGGAAGACGAACCGTGCATCACCAGGTGGGTGTTGGGGATGCGTGCGTGGATTTCCTTGATGCGGCTGATCGCCAGGGTGTCGCCTGTGGGCGGCTTGGTGAACTTGTACGCGCCGTGGCTAGTGCCGATGGCGATCGCCAATGCGTCAACCTGGGTCAGCTTGACGAACTCAGCGGCTTCGTTCGGGTCGGTCAGCAGTTGGTCGTGGCTCAGCACGCCTTCCGCGCCGTGGCCGTCTTCCTTCTCGCCGTGGCCGGATTCGAGGGAACCCAGGCAGCCCAGTTCGCCTTCGACGGAAACGCCAACTGCGTGCGACATTTCAACGACGCTACGGGTAACGTTGACGTTGTATTCGAAGCTGGAAGGAGTCTTGCCGTCGGTCATCAGCGAACCGTCCATCATCACGCTGGAGAAGCCGGACTTGATGGCGTTGATGCAAACCGCGGGCGATGCGCCGTGGTCCTGGTGCATGACGACGGGGATATGCGGATACATTTCCACCGCCGCCTCGATGAGGTGGCGCAGGAACGGCTCACCGGCGTACTTACGTGCGCCGGCGGAACCTTGCATGATCACGGGGCTGTTGCATTCATCAGCCGCTTCCATGATTGCTTTAACTTGTTCCAGGTTGTTGACGTTGAACGCGGGCAGGCCATAGCTGTTCTCAGCCGCGTGGTCGAGAAGTTGACGTAAGGATACGAGTGCCATTTTTTTCTCCAGAAATATAATTACAAAAACATTTGCAGTTCAGTCTGCTTAACTCTTACGGTGGTCGCCCACGCGCACGATCTTCATGGTGTTGGTGTGACCGGCTTTGCCGATCGCTTCGCCGACCGTCATCACGATCAGATCGCCATCCTGCACCAGCCCCAGACGCACCAGTTCATCTTCCGCTTGGCGCAGGGTCTCTGAATGATCTTTCGATGCGATCTTGAACGCGATGGGATGCACGCCGCTGAACAAGGTGACCTTGCTCAAGGTGGCTTCCATCGGCGTCATCGCAAAGATCGGCGTGTTGGCGTTAGTACGCGACATCCACAATGCGGTCGAACCGGATTGTGTGAGCGCGACGATCGCTTTTACCTTGAAGTGCGAAGCGGCATACAGCGCGGACATCGCGATGGACTGGTCGACGCGCGCGAACTTGTGATGATCCACGCGACGATCGGCCATGCTCTCTTCGGTTTCTTTTTCGGCATTGACGCAGATACGCGCCATCGATTCGATGGTCTCCACCGGGTAATCGCCCACGGCGGTCTCCGCAGACAGCATCACCGCATCGGTTCCATCCAGCACGGCGTTCGCCACATCGGAAACCTCGGCACGCGTCGGGATCGGGTTGGTGATCATGGATTCCATCATCTGCGTAGCAGTGATGACCAGCTTGTTGCGGGCTCGCGCCATCCTGATCATTTTCTTCTGCAGACCGGGAACGGCGGCATCGCCGACTTCCACCGCCAGATCGCCGCGCGCCACCATGATGGCATCGGACGCGTCGATGATGTCGCCCAGCACCGGAATGGCTTCAGCACGCTCGATCTTGGCTACTAGCAGGCTCTTGCCCCCGGCGGCGTGCATCAGTTCACGTGCCAGCTTCATGTCGTCGGCGCGAACGCGGGAAAGACACGGCCAGGAAGTCAGCCTTGATCATCGCGGCAGTCTTGATGTCCTCCTTGTCCTTGTCGGTCAACGCCGGAGCGGTCAGCCCGCCGCCCTTGCGGTTGATGCCCTTGTTGTTGGACAACACGCCACCGCGCACAACGACGCAGTGCACTTCCGTGCCCTTGACGCCGGTGACGTGAAATTCCAGCATGCCGTCGTTCAACAACAATACGGTGCCGACATCCACATCGTTGGGCAGTTCCTTGTAATCCAGCCCTACGCGCTGCTGGTTTCCCAAACCATCCAGCGACGCATCGAGAATGAACGCATCGCCCGGCTTCAATACGATCTTGTCATTCTCGAACTTGCGCACGCGGATCTTCGGCCCTTGCAAGTCGGCGAGGATGCCGACCGTGCGTCCGGCCGCCTTGGCTGCGGCACGCACGATTTCGGCACGCTTCATATGGTCTTGCGCAGTGCCGTGCGAAAAGTTCATACGCACGACATCCACTCCCGCGCGGATGATCGCTTCCAACGACTTTTGGTCGTTGGTCGCCGGTCCCAGTGTCGCTACTATTTTTGTTCTACGCAGCATGAGAGTCCTAATTTAATTATTGCTTGGCACGTTGTTCCAGAATTTCCACGGCCGGCAAAGTCTTGCCTTCGAGGAATTCCAGGAATGCACCGCCTGCGGTGGAGATGTACGACACCTTGTCGTAGATGTCGTACTTCTGGATCGCCGCGATGGTGTCGCCGCCGCCGGCCAAAGTGAATGCCTTGGTTTCTGGCGATAGCTTTGGCGATGGTCTTGGTGCCTTCGCCGAACTGGTCGAATTCGAACACGCCGACCGGGCCGTTCCACACCACGGTACCTGCCTTCATGATGATGTCGGCGAGTTCCTGTGCGGACTTCGGGACCGATGTCGAAGATCATGTCGTCGTCGGCCACATCGCCTGCATCCTTCAGCACGGCGGGTTCGTTGGCGTCGAATTTCTTGCCGACCACCACGTCAACCGCAATGGGGATGGAAGCACCGCGTGCCTTCATCTTGCTCATCAGCGCTTGTGCAGTCGGAACCAGGTCGTCTTCGCACAGCGACTTGCCGACGTTCTTGCCGACAGCCTTGAGGAAGGTGTTGGCGATACCGCCGCCGACCACCAGTTGTTCGCACTTCTCGGACAGCGATTCCAGCACGGTCAGCTTGGTCGAAACCTTGGAACCGCCGACGATGGCGACCATCGGACGTGCCGGGTTGAGCAATGCCTTGGTCAAGGCTTCCAGTTCTTCGGTCAGCAAAATACCGGCAGCCGCAACAGGTGCGAACTTCGCCACGCCGTGGGTCGAAGCTTCTGCGCGGTGTGCTGTACCGAATGCATCCATCACGAATACGTCGCACAGAGCGGCGTATTTCTTGGAGAGTTCTTCGATGCTCTTCTTTTCGCCCTTGTTGAAGCGGCAGTTTTCCAGCAACACCAGTTCGCCTTCGGCCACGTTGAAACCGCCATCCACCCAGTCGCGGATCAGGCGTACGGGCTTGCCCAGCTTGTTGGCGATGGTGTCAGCCACTGGCTTGAGCGAGTTCTCTTCGGAGAACACACCTTCTTCAGGGCGTCCCAGGTGAGAAGTCACCATCACTTTTGCACCGGCTTGCAGCGCGAAGTTGATGGTGGCCATGGAGGCGGTGATGCGCGCATCGGAGGTGACTTTGCCGTCTTTGACAGGCACGTTGAGGTCGGAGCGGATCAGGACGCGCTTACCTTTGAGCGCCAGATCGGTCATTTTGATAACGGACATGATTTTTTCCTTTGTTACAGACTTAAAGCTAAAAGGGCTGGCACACGCCAGCCCTTTATCGGAACGAATTACTTGGCGATGTGACGGACCAAACGCATCAGGTTACAGGTGTAACCATACTCGTTGTCGTACCAGGCCACGACCTTGACGAAGGTCGGATCCAGTGCGATGCCGGCATCCGCATCGAAAATCGACGGATTGACACAACCGCGGAAATCGGTGGAAACCACCTTGTCGTTGGTGTAGCCCAACACGCCTTTCAGCGGGCCGTTCTCGGAGGCAGCCTTCATCGCTTTGCAGATGTCATCGTAGGTCGCTTCTTTGTTCAGCTCGACTGTCAGGTCGACCACGGACACGTCGGAGGTCGGTACGCGGAACGCCATGCCGGTCAGCTTCTTGTTCAGTGCAGGAATCACCACGCCCACGGCCTTGGCTGCGCCAGTGGAGGAGGGGATGATGTTTTCCAGGATGCCGCGGCCGCCGCGCCAATCTTTGTTGGACGGACCGTCAACGGTCTTCTGTGTCGCAGTCGCTGCGTGCACAGTGGTCATCAGGCCGCGCTTGATGCCGAAGGTGTCGTTCAACACCTTGGCCACGGGTGCCAATGCGTTGGTGGTGCAGGATGCGGCGGATACGATCTTCTCGCCCTTGTAGGTGTCGTGGTTCACACCGTACACGAACATCGGGGTCGTATCCTTGCAAGGAGCAGACATCACCACCTTCTTGGCGCCTGCAGCAATGTGCTTCTGGCAGCTCGCGTCATCCAGGAAGAAGCCGGTACATTCGATCACGATGTCCGCGCCCACTTCGTTCCACTTCAGGTTGGCCGGATCTTTTTCAGCGGTCAGGCGGATGGTCTTGCCGTTCACCACCAGATTGTTGCCGCTGACGGACACGTCGCCGTTGAAACGGCCGTGCACGGAGTCGTGCTTCAGCATGTATGCCAGATAGTCAGGCTCCAGCAGGTCGTTGATCGCGACGACTTCGATTTCTGGGAAATCCTTAGTCGCTGCGCGGAATACCATGCGGCCGATACGGCCGAAGCCATTGATACCAACTTTGATTGCCATGTTTACTCTCCCGATTACTAATTAAAAATCTTGAATGCTCTGACTGTCTTTCCCACATTTTTGCCGGAGCCATGCTCCATGACTCCGCCGCAATGTGGTTGCGTCTTAGCGCTTAGCCAATCACTTTCTTCACTGTGTTGACGACGTTTTCCACGGTGAAGCCAAAATGCTTGAACAGTTCAGGTGCCGGTGCGGATTCGCCGAAGCAATCCATACCGATCACGGCGCCTTCCAGTCCAACGTATTTGTACCAAAGTCCGGTCACGCCTGCTTCGACGGCCACGCGCTTGATACCCTTGGGCAACACGCTGTCCTTGTAAGCCTGGTCTTGACGGTCGAACACGTTGGTCGACGGCATGGACACCACGCGCACGTTGACGCCTTCGGCAGCCAATGCGGCTTGCGCCTTCATTGCCAGATCGACTTCGGAGCCGGTAGCGATGATGACCGCTTGTGGCTTGCCGCCTGCAGCTTCGGACAATACATAGCCGCCCTTGCGGATGTTTTCGATCTGCTTCGCGTCGCGCTTCTGGAACTGCAGGTTCTGACGGCTGAAGATCAGCGATGCAGGACCAGTCTTGCGCTCGACCGCGCACACCCAAGACACCATGGATTCCACGGTGTCGCACGGACGCCATGTGTCCATGTTGGGGATGTAACGCAGTGTGGTGGTTTGTTCCACAGGCTGGTGGGTCGGACCGTCTTCGCCCAGACCGATGGAGTCGTGGGTGAACACATAGATCACGCGCTGTTTCATCAAGGCCGACATGCGCAAGGCATTGCGGGCATATTCGGAGAACATCAGGAAGGTGCCGCCGAACGGCAGCAGACCGCCGTGCAGGGACATGCCGTTCATGATGTGCGACATGCCGAACTCGCGCACGCCGTAGCTGATGTAGTTGCCGGGCTTCTTGCCGGAGACATGGTGTGCACCTGTCCAGTTGGTCAGGTTGGAGCCGGTCAGGTCGGCGGAACCGCCCAAGAACTCGGGCAGTGCGGGCTGCAATGCGTTGATCGCGTTTTGCGATGCCTTGCGGGTGGCGATGGTCTCGCCCTTCTCGTTGACTGCAGCGATGGCCTTGGCTGCATGATCTGCCCAGTTGGCTGGCAGGTCACCGTCCATGCGGCGCTCGAACTCGGCGGCTTCTTTCGGGAAAGCCTTCTTGTATTCGGCGAATTTGTTGTTCCACAGCTTTTCCAGACCTGCGCCCTTGGTGCGCGCATCCCATGCTGCGTAAACGTGAGCTGGAATCTCGAACGGTGGATATTTCCAGCCGATGTGCTCGCGAGTAGCGGCAACTTCGGCATCACCCAGTGCTGCACCGTGCACGTCGTGCGTGCCTGCCTTGTCGGGAGAACCGGCGCCGATGATCGTCTTGCAGCAGATCAGTGAAGGCTTGTCGGTTACCTTCTTGGCTTCTTCGATCGCAGCATTGATCGCTTCCGGATCGTGGCCTTCGACGTTACGTACCACGTGCCAGCCGTAAGCTTCAAAACGCTTCGCTGTGTCATCGGTGTACCAACCGTCGATGTGGCCGTCGATGGAGATGTTGTTGTCGTCCCAGAATGCGGTCAGCTTGCCCAGACCCCAAGTGCCGGCCAAGGCACAAGCTTCATGCGAGATGCCTTCCATCATGCAGCCGTCGCCCATGAAGACCCAAGTGCGGTGGTCGACGATCTCGTGGCCGGGCTTGTTGAATTCGTTGGCCAGAAGTTTTTCCGCCATCGCCATACCGACGGCGTTGGTGATGCCCTGACCCAACGGACCGGTGGTGGTCTCGACGCCAACGGTGTAGCCGTATTCGGGGTGGCCCGGTGTCTTGGAGTGCATCTGACGGAAGCGCTTCAGCTCTTCGATCGGCAAGTCGTAGCCGGACAGGTGCAGCAGCGCATATACCAGCATGGAACCGTGGCCGTTGGACTGCACGAAGCGGTCACGGTCTGCCCATTTCGGGTTGGCTGGGTTGTGGCGCAGGTGGTGGTTCCACAGCACTTCTGCGATCTCAGCCATGCCCATCGGCGCGCCGGGGTGACCGGAGTTCGCCTTTTGCACTGCGTCCACCGCCAGCATGCGGATCGCGCCAGTGATGTCATTAAATTTTGGGGGTGTTACGTTACGTGCCGCAGCCATTTTCCTGCCTCCTGAAAAACTTTCCTAATCGGATAACTGATTTATTTTGCAACGAAAGGCGGCGATTATGCCTTAACGGCTCGCCGTTGAGCAACAACGGCAAGTCCGTGGATATAAGCGCGATTTGCTTATTGATGGTCCCCCGAGCCCTTTTTAATGGGTTTTATCCCCAATTGTTTTAATTTTCGGTACAGATGCGTGCGTTCTATGCCTGCCTTCTCGGCAATGCGCGATATGTTTCCGTTCTCTTTTTCCATTTGATAGTTGAAGTACAGGCTATCGAAATGTTCGCGCGCTTCCCGCAGCGGCAAATCTAACTGCAATGAAACGGGCGTGAAACTTTCGTCGCTAACCTCGGCCGCCGGTTGGTCCGCTCTTTGTGGCGCCATGCTTGGAACACCCTGCTGGATCGCTTTGGCTACCGTTGCCAGCAATTTTTGCAGAGCGATCGGTTTCTCCAGAAAATCCGATGCTCCGATGCGCATGGCCTCCAGCGCAGTTTCGATCGTTCCATGCCCGGACATCATGATTACCGGCATGGTCAACTGTTCTTGTACAACCCATTCTTTGAGCAGCGTCAGTCCATCGGTCTCCGGCATCCAGATGTCCAGCAGCACCAGGTCGGGAGTTTGCTGGTTGCGGAACGAGCGCGCCTGCGTTGCATTCTCTGCCAGATGTACGCGGTAGCCTTCGTCGAACAGGATTTCAGATAAAAGCTCGCGGATGCCCATCTCGTCATCCACCACCAAAATGTCTTTTGTCGCCATCACTTCACCTCTGCTTCATGCGCCATCAAGGGGAGGGTCACGTTCACACACGTTCCTCCCGCTTGCTGACTTTCTATGCCGATCTTTCCGCCATGTTCTTCCACGATCTTTTTCACGATAGCCAAGCCCAGCCCGGTTCCTTTTTGTTTTGTCGTCATGTAGGGCTCGAACAACCGTCCCAACATCTGTTCCGGGATACCGCTGCCGTTGTCGCGCACCATCAATTTCAGCGCACCGTCCATCGTATTTTCCGTAGCAAGGATGATTTGGGGATGCACAACCTGCTGCAATGCGTCATGTGCGTTCTGTAGCAGATTATGGATCACTTGGCGCAAGCGGGTCGCATCGCCATTGAGCCAAGTCCGCTCTGCGCAAAGCTGAAGGCTGATCGGGCTGCTGTTTGCTTCATACAGCCCCATCACCTCATTCAACAATTGATGCATATCGAGAGGAACCATGCGTGTGGCGGGAGCTCGCGCATAATTGGCGAATTCAGTAACCATGTTTTTCATCGCAGCGACCTGACTGACGATGGTCTGTATGGCCCGTTGCAGCAGTTGCGCATCTTGATCGTCCAGCTTGACCAGAAGCTTGTGTTGCAAACGTTCCGCCGACAGCTGAATCGGCGTGAGCGGATTCTTGATCTCGTGCGCCAGGCGACGGGCCACTTCTCCCCAAGCCGCCTGACGTTCTGCCTGTAGCAAATGGGTGATGTCGTCGAACACCACCACGTATCCGCTGTCCCCAGTGGTAGAAAGTCGCGTACCTCGTATCAACAACATCTGGTCGCCATTCTTGCTCATGCGTTCTATCTGGTGCTGCCACTCGCTTTGGGTGTTTTCGCCAAAGCCCTGCATCACCGACTCAACAAACGAGCGCAACAAGGGGTGCTCTTTCGCAATCTCCGGCGGGGTCTTGCCTACCATCTCCTGCAGCGGGACATCCAGAATCTGGTTCGCACTGGGATTGGACGAGCGTAGCCTGTGTTGTTCATCGACCACCAGCACACCGGATGACAGGTGCGCCAGAACGCTTTCCAAAAAAACCTTGGCATTCTCGACTTGAAGCTGCTGCTGCTCTCCCAATCTTTTTGCGTCCGCCAAATACGTTGTCATCTGATTGAACAGCCCAGTCAGTGCGCCCAGTTCATCATGTCCCTGTACCGGGTAATTACCGCTGAAATCCCCTTGTGCCACCGCTCGCGTTCCCTCTGCCAACGCTGCCAGCGGTGCGCTGAGCTGTTCGCTCAGATAGAACGCGGCTGAACTAACGCTTAGCAGCACGATCAGCAATGACAGCGTTAGCGTAATGCCGTACAGCCTCTTCAGTCCGAGTCTGGATAGCGACAACTCCTGATAGTCGCGATATACCGCCTGTACAGTCTCCGCATCGTCTGCAAGTTGCTTGGGTACCAATTGTACAAATTGCAATGTGCGCTGTTCATCCGGCCATAGCTCTGATCGCACGGGAATCAGCACGCGCAATATCAAACGACCGTCCGGCAAGATGTCGATCAGGTTGTATTTGCCTTGCTGTCGCGCTTGGCGTAGCGCCTCGCCGGTCGGCGCTTCGGGCCAAGCCTGTTCTTTGCTACCGGCAAATGCCAGTACTTTGCCATTACGGCCAAATATTGCCGCATTCTGTGTACCGCTTTCCTCAACCAAGCGCGCCAGCGTCGTGTTGTGTCGCGTCGGCTCCTGTTCTGCCACTATCAAAGCGACGAACTGTGCTTTCTTGCTCAGCTCTTCCAAACCGTTTTCCAAAGCGCTGCGCCCCAGATTCAAACCGCCTTCCAGTGCCTTTTCTACGCGCACGTCGAACCAGGATTCGATGCTCTTGCCAAGGAACTGTACCGACACCGCATACACCAGCAAGCCGGGCATGATCGCAATCAGCGAAAAAATCTTGACCAACCGTAGCGTCAGCTTGGCGCCGTAGACCTGTTGTTTGAGTTTGGTGCGTAGTTGCAATATCTGCGAGGCGACCAGTCCTGCCAACCCCAGCGCTAATCCGCCCGTCATCACCAGCAGCACGTAGTAGTTGTGCGAAAAAAGATCGGTATTGGCGCTGGCGCTGGATAACAAGTAAAGCAATGCTGCGCCGATCAGACCGCTGAAGATGACCAGATACTTCATGGCTGGACCTTCTTCTCGGCAGTCGTCAGCTGGATCTCCCAACGATACGGCTCGGATTCCAGATTCCAATCCTCGTTAGTCAGCGCATTCACTTGCATGGGCTTGGGTAGCTGTGTCACGTCCAGTCTCATTCGTGCAAAGGCCGAACAACACTCGCTTCCTTTTTTCAGCAATCGCGTGAAATACCCGCCGCCCTTTTTATCCAGCAAAGCGACAGGGACGGGCGACGCGGTTTGGTGCCCAAGCACAAGCAATGCGTCTTTCAATTCGTGGAAGCTTTGAAACAGTGAGCCGCGCGAGATGCGGTATTGCTGGGTCAGCGCGTTGAATGAGAGTTTGGTGACTTGCTCGTCGCGTGCCACATCGGTATTCAGCCAGTACCAGCGTGAACGGTTGATGGCCAGTTCGCTGACGAAGTACAGCGTGACGCCGCGCTTAAGCGCAGTCTCGACCGGCAGGGGTAGTTGAATATCAAAGTCGGCGGACAGTTGATAACCGTCTTCCGTCAGGCGTGCTTCTGCTTTACTAATGACGATGCCGTCTGCGATAGCCGCCGAAGTGACTAACCAGAGGCCGACCGCCCAGAGCGACCGATGTAACCAGTCAAGCTTGTTTGTGCAGCAACGCATAGAAGAACCCGTCATGCTCATCGTTCGGCAGCAGCTGCCCTTGTACCATGTCCGGTACTGACTTTAAGGCAATCTCCGACGCCTCAGGATGGCGGGTCAGAAACGATGAGATCACCTGGCGATTCTCTCTCCCGAAGATGGAGCAGGTCGCATAGAGCAATTTACCATCTCTCGCCAGCAGCGACCACAATGCCTCTAGTATCTGCTCCTGTTGCACCGCGAAGCTCTCGATATCTTCCGGTCGACGCAGCCACTTGATATCGGGATGGCGGCGCACCACGCCCGAGGCGGAGCACGGCACATCGGCCAGGATACGCTGGAACGGTTTGCCATCCCACCAATCTCCCGGCGTAGCGGCATCGCCACAGACCACTTGTGCACTCAGTTGCAGGCGTTGCAGGTTTTCACGCACCCGCCGCAGGCGCTCTTCATCCTTATCCATCGTCACCAATTCGATGTTCGCCGATTCCAGCAAATGTGCAGTCTTGCCCCCGGGTGCAGCGCAAGCATCCAGCACCCGCATGCCATCGTGCACATCCAGCAAACGCGCCGCATATTGTGCACCGGCATCCTGCACCGAGACCCATCCCTCGGAAAATTTTGGCAGCCGTTCCACCGCCAGCGGTCGTTCCAGTATCAGGGCCTGCGGCTCGATCACCTGCGCAGCGATGTCTTGCTCCGCCAGCAGCGTCTGGTATTCCGTCGCACTGGTATATCGAGTATTGACCCGCAAGGTCATCGGCGGATGTTGATTGCCGGCTTCCAGAATCGTGGCCGTCTCTCCGGCGTACTGCGCCTTGACCACATCGATCCACCATTGCGGGTACGCATAGCGGCTCACTTCGTTCTGGTCTGCCGCCTCAAGCAATTCTGACTGCCGGCGCAGGAAGTTGCGCAGCACGGCATTCACTAATCCACTGGCTGCGGGGTTGACGTTCTTGGTTGCACGCACAGCCTGATCGACGATGGCATGTTGCCCTGCCTTGGTATGTTGCAGCTGATACAGCGCGACCAGCAACAGACAGCGTAGCGGCGATTCCTGCACACGGCGCTGCAGCAGACTATCCAGCATAAATGCGAGTCGCGCGTAGTAGCGCAAGGTGCCATAGCACAAGTCCTGCAATGCTCCACGTTCCTGCGCGTTGAGATTGGATTGCTTGCGCAATGTTTCGCTTAAAACCTGTGTGAGGTTGCGCCCGTCGCGTACGACTTTGCTGACTGTTTTTGCTGCTTCGAGTTGGATGCGCTGCATGGTCAGTTCGTATTAAAGCTGTCGCCGACCTTGATGGGAAAGCCCTGTATGAATTGTGCGACGGGCAGCGGCTTGCCACCCGGCTTCTGCAATACATCCAGCGCCAGCGTTCCGTTGCCGCAGGCAACGAGTATCTGTTCCTTGTTAACCGCGATGACTGTGCCGGGTGCAGCGCCTTTTCCTTCGCCCACTTTGGCGCGCAAGATCTTGATCGATGTTTCCCCGAAAATGCCATGTGCGACAGGGAATGGATAATAACCGCGGACTGCTCGCTCCAGTTGAACGGCATCCTGGCTCCAATCGAGTTGCGCCTCATTCTTGGTCAGTTTGGCCGCATAGGTGGCTAGCTGCACTTCCTGTCGCTCTGGATGCAACTCTCCCTGTCCCAATTTATGCAATGCTTCAACGATAGCCTCAGCCCCCATCCCTGCAAGTCTGTCGTGCAACGTCTGAGCGTTGTCCTCGGGCGTGATGACACATGTTTTTTTCAGCAACATGTCTCCTGTGTCCAAGCCTTCATCCATCTGCATGATGGTGATGCCCGTCTGCGTATCACCTGCCAGGATCGCGCGTTGTATCGGCGCGGCACCGCGCCAGCGCGGCAAGATGGAAGCATGTATGTTCAGGCATCCAAGACGCGGTAGCCGCAGTACGGCTTGCGGCAAGATCAGACCATAGGCAGCGACGACCATCACATCCGCATCAAGTTCGGCAATGGTCTGTTGTGCCGCTTCAGTTTTCAGGGAGGCAGGTTGCAGCACTGGCAAACCTTGTTGCACGGCAAGTTGCTTGACCGGACTGGCGGTAAGCTGCATGCCGCGTCCGGAAGGCCGATCCGGCTGAGTCAACACCGCGACGATTTGATGCTCTTTTAGCAAAGTGGCCAGCGCGCTGGCCGCAAAATGGGGGGTACCTGCAAAAATGATCTTCACAAATTTGTTCTTAGAGCGTCTCGCGCCGATGTTTTTTCAGCTTGGCGAGGATACGGGTTTGTTTAAGGTGTGACAGGTATTCAACGAATACCTTGCCGCGTAAATGATCTATTTCATGTTGGATACATACTGCCAGCAAACCGTCTGCTTCCAGCGTGAACAGTTTGCCGTGCTCGTCCATTGCCCTTACGCTCACGTGCTCAGCACGGTTTACGTTTTCGTAAATGCCGGGAACCGATAGGCATCCTTCCTCATGTTCTTTGTCGCCCTCGCATGCCAGCAACTCAGGGTTGATGAGCACTATCAGGTCATCATGTGTTTCTGATACATCAATCACAATCAGTTGGATGTGTTTGTCCACCTGAGTTGCAGCCAACCCAACGCCGGGAGCCGCATACATGGTCTCTGCCATGTCGCGTGCCAGTTTGCGGATGGACTCATCAACCAGTTCGACCTTTTTGGCGACCTTGTGCAGTCGCTCATCGGGATATTGCAGAATGGGGAGAATTGCCATAAATGCTTGCCAACTTAAGAGACTAGATGCAGAATTTAAACCGCCGTGCAAACATCACACTGCACTTTCCTTACTTTGCTGGGGTTTTCCATGCGCAAGATTATATCGCTGATTTGTCTCCTGCTGCCTATGCTCGCTTTTGCCGATGAGCTGCAATTGAAGCCGGACGCGCCCGACCGCTACGTTGTAGTCAAAGGCGATACGCTGTGGGACATCTCCGCCAAGTTTTTCAAGGATCCCTGGAAATGGCCCCAGATATGGGGATACAACAAAGACACCATCCAGGACCCGCACTGGATCTACCCTGGCAACGTCGTCTATTTGGATCACAGTACCAATACACTCAAGGTCGGCGAATCGGGCACAGCAGGCACAGCCGCCATACCGGTCGCGGGTACTGATGCCAATGCCAATGCTGATACGGGTGCCATACCGGAAGTAGGGGATACCACTTCTTTCACTGGTTCTGTCAAACTTTCTCCCAAAATACACGAGGTTGAGGCCAACCACGATGTCATTCCCGTTATTTCTTTGAATGCCATTGCCCCTTTCCTGCGTCGTCCTTTAGTGTACGAAGATTCAGAATTGGACAATGCGCCAAAACTGGTGGGAACCTATGAGGGGCGTCGACTTCTGGGTGCAGATGATATTGCCTATGCCCAAGGCTTGCCCAGTGATAAAGGTGAGACCTGGCAAGTCTATCGCCCTTCTGTCACATTCATCGATCCGGACACTAAAGAAGTGCTGGGGCACGAAGTGCTTTACCTCGGTGATGCGGTCGTTGAGGAATTCGCCGATATCAGCACGCTTCGAATCACCAAGTCTGTTGTAGAGATTCACAAAGGCGACCACTTCGCTCAGGCTGCAACGGGATTTTCAACTAACTATCTGCCACATGCTCCCGCTCAAGATATTACTGCGCGCGTCATCTCCATCTATGGCGGCGTTGGGCAGGCTGGTGCCGGCCAAAATGCCGTGATCACTCTCAACAAGGGGAAACGCGATGGCCTGGAAGATGGACATGTTTTGGCGCTTTACGAAAAAGGCGCCACAGTAAAGACGCCCTTTTACAAACGAGATATCAAGTTGCCAGACGTGCGCTATGGTTTGATTTTCGTCTTTCGCGTCTTTGACAAAGTTTCCTACGCACTGGTTATGGAAACCAAATTGCCTGTACAAGCTCTTGATCGCGCAAGCACTCCAAAATAATGTCTCTGGACGCTTCGCTCGCGTCCTGGCTCACGCTGAGCCAGATTTCCGGCTTGGGTAGCGAGGGCTTGCGGCGTTTGCTGCAAGCCTTCGGTTCTCCCGATGCAGTTCTGCATGCCTCTGTTTCCTCTCTTTCCAAATTCGTTAAACCTGCTGTGGCACAGGCTATTGTGCAAGAAATTGATGAGGAGAGGCTTGTCCCGGTTGCTGCCTGGCTGGATGATCCGCTGAATCACATCTTTTCTATTGCCGATGCCGAATATCCGCAATCTCTGCTTAACACTGCTGACCCGCCTTTGTTGCTGTATGTAAAAGGGCGTGTCGACCTTTTGAATACACGGTCATTGGCTGTGGTTGGCAGCCGCAATGCGTCCGCACAGGGACTGCGCAACGCGGAATCTTTTGCAAAATCTGCCTCCGATGCCGGGCTATGTATCGTCAGCGGCATGGCCCATGGTGTTGATGCGGCAGCTCATCTTGGCGGGTTGCAGGGGAGCGGTTCCAGTATCGCTGTTGTCGGTACCGGACTGGATAAAGTCTATCCCGCAGCCAACCGCGAACTGGCGCATCGTCTGGCTCAAGACGGAACCATCATCTCCGAGTTCCCGCTCGGCACGCCGCCACTGGCCGCCAATTTCCCGCGCCGTAATCGCATCATCAGCGGCTTGAGCCTGGGCTGTCTCGTAGTCGAAGCTTCATTGCAAAGCGGCTCGCTCATCACTGCCCGCATGGCGCTGGAGCAAGGGCGCGAGGTGTTCGCCATTCCCGGTTCTATCCATTCGCCGCAATCCAAGGGTTGTCACGCGCTGATCAAGCAAGGAGCCAAATTAGTGGAAACGGCGCAGGACATTCTTGAAGAGCTTGGTTATCGCCACGTCGCCGCCGCCCGAACCACCGCCGCCGAGCACCCGTTATTCGCCCATCTCGGCTTCGATCCGCTTGATGTCGAGACCCTCGCGCAACGTAGCAGCTTGACGATAGGCGAGCTATCCGCCATCCTGTTGCAACTGGAGTTAGATGGCCTGATTGCGACTTTGCCCGGCGGCCTCTACCAACGCATCGCATAAAACTACAATATTTTTCTCATGTTCGACATTTTGCTGTTCCTCTTTGAAAGTTATTTTGACGCCGGCAGCTACCCCGATCCAGATCGCCTCACGGTGAAACTGAGCGCGGCTGGCTTTGAAGACGATGATATCCAGCAAGCGCTGGTTTGGCTGTCCGGCTTGCAGCAACTTAACCGGTCCGATTACCCGGACAGCATCAATCAGAGCGGTTTGCGCTGCTATTCCGATTTTGAATTGCAGCGCATCAGCGAAGAGGGGCTACGCTTCATTTCTTTCTGGGAACAAAGCAAATACATCACGCCTGTGGAACGCGAAATGATCATCGACCGCGTTATTGCACTTGACCGCGAAAACCTGCCGCTGGAGCGGGTCAAGCTCATCGCGTTGATGGTGCTGTGGAAACAACATGAAGACCTCGATCCGATGTTGATCGAAGATTTGCTCACGCCGTCTGACTCGGCGCAATTACACTAAAACATGGCAACCAACCTTCTCATCGTCGAATCGCCGGCCAAAGCCAAGACCCTGAAAAAATACCTGGGCAAGGATTTTGAGGTCCTCGCTTCCTACGGCCACGTGCGCGACCTGATTCCCAAGACCGGCGCGGTCGACCCGGACGACAACTTCGCCATGAAGTACGAGATCATCGAGCGCAATAGCAAGCATGTCGATGCCATCGCCAAAGCCGCAGCCGAAGCTGACCACATCTTCCTCGCACCCGACCCGGATAGCGAAGGAGAGGCGATCGCCTGGCACATCTCCGAACTGCTGAAAGGTAAGCGCGCACTTAAGGACAAAACCATGCAGCGCGTGGTGTTCTACGAGATCACCCAGTCCGCGGTCAAGGAAGCGGTCGCGCACCCGCGCGAGATCTCCATCCCGCTGGTGAACGCGCAGCAGGCGCGCCGCGCGCTGGACTATCTGGTCGGCTTCAATCTGTCGCCGCTGCTGTGGCGCAAGATCCGTCCCGGCCTTTCCGCCGGCCGCGTGCAGAGCCCCGCGCTGCGCCTGATCGTCGAGCGCGAGCTGGAGATCGAAAAGTTCAAGAGCCAGGAATACTGGTCGGTGCATCTGGACAGCCAGAAGAACAGCATCCCGTTCAAGGCCAAGCTGTTCCAGTTCCAGGGCAAGAAACTGGAACAACTCAGCATCGGCGGTCAGGCCGAGTACGACGCCATCCACGCCAAACTGGCCGATGCCAAACTGCCGCCCAAGGTAGTGCGCGTGGAGAAGAAGGGCAAGCAGCGCAGTCCGGCCGCACCGTTCACCACGTCTACTTTGCAACAGGAAGCCGTGCGCAAACTGGGCATGACCTCCGACCGCACCATGCGCACCGCGCAATCATTGTATGAAGGTGTGGACATCGGCGGCCAGACCATCGGTCTGATCACCTACATGCGTACCGACTCGGTGAACCTGGCCAACGAAGCCGTGGCCGAGATCCGCGATTACATCAAGGACAACTTCGCCGCCGACTATCTGCCGGCCAAGCAGCCGATCTACAAGAGCAAAGCCAAGAATGCACAGGAAGCGCACGAGGCGATCCGCCCGACCTCCATCCTGCGCACACCGGACAGTCTGCGCGACTACCTGAACATCGACCAGATGCGCTTGTACGAGATGATCTGGAAGCGCACGCTCGCTTCGCAGATGTCGCCACGCACGTTTCGACACAGTCAGCGTCGACATCCGCCTGAGCAGCGACGACACACTGTTCCGCGCCAGCGGCCAGACCTTGGTCTTCCCGGGTTTCATCGGCGTATACATGGAAGACGTGGACGATGCCGAAGAAGAGGATAGCGCCAAGTTGCCGCCGCTGGTCGAAGGCGATGTATTGCCCGTGGACAAACTCTACGGCGAACAACACTTCACCCAGCCGCCGCCGCGTTTCTCCGAAGCCAGCCTGGTGAAGGCGCTGGAAGAGTACGGCATCGGCCGACCCTCCACTTACGCCACCATCATCTCCACGCTGCAGGCGCGCGAATACGCCACGCTCGACAAGAAACGCTTCATGCCCACCGACGTGGGTCGTGTGGTCATCAAGTTTCTCAACGAGCACTTCACGCGCTACGTGGACTACGGTTTCACAGCGAGCCTCGAAGACGAGCTGGACGACATCTCCGAGGGCAAGCGCGACTGGATACCCGTGCTGGACGAGTTCTGGAAAGGCTTCAACAAACTCATCGGTGAAAAGAAAGACGTCGACCGCCCCGGCACCGAGATCTTGGAGGAGCTATGCCCGAAATGCGGCAAGCCACTGTCCAAGCGTCTCGGCAAGCGCGGCAGCTTCATCGGCTGCACCGGCTATCCCGAGTGTGACTACACGCGCAGTCTCGGCGGCGAGGAGGAGGCGGGCGAAGCACGCAAGGAACTGGGCAATCATCCCGAGACCAACCAGATCGTGCTTTTGTTGCGTGGTCCCTATGGTCCTTACGTGCAACTCGGCGAAGTGGAAGAGGGCGCCAAGACCAAACCCAAGCGCGTCTCCTGGCCCAAGGAACTGCCGCTGGAGAACGCCGATCTCGGCTCAGCGCTAAAGCTGCTCTCGCTTCCGAGAGAAGTCGGCGCTCACCCCGAGACGGGCAAGAAGGTCATCGTCAACATCGGCCGCTTCGGTCCGTACATCGGCCATGACGGCAAATTCAAATCCATTCCGCGCACCGACAGCATCTTCGACATCGGCCTCGATCGCGCCGTGGAACTGCTCGCGCAAGCCCGCACCGGCGGCGCCACCGTGCTGCGCACCCTAGGCGAACACCCGGACGACAAGGCACCCATCGAAGTTTGCAGCGGACGCTACGGTCCCTACGTGCGCCACGGCAAGATAAACGCCACCCTGCCCAAGGACGTGACGCCGGAAGCGGTGACGCTGGAAGAAGCGCTGGAGATGATCGCCGCCAAAGCAGCGAAGGGCGGCACCGGTAAAGCCAAGACCGCGAAGAAACCGGCTGCAAAGAAAACCGCAGCCAAGAAGACCACCAAGGAAAAAGCGGAAGCCAAACCCAAGGCGACGGTGAAGAAAGCGACGGCGAAAACTTCGGCTGAAAAACCAGCGGTCAAGAAAACTACCAAAACGGCGACGACCAAGGCCAAGGCGACCACCGCCAAAACGGCTACCAAGAAAGTCGCCGCCAAACCTGCCGCGAAAAAACCGGCAACCAAGAGGACCACCAAGAAATAAGTCAGTCCCTCAAATCCGTTCGTGCTGGAGCTCGTCGAAGCATGAACGGATTTGTTCTACCTAGCCCTACCCCTTACCGACGTCCTGAAAATCGTTTGTAGCGCGTTTTGAGCGGGCTACGCTGTAATGCCCGTGGTTATTGGCATTCAGCCAACTGCATTCAAAAATATAACCTTGCCTCCCTGCTCTTTCACAATTGTAGCGAGATCACGGTCTGCGGTTAACAATGTATGTTCGTTGGCGATTGCCACCTCTGCAATAAGAATATCTCTCGCGTTGTTTGCCTTTGATTTGTTCAAATCATCCAATTTTTGTTTCAGCTTCTCATAGAGAATGCCGTCGCTCCACTTCCCATGATCCCAGCGCGAAACGTCCCAGACGAAGGATTCTGTCGGCACTACTTGTGGCCGGACTTCAGCAAACATCAGGAACAAGCGAGCGCGCCGTTCTGCATCCTTAGTGTTGTTTAGTTCGTCGACTTGAACATGCGTCGCAAGGTACGGTCCATCAGATGGCAAATCTTCTATACGGAAAACGCCATCAACTAGTTTGTTGAAAATGTTGGTATCGACAACATAGGACATGACGTGTGGAGACCTAATCTTCCAGCTCGGAGGTGCCGCTCGGTTTTCTCACTTCAGATATCCAATCGCAGTTTTTCAACCTGATCCCAAATGTCCATTTTCTTGTTGTGCGCTTCGGTCATGCGATCAGTTAGTGCCATGAGGATCGCCTTGTCTGTGATCCCGCCCCTCATAGCCTCATGTAGTGCTGTAATTGCAGCACCTTCTGCTTCTTGGGCGGTTTTGAATTGTCTGAGTAACGAACCCGCTACATTTCCATCAATAATCATTTCATCCTTCTTTGTTGGTAGATGGCATGGTGAGACATAGTAATGGACGCCCTAAAAGCGAGCAGGAATGGCTCCGTCGTTTACACATCCAGATTCTTCACACCCAACGCATTCTGCTCGATGAACGCCCGGCGCGGCTCGACCACATCGCCCATCAGGGTGGTGAAGATCTCGTCGGCACCGATGGCATCCTCGATGCGCACGCGTAGCAGGATGCGGTTCTTCACGTCCATGGTGGTCTCCCACAGCTGCTCGGGGTTCATCTCGCCCAGGCCTTTGTAGCGCTGGATGCTGACGCCCTTCTTGGCGTCTTCCAGCAGCCATTCGATGGCTTGTTTGAAGCTGGTTACGCCGCGTTTCTGTTCGCCGCGCATGGCGTAAGAGGTGGGTGAGATCAGGCCGTCCAGCGCCTCGGCAGTCTGGCGTATCTGTGCGTAGTCGCCGTTTTCCAGGAACTCTTTGTCCAGGTAGCTGAGCGAGTAGTTGCCGTGGAAGATCTTTTCCAGGCGCAGGCGCAGGTCGCCGTTCTCGTCCTTCTCGACATCAGCCTTGATGACGCCGCCGCAGGCATCCTGCAGCAGCTTTGCGCTCTTTTGTGCCTGTGCTTCGTCGGCCAGCGACAGGGCCGGCAGGACGAGCAGGGCGTGGCTGGCTTCGGGCGCGATGAAGTGCGAGAGGCGGTCGATGACGGCTTCGGCGAGGAAGTATTGCTTGGCGATCTCGCCCAGCGCTTCGCCCTGGATAGGGGCGGCATCGAGAGCGGGGTAGAACGAGGCGTCCTTCAGCGCCGAGCCGAGCATGTAGTTCTTCAGCTCGTGCTCGTCCTTCAGATAACGCTCGTCGCGGCCTTGCTTGATCTTGTACAGCGGCGGCTGGGCAATGTAGATGTGGCCGCGCTCGACCAGCTCGGGCATCTGGCGGTAGAAGAAGGTGAGCAGCAGGGTGCGGATGTGCGCACCGTCCACGTCCGCATCGGTCATGATGATGATGCGATGGTAGCGCAGCTTGTCGGCGTTATATTCTTCCTTGCCGATGCCGGTGCCCAGCACGGTAATCAGTGTGGCGATTTCCTGCGAAGAGATGAGTTTCTCGAAACGGGCGCGCTCGACGTTCAGGATCTTGCCCTTGAGCGGCAGGATGGCCTGGAACTTGCGGTCGCGGCCCTGTTTGGCGGAGCCGCCGGCGGAGTCACCCTCGACCAGGTACAGTTCGGACATGGCGGGGTCTTTTTCCTGGCAGTCGGCCAGTTTGCCGGGCAGGCCGATGCCGTCCAGCACGCCCTTGCGGCGGGTCAGTTCGCGCGCCTTGCGAGCTGCGTCGCGGGCGCGGGCAGCCTCGATGATCTTGCCGCAGATGATCTTGGCATCCACCGGATTCTCCAGCAGGAAGTCGGTCAGCTTTTGGGTGACCACCTCATTCACGGCAGGCTGGACTTCGCTGGAAACGAGCTTGTCCTTGGTCTGGGAAGAGAACTTAGGATCGGGTACCTTGACCGACAACACACAGGTCAAACCCTCGCGCATGTCGTCGCCGGTGGTATCCACCTTGGCCTTTTTGGCCAGTTCGTTATCTTCGATATATTTATTGATGACGCGGGTCATCGCCATACGCAGGCCGGTCATGTGGGTACCGCCGTCGCGTTGCGGGATGTTGTTGGTAAAGCACTGCACGACTTCTGAATAGCTGTCGTTCCATTGCATGGCAACGTCGACGGTGATGTTGTCCTTTTCGCCGCTGGCCTCGAAACACTTGGGGTGCAGCACCGATTTGTTCTTGTTCATGTACTCGACAAAGCCGCGTACACCGCCGGAGTAGGCAAAGTTCTCGCTCTTTCCGGTGCGCTGATCGATCAGCTCGATCTTGACGCCGTTATTCAGGAAGGAAAGCTCGCGCAGGCGCTTGGCAAGTATCTCGTAATGAAACTCGACCAGACCAAAGATTTCCTTGTCGGCCAGGAAGTGCACCTCTGTGCCGCGCTTGTTGCTTTCACCCAATTCACGGGCAGGGGAAACCTCGACGCCTTTCTGAACTTCAACTTGGCGATCCTTGACTGCACCGCGCACAAATTCCAGGCCGAACTTCTTGCCGTCGCGGTAGGTTGTCAGCTTGAGCCATTCGGAAAGGCCGTTGACGCAGCTCACGCCCACGCCGTGCAGGCCGCCAGATACCTTGTAGCTATTCTGGTTGAACTTGCCGCCGGCATGCAGCACCGTCAGTACAATCTCGGCCGCGGAACGCTTGGGTTCGTGCTTGTCGTCGAACTTAATGCCGATAGGAATGCCGCGCCCGTTGTCGGCTACCGAGATTGAGTTGTCGCCATGTATGATAACTTTGATGTCGTCGCAGTGTCCGGCTAGTGCCTCGTCGATGGCATTGTCCACCACCTCAAACACCATGTGGTGCAGACCAGTACCATCAGAAGTATCGCCGATGTACATACCGGGACGCTTGCGGACAGCTTCCAAGCCTTCGAGTTGCTGGATACTTGATTCGTCGTAGTTATCGCTCATGTGTCTGTTTTACTTTCTTTACTGTTTCACGTGGAACAAGTTTAGATACGCATTGGCATGACTACATATTTGTAGTCAGTCTTCTCTGGAATAGTGATCAATAGGCTGCTGCTCTGGTCACCAAAAGAGAGGGTGATGGTTTGTGTGCTGATGTTATTGATGCCGTCCAGCAGGTAGTTCACGTTGAAACCAATATCCAGGGGGGCACCTTGGTAATCGCTCTCGATATCTTCCTGAGCTTCTTCCTGTTCGCTGTTGCTGCTGATGATGCGCAGATTCTTTTCCGTCAACAGCAAACGCACACCACGGAATTTCTCGTTCGACAAAATGGCAGCACGTTGCAACGCTTGCAGAATGGTAAGACGATCCAAAGTAAGATGGTTGGTGTGGTTAGGGATGACGCGATTGTAATCCGGGAATTTTCCGTCGATGACTTTGGAAGTCAGCACCACATCAGCAAAAGAGATGCGGACTTGCTTCTCAGCCAGTTCCAACTGTACCTTGTCTTCGGAGTCAGCCAAGAGCTTCAGTAGTTCGTTGACGGTTTTTCTGGAAAGAATGACTTCCTGTTTTTGGTGGCTTTCCTTCAGTTCTTCATTAATGAAGGCTAGTCGATGACCATCGGTAGCAATAAGTTTTACCGATGTATCGTCAACTACCAGCAACACACCATTCAGGTAATAACGGATATCTTGCTGAGCCATAGCGTACTGAACCGAGCTCAAAAGACGGCGCAGCACACCTTGCTGGATCTCAATCTTGGCAGCACCTGATAATTGCTCCGTGAGCATAGGGAAATCCTGGGCTGGCAAAGTCTGCAAACTAAAGCGGCTCTTGTTCGCTTTAACTAGCAAACGATTTTCTTGGTCATCGAGAGAAATCGAACTGTTGTCAGGTATAGCACGCAGGATTTCTTGCAGCTTCTTTGCGGAAATAGTGATTGCGCCTTCAGTACCATCTAATTCAGCTTTAAGCTGCGCTTCAATTTGTATTTCTAAATCGGTAGTGATGAACTTTGCACCTTCCTTGTTTTTCTTTATCAGAACATTAGAGAGGATAGGCAAGGGTTGCTTACGTTCAACGATACCAACAACAGCCTGTAGTGGTTTCAGTAAATCGTTTCGATCTATTTGCTTAATGAACATATATATCCTTTAAATACTAAACAATAATAATAATGTGCAAACAATTCTGGGATAACTATCTTTCTTGTTACTTCACAATAAGTTAGCTGATATTTACTCTGTTTAAAGAACCAGTAATCGATGTGTATTGTTTGTGTATAACTTTTCCAATTATTTAAATTCGCGGGTTATCTACATTTCGTGCACAGGTACACGGTAGTTAACTCCTCAACGTTTGATTGAGTAAATTGAAATCCGCATTTAATGCGGAATCTGTATTTCTAAGCGATTCTATGGTCTTGCACGCGTGCAAAACGGTTGAATGATCACGACCACCAAATGCATTGCCAATCTCAGGAAGGCTTAATTGAGTAAGTTCCCGTGCCAGACACATTGCTATTTGACGAGGACGGGCAATTGCCCTGGATCGTTTTTTTGAAAGCAATTCAACGATCTTGATTCTATAGAAGTCAGCTACGGTCTTTTGGATATTTTCCATTGAGACTTGCTTGTTTTGAGCGGCTAGCAAATCTTTAAGTGCCTCTTTGGCGAGATCAATGGTAATAGCGCGTTTATGGAAGCGTGCATAGGCTTCTATCCTGTTAAGAGCACCCTCTAGCTCGCGGATGTTGGAACGAACATGCTTGGCGATAAAGAAAGCGACATCCTCTCCGATTGGAGAACCGCTGGCTGTTGATTTCTGTAAAAGAATAGCCACCCGCATCTCCAATCCCGGAGGTTCAATTGCCACGGTTAACCCGCAAGTGAAGCGAGAAGTTAAACGTGGCTCGATGCCAGAAATCTCTTTCGGGAAGGTGTCGCAGGTAATAACAACTTGTTTATTGGTATCGATCAGCGAGTTTAAAGTGTAGAAAAACTCTTGCTGTGTGCCCGGTTTATCGGCGATGAACTGAATATCATCTATCAATAACAAATCCAAAGAGTTGTAGAACTGTTTGAATTCGTCGAAGTTTTTTGTCTGAAATGCGCGCACAACACCAGAAATATAATTGGTCGCATGGATATAGCAGATGCGCGCCTGTGGATTATTTTTGCTGACCAGATTGCCGATGGATTGAAGCAAGTGAGTTTTTCCAAGGCCAACACCACCGTAAATAAACAATGGGTTGTAGGCAACGCCAGGGGTTTCAGAAACTTGAAGAGCAGCGGCGTGCGCCAATTGGTTGGCTTTCCCCGTAACGAAAGTATCGAAAACCAAAGCGGGATTCAATTTGTTAGGGTTCTTGATTGCTTTGGTTGCGAGCGAGGGAGTTGCGCTTGGACTCGGACTTTCTTTTTTCGGCGCAGGGGTAGCCACTGCTTTTGGTCCGCGCTTTTCGACGCGCAGTTCGATTTGCGGAGGTACGGAAAAATATGGAAGAGCCCGCTTGGATATTTCCGGCAAAAACCGATCCTGAACAATACGCAAGGTAAAGCTGTTGGGGGCAGTCAGAATAAGTTTGTCCCCATCGATCTCAAAAATCAACGGCTTAATCCATGAATTGTATTGTTGTAATGGCAGCTGCTCTCTGAAAAAACTAAGGCAACTTCCAGACAAACTCTGGGCAGGCATAGGCGGAAAATCTATCGCAATTATTCCGACGCATTCTACAAGCTCTGTCAAAAGTTATCCACAGCATAAAAAGACTTGACAGGAAAGGCGCTAACGATTGTAATCGCGCGCTTTTCAATAGTTAAATCAGTCAGGAGCAAGCATGAAACGTACATATCAACCGTCGGTAACCAAGCGCAAGCGCACTCACGGCTTCCTGGTTCGCATGAAGACCAAAGGTGGTCGTGCAGTAATCGCAGCTCGTCGCGCACGTGGCCGTGCACGTCTTGGCGTGTGACCCTAAAGAAGTTTCGACTTTGCCTCGGCGCTACCGGTTAACGCGCCGAGAGGGGTTTTCTCGAATATTGCATCAAAGGGCGCAAACCAATTCATGGTTTGCAGTCCATAGCGACACAAATTCAGCAGGGCATGCGCGACTTGGCATGTCCGTCACTAAGCGTGTATTACCTGCCGCAACCCAGCGAAACAGAGCTAAGAGAATGATTCGAGAGTGTTTTCGTAAATGTGTGCGACAGGGTGATGCGCGCGATGTAGTTGTCCGTCTGCGTAAGTCGCTCGGCAAAGGCGAGATCGTGCAGGCACGGGCAGCTTTGGCTGAGATGTTGAATACCGTGTTGGCAGCAAAATGAAAACAGTTTTGCTACTGCTCGTTAGAGGATATCAACTGATATTTCGTCCCATGCTCCCCCCAGCATGCCGTTTTAGCCCCTCTTGTTCGCAATATTCCCACGAAGCAATATCCAAATACGGCGCCCTCAAAGGGCTTTGGCTAACGATTAAGCGAGTAATTCGTTGTAATCCTTGGAACCCGGGCGGATATGATCCCGTCCCTTAATAAATACAGGTGAAACTTCGATGGACATGCGGCGGTTGTTCTTATTCCTGATTTTTTCTTTTTCTCTGGTAGTGCTCTGGGGTGAATGGGTGCGTCAAAACCAGCCGCCAGCACCTCCTGCAGTAAAAGATTCCTCCATACCTGTAGCTCCCGTAAGAACAGCTCAGTTGGCTGCAGCACCTGCCGCTGTTGAGGTACAAAAGACGGCCCCCGGAAAGAAAATCGTCGTTACGACCGATACTTTCATGGCGGAAATCAATACCGTCGGCGGCAATATCCAGCATTTGGATTTGTTGCAACACCGTGATGCAAAGGATCAAAGCAAGTCCTTGTCGCTGCTGGAACAACAAGGTTCGCATACGTACATCGCGCAATCCGGTTTGTTGGGCAAAGGATTGCCCACGCATAATGCAGAATTCATGGCAGCAGCTGATGAATATCGCCTGGCTGATGGCAAAGACACTGTGGAAGTTCGGTTAACGGCTGTTGAAGCTGGGGATGCCAGAGTTGCCAAGGTGTACACCTTCCATCGAGCAAGCAATGTAATTGATGTTGTGTACGAAATTGAAAACAAGGGGGCGGTAGCACTGGCTCCCTCAGCGTACTACCAGCTTGTGCGCGACTCGATAGCGGCGGACGGCGAGTCTACCTTCGTTCCGACCTACACCGGCCCGGCAATCTATACCGATCAGGAAAAATTCCAAAAGATTGAGTTTTCCAGCATTGAAAAGAACAAAGTAAGTCTGCCGCAGAACCCCGATAATGGCTGGGTAGGGATGCTGCAGCATTACTTTGTTTCAGCATGGTTGCCTGCTAGCAAAGGACCCCGTGAGTTCTACGCGAAGCAATTGGAGGGAAATCTATTTTCGGCTGGGGTGATACTACCCGTTGCCAGCATAGAGCCAGGCCAGACTGGGCAGATAACCACGCGCTTGTACGCAGGACCTGCACAAGCCAAGCTTGATGCCATCGCCCCTGGGCTTGGTCTGACTGTGGATTACGGATGGCTAACGGTCTTTGCCAGCCCGCTGTTCTGGTTGATGTCGCTGTTTAACGACTGGGTCCATAACTGGGGTATCGCCATCATCCTGCTTACTGTGCTGATCAAGCTGGTGTTCTTCCCGCTGTCGGCAACAAGCTATCGTTCCATGGCCAAGATGCGCGTGGTTGCTCCCAAGCTGGAGAAGATCAAACAACAGTATGGTGACGACCGCGAGAGATTGAATCGCGCAATGATGGATCTGTACAAGACGGAAAAGATCAATCCCTTGGGCGGTTGCCTGCCGATGCTGATTCAGATTCCGGTATTTATTGCATTGTACTGGGCCATTCTGTCCAGTGTTGAACTGCGTCATGCACCGTTCTTTGGCTGGATTCACGACCTCTCGGCGACTGACCCGTACTACATCTTGCCGCTCATCATGGGCATTAGCATGTTGATCCAGAGCAAGCTCAATCCGGTGCCGCCGGATCCCTTGCAGGCTAAGCTCATGCAGGTCATGCCCATCATATTCAGCGTGGTGTTCTTCTTCTTCCCGGCTGGACTGGTGCTGTACTCCATCGTAAACAATATCTTGTCCATCGCGCAGCAGTGGTATATCACACGCGGTGAAGAGGCTGGACGTACTGGTGGCGCCAAGGCATAACATCGCGGCGATCGCCACCGCCCCAGGGCGCGGTGGCATCGGCGTAGTACGCGTCTCCGGGCAGGGATTGGCCGCAATGGCTAGCGCCTTGTGCGGACGACAGCTGACCCCACGTTTTGCCACTTACACCCCCTTTCTTGCAGCAGATGGCACGATCCTAGATCAGGGCATCGCGTTGTATTTTCCAGCCCCTCATTCCTACACAGGGGAAGAGGTGCTGGAGTTTCAAGGCCATGGCGGCCCCGCTGTGCTGCAATCTGTACTGCAACGTTGCTTGGAGCTGGGCGCACGCCTTGCGCAGCCGGGGGAGTTCACGCAACGCGCCTTTCTCAACGACAAGATGGATTTGGCCCAGGCGGAAAGCGTAGCTGATCTTATCGATGCCACCACCGAACAGGCCGCGCGCAGCGCTATGCGCTCCTTGCAGGGGGAGTTCTCAACCGCGATTCACAACGCAGTCTCACAGCTCATCGATCTGCGTATGCTGGTCGAAGCAACGCTGGACTTTCCGGAAGAGGAGGTTGGCGAGGATGATCGCCAACTTTGCGCCAGCAAGCTAGCCAACCTGCTAGACGAGATTGTGCGCATCGAAAGTCTAGCCAAACAAGGCAGTATCCTGCGTGAAGGTGCTCAGGTCGTTCTGGTCGGCGCACCCAACGCCGGCAAGTCCAGCTTACTCAACCGGCTGGCGGGGGAGGAAGTGGCGCTAGTTAGTGAGATTCCGGGAACCACCCGCGATGCGATACGCCAGGCACTGCAAGTACGGGGCGTGCCGCTGCACCTGATCGACACCGCTGGGCTGCGTGAAACGGCAGATGTGGTAGAGCAAATGGGTATTGCACGTACGCAGCAGGCTCTGGCTCGAGCCGACGTGGTGCTGGTGCTGATGGACGAGTCGCAGCAACGCGCCGAACAGGAAGACCAGGCAATACTGGCACTACTGCCAATCAAAGCTCCCCGGCTATATCTGCATAACAAGATCGATCTGAGCGGACATACTGCCGGCGTCGAAATCCGTAATGGGGAGACACATCTCTACCTTTCAGCCAAGACCGGAGCTGGAATTGAGGTGCTGCAGGAACAGCTTCTGGAAGCCATAGGCTGGCATCAAGAAACGGGTGCTTACATGGCGCGGAAGCGCCACTTGGAAGCACTTTCCAATGCCGGACAACGCCTCATGGAAGCCAAGCAACGACTCGGGCAGCCAGAACTTTTCGCAGAGGAATTAAGGCAGGCACAAGCAGCGCTCAATAGCATCACTGGGGAATTTACTGCAGACGACCTGCTGGGCGAGATATTTAGCCGCTTCTGCATAGGCAAATAAAGTGTTTCACGTGAAACATTGCGCAGTGTAAAGTTGTTGGGATCAATTATTTTTGGGGTATCATGCGCGTCCTCATTTTGGTAGTGATGAATGCGCGACCCGAAACAATTTGATGTCATCGTGATTGGCGGTGGCCACGCCGGTACTGAAGCTGCGTTGGCTAGTGCGCGCGCGGGTTGCGCCACGTTGCTGCTCACCCATAACATCGAAACGCTGGGCGTAATGTCCTGCAATCCCTCCATCGGCGGCATCGGCAAAGGCCACTTGGTCAAAGAAGTTGATGCGCTGGGTGGTGCAATGGCGGCTGCAACAGACGAAGGCGGCATTCAATTCCGAATCCTGAACGCATCCAAAGGCCCGGCGGTCCGCGCAACGCGCGCACAAGCCGACCGCGCGTTGTACAAACTGGCGATTCGTAAGCGCTTGGAAAATCAGCAGAATCTCTGGCTGTTCCAGCAGCCTGTCGAAAAACTCCTGTTGGAACAGGGGTGCGTTGTCGGTGTGCAAACCCAGCTTGGGCTTGTTTATCGCGCCAAGACTGTGGTGCTGACCACTGGCACGTTCCTGTCCGGGCTGGTACATGTGGGCCTCAAGAACTATCCGGCCGGCCGCGCGGGTGACCCACCCTCTATCGGGCTTGCCCAGAATCTGCGTGAACTCGGGTTGCCCACTGGTCGCCTGAAGACCGGCACGCCTCCGCGCATCGACGGACGCAGCATCGACTTTTCCGTGATGCAGGAACAGCACGGCGATACGCCGGTTCCCGTGTTCTCGTTTCTGGGGCGCGCAGAACAGCATCCGCAACAGCTGCCTTGTTGGGTCACCCAGACCAACGAGCGTACCCACGAGATCATCCGCAACGGACTGGACGAGTCGCCTATGTTCACCGGGGTCATCGAAGGAGTAGGCCCGCGCTACTGTCCGTCCATCGAGGACAAGATCACCCGTTTTGCGGGCAAGAACTCGCACCAGATCTTCCTGGAGCCGGAAGGGCTAACTACACACGAGATTTATCCCAACGGCATTTCGACCAGTCTTTCCTACAAAACGCAGCTGGAATTGGTGCGCTCGATCAAGGGGCTGGAGAACGCACACATCACACGTCCCGGCTACGCCATCGAGTACGACTATTTTGACCCGCGCGGACTGAAGACTTCGTTGGAAAGCAAGGCGATAGCCGGACTGTTTTTGGCTGGGCAGATTAATGGCACCACGGGTTACGAAGAGGCTGCCGCCCAAGGGCTGCTGGCTGGTGTGAATGCCGCGCTTCAAGCCAAGGAACAGGAAGCTTGGTGCCCGCGCCGCGACGAGGCGTACCTGGGCGTGTTGGTGGACGACCTGATTACGCGCGGGGTTTCAGAGCCATATCGTATGTTCACCAGCCGAGCCGAATATCGTCTGCAACTGCGTGAAGATAACGCTGACATGCGCCTGACTGAAATCGGGCGCAGACTGGGGCTGGTGGACGATGTGCGCTGGCGGGCGTTTGAGGAAAAACGCGAAAAGATTGCGCGCGAACTGGAGCGCCTGAAGTCGACCTGGGTGAATCCGCGCATGTTGGATAAATCCGATGCTGAGCGCGTGTTGGGTAAAGAGATCGAGCGAGAATATTCTCTGTACGATTTGCTGCGCCGCCCTGAGGTGACTTATGCATCCTTGATGACCTTGCCCGGAGCGCATGCGACAGAGGGCGCGGACGTTTCTGAACAAGTAGAGATTCTGGCTAAATATCAAGGCTATATCGAACGCCAGCAAGACGAGATTGCGCGCCAGGAAGGCTATGAAACAACTCAATTGCCACTCAATATGGATTACTCGGTGGTGCGTGGACTATCAATCGAGGTGCGCCAGAAACTGAATCAGCATCAACCGCAAACGCTGGGACAGGCAGCGCGCATCTCTGGCGTAACCCCTGCCGCAATCTCCTTGCTGCTAGTGCATTTGAAGCGGGGCTTTAAACAAGAAAAAGCAGCATGAATCTAGCGCGGGAATTAGCGGAAGGCATCGCGAAGATGGGCTTGGATGTTACGCCGGAACAACAGGCGAAACTGCTGGAGTATCTGGCTTTGCTGCATAAATGGAACAGCGTGTACAACCTCACCGCGATACGTAAGCCAGAACAGATGGTAAGTAACCACTTGCTGGACAGTTTGGCTGTATTGCCGCATCTCTGGCCGCAACGCTGGCTCGACGTAGGGTGCGGTGGCGGTTTGCCGGGTATTGTGCTGGCAGTGATGCGACCAGAGTGGTCGTTCACTTTGCTGGATAGCAACAGCAAAAAAACAGGATTCGTGCAGCAAGCGGCCATCGAGTTGGGTTTGCGCAATGTGGAAGTTCGTTGCGAAAGGGTGGAGCAATGGCAGCCGTCACAAAAGTTCGACGGGATCATTTCCCGCGCATTTGCTGAAGCAGCTGAGTTCGTTACATTGACCCGCCATTTGTTGGCAGAAGGCGGACGCTGGGCGGCCATGAAGGGAGTGCCAGAACAAGAGCTGGCACGGCTTCCCGAAGGAATCAAAGTAGAAAAAGTAGTCACATTGCAAGTTCCTAAACTAGAAGCGGCTCGTAGTTTGGTCGTGTTGGGGGTAGAAAAATGAGCAAGATATTGGCAATCACCAATCAAAAAGGCGGCGTGGGCAAAACCACGACCACCGTCAATCTGGCGGCAAGCTTGGGGGCGGCGAAACAACGAGTTTTGCTGATCGACCTCGATCCGCAAGGCAATGCAACCATGGGTAGCGGCATCAACAAAGCCGAGCTGGAAGCGACTGTCTATGATGTGTTGCTGGGTGAAAAAACTATCGCCGAAGCTCGCATCCAGTCGGAAGCTTGCAAATACGACATATTGCCGGCCAACCGCGAATTGGCGGGAGCCGAGATCGAGCTGGTGGACGTGGAAGGGCGCGAGATGCGCTTGAAAGAAGAACTGCAACCGATATTGCACGAATACGATTACATTCTGGTCGATTGTCCACCCGCACTGAACCTGCTCACGCTCAATGGATTGTGTGCCGCGAAATCGGTAATGATTCCCATGCAGTGCGAATACTACGCACTGGAGGGTCTGAGCGATCTGGTCAACACCATTCGCAAAGTACGCGAACACCTGAATCCGGATCTGGAGATCGAAGGTTTGCTGCGCACCATGTTCGATCCGCGCAACGCCTTGGCACAACAAGTCTCGGATCAATTGCAGCAACACTTCGGCGACAAAGTCTACCGCACTGTTATTCCGCGCAATGTGCGCCTGGCGGAAGCGCCCAGCTTCGGCATCCCTGCGCTGTATCACGACAGTCAATCCAAGGGAACGCTGGCGTATCTGGCCTTGGCAGGCGAGATGCTTAACAACGCCACTGCACAAGTTGCCGCATAACAAGTTTCAATAAGGGAAATATCATGGCAAAACCGACCAAGGGGCTGGGACGCGGCCTGGATGCGCTGCTTTCCGGAAACAGCACATCGAAACAGAACGACTCGCTACGCGAGCTAAGAGTCGAACAACTTAAGCCCGGCAAATATCAGCCGCGCAGCCACATGGATCAAGCATCGCTGAACGAACTCGCGGCTTCGATCAAAGTGCAGGGCGTTATGCAGCCCATTCTGGCCC
Organism: uncultured beta proteobacterium; assembly: GCA_963715005.1. Classification (GTDB taxonomy): domain Bacteria; phylum Pseudomonadota; class Gammaproteobacteria; order Burkholderiales; family Gallionellaceae; genus Sideroxyarcus. The sequence goes on along the minus strand of CAVQQO010000006.1, from coordinate 566,980 downwards.
GCGAACTGGCGGAAGGTGGCTATGAGATCATCGCCGGTGAACGACGCTGGCGCGCAGCGCAACTGGCCGAACTGAAAATAGTACCGGTCATCGTGCGCAAGGTGCCGGACAACGCGGCGCTGGCCATGGCCCTGATCGAGAACATCCAGCGCGAAGACCTGAATCCGCTGGAAGAAGCGATCGGCATCCAGCGCCTGATCGACGAATTCCAAATGACGCACCAGGCTGCAGCCGATGCTGTTGGCCGTTCGCGCAGCGCAGCCAGCAATCTGCTGCGTTTGCTCAAGTTGCCGCATGCTGTGCAAGACATGTTGATGGAAGGTTCGCTGGACATGGGCCACGCGCGCGCGTTGCTGTCGCTGGAAGGCGCACAACAAGTTCTGCTGGCTAACAAGATCATTCTGGAAGGGCTGTCGGTGCGCGAGGCGGAAAAGCTGGTGCAAGAACAAAGTGAGGGCGCTCCGGCAAAAATTGCTCAAAGTAAAAAAACGCAAAAAGTAAATCGCGACACCCAGCAATTACAGGAAGAAATGAGCGCTCACATTGGGGCGCGCGTGGAAATCAAGTCCAACAGCAAGGGTGGCGGCAAGCTGGTTATCGAATATTCAAGCAACGATCATCTGGATGAACTTCTGAGTGGACTCCGAAAAGCACGCTGAGTTGGGCGAAAATACGGGGGAAAGCGCTCCACAAAGTTTGACACCCCCGTTAAACGCCGCTATCATCGCCGCGCTTTTCAAAGCCGAAGTCCAAGAAAAACAATTGGCGCGCAAGGTAATCTGGCTGCAAGCCTTGATTATACTGGCCGCCGCAGGCATAACAGCCTATGGCTGGGAAAGCTCGCCGCAATATGCGATAGCGGTGTTAGGTGGGGGAGGGGTATCCGTTCTCAATGGTGCATTGCTGGCTTGGAGGATGTCCCGAGCAGCGTTGCATCCTGCCCAAGACGCACATCAACAATTACGGCTTATGTATTTCTGCGCTGTCGAGCGTTTTTTGGCAGTCGTAGCGTCGCTGGGGATATGCTTGGCGGTGCTGAAATTATCGCCACTCGCGGTTCTGGGTGGCTTTGTATTGGGGCAAGCGGTGCTGTTGTTAGCTCGCTTGTTGTTAAAGATCAAGACTGAAAGCGGCGTAAAAAATGTCCAGTGAAATGGCGCATGAAGCGGGCGAAGTGGCGCATAAAGCAGCACATACACCAGCGGAGTATATCCATCACCACCTGCAAAACCTGACCTACGGCCAATTGCCTGATGGTACTTGGGGAATTGCACACAGCGCGGAAGAGGCCAAAGCAATGGGCTTCTGGGCGCTCAATCTTGATACTTTCATCATGTCCCTGCTGCTGGGCGCTGTGATCATGTTTGTGTTCCGCAGCGTCGCCAAGAGCGTGGTTACCGGTACTCCCGGCGCTCTGCAGAACTTCTGCGAATGGGCCATCGAATTCGTCGACAGCAGCGTGCGCGGTTCCTTCTCCGCCAAGAACAACATGGTCGCCCCGTTGGCGCTGACCATATTCTTCTGGGTGTTCTGCATGAACTTGATGGACTTGATCCCTATCGATTGGGTTCCTGGTCTGATGGGCTTGCTGGGCGTTCCGTTCTTCAAGGTTGTTCCATCCACTGATCCTAACGCGACCTTCGGCATGGCCATCGGCGTGTTCCTGCTCGTGCTGTTCTACAGCGTGAAGATGAAGGGTTTCGGCGGTTTCATGGGCGAACTGACACTGCAACCGTTCGGCAAGTGGGGCATGCCGGTCAACCTGCTGCTGGAAGGCGTGAACCTGATCGCCAAGCCGATCTCGCTCGCGCTGCGTCTGTTCGGCAACATGTACGCAGGCGAAATGATCTTCATCCTGATCGCCCTGATGGGTGGTGCTTGGGCTGGTTTTAGCGCAAGCGGCGTCACCTTGTTCGGTTCGCAGATCCTGCTGTCACTGGGCTGGGCGATATTCCACATCCTGATCGTGACCTTGCAGGCGTTCATCTTCATGACGCTGACCGTGGTCTATCTGGACATGGCACATCAGGAACACCACTAATTTTTCGGTTTCATTAACTTCACTTTTAACAAACTAGGAGAAATACAAATGGAAATGGCAAACGCACTGCTGTACATCGCTGGCGCACTGATGATGGGTCTGGGCGCACTCGGCGCAGCTGTTGGTATCGGTATCTTGGGTGGTCGCTTCCTGGAAGGCGCCGCTCGCCAACCTGAACTGATCCCGATGTTGCGTACACAATTCTTCGTGGTTATGGGTCTGGTTGACGCCGTTCCGATGATCGCTGTTGGTATCGCGATGTACGTTCTGTTCGCTGTAGTGGGCTAATTCACTAAGCGGCAACGCATAACTAAGAAAGGTAGCTTGCATGAATATCAATGCAACTCTTCTCGCCCAGCTGATCATGTTCGCGCTGTTCGTGTGGTTCTGCATGAAGTTCGTCTGGACGCCCATCGTGGCTGCGCTGGATGCACGCAAGAAGCAGATCGCCGATGGTTTGGCGGATGCCGAACGCGCCAAGCATGACCTCGAACTGGCTTCCAAGCGTTCTGCAGAGATCTTGCGCGAAGCCAAAGAAAAGGCTGGCGAGATCATAGCGAACGGCGAAAAGCGCGCGAGCGAAATCGTTGAAGAAGCCAAGACACAGGCCAAAGTGGAAGGCGATCGCATTATCGTCGGCGCCAAGGCTGAGATCGATCAGGAAGTATTCCGTGCCAAGGAACAACTGCGCACCCAAGTGTCGGCGATTGCGCTGGCGGGTGCCGGTAAGATCCTCGGTCGCGAGATCGATGCCAAGGCACACAATGATCTGCTCGATAAACTCGTTGCGGAAATCTAATCGCCATGTCTGAAGCCATTACCACTGCGCGCCCTTATGCCCAAGCGGCATTTGAAGAGGCGCAAAAACTGAACGCATTGAAGGCATGGTCGGAGATGCTGTTGTCTCTGGCCGATGCGGTCAATCATCCGGAAGTTCGTGCTGTTATCACCAATCCGCGTGTTGCCAAAAAGCAGATCGAGGGATTGATGGAAGCGCTGATCGGCAGCGGTGCCGGCGCGCAACAGCGCAACTTTGTGCGAGTGCTCGCAGATAATCAGCGCCTGCAAGTGCTGCCTGAAATTGCGGCTATCTTCGAAACGTTGAAAGCGGAAGCGGAAAAAACCGTCAATGTGGTGGTGGATGCAGCGTTTGAATTGTCTGCCGCACAACAGGACAAGATCGTCAGCTCGCTCAAGAAGCGCATGGGTCGAGAGATCATGCTGACCTGCAAGGTCAATAAAGAATTACTGGGGGGCGTGGTGATTCGTGCCGGAGACCAAGTGATCGACGGCTCCGCGCGTACCCGACTCGCTGAAATGGCGAACGCGCTTGCTTGATTGCAAACACATTGGCCTGATAAAGATTTATCAAGAATGAGGAAATCCAGATGAAGCTCAACCCTTCCGAAATTAGCAATCTGATTCGCAGTCGCATCGAGAATTTCGAAGCACTGACCCAAGCGCGCACTGAAGGTACAGTGGTCAGCGTGACCGACGGTATCGTCCGCGTCCACGGCTTGTCCGACGTGATGCAAGGCGAAATGTTGGAATTCCCCGGCAACACCTTTGGTTTGGCGCTGAACCTTGAGCGTGATTCCGTGGGTGCCGTGATTCTGGGTGAATACGAACACATCACCGAAGGCGACACCGTTAAATGCACCGGCCGCATCTTGGAAGTGCCAGTTGGTCCTGAACTGCGCGGTCGTGTAGTGAACGCGCTGGGCCAGCCCATCGACGGCAAAGGCCCGATCAACGCCAAGATGACCGACAAGATCGAAAAAGTCGCTCCGGGCGTGATTGCACGTAAGTCTGTTGACCAGCCTGTGCAAACCGGTCTGAAGTCTATCGACTCCATGGTTCCTGTCGGCCGCGGCCAGCGCGAACTGATCATCGGCGACCGTCAGACTGGTAAGACTGCTGTAGCAGTTGACGCCATCATCAACCAGAAGGGTCAGAACATGACCTGTATCTACGTTGCTGTCGGCCAGAAAGCATCGACCGTAGCCAACGTGGTACGCAAACTGGAAGAGCACGGCGCGATGGAATACACCATCGTCGTTGCAGCTACCGCTTCTGATTCTGCTGCGATGCAATTCCTGGCACCGTATGCTGGTTGCACCATGGGCGAATACTTCCGCGATCGCGGCGAAGACGCGCTGATCGTTTACGACGACTTGACCAAGCAAGCTTGGGCGTATCGTCAGATCTCCCTGTTGCTGCGCCGTCCGCCCGGCCGCGAAGCTTACCCTGGCGACGTGTTCTACCTGCACTCCCGTCTGCTGGAGCGCGCCGCCCGCGTGAACGCCGACTACGTCGAAGCATTCACCAAGGGTGCCGTCAAAGGCAAGACCGGTTCGCTGACTGCATTGCCGGTGATCGAAACACAAGCAGGCGACGTGTCCGCCTTCGTGCCGACCAACGTGATCTCCATCACTGACGGCCAGATCTTCCTGGAATCCGACCTGTTCAACGCCGGTATCCGTCCCGCGATCAACGCCGGTATCTCGGTGTCGCGCGTGGGTGGTGCAGCGCAGACCAAGGTCATCAAGAAGCTGGGTGGCGGTGTGCGTCTGGCGCTGGCTCAGTATCGTGAACTGGCTGCGTTCGCGCAGTTCGCTTCCGATCTGGACGAAGCGACCCGCAAACAATTGGAACGCGGCAAGATCGTGACCGAACTGATGAAGCAGCTGCAATATGCACCGCTGTCCGTCTCCAAGATGGCTGCGACGCTGTTCGCCGTGAACAAGGGTTACTTCGACGACGTGGCCGTTGCCAAAGTGCTGGCTTTCGAAGCCGGTTTGCATGCTCACCTGGGTTCCAAGAACAAGGCCCTGATGGATGCGATCGAATCGACCAAGGACCTGTCGGCCGACAACGAAAAAGCGCTGGCAGCAGCTGTCGAAGCGTTCAAGGCAACAGCGGCATACTAAGCGGGAGCTAAATCATGGCAGGCAGCAAAGAGATTCGCACCAAGATCAAGAGCGTTGAAAATACGCGCAAGATCACCCGTGCGATGGAAATGGTCGCCGCAGCGAAGATGCGCAAAGCGCAAGAGCGCATGCGCGCAGCCCGCCCCTATGCCGAGAAGATCCGCAACGTTGCTGCGCACCTGTCGCGCGCCAACCCGGAATACAAACATGCATTCCTGGTCAAGCGCGAGAGCGTCAAGAACGTCGGTCTGATCGTCGTCACCTCGGACAAAGGTCTGTGCGGTGGTTTGAACACCAACCTGCTGCGCCTTGCCGTGAACGAGATGAAGACATGGGAAGGTGAAGGCAAAGGCCTCGTGGTATGCCCTATCGGTAACAAAGGCTTCGGCTTTATGAACCGTATCGGTGCCAAGGTGAAGTCGCACATGACGGGATTGGGCGATACGCCGCACGTAGAGAAGCTGATCGGCACCGTGAAAGCGATGCTGGATGCCTACGTCGCCGGCGAGATCGATGCGATCTATCTGAGCTACAACCACTTCATCAACACCATGCGCCAAGAGCCGCGTGTTGAGCAGCTCCTTCCGTTGACAGGCGAAAAGCTGGAAACGAGCGGGGCAACTTGGGATTACATCTATGAGCCGGATGCCAAGAAAGTGATCGACGAGTTGCTGCTGCGCTACATCGAATCTCTGGTGTACCAAGCGGTGGTCGAGAACATAGCTTCCGAGCAAAGCTCGCGCATGGTGGCAATGAAAGCCGCTTCGGATAACGCGAAGAGCGTTATCAGCGAACTCAAATTGGTCTACAACAAAGCACGCCAGGCAGCGATCACCAAGGAGATCTCGGAGATCGTGGGCGGCGCGGCAGCGCTAGAGTGATTTTGGTAGCGAAGAATTTCAGAATTAATTTAGACGGGGAATCTTAAAATGAGTCAAGGAAAGATTGTTCAGTGTATCGGCGCGGTGGTTGACATCGAATTCCCGCGCGACAAAATGCCTAAGGTATACGAAGCGCTGACATTGGCAGACGCAGGTAACTCGACGGCTGAGCCGGGCTTGACCTTCGAAGTCGAGCAGCAACTGGGTGACGGCGTCGTTCGTACCATCGCCATGGGTTCTTCCGACGGTCTGCGTCGCGGCATGGCCGTGAACGCATCCGGCAACCCGATCCAGGTGCCGGTAGGTACCGGTACGCTGGGCCGTATCATGGACGTGCTGGGTCGCCCGATCGACGAAGTGGGCCCGATCAAGAGCACCGAAAAGCGCTCGATTCACCAGGCTGCACCGAAGTTCGACGAACTGTCTCCTTCTGTTGACCTGCTGGAAACCGGCATCAAGGTGATCGACCTGGTTTGTCCGTTCGCCAAAGGCGGTAAGGTCGGCTTGTTCGGCGGCGCGGGTGTGGGCAAGACCGTGAACATGCTGGAACTGATCAACAACATCGCCAAGCAACACGCGGGTCTGTCCGTGTTCGCCGGCGTGGGTGAGCGTACCCGTGAAGGTAACGACTTCTACCACGAAATGACCGATGCAGGCGTTATCGACAAGGAAGACTTCACCAAGTCCAAAGTCGCGATGGTGTTCGGCCAGATGAACGAGCCGCCCGGCAACCGTCTGCGCGTTGCGCTGTCCGGTCTGACCATGGCTGAAAAATTCCGTGACGAAGGCCGTGACATCCTGTTCTTCGTGGACAACATCTACCGCTACACACTGGCCGGTACCGAAGTGTCCGCGCTGCTGGGCCGTATGCCTTCCGCCGTGGGTTACCAACCTACACTGGCTGAAGAAATGGGCCGTCTGCAAGAGCGTATTACATCGACCAAGGTGGGTTCCATTACCTCCATCCAGGCCGTGTACGTTCCTGCGGATGACTTGACCGACCCGTCTCCTGCGACAACCTTCTTGCACCTGGACTCCACCGTTGTGTTGAGCCGCGACATCGCTTCGCTGGGTATCTACCCTGCGGTCGATCCGCTGGACTCCACCTCTCGCCAGCTGGATCCGCTGGTCGTGGGCGAAGAGCACTACACCGTGGCACGCCGCGTGCAGCAGACTCTGCAGCGTTACAAGGAATTGCGCGACATCATCGCGATTCTGGGTATGGACGAACTGGCACCGGAAGACAAACTGGCCGTTGCCCGTGCACGTAAGATCCAGCGCTTCCTGTCGCAACCGTTCCACGTTGCCGAAGTAGTTCACCGGCGCACCTGGCAAGTACGTGACGCTGAAAGAAACCATCAAGGGCTTCAAAGCCATTGTGGACGGCGAGTACGATCACCTGCCGGAACAAGCGTTCTACATGGTGGGCGGCATCGAAGAAGCGGTCGAAAAGGCCAAGACGCTGCAATAATCAATGGGAGCAACCATGGCAATGACCGTACATGTGGACGTGGTGAGCGCGGAAGAGCAGATATTCTCCGGCTTGGCCGAATTCGTCGTGGTTCCAGGCGAAATGGGCGAGCTGGGTATCTACCCGCGTCACACTGCGCTGCTGACCCGCATCAAACCGGGTGCGTTGCGTATCAAGCAGCCGGATCAAGAGCAGGAAGTGCTGGTCTATGTATCCGGTGGCATGTTGGAGATTCAGCCCAACGTGGTGACCGTCTTGGCAGACACCGCGATCCGCGGTGCCGATCTGGACGAAGCACGTGCGCTGGAAGCCAAGCAAGCTGCAGAAGAAGCGATGAAGAACCGTACTTCCGACATCGACTACGCGCAAGCGCAAGCCGAGTTGGCGGAAGCCATCGCCCAGCTGCGCGCCATCCAGCAACTGCGCAAGCATACGCACTAAGCAAAGACATATCGGCATCAAACAAAAAAAGCAGCCTTGGCTGCTTTTTTTGTTGTGACAAAAGAAAATTAGAAATTAATCCCAAGTCCGACAAAGAAGGCTCGGCCGCTTAAATTCAAGTTACCTGCAACATCGCCGGTACTCGTAGCCGAAGGAAATGAGAGGGAGGGAGCATATACATAACGGTATTCAGCTGACAAATTAGTGCGCCCAAACTGATAGCTGATACCAGTTAAGATTTGCGCTGCAAACCCAGTTCTAACTCGGTTAATGCTGCCCTGCAGATTAGCTGATGCAACTCCGATTCCGCCAGCGAAGTAAGGCCTAAGCGAATTTGGATCGCCAAAGTACTTTTTCATTGTTGCGAACAAGAAAGTTGCTTTCATAGTCGCAGGCGGAGTATTCGATAAAGGAATTACAAACGAATTTTTGATGTACAGAATTTCACCACTGTAACTGAATCCACGATTAGTTCGGCGTTCATACATAAGGTTGACTACCCTATTCGAAGCGCTGCTGAACTCGATGGGAAGCGGCGAAAGAGGATAGCTGGATCCGGACGATCCGAAAAGGGCACAAGCCCAATTGCAGACCGCAGGCCCCAGAGTCGTAAGACTCTGCTGTTTGCCGGCAATAGCATAAGTGCCCGTCTTGATACTGACATTATTCTTATATTCAACAATAAGAGGTGGGGCGGTTGTGCCGGATTCCGGTTCAGCCGATACATCGATCACGATTCCCATTATGCCGACCAGAATTAATATGCGCGCACAGACTGATTTCATTCCATCCCCTGAAAATGTAACAAAGCTGAATCATAACAGCCTCCCATATAATGTTCAGCCAAAGGGCTAGTGCCCGACCTCACTTTAGGCGGCGTAATCAAATCAGTTGATTTGATATACTTGGAAAGTCTACAGATTCAGAGCCAATATGAGCCTTTTGAACATCGTCATCCTCGCTGCCGGCAAAGGCACGCGCATGTATTCCGACAAACCCAAGGTATTGCACGCGCTGGCGGGTAAACCGCTGGTGCAGCATGTGCTGGACTGCGCTGTGTCATTGCAGCCGCAGCAGGTATGCGTGGTGTATGGTCATGGTGGCGAGGTCGTGCCGCAGGCGATGCAGCAATATGCCGCAAAGTTCGTGATCCAGGAACCACAGCTCGGGACCGGCCATGCTGTGCAACAGGCCATGCCGCATCTTCAGGACAACAGTCGAACGCTGGTGCTGTACGGCGATGTGCCGCTGATCCAGCACAGCACCTTGCATCAGATGCAGCAAGCAGGCGAAGGCTTGGTGTTGCTCACCGTGAATCTCGACAATCCCACCGGCTACGGCCGCATCGTGCGCAATGGTGAAGGCGACGTACAGTGCATCGTCGAGGAGAAAGATGCCACACCGGAACAGCGCCAGATCCGCGAAGTGAACACCGGCATTCTGCTAGCACCAACAAATAAACTGCGCGAGTGGCTGAGCAAGCTGGGCAACAACAACGCGCAAGGCGAGTACTACCTAACCGACATCGTGGCGATGGCCGTGCAGCAAGGCGCGGCGGTGCATAGCGTACAACCAGCACAAGGCTGGGAAGTCGAGGGCATCAACAACAAGCTGCAACTGGCTAACCTGGAGCGCGTCTGGCAGCAGACCGTGGCAAGCAAATTGATGACTCAGGGCGTGACACTGGCCGACCCAGCGCGCATCGACGTGCGCGGCAAACTGACCTGCGGGCGCGACGTCGAGATCGATGTCGGCTGTATCTTCGAGGGCGAAGTTAGTTTGGGCGACCGCGTACGTGTGGGTGCTTACAGCATCCTGCGCAACGCGATTATCGCGCAAGGCACGCAGATCTCCGCGTACAGCCACATAGATGCCAGCGAGGTGGGCGCTAACTGCCACATCGGTCCGTATGCGCGTCTGCGCCCCGGCAGCAAATTGCACGATGATGCGCATGTCGGTAATTTCGTCGAGATCAAAAACAGCGAGATCGGCCAAGGCAGTAAGGCCAATCACCTGAGCTACATCGGCGACAGCACCGTGGGCAGCCGCGTGAACATCGGTGCTGGAACCATCACCTGCAACTACGACGGTGCAAACAAATTCCGCACCACCATCGAGGACGACGCCTTCATCGGTTCCGATACACAACTGGTTGCCCCGGTGAAAGTCGGCAAAGGCGCAACCATCGGTGCGGGTTCGACCATCACCAAAGATGCGCCCGCCGGGGAACTGACCCTGTCGCGCAGCAAACAAATGACCATCGCTGGCTGGCAGCGTCCGCAAAAAGGAAAGAAATAACATGTGTGGAATCGTTGGTGCAGTAGCAAAAAGAAACGTCGTGCCCATTCTGGTGAATGGCCTGTTACGTCTGGAATACCGCGGTTACGACTCCGCCGGTTTGGTGGTGGTGCATGACGGCAAACTGGATCGCGTGCGCAGCACCGGGCGTGTCGCCGAGTTGGGCCAGAAAAGTGCAAACACACACGGCGAACTGGGCATCGCGCATACTCGCTGGGCGACGCACGGTGTGCCGAGCGAACGCAACGCCCATCCGCATCTGAGCCGCAACCTGATCGGCGTGGTGCACAACGGCATCATCGAGAACTACGAGGAACTGCGCGCCGAACTGACGGCGCACGGATACGAATTCACTTCCGATACCGACACCGAAGTCATCGCCCACCTGATCCACAGCCACTACGCGCAAGGCAGTTTGCTGGTTGCCACGCAGACGGCGCTGGCGCAACTGGTCGGTGCGTATGCCATCGGTGTGGTGGCGGCGGATAATCCGCACCAACTCATCGCTGCGCGCAAAGGCAGCCCGCTGCTGCTGGGCGTAGGCGAAGGCGAGCACTTCATCGGCTCCGATATGTCTGCATTGCTGCAAGTGACCAAGAACGTGGTCTATCTGGAAGAAGGCGATGTCGTAGAGGTGAATCTCGCCGACTACCGCATCTTCGATGCCAAGGGCAACGTCGTGCAGCGCCCGGTGCATGTCAGTGAACTGGATAACGACAGCGTGGAGCTGGGCGAATACCAGCACTACATGCAGAAAGAGATCCACGAACAACCTCAGGCTTTGGCGAACACGCTGGAATCGGTGTGCAACAGCCAATCGCTGGTACCCGGTATCTTCGGCGCGGAAGCGAACAGCATCTTTCCGCAGGTCGAAAATATCCTGATCCTGGCCTGCGGCACCAGCAACCACGCCGGACAAGTGGCGCGCTACTGGCTGGAAGAGATCGCAGGCATTCCTTGCACTGTCGAGATCGCCAGCGAATACCGTTACCGCACCAGCGTTGCCAATCCGAAGACGCTGGTGGTCACTATCTCGCAATCCGGCGAAACAGCGGATACCCTGGCGGCCTTGAACCACGCCAAGGCAACCGGACATAGTTTCACCCTGGCTATCTGCAATGTGCCGGAAAGTGCCATCATCCGCCAATCCAAGTTGCGCTTGCTGACCCGCGCCGGTCCCGAGATCGGCGTGGCCTCGACCAAAGCCTTTACCACCCAACTTGCGGCCTTGTTCCTGCTGACGCTGGTGCTGGCCAAGCTGCGCGGCCGTCTGGATGCGAATCGTGAACAACAGTTCCTGCATGAACTGCGCCACTTGCCGAGCGCGGTGCAGAAAGTGCTGGCGCTGGAACCGAAGATCGCAGAAATGTCGAAACATTTTGTCGACAAACACCACGCGCTGTTCCTCGGCCGCGGCATGCATTACCCGATCGCCGCCGAAGGCGCACTCAAGCTCAAGGAGATCTCCTACATCCATGCCGAAGCCTATCCTGCGGGTGAGTTGAAGCACGGCCCGCTGGCGCTGGTGGATAGCGATATGCCGGTGATTTCGGTAGCGCCGAACGATGCATTGCTGGAAAAGCTGAAATCGAACCTGCAAGAAGTTCGCGCGCGCGGAGGCGAACTGTATGTATTCGCCGACGCCAACACGCACATCAAGGAAGCCGAAGGCGTTCACATCCTGCAAATGCCCGAACACGCAGGTTTTCTCAGCCCCATTCTGCACACCGTCCCGCTGCAATTGCTGGCATATTACGTGGCATTGCAAAAGGGAACGGACGTGGACAAGCCGCGCAATCTGGCGAAGTCGGTCACGGTAGAGTGAGCGGCTACAACTACCAAGCCGAATTGATGGAAAGTAGCTTCGTCTAAAAACAAAAACCCGCCTCAGGCGGGTTTTGTTTTATTCCATTCGAAAACTATTAATGCCAAGTGCGGCGAATCTTGTCGGCCCGAGCAGACGCTTGGGCAGAAGCTTCATTCTTGTTCTGCTTCTTGTAAAGATCGGACATCGTATCCAGCACGGTTGCAGCATTGACGCTGTGCTCCTCCTGCTCGATGACCAGAGCGCGATTCAAGCCTTGCTCAGCCTCGGCCAATTGCCCCAATTCGATCTGCAGCGAAGCGATGGTGGTCAGTACCTTGGCGATCTCGGTGTGGTTGGGGCCATAGACCTTCTCCTCGATAGCCAGCACACGCTGCGCGATAGGCAAAGCCTCGGCGTACTTGGCCTGGGTCTTGTGCAGCTCGACCAGGTTCTCCAGGATCTCCGCCGTTTCTGCGCTGTCCGCACCGTAGGTTTTTTCGGCCATCGCTAAAGCACGTTTGTGCAAATCTTCAGCGGCGGGATAGCGGTGCTGCGATTCATACAGCTCGGCCAATTTGAAGATCGGGATCAGCGCATCGGCTTGTCCGCCATCGTTCTTCTCGCTGATCGCAAGCGCGCGCTTCAGCAAAGGCTCGGCATCAGCCTCGCGGTGCTGCGCCTGGTAGACCATTGCCAGATTGAACAAGGTGATCTTTACCGGAGTGCTGTCCGCGCCGTAAGCTTTTTCGCGCATCGCCAGTGCACGCTTGAGCATGGCTTCGGCCTCGGCATATTGACCGAGCTCCTTATACAAGTGAGCCAGTTGCGAGAGCGAGCTATCCACGTCGCGATGCTCGGCACCCTTTGCTTTTTCACGGATAGCGAGGGCACGCTGGTGCAGTTGGATGGCCGCAGCGAACTGACGCTGGGATTCTTTCAGCTCGCCCAGACGGGACAATGGTCCGACCAGCTTGGGACTGTTGGCGCCATGTGCCTTTTCCTCAATGGCCAGAGCGCGCTGGAACAGCGGCTCGGCAGCAGCATACTTCTCCTGCTCCAGGTACAGCTGGCCAAGATTGTTCAACGTGGTGGCAACCGCGAGGTGATTCTCCCCCAGACTCGCTTCGCGGATCTTCAACGCACGTTTGTAGAAAGGTTCGGCAGCGGCATACTGGCGCTGCTTTTCATAGACTTGCGCCATGCTGTCCAGCTTGTCGGCGACTTTGACGTTGTTTACGCCATAAGCGCGTTCGGCATCGACGATAGCCTTGCGCGCGGAGCGCACGGCTTCTTCGTGCTGGATAAGTTCATTCAGGGAAGCAGTATCGGTGTGATCCTGTGCGATGGCGGGTTGGGCGAACAGCAGAGCCAGACAGCACGCCACGACAGGGAACGTTGCAGGGTTTCTCATTTTTTATATTCTCCTCGGATAAGCCATTGCGGGCCGAGGCAAATTCTACACGTAATGAGCGTTCCCACAACTACGAAAGCGCGCGCAAAACCTCCCAGACCAACAGCCCTGCCAGCAACAGGGAGACTATCGACAACAGACGATTGTGGCGCCGTTGTTGACGCAGCAGTTTATGCAGGATTTCGGCGTTGCTGCTGGACTCTGGCTCGCTGACCAGACGCGCATGCAGCAGGCGCGGCAGCTGCGGCAGGATGGTGGCGTAGTTGCGGTGCTTCCCTGCGCAAAGCCTTGAAGAAACCGCGCCAGCCGACCTGTTCGCTCATCCAGCGCTCCAGCCAGGGCTTGGCGGTCTTCCACAGATCGAGTTCGGGATCGAGCTGCAGACCCAACCCCTCGATGTTGAGCAATGTCTTTTGCAGCAACACCAGCTGCGGCTGGATCTCGATGCCGAAGCGGCGCGACGTCTGGAACAGGCGCAGCAGCACGCTTGCCGAACGAGACCTCGCGCAGAGGCTTGTCGAAGATCGGCTCGCACACTGCGCGGATGGCGGCTTCCAGTTCATCGACGCGCGTATTGGCGGGCGCCCAGCCGGATTCGATATGCACCTCGGCTACCCGCTTGTAATCGCGGCGGAAGAAAGCAATGAAGTTCTGCGCCAGATAATGCTTGTCGGTATCGGTGAGCGTGCCCATGATGCCGAAATCCAGCGCGATATAGCGCCCGTCGCGCGCTACGAAGATATTGCCGGGATGCATATCGGCGTGGAAGAAACCGTCGCGGAACACCTGCGTATAAAAGATCTCCACGCCGCTGGCGGCAAGCCTTGAAAGGTCGACGCCCGCTGCACGCAAGTCCGCGATCTGGCTGATGGGGATGCCATGCATGCGCTCCATCACCATCACCTGTTCGGAGCACCAATCCCAGTAGATCTCCGGCACGATCAGCAGATCCGACTTGGCGAAATTGCGCTTCAGCTCGCTGGCATTGCTCGCCTCGCGCATCAGGTCGAGCTCGTCGTGCAGATACTTCTCGAATTCGGCGACGACCAGTTTCGGCTTCAACCGCTTGCCGTCGGCCCACCAGCGCTCGATCAACCCGGCACAGATATCGAGCAAAGCCAAGTCATGCTCGATGACGTGCTGGATGCCGGGCCGTAATATCTTTACCGCCGCTTCGCGGCCGTCCGGCAGCACCGCGAAGTGCACCTGCGCCACCGAAGCGCTGGCAACGGGTGTCTCATCAAAGCTGGCGAACACATCGCCAAGTTTCTTCTGGTAAAGCTTTTCCAGAACCGCGACCGCCTGCTGCGAGGGGAAGGGCGGCACCTGGTCCTGCAGTTTTGCCAACTCGTCCGCGATGTCTGTGGGCATCAGGTCGCGCCGCGTGGAGAGCATCTGACCGAACTTGACGAAGATCGGACCCAACGCTTCAAGTGCCAGGCGCAGGCGCACGGCGCGCGGAGTCGCGTTGCTGCGGAAGAACAGGATCACCCGCACCAATACGCGCATCCAGCGCGTCCGCTCGTGCGCCAGCAAAAACTCGTCCAGCCCGAAGCGCAGGACGACGAAGATGATCTTGAGTAAGCGGAAGAAACGCATTGCTATGGGCTCAAATAAAAAGGGCACGACGCTTTGTCGTGCCCTCTAGTTTACTTGAGTTTGCGCTTAAATCTGCTGAATTCCTGCCAGCAGCCAGACGGACTTATCGTCCTTCAGGTTCTTCTGCACATGCCAGATCTCGTCGAAGCTTTCCGGTGCGCTGTTGTTCTCGCGCAACTGGCCGCTCATGCGCACGCTGGCGATGGCGATATCGCTTTCGGTCGCCACTTCCAGCAAGTCGGTGTTGATGGCGACCACGTCAGTCTTCTGTGGCGCATCGCCGCGCTCCTGCAGCTGCATCGAGACTTCGGCGAACATCTCCGGCGTGGTGTATTCGCGGATGTCGTCCAGGTCCTTGCGGTCATTGGCAGCCTGCAGGCGGATGAAGGTGGTCTTGGCACCGCGCAGGAAGCTATCCACCGGGAAATCGGCGGGGATATTGGCCGCAGCCACAGGCGCAGCAGCGCTGCCGCTCAAAGGCTGTTGCACCGGCTCTTGCGTACCGGCGTAAGGCGCACCGGCTCCGGCATATTGCATCGCGGGTTGCTGTTTGCGGCGCAGCATGGAGACCAAGAAGAACACGGCGACTACCGCCAGGATGATCATCAGGATCGAGCCCATGCCTTCACCCAGCCCGAAATGGGAGAACAACGCAGCCAAACCCAGGCCGGCGGCGATACCGGCCAGAGGGCCGAGCCACTTATTGCCTGTGGATTGCGGTGCGGCGGCGGGTTGTGCCGGGGTGTTTTGCGGTGCGGCTGCAGGGGACTTTTGCACAGGCGCGCTCATGGTGCGCTGCTTGCCGAAGCTGCCGCCACCGCCGAAGCGCTTGGCTTCAGCGCTGGTGGCGAGGAAAGAAAGACTGGTCAAAGCGATAGTCAACAAAATGGCGAAACGTTTCATTGGATTCCTTCAGTGTGTTCAAGACAACAAGCGAAGAGTATAGCAGTTGAACCTGATTGCTTATCCCCTCATGCTTTGCGGTGAATCCGCGTACAGCGGCTCTTAGTATGGGGGCGGGGAGACAAAGTTCAATGGCTCACCGTCCACGGGATGGGCAAAGGACAGCGAACTGGCGTGCAGCAGCAAACGCGGCGCACTGGCTGCATCGCCATACAAGGCATCGCCGAGGATGGGGTGGCCGATGCTGGCCATGTGCACACGCAGCTGATGGCTGCGGCCGGTGATGGGTTCCAGCTCGACGCGCGTGGTATCGCCGCTGAATCCCAGCACGCGATAGCGCGTAAGCGAGGGCTTGCCCAGCGCATGATCGACCATCTGTCGCGGGCGGTTCGGCCAGTCGCAGATCAGCGGCAGGCTCACCTCGCCGAGCCCTAGTTCCAGTCTGCCCGCCACCACCGCCACATAACGCTTGGCCACTACGCGCTCGCGGAACATCTGCGACAGCCTGCGCTGCATCTCGACGCCGCGTGCGAACACTATCAAACCGGAAGTCGGCATATCCAGACGGTGCACCACCAAGGCATCGGGAAATTCCTGCTGCAGACGGGCGGAAAGACAATCCTGCTTGTCCTCGCCGCGTCCCGGCACCGCCAGCAATCCGGCGGGCTTGTTCACCACCAGCAGCGTCCCGTCGCAATGAACCAGGTCCGGTGCGCTACTTATGGTCATCTTCGGAAGCGGGCGCATCGGCGGCGGGAGTTTGCGGCGTCTTCTTCGGCCGGTTCTTGCTGGGGTCGGCAAAACGGAAACGTCCCGCCAGCACGCAACCCTTCATGCCGATGTCGCACGGCTTGTTCAGCACCTTCTGGCATTTGCCATCGACCTCGTGCGGACAACCCCAGCCACTCATTTCTGACTCCAAAAATATCCGTTCGTGGTGAGCCTGATGAAACTACTAGCCATTCGACTAGGCTGTCAAAAAACGCCAGCCAAGTCGTTGGTTATGTCGAACCATGAATGGCCCTTCGACAGGCTCAAGGCGAACGGTGATTACTAAGCCTTCTTCACGAACTCGGTCTTCAACTGCATCGCACCGATGCCGTCGATCTTGCAGTCGATGTCATGGTCGCCGTCCACCAGGCGGATGTTCTTCACCTTGGTGCCGACCTTGACCACCGAGGACGAACCCTTGATCTTCAGGTCCTTGATCACGGTGATCGTGTCGCCGTCATTCAGCACGGTGCCGAAGGCATCCTTGAACACCTTCGTCTGCTCGCCCACTTCGGCAGCGGCGACCTTGGGCCACTCGTGTGCGCACTCGGGGCAGACATAGTTGTCGCCGTCTTCGTAGGTGTATTCGGAACTGCATTTGGGGCATTTTGGTAAACCGCTCATTGTGATTCCTGTGATTGATTGAAAATTAAGAATTAGTAGTTTAAAGCCCGGACTGCATTCATTCCATCCACGCTATGCTTGCTGCGCAGGCTATTTACAGCTTAGTACGGGTAACGGCTTACGTTGAAACAATGACACGCGACAAATTGAATGCGCATGGCGTTCAATTCTAGTAACCAACCAGATGTTGGTGCCGCCGTACTTACAGGCAGCATATACGTTATCAAGTCCGCCTAACGACCACTCAAAATAGCCATCACGATATCCGGTTTCATCGTTGTCAGGAATCAGATCGCCAAGCACATCAGCCGAATTACCATCGTGAACCTCAACGTTGCGAAAACCACCAGAGACCTCTCCGTTTTTCAGAATTGGGGTGCGAGCACTCTTGTAGGTATTCCAACCCGAGGGAGGATTAGCTACGACCTTGGCAACGTCAATCTGAGAGGGGCACCGTACTTCAGTAGCCTGGGCTTGAGGCACTATGCATAGGAAAAACGCAAGAAGCTTACTCTGCATTACAGCTTATATCCCCGATGCACCGCCACCACGCCCCCCGTCATGTTGAAGTACTCGACGCGCTCCAGCCCGGCATCGATCATCATCTGCTTCAACTCTTCCTGTCCCGGATGCATGCGGATGGATTCGGCTAGGTAGCGGTAGCTGTCTGCATCGTTGGCGATGAGTTCGCCCATCTTGGGCAGCAGCTTGAAGGAATACAGGTCGTAGACTTTTTCCAGCGGCTTGGCGACCTTGGAGAATTCCAGCACGATGACGCGGCCTCCCGGCTTGAGCACGCGCTTCATCTCGCGCAGTGCGGCATTCTTATGGGTGACGTTGCGCAGGCCGAAAGCGATGCTCACGCAGTCGAAGTAGTTGTCGGGGAAGGGCAGGTGCTCGGCGTCGCATTGCGCGGTGGGTGTGGCGAGGCCGGCGTCGAGCAGGTTGTCGCGGCCCACGCGCAGCATGGCGTTGTTGATGTCGGTGAGCACGACCTGCCCGCTGCTGCCGACCTTCTTCAAGAACAATTTCGACATGTCGCCGGAGCCGCCCGCCACGTCCAGCACGCGCTGGCCTTCATGCACGTTGGCCAGGCCGACGGCAAAAGGCTTCCAGACACGGTGCAGGCCGACCGACATCAGGTCGTTCATGATGTCGTATTTGCTGGCGACGGAGGTGAACACGCCCGCGACCTTCTTGGCTTTCTCTTCTTCAGCGACGGTCTGGAAACCGAAATGGGTGGTCTTGCTCATATCAACTCCTTTGTTTTGTCATTCCGGCGCAGGCCGGGATCCAGTTAAATAAAATCACTGGACACCGGCCTTCGCCGGTGTGACGGCATATTTTAATCACGGCTGGCACCCGCCGCTTCCAGCTTGGTCAGATAATCATGCCACATCGCATCGTGGTACTTGCCCAGCTCATGCAGGTATTCCCAGGTGTACAGGCCGGTGTCGTGGCCGTCGTCGAATATCAGCTTGATGGCGTAGCTGCCGGAAGGCTCCAGGCCGGTGAGCATCACATTACGTTTGCCGACCTGCAGCGTCTCCTGTCCCGCGCCGTGTCCGCGCACTTCGGCTGAGGGAGAGAACACGCGCAGGAATTCGAACGGCAGCTTGTAGCGGGTGCCGTCCTCGAAGGCGACCTCCAGCAGTCGGGATTTCTGGTGCAGGACGATGTCGGTGGGCGTCATAGCGCGCGGATCTTCTTCAGCAACGCGGTGGTCGAGCGCTCATGCAGGAACGGGATGCTGTGCACGGAGCCGCCCCAGCCGCGCACTTCCGTGCTGCCGACGATGTTGTCCGGCTTCCAGTCGCCGCCTTTTACCAGCATGTCGGGATGGCTGGCGAGGATGAGATTGAGCGGTGTGTCCTCATCGAACTTCACCACCAGGCTCACCGACTCCAGCGCGGCGAGCACCGCCATGCGGTCCTGTTCGGCGTTGATCGGGCGGTCGTCGCCCTTGCCCTGGCGCTTCACCGAGGCGTCGCTGTTCACGCCGACGATGAGCGAAGCGCCGAGCGCGCGGGCCTGCGCCAGATAAGTGACGTGGCCGCGGTGCAGCACGTCGAAGCAGCCGTTGGTGAACACCAGCGGACGCGGCAACGCAGCGACCTTGGCCGCCAGGTCCTGCGCGGTGCAGATCTTGTTTTCAAATTCAGGGGTGGGATACACGTCAGTCGATGTATTCAAATACGCGGACGACCTTCTGCACGCCGTTCGTGGTGCTGGCGATGTCGGATGCCGCATCGGCCTCGGCATGGGTGACCAGGCCCATCAGATACACCACGCTGTTTTCGGTAACGACCTTCACGTGATCGGCCTTGAGCGATTTGTTCCTGACGAAGCGCATCTTCACGCTGCCGGTGAGGCGGGCATCGGCGCTGTGGGTGCCGATGCCGGAAGCAGTACCCACCACCAGTTCGTTGGCGATGCCCTTGACGTTGGGAATGGCGCCGACGATGCGTTCGATGTCCATCTTCGCCTCTTCGCTCGCCGCCGTTCCGGTGACGAGAGCGAAGCGGTTATAGGCGGTGATGCTCACATGCGCGGCGTCCTGGTATTTCTCGTCGATGCGCTTCTGCGCTTTGCTTTCGATGCTGTCGTCCTCGACCATCGCGCCCGTGCTGCGTCGATCCGAGGCGGAAATCATCATGCCCGCTCCGGCAGCGACAACGGGTGCGGCACAGCCTTGCAACAATCCCAAGGCGACGAACAACATCACGAACAGATAACGCATCACTCCCCTCCCAAAATAAGATGATCGATGGCATCGCACAGACAATGCAGCGCAAGCAGGTGAACTTCCTGGATGCGGGCAGTGCTGGTCGAAGGCACGCAGATGTGGAAATCGGACTCGGCGAGGATGGAGGCCATCACGCCCCCGTCGCGCCCGGTCAGGGCGACGACCGGCATGTTGCGCTCGTGCGCGGCGTGGATCGCTTCCACCACGCTGCGCGAATTGCCGCTGGTGGAGATGGCGATCAGCACGTCGCCGTCCATGCCCAGCGCGCGCACCTGCTTGGAGAATATCTGGTTGTAGTCGTAGTCGTTGGCGATGGAGGTGAGCACCGAGCTGTCGGTGGTCAGTGCGATGGCGGCCAGTCCCGGGCGCTCAACTTCGAAGCGGTTGATCAGTTCGGCGGCGAAGTGCTGCGCATCGGCCGCCGAGCCGCCATTGCCGCAGATCAGGATCTTGCCGTCGTTCATCAGGCAAGTGACCATGGTGTGCGCTGCGTCGGCGATGGGCTGCGCGAGCACTTTTTTACTCTGCTGCTTGAGTTGCGCGCTGTCGTCGAAGTGTTTGCCGATGCGAGTAGTCAGGGACATGGTCTAAAAATGAAGTGGATGACAGGGGTGAATTTTACCCTAAGGCTGTGCCACCTATACCTCGAAAGCGTTTTTAAGCCACTCGATGTTGCCGGCGGCATCCAGCAGCACGGCATCAAAACGACAGGGAGGGAGGCGCGACAACGAGGCAAGATAGTGTTGGGCGGTGAGGATCAGACGCTGTTGCTTATGGGCGTCGATGCTGGCCGCGGCACCGCCGAAATCGCTGCGGCTGCGCTGGCGTACTTCCGCAAACACCAGCGCCTGTCCGTCACGCAGGACCAAGTCGATCTCGCCGAAGCGGCAGCGGTAATTGGTCTGTATCAGCGTCAGGCCGTGTCGTTGCAGGAACTGGGCAGCGACTTGCTCGGCCTGAGCGCCGGGTTTCATCAGCGTGTCTTGCTATCCACAGGAACGCCCTGTCCTTGCCGCATGATGGCAAGGACGGCCTCACGCTGGAAGATATGTCCGGATAGCGTGATCTTGCCGGTGACGCCGTCCAGCGGCAGCGAACGCGCCTCGCTGTGCTCGTACATCACTTGCAGCAAACGGTAAGCGTCGATACCCAGTGCGTACAAACGCTCCATGTCTGGAGACAAAGGCGTTGCGGAGCGTGGATAGATCATCACCGCAGGGTGGTCGGGCTGCAGCATCCACGGCATATCGACGAAGCGCACATCGGCCAGATCGTAGTTCGTCAGCGTGTGATTGTTGCCGGAGAATATTTGCGACGTGGAATAAACCGGTATCACCGCATTGATGTAGGGGCGCAGCAGGCGCGCTTTATCGGCTTCTGCGGCAAGGAACACCGAGTTGCCGGGTTCCTGCGGCAGTTCTTTCAGGGGCTCAGGATCGCCGCTATAGACGATCTCGGACTGGAGGATGCCGCCGGCACGCAGCCAATCATCCTTGAATGCCTGAGCCAAGCGCCGGGAAAGCGGGGTGTTGGTGTAGACGATGGACGCGCTGAGCAGTCCGGCATTCGTGGCACGCTGCGAGCTTAGGCGAGCTTCAGCTTCGCCCGGAAGGCCAAAGAAATAGAGGTGGTCGGTCCGGTTGCTGTCCAGCAGATTCAGCGCCAGCGTCGGCGTCATGAGCTCGGCATTCGCTGCCAGTGCGGCGACGCCGGTACGGGTGAGCGGACCCGCCACAGCGACTGCACCGGCGCGCAAAGCCTGCTTATACAGCGCAACGACCTCGGTGCTTTCATCGTTGCATGGGTAGACGCGCACGGGCAATGCGCGCGCTTCTTTGCCGGCGGCGGCGAGAAAGCCTTGTTGTACTGAGTCTGCCGCCTTGGCGAAGACGGGGGACTTCAACGGCAGCAGCAGCGCGATATGCGGCGCGGGCGGCTCCACGGTGGGGGCGGGAGAGACCGGCGATACCACCGGTGCAGGTTCCGTTACCACTGCCGATACCACAGGTGCAGCAGGTTGGGGTGCCGGCGGGGTGACTGCACGGGCGGCAGGAGCCTGTGCCGCTGGAGCAGGTGTGCCGGGCGCCGATTGAGTGGCGCAGCCAAAAACGCTCACGTATAGTGCAGCGATCAAGAATCCGCGCAGCAATTTAAATACAGAGGCAACAGTTTGCATATCGAGACCAGGCAAAAATTGGAGTGCGCATTATATGTAGTCGCCACCCCGATTGGAAATCTAAGTGACATCACGTTGCGCGCACTGGATGTATTGGGCGCAGCCGACACCATCGCCGCGGAAGATACCCGCAACACCCGTCATCTGCTGCAACATCACGGCATCAGCGATGCGCGGCTGCTGGCATTGCACCAGCACAACGAACGTGGCGCGGCGGAAAAGGTCGTCGCCCTGTTGCAGCAGGGGCAGAACGTGGCATTGGTGACCGACGCCGGAACCCCGGCGGTGAGCGACCCCGGCGCGGTGCTGGTGGAGGAAGTGCGCAAAACGGGCTTTCGCGTCATCCCCATTCCCGGCGCAAGCGCCGCTGTCGCAGCCCTTTCAGCCTCAGGACTGAGTGCACCGCATTTCCTGTTCTATGGTTTTCTGCCGAATAAATCCGGCGCGCGGCGCACCGCGCTGCAAACTTTGATCGAACATCCCTACACCCTGGTGTTCTACGAGGCGCCGCACCGCATCCTGGAATGCGCGGAAGACTTGCAGGCGGTGTTTGGCGACGAACGCGAGATCGTTCTGGCGCGCGAGATCACCAAGCTGTTCGAGAGCATCCATCGCTGCAAGCTGGGTGAAGCGCTGGACTGGCTCAACAGCGATCCCAACAACCAGCGCGGCGAATTCGTGCTGCTGGTATCCGCTGCCCCGGCTGAGACGGGCGTGATAGATGCCGAGACCGAGCGAATTTTGAAATTGTTGTTGCAGGACCTGCCGCTCAAGCAAGCCGTGCAGCTGGCCGCCCAGATCACGGGGGGCGGACGTAACGAGTTGTATCAACACGCACTTTCCCTGAAATCTTCCGAATAGAATCCCGGCCTGGAGCGCCGCTCCCGGATCCCCTTTTCTTGCAATTCAAACAGCTGTTTGATACGCTCGTTTGAATTCGCACTGCAAAACGGAGCTGACATGAACGCAATGCAATCCCAATCGGAACTCCCCGAGAACACGCGCGACCGGCTGCTGGTGGCCGCATGCGAGGTATTTGCCGAGCTTGGTTTCAAGGGGGCGACGGTGCGGGAGATCTGCCGCCGCGCCGAGGTCAATGTCGCGGCAGTGAACTATCACTTCAACGGCAAGGAAGCGCTGTTCATGGCGGCGCTCGCATTGGAGCCGGTCGGGAACCTGATCGAAACCGCCAACGAATCAGGCAGCGCGGAGGTCCGCCTCGCCCGCCTCATTCAAAACCTCATGACTCGCCTCATGGGTGGACGCTGTACGCCGCACAGCCAGTTGATCATGCGCGAGATGCTCGAGCCCTCACCCGCGCTCGACATCATCGCCAAGGAAATCATCGTGCCGTTGCATGGACACCTGACCGCCTTGGTGCGCGAGATCGTGGGCGACAAGGTCGCGAACGAGGATGTGCGCCGCTGCGTCTTCAGCATCGTTGGGCAATGCTCTTTTTATCGCAATTCGAGAGAAATGAACCGCCGTATGTATCCCGAACTGGATTACGACGAGAAAGAAATCGAAGCAACGGCAAAACATATCGCTGAATTTTCGCTGGCAGGACTGCAGCGGATCGCCGGCAAATGAATCGCAAAGCGATCGCAACGATTGCATGACTGGAGAACTGAAATGAAACAAGACACAACGCAAACTTTCGCCGGGAAAACTCTGGCGAGCCTGATTCTGGCTGCATTGCTGGCCGGCTGCGGCGGCGAAGAGCCGAAGAAACCTGCTGCCGCAGGCGCCGCCCCGCCTCCGCCCGAAGTCGATGTGATCACCGTCAAGTCCGGCCCCGTGACGCAGACGCAGGACCTGCCCGGCCGCCTGCAGGCATACCGCACGGCGCAGGTGCGCGCGCGCGTGGAAGGCATCGTCGAGAAGCGCATGTTCACCGAAGGCAGCGACGTCAATGCTGGCCAGGCGTTGTATCAGATCTATGTCGGCAACTACAGCAGCGATTATGAAGCGGCCCGCGCGGATGCAGCGCTGGCGCGCGAGAACCTCGGGCGTGCGAAACAGTTGCTGGAGGCCAAAGTGGTGAGTCAGCAGGAATACGAACAGACCTCGACCAGGCTCAAGCAAGCCGAAGCGGCATTGAGCAGGGCACATGAGAACTGGGAGAACACCCGCGTGCCCGCGCCGATCTCCGGCCGCATCGGCCGGTCGCTGGTTACCGAGGGTGCACTGGTCGGCCGCGGCGAGGCCACCCTGCTCGCCACCATCGAGCAGACCGACAAGCTGTATGTGAATTTCACACAATCCGAGTCGGACATCATGCGTCTGCAGAAGGCAGTCAAGGCGGGCAGCCTCAAGCGCAGTGAATCGACCAGTATCGAGCTGGTGCTCGAGGATGGCAGCATCTACCCGCTGCCCGGCAAGCTGCTGTTCACCGACATGGCGGCCGATCCCACCACGGGCAGTGTCACTATGCGTGCCGAGATCCCCAATCCCAACCACGAGTTGTTGCCGGGCATGTTCGTGACCATCCGCTTCCCGCAGGCGCTGCAGGAGAACGCCATCAGCGTGCCGCAGCGCGCAGTGCAGATGAACCCGCAAGGGCAGTTCGTGATGGCGGTGGATGCGGAAGGCAAGGCCAACCCGCGTCCGGTGAAGGTCGGCAACATGGCCGGCAGCAATTTCATCATCGAATCCGGGCTGCAGGGCGGCGAGCAGGTGATCGTGAACGGGCTGCAGAAAGCGCGTCCCGGCACTGTCGTGAAGCCGGTATCGCTGGAAACCTCACCAAGTGCTACCCCCGTGGCAGCTGAAAAGAAACAGGGGTAAATCGTGCTTGCAAAATTCTTTATCGACCGGCCCATCTTCGCCTGGGTCATCGCCATCGTCATCCTGCTTTCCGGCGGGCTGGCCCTGCGCAGCCTGCCGGTCTCCTCCTATCCCGCCGTCGCACCTCCCGCGCTGGCCGTGACCGTCACCTATCCCGGCGCCTCTGCGCAGGTGGTGGAAGAGACCGCGGTAGCACTCATCGAGCAGGAGATGAACGGCATCGAACACCTGCTCTACATGGAATCCGCATCCGAGCAGGGCATCGGCACCATCACGCTGACTTTCGAGGCGGGCACCAACCTCGACGCGGCCTCGGTGGAAACGCAGAACCGCATCAAGCGCGCGGAAGTGCGCTTGCCGGAAGAAGTGCGCCGCCTTGGCGTCAACGTGGTGAAGTCGGCGCGCAACTATCTGATGATGGTTTCGCTGATCTCGCCCGACAAGAGCCTGGACAACGTCGCGCTCGGTAGCTACAGCGCAGCCCACGTGCTGGAAAGCTTGCGCCGCGTGCCGGGCGTGGGCGAGGCCCTGCAGTTCGGCACCGAGTATTCGATGCGAATCTGGCTCAAGCCGGAGCGTCTGCACGCGTATGGACTTTCGCCCGGCGACATCAGCCGCGCGGTACGCGCGCAGAACACCCAGCTCGCCACCGGTGAACTGGGCCAGCTGCCCGCGCTCGACGACCAGGAGCTCAACGCGATCATCGTCAGCAAGGGCCGCCTGAGCACGGTCGAGGAATTCGCCAACGTCATCGTGCGCGCCAACCCGGACGGTTCGACCGTGCGCGTGAAGGATGTGGCGCGCGTCGAGCTCGGCGCGCAGGATTATTCGATCGCAGCGCGCATTGACGGCCAGCCGACCGCAACCATCGCCCTGCGCCTGGCGCCGGGTGCGAACGCGCTCGACACCGCCAAGGCGGTGAAGGACAGGATGGAAGAGCTTTCCAAATTCTTCCCCAAGGGTGTGGACTGGCTGGTGCCGTATGACACCTCGACCTTCGTCGAGATCTCGATCAAGGAAGTGGCGAAGACGCTGATCGAGGCGATCATCCTCGTGTTCCTGGTGATGTACCTGTTCCTCGAGAACTTCCGCGCCACGCTGATCCCGACCATCGTGGTGCCGGTCGCGCTCACCGGCGCCATGGTCGGCCTCTACGTGCTGGGTTATTCCATCAACACGCTGACGCTGTTCGCCATGGTGCTTGCCATCGGCATCATCGTGGACGATGCCATCGTGGTGGTGGAGAACGTCGAGCGCATCATGGTCGAGGAAGGGCTGTCGCCCAGAGACGCCACGCGCAAGGCGATGGGCCAGATCTTCAATGCCATCATCGCCATCACGCTGGTTCTCATCGCGGTGTTCATTCCGATGGCGTTCTTCAGCGGCACCGTGGGTGCGATCTACAAGCAGTTCGCCGTGACCCTGGTGCTGACCATCTCGTTCTCGGTGCTGATGGCGCTGACCCTGACGCCCGCGCTGTGCGCCACACTGCTGCAGAACTCGCCGGGGCATGAGCTGAAACCCAGCCGCGGCTTTTTCGGCTGGTTCAACCGCTTCTTCGAGCGCACTTCGCGCGGCTATCAGGCCGGCGTCGCCAAGGCGATCCAGCGCACCGGACGTTATCTCATCATCTACGCCGTGATCCTCGTGGCCGTGGGCGCGCTGTTCGTGAAACTGCCGACCAGCTTCCTGCCGGAAGAAGATCAGGGCTATTTCATCAACATCATCCAGCTGCCGTCGGGGGCCACGCGCGCCCGCACCCAGGAAGTGCTGTCTCAGGTCGAGCAGTTCTATCTGAAGCAGCCCGAGGTGGAGCACGTGATCGGCGTGGCCGGCATCTCGTTCTTCGGGCGCGGCCAGAACGCGGCGATCGCCTTCGTCCGGCTCAAAGGCTGGGATGAACGGCCCAAGGAGGAAAGCTCCGCCCCTGCCCTGGTGAAGCGCGCCAACATGATGCTGTTCCGCATCAAGCAGGCGATGATCTTCGCCATCAACGTGCCGCCCATCCCCGAGCTCGCCGCAGCCGGGGGCTTCGACTTCCGCCTGCAGGACCGCGGCGGAGTGGGGCGCGATAAGCTGATGGAAGCGCGCAATATCGCGCTGGGCATGGCCGGCAAGAACCCGAACCTGGTCGGCGTGCGTCCGGAAGGACAGGAGCCGTCGCCGCAGCTGCGCCTGGAAATCAACACGCTCAAGGCGCGTGCGCTCGGAATCGACACCGCCGAGCTCAACGAGACGCTGCAATCGGCACTCGGCGTGTCCTACATCAACGACTTCGTGCGCGAGGGCCGCATCCTGCGTGTGCAGATGCAGGCCGAGCCGCGTACCCGTTCCACGCCGGAACAGATGCTGCGCATCCCGGTGCGTAACGCACAGGGCGGCATGGTCCCGCTGTCGGAGATCGCCACCATGCGCTGGACGGTCGGTTCACCCAAGCTCGACCGCTACAACGGCATTCCGTCGATGAAGATCTCGGGCAGCCCGGCACCGGGCAAGAGCTCTGGCGACGCCATGCGGGCGATGCAGGAAGTCGCCGGCAAACTGCCGCCGGGCATAGGCTTCGAATGGTCGGGCGCGTCGTATGACGAGAGCCGCTCCGGTGCCCAGGCGGGCTTCCTGTTCGCGCTGTCGCTGATCGCGGTGTTCCTCTGCCTCGCTGCGCTTTACGAGAGCTGGTCCATCCCGTTCGCCGTCATCCTGGTGGTGCCCATCGGCGTGCTCGGCGCGCTGCTGGCAGTCACGCTGCGCGGCCTGCCCAACGACGTGTACTTCAAGGTGGGCCTCATCGTGATCATCGGCCTGTCCACCAAGAACGCGATCCTGATCATCGAGTTCGCGCGCTCTCTGCAGGAGCAGGGCAAGAGCCTGTACGACGCGACGCTGGAAGCGTGCCGCCTGCGTTTCCGCCCGATCCTGATGACCTCCATCGCGTTCATGCTGGGCGTGCTGCCGCTGGCCATCTCGTCCGGCGCGGGTGCGAACGGGCGCCATGCTATCGGCACCGGTGTGATGGGCGGCATGCTTACCGCCACCGTCATCGCGGTGTTCCTGATTCCCGTGTTCTTCGTGGTGGTGCGCCGCATCTTCCCCGGCAAGCCGCCCATCCCCCAGGAGCAAGACCATGCGTAATTTCAAATTGAACAAGATACTCATGTTGCTGGCGGCGAGTGCGCTGCTCGGTGGTTGCGCTGTCGGGCCGGACTACCAGCGTCCCGAGATGCAGTTGCCCGAACAGTGGGCGGCCAAGGACGCAACTGACAAGACGGCCGCTGCGGCGGGCGAGCGCTGGTGGGCGTTGTATGCCGACCCCGTGCTGGACAAACTGGAAGACGAGGCGCTGGCACACAACGCGGATGTCCGGGTCGCACTGGCGCGTGTGCTGGAGGTGCGCGCCCAGCTCGATGTCGCCGAATCCGCCCAGTATCCCAACGTGAGCGCCAACGCGAGCGAGGTGCGCAACCGGGCCACGCTCGCGGGTTCCTTCCCGCGACCGGCGACGTTGCCGCGCACCACGACTACCACGCGTGCCACGCTGGATGCGAGCTACGAGCTCGACCTGTGGGGCAAATACCGCCGCGGCAGCGAGGCGGCACGGGCCGAACTGTTCGGCGCAGAAGCCAACCGCGATGCGGTGCGCCTGACGCTTACCGCGCAGGTGGCGCAGCAGTATTTCGCACTGCTGGCCTACACCGCGCAGGAAGAGACCGTGAAGCGCGCGCTGGCCAACCGCGAAGAGCGGCTGGTGATGGACAGGAAGCGTCTCGAAGTCGGCGTCATCTCGGAGTTCCAGCTGCATCAAACCGAGGCCGAGATCGGCTCCGCACAAGCGCAACTGGCCAGCATCGCCCTGGTCCGCACACGGCAGGAGACCGCACTGGCGTTGCTGCTCGGGCGCTCGCCGCGCGAGGTGATGAACGCGCAACTGGAGCGCGGCACGCCCAAACTCAATGAAGTGTGGGTGCCGGACGGCCTGCCCGCCGAGCTGCTGTTGCGCAGGCCCGACCTGAAAGCGGCGGAGCAGCGCCTCATCGCACTCAACGCTCGCATCGGCGAAGTGCGCGCGCAGTATTTCCCTTCGATCGGCCTCACCGGTTACATGGGTAGCGAGACCGTGGATATGGCGAAACTCTTCACCGGCCCCGCAGGCATATTCCAGTTCGCCGCCGGCGTCAGCCAGCCGATCTTCAACGCGGGCCGCATCCGTGCCAACGTCGCAGCCAGCGAAGCGCGGCGCGACCAGGCGCTGGCGCAGTACCAGCAAGCGGTCGCCAGCGCGTTCGGTGATGTGCGCAACGCGCTTGCCGCACAAGCGACGGCACGCCAGGTGCTGGCCGCAGAAACCATGCGCAGCAATGCATTGACGCAGGCCAGCCAGCAGGCGGAAGTGCGCCTGCGCGTGGGCAGCGGCAGCCGCATGGAATTCCTCGATGTCGAGCGCAACCAGTTGCAGGCAGAGCTGAACCGTTACGACGCCGAACGTGCACAACGCACGGCGGTGGCCGACCTGTTCAAGGCGCTGGGCGGCGGCTGGCAGGAAAGCAAGCAGGACTAGGACGCCCGGACTTATTCTGTTCGTGGTGAGCCTGATGTAACTACGAAGTGGATGAATTGCCTGGAATCAAGTCCGATTGTTTGAAAACTCGCCAATTCCGGACCCCTGGCGGGGCCCGGACTGTCCGATGCGATGACTTCGAATCCGCTCGCGATTAGGGCACTGGTTGCAGCAGGTAATCGTCAGAAACGCCCAGATCACTCAGGAAGGTCAAGATGGTCCCTGTTTCATCGATATCCAGCGCACGGGAGATCGCGTAAACAGATGCATTGGCTGCGAATATGGGAGTGAGGTCGGTTGGCCAATAAGCATAGAATATTTTTGTTTTAAAAAGGAAAATCCGTATTTATTACCCTCGCATCAGGGGTTGTCGACGGCGCTCACCTTATCCAAAGCACGAACGCAACAATAGGTCTAAGCCCTGGATGACGCGGTGCAACGCATGTTGCCGCGAATCGTTAAGGGGAAGCCAGGCTTTGTTTTACAATTCACCAGCGCTTCGCCCTGGGCAAGGACGAGCTCTATTTGCAGGATCAGTGCAATCTATTCGACAACACAGGGTGAAAAAATGATTGTAGGCATCGACTTGGGAACAACCAACAGTCTCATCGCATACCTCAAGGATGGCGTGCCAACCACTATTCCGAATTCACATGGCGTATTTCTCACTCCCTCAGTTGTGAGCGTCGACGATAGCGGAACGGTCATGGTCGGCGCGATTGCACGTGAACGCCAAGTCAAACATCCCGAGCGTACCGTGGCATCGTTCAAGCGTCTGATGGGCTCGCAGCAGGTCATCAAATTGGGCAGCCAGAAATTCAAACCTGAAGATTTGTCGGCATTGGTTTTGCGCGCGCTCAAGGCCGATGCAGAAGCGGCCCTGGGGGTCGAGATAAACGAAGCGATCATCTCCGTGCCGGCCTACTTCAACGACCAGCAGCGCAAGGCAACCCGCATTGCCGGCGAGCTTGCCGGCCTGACGGTCAGGCGGCTCATCAACGAACCGACTGCAGCAGCCCTGTTTCACGGTATTCAGGAGCGCGATGCCGAGGCCAAATTCCTGATCTTCGATCTGGGGGGCGGCACGTTTGACGTGTCCATCCTGGAGAAATTCGACGGCGTCATGGAAGTACGGGCGACCGGCGGCGACAGCTTTCTCGGCGGCGACGATTTTACCAATGCGCTGGTGGAATTGTTCGTGCAGCGCGCGGAATTGAGCGCCAAGCAAAAAGACGATCGCCAGAACATGGCGGCCATCCGTTTCTCGGCGGAAGAGGCCAAACGCAAGCTGAACGAGCAACCCAGCGCAGACATGCAGGTTGTGATCGACGGCAGGAACAGCGCTGTCACCATCAGCCAGGAAGCCTACGAGCAGCAGTGCAAGCCGCTGCTGGATCGCTTGCGCGCGCCGGTCGAGCGCGCTTTGCGCGATGCCCGTCTGCGGGTTGCCGACCTCGACGAGGTGGTGCTGGTCGGTGGAGCAACGCGGATGGCGATGGTGCGCAAACTGGCGGCACAGCTGTTCGGGCGCTTGCCTGCGCGTTACGTCGATCCCGATCAAACCATTGCGTTGGGCGGCGCCGTATGTGCGGGCCTGAGCATGCGCCACAAGGAATTCGAGGAAGTGGTGTTGACCGATGTTTGTCCGCACAGCCTGGGAACAGAGGTGATGGAGCGAAATGCGCAGGGCGGATGGGAAGCTGACGTGTTTTTTCCCATCATCGAGCGCAACACCGTCATTCCCGCCAGCCGGGTACGTACTGTTTCCACGGCTTCCAACATGCAGGCATCGCTGAAAATTCCCGTGTATCAGGGGGAATCCCGCTCGTGCAGCAACAACGTCCTGCTGGGTGAAATCGAAATTCCAATTCCGAAGCGCCCGGCGGGCGAAATCTCGGCGGACATCCGCTACACCTACGACATCAACGGCATTCTCGACGTGGACATCGACATCGAGAGCGCCGGAATCAGCCGCAACCTCGTCATCAAGAAACTGGCGGGCAACGTCAGCGACGAAGAGATAGCCAGTCGCCGTATCGAATTGGCAGCTCTCAAGGTCCATCCGCGCGATCAGGACGACAACCGTCTGCTGCTTGAACGCGCCGATCGGCTTTACGAGCAACTGCTGGGCGAAGAGCGAGAGCAGGTTGGGCACCTGCTCGGTCAATTCAAGGCCATACTCGAAACCCAGGACCTGGCAGCGATCGCTAAAGCCCAACAGGATTTTGGCTGGGCGCTCGATTCGATAGAGCACAACAGCGTCTGGTAAGGCGGCCATGACTATCTTCCGCACATTGGGAATAGGGCGCGATGCTGACGAGACCGCTATCAAACGAGCCTACTCGTCGAAGATCAAACAATATCGTCCCGACAGCCATCCCGCAGAGTTCGCCCGGATACGCGAGGCCTACGAAGAGGCCATGCGCCGGTGTCGAGCGCGTCAAGAATGGGCAGATGAAGACGAAGCACTGTTCGACGAAAGCGACGTGACGGTTGCACAGATAACCAACTCGCGGCCTTCTGATCTCTCCGCATCCGCAGACACAACGCAAACCACCGCATCAACGGCGGCCGACCCCCATGCCGATGTCGTCGAGACGATGATCGCAGAACTCGAAAGCCAGGCAGACCACGATACCGAGGAAGGCATGCTGCAACGCTACCGAGCGCATTCGGCCGAGCTCGCACGCCTGCCGCTGGACCAGCAGATGGATTACGAACGTGCGTTGTGTTACTGGCTGCTGTTTTCGGAAGATCCAAAGCTGCTCGTCTTTCTGGAGGCGAGCAAGCGCTACGGCTGGGAAGAAAACAGCATGGAGATCGTCCGGACTTATGGCGACTATGCGGGCGTCCGCTTTGCCACGATAAGAAGGTTGGCGGGGCTGTTCGCCGAAGCACGCACAAGCGCCAATCCGTTCCTGCGGCTGGACGGACAAGCTGGTGCTCCACCGCCCCTTGTCGCGAAGCATTACAGCGCCTTCCGGGCCAAGGAGCAAAGCGCGGCTTGGCAACGAGAATGTGAAAAGGCGGATCTGGCGCAACTGCTGCCGCGCCTGGAATATGCGTCAGCACGGCCATGGCAGCTGTTCTGGGCGGACTTCGTGGCAGGGTTGCTGGCGGCGGGGTATGGCTGGCTCTTTGTGAGCCTCAGCCCGGTCTGGAACGTGTGGCTGGAAGTCTGCCTCATCGGCATCCTGTTCACGCTCCTGCCAGCTGTGGTACGGAATGTTGCCGTATTGGCGAGGTGGAAACTCCGGGGGGCGATAGTCTGGTATGAGAATTGGCGGGGGCCGGCTCCGATGGAATCAAAATCGAAGCTGCTGCTGTTCCCGGCCATCATCGGCAGCGTGATGACTATCGGTTTCTTCGCCGGCATGCGCGACACCGCATCTTTCGGGATATATCTCCTGGCTGCAACGATGGGTTCCTTCCTGGGGTGGCAGGTATACAAGGTGCTGGCAAGCCTCGAAGCATGGCTGGTCGGCACGAGCATCAAGCTGGCCCGATTTGCGGCATGGCTGAAGACAGCACGGCAAGGACAAACGGGACAGGGGCCTTCAGAATGGAATCGCGCCATGACGCATTGGGGCGCTAAGCTCAAAGGCTACTGGACAAATGCCCGAGCGTCCGTCTACTGGTGGGTGTTTATCTGGATCATACTGATGCAGCTAATGGCCAGGCTCTCCAAGAGCTAGGCGGCGTCTCAACAACCTAATCACAGAAAATCTTATGCAACAACTCACACTTACCCGCCCCGACGACTGGCACCTGCACCTGCGCGACGATGCGCTGATGGCCTCTGTGCTGCCCGACACCGCGCGCCAGTTCGCCCGCGCCATCGTCATGCCCAACCTGCGCCCGCCCGTAACCACAACCGAGCAGGCGGTGGCCTACCGCGAGCGCATCCTGAAGGCGCTGCCTGCAGGCATGAAGTTCGAGCCGCTGATGACGCTGTATCTCACCGACAACACGTCAGCCGCCGAGGATCAAGAAGGCCAAGGCCAGCGGCGTGGTGCATGCGGTGAAGCTGTACCCGGCGGGTGCCACCACCAACTCCGATGCGGGCGTCACCGACCTGCGCAAGACCTACGCCGCGCTGGAGGAGATGCAACGCTGCGGCCTGCCGCTGCTGGTGCACGGCGAAGTGACCAGCACCGACATCGACATCTTCGACCGCGAGGCCGTGTTCATCGAGCGTGTGATGCAGCCCCTGTTGCGCGACCTGCCGAACCTGCGCGTGGTGTTCGAACACATCACCACCAGGGACGCCGCGCAGTTCGTGGCGAGTGCGCCGGACACCATCGCCGCCACCCTCACCCCGCAACACCTGCTCTACAACCGCAACGCCATGCTGGTCGGTGGCATCCGCCCGCACTTCTACTGCCTGCCCATCCTCAAGCGCGAGACGCACCGCGAGGCCTTGGTCAAAGCCGCGACCAGCGGCAGCAAGAAATTCTTCCTCGGCACCGACAGCGCCCCGCACGCCCAGCACACCAAGGAGAACGCCTGCGGCTGCGCCGGCTGCTACACCGCGCACAGCGCCATCGAGCTGTATGCCGAAGCGTTCGAAGCGGCGGGCGCGCTGGACAAGCTGGAAGCCTTCGCCAGTTTCCACGGTGCGGACTACTACGGCCTGCCGCGCAACAAGGACACCATCACGCTGCGCCGCGAAGAGTGGCACATGCCGCACACGGTGGAATTCGGCGGCTCCCAGCTCGTACCGCTACGGGCAGGTGAGGCAGATGAAGTGGAAGTTGGTGGGATGACCTTGCCTGCGAAAGCAGTGGAAACCAATTTCACCCTGCGGGGTAAAATGTGGACAGATTGACTCCTCAGCGCCGCAGTTGGCTAATGAGCCGAGTGAGGTCTGAAAATACAACTCCGGAAATTGCCGTACGTCGTTTGATTTTCGGCATGGGGTATCGGTATAGATTGCATGGCAAGCAGCTGCCTGGAAAACCTGATTTGGTATTTGCAGGGCGCAAAAAAGTAGTTTTTGTGAACGGGTGTTTTTGGCATGGACACAAAGGCTGCCGATACGCACGACTTCCTAAAACGCGAGTCGATTTTTGGAGAACAAAAATGAAAACGAATCGCGCAAGAGATCGTAAGAATATTGCCTCATTGGAACGGGGCGGTTGGAAAGTTCTAACCATTTGGCAGTGCGAACTAAAGAACCTCGACAAATTAACAAGCAAGCTAAATGACTTCTTCGAGAACAACTAAACGACGTCCTGTCGGGATCGATCTCTTTGCTGGGGCGGGAGGATTATCGCTAGGCTTCGAACAGGCGGGGTTCGATATAGCTGCTGCCATTGAAATCGACCCCATTCATTGCGCAACGCATGAATATAATTTCCCGAATACGACAGCCATTTGCGCAAGCGTAGTGAATATGACTGGTGCCGAGATCCGCCGCAGAGCGAACCTTGGTGATGCAGATATCGACGTGGTATTCGGAGGTGCGCCGTGCCAAGGATTTTCCATGATTGGAAAACGCGCTTTCGACGATCCCCGTAACCAACTTGTTTTTCACTACGTGCGACTTGTCTCGGAATTGCAGCCAAAATATTTTGTGTTCGAGAATGTTAGGGGACTAACACTTGGCAAGCACGCCGAATTCTTGAAAGAGCTGATCGCCGCGCTGGAGAGCGTCGGGTACGATGTACAGAATCCATATCAGGTTCTTAACGCGGCCGACTTTGGTGTACCTCAAGATCGTAAACGTTTGTTTGTGATTGGAGCACGCCGTGGCTTGCCCGTGCCGAACTATCCAAAACCGTTTGAGCAGCGTGCAACAGTTTGGGAGGCCATTGGAGATTTGCCAGATGCAGAGTCTTTCGACGCGCTGATTACGGCTGATGAGGTACGTGCCAAATGGAAAACCAAGGCAAGCTACGCTCAACGCCTGAGAGGGCTTGAAGTTGACCCGACTGATTTTGGATATGTACGGGAATTCGACTCAAACCTACTTACCTCAAGCCTGCGGACCGAGCACACAGAACTTTCCAAACAGCGCTTCATGGCGACCGAGCATGGCAAGACTGAGCCAATTAGTCGCTTCCGCAAGCTACCACCTGACGGTCTCTGCAATACCTTGCGCGCCGGGACAGATAGTGCGCGTGGTGCATTCACTTCGCCGCGGCCTATCCATCCATTTTTGCCTCGCGTTATTACTGTACGAGAGGCGGCACGTCTGCACTCATATCCAGACTGGTTTCGTTTTCATAAAACAAAGTGGCATGGCTTCCGCCAAATAGGCAATAGTGTCCCGCCGTTGTTGGGGCGCGCGGTCGCAAGCGAAGTCATCAAAGCGTTAGGAATTAGGCCGCGTAAACCAAAGGTACTGCTGCAGTCTGGAGATGTTGATCTCTTGTCTGTCGATATGGGATCGGCCTCGCTGTACTTCCAAGTGCCGCGCAATACCATCGCACAGCGCACCCGAAAGCAAAACATCAACCAACAAGATTTGTGGGAAGAGGCCTATGTCTGACAAGAAAGCAGAAAAGCAACCTAATCGCTATCAAGCGATTATTGCCCAGGTATTTGCCGACCATTATTCGAAGGGGGCGGTGGAATTTGAGTTCATGCGCGATGAAGTAGCTTCCATTGCTACAACCTTGAAAATTAAGTTGCCCAAAAATATCGGCGACATTTTCTATTCGTTCCGCTATCGCAATGAATTTCCGGAAAGTATTCGCAAAACTGCCGCCAAGGGATTTGAATGGATTATTGAGGGGGCGGGTTCTGCCCGTTACCGATTCAAACAAGTTCGGTTGAATCGCATCGTTCCTCGTGAAGAATTGCTCACAATCAAAGTACCAGATGCAACGCCTGAAATTATAACTGCCTATGCATTGAGCGACGAACAAGCGTTGCTGGCCAAGGTTCGTTATAACCGACTGATAGATGTATTCTTGGGAATCACCACGTTTTCGCTGCAAAACCATTTGCGCACGACAGTGAAAGAAGTCGGCCAAATCGAGATCGACGAAATTTATGTTGGCATTGACCGCCACGGTCGGCAATTTGTTGTTCCGGTACAGGCCAAGGGCGGCAACGATAGGCATGGCGTGGTGCAAACTCAGCAGGATATTCTGTGCTGCGCGGAGAAGTTTTCCAATTTGATTTGCCGTGCTGTTTCGGCACAGTTTATGAGCGAAGATCGTATCGCAATGTTTGAACTTGCTGTGCAGGATGGTGAAATCAAAGTGGTCGATGAAAAGCACTATCAACTTGTGCCAGCAACTAGCATTTCGACAAAAGACTTACAGCAATACGCAGCGCGCAACATCTGACGCTACTCCGAGAGAATTAATGGGGGAGGCTCGAATTAATTTTCAGCTTCTGAAAAAGTCATCATGCCAATATCCAACTACCTCAATACCTCTCCCACCATCGGCGACACGGTCTATCTGCATCCTTCCTGCCAGGTCATCGGCGACGTGAAGATCGGCGACGACAGCTCGGTGTGGTGCAACACGGTGCTGCGCGGCGACGTGAACCGCATCGTGATCGGGCGCGGCACGCAACGTGCAGGACCTGAGCATGGGCCATGTGTCGCACAAGACGGCGGAGAAGCCGGAGGGCTCGCCGCTCATCATCGGCGACTATGTGACGGTGGGGCATTCGGTCATCCTGCACGGCTGCACGCATCGGCAACGAGTGCCTGATCGGCATGGGTTCCATCATCATGGACGATGTGGTGATCCCCGACCGCGTGATGGTCGGCGCGGGCAGCCTGATCTCGCCGGGCAAGACGTTGGAGAGCGGCATGCTCTACATGGGGCGTCCGGCCAAGGCGGTGCGCAAGCTCACGGACGAGGAGATCGCCTACCTGCGCTATTCCGCCGAGCATTACATGCGGGTGAAGAACAATTATTTGAATGGATCGAAAGCGTAATCGGAAAGTGTATTGAAATGACAAAGTTAAGCCCACAGGACTTCAAACGCGCCAGCGTGAATCTGGAAACTGCGCAGATCGCCTGGCGCGAGTTGCAGCGCTTCTTCGCCAGCGGCGCGGCCATCGCGGTGAGCCCGGAACTCGACCTGGTCGAGGTGGCGTTCCAGGTGTCCGAAGACAATGCAGAGCAAGTGTCGCAATGGATGGCTACGCGGCCAGGTCGCCCGCGTGACGGATGAACAGGCGATGGCCTGGTATGAAGCGGATGCCGATATGTGGGCGGTAGTGGTCCGTCCTTACGTGCTGGTGCAGGAAAGCCGGCAGGCACTCGACAGCTGAGATGCGCGGCTAGCAAGAGGCCGGGAAGGGGCGATCCGCCAGGCAGAGTGTGCTCAGTGTGGAACAGCATCTGGTGCGTGTCCCGGATCTCGTCGTGAAACTGTTCGTGGAAGGTCGAGCATACCTCGGGCGAGAGGTGCAGCTTATCCACCGCCGGGATACGTACCCAGGCAGTCAGCTTTGCGGTATTGCGGTTCAACAGGTTGGCCACGGTGACGATGTCGGTGTAGCTGGCATGGGCGTTGTCGTCGGCGTGGTGGATGTCTTCATGCCCGGTGGCCGCGGCAATGATCTCCTCGGGAAAATTCCAGGTGCGCAGCAATTGCTCGCTGACGGCGGAACGGAAATTCAGGATCAAATCTTCCAGGGTCTGATGGTCGAGGCTGTCGGGCGTCTTTTCGGCGTGCAGACACAAGGGCAGTGTGCCGATCTCGTGCATCAGGCCGGCCAGCATGGCCTGCTCCGGATTCAGCAACTTCAGGTTCTTGGCGAGCATGTAACTGTAGGTCGCCACTTCCCGGCTGTGCTCCCAGAAGTTGCTTAAATGGGTCTGCGTCACCGGATGGCTGGCCTGTGCATGATCGGTGAAGGCAAGGATGTTGTTCACCAGGTTGTGCAATGTCCGGTAGCCAAGGCGCGACACGGCGGCCCGTACGCAATCGACCTTGGGCTTGTCCGCAAAAGCATCGCCGTTGGCGGCCTTGATGACTTGTGCCGCAATCGCCGGATCGCCGGAGATCACCGCCACGATCTGCGCGGCGGAATAGTTGATGTCATCGATCATGTGCCGGACTTTGTGGGCGACATCGGGCAGGGTGGGCAGCGCCAGATCTTGGTGCGAAATGCTGTGCAGCAGTTGGTCGATGGCCGGAAAAGATGTGGTCTGCATCTTGAATTTCTCCCTTAGGAGCTGCGGCCCGGCCCGAATCGGCAGTTGCCGAGTTGATGGGGAAGCATCGTAAGCAGCGGGGCGGGGTCTTGTATATATGCCGAACGGCCTAGATACCTATCTATATATGCCATTTGACGTTAGCCCCTTATTTTTTCATCGCCGCTTCGATGCGCTGGCACAATGTCTTCAGGATCTTGATGCGCGCGAAGTTCTTGTCGTTGGCTTCCACCAGCGTCCACGGCGCGATCTCGGTGCTGGTGCGGTCGACCATGTCGCACGATGGCCTGCTCGTAGGCGTCCCACTTCTCGCGGTTGCGCCAGTCCTCGTCGGTGATCTTGAAGCGCTTGAAGCCGATCTTCTCGCGCTCCTTGAAGCGGCGCAGCTGCTCGTCCTTGCTGATGGCCAGCCAGAACTTGACGACCACGGTCTCGTGGCGGACCAGCTGCTCCTCGAAGTCGTTGATCTCGCCGTAGGCGCGCATCCAGTCGGCCTCGGAGCAGAAGCCCTCGACCCGCTCGACCAGCACGCGGCCGTACCAGGAGCGGTCGAAGATGGTGACGCGGCCCTTGCGCGGGAGGTGCCGCCAGAAACGCCACAGGTAGGGCTGGGCGCGCTCCTCCTCGGTCGGTGCGGCGATCGGGATGACCTGGTAGTGGCGCGCATCGAGCGCGCCGGTGATGCGGCGGATGCTGCCGCCCTTGCCGGCGGCGTCGTTGCCCTCGAACACCGTCACCACGGTGATCTCCTTGAATCTCGGGTCGCGCGTGAGCAGGTTCAGCTTGCCCTGGTATTTCTCCAGGTCTGCTCTCGAATTTCTTCTTGTCCAGCTTCTGCGTGAGATCGAGCGTCTCGAGGATGTTGCAGCTTGTCGATGGGCGGCAGCAAGGGTGCGGCGCGGATCTGCAGGCGTCCTTGTTCTTGTCGGACTCCGCCAGGCGCTTGCGCATCGCTTCGAGGATGACCTTGCCGACGGTCAGACTGCGGTAACGCGCATCCGCGCCTTCGACCACGATCCACGGCGCCTCGGCGGTGCTGGTCTGGCGGATGACGCTTTCATGGACTTGACGGAATTTGTCGTAGAGCTTGAAATGCTCCCAGTCGCGCTTGGTGACGCGCCAGCGTGTCTTGGGATTCTTCTCCAGCGCCTTGAGGCGTTCTTCCTGCTTTTCCTTGGAAAGGTGGAACCAGAACTTGATGATCAGCGCGCCTTCGTCGGTCAGCATCTTCTCGAAGCGCTTGGCGCGTTCCAGGCTCTGGTCGAGTTCGGCCGCCTTGGTGTAACCCATCGACGCGGTTCAGGATCGGCCAGGTGTACCAGGAGCCGAAGAAGACGCCGATCTTGCCCTTGGGCGGCAGGGCGCGCCAGAAGCGCCACATCATGGGGCGCTCCAGTTCCTCGTCGGAGGGCTCGCCCATGCCGTGGGTCTGGATGTGGCGCGGATCCATCCACTCGTTGAGCAGGTTGACGGTCTCGCCGCGTCCCGCGCCGTCCACGCCGCCGATCAGGATGATGACCGGGAATTTCGCTTTCTCCGCCAGATCGAACTGCGCATTCAGCAGTGCTTCACGCAGCTTGGGGACTTCGGCATCGTAAGTGGCCTTGTCGACTTTGTGTCCCAGTTCTGCCGATTCAAACATGATGACCTCCGCTAGACGAAGACTACAGATGTTCGGGCGAGATGGCGAGACGCAACACGGTCTGGTAATCGCCCTCGCGTTCGCGCCGGCTGAACCACCACACCGCGCCTTTTTTGATGCTCCAGATATCTGCATGGCCGGTCATCAACAGGCTGGCGAGTTCGCCCAGCCACGGCTGGTGTCCGACCAGCAGCACCGAGCCGCCCGCCATGGGCCAGCCGGCAGTTGCGATGGCTTTCTGCGGCGAAGAGTGGACATCGATATTGGGCGCGGTGATGAAACTGGCATTCAGCGCAGCGGCTGTCTGCTGTGCACGCAGCGCGGGGCTGACCAGGATGCGCGTGTTCTGCGGTAGCCGTTCGGCAAGAAAATGAGCCATGCGTTCCGCCTGGCGTTGTCCTTTCTCGGTGAGCGGACGCATGTCGTCCGGCATTCCCTCCGCAGCTTCGGCATGTCGCCACAGGATCAGCTCCATCTTCCCCCCCGCTCCCATTTATTACACTATCGGTCGTCAGAATATACCGTATATACTGTTTTTGCCACAATCACTCAGGGAGACTGAAGATGACCAAGACCACCCCGCGCAAACCCGCTACCGCGAAGACACCTGTCGCACGCAAGGCCGCACCGGCCAAAGCCGCGGCCAAGCCCGAGAAAAAGCATAAAAAAGAGAAGAAGGCAGACAGCAAAGTGAAGGTCGTGCGCGACAGCTTCACTATGCCGCAGGCGGATTACGATCTGATTGCGGCACTCAAGGAAAAGGCGCTGAAAGCCGGTGTGCATGCGAAGAAGAGCGAATTGCTGCGCGCCAGCCTGCAAGCGCTGTCCAAACTGAATGCCGCACAGCTGAAGCGCGCGCTCTCCGGTCTCGAAACGATCAAGACCGGACGTCCGAAGAAGGTCTAAACGTCGTCGTCAATCGCCGCGAGCGGTTGTCCCAGTTCTTGCAGCAGGGCAGTTTGCGCGCAGGTTTCGGAACTGCGCCCGGGGGCTTGGCGGTGCCAGAAGCCGTTGCAGTCCATTTCCCAGGCCTGGCAGTTGTCCTTCAGGTAACTCTTCAGCCCTTCGTCGATCACGCGTTTCTTGAGCTTGGCGTCGAGCACCGGGAAGCACACCTCGATGCGGCGGAAGAAGTTGCGGTCCATCCAGTCGGCGCTCGACAGATAGACGTCTCGGCGCCGCCGTTGCGGAAGTAGAAGACGCGCGTGTGCTCGAGGAAGCGGCCGACGATCGAGCGCACGCGGATGTTCTCCGACAGGCCCGGCACGCCGGGGCGCAGCGCGCAGACGCCGCGCACGATCAGGTCGATCTTCACGCCCGGCCTGCGAGGCGTCGTAGAGCGCCTCGATGATCTCGCGGCTCGAGCAGCGCGTTCATCTTGGCGATGATGCGCGCGCGGCTTGCCGGCCTTGGCGAGCGCGGTCTCGTTGCTGGATCGCGTCGAGCACGCTGCGTGTGCAGGGTGAACGGCGACTGCCACAGGTGCTTCAGCTTGCCGGCCTTGCCCAGGCCGGTGAGCTGCATGAACACCTCGTTCACGTCGGCGCAGATCTCCTCGTTGCGCGGTGAACAGGCCGAAGTCGGTGTACAGCGCGCGCCGTGCGCGGGTGGTAGTTGCCGGTGCCGAGGTGCACGTAGCGGCGCAGCTTGCCGTCCTCGCGCCGCACCACCAGCAGCATCTTGGCGTGGGTCTTGTGGCCGACCACGCCGTACACCACGTGCGCGCCGACCTCCTCCAGGCGCGCCGCCCAGTTGATGTTGGCCTCCTCGTCGAAGCGCGCCAGCAGCTCGACCACCACCGTGACTTCCTTGCCGCGCGCGCGCCGCGTCGATCAGCGCTCTGCATCAGCTCCGAGTCGGTGCCGGTGCGGTACACCGTCTGCTTGATCGCGACCACCTTCGGGTCGCGCGGCGGCCTGCTGGATGAAGTCGATCACCGGCGTGAACGACTGGAACGGGTGGTGCAGCAGCATGTCGCCCTTGCGCATGCGCCTCGA
Source organism: uncultured beta proteobacterium (assembly GCA_963715005.1). Taxonomy (GTDB): domain Bacteria; phylum Pseudomonadota; class Gammaproteobacteria; order Burkholderiales; family Gallionellaceae; genus Sideroxyarcus. The sequence continues at coordinate 524,772 of CAVQQO010000006.1, read as the reverse complement.
ACATGTCGCGCCGCTTCGCGCAGCGCGCGCCGGCACGCCCGGGCGCGAAGGGCGGGAACTTGAGGTCCGGGCGGTCGACCTGGTCGGGGACGCTGCATCAGGCGCACCAGGTTGACCGGGCCGTTGACGCGGTAGAGGTCGTCCGCGTCGCAGGTCGAACTGCTGCAGCAGGAAGTCGGCCATCGCCTGCGGGCAGTTGTCGGCGACCTCCAGGCGCACCGCGTCGCCGAAGTGGCGCTGCGGCAGTTCGCCCTGCAGCGCGCTGCGCAGGTTCTTCACTTCCTCCTCGTCGACGAACAGGTCGCTGTTGCGCGTGACGCGGAACTGGTAGCAGCCGAGCACGTTCATGCCGGCGAACAGCTCGCCGACGTGCGCGTGCAGGATCGAGGAGAGGAAGACGAAGTCGTGAGTCGCGCCGGCGATCTCCGGCGGCAGCGCGGATGACGCGCGGCAGCACGCGCGGCGCCTGCACGATGGCCGTGCCGGAGTTGCGGCCGAAGGCGTCCTTGCCCTCGAGCTCGACGGCGAAGTTCAGGCTCTTGTTGAGCACGCGCGGGAACGGGTGCGCCGGATCGAGCCCGATCGGCGTCAGCACCGGCATCACCTCGCGGAGGAAATAGTCCTTGCACCCAGGCCTGCTGCGCCGCGTTCCACTCGCGTGCGGCGCAGGAAGCGGATGCCTTGCTGCGGCGAGCGCGGGGAGCAGCTCGTCGTTGAGCAGCTGGTACTGGCGCGGCGACGAGCTCGTGCGCGGCGCGGCGTACAGGCGCTTGAGTATCTGCGCGGCGTCCAGGCCGTCCGGGCCGCGGCGAGACGCGCCCAGCTTCGATCTGCTCCTTCAGGCCGGCGACGCGGATCTCGAAGAACTCGTCCAGGTTGCTGCTGACGATGCACAGGAACCGCAGCCGCTCGAGCAGCGGCACCGTCGTGTCCTCGGCCTGCGCCAGCACGCGCCGGTTGAACTCGAGCAGGCCGAGCTCGCGGTTGAGGAAGTTCTGCGCGGGGAATTTTTTTGCCATGTGAGGTCGGTGCGGTGACGCGTTACGGGCGCTGCGATTCAGTTTTTCGGCGGAACGTAACCGGAGGGCATCTGTGCGCTGCTGCCGAAGAAATAATTTTCCATCTGCTCGGCGAGATACTTGCGCGCCTTGGCATCGGAAAGGTTGAGACGATTCTCGTTCACCAGCATGGTCTGGAACTTGATCCAGCCTTGCCAGGCTTCTTTGGAAACGTTTTCGAAGATACGCTGACCCAGCGCGCCGGGATAGGGAGGACGATCCAGTCCTTCGGCTTCGCGTCCGAGTTTCACGCATTGCACTGTTCTTGCCATGGTTAAGTTCACTCCGTGATTATGCTTGGGGAGTGTGACATTACCGTGAATCCTTGCCCAAATCCAGCGGACAGGCGGCAAACGGGGAAACGCTGCAGTATTCCGCAGCAGCTAGCGGAGCGAGCGGACGAACACCTTCGAACGCCGTTGATAGTTATACAGCGTCTTTTTCTGGGCGGGGAGCTGCTCTACATCGACTTCCTTGAACCCGCGCTCGATGAACCAGTGCGCCGTGCGCGTGGTCAGCACGAACAGTTTCTGCAGCTTCATCGCCTGTGCCTGCGCCGCGATGTGCTTGAGCAGGACATCGCCGTAGCCGTGGTTGCGGTAAGTCGGTTGCACGGCAAGGCAGGCGAGTTCTGCCGCCTTTTCATCGGCGAAGGGATACAGCGCGGCGCAGCCGATGATGCGGTGGCCGTGCTCCAGCACCACGAAGCGTCCGATCTCGCGCTCCAGCAATTCGCGCGAACGCCGCACCAGGATGCCCTCGGCCTCCAGCGGCTGCAGCAGTTGCAGGATGCCGCCGACATCGTCGATGGTCGCATCGCGCAAAGTGTTGAGCGTGCTTTCCACCACCATGGTGCCGATGCCCTCGTCGCTGAACAGCTCCTGCAGCAGCGCGCCGTCGGTGTGGCGGCTGATGAGGTGGGTGCGGGCGACGCCCGCTTCGCACGCCTTCACCGCGCAGGGCAGGAACAGCGCCACATCGTCCGGCAGCTTGCGCTTGCCGGACAGGATCTTGTTCGCGGCGGCGACGGCCAGCTCTTTCAGCAGCGTGCCGTCCTTCTCCTGCACGCCGTCCGTGTCCATCAGGAAGATCAGTTTGTCGGCATCCAGCGCGATGGCCGTGGCCGTGGCGACGTCTTCCAGCGTGAGGTTGAAGACTTCGCCCGTGGGCGAGTAGCCCAGCGGCGACAGCAGCACCACCTCGCCGAACTCCATGCGGTCCTGCAGCGCCGCGACATCCACCTTGCGCACGCAGCCGGTGTGCATCAGGTCCACGCCGTTGATCACGCCGATGGGCTGCGCGGTGATGAAATTACCGCCCGCCACGCGGATGTCGGCATTGGCCATCGGCGAATTCGCCAGGCCCACCGACAGCAGCGCCTCGATCTCCAGCCGCACGCGGCCGACCGCTTCTTTCACGCACTGCAGGGTCGCGGCATCGGTGAGGCGGATGCCGTGGTGATAGCTGCCTTCGATGTCGTTCTGCGCCAGCCGCTGCTCGATCTGCGGCCGCGCGCCATGCACCAGCACCAGCCGAATGCCCAGCGCAGCCAGCAGATTGAAGTCATGCGTCAGCTCGACGAACTTGCCGTCCGCCACCACTTCGCCGCCGAAGGCGACGACGAACGTCTTGCCGCGAAAGGCATTGATGTAAGGGGCGACGGAACGGAACCACGCGACGAAATCGGGTGAAGAGCTGGCGGAAACGGCTGGCATGGTGATTGGTTAACTCCTCAATCCGGTGCAGATGCTTGAAATATATTGCGGGGCATTATATTTCAAATCATGGGGATGGGCGGGGCGGTGTGTCGTGCCACGGAATGCCGGGTATTAAGGTGTGATCTGCCACGAGCACTCTATTGTTGTATGCGCTTAACGGGTTGATCCCGGGCTCGTAAAGGTGGGACTTTTGATTCTTCTTTGATGATATCTTCGATTTCCTTCGCAGCATCATCGATCTTCTTCATCTCCTCTGCGATCAATTTGTTTTTAAGAAATTCAGGGTGTTCATTGACCCAAGACCAGGCAACGCCAGCAGTCATATACTCCATGCTGGATGGCCCGACAATTCTTAGGTATGCCTTAACAAACGCGCTCTCCTTTTCAAACAAACCTTTTCTCACCTCATAACCTTGGTGAAAATTGGAGAACTCATAGTTATAGTGCCTAAGAAGAACGAGCATGACGGCGGCCTTATAGTCGTCTGTCGTTTCGTGCTTCTTGAGAATAGTTTCTATGTTCTCTGGCGTGTTGTATAAATTTTTACAACTACCCCATTTGCCCTGAATATCGTCAGGCGTACATGGATCAAACCGCTCCGCATACAAAATTAAATCTCGGATATCTCCCGCCCGTGAATCACTGCAACCCAGAACAAGGGCAAGAGTTACTCCTAGAAAGACAAAAGCTATCTTGTTCATCCAAGTTTCCCTTGGCTCCCTCGGCGTATTAATCAAAGGGGTCATGACAACATGTTTATTCATCTCCCACCTCCGACGTAAGGCACGCGCTTCCCTTCAGGAATTCAGATGAAATCGCCCCATAGCGTCTGCAATGCGGCGATGCCGGCGATGGCTGCGGTCTCGGTGCGCAGCACGCGCGGGCCGAGCAGGATGGGAACGAACCCGGCTTGTTGCGCGAGGTTGGCCTCGTCCGCGGTGAAGCCGCCTTCCGGGCCGATGAGCAAGGTGACTCGGTCTTGCGGTCTGGGTTGTGTTTGCAGATTGCTGGCGCCGCCCGGCAGCAGGATGAATTTAGCTGCCCGGCGACGTGGCGCATCTCGTTTAACCAGGTAGCAAGTTCCTGCGGTGCATGCAATTGCGGCAGGGTATTGCGGCCGCATTGCTCGCAGGCCGATACAGTGACGTTGCGCCAGTGTTCGGCGCGTTTTTCGGCACGGGGTCCGGAGAGCTTGGCCACACTGCGTTGTGTCTGCACCGGCACGATCTCGGCGGCGCCCAGCTCGGTGGCCTTCTGCACTACCCAATCCATCTTGTCGCTGGTGCACATGGCCTGTGCCAGCACGATGCGCAGACCGGGTTCCGGTTGCCCCCTGTAGGTGTGCAGGTTGCCGAGTATTACATGCTTGCCTTCGATGGCGCTGATGCTGGCGTCGAGTGCGTTGCCCAAGCCGTCGAAGATCTGCACCGCATCACCGACACGCAAACGCAATACGCGGCTGGCATGATGCGCGGCTTCCGGCGGAAGCTCCGCATCGGCGTTCTGGGGCAGCGGCGGCGGACAGTAGAAGCGGGGCGCGGACATGGTAGGCAAAGGGCTTCGGGACGGGCGTGATAATATAACGGCCAGAACAATAACGCTGGTTTTTAGGAGTGAAAATCTATGGTCAGTCTGCAACCTCCTGTTTGCGACTTCGGCTGGAAGGCCCGTCCATTCGACCTCGTGGGCGTGGATGGAAAACGCCACACGCTGGAAAGCGCGAAAGGCCCGAACGGCCTGCTGGTGATGTTCATCTGCAACCACTGCCCTTACGTCAAATCCATCCGCGACCGCCTTATCCGCGACACGCGCGAACTGCAACAGCACGGCATCAACAGCATCGCCATCATGTCCAACGATCCTGCCGACTATGCGGAAGATTCATTCGACAACATGAAGCTCATCGCGCAGCAGTACGGCTATCCCTTCCCCTATGTGTGGGACGAGACGCAGCAGATCGCCAAGGATTACGGTGCGGTGTGCACGCCGGACTTCTTCGGTTTCAATGCCGATCTTGAGTTGCAATATCGCGGCCGCCTGGATGCATCGCGCAAGGAAGCGGTGCCGGATGCGGCGCGCGACCTGTTCAACGCCATGCTGCAAGTGGCCAAGACCGGGCAGGGACCGCGCGAGCAGATCGCCAGCATGGGCTGTTCCATCAAGTGGAAGGACGAAGCGTGAAGATCCTGATCCTGGGCGCGGGGCAGGTCGGCTCGACGGTGGCGGAGAATCTGGTCGGCGAGGCGAACGACATCACCGTGGTGGATTCGGATGCCGAGAAACTGCGCCAGTTGCAGGACAGGTTGGACTTGCGCACGCTGACCGGCAACGCGGCACATCCTTCCGTCCTCGAGCAGGCGGGCATCGCCGATACCGACATGCTGCTGGCGGTGACGCAGAGCGACGAGGTCAACCTGGTCGCGTGCAAACTGGCGGCGAGTCTGTACAACACGCCGACGCGCATCGCGCGCATCCGCACTGCCGATTATCTCAATCGCGAAGCGGTGTTCAGCACCGACAATTTCTGCGTGGATTTCTCCATCTGCCCGGAGCAGATCCTCACCGACTACATCACCAAACTGATCGAATTCCCCGAAGCCTTGCAGGTGCTGGAATTCGCCGAGGGCAAGATATCGCTGGTGGCGGTGCGCGCCTTCGAAGGCGGGCCGCTGGTGGGCAAGCCGCTGAGCTTCCTGCGCACGCACATGCCGCAGGTCGAGACGCGCGTGGCGGCGATCTTCCGCCAGGATCGCGCCATCATTCCAGAGGGCGGCGACCGTGGTGCAGGACGGCGACGAGATCTTCTTCATCGCCGCAACGGACAACATCCGCAGCGTGCTGAAAGAGATGCGCCGCATGGACAAGCCGACCAAGCGTGTGATGATCGTCGGCGGCGGCAACATCGGGCGCCGTCTGGCCAAGGCGCTGGAGCGCGATTACCAGGTCAAGCTGATCGAGTACAACAAGAAGACCTGCCAGAAACTGGCGGGCGAGTTGACCAATACCCTGGTGCTGAACGGCGACGGGACGGACGAGAAACTGATGCAGCAGGAGAACGTCGACGAAGTCGACGTGTTCTGCTCGCTCACCAACGACGACGAGAACAACATCATGTCGGCGCTGCTGGCCAAACAGGGCGGCGCCCGCAAAGTGTTGGCGCTGATCAACCGCAGCGCCTATGTCGACCTGGTGCAGGGCGGCAAGATCGACATCGCGCTGTCGCCGGCGCATGTCACCATCGGCTCGCTGCTGGCCTATGTGCGCCAAGGCGACGTGGCGGCAGTGCACTCCTTGCGGCGCGGCGCGGCAGAGGCGCTGGAACTGATCGCGCACGGCGACCGCAATTCTTCCAGAGTGGTCGGCCGGCGCGTCGAGGAGATAGACCTGCCCAAGGGGGCGACCATCGGCGCCATCTTGCGCGGCGACGAAGTTGTCGTTGCCCACCATGACACGCTGATCGAAGCGGAGGACCATGTCATCGTGTTCGTCATCGACAAGAAGATGATGAAGAAGGTCGAGAAGCTGTTTCAGGTCAGTTTCGGATTCTTTTGATGGAACGCATATTCACCGTTATCCATGCGCTGGGTCTGATGCTGGTGGTGTTCAGCATCAGTTATGTACTGCCGGTGCTGACTTCGCTCATCTATGGCGACGGCACACAGACCATCTTCTTGCTGGCGATGTTGTGGACAGCCGGTAGCGGCGTGCTGCTGTGGATATTGACCCGTCGCTATAAGGGCGAGCTATCCATTCGCCACGGCTACCTGCTGGTGGTGGCGATGTGGACGGCGATGCCGGCCGTGGCGACCTTGCCGCTGATGCTGGTGATCAAGGGCCTGTCGTTCACCGATGCCTATTTCGAGACCATGTCCGGTATTACCACCACCGGGGCTACGGTGCTCACCGGGCTGGATTTTCTGCCGCCCGCCATCAATCTGTGGCGGCATGAACTGAACTGGCTGGGCGGCTTGGGCATCATCGTGCTGGCCGTGGCGGTGCTGCCGTTGCTCGGGATCGGAGGGCGGCAACTGTTCAGGGCGGAAACGCCGGGGCCGATGAAAGATACCGCATTGACCCCGCGCATCGCCGAGACGGCGCGCAACCTGTGGGTGGTGTATGCGGTCGTCACACTGGCCTGCATCGTTGCGCTGAAATGGGCGGGGATGAACTGGCTGGATGCTGTGTGCCATGCGTTCGCTGCGATGGGCTTGGGCGGTTTTTCCACGCACGATGCGAGCATCGGTTATTTCAATTCGCCGTTGATCGAGTTCATCATGATCGTGTTCATGCTGTTCGCCGTGATCAACTTCGCCACCCATTTCCTGGCCTGGCGCGGCAAGTCGCTACGCGTGTACCTGCGCGATGCGGAAGCGGTGGCTTCGCTCGGCCTGATCCTGGCCAGCTGTGCCGGCATCGCGTTGTTCCTGTGGTGGCAGCATGTCTACGCGGATTTCTGGGTGGCGCTGCGGCATGCCAGCTTCAATCTGGTTTCGATTGCGACCAGCTCCGGCTTTGCCAGTGTGGACTATGCGCAGTGGCCGATCTTCGCGCCGCTGTGGATGATGTTCCTGACCGCGATCGCGGCCAGCTCCGGCTCCACCGGCGGCGGCATCAAGATGATGCGCACGCTGGTGCTGGTGAAGCAGGCGGGACGCGAATTCCTGAAATTGCTGCACCCGGCGGCGATCAATCCGTTGAAGATCGGCGGCCAAGTGGTGGCCAACAACATCGTGTTTGCCGTACTGGGCTTTATCTTCCTGTACTTCATGAGCATTCTGACGCTGACTTTCGTCTTGTTGATCAGCGGGCTGGATTTCATCTCGGCATTCACCGCCATACTCGCCTCGATAAACAACTGCGGTCCCGGACTGGGCGTGGTCGGCCCGGCCGGCAATTATTCCGGGTTGAGCGACTTTCAGACATGGGTGTGCACATTCGCTATGCTGATCGGGCGACTGGAGATATTTACCGTGTTGATCCTGCTTACCCCTGCTTTCTGGAGGCGTTAAGGCGCCGAGTGGCGCGGAAACATTGAACGCGCGAGGGTAAATGCGGTAGCATCTGGGGTGAGGGAGTGTCCGCCGCAAGAGTGGACGTCGATCAATCAGGGAAGAGGGTGACAACGTGGACGAAGGCCTATCTGGCATCCGGGTGGTGCTCATCGATGACAGCAACACAATACGTCGTAGCGGTGAGATATTCCTGTCGCAGGCGGGCTGTAAAGTCGTGCTGGCCGAGGATGGCTTCGATGGCCTGTCCAAGGTGGTCGATAACAAACCCGACATCATATTCGTCGACGTCATGATGCCGCGCCTGGATGGCTACCAGACCTGTGCGCTCATCAAGAACCACGCAGAATTCAAGGATACGCCGGTGGTCATGCTGACCAGCAAGGACAGCCTGTTCGACCGCGCGCGCGGAAAACTGGTCGGTGCTGATCAGTATCTGACCAAACCATTTAGTAAAAAAAGTTTGATCGAAGCAGTCGCTATGCATACAACCAAACATTCAGAGGAAGCGGATTATGGCAATTAAAAAAATAATGGTGGTGGATGACTCGGCAACAGAGCGCCATGTTTTGGGAGATATCCTGGGCAAAAAAGGATTTCAGGTGGTGTATGCCGAAAGCGGTGAACAAGCCGTGGAAACCTCGAAGACGGAACTGCCAGACCTCATCCTGATGGATGTGGTGATGCCGGGACTGAACGGTTTCCAGGCCACCCGTGCGATCACGCAAGATCCGGCGACGCAGCATATCGCGGTCATCATCTGCACCACCAAGGGGCAGGAGACCGACAAGATATGGGGCATGCGCCAAGGGGCGAAGGACTATATCACCAAGCCTATCGGCGCTGACGAGTTGCTCGGCAAGATCGCCGCACTAGGCTAAGCACCGAGTCGATATGTCGAAGCGCTTCAACCTGCGCGAATTCCAGCAGAGCGTGTTGGATCGTTTGCAAGCTCAAGTGGCGGGCGGTAGCGATTATGCGTCCACGCTGGGCGTGCAGGTGGGGGAAGAATACTGGCTGGTCGACATGGCGGACATCAACGAAGTGCTGCCGCTGCCGCCCCTGACCCCGGTGCCGTTGACCAAGCCATGGTATTGCGGTGTTGCCAACGTGCGCGGCAACCTCTACAGCATCGTCGATCTCAGTTTGTATATGGATGGTGCGGCGATACCGCACGAGGGACAGAGTCGCGTGTTGTTGGCGGGACAAAAATTCGCCTTCAATGCAGGACTGCTGGTGTCGCGGGTGCTCGGTTTGCGCAACGTAAAGGATTGGCAGCGTAGCGAAGAGGGCGGAAAGATTTGTTTGCAAGATGAAAGCGGTCAGCGGTGGCACAAGCTGGACATGGCGCAACTGTTGCAACAACCGGAATTCTTACAGATCGGGGCGTAAACAACGCTTGGGGGGAAGAAATGGCTTTTAAATTACCATTCAATTGGTCAAAAAAATCACCGCAGACCTTTGTTAAAAAAGGCGATGCGCGTGCTGATGAGATCAGGACGATCAATATTCCGTGGTTCAGCAAACAATCGTTCGACCGGCAGCTGCGCGTTCTGGGTGGTTTGTTATTGTTGTTCTTGTTCGTTGCGGCGGGCTTTACCTTTGTCGATACACGCGATGCGACTTACGGCTCGCGCTATGTGGCGCAATCCTCCAAGCTGCTGATGTTGTCGCAACGCCTGGCGAAAGATGCGGCGGCCAGCTTTTCCGGCGACTCGGCGGCCTTCGAGGGGTTGGAGCAAACACGTCAAGAATTTTCAACCATCCTGGATGCGCTGGACAAAGGCAGCGACACCGTGCCACCCACAGAAGGCACGGCACGCGGCTCATTGAACGAATTGCTGACCCACTGGAAGCGCATGGGCGGACTGCTGGACGAGCTGGAAAAAGGGCGTCCGCTGCTGGTGACCCTGGAGCGCGGCGCCGCCGGACAGCGCGACATGCTGAATCTGTCCAGCCAGGTCGCAGAACGTGCCACGCCGGAGTACGCGCAGAAAGCCGACCGGGCGAGCCGTTTGATCGAGCAGATCACCAGCGCCGTGCAGATGGTGTTGACCTCCGCCTCGACAGAAGACCTGCCGGGCCTGGAGACCGAAGATGCGCGAAGCGCAGGCCTTGCTCAACGAGTTGCCGCAGAACGACGCAACGGTGATGTTGCTCAAGGAAGACTTTGAAGGCTACCAGTCGGTGGTGGGCTTCATCGCTGCCAACGCGGGCGACGTGCTGACCTCGCGCCTGGCCGGTAAACGCATTCTGGAAGAAGGCGAACAATTGCTGAACGCGACGCAAAGACTGGTGAACGACTACGAAGGCTCGACCGTCGCTCGTCTCACCAGTTTCATCGTGTATCTTTTCCGGTGGCATGGTGCTACTGCTGCTGCTGCTGCTCTCCAAGATCTATCTGGACGAATCGAAACGCCGCGAGCGCGAAGCAGGACAGACCAACCGCAACAACCAGCAGGCGATTTTGCGCCTGATGAACGAACTGTCCGACCTTGCGGACGGCGACTTGACCATTCGTGCGACGGTGTCGGAAGACATCACAGGTGCGATCGCCGACTCCGTCAACTACACCACCGACGAGTTGCGCAAACTGGTTTCGCGTGTGACTGCCGCCTCGCAACAAGTGGCGCGCGCCACAGGCGAAGCCGGTACGGTAACGAAGGAGTTGCTGGGCGCGACACAGAAACAAGCGGCAGAGATTCGCGACGCGGGCGGCGCGGTCGAGCTGATGACCAAGTCCATTCAGGAGGTCGACAGCAGCGCGGCGCAGTCATCCGAGGTGGCGCGCCGGACGCTGGAAGTGACCGAGCAGGGCGCGCGCGCGGTGCAGAACTCGGTGTCCGGCATGGACGGCATCCGCGAACAGATCCAGGATACTTCCAAGCGCATCAAGCGGCTGGGCGAGAGCTCGCAGGAGATCGGCGAGATCGTGGACCTGATTTCGGACATTACCGAGCAGACCAACGTGCTGGCGCTGAACGCGGCGATCCAGGCGGCCTCCGCAGGCGAAGCGGGACGGGGCTTCGCGGTGGTGGCGGAAGAAGTGCAGCGCCTCGCAGAACGTTCCGGCGAGGCGACCAAGCAGATCGGTATGCTGGTTAAGACCATTCAGAGCGATACGCAGGATGCCGTGGCGGCTATGGAAAAGAGTACGCAAGGCGTGGTCGATGGAGCCAAACTGTCCGATGCGGCGGGTCAGGCGCTGCGCGAAATTGAGAATTCCACGCGCAACCTGGCCGATCTGGTGAACAGTATCTCGGTGTCCACACAGGTACAGACCGACATGGCGCGCGAAGTGGCGAAAATCATGAGCGATATTCTGAAGATCACCGAGCAGACCTCGCAAAGTACGCAGCGCACCAATGCTTCTGTTACCCAGTTGGAAAGTCTGGCGAACGAACTGAACAGTTCGGTGTCTGGCTTCAAGCTGTAAAGGGCGACTGTGCAGGCGCAATTCAATCCGCTGCCGTTGCTGTCGGTCAAGTCCGGGCTGGACAGCTCGCTGGCGGACATCAGCCGCGAACTCGAAAGTTTCTTCGCCTCCTCCGGCAACGACCAGCAGGCGTTAAAGAACGCGCTGGAAGAATTGCATCGCATCGGCGGCGTGCTGCGCATGCTGTCGTTGACCGGGTTGGCCGTGTTCTGCGCGGAACTGGAAAAACTCCTGCAGGAGCTTGGATCGGGAGAAGTGAGTTCCCTGCGCCGTGATGCTATCCGCCGCGCCCTGTTCGGACTGACACATTATCTGGATGCCTTGGCGGACGGCGCGACCAACGCCACGCTACGTCTGTTCCACGAGTATCAAGAGCTGCACCAGGCGCGCGGCCTGGAGATGGCATTCGATGTGGATCTGTTTTTCCCCCTGTTGCAGGTCGAGTTGCCGGCGGCAGTGCTGGAGACGCCGCAGGAGGCCGATGCTGCAGCATGCATCAAGGCCGCGCGCATGCAATATCAACAGGTGTTGCTGAAATGGCTGCGGCAGGACGGGGCGGCGGAAGCGTTGCGCGTGATGATGGCGGCCGTGCGCAGTGTCCTGACCTGCGTGCCGCAAAACCAGCAGCGCGCGTTCTGGTGGGTGGCAATCGGCTTATTGGATTGCCTGGCCAATGACGGCATCCCGCCCGAGTTGAACGTCAAGAAGACGCTCAGCCGCATCGATCTCAAGATGAAATCGCTGATGGATGGGAGCGCCTTCGATGAGGAGGTTTCCATCAGCGAGATGCTGTATCTCATTGCGCGCAGCCATTCGGTAAGCGACACGGTCGAGCAGATCAAGGAAGTGTACGCTCTGGATGTTTATCTGCCGGAAGAGCCGCCGTTGCCGCCCAGCGAGACTGCGGCGCTGCTCGACAGCATGCGTGCGCAGCTGCAGGTGGCGGAGGAAGCCTGGGAGCAATGCATCTCCGAAGATGCGGGAGCCTGCAAGAAATTTGCCCAGGACATGGAGAAGCTGCATGTGTTGTCGGATCAGCTCGACCGCAACACCCTGCAGTTCTTGAGCAAACAGATCCATACCAGCGCGCAGCACGCCGACGAGCCGGAGCGCGCGCAACGCATCACCATGGATATGGCGATGGCGCTGCTGCTGCTCGACAGTGGTATCGAACATTACCAGCATCTGGGCAGCGGCTTTCAGGAACAGGCGCGCATCCTGAGTTCGCGCCTGCAGGCCGGCCTGATGCGGATGCCGGAAGATGCGAACAAACTGGCCAACCTGATCTCGCTGTATTGCCAGATGGAACAGCGCGAAGTCATGGTGCCGCTGGCCAACGAGATGCAGGGCAATCTGCAGCACATCGAGCAGAGTCTGAATGCATTCTTCAACAATGCCGCCAAACGCGCCGAACTTTCCCAGATCGGCCGTCTGATGAGTCAGGTACAAGGCGGATTGCACATCCTGTCGCTGGATATCGCTGTGCAGTTGCTGGGTGCACTACGCCAGGTGACCGAGCATTACGTGCATGGTGAGACACCCGCTGCCGCCGAGATGCGCACCGTGGCGTCTGCCATCAGTGCGCTGGAAGAATACGTGCATGGTTTGGTGCTTGGCCAGAAACCCGACCCCTCCGCCTTGAGCGGCGTGTTGCAGGACATCTCCGAAGTGCGCGCAGCGGCAGGCCCGGAGGAAATGCCGGTGCCGCAGGAAGCAGCCGCGCCGACCGGCGTTTCGATCCGCGCGGGTGGCGAAGACGAAGAGTTGCTGGAAGTCTTTCTGGAAGAGGCACGCGAAGTCATGGAGACTTTGCGCAGCAATCTGGAGGTCAGCCGCTTGCACATGGATAGCCGCGAACCTCTGGTCACCATGCGCCGCGGATTCCACACCTTAAAAGGCAGCGGTCGCATGGTTGGTCTCACTGAACTGGGCGAGGTCGCCTGGGCAGTGGAGCGTGCCATGAACAAATGGCTGCAAGAGGACAAGCCCGCTACGCCCGCCTTGCTGGACATGATCGGCGATGCCGAGGTCTTGTTCCAGCACTGGGTGGACATGTTGCACAGCGGCAGCACCACTGCCACCATCGATACCTCCTATTTGCTCACCGTGGCCGATTGTATCGAGAACGGCAAGGAGATCCCGCAGCCCGCGCTCAAAGAGGTGCTTCCCACAGCAGAGCCGGTCTCCGCAACGCACGAGATCGCAGCAGGCGAAAGCGAGGAGGAAGGACCCGTCGAGATCGGCTCGGTCAGCCTGTCACTGGTCCTGTTCAATATCGCGACCGAAGAGGCCGCAGGTCACGTGCATGCATTGCAGGCGCAACTGGACACGATGCACGAGACCGAATCGCATATCGTCACCTACGACTTTATGCGCGCGGCGCATACGCTGGCGGGAGTGAATCGCACCATGGGCTTCGTGCAGATCGCCGAACTGGCATACGCACTCGAGCTCTGGCTGGAAGAGCGTATCGACAAGCCAAATGTGGTGACCGAACAGCAGATGTCCTGTATCGATCAGGTAGTGCAGCGCCTGGACGAGATGTGCAGCATGGTGCGCGAGCAGCGTCAGGAACCGCAGGCACAGCCGGAGTTGATCGCCCGATTGCAGGCGGACAAGGGGCTTGCGCCGGCAGAGGTTGCGCGAGCCGAAGTTGCTGTGCCCAAAGCGGAGCCACTCATATCGCTGGATCTTGAGTTACCCGCAATGCAGGAAAAGAAGGCAGCCGAGCCTGAATTTCCCACGATGTTCGATCTCGAAATGCCGGCAATGGCTGAAGAAAAGGCTGTCGCGGCAGAACCGCTTGCAGAACTGGATTTCGAATTGCCAGCGACGGCGGAAAAAACGGTGGAAGAAAAGGTCGCCCAACCGGCAGCCTTGCCGGAGATCACGCTGGATTTTGCACCTGTGGCGGAAGCGGTGTCGGCAAGTATCGAGACCGCGCAAGAGACGGCCGCCGCTGTTCAACCCGAATTCACTCCGGAAATCACTGCCGAGGCGGAACCGTTTGCGGCACTGGGTTTCGAATTGCCGACTGAGGCGCCGAAGCCGGCGCCCGAAGCAGAAGAGTATGAACTGGTGCATTTCTCTCATCTCAAGCCGGAACCGGCAGCCTTGCCGGAGATCACGCTGGATTTTGCACCTGTGGCGGAAGCGGTGTCGGCAAGTATCGGGACAGTGCAAGAGGAACCCGCACCAGAGACAGCAGCCGCTGTTCAACCTGAATTCACCCCCGAAATCACTGCCGAGGCGGAACCGCTCGCGGCACTGGGTTTCGAATTGCCGCCTGAGGCGCAGAAGCCGGTGCCCGAAGCGGAAGAGTATGAACTGGTGCATTTCTCCCATCTCAAGCCGGAACCGGCAGCCTTGCCGGAGATCGCGCTGGATTTGGCTCCTGCAGCAGAGACCGTGCCGGCTATCGAGACAGCGCAAGAGGTTGAAGAGCCAGTTGCGCCCGAACAGAAGCCCGAGGCGGTGGCGACAACCGATCAGCCGGAACCCGAGCAGCGTACGGTGCAAAGAGAACGTACGGTGCACGACGAGCTGGACGAGCAATTGCTGCCCATCTTCCTCGAAGAAGCGCATGAACTTTATCCGCAGATCGGCAGCACACTGCGCGCATGGCGCGAGCAGCCGGGCGACGCGCAACAGGGGCGCAATCTGCAGCGCAGCTTGCATACTCTCAAGGGCAGCGCACGCATGGCCGGGGCGATGCGCCTGGGGGAACTGACCCACCGCGTCGAAGATCGCGTCGACCGCGCAGTGGCCAGCGGCGAACTCAACGCAGAGTTGTGGAGCGAGCTGGATAACTACCTGGACCGCATCGGCAGTGCCATCGAGCAACTGCAGCACCCGCAACCGGTTGCGGCAGAAACCGCGCCCGCCGCGGCGCCCGCGCGAGACCAGCGTGAGCTGACCCAGGTCATACCGAAACAGGCATTGGAGGTCGGGGCCGAGCGCGCCATGCAGGCCGCGTTGTTACGCGTGCGTTCCGACACCGTGGATCGCCTGGTCAACGAGGCTGGCGAAGTCAGCGTGGCACGTTCGCGCGCTGAACTGGAATTGCGCGAATTCAAGAGCAGCGTTCTGGAACTGACCGAGAGTGTGCATCGTCTGCGCAAGCAATTGCGCGAGATCGAGATCCATGCGGAAGGCCAGATGCAGGCGCGCATCACGATCAGCGGCGAAAGTGCCGAGAAATTCGACCCCCTGGAGTTCGACCGCTTTACCCGCTTCCAGGAACTGACGCGCTTCATGAACGAAAGCGTGCACGACGTGCAGACCGTGCAACAAGCCTTGTTGAAGAACCTCGCAGAAACCGAGGCGGCGCTTACCGCACAGTCGCATCTCAATCGTGACCTGCAACAAGGCCTGATGGCGATCCGCATGGTGCCGTTTGCCAGCATCAGCGAACGTCTGTACCGCATCGTGCGCCAGACCGGCAAGGAGCTGGGTAAACGCGCCAACCTCGAACTGTCCGGTACCGAGGTTGAACTGGATCGCAGCGTGCTGGAAAAGATGACGGCACCGTTTGAACATTTGCTGCGCAATGCCGTAGCCCACGGATTGGAAACGCCGGAGCAGCGTGAGCGTGCCCACAAGGAACCGATCGGCGAGATTCGTCTGTCGCTGCACCAGGAAAGCAACGAAGTCGTGTTTGAATTCAGCGATGACGGCGCCGGACTGGACATTGCCCGTGTGCGGCAAAAAGGTATCGAGAGCGGCGTGTTGCAGGAAGGCGAAGAGATCGGCGATGAGCAGGTGATGCAACTGATCTTTACGCCGGGACTTTCCACTGCGCAGGAAATTACCGAGATTTCCGGACGCGGCGTGGGTCTGGATGTGGTGCGTAGCGAGATCACCGCGCTGGGCGGGCGTATCGACGTGGCGTCCGAGCTGGGACACGGCGTACGCTTCACCATCCACTTGCCGCTGACTTTGGCTGTGACCAAGACTTTGATGGTGCGCGTGGGACAGCATGTCTATGCCATGCCCTCGACCATGATTGAGAACGTTCAACAACTGAAACCCGCCGCGCTGGAAGCAGCCTACCACCAGCAATACATCGACTGGCAGGGTGCGCGCTATCCTCTGCATTATCTGGCGCGGCTCTTGGGCGATGATGAGACCGAGGTGGTCAGTCAGCCGCACAGTCCGGTGCTGTTGTTGCGCAGCGGTGATAACCGTATCGCAGTACATATCGATGAATTGCTGGGCAATCAGGAAGCTGTGGTCAAGAACATCGGCCCGCAATTGGCGCGACTGCCCGGCATCGCCGGAGCAACTGTGTCCGGCGACGGTACAGTGATCCTCATCATCAACCCGATCGCCTTCACCCAGCGTATCGTCGTGACGCGCAAGATCGCGAAAGCTGCGGCAGCTGAAGAAGTGCATACCGTACCGGTGGTGATGGTGGTGGACGATTCGCTCACCGTGCGCAAGATCACCGGACGTCTGTTGGCGCGCGCGGGCTATCAGGTCCTTGCGGCCAAGGATGGTGTGGACGCACTGGAACAACTCACCGACGTCTTGCCGGACGTGATGCTGCTGGACGTGGAGATGCCGCGCATGGATGGTTTTGAACTGGCCAAACGTTTGCGCCAGGACCCTCGTACTCAAGACCTGCCGATCATCATGATCACTTCGCGTACTGCCGACAAACATCGGCACTATGCGCTGGAACTCGGCGTGAATGAATACATGGGCAAACCCTACCAGGAAGAGGAATTGCTGGAAGCCATCGCCCGTTTCACCAACAAGGCCTGACTCGCGGCAAATTGAGATTAGGGCACTGACCGATTACAATGGCGCCCATGCCCGAGTTCAATCTCACGAATCACTTCCTGATCGCCATGCCGGCGATGACCGATCCCTTCTTTGCCAAGTCCCTCACCTACGTGTGCGAACACAACGAGCAGGGCGCCATGGGCATCGTGGTGAACCGCCCGATCAGTCTGACCCTGAGCGAATTGTTCGCGCAGATCAACATGCCGCTCAAACCCGCAGAACTTGAGGATGTGCTGGTGCACTTCGGCGGACCGGTACAGACGGATCGCGGTTTCGTGTTGCACGATACGGTCGGTCGCTGGCAGTCCACCCTGCAGGTCAACGCCAACATCGGCCTCACGACTTCCAAGGATATATTGCAGGCAGTCGGCGAGGGGCAAGGCCCGCAGCACATGCTGGTGACTCTGGGCTATGCGGGCTGGGGGGAAGGGCAGCTGGAGCAAGAGCTGGCCGACAATGCCTGGCTCAGCGTGCCTGCCAATGAACATATCCTGTTCGATCTGCCTGCCGAGGAACGCCTGCCGGCAGCGATGGCTTTGCTCGGTATCGACTTCGCCTCGCTCTCCGAGGAGGCCGGACATGCCTAGCGGGCGCAATGCAATGATGTTTGGAAAAGTAATTGTTTGTGCCCGCTGCCCTCTCCTCAATCCTCTCCCGCAAGCGGGAGAGGAAGCGCACGTGAGAAGCAACGCTTGAATCCGGGCATGACTGCGCCCACTCCTTCCGGCACGCTCCTCGCTTTCGATTTCGGCACCAAACGCATCGGCATCGCGGTCGGCAACACGGTCTCCGCCAGCGCCCGGCCGCTCACCACCATCAACGATGAGAAGAACGACACGCGCTTCGCAGCCATCGCCGCACTCATCAAGGAATGGCAGCCCGCGGCACTGGTAGTGGGGCTGCCGTGCAACGACGACGGCACGCCGCACGAGATGACCGCGTTGAGCCGCCGCTTCGCCAACCGCCTCAAAGGCCGCTTCAATTTGCCCACCTTGCTGGTGGATGAGCGTTATACTTCCGCCGCCGCGAGCTCAGTACTGGATGAGGAAGGGATACACGGCAGGAAACAGAAAACCCTCATCGACCAGTATGCCGCGCAGCAGATACTGCAAGCGTATTTCGATGAACCCAGCGCAGGAATCTATGCATGAATAATCCTCAGTTGAACAAGAACGGCGAGCTGCAGCACCTGCTGACCACCGAAGGTCTGCCCGCGCGCATCCTGCGCGACATCCTCGATAAAGCCGCCGGATTCGTGAACGTCAGTGAAGGACGCGAGATCAAGAAGGTGCCGCTGTTGCAGGGCAAATCGGTATTCAACATCTTCTTCGAGAACAGCACGCGGACCCGTACCACCTTCGAGATCGCGGCCAAACGCCTGTCGGCCGACGTGGTCAACCTCAACATCGGCTCGTCCTCCACCAGCAAGGGCGAGACACTGCTGGATACCGTGGACAACCTGTGTGCGATGCATGCCGATATGTTCGTGGTGCGGCATTCGACCAGCGGTGCCGCGCACCTCATTGCGGCGCATGTGGCACCCGACATCCACGTCATCAACGCCGGCGACGGTCGCCACGCGCATCCGACGCAGGCGTTGCTCGACATGTTCACCATCCGCCACTACAAAAAAGAATTCCACAACCTGCGCGTCGCCATCGTCGGCGACATCCTGCACTCGCGTGTGGCGCGTTCGCAGATCCACGCGCTGACCACGCTGGGGGTGCCGGAAGTGCGTG
The DNA here is from genome assembly GCA_963715005.1 of uncultured beta proteobacterium. GTDB lineage: Bacteria > Pseudomonadota > Gammaproteobacteria > Burkholderiales > Gallionellaceae > Sideroxyarcus. Next base: position 506,025 of record CAVQQO010000006.1, on the reverse strand, counting down.
TGATCGCGCCCAAGACCCTGTTGCCGACCATGGTCGAGAAACTCGGCGTGCAGGTCTATCACGACATGGAAAAAGGCCTGAAGGATGTCGACGTGGTAATGATGCTGCGCCTGCAGAACGAACGCATGCAGGGCGCGCTGCTGCCCTCGGCGCAGGAATATTTCAAATACTACGGCCTGACGCAGGAACGGCTGGCACTGGCAAAGCCCGATGCCATCGTGATGCACCCGGGGCCGATGAACCGCGGTGTGGAGATCGACTCCAGCGTGGCCGACGGCGCGCAATCGGTCATCCTCCCGCAGGTCACCTTCGGTATCGCGGTGCGCATGGCGGTGATGAGCACGCTGGCAGGGAGCAAGCAATGAACATCCATATCAAGAACGGTCGCCTGATCGACCCGCACAACAAGATCGACGCGAAGCAGGACGTGTTCATCGCCGACAAGCACATCGTCGCCATCGGCAAGGCGCCGCAGGACTTCGTGGCGCAGCAGGTGATCGATGCCAGCGGCATGATCGTGATCCCCGGCCTGGTCGATGTCGCCGCGCGCCTGCGCGAACCGGGCTACGAATACAAGGCCACGCTGGAATCGGAGATGGATGCCGCAATGGCGGGCGGGGTGACTTCGTTGTCCTGCCCGCCCGATACCGATCCGCCGCTGGACGAGCCCGGCCTGGTGGAGATGCTCAAGCACCGCGCGCGCTTGCTGAACCAGGCGCGCGTGTTCCCGGTCGGCGCGCTGACCTACGGCTTGAAAGGCGCGGAACTGACCGAGATGATCGAGCTGACCGAGGCCGGCTGCAAAGCCTTCAGTCACGCCGACACGCCGCTCACCGACACGCGTGTACTGCTGCGCGCAATGCAGTACGCGGCGACTTTCGGTTACCGCGTGTGGCTGCGCCCGCAGGATGCCTTCCTCGCCAAGGACGGCGTGGCGCACGATGGCGAGGTGGCAACACGCTTGGGCTTGCCCGCGATACCCGTGGTGGCCGAGACCATCGCGCTGTCCACCATGCTGCAACTGGCGCGCGAAACAGGCGTGAAACTGCACATCTGCCGTATCTCCAGCGCGGAGGGCGTGGAGATGGTGCGTGCCGCCAAACGTCAGGGGCTGCCCGTGACTTGCGACGTGTCGATGAACCACGTGCACCTGTCCGAAATGGACATCGGCTTCTTCGATTCCAATTGCCACCTGATGCCGCCCTTGCGCAGCCTGCGCGACAAAGCCGCGCTGCGCGCCGGCTTGCTCGACGGCACCATCGACGCCATCTGTTCCAACCACTCGCCGGTGGACGAAGATGCCAAGCAGATGCCGTTCGCCGAGGCCGAAGCGGGAGCCACCGGCATGGAGTTGCTGCTGCCGCTGGTGCTGAAATGGGCGGAAGAAGACAAGGTGCCGCTGCCGGATGCGCTGGCTCGCGTCACCATCAACCCCGCGCAATTGCTGGGCGTGAAGATGGGGCACCTGTCGGTCGGCGCGCATGCCGACGTGTGCGTGTTCGATCCCGCCACCACATGGAAGGTCGAACCCGCCGCGCTGAAGAGCCAGGGCAAGAACACACCGTTCAACGGCTACACCGTACAGGGCCGGGTGCGCCACACCATCGTCGAAGGTCACGTCGCATATTCAATCTAGGTTGCTGTTGATGAATCCATTATTAGACTTCTCCGGTCTGCCGCGCTTCGCGGAGATCAAAACCGAACATGTCACGCCTGCCGTCGAGGAACTGCTGACGCGCAACCGCGCGCTGACTGCCAAGCTGCTGGCCGATACCACGCCGCCGACCTGGCAGAACTTCGTGCAGCCGTTCGAGGATGCGCACGAGCATCTGTCGCGTGCCTGGGGTCAGGTCGGGCATCTCAACATGGTGATGAACTCGCCCGAGTTGCGCGAGGTGTACAACGCCAATCTGCCTAAGGTCACGCAGTACTACGCCGAGCTGTCGCAGAACCTCGCGCTGTTCCAGAAATACAAAGCCATCCGCAACAGCAGCGGTTACGCGGCGCTGAACGCAGCGCAGAAAAAGATCATCGAGAACGAACTTCGCGATTTCCGCCTCGGCGGTGCGGAACTGCCCGAAGACAAGAAGGCTCGCTTCATGGCGATACAGGAAGAACTGTCCGCGCTGACCTCGAAGTTTTCCGACAACCTGCTGGATGCGACCAACGCTTACACCTGCGTGATCGAAGACGAGAAAGACCTTTCCGGCCTGCCGGCAGACGAGCGCCAGGTCGCCACCGAAGCCGCACAGGCAGCAGGGAAGAAGGGCTGGTTGTTCACGCTCAAAGCGCCGTCCTACGGTCCGCTGATGCAGTATGCCGACAACCGTGCTTTGCGCGAACGCATGTACCGCGCCTACACCACGCGCGCCAGCGAGCAATTGGCCGAGGGCAGCAAGGCAGACTGGGACAACACGCCGCTGATGACGCAGCTGCTGAAGCTGCGCGCGGAGGAGGCGCGCATGCTGGGTTTCGCCAACTTTGCCGAACTGTCGCTGGCGAGCAAGATGGCGGACACCCCGCAGCAAGTGGCGGAGTTCCTGCTTGAGCTGGCACATCGCGCCAAACCGTTCGCGCAAAAGGACTTGGAAGAGTTGCGTACTTTTGCCGCCGCAGAACTCGGGTTAAAAGACCTGCAAGCATGGGACGTAGGCTATGCGGGCGAGAAACTGCGCCAGCAGCGCTATGCGTTCTCCGAGCAGGAAGTGAAGCAATATTTCCCCGAGGATGCGGTGCTGTCCGGCCTGTTCGGCCTGGTCGAGAAGTTGTTCGGCCTCAGCATCAAGTCCTCCACCGCACCGGTGTGGCACGACACCGTGCGTTTCTTCGACATTCGCGACAACAAGGGTGCGCTCATCGGCCAGTTCTATCTCGACCTGTATGCGCGCGCCAGCAAGCGCGGCGGGGCGTGGATGGACGATGCAATCACGCGGCGGCGCACGGCCAAGGGCATCCAGACCCCGGTGGCCTACCTCAACTGCAATTTCGCTTCACCCGTCGGCGGCAAGCCCGCGTTGTTCACGCACGACGAAGTCATCACGCTGTTCCACGAGTTCGGCCACGGTCTGCACCATCTGCTCACGCAGGTGGAAGAGCTGGGCGTGTCCGGCATCAACGGCGTGGAGTGGGACGCGGTCGAGTTGCCCAGCCAGTTCATGGAGAACTTCTGCTGGGAATGGGACGTGCTGCAAGGCATGACGCGCCACGCGGACACCAGTGAAAAACTGCCGCGCGCGCTGTTCGACAAGATGATCGCCGCCAAGAATTTCCAGAGCGGTTTGCAGATGCTGCGCCAGATCGAGTTCTCGCTGTTCGACCTGCGCCTGCACAGCGACTACGACGCCAACGGCAACATGAGTGTGCAGCAATTGCTGGACGAGGTGCGCAAGGAAGTGGCGGTGCTCATCCCCCCGTCGTTCAACCGCTTCCAGAACAGTTTCTCGCACATCTTCGCGGGCGGCTATGCGGCGGGCTACTACAGCTACAAGTGGGCGGAAGTGCTGTCCGCCGATGCATACAGCCTGTTCGAGGAGAACGGTGTGCTGGATGCAGCCACCGGCAGCCACTTCCGCGAACAGATCCTGGCAGTGGGCGGCAGCCGCGACGCGATGGAATCGTTCAAGGCCTTCCGCGGCCGCGAGCCGAGGATCGACGCGCTGTTGCGGCATAATGGATTGGTTACCGAGTAAGCAAAGGAGCGATGATGAAAAGAAGTCTTTTGTTGGTGAGTCTGTTGCTGTTGGCGAATGCGCAAGCGGGGGAGCTGTATCGCTCCATCGATAAAGACGGCAACGTGCATTACAGTGACCGGCCGCTTTCCGGCGCGGAAGATGTGGCAGCGGTGAAAGTGGACAAGGAGCGCATTCCCGAGGAAAGCCTGCCATACGAGACGCAACGTGCTAAACAGAACTTTCCCGTGACGCTGTACTCGTTCCCGGATTGCGGCCCGACTTGCAAGGAAGCAAAGGATTTCCTGACCAAGCGCGGCATTCCTTTCACTGACAAGAGCCTAGTGAAGCAAGAAGATATCGACGCCTTCCGCAAAGCATCGGGCGACAGCCAGGTACCGGCGCTCACCATCGGCAAGACCTGGGTCAAAGGCTTCCTCGCCGAGCAATGGAACAAGGAGCTGGACTACGCGGGCTATCCCAAGAGCGTCATCGGCTACCATCCTCCGCGCCCCGCTGCTCCACCAGCTCAGCCAGCTGAGCAATGAAGTTAGCCACCTGGAACGTCAACTCGCTCAAGGTGCGCCTGCCGCACCTGCTGGAGTGGTTGGCGGCGAATCCGGTGGACGTGGTGTGCCTGCAAGAGACCAAATCTGAAGACAAGAATTTCCCGCAGGCCGAGCTTGCGGCGGCGGGCTACCACAGCGCGTTCAGCGGACAGAAAACTTATAACGGCGTCGCTATCCTGAGCCGAGAACAGTTCAGCGATGTGCAATACGGCATCCCGAATTTCGAGGACGAACAGAAGCGCGTCATCGCAGCCACCATCAACGGCGTGCGCGTGGTGTGCGTGTACATCCCCAACGGCCAGGAAGTCGGCTCGGACAAATACGAATACAAACTCAAATGGCTGGCTGCGCTCACCGCGTGGCTGAAAGATGAACTGGCGAAGCATTCCAGGCTGGCGCTGCTCGGCGACTACAACATCGCGCCGGAAGACCGCGACGTGTACGATCCGGTGGCATGGAAAGATGTGGTGCTGGTCAGCGAACCGGAACGCGCGGCCTTCCGGGGCTTGCTGCAACTGGGCTTGCGCGATGCCTTCCGCCTGTTCGAGCAGGCGGAGAAGAGCTACTCATGGTGGGACTACCGCATGATGGCCTTCCGCCGCAACATGGGCCTGCGCATCGACCACATCCTGCTCAGCAACGCGCTGCAATGCGCCTCATGCACCATCGACAAGGCGCCGCGCAAACTGGAACGTCCGTCCGACCACACCTTGGTGATAGCGGAGGTGGCGTGATGCAACGCTGGGTGCTGACGATGTTGTTGGTCGCGCAGCCGGCGCTAAGCGGCGAGCTGCCGCGACCGGACCACATCGTCATCGTGATCGAAGAAAACAGATCTTTCACGCAGATCATCGGCAACCGCGAAGCACCCTACATCAACGAACTGGCCAAGCGCGGCGCACTCTTTACGCAATCCTACGGCGTCACCCATCCCAGCCAGCCCAACTACCTCGCCCTGTTCTCCGGCAGCACACGCGGCATAACCAGCAACGCCTGCCCGCTCGACCTGAGCGGTGACAACCTTGCCAGCCTGTTGCAGGCGAAAGGCCTGAGTTTCACCAGCTACGCAGAGTCCATGCCCCAAGCGGGCTATGAAGGCTGCATCTACGGTGCCTACATGCGCAAGCACAATCCCGTCGCGAACTGGAAAGAACTCGCCGCACTCAACCAACCGTTCAACGCATTTCCCACCGACTATTCACAACTGCCCACCGTCGCTTTCGTGGTGCCCGACCAGCGCAACGACATGCACGACGGCAGCATCGCGCAGGGCGATGCTTGGCTGAAGAAGAACATCGAGCAATATGCGCAATGGGCGATGCAGCACAACAGCCTGCTCATCGTGACTTGGGACGAGGACGACAGCTCCAGCAACAACCGCATCGCCACCATTCTCGTCGGCGCGATGGTCAAGCCGGGACAGTACAAGCAGCGCATCAACCACTACAACCTGTTGCGTACCTTCGAGGAAATGCACAACTTGCCGTATCTGGGCGAAAGCAGAGGGGCGCAGGCAGTGACGGACATGTGGAAATAAAAGCTATCAGGTATGCTGCGCCCAGATGTTTTGGACAAATGCGGTGATGTCGTTTTTTTGGCGAGGCTGGGGTGTTATGAAAACCACTTTTCAACGAATCAGTGGCTTGGGAATTTTGTTCCAGATTAGGCGATATTCAAGTCCTGATTATCAGACATTTGTGTCGTCTAATTTAAGTTAAGCTCAGATAGACCTGCGCCAAGCCCAGAGACGATAGCGAGAAAGAACGCATGCGCTTTTCAAGATACGCTGCAATGCTGGCGAGAAAATTGCAGAATTCACACGCAGTAAAAAACATGATATTGAGCGAAACGAAGCTCACGTCGTCGCATAACTGAAGTCGTTGATGCGATCAACGTGAGCTTCGTTTCGCGCCATATGACAGTTTTTCGGGGCTGATTTTTTCAGCCATAGCCAACAGGGGAAGCGGAATGAGAAGGCGTCATTTATCAGGAGTCGAGGGTGGTGGAGCAGGTCAATCTGCGCCTAACGCCTCGTTAGAGGGAACACCGCTCGCTACGCTCCCGGCTTACGCCCCTACGGGGTGTCCCTCAACTCGAAAACGTTAGGGCTTTACAGCAATGGTTTCCCAATACCCTCTTTTAACCGTGGCCGTTCTCTTGGCTCTCGCTTTTCAACTCTATGTAACTGTGCGGCTAATACGCTACGCCGGCTATTCCAATGGGCAAAAAGTTGCACAGTTATTTATCATTTGGCTCGTTCCCATTTTTGGCGCTTGGATTGTGAACATGGTCATTCATGACACCGTGACACCAGTAAAGCCCACCGATCGCGACTTTACGCCTGACTCAGGATGCAATCCTCCTGGCATTGGGGCTCCATGAGCCCTAACCCTGCGCTCAAGTTCGCTCCCTCTGGTCGCTGTGACGCGCCTTCGGCGCGCCTCTTGTATCTTATTTCTACGTTAAACGGCTAAACGATGGTTCAATCCTGTCCCCAGTGCTGTGAAAAACTCACAAAGGAAACGTATGGGTTCTTTGGCGCAGCATCATGCCTGTACTGCGACGGAGCATGGTTGCCCGGCACATCATTCTCGTCAGCTTTGGCCTTATCCCCTGGCGCGCCAGACCTCAACACGCTTCTTGAGAAGGTTTCGGTTTGCGGCCAGCCCAGAAGCAACCTTGTGTGCCCTGCCTGCGGCACCAACTCTTTTAAGAGCATTGAGGCAAAGGGCATAGAGATTGATCTGTGCCCGCAATGTGGCGGCATCTATTTTGATAAAGGGGAGCTCGAGAAATTGTTTCCTGATGTTGCCTCAAAGATCCCACCTAACCCGCTGGGAGTCGCGGTAGCGACCGAGGTTACAGGTGACATTGTCTCGCTTATTCTGATCGCACTCTTTTCAGGGGGCTGTTAATGGCCACATCGTTCAACTCGGCGCTCCAGCTGGCTGTTGGGAAAATTGCCTCATGCTGAGAATTACATTCACTGGCTTCGTCTTCTGGGCTCTGTTGGCGGGTGCTGCATCTGCAGAGCCTCCTGTTGAAGCGCCGAAACTTGTTATGAATCTGGTGTCGGTACCAGAAACAAAGACGTACATTTTTGTAGTTGGAAGCATTGGCTTTAACTCGGTCGCATCCCTAAAAAAATTTCTTGGTGAGCAGCCCGCGGGCACGGTTGTAGAGTGGAATCCAGGTTGCCTGAGAGTCGGCGGAGAACTGTTATTATCATTCGAGAAAGAACTGAGCGAATTCAAATCATATCTTGAGAAAAGGAAAATCAAGTTTGTACAAATTCCTTCAGGGTAAATTGGCTTGCCCAATCCTCCACTCAAGCGGGCAGCGCAAAGGCGCGCAGCTCCTCAATTTTAACGTTAGGACTACACGATGACAGAAATTGGGGGTCAATGTTCTTGTGGGGCTATTGGATTTGAGTTTTCCGCAGATTCGTTGCGCGCTTATCAATGCCACTGCTCGATTTGCAGGAAAGCGACCGGTTCGGCATTTAGTACCACACTAATGGCACCAGAAAGTAGCTTTGAATGGACTCGCGGTGAAAAACTGGTGTCGTCGTACTCCAAAGAAGGTGGATACAAGGTAAGTTTCTGTTCGCATTGCGGTAGCCCAGTTCCAAACAAATTTAGAAACTTCCCGCTATATAGCGTTCCGGTCGGAAGCATCGACAGGCCGCCGGCCATAAACGTAGTAGTCAAGCTGCATCTGGATTCAAGAGCGCAATGGGATCAGGACAAGTTCGATGGGAAATGTTTTCCTGAAATGCCCACTCTGTCCGAGATGCTGGATTTTTTGCATGTATCAGCAAAGCCCTGACGAGAGGGACTCCGCAAAAGTATTGCTTTTGCTTCGCTACTCAACCCTACGTTAGAGCACATATCCCGAGGCCGCCATGCAGCACATACTTGTCTACTCGGATTCCTTGTCCTGGGGCATTGTCCCAACGACACGAAGGCGTTTGCATTTCGAGCAACGCTGGCCGGGCGTCATGGAAATGTCTCTCTGTTCCTCTGGTCAGAAAGTTCGTGTCGTCGAAGATTGTCTGAATGGTCGGCGCACCGTATGGGATGATCCTTTCAAACCCGGACGAAACGGTCTTGTCGGACTGGCTCAACGAATCGAAATTCACTCGCCGCTTGAGCTTGTTGTTCTTATGCTCGGAACAAACGACTTCCAGTCTATGCACGAGTACAACGCCTGGCATTCATCTCAAGGCATCATTGCGCTCGTATCCGCCATCCGCACCGCGCCTATTGAGCCAGGCATGCCCGTGCCACAAATACTCGTAGTTGCGCCACCATCCATCCGAACGCCGAAAGGACCGATTGCGCCAAAATTCAAAGGTGGCGAAGAAAAGTGCGTTGGGTTGGCCGCTGCCTATCGGACAGCGTGCGAAGAAGTTGGCTGCCATTTCTTCGATGCTGGCGACGTAATCACATCAAGCAACGTAGATGGAGTGCATCTTGATCCTGAGCAGCATTTGGCTCTTGGTAACGCAGTGGCCGACGTTGTTAAACCGCTGCTCTTGAAAAATGTGCTCTACCCTTCGCTCAAGTTAGCTCCCCCGGCCGCTGGGACGCTCCTGCGGCGCGCCCCACATTAGCTGCCATGAGCTCTGCACTCCGCGCTCTCGTAATCATATCTTCCGCGTGGCTTTTAGGCGGCTGTAGTTCGCATGCCTATTACAACGAGGCCATGCGCTACATGGAACAAACCCAGCAGGTGCTCATCGAAGAAGGGCAATGCAGTGATGACGCGGATTGCACACGCAAAGAAATGGCCCTTTGGTCGGCTGGCGGCTGGAAAATCGGACCGCTTACTGGCGGTGGCGTAACAATCAATGTTTACAAAATCTCAAGTGCAGAGATTGCCAGGAAAATTGTTGATCGTTGCAGAACTCTTCACTCGCAAATTCCAAGTGTGCCGGTAAGCGTTACCGTCTACTCGAACGCGCATATCGACAACCTACACCCCGGCATGCCCAATGTGGTCGTGCAAGAGAAGATATCCTAGGGACGGTACAAGCAACGCATTTACCATTACGCCGCGCTGCGGATGATGGAAGTGGTATGGGTTTCGAACCTTTAAGAAGCGCTGTAGTGCCATCGATTTCAAGTGCGTCGGGCTGGCAAGAAAGAAAATTGGAGAGAGTGAAAATGAGAAAGTGTGATTTAAGTATTCTTCAATATTGCTTTGTCGCGGTGTTGTATGGATATGCTGCTGCAGCAATTGGGGCGGATGAGTGGCCTATCATTTTTACTAATCTATCAATATCTCAAGACGCATATAACGATCGCGGCATCAAAGATATATGGGGGGATTGCCAACCAGAGTTATTTGATCCGCAAAAAACAAAATATCATCACAGTAATAACGGCGACTACTACGAACTCGAAGGTAAAGATGCTGATGAAGGGATAGCCATGAATATCCATTCAGGCATCGGTTCAAGAGACAAGTTAGAGCAGCTTCCTGCCCCACTCGCCTTAGTTCAATATTCTTTCAGCTGTGCAAGCGTGACAAGCAAGGTCTTTGAAATAAAGAACAATGGGGTTAGGCATGCTTTGTATACGCACATAGAGTCAGCGATCTTTTCGCCGGACCGGAAAAGAATGGTGTTGTTTAACTACCTAAAAAGTCCAAGTGGGCTTTGGCAAAGAAATCGCAGGATAATTGAAATTGAAACGAAGAAGTTGGCAGTACTACCTGTGATAAATGAAACCTCATTTATTGCGGACATGCCCAATAATACTATCGTCACCTATAGCGGGCCGATGGATCATTCGAAAACAGAAAACGGTCGGCGGATCAGTTGTTATCTGGGGGAATGACGGCAAATTAATTCGGGCGATGTCCGCTCCTCTTCAATCAACTGCTGCAAATGCTGAAAGTTCGGATGATGGCATTGGTCTTCTTCCCAATGAGCCAACAACTTTTTACCACCTTACTCGTACCGGGCGAGATCAGTGTAGCTTGCGACTCCAGGACATTCAATAATCAAAACGAACATCGCTCAATAAGTCTGGCTGTTCCGGGTCTGTCCACGGATCCAGTTGCTGTTGACATGCTTGTCCAAATTAATCTGGAAGAGCTGAGGTTGAAAGCCGGAGCGATAAAATACCGAGTTGCAGCGAGTGGAAGAGGTGATGTCGTCGGAGATTGGGGGCCATGGATCACAGCCAAGTAGGGTGTGCTTGAGTCACCAGACGATTGTGATGCATTTAGGACTGTTGAGGGGATCCTCGCAAGCGCACCCTACAAATGTCGATACACCTTTTTGCTACTCGTTCTCCCCATCCAGTCCCAACTCCTGAATCTTGCGCGTCAGCGTATTGCGCCCCATGCCTAGCAGCGTGGAGGCCTCGATGCGCCGTCCGCCGGTGTGTTGCAGTGCCTGGGTGATCAGCGTGCTCTCGAACTGCTTGGTGAGCGTGTCGAGGATGTTGGGTTCGTTGCGTTGCAGGGCGAGGGCGACCTGTTGCGCCAGTGCGGCGCGCCAGTCCTGATTGAGCGTGCCGCTGGCTTGCGCGTCGCGCCATTCCGAGGGCAGGTCGGCGATCTCCACCACGCGCGTCGGCGTCATCACGGTGAGCCAGTGGCAGAGGTTCTCCAGCTGGCGCACGTTGCCGGGGATGTCCTGCGCGGCGAGGTAGTTCAGCGCAGCTTCGCTTAGCGTCTTCTGTTCAACGCCCAGTTCTTTCGCGCTCTTCTGCAGGAAATGTTTCGCCAGCAACGGGATGTCCTCGCGGCGTTCGCGCAGCGGCGGCAGGCGCAGGCGGATGACGTTGAGGCGGTGGAACAAGTCTTCACGGAACAGGCCTTGCTTCACGCGCTCGTCCAGGTTCTGGTGCGTGGCGGCGATGATGCGCACGTTGGCCTTGATCGGCTGATGGCCGCCCACGCGGTAGAAATTGCCGTCCGACAACACGCGCAGCAAGCGTGTCTGCAATTCTGCCGGCATATCGCCGATCTCGTCGAGGAACAGGGTGCCGCCTTCGGCCTGTTCGAAACGGCCGTGGCGCGTGGTGGTGGCGCCGGTGAAGGCGCCGCGTTCGTGGCCGAACAGTTCGGATTCCAGCAGGTCTTTCGGGATCGCGGCGGTGTTGATGGCGACGAAGGGTTTGTCGGCGCGCGGGCTGTGGCGGTGCAGTGCCTGGGCGACCAGTTCCTTACCGGTTCCCGATTCGCCGTTGATGAGTACAGTGGCGTTGGATTGTGCAAGGCGGCCGATGGCGCGGAACACTTCCTGCATGGCGGGAGCGTGGCCGAGGATGTCGGGTGCGGCCTGCGCGTCTTCCGCATGTGTGTTCTTGCGCTGGCTCTGTTCCAGCGCACGACGTATCAATTCAACCGCATGGTTCACATCGAAGGGCTTGGGCAGGTATTCGAAGGCGCCGCCCTGAAATGCCGACACCGCGCTTTCCAGGTCGGAGTAGGCGGTCATGATGATGACCGGCAGGTTGGGATGATCGTTGCGCAGCTGCTGCAACAGGTCCAGGCCGGAGCTGCCCGGCATGCGGATGTCGCTGATCACCATCTGTGGCAGGTTGCCGGGCAGCTCGGCCAGTGCTTCGTCGGCGGAGGCGAAACTCTTGTATTCGATGTTCTCGCGCGCCAGCGCTTTTTCCAGCACCCAGCGGATGGAGCGGTCGTCGTCGATGATCCAGACAGGTTTGGTCATGGTTGTTTTCCTGAGTAGGGGAGCGGGAGCATCACCGTGAAGCAGGTGCGGCCCGGCTCGCTTTCAAATTCGATGCTGCCTTGGTGCTGGCTCACGAAATCCTGTGCCAACGTCAGCCCCAAGCCGTGTCCGTCGGCGCGGCCCGAGACCAGTGGGTAGAAGATCTTGTCGCGCAGGTGGGTCGGGATGCCGGGGCCATTGTCGATGATCTGCACGGCGATGGCCATGCGGTGACGTTTCTTCATGAGAGTCACCTGGCGCGTGATGCGCGTGCGCAGCGTGATGGTGCCTTTGCCCTGCATCGCCTGCGCGGCGTTGCGCACGATGTTGAGCACCACCTGGATCAGCTGCTCCTTGTCGCCGTGCAGTTCCGGCAGGCTCAGGTCGTAATCGCGCTGGATGACCAGTCCTTCCGGCAGCTCGGCCAGCACCACGCTACGCACCCGCTCCAGCACTTCATGGATATTAAGCGCACTGAAATGGGGCACGTGTTGTGGGGTAAGCAACTTTTCCATCAGCGAGCGCAAACGATCCGCTTCCTGAATGACGACTTGGGTGTATTCGCGCAAGCCGGGTTTTTCCAGTTCCTGTTCCAGCAGCTGGGCTGCGCCGCGTATGCCGCCCAGCGGGTTCTTGATCTCGTGTGCCAGGTTGCGCAGCAGCAGGCGGTTGGCTTGCGTCTGATCCAGCATCTGCTCCTCGCGTGCCAGTTTCAACGGGCGATCGATAGTGTGGAACTCCAGCAACAGGGCGTAAGGATTGAGCTGCAACGGCGTTGCGGTGCAGCTCAGGTGCAGCTTGCTCGCGGTAAGGTGTGAGCCGAGTATCAGTTCGTGTTCGATATGGCTGGCACGGCTGCTTAAAGCGGACTGTATCGTGTTGAACAGCTGCTCGGTATGGGTGAAGGCATATTGCAGCGGGTGGCCGAGCAGGTTGGTGTTGCTCAGGCCGAACAGGTTCTCCGCCGCCGGATTGAGATAGGCGATACGCGACTGGTCATCCAGCAGGATGACTGCAGTGGCGAGATGTTCCAGCGAGGGGAGAGATGTGCTTGGCATGTCAGACTACAAAGCAGTAAACATGCCATGCGGAAAAATTACTTGAGATTGGAGATTTCGGTCTTGAGTGCTTCGACATTCTTTTCGTGTAAATCCACGTCTGCCTGCAAGGCGCTCACCTTTTCATCGTACTTGGCGACGTTGCGGAAGGTCTGTCCGCTTGCGTTTTTGTACACTTCAGGATTTTCCTGGCCTTCCTTCAATTTGAGGCGGGCTTCTTCCAGCGCCTTCTGCTCGGTGGCGAGTTCGTCTTCCAGGATCTTGCGGCGTTTGGTATCGCGCTTGGACTGTGTATCCGAATCCACCTTGGGAAAGTTCTCGGAAGTACTCGGCATCTTGGGCGGCGGAGCCATGGTGGGCAGCGGCTCAAGATGGACTTTCTTGCCGCCTTTGATCGGGGTGCTGGAATAGGTGACGTGTCCGTCCTCATCCACGCGCTTGTAGATATCGGCTTGCGCGCCGATGGCATATGCAGCCGAACAACACAGAACGAATAGGTGACGTAGTTTCATGATCGTACCCAGATAACGATGGGCGCAGTATAGGTTAAGGGGGCTGTGCTGAAAAGCCTGCCACAAAAAGAAACGGAGCCCGTTTGGGCTCCGTCCTTTTCAGTCTTTAGAACAGCTTACAGACTGTAGTACATGTCGAACTCGACCGGGTGGGTCGTCATGCGGATGCGGTTCACTTCTTCCATCTTCAGCTCGATGTAGGCATCGATGAAGTCGTTGGAGAACACACCGCCGCGGGTCAGGAACTCGCGGTCCTTGTCCAGTGCGTCCAAGGCTTCATCCAGGATGCGCACACGGTCGGGATCTTTGCGTCTTCTTCCGGCGGCAGGTCGTACAGGTTCTTGTCTGCAGGATCGCCGGGGTGGATCTTGTTCTGGATACCGTCCAGACCGGCCATCATCAGCGCGGCGAAGCACAGGTACGGGTTGGCGGAAGGATCCGGGAAGCGTGTCTCGATACGGCGTGCCTTGTCGCTGGCGACGTGCGGGATACGGATCGAGGCGGAACGGTTCTTGGCCGAGTAAGCCAGCTTCACCGGTGCTTCGTAGTGCGGAACCAGACGCTTGTAGGAGTTGGTGCCGGGGTTGGTGATCGCGTTCAGTGCCTTGGCGTGCTTGATGATACCGCCGATGTAGTACAGCGCCATCTCGGACAGGCCGGCATAGCCGTTGCCTGCGAACAGGTTCTTGCCGCCCTTCCAGATGGACTGGTGCACGTGCATGCCGGAACCGTTGTCGCCGACGATGGGCTTCGGCATGAAGGTCGCGGTCTTGCCGTACTGGTGTGCCACGTTCTGGATCACGTATTTCTGGGTCTGGGTCCAGTCAGCGCGCTTCACCAGCGTGTTGAACTTGGTGCCGATTTCGCACTGGCCGGCGTTCGCCACTTCGTGGTGGTGCACTTCGACGGGGATGCCGATCTCTTCCAGCAACAGGCACATCTGGGCGCGGATGTCGTTCAGGCTGTCGACGGGCGGAACGGGGAAGTAGCCGCCTTTGACGGTCGGACGGTGGCCGGTGTTGCCGCCTTCGAAGGTGTGGCCGGTGGACCAGGCACCTTCTTCGGAGTTGATCTTGACGGAGCAGCCGGACATGTCGATGTGCCATTGCACGGAATCGAAGATGAAGAATTCTGGCTCCGGACCGAAGTAGGCGGTGTCGCCGATGCCGGAAGACTTCAGGTAGGCTTCAGCGCGCTTGGCGATGGAGCGCGGGTCGCGGTCGTAGCCTTTGCCGTCGGTCGGCTCGATCACGTCGCAGGACAGGACGATGGTCGGCTCGTCGAAGAACGGGTCAACGTAAACGGAATCAGGATCCGGCAGCAACAGCATGTCGGAAGCTTGAATGCCTTTCCAGCCGGCGATGGAGGAACCGTCGAATGCGTGACCGCTTTCAAACTTGTCGGCATCGAAGTGGGAAACAGGCACGCCAACGTGCTGTTCCTTGCCACGGGTGTCGGTGAAGCGCAGATCGACGAACTTGATGCCTTGTTCTTTGATCAATTTCAGAACGTCGGCGGCTGATTTAGACATACTCGAATCTCCCAAGAAAAAATTAATACGAAGCTATTTTGTGAAACGAACCGATTGATGAAACACGCTCGATACAGCAGAAACTGTGCCATCACCCTGAATCTCGCAAGACGCGCATTGTGCCATATTTGCCTTGCAGTGGGCGTTGCAACGCGCGCCCCCGAATGGGGCAGGCGGGCGGCTTGATGCACTAATTTGGTGCGGAAATGCGGTAAACGGTGATGCTGCGGAAATAAGGGTCGTCGCCAGTGATGAGCGAGCATTTATGCTGCAGCTCGGCAATTGGGCTGGATGCATCCAGCAACAACTCCGCCTCTACCTTGCCGCCCAGATAATGCAGCACGACGCGGGTAGAGTCGGGCAAGCTTTCCCCCAGGCGGCTGTAAAGATGCGAGAGCAGCAGATGGCGTTGCGGCAAATGGGCATTGGGTTTGGCTTTGGCATCGTCTTCCGAATCGATGTGCACCATCACGTCCATTACCTGATGTCCCTTTAACACGGCGGTGCGCGCTGCCTCGGCGATGTAATGCCCTTCCGACACGCTGATCTTGGGATCGACGATGATGTGCGCATCGACCAGCGCATTGTCGGCCATCTTGCGGGTACGCAGTTCATGCAGGCCGATCTACGCCTGGCACAGCCTTAAGCGTATTGCGAATGGCGCGCACTTCCGCTTC
Organism: uncultured beta proteobacterium; assembly: GCA_963715005.1. Classification (GTDB taxonomy): domain Bacteria; phylum Pseudomonadota; class Gammaproteobacteria; order Burkholderiales; family Gallionellaceae; genus Sideroxyarcus. The sequence continues at coordinate 490,317 of CAVQQO010000006.1, read as the reverse complement.
GTCCAGCCCGGTATCGACCAGTTCCAGCATGGCATCGCGCGCGAACTGGATGCCCATGTAGGCGATCATCACGCCGACCACGGCGGCGGCGACCAGATCGAGGAAGGTGTAACCCAGCAGGTTGCCGACGATGCCGATGATGACCACCAGCGAGGATGCGGCATCGGAGCGCGCATGCCAGGCGTTCGCCACCAGCATCTGCGAGCGCACGCGTTGCGCCACCGCCAGCATGTAACGGAACATGCCTTCCTTGGCTGCCAACGCGATGATGGCGATCCACAGCGTGAAGGGATGCACGGCCTGCACCTGCTCCGGATGTTGCAGGCGCAACCCGGCAGCGATGAGCAAACCGATGCCGAGTGCAGTGAGGCTGGCGCCCAGGATCAACGAAGCCGCCGTCTCGATACGCGCATGACCATACGGATGGTTCGCATCGGCATGTTTGTTGCCGTGCCGGTTGGCGAACAGCACCAGCACATCGGAGAGCAGGTCGGCGAAGGAGTGCAGACCGTCTGCCATCAAGGATTGCGACTTGCCGAAGAAACCAGCCAGCACTTGCATCACCGTCAATCCCAGATTGACGAAGATGCTGACCCATGTGCTCTTGCGCGCAGCAGCAAAACGCACCGGGTGTGCGGGTTCGAAAGCGGCGGACTTGTCGTGCGCGTGCGTGAGATTTTTCATTACTGTTGGGATAGTATGCAACTGTGCCGCGCAGGATAGCATTTGCATGTTAAAGGTTAAATACGGGTGAACAGAATGGGAAAGATCACTGAGATTTTGAATGCCGCGCAACAACGCGCGAAAGAACTGAACCTGCCTTATGAAGGTGCGCTGACGCCGGAAGAGGCATACAAGATATTGCAGTCCGCCCCCGGCGCAAAACTGGTGGATGTGCGGACACGCGCAGAACAGGACTGGGTGGGGCGCGTTCCCGGCGCGGTGGAGATCGAATGGGCGACCTATCCCGGCATGAAACAGAATCCAAATTTCCTTGCCGGACTGGAACAGCAGGTCAGCAAGGAGTCGCTGGTGATGTTCCTGTGCCGCAGCGGGCACCGCTCACATGGCGCGGCGACGGCGGCAACTCAGGCGGGCTATGCCAATTGCTTCAACATCCTGGAAGGCTTCGAGGGCGACAAGAACCCGAGCAATCACCGCAACGCATTGAACGGTTGGCGCGCGAAGAATCTACCCTGGGAACAGAGTTGATCTTCTTGCATTGCGCTGCAGAAAGAGCCCGCTCACGGCGGGCTTTTTTATGCGCGCCGACCAGCTCACCATCGCCGCTGTAGGCGGTGAGCCAAGCACGATCAAGCCGAACGCGATGCGGTACCAGGCGAACACGGTGAAATCGTGATGGCTGATGTAGCGCAGCAGCCAGCGCACGCACAGGAAGGCGCTGACGAAGGAAGCGACCGAGCCGGCCAGAAAGATGCCGAGGTCGTCGGCGTGGAACTGGTCGCGGTACTTCACCACCTCATAGAGCGTCGCCATGGTCAGCGTGGGGATGGCGAGGAAGAACGAGAACTCCGTCGCCGCCTTGCGCGACAGGCCGAAGAACAAGCCGCCGATGATGGTCGCACCCGAACGCGAGGTGCCGGGGATCAGCGCCAGCGCCTGCGCAAAACCCAGCTTCAGCGCATCCTTCCAGTGCATGTCGTCCACGCTCACGATGTGTTCGGAATGCTTGCGCTTCTCCGCCCACAGGATGATCAAGCCGCCGACGATGAAAGCCAGCGCCACCGGCACCGGCGAGAACAGATGCGCCTTGATCGCCTTGCCGAACAGCAGGCCGAGTATGGCCAGCGGCAGGAACGCGATGAACAGGTTGAAGGTGAAGCGCTGCGCGGCTTCCTCCTTGCGCACCAGCCCGGAAGCGACCGTCGTCAGCTTCGCGCGATATTCCCAGCACACCGCGAGGATGGCCGCGAACTGGATGACGATCTCGAACACCTTGCCGCGCTCGTCGTTGAAGTTGAGCAGGTCGCCGACCAGGATCAAATGCCCGGTGGAAGAGATCGGCAGGAATTCGGTCAGGCCTTCGACCACGCCCAGATGGCGGCTTTGATGAGCAGCAGGATGTCCATGTGGTATTAACTCTGTGATTGTTCGTTTGCGATGCGTTGATTCACGGCACGCCGTTCGTCGTCGCTCATCTCCACCCAGCGCGTGATCTCGTCGAAGGTGCGCAGGCAATTGCGGCATACCTCGTCGCCCAGCCCGGTCGTGCAATAGCCGCTGCAAGGGGAATCGGCAGTGATTTCAAGAGAGGGAGAAGAGGGGTGGCGGTATTGCATGGCGCGATTATACCCGCGGGGCCGTCGCCAGCTCCATTTGCGTGAGCCATGCCAGTGCATGTTCACGTGAATCGCCGCACATCTCCGCAGAAGGCTGCAGCCCCCGCAGAACGCAGGACGCTCGGCCTGGCCGAACACTTTGCAGCGCAACTTTCATCAAGCTGCACGCACGGTACACCGGCAGGCTTGCCGTTTGGCATGCCCGGCAGCGGTGAGGTGATGGAGGGCGCGATGCAGCAGGCGGCGCAACCCGCACGGCATTGCAGCGTCATGCCTTGTGATAGACCTCGGCGCCCTTCTTCACGAACTCGACCGACTTCACCTCCATGCCCTTCTTCAGCGCCTCCTGCTCGGAGACGCCTTCCTGGGCAGCGAAGTCGCGTACGTCCTGCGTGATCTTCATCGAGCAGAAATGCGGGCCGCACATGGAGCAGAAGTGGGCGACCTTGGCGGATTCCTTGGGCAGGGTCTCGTCGTGGAATTCGCGCGCGCGGTCCGGATCGAGGCCGAGGTTGAACTGGTCTTCCCAGCGGAACTCGAAGCGCGCCTTGCTCATGCGCGTTGTCGCGCACCTGCGCGCCGGGGTGGCCCTTGGCGAGGTCGGCGGCGTGGGCGGCGATCTTGTAGGTGATGATGCCTTCCTTCACGTCGTCCTTGTTGGGCAGGCCCAGGTGTTCCTTGGGCGTGACGTAGCAGAGCATGGCGGTGCCGAACCAGCCGATCATCGCGGCGCCGATGGCGCAGGTGATGTGGTCGTAGCCGGGGGCGATGTCCGTGTGAGCGGGCCGAGCGTGTAGAACGGCGCTTCGTGGCACCACTTCAGTTGCAGGTCCATGTTCTCCTTGATCATGTGCATCGGCACATGGCCGGGGCCTTCGATCATCACCTGCACGTCGTGCTTCCACGCGATCTGGGTCAGTTCGCCCAGCGTCTTGAGTTCGCCGAGTTGCGCTTCGTCGTTGGCGTCGTAGACCGAGCCGGGACGCAGGCCGTCGCCGAGCGAGAAGGTCACGTCGTAGGCCTTCATGATCTCGCAGATTTCTTCGAAGTGCGTGTAGAGGAAGTTTTCCTTGTGGTGCGCGAGGCACCACTTCGCCATGATGGAGCCGCCGCGCGAGACGATGCCGGTCATGCGGTTCGCGGTCATCGGGATGTAGCGCAGCAACACGCCCGGCATGGATGGTGAAGTAGTCCACGCCTTGTTCGGCTTGCTCGATCAGCGTGTCCTTGAATATCTCCCAGGTCAGGTCTTCGGCCTTGCCGTTCACCTTCTCCAGCGCCTGGTAGATCGGCACGGTGCCGATGGGCACGGGCGAGTTGCGGATGATCCACTCGCGCGTCTCGTGGATGTTCTTGCCGGTGGACAGGTCCATCACCGTGTCGCCGCCCCAGCGGATGGCCCAGGTCATCTTCTCGACTTCTTCCTGGATGCTGGAACCGAGCGCGGAATTGCCGATGTTGGCGTTGATCTTCACCAGGAAGTTGCGGCCGATGATCATCGGCTCGCATTCGGGGTGGTTGATGTTGGTGGTGATGACGGCGCGGCCTGCCGCGACTTCATCGCGCACGAATTCGGCTGTGATCTTCTTCGGCATCGCCTTGCCGAAGTTCTCGCCGGGATGCTGCTTGAGCATCATCTCGGACAGGCCATCCACGCGCTGATTCTCGCGGATGGCGATGTATTCCATCTCCGGTGTAATGATGCCCTGGCGTGCGTAGTGCATCTGCGTCACGTTCTTGCCGGGCAAGGCTTTGCGCGGAGTATGCGTCAGGTTGAAACGCATGTTGGCCAGCTCGGGGTCGTTCAGGCGCTGCCGGCCGTATTCGGACGTGAGTTGCGCCAGCGGCTCGGTGTCGTTGCGTTCGGCGATCCAGCCGGCGCGCATCTCGGACAAGCCGGAACGGATGTCGATCTTGGCCGCCGGGTCTGTGTAGGGGCCGGAACAGTCGTACACATAGATGGGCGGATTCTTTTCGACGCCGTTGCTCAAGTGCGTGTCGGTCAACGTGATCTCGCGCATCGGCACCTGGATGTCAGGACGTGAGCCTTGCACATAGACCTTGCGCGAATTCGGCAACGGCTTCACCGCCGCTTCATCGACGTGTGCAGTAGTGGCTAAGAATTGGGGATTGGCGTTCATTGTGATGCTCCAAAAATTGCGGGGAGCATCGATTGATGCTTCCCTACGACGGCATTACCCGTACAGGTTCAAAGGGTGTGTCTCACTGCCCCAGTCGGCAGACCCCTAGCGAGGTCGCAAGGTACTGGAAAGCCTAGTTAAAGGCAAGCCGATAAAGCGTTGAGCGGGGAGGGTGCGCTTGTTATACTGCGCACGTGCTTATAACAACGCAGCAAGGGGATAGGGGGATGAACAACGTGGAACTCGCTCGCTTTAATATGGTGGAACAACAGATACGTCCTTGGGACGTGCTGGACATGAATGTGCTCGAACTCATCAAGAAGGTTAAGCGCGAACATTTTGTGCCGGCAGACAAGCAGTCGCTGGCTTTTATGGATGTGGAAATCCCGCTTGGCCATGGTGTGGCAATGTGGTCCCCCAAGATGGAAGCGCGCGCCCTGCAGGCGTTGAAGCTCAAGTCGGGTGATCGGGTGCTGGAAGTGGGTACCGGCAGCGGCTATCTCACTGCGCTGCTGTCCCGCATGGCAGAGCATGTGACCAGCATCGAATTGGTGCAGGAGTTGAGCGCTCGTGCGGCACGCAGCCTGGCTGCACATCATTATGACAACGTTACACTGGAAGTCGGCGATGCCTCCAAGGGTTGGGGCAACGAAAAGTACGATGCCATCGTGCTGACCGGTTCGGTACCGATGCCGCCGGAATCATTTTACGAGATGCTGAATCTGGGCGGTCGCCTGTTTGCCATCGTGGGCGATGCACCGGCGATGCAGGCGATGTTGGTTACCTGTGTGGCTCCCGGCGTTTTTGAAACGACGACTCTGTTCGAGACTTGCGTGGCTCCGTTGTCGAACGCGCCACAACCGCAACGTTTCGTGTTCTAAACGTCCCGGGCCGCGCTGGGACGGTCAGAGCCAACTTGAATTGCGCGGTCGCAGCATGTAATATTAGAAAATTCTAATATTTGGGGCGGGCGATGAAATTATCCAAAATAGCTTTCAGCGTGTTCTTGGCCCTGGGCCTCAGCCCAGCCTCCAACGCAGCCGACCTGCTCGACATCTACCACGCGGCGCAAAGCCAGGATGCCGTGTTCGGCGCGGCGCGCGCGGCACGGGATGCCGGCCAGGAGAAACTGCCGCAGGGCCGCGCCCTCATGCTGCCCAGCGTCAACCTCAACGCCAATACGACCAGGAACGACGTCACCCTCTCGGCCACCAATCTTAACGTCAATAAGCAGTACAACAGCCACGGCTATGGCGCGACTCTGGTGCAGCCATTGTTCCGCGAACAGAACTGGGCGCTGTACACCGAATCCGAACTGCAAGTCGCGCAGACCGAAGCCCAGTTCAAACTCGCCGAACAAGACCTCGTGCTGCGCGTGGCGCAGACCTACTTCGACGTACTGATCGCACAGGACACCGTGCAACTGACCGCCGCGCAAAAGACCGCCATCGCCCAGCAGCTCGAACAGGCCAAACGCAACTTCGAAGTCGGCACCGCCACCATCACCGACACCCATGAAGCCCAGGCCCGCTTCGACCTCATCGTCTCCCAGGAGATCGCCGCCCAGAGCAACCTGGAAGTGAAGCGGCGCACCCTGCAACAACTCATCAATGCCGTGCCCGGCGAACTGAACCACTTGGGCAAAGCCTTTGCGCTCGAACCGCCGCAGCCGGCCAACCAGGACAAATGGGTGGAAGACGCCGAACTGCACAGTCATCAAGTCGCTCTTGCCCAAGCCGCCGCCGAACTGGCCGAGAAAGAAGTGGACCGCACCCGCGGCGGCCACCTGCCCACCGTCGACCTGGTGGCGAACTACAGCAAGAACACCACCGGGTACTACAGCTTTACCGGCAGCGCTGCGGACACCACCAGCAAAACCATCGGCGTGCAACTTAACATGCCGCTGTTCGAGGGCGGCGCGACGCAGTCAAGATGGCGTGAAGCCGATGCCAACCGCGAACGCGCCCGGCAGGAACTGGAGAACGCACGCCGCAACGTCGAGTTACAGACCCGTCAGGCTTACCTGGGTGTCGTGAACGGCATCGCCCAGGTGCAGGCGCTGCAACAGGCGCTGAAATCCAGCGAGAGCCTGCTGGAGGCGAGCAAACTGGGCCAGGAAGTCGGCGTGCGCACCAATCTGGATGTGCTCAACGCGCAACAACAAGCGTATTCCACCCGGCGCGACCTGTATCAGGCGCAATACAACTACCTGCTGAGCCAGCTACGACTGCAGGCGGCGGTGGGCGGGTTGGCCGAGGAAGATCTGGGTGGGGTCAATCGGGCGCTGCATTAACGGGGCTGCGCATAAAGCTCCCGCATGCACGCGGCGAGGCTGTCTTGCCACGCGGGCAACTGGATTCCAAATGCTTGGGTGATCTTGTCGTTGGTCAACACCGAGTTGGCCGGGCGCTTGGCGGGTACGGGATATTCGCGGGTAGTGATGGGGCGGATATCGAGTTGCTTGGCGGCAAGTGCTGCATCGTATTCGCGCGCTAAACTCAAGATCTCTTCAGCGTAGTGATGCCAATTGGTTCGACCGGCAGCGGTCAGGTGGTAAAGCCCGCTCAAACTGTCATCCCAATTTCTGTCCTGCCAGGAACCCAATGCCGATTCCGTCGCCTGTGCAAGGTCTCTCGCCCAAGTCGGTACACCAAACTGATCGGCGACGATGCGCAACTCATTACGTTCCTTGGCGAGTCGCAACACGGTCTTCACGAAATTGCCGCCATGCACGCCGTACACCCAACTGGTGCGCAGGATGAGGTGTTTGCAGCCAGTCGCACGAATTGCCTGTTCTCCCGCCAGCTTGGTTCTGCCATAGACGCTTTGCGGATTCGGCATGTCCTCTTCGGAGTAAGGCGCGGGCTTGGTGCCGTCGAATACGTAGTCGGTGGAGTAGTGCACCAGGATTGCACCAAGGCGTAGCGCTTCCTCGGCAAGGATGCCGGGTGCAACGCCGTTCACAGCCATTGCAGATTCAATATCGCTCTCGGCTTTGTCGACAGCCGTATAAGCGGCCGGGTTGATGATGATGTCGGGATGCAGATCGCGTAGCGTCTGGCGAATCTCAGTCGCATTTGTCAGGTCGAGCTGGTTGCGATCCAGTGCAAACACATCGCCCACGGCGGCAAGGGATTGCTGTAGTTCCCAGCCAACTTGCCCATTCTTGCCGGTGACCAAGATTTTTTTCATGCGAACAACTCGGCCTGTTTGAACGGTTTCCCTGCCATATCTTTGGCAGAGAGTTGTGGCGTGGCGGTGAGCGGCCAAGCGATGGCAAGATCAGGATCGTTCCATATGATGCAACGCTCGTGTTCAGGCGACCAGTAGTCGGTGGTCTTGTAGAGAGATTCGGCAAATTCACTGAGCACCAGGAATCCATGCGCGAAGCCTTCCGGTATCCACAACATGCGCTTGTTTTCTTCGCTCAGATGCACACCGAACCACTTGCCAAAAGTGGGGGAGGATCGGCGCAGATCGACGCTGACGTCGAACACCTCCCCAGCGATAACATGCACCAGTTTGCCTTGCGATCTATCGACCTGGTAATGCAGGCCGCGCAATACATTACGCGCAGAACGTGAGTGATTGTCCTGCACGAACTGCACAGGGCGACCGATCAACTGCTCAAATTTCCTTTGATTGAAACTCTCGAAGAAAAAGCCACGCTGATCCGCGAACACTTCCGGCTCAATGAGCAAAAGTCCGGGGAATTCAGTCGTGGTCACTTTCATCAGTTCAGCGTGTTTCTTTCAGAATAGTGAGCAGATATTGACCGTATGCATTCTTGGCGAGTGCAGTGGCCAGTTTCTCCAGTTGTTCCGCCGAGATATATCCCTTGCGATAGGCGATCTCTTCCGGGCAGGCGATCTTCAAGCCCTGGCGTTTTTCCAGTGTCTGGATGAACATCGACGCCTCCAATAGCGACTCATGGGTGCCTGTATCGAGCCAGGCATAGGCCGCGATCCATCAGTTGCACATCCAGCGAGCCGGCTTCCAGATAGGATTGCATCACGCTGGTGATCTCCAGCTCGCCCCGCTTCGACGGCTTGGTGGCCTTGGCGAAGTCGATCACGCGGTTGTCGAAGAAGTACAGGCCGGTGAGCGCGTAGCTGGACTTCGGCAGTTGCGGTTTCTCCTCGATGCTGAGGACGCGTCCCGCTTTATCGAATTCGACCACGCCGTAACGTTCCGGATCATGCACATGATAGGCAAAGACCGTGGCGCCATTCTTCTTGGCCGCAGCGGGAGTCAGCAGCGACTCGAAATTGTGGCCGTAGAAGATGTTGTCGCCCAGCACCAGCGCAGCAGGAATCGTTGCCGATGAATTTCTCGCCGAGATGAAAGCCTGCGGCAGTCCGTCCGGCGAGGGTTGCACCATGTAAGAAAGATTCAGGCCCCATTGCGAACCGTCACCCAGGAGCTGCTCGAAGCGCGGCGTATCCTGCGGGGTAGAGATCACCAGGATGTCGCGTATCCCCGCCAGCATCAGCGTGGACAGCGGGTAATAGATCATCGGCTTGTCGTAGATCGGCAGCAGCTGCTTGGAGACCGGCAGTGTCACCGGATAGAGACGCGTGCCGGAGCCCCCGGCGAGGATGATGCCCTTCATGCTGCACTCCTGTTCGTGTAATTCTTCTGTACCCAATTCTGGTATTCGCCGCTGGTGACGCCGCGCACCCATTCGGTGTTGTGCAGATACCATTCGACCGTCTTGCGCAGGCCGGACTCGAAGGTTTCCTGCGGCTTCCAGCCCAGATCGTGCGCGAGCTTGGTGGCGTCGATGGCGTAGCGCTTGTCATGTCCCGGACGGTCGGCCACGTAGGTGATCAGCTTGCTGTGCGGTGCGCCCTGCGGGTGCAGTTCATCCAGAATGGCGCAGATGGACTGCACCACTTCCAGATTGGTCTTCTCGTTCCAGCCGCCGATATTGTAGGTATCACCCAGCTTGCCGCGCTCGAGCACCAGACGCAGCGCACGGGCATGGTCGTCGACGTACAGCCAGTCGCGGATGTTGTCGCCCTTGCCGTAGATGGGCAAAGGTTTGCCATTCACCGCGTTCAAGATCACCAATGGAATGAGTTTTTCCGGGAAGTGGTATGGACCGTAGTTGTTGGAGCAATTGGTGGTGACCACCGGCAGGCCGTAGGTGTGATGCCATGCGCGCACCAGGTGATCGGACGATGCCTTGCTGGCGGAGTAGGGCGAGTTGGGTTCGTAGGCGGTATCCTCGGTGAAGAAGCCGGACTCGCCCAAGCTGCCATACACCTCGTCGGTCGAGATGTGATGGAAGCGGAACGCGGCCTTGCGCGCGGCATCGAGAGTGTTCCAGTGATTGCGGGCAGCTTCCAGCAAGGTGTAAGTGCCGACGATGTTGGTCTGGATGAAAGCAGCCGGGCCGCTGATGGAACGATCCACATGCGATTCGGCAGCGAGATGCATCACCGCATCCGGCTGGTGTTCGCGGAACACGCGTGCCACTTCGGCGGCATCGCAGATGTCCACTTGTTCGAAGCGATAGCGCGGATCGTCCGATACCGAGGCCAGCGATTGCAGATTGCCCGCATAGGTCAGCTTGTCCACGTTGACCACGCTGCAATCGGTTTCGTTGATGAATTGACGGACGACGGCGGAGCCGATGAATCCGGCGCCGCCGGTGACTAGGATTTTTTTCATGGCGCGGATTTTACCTGACTGGAAATGATTTCGTGGTAGCGCGCATGACTGAGCGCCGATGCGACGAGGTCCAGCGCGTGCTCGGTGACGCCCTGGTTGTCGCTGACGAATTGCAGCCCGGCCTTTTGCATTCGCTCCAAACCTGCGGGGTCGTGCAGCAGGATGTTCAGTTGATGCACCAAGTCATCGGCATGGTTGATTTGCATGGCCGCGCCGCTGGCGATGGCCAATTCGCTGGCCTGCGCAAAGTTGTAGGTGTGCGGGCCGAAGAGCACGGGCACGCCGACGGCACAAGCTTCGATCAGGTTCTGGCCGCCAAAGGGAAGCAAACTGCCGCCGATAAAGGCGACATCGCAAGCGGCGTAGTAAGCGAACATCTCGCCCATGCTGTCGCCGAGCACTACTTGCGTATCGGCGGCGATGGCCGCGTTCGCGCTACGGCGTTGCATGCGCAACCCATGTTTTTCGATGAGGGTCGCGACTTCATCGAAGCGTTGCGGGTGGCGCGGCACGATCACAACGAGCAGGTGTTCGATCTCCTCATGCTGCAAGGCGTTGAGCAACAACTCTTCCTCGCCTTCGCGCGTGCTGGCCGCCAGAAAGATGGGGCGCTCCTTGCCAAAGAGCGAGCGCAACTGCTTGCCCAATTCCAGCATCGCGGGTGGCGGCGCGATGTCGAACTTAAGATTGCCCATGACTGGCACGGCGTGGTTGCCGAGGCTGGCCAGACGCATCGCGTCATCTTCAGTCTGCGCAGCGATGAGGTGGAGTTCATGCAAACCGTTGCGGGTCAGCTTGGGGAAGCGCGCATAACGTTTGGCCGATCTTTCCGACAGCCGCGCATTGAGCAACAGCAGCGGCAGAGACTTGGCATGACAGGCCTGGATCAGGTTGAACCAGATCTCGGTTTCCAGCAGCACGCCGACACAGGGCTGGAAGTGCCGCAAAAAACGCTGCACGGCAAACGGATAGTCATAAGGCAGATACACGCGCAGAACATCGTCGCCAAATAGCTGCTCGCTGGCAGCGCGCCCGGTGGGCGTGGTGTGCGTGAGCAGGATCTGGTGATCGGGGCAGCGTTCGCGCAAGCCGCGTACCAGGGTCACGGCGGCACGTGTTTCACCGACCGAGACAGTGTGCAGCCAGATCAAGGGCTTCTCGCTCTTTATTGAATAACGCCCGAAGCGTTCGCCGACATGCTGCAGGTATTCGCGCTGTTTGCGGGCGCGCCACAACAGGTGGAAAAAGACGTAGGGCAGCAGCAGCCACAGCGTCAAAGTGTAAAAAAAGCGCGGCTTAAACATAAGCGCCCAGCAGCGTGAGTTGCACAATGACGGCATCCACCGTGGGCGGTGCGCCTTTGCCGCCCAGATTGACGGCACGTGTTCCGGCGTAGAGCCCCGTCAATCCGGGATCGGTGGCGGTGTAGATGCCTATCGTTGGCACATCGAGCGCGGCGGCAAGGTGGCTCAAGCCGGTATCCACGCCGACTACGGCGCGCGCCTTTCCCAGCAACGCGGTCGCTTCGTTGAGGCTCAGGCGCGGTGCACAGATCGCATTGGGAATGGCCGCACTCAGACGTTCGGCGCGGATCTTCTCCTGTTCACTGCCCCAAGGCAGCACCGCACACAAACCGGATCGATGCAGCTGTTCGCCCAATGCGATCCAGTTCGCTTCGTCCCACAATTTGTCGTCGCGGCTGGTGGCATGCAGCAACACGACATAAGGCTTGTTCGCCAACCAGGGCAGCGCGGCATCCGGTATGCGGATGCCATAATCCGGCGTGCCTGTAACGGTGTAACCAAGCGCGGCGGCGGCAAGCTGGCGGTTGCGCTCTACCGCGTGCAGGTCTTTGGCAACGGAAAAAGTGCGGTCGTAGAACCAGCTGGCCAAAGGTTCGCGCGCGCTATCCCAGGCATGGCCGCAGCGGTCGGTGTGGGTGCAGTGGGTGATGAATGCGCTCTTCATCAGGCCTTGCGTATCCAGCGCGAGATCGTAATGCCGGATGCGCAGCTCGCGGCAAACGGACTGCATTTCCCCGCGCGAAGCCCACCAGGATTTGCGCCAGCGCCGCATGGCGACCGGGATGACTTGGCCCACGCCGGGATGCAGCGCAGGCAAGGCCGCAAAGTTTTCCTCCACCACCCAGTCGATGCGCGCAGCCGGCAGGTGTTTGCGAATGTCCGTCACGACCGGGAGGTTGTGCAGCACATCGCCCAGCGAGGACGTTTTGATGAGAACGATGTTAGGCGCGTTTAGCATGCGGGGAGGTGGGCAGAAACCAAGGGTGTCATGATACACGAGCGGGGAACCCGGCTTGACAGGTTTGGGCTGTAACTGTTGTAATGCGCGCCGTTCACCGATTGAACGCACTATCAATGCTCGACGAAACCACTCATTACGGTCTGCTCAAGACCCTGGAAGAGAACCCCGGACTTTCGCAAAGGGATTTGGCGAAACGGCTGGGCGTCAGCCTTGGCAAAGTCAATTTCTGCCTCAACGCGCTGGTCGAAAAAGGCAGCCTCAAGATCAACAACTTCCGCAACAGCGACAACAAGCTGGCCTATGCCTATCTGCTCACGCCGAGCGGTATGGAGCAAAAGGCGCGCATGACCGTGCAGTTCCTCAAATACAAGGTGCAGGAATACGAGCGCTTGAAGAAAGAGATCGAGGAATTGCAGCGCGAAGCAGAGCAAAAAGGTTTGCTGGAGAATAAACATGAGTAAGGTTCACGCCGTCATTTTGGCTGGCGGCAGCGGCAGCCGACTGTGGCCGCTGTCGCGCCAGCACCTGCCCAAGCAGTTTCTGGCGCTGGACGGTGACGCGACCTTGCTGCAAACCACGATCGATCGCCTGGCGCCGACAATCGACGCAAAGAGCGTGCTGATCGTCACGCAGGAAGCGCATGCCAAGGGCGAGGCGTATCACGCGCTGTTGCCTTACCAGTCCCTGTACGAACCCATCGGGCGCAACACCGCGCCGGCCATCGCATTGGCGGCGGCCTACCTGACGGCCGAGGGCGATGATCCGGTGATGGTGGTGCTGCCGGCCGATCACATCATCAAGGACGAAGTGCGTTTCCGCGCGCATCTGGATATTGCCATCCAGGCGGCGCAAAACGGCAAACTGGTCACCTTCGGCATCCAGCCGACCCGTCCCGATACAGGCTTCGGCTACATCAAGGCGCACCGCGGCGGTGATGCCCAAGTGTATGAAGTGGAGCGCTTCACCGAAAAACCCGACCTCGCGACAGCAGAGGCATTCCTTAAACAGGGCGACTACTACTGGAACTCCGGCATGTTCGTGTGGCGCGCCTCGGTGATCCTGGCCGAGATACAACGACACTTGCCGGCCGTGCATCAGATCGTGCAAACCATCCTTGCGGAAAGCCGTGCCGGCGCAACCTTCCAGCAAGCCGTGGAAAAACATTTCGCCAGCATGCCGTCGATCTCCATCGACTACGGCGTGCTGGAAAAATCCGATCGCGTCTCGCTCATCCCCTGCGACATCGGCTGGAACGACGTCGGCAGCTGGCAGGCAGTGCACGAGATCTCGGCCAAGGATGAGAACGGCAATGCCCTGCAGGGCAATGTCATTGCGGTCGGGTGCAAGAACAGCCTGATCCGCGCCGAGAAACGGCTGGTCGCCGCCATCGGCGTGGAAGACCTGTGTGTGATCGAAACCGCCGATGCCATACTGATCTCGAAGAGCGACCAGACCCAGCGCGTGCGCGAAGTGGTGGACGCGCTGCACGTGAAGGGTGCGACCGAGCATATCTATCACACCAAGAGTGAATCGCCCGTGGGGCAACTACACCGTGCTGGAGGATGATCCCGAGGGATTCAAGCTGAAGCGTATCGAGGTTGCACCGGGCGCGCGCCTGAGTCTGCAAAGCCATGCGCATCGTTCCGAGCATTGGGTAGTGGTGTCCGGCACCGCGACCGTCACCAACGGCGAACGAGGTCGTCACCGTGCACAAGAATCAAAGTACCTATATCCCCATCGGTGCGAAACACCGATTGGAAAATCTGGGAAACGAACCGCTGCACATCGTCGAGATCCAGGTCGGCGATTATCTGGGCGAAGACGATATTCAACGCTATGAAGACAACTACGGCAGATAGCCAATAATCAAGGAGCTGATGAAATGAGCAAAACCAGGAAAGTCGCATTGATCACGGGCGTCACCGGACAGGACGGCGCGTATCTCGCCGAGATGCTGCTGAACAAGGGTTATGAAGTGCACGGCATCAAGCGCCGCAGCTCCCTGTTCAACACCGCCCGTATCGACCATCTGTTCCATGACGTGCACGTGAAAGGCAAGCCGTTCTTCCTGCATCACGGCGACATGACTGACTCTTCCAGCCTGACGCATATCATCCAGAAAGTGCAGCCGGACGAGATCTACAACCTCGCGGCGCAAAGCCACGTTGCGGTATCGTTCGAGGAGCCCGAATACACTGCCAAGTCCGATGCATTGGGTGCGCTGCGCATCCTGGAAGCGATCCGCATCCTCGGTCTGGCCAAGAAGACGCGCTTCTACCAGGCTTCCACTTCCGAACTGTATGGTCTGGTGCAGGAGATTCCGCAGAAAGAAACCACACCGTTCTATCCGCGCAGCCCGTATGCGGTGGCCAAGCTCTATGCTTACTGGATCACCGTCAATTATCGCGAGGCCTACGGCATCTACGCCTGCAACGGCATCCTGTTCAATCACGAAAGCCCGCTTCGCGGCGAGACCTTCGTCACCCGCAAGATCACCCGCGCACTAGCGCGCATCAAACTGGGCCTGCAAGAATGCCTGTATCTGGGCAACATGAACTCCCTGCGCGACTGGGGACATGCCAAGGACTACGTCGAGATGCAATGGCTGATGCTGCAGCAAGACAAGCCGGAAGATTTCGTCATCGCCACTGGCGTGCAATACAGCGTACGCGACTTCGTGAATGCGGCAGCCAAGGAACTGGGCATAGCCATCACCTGGAAAGGCGAAGGCGTGGATGAGAAAGGCTACGACGCTTCCGGCAAATGCATCGTTGCCGTCGATCCGCGCTACTTCCGACCCACCGAAGTCGAGACCCTGCTGGGCGATGCGAGCAAAGCCAAAAATAAGCTCGGCTGGACACCCAAGATCAGCTTCGACGAACTGGTCAGCGAGATGGTGCGCGAGGACCTGAAGAGCGCCGAACGCGACGAGCTGGTGAAGAAGCACGGTTACGCGGCTTTCATTCCCCACGAATAATCCCGGCCAAAGTATGAGCAAGACTCGAATCTTATTGACCGGCGGTGGCGGCATGGTCGGGCGCAACCTGCTCGAGCATCCCGCCATTGGCGAGTTCGATGTGCTCGCGCCGCGCAGCAGTGAACTGGATCTATGCGACTTCAACGCGGTGCAAATTTATCTGCTCAAACACCAGCCGGACATGGTGATCCATGCGGCGGGCAAGGTGGGCGGCATCCAGGCCAACATGCGCGAACCGGTCGGCTTCCTGCTGGAGAATCTCGACATGGGGCGCAACATCGTGTGGGCCTCGCGTCAGGCGGGTATCAAGCGCCTGCTCAATCTGGGCAGCTCATGCATGTATCCGCGCAACCACAACGAGCCGTTGCGCGAAGAGCTGGTGCTCAAGGGCGAACTGGAACCGACCAACGAAGGTTATGCGCTGGCCAAGGTGGTGACGGCACGGCTGTGCGAATACATCATGCGCGAAGATGCGGGCTATCAGTACAAGACTCTCATCCCGTGCAACCTCTATGGCCGCCACGACAAATTCGATCCGGCTCATTCGCACCTGATTCCCGCAATCATCCACAAAGTCCACCAAGCCAAGCAAAGCGAACAGCCGACGGTCGACATCTGGGGTGACGGAACGGCGCGGCGCGAATTCATGTATGCGGGCGATCTGGCGGACGCCACTGTGCGCGCAATCAAAGAATTCGATTCACTGCCCGTCATGATGAATGTGGGCTTGGGCTACGACTACACCATCAACGAATACTATCAAGCCGCTGCCGATGTGATGGGCTACACCGGCAGTTTCGTGCACGACCTGAGCAAGCCGGTCGGCATGGCGCGCAAGCTGGTGAGCGTGGAGCGCCAACAGGCATGGGGTTGGAACGCACAGAGCGATTTACGAACCGGCATCGAAAAAACATACGACTTTTATTTGAAGGAGTTTTTGAAATGAGTTTCAAGTTTCCGTTAGCCACGGCCTCCTGGGGGCAAGAAGAACTCGATGCGATGCAGCGCGTCATCGCCTCCGGCATGTTTACTATGGGCGCGAACGTGCAAGCGTTCGAGCGCGACTTCGCCAAATACGTCGACAGTAAATATTGCGTGATGGTGAACTCCGGTTCATCGTCCAATCTGCTGATGGTGGCGGCGCTGTTCTACACCAAAAACCCCAAGTTGAAACTGAAGCGCGGCGATGAAGTCATCGTGCCCGCGGTATCGTGGAGCACCACCTACTACCCGCTGTATCAGTATGGCTTGAAGATCAAATTTGTCGATATCGACCTGAACACGCTGAATTACGACCTGGATCAGCTGGAACAAGCTGTCACCGACAAGACCAGAATGATCATGGCGGTGAACCTGCTGGGCAATCCCAACGATTTCGATCGCATCAACAAGATCATCGGCAAGCGCGACATCGTGCTGATGGAAGACAACTGCGAATCCATGGGTGCCAAGTTTGATGGCAAGCACGCCGGTACCTTTGGTGTGATGGGCAGCTACAGTTCATTTTTCAGCCACCACATCTCCACCATGGAAGGCGGCTTGATCGTCACCGATGACGAAGAGCTGTACCAGATTCTGTTGTCGCTGCGTGCCCACGGCTGGACGCGCAACCTGCCCAAGAAGAACCTGGTGTGCAGCGATAAAAGCGACGATCCGTTCGAGGAGTCATTCCGTTTCGTGCTGCCCGGCTTCAACGTGCGTCCGCTGGAATTGGAAGGAGCCTTGGGCGTGGAACAAGTGAAGCGCTTGCCCAAGATGGTGGAAGAGCGCCGCAAGAACGGCAAGCTGCTGCAAGCGGCATTGGCTAATCATCCGGATATCATCATCCAGCAAGAGATTGGTGAGAGTAGCTGGTTCGGCTTCAGTCTGGTGATTCGTCCCGGCAGCAAACTCACGCGCAAAGCGCTGGTGGCGAAACTGAACGAGCTGGGTTTCGAGTGCCGTCCGATCGTGGCGGGCAACTTTGCCAAGAACGAAGTGGTGAAATATTTCGATTCGGAAGTGCATGGCACATTGAAGAATGCAGAGCACATCGACCAGAACGGGCTGTTCGTCGGTAATCATCACTACCCGATTCCGGAAGCGTTCGCAGCGCTGGCTAATTTGTAAGGGAGGCCTCTGTTAATTCGTCACACCGGCGAAGGCCGGTGTCCAGTTGATTAAAATACTGGATTCCGGCCTTCGCCGGAATGACAAAACTGAATTATTTGAGGTGACCGTAAGGAGATTAAATGAAAGCAGTCATTCTTGCAGGCGGTTTGGGCACGCGCATCAGCGAAGAGACATCGGTTCGTCCGAAGCCCATGGTCGAGATCGGCGGCAAGCCGATCCTGTGGCACATCATGAAGATCTATTCGGCGCACGGCATCAACGATTTCGTGATCTGCTGCGGCTACAAGGGCTATGTCATCAAGGAATATTTCGCCAACTACTTCCTGCACATGTCGGACGTCACCTTCGACATGCAGCACAACAAGATGGAAGTGCACCAGCGATACGCCGAGCCGTGGCGGGTGACGCTGGTCGATACCGGCGAGGAGACGATGACCGGCGGCCGCCTGAAGCGCGTGGCGGATTACGTCAAGGATGACGAAGCGTTCTGCTTCACCTATGGCGACGGCGTGAGCGACGTCGACATCGCCGAGCTGATCGCCTTCCACAAGCGCACAGAAGGTCAAGGCCACCGTGACCGCGACCATCCCGCCCGGCCGCTTCGGCGCGCTGGACATGACGGGCGACAAGGTCAACAGCTTCCGCGAAAAGCCCAAGGGCGACGGCGCGTTGATCAACGGCGGCTTCTTCGTGCTGTCGCCGAAAGTCATCGACTACATCGAGCGATGACAAGACGATCTGGGAGCGCGAGCCGCTGGAGCGGCTGGCGGAAGAAGGCGAGCTTGCGGCCTATCACCACGACGGCTTCTGGCAGCCGATGGATACGCTGCGCGACAAGATGCATCTCGAAGAACTGTGGCAATCCGGCAAGGCGCCGTGGAAGGTGTGGAAATGAATGCGGCCTTCTGGCGCGGCAAGCGCGTCTTCCTCACCGGACACACCGGCTTCAAGGGCAGCTGGCTGTGCCTGTGGCTGCAGCAGCTGGGCGCCGAGGTGACGGGCTATGCGCTGCAGCCGCCGACCAAGCCGAGTTTGTTCGAAGTGGCCAATGTCGGGCAGGGCATGACCAGCATCATCGGCGACATCCGCGATGCTGCGCGCGCTGAGCACGGCCATGCGCGACGCTGCAGCCCGAGATCGTCATCCACATGGCGGCGCAGCCGCTGGTGCGCTACTCCTACGCGAACCCGGTCGAGACCTATGCCACCAACGTCATGGGCACGGTGCACCTGCTGGAAGCGGTGCGCCAGACGCCCTCGGTGCGCGCCGTGGTCAACGTCACCAGCGACAAGTGCTACGAGAACCGCGAATGGGTGTGGGGCTATCGCGAGAACGAAGCCATGGGCGGCTTCGACCCTTACAGCAACAGCAAAGGCTGTGCCGAACTGGTGACCGCTGCCTATCGCAACTCATTCTTCAATCCTGCGAAATATGGCGAGCATCGTGTCGCACTGGCCACGGCGCGCGCCGGCAACGTCATCGGCGGCGGCGACTGGGCGGCGGACCGGCTGATCCCGGACATCCTGCGCGCGATCAGCGAGAAGCGCCCGGTGGTGATCCGCAACCCGCACGCCATCCGTCCCTGGCAGCATGTGCTGGAACCGCTCTCCGGCTACCTGCTGCTGGCGGAGAAACTGTACGAACAAGGTGCCGCTTACGCCGAAGGCTGGAACTTCGGCCCGGACGACGAAGATGCGAAGCCGGTGCAATGGATCGTCGAGCAGCTCACCCGGCAATGGGGTGAGGGCGCAAGCTGGCAGCTCGACGAAGGCGACCATCCGCACGAAGCGCATTACCTGAAACTCGATTGCTCCAAGGCGAAGATGCGCCTCGACTGGCATCCGCGCTGGCATCTCGCGCATACGCTGGAGATGATCGTCGCCTGGCAGCGTGCCTGGCTGACGAAGCAGGACATGCGCAGCTTCACCCTTGAACAGATCGAACAATACGCACAGTGAGAGAAAACATGCAGCACCAAAGAACAACTCCGCGCCCAGATCGCCGACCTCGTCGAACAATATGCCGATTTGGCCTACGCACCCAGCGCCTTCGAGCCGGGGAAAACAGCCGTGCCGCCTTCCGGCAAGGTGATCGGCGCAAAGGAACTGCAGAACATGGTCGAAGCCTCGCTCGACGGCTGGCTCACCACCGGGCGCTTCAACGATGCTTTCGAAAAGCGTCTCGGCGAGTTCCTCGGCGTGAAGCACGTGCTCACCACCAACTCCGGCTCATCGGCCAACCTGCTGGCGTTCTCCGCGCTGACCTCGCCCAAGCTCGGCGAACGCGCGATCAAGCCGGGCGACGAAGTCATCACGGTGGCGGCCGGCTTCCCGACCACGGTCAACCCGATCCTGCAATTCGGCGCGGTGCCGGTGTTCGTCGATGTCGACAGCTGCGCACCTACAACATCGACGTCCGGCCAAGATCGAAGCGGCGATCTCGCCCGAAGACCAAGGCCATCATGATGGCCCACACGCTGGGCAACCCGTTCGACCTCGACGACCGTCACGGCGCTGGCGAAGAAGCACGACCTGTGGCTGATCGAAGACTGCTGCGACGCGCTGGGCTCCACCTACGACGGCAAGCTGGTCGGCACCTTCGGCGACATCGGCACGCTCAGCTTCTACCCCGCGCACCACATCACCATGGGCGAAGGCGGCGCGGTGTTCACCAACAACGACCAGCTGCGCCAGATCGTCGAATCGTTCCGCGACTGGGGCCGCGACTGCTACTGCCAGCCGGGCAAGGACAACACCTGCGGCAAGCGTTTCTGCTGGAAGCTGGGCGACCTGCCCTACGGCTACGACCACAAGTACACCTATTCGCACCTCGGCTACAACCTCAAGATCACCGACATGCAGGCGGCCTGCGCGCTGGCGCAGATGGACCGTGCTCGACGAATTCATCGCCGCGCGCAAGCGCAACTTCGCCTACCTGAAGGCGGGTCTGAAGACTGCGAAGAGTTCCTGCATCCTGCCGGAAGCCACACCGAACAGCGATCCTTCCTGGTTCGGCTTCCCGCTCACCCTCGCGCGAAGCGCGGGCATCAACCGCGTCGACCTGCTGCAATATCTCGACCAGAACAAGATCGGCACGCGCCTGCTGTTCGCCGGCAACCTGACGCGCCAGCCGTACATGAAGGGGCGCAACTTCCGCGTCTCCGGCGAACTGACCAACACCGACACCGATCATGAACGACACCTTCTGGATCGGCGTCTATCCGGGCCTGAGCAAGGAGATGCTGGACTTTGTCATCGCCAAGATCGAAGCCTTCTTTGGCGTGAATTTCTAAGACGACACGACTACAGGGGAACGCTGTGAAGGCCTCCGACGCACTCGCCAAATTTCTGATCGCCCATCGGGTGCAAACCTGTTTTGAACTCGTGGGCGGAATGATCACCCACATGCTCGACAGCCTCGCCGAATCGGGACAGTTCAACATCGTCTCGATGCACCACGAACAATCCGCGGCCTTCGCTGCGGAAGGCGTGGCCAGGCACACCAGGGGGAAAACGATCGCGGTGGCCATGGGTACCAGCGGACCGGGAGCGACCAACCTGATCACCGGCATCGGCAGCTGCTGGTTCGATTCCGTGCCCTGCCTGTTCATCACCGGGCAGGTCAACACGCGTGAACTCAAGGGCGAGCGGGCGATCCGGCAGCAAGGCTTCCAGGAACTGGACATCGTCGAGGTCGTGCGTTCGCTGACCAAATATGCGGCGCGAGTGGACAGGGCGGAAGACCTGTTGCCGGAGTTGCACAAAGCCTTGTCGGCGGCGCTGAGCGGACGCCAGGGACCGGTGTTGCTGGATATTCCCAACGATGTGCAGCGAGTCGATATTCCGGACGCCCTGGTTGAGAAGTGGTTGAAGATGCCGCTGGAAATACACAGCGGACCCGAAGTCACTCCGACTGCCCTGAAAGAACTGGAAGCGTTGTGCAAGGACGCACAACGTCCGCTGATCTGCATCGGCGGCGGAGCGCGCTGGGCCGACTCGATGGATGGGTGGCTGCTGGCGGCCGATAAGCTGGGTAT
This sequence comes from uncultured beta proteobacterium, assembly GCA_963715005.1. Taxonomy (GTDB): domain Bacteria; phylum Pseudomonadota; class Gammaproteobacteria; order Burkholderiales; family Gallionellaceae; genus Sideroxyarcus. The sequence goes on along the minus strand of CAVQQO010000006.1, from coordinate 468,810 downwards.
CCCCTATGTATCAACGCTCATGGGCCATGAGCGGGTGGTCGCGCGCAACAATTACTTCAACATGATCGGCAGTTACGGCAATCGTGAAGCCAATTGGGCCGTGCAGAATTGTGATTTGTTGATCGTGATCGGGGCGCGACTCGATGTTAGACAGACCGGTTCGGATGTAGACGACTTTGCCCGTAAAGCGCGCGTCGTGCAGGTCGATATCGATCCGGCGCAACTGGATAATCGAGTTCAGGCTGATCTGAACATCTGTGCGACGGCCAAGAGCTTTTTCCAGGCATTCCCGCTCCGGGAGGCAACCTTCCCAAAACTGGACAAGAATTGGCTGTCTGAATTGTCGATACAACGCGACCGGGCTCAGCCTAACGAATATGCCGACTGGGGAATTAGTCCCAGCGAGCTTTTCAAAAAACTGAATCACATTCTGGCCGGGCACCCCGTCGATTACGTTTGCGACGTCGGCAATCACCAGATGTGGGCGGCGCAAAGCTTGCGCCTGTCTCCCGATCAGGCCGTGCACTACAGCGGCGGCATGGGGGCGATGGGGTTTGCGTTCCCTGCAGCACTGGGTATCGCCCTCCAGTCGCGGCACAAGGCTGTGGTGATCAGCGGCGATGGCAGCCTGCAGATCAACATTCAGGAACTGGATACGCTGAATCGCCTCGGCTTGGATGTGACCATTATCGTCATGAACAACTCGGTGTTGGGCATGGTCAAGAATTTCCAGGATATGTATTTCGATGGCCGCGACCAATCGACCAAGAAGGGCTACAGCAGCCCCTCGTTCACCGATATTGCCGTGGCCTACGGGATTGTGGCCCATCGCATCGACAATGCAGCGGAAATGGATCGCATCCTGCCGCTGATCGCTGACCACAAGGGGCCGCTGCTTATCGAGGTCATGATGGAAGGTGCGACGGAGTGTCGGCCACGCTTGGCCTTTGGGTCGAAACTGGACGAGCAGTTTCCGAAGTTGAGTGCTTGACCGGCGTACCGACACGATGAAGATAGCCATTCTTGGTGCGACCAGCCAGATTGCCAGAGACCTGATCGTCTCGTTCTCTGCGGAGGTTGATCAACACCTGCACTTGTTTGCGCGCCGCCCGGATGAGGTGGCGAAGTGGCTGGCGTCCGTAGGTTTGGCGGGTCGCTACCCGGTCGGATGATTTCTCCGAGTTCGCCAGACAGGAGTTCGATGCCGTCATCAACTTCGTCGGGGTCGGCAATCCGGCGCAGGCGGTAGCGATGGGCAACTCGATCTTTGATGTCACCCTGCGTTTCGATGAAATGGTGCTGGAGTACCAAAAGGCACATCCGGCATGCCGCTATCTGTTCCTGAGTAGTGGTGCTGCTTACGGATCAGGTTTTAGCGAACCAGCGAAAAGGGATACCTCCGCCGTAGTGGCGATAAATAATCTGGCGCCGCACGAGTGGTATGGTGTGGCCAAGCTGCATGCGGAATGCAGGCATCGCGCTCACCCGGAACTGCCCATCGTCGACATCCGCGTGTTCAACTATTTCAGCCGCACACAGGATCTCGATGCGCGCTTTCTGATCACCGATATGCTGCGCGCCATCCGCGACAAGGCGGTGCTGAAGACATCACCCGATTACATCGTGCGCGACTTTCTGCACCCGTCGGATTTCTATCGGCTGGTTCGCGCGTTGCTTGCCGCGCCTGCCAGCAACGCAGCGGTCGATTGTTACAGCCGCGCGCCGATCGACAAGCCGCAGCTATTGGCGGCCATGCAAAAGGAGTTCGGGTTGCGCTATGAGGTCGCCGATGCGGCCGCCAGTGTCAACGCCACGGGGAGCAAGCCGCATTACTATTCGATGAATACGCGTGCCGCCGATTTCGGCTATCAACCCGCATTGTCTTCACTGGAGGGGATATTGCAGGAAGCGGCAGCGATACTGCGCCAACAAACGGCTCGGGCGGGCGGTAATTGATCACCATCATATTCGGCCGCGCGGCGCAATTCCTGCTGGCGCTCGCCATGATGCGCGTCGCGACGACGCTCTTGTCCCCCGAGGAGATGGGCAGGGTCTCATTGATTCTGACGACGATCGCGTTCTTTGCCATGTTCCTCGTCAACCCTGTCGGCATGTTCATCAATCGCCGCCTGCATGCCTGGCAGGCGAGCGGCGTGGCACGGTACTATCTGAGCCGGTATGTCGGCTATTTGCTATTGGTGGCGCTCATCGCTGCAGCAGTATTGCCATTGCTCAACATGAGTGGGGTGCTGGGCTTTGGCATCTCCACGGGCTGGCTGATCCTGCTGGTGAGCGGGACGCTGCTATTCAATACCATCAACCAGACGTCCATCCCCTCGCTGAACCTGCTGGGCGACAGCAGGCAGTTCGTGCTGTTGTCGGTAGTCACGATAGCGGCCAGCTTTGGCTGCGCGACCTTGCTGGTGAAAATGGTGCAGCCTGCGGCGCAGTATTGGGTGCTCGGCCTGCTGCTGGGTCAAACCCTGCTGGCGGTGATCGGAACAAGGGTGTTCCTTTCGCGCCTGCAAACGGCGAAGGTTGCGCATGTTCCAGCGGCTATCACCAGACGACACCTGCGTGTGCTATCAAGCTTTGCCTGGCCGGTTGCGATCGCAGCGGGGCTGGGCTGGGTGCAGGGACAGGGATATCGCTACCTCATAGAGGGGCAACTGGGGCTGGCGCCGTTGGGTCTGTTCGTTGCGGGGTACGGCATCAGCGCGGGAATGATCGCGGCATTCGAATCGGTGCTGGCGACCTATTTCCAGCCCCGGCTGTATCGGGATGTGAGCAACGACCAGCCGGCGCTGCAGGCGCGGGCTTGGCAGCGTTACGCTGCCGCGGTGCTGCCCTCGCTATTGCTGACAATGGCATTCATCGCGATGCTGGCGCCGGAACTCACACGGCTGTTCCTTGGGGAGAACTTCCAGTCGGCATCGGAATTCGTGATCTGGGGCGCGCTCGCCGAGGCGGCGCGCGTGGTGACCGGGATCTATTCCTTAATCGCACATGTGTTCATGCGCACGCGCTGGCTGATACTGCCCGGCATCGTGGGGGCGGGACTTTCGCTCACATTATGCGCATTGCTGATTCCGGAGTTCGGGGCGGCAGGCGCGGGGTTCGGGCTGGTAGTATCCGGATTCGCCGTAGTGGTGACGATGCATGTTCTTTTGGCCCGGCGGGTGGGGGGGGGACTCCGGCACGTCCGATGTTGATGGCGTGCATTTCCGTAATCGCCCTGTGGGGCATGACGCTGGCATTGCGTTATCTGCTGGATCAGCTCGATGTCGGTGGCTGGTCGGCGGTCATCGGAGTCCTGACTTTGGCGGGGCTTGCGTATTTGGGGCTGCAATACATGTTTCTGCGGCTGCATCTGGAAGAGCAGTAATGATTGGCGTCAACAGACGAACAGAGAGAAGGAAGAGGCAAAGTGCATAAAGAGATATTCATCGATCCTTCATATCGGGTCTTCGATTCCGACAAACTGTTCGATCTATCCGACACGGCACTGAACCGCGATGGCCAGTTGCTGCCGTTCCACCGCTTGCGCGAACACTTTGCGAACAAGGGGCTCAGCGTGCATACGGCAGATTATCTGTTCAAGGATGCGAATCGAGATCCACAGCAAAGCGCTTACTACTCTCTTGGCATTCTTGAAAATTTCGAAAAGGTGTTGCATGAACGGCATGCACGACTCGCCGCCTTTGTGATCATGGAGCCGCCCGTCGTTGCGCCCCATCTCTATGCGGCCTTGCCCAGACTGACGGCAGTATTCGACCGAGTGTACGTGCACAATACCCATGGCGACGGATATTCGCTTGAGGGTGTGGATACAAGCAGACTCAGAAAACTGTATTGGCCCATCCCCCATAACGATGTTCTGGAGGCGTATTGGAATAACGAGAAAAGACAGCGGCGCATAGTGGTGATCAATGGAAGTCACAATCCACGCGGCAGGAGCCGCGAGCTGTATAGCGTGCGGATCAAGGCGATGGCCGAGTTGTCCAAGTTTGGCGTCGTGGACCTGTATGGCATGGGCTGGGACAGATGGTGGTCGCGTTCGGCCATGTGGCTGCCATATTGGCTGAATCGCGGTGCCATCATGTCGATCTACAAGGGGGCATGTGCATCCAAGTTTGAAGTACTCCGAAACTATGAGTTCTGCCTGTGCTTCGAGAACATGGCGATGGACGGCTACATGACAGAGAAGATCTTCGACTGCCTGTATGCGGGGGCTGTCCCGCTGTACCTGGGCGCACCTGACATAACAGACCATATTCCTGGCGACGTATTTATCGACTGCCGGAAATATGCGACATGGACAGAGATGTGGGATGACCTGGCATCGATGCCGCCAGAAAAGATCGCGGCCATGAGGGAGGCGGGGCGAAGCTTCCTGAGAAGCGATGCCGCGCGCAAATTCTATGACTCCCTAGAGCATGTTTGCGAGAGCAGATTAGCGGTCTGCTGGAACGATAACGCGAAGGATGGGGTGCTGGTGCCCCGGAACATCTGAGCGAAAAGAGGATAGCGTGAAAATATTACTGGCGTGCATGCGCCATACCTATGGAGATCCGAAGCGGGAGTGCTCCTACGAATACTTCAATTTTTATCAGAGTCTCAAGCAGATGGGGCATGAAGTGGAGTTATTCGACTACACGGGCGAGATACAGGCCTTGGGCAAAGAAGGTATGAATCGGAAATTGCTGGGGCGCGTGCAAGAGTGGCAGCCGGCCGTGACCCTGTTTTCCCTGTACACCGACCAGTTCGATCCGCAAGTGGTCAACGCACTGCGCACCCACACCCGGACGTTCTGTTTTTTCCATGACGATACCTGGCGCGTCGAATACTCGCGTTATTGGGCGGGCACGTTCGACTATTTCTACCACGCCGGACTGTACACGGCGAAATGAAATACCGCGAGATCGGCCTGCCCAACGCCATCTATTTTCCTTTCGGCTGCAACGAACAGATATTCCGCAAACTGGACGTGGAGAAGAAATACGACGTGTCGTTTGTTGGCTGCTGGCATCCCTATCGGGAATGGCTGATCGAGCGTCTCAGAAAGGCGGGCATCAGTGTCGAAGTCGCTGGCTATCGTTGGCCCAGGGGCGAAGTCGATCAGGAGGGTATGGTCAGGCTGTTCAACGAGAGCCGAATCAATCTGAATCTGTCGAACTCGGCCTCATGGGATGCGCGCTATCTGGCCTCATCTCCCAGGGCATTCGTCAACCGTCTGCGCAGCAAGAAGAATATAGAGCAGATGAAGGCGCGAATGTTTGAGGTGAACGGCTGCGGAGCTTTCCAGCTAACCTATTACGTTGAGGGACTGGCGAACTGCTATGACATCGACCGTGAGATCGGGGTGTATGCCGATGCGGATGATCTGGTTGAGAAAGTCAGGTTCTATCTGGATCATGCGGAGTTGCGCGAGTCCATCGCAACAGCGGGATACGAACGCACACTGAACGAACACACGTTTTCCATGCGTTTCAGCAATGTCTTCCACAGAATGGGGCTGACTGATGCGTGAGCAACACCCGCTGGTGTGCATCTGCATCCCGACCTACAACGCGTCAGCGACCATCCGCGAAACGCTGGAGTCCATCCTGCGACAGACTTACGCCAATCTGGTGATACACGTCTCAGACAACGCCTCTACCGATGACACTCTCCAAGTGGTTGAGTCTATGTCAGATGGCCGGGTACGCCTTCATCGTCAGGAAAAGAACATCGGTGCCGAAGGCAATTTCAACTCCTGCATTCAATTGGCAGAGGGAAAATATACCGCGATATACCATGCCGACGACGTATACGAACCGGACATGGTGGCAAAGCAAGTGGCTTTCCTTGAGGCCAACCCGGAAGCGGGGGCGGTGTTCACCGAAGCAACCACGATCGACGAGACGGGCAACAAAATCACTGAAATCCGCCTGCCAAAGGACATCGTGTCTTCCGGCGGACTGTATGACTTTGCCACGATGTTCAAAGCGGTGTTGCGTCATTCCAACTTCTTTATTTGCCCGAGCGTGATGGTGCGCACGCGCGTGTACCAGGACGAGATCAAGTGTTGGAGAGGTGAGCAATTCAAGTCCAGCGCGGATCTCGACTTGTGGTTGCGTATTCTGCAGCAACATCCAGTAGGCTATCTGCCAGAGCGGCTGATGCGCTACCGGATCAGCAACAGCCAATGGTCGGCGAAGGTTCGTCTGGGAACCGAGCGCGCGGATTTCTTTCTGGTCGCCGACCATTATCTTGCACAGGAAGCGGTACGTGCGCTACTGGACGACGCAGACCTGAGCGGTTACAGATGGCTGGAACGAAGAGACCGTGTGATGCGGGCGGTCAATCTGTTCATTATGGGAAACGCCACACAGGCAAACGAACTAATATATGATGTTTTTTCCCTCGATGCGCTGAAGGCTGCGCTCAAGACCAAGCGCGGGGCATTCGTTCTGCTGATTGGGGTGTATATAAAGCTGTTGACCTTGTTGCGGCTGGGCCGGATAGGGAAGATGTCGCTGACCCACCTGAAACAGATGACCCGCAAATGACTATTTCAGCCTCGCGTGAGTGGGGGGCTTGCTCAAAGGATTACTAGCATTTCCAAGCGGGTTCAGATGGATCTGAGCGATTTTCAGCAATCGCGAAGTCTTCAACCTCACCAGAGATGAAGTGCCGCTCTGTCATAACAGTTGGTCAATGTGGTCATGGTGAAAGAAGAGAGCTGAGCTCTGGTAATTACGAGGCCATTCACAATGCATGTAACCAAATAGTGAAGTAAGGATGACAATTGAGCAAAGTTGAGAAAGTTTCAAAGCGGGTCCTGTTGACTGGTGCAACGGGATTTACAGGTTCATACGTACTCAGGGCATTGCTTGAGGCTGGGTGGCGGGTCGACATAATTGTTCGTCCTTCCTCATCAATGAAAATGATCGAAGATGTGAAATCAGAAGTAGGGATCCATGTATATAACGGGACGATTGACGAAATCATGCGAATCGTATCGACAACATCACCGGATGTTGTGATTCATTTGGCTTCGATGGTCATCGGAGAGCATAAGCCAAGTGATGTAACACATGTTATCGAAAGCAATATTTTGTTTGGAGTTCAGCTTCTTGAGTCCATGGCACAAGCTGGCGTGAAGTATTTTGTGAATACAGGTACTTACTGGGAACATTTTCAGGGCCGTAACTATAGCCCTGTTGGGCTTTATGCAGCATCAAAATATGCATTCCAGAATCTGCTTCAGTACTACATCGAACTTAAAGGGATAACTGCTATTACCTTAAAATTGTTTGATGCCTATGGGCCGCATGACCCACGCGCAAAATTGATAAACCTGTTGTTGCGAGCCAGTAAGACAGGTGAACAAGTATTGATGACCAAAGGCGAGCAGAAAATCGATTTGATTCATGTGCGAGATGTGGCGGCGGCTTATGTCTCTGCTGCAGAGAGGTTGAGCAATGGACTCGCCCAAGAGCATGAAATATACGGGGTGGGGAGCGGTAATCGGTTAAGTATTAAAGACGTGGTAGAGATGTTTGAACGAGTATCTGGAAAAAAAATAAATATCGAATGGGGCAGGCGACCATATCGAGAAAGAGAAGTCATGGATCCATGCCGATTTGAAGTTTTGCCTAGCTGGGTTCCATTGATCGAATTGGAGGAGGGTATTTCTTCAGTAATCTTGTCAGATAGGAATGAATAGGGATGCATGACTATGAAAGTGCAGTTGCTAGATTTGGTGCCGATAAAACACTAAAAAAAGTTGGAGATGTAGAAAGCGTATGCTGCATAAAATTCGACAAAGGTAATGCTGAGCCGCCAATTCTTACAATTGGTATTCCGGTTTATAACGGCCATCAAGCTATATATCGGACGCTGACCAGCGTTTATAGCAGCCTGCAAACATTGGCAGACCGTAATAGGGTTGAGATCGTTATATGCGATAACGCGTCAACTGATCGGACTAGCGAGGCGATCCATGAGTTTTTCAACGAAAAATCAGTCCGGGGGGGCTATTTTCGGCATGTTGCCAACCTAGGGCTTGACTCGAATTTGGACTCCATCGTGAAATTCGGGTCGGGTGACTATGTATGGTTTGTCGGTTGTGGCGATGAGGTCAAACCCAATGCCATAGGCCGACTGGTAGAAAAATTGAGTCAAATAAGCGTGGCAAATCTATTGCTCGATTTTGATCGGTACAGTGAATCGGACGCCACATTGATACAGAAGAGAGAACATCCAAATAATGCTGATTTAATCATTGAAGGGCGGGATGATTTTAGCCGGCCTCGCTATGCACCAGCTCTTTCCGCGAATGTAATTAAACGGGAGAAATGGTTGGCATGTTTAAACGAAGAATTCATCACCAGTGGATGGGGGCACGTTGAGAGGATATTGAAGATTCTTTCAAGAGATGAAAATAGTAGTACTGCGATTCTGGCATTCCCATTTTTTACATTGTTTATCGACAAAAAGGGTTGGTGGACAAAGCCGGACGGATACAAACTTCATCTTGCACACATCAGGGTGATCCAGAGTATGGTGGGGCTTGGTTTTAGGTCGAGCGCCGCCAATTGCAGATTGCATGAGCTTAATGGTGCAGTATTAATCCGGTCCGTGCTTGGGGCTAAGAAATATGGATATAGATTTAGTGTGGAGGACATGAACGAAATTCGAGCATATTGTCGCTCGAGCTTATACCCGTTAGTTGTCCTAGGGCTGAGCATGCCGCCACGATTGGCCGGTTTTATTTTTTCCGATAGTAAATGGAAGGTCTTGGGATTGGGATTTAGAAAGATTTATAAGAGGTTTCTCAATGTCAACAAGGCTTAAGGCCCTGATTGCGGCGTTAGTCGTGTTTGTACTGGGAGGGATGGTCGTTTTTTCCATCTTGGCATCGGTCTCATATCCAGGAAGCCGGATTGCGTTTTTACTGTTTTGTAGTGTTTACCTGTTGGCATGGACATTGGCATGGGTTGGATATAAGTCATATTTTTATATGCTGTTCTCAACATTCTGGCTGCTGGGATTTTGGATGAAGGCATGCTCCCACCTGATTGAAGGCCATAAATTTGTTGAGCCGACGGGGGCATTTGATTGGACTAGTGGTGCTTGGGATAAGGCAATAGCCGTTTCGCTTGTGGCAGGTTTGGGCTTGCTAGCCTTTCGCATCGGCCAAATGTTGTTAATGCGCAAATATCCCGGCGCTTGCGTTGTGGAGCCAGATGTGACTTTGGTTCCGTGGTGGTATCTACGATTTAGAAAATGGATTTGGCTCGGTGCGCTGGCAGCGGTAGTGTTTATCGCAGTGGCGAATTATGTGCTTGGTATCAACCAGGCAGGCTTATTGCCGAAGCATCATTTACCTTTCAAGCTGAATGCGATCATTAATTGGTGTTTGTATTCTGCGCTCGCATTTTGGTTGGCAGCGCTTGTATGGTGGGATGTGTGCTTGGGCTTGGCTTTCAAGTTCGAGGCTTTGGTTTTTGAAGGAGTACTAAGCTCGATTACCATCTTGAGTCGAAGTCTGTATGTCACGCACGTTTTCCACTACTTGTTTAGCGTGCTCTTTAACAGAAAGGCAATAAAGCCAACACTGCGCAAATATACTTCAATGCTGTTTTTATTCATGGCAGGGATGGCCATCGTTCTAATTTCCGTAGCAGAGCTGAGAAAGGAGCTCTTCTATGGCGAACCCAAGGTGGACACGATATCGACGCGGGCGTCGCCGCAATTCTTCTTATTGCTGTCTGAGAGATGGATCGGCTTGGAGGGTGTGATGTCTACCTCCTCTTACGTGGGTGGGGGTGTCCAACTATTTAAACAAGGCTGGCTGGATATGCCGTCGTATGATCATAAGCCGGTGTATGAGCGTGTGGCTAACTCGATATACATCTCACCAGACTATCCGAACGCGGATAAGTACAACTTTCTCTCGACGCCAGGATTGGCAGCTATGCTTCATTTATCCGGTTCATTAATTGTTGTGGGTTTTGGAACCTTTGCACTTCTGGCGCTTTTTTCAATTGGCGAATACATGATTTATCGGATGCTGCAAAACCCTTTCATTTTGAGTCTGTATGGAATGATTGCTGCGATGCTGTTGCACCAGTTTGGCGGGTTGTACGTCAACCTGATTCAGGTCTTTGAAATTGGAAGCATGTTGATATTTCTTTGGGGGATTAAGTACATCCCTGATTTGAGGTTCGCAAAACGTGTCAAATAAAGCTTTAAAGCTTGCTTTAATTTTTTTAGCAGCCCTGAGTGGTGGTGTAGCCTTGCTTTTCAAAGGCCAAGCCATAACGAAGAATGGGTCAGGGACTGCCTATGATAGGAGTTGGTTATGCCTATCTTAATGGCTCAGAGAAGCTTGCTAATTGTTACAAGCGTCTCATGGCTGTTTTTCCCTGTCATGTTAAAGCCGCTGTATCCCTCAGTTTTTATTTTGTCATTTGTGCTCATTTTTATGTTGAGTGCATATTTCGTGATGAGAAAAGAACGTCCAAATATGCTGGAACTCTCCCGAGAGAATTTAATTCTTGCCTTTAGCTATGGTGGATATTTATTCGCCCTGCTAATTGCGACTATGACAGCCAATGTGCAGGCCAGTTGGATTCAGTTTGGAATAACTCTCATCAAGGTGTCTCTTTGTATATATCTATTGTTTTTCATTCGCTCTGAATTTATTAGAGCTTCCATGGGTATTTATGCAAACTTGATGACGGTGTTAAGTTTTCTTGCATTATTGGTTTTTATTTACATCGAGCTGGGCGGTATTCCGATTTCGATGGTTAACCTAAATCAGCTACCAACAGATGTTTACTGGGGGGCTTATTCTTTCCATTTCGCTCAGCCTTTGTTCCATAACGCTGGCAGGTTACAAGGATTAACTGAAGAGCCCGGAACATTTGCATTTGCTTTACTGCCTGCCTATTTTTGGTTGTTGCTTGTCAAAAAGGCAAAGATACGTTTCATGATAGTTGGGTTGGCGCTGGTGTTCACTTTGTCAGTAGGGGCGGCACTTTTTCTGTTGCTCGTGTGGCTCGTTTTAAGAGACAAATATCATATTCGCTCATTTGCGAGTGCAGCGATCCTGATGACAATAAGTTTAACTTTGCTGCTATTTATTATCGCTAGCAAAAACGCGTATTCCTCCCCAGGCAATAACATGAATGTGGCTGACAAGGAAAATAGAACACCACCCACTACGACATGGGCTGGGAAGGTTCAATCAGCGAATGATCGTGTTAGCGGGTTAAAAATGACATTAGATTATTTACAAGAGCACCCGGAAGGTGCGGGGAGTTCATTAGGGATAAAGGCGGTAGGGAACTCTATTTCTGTGGGCTACCTAATTGCTGCTGCTGAATCAGGTGTAATAGGTGGGATTTGTTACATAATGACATTTGTAGTAATAGGTTGGCTTGCATTAATACTTATTCGCAGAGCGGATGTGCACCAAATTGGTGGAGTTGAAACGATTGCAGTTGCTTTGAGCGTGTGTGGCATTCTTGCAATGGGGGCGCAGAGGATGCAGCCAGACATGAGTATGTGGCACATGTGGCTATTAGCAATATTCTTGCATCTCCAATCTAAAACAAAGGATGCGCATTTCCAGATGAAGACGAATGATAATTATTCACGCACCTAATATCCACCAAGGTGGCGGCAAATCCTTGTTGGAAGCCTTGCTTAAGTCCGGTTTTGCTCAGGAAAAGGCTACGTTGATTCTGGATGCAAGGATGCCGATTTCAATGAAGATTGGTGATGTGGTTCGGATAAATCGCATTCCTCCCACGGTGTTTTATCGGCTGCAAGCAGAATGGTGGTTGGCGCGGCATGTCAAGCCCGGAGACGTAATCCTTTGTTTTGGAAATCTGCCGCCGATCTTCAAGTTGACTGGCCGAGTTGTTGTCTTTGTACAGAATAAATATCTGCTGGTAGAGGAGAGTCTGTCAGGATTTCCCTTGAAGACAAGAGTGCGCCTCTCCATCGAGCGGCTTTGGTTCAAGTGGAGGGTGCGCAATGCCAACCAGTTCATTGTGCAGACCCCGGCCATGAAAACCGCATTGGAAGAACGACTCGGCAAACATGCGGCTCGTCATGAAGGTGACGGAGGGGGCAAGCGCCAGACGGAAATCCAAGTGTTGCCTTTCGTGAACGCGCCTGAAGGCTATCAGCGCAAATTGACAGAAGAATATCGCGAGGAAAATAAAAAATTCGACTTCCTTTATGTGGCCTCGGGCGAGCCGCATAAGAACCACCGGCAATTGATCGAGGCGTGGTGCTTGCTGGCTAGGGAGGGAGTATTTCCTTCATTGAAGTTGACGTTGGATCGAACGCATTTCGCCGAGCTGTGTTTCTGGATGGAGCAGCAGATCGAGCGCTATCGGCTGCACGTGGAGAATCTGGGCAGCCTACCGCACGAGCGAGTTCTGCAACTCTATGGTCAGGCCGGTGCATTGATCTATCCCTCGACTTTTGAGTCGTTCGGCGTGCCGCTGATCGAAGCCAGGCAGGCGGGGTTGCCGGTATTGGCGGCCGAGCTGGATTATGTGCGCGATGTACTGGATCCGGAACAGACGTTCGATCCTGAGTCGGCAGTTTCCATCGCAAGAGCAGTGAAGAGGTTTCTGGGAGTGGAAGAGCAGCCACTGCCGTTACTGGATGCCACACAGTTCATGGCTTCCATTTTGAAAAAGGCAGAATAGTTTGCGTGTTTTGATCGTCAGCCAATACTTTTGGCCGGAAGGCTTCCGCATCAACGAGGTTTCCAAGTCGCTACTGGATAAGGGCATCGAGGTCGAGGTGCTGACCGGCAAGCCGAACTATCCTCGCGGGGAAATGTTTTCTGGCTATCGCGCTTGGGGTTGTCAGCGAGAGATTCATCAAGGCCTTAACATCCACCGCATCCCGTTGCTCGCAAGGGGAAAAGGCGGCGTGCGTTTGGCGCTCAATTACCTGTCGTTCATCTTGTCCGGCTTGTTGTTCGCGCCCTGGATGCTGCGTGGAAAAAAATTCGATGTGATCTTTATCTACGCCCCCTCGCCGATACTCCAAGCTATCCCAGCAATTTTCCTGGGCTGGCTGAAGGGATGTCCGGTGGTGTTGTGGGTGCAGGATTTGTGGCCGGAGAGCCTGTCGGCGACGGGGCATGTGCAAAACCGCATTGTGCTCAAGCTGGTCGAACAGGCGGTACGCTTCATCTATAAACATAGCGACCTGCTCCTGGTGCAATCGCGGGCTTTTGAAGCGCCGGTGCGAGCATTGGCATCGGACACGCCCATTGTGTATTACCCCAACTCGGTGGATGACACTTTTGCGCAGCCCGCCACCATGGAGACTCCGGTGGTCGAGGGGCTGGGCGAGGGATTCTCGGTGATGTTCGCTGGCAATATCGGCGCGGCACAGGTCGTCGGCGTGATAGTCGAGGCCGCATCGTTGTTGCGCGAACATGCCGACATCCATTTTGTGGTTCTGGGTGACGGTAGTTCGCGCGAGTGGATGCTGAAAGAGGCCCGCCAGCGCGGGTTGGCCAATCTTCATCTGCCCGGACGCTTCCCCGTGGAGACGATGCCGGGCTTCATGCAAAAAGCCTCGGCATTGTTGGTGACGCTAGCCGATCGCCCGATCTTTGCGGCGACTGTACCCAACAAAGTGCAGGCCTACTTGGCGGCTGGCAGGCCGATCATTGCCTGTTTGAATGGCGAAGGAGCGCGCCTGGTGGCAGAAGCCGGAGCGGGGCTGGCTACGCCGGCAGAAGATGCCAGCGCCTTGGCGGATACGATCCTGCATTTGTATCGGCTGTCGGCCGGGGAGCGTGAGAAAATGGGCGAAAATGGACGCCGTTATTACCAGCAACACTTTGACCATGATCGCTTGGTCGATGAGCTGGTCAAACATTTGCAATCAGTAGTGCAGGACAGAAAGGATATGCAGTGAAAGTATTGGTGATTGGTGCGAGTGGCATGATAGGCAGCACAGTGCTGCGCGTGCTGAGCGAGAAAAAAGACTGGCAAGTCTACGGCAGTGTCCGCGATGCAAGCGTGAAGCGTTTTTTCCCTGCAGCCATCGGCGAGCGTCTGATAGCGCGGTGTCGATGTCGAACATCCCGATTCTCTGGTCAAGGTGCTGGATCAGGTACGGCCGGATGTGGTGATCAATTGCGCCGGACTGACCAAGCACAAGCCGGAAGCCGAAGATCCGCTGGTGTCCATTCCGATCAACACCTTGATGCCGCATCGGCTGGCGGGGTTGTGCAAGCTGGTCGGCGCACGCTTGATCCATGTCAGCACGGATTGCGTGTTCTCCGGCGAAAAGGGCAATTACAGCGAGAATGATTATGCCGATGCGCGCGACGTGTATGGCAAATCCAAGGCCTTGGGCGAAGTGGTTTATCCGCATGCGGTCACCTTGCGCACCTCCACCATCGGCCATGAACTGCAGAGCACATATGGCCTGCTGGACTGGTTCCTGTCGCAAGAGGGGCGCTGTAAAGGGTATACTCGCGCCGTTTTTTCCGGGCTGCCGACGGTGGTTTTCGCGCAAGTCGTGCGCGATGTGGTGATTCCGCGCACAGAGCTATCCGGCTTGTATCACGTCGCTGCGCAACCGATCGACAAGTTCAATCTGCTGAAGTTGATCGCTGACGTGTACGGCAAGACGATCGACATCGTGGCGGATGACAAGTTGGTGATCGACCGCTCGCTCAACGCGGATCGTTTCCGCGAGGCCACGGGCTATGTGGCGCCGGGTTGGCCGGAGCTGATCGAATTGATGCACTCGTATAAATAGGGGTGCTGGATCAAGTCTTCCGTTCGTGTGCATCAAATAACAAATTCGTCATTCCGGTGAAGGCCGGAATCCAGTGCCTTTTAATAAACTCGGACACCGGCCTTCGCCGGTGTGACGGAATCTGCATACTTACAGGTTTTCTTATGTTCAAAGGCAAAGTATTGATGATCACGGGCGGCACGGGTTCTTTCGGGAACACGGTGCTCAAGCGTTTCCTTTCGACCGCAGTGCGCGAGATCCGCATCTTCAGCCGCGACGAGAAGAAGCAGGAAGAGATGCGCATCGCGCTGAACGATCCGAAATTGAAGTTCTATATCGGTGACGTGCGCGATTACGACAGCATCCACCAGGCGATGAAGGGCGTGGATTATGTGTTCCATGCGGCGGCACTGAAGCAGGTGCCTTCATGCGAGTTCTATCCGATGGAGGCGGTGCGCACCAATGTCATCGGTACCGAGAACGTGATGAATGCAGCGACGGCCAATGGCGTCAAACGCGTAGTGGTGCTCAGCACGGACAAGGCGGTGTATCCGATCAATGCCATGGGCATCTCCAAGGCGATGGCCGAGAAACTGATGGTCGCCAAGGCGCGCATGCAGAGCGAGGGCGAGACGGTGTTGTGTGCCACGCGTTACGGCAATGTGATGGCGTCGCGCGGCTCGGTCATCCCATTGTTCGTGTCGCAACTCAAAGAGGGCAAGCCGCTCACCGTGACCGACCCGAACATGACGCGCTTCCTGATGTCGCTGGAAGATTCGGTCGATCTGGTGCTGTATGCGTTCGAGCACGGCAAGCAAGGCGACATCTTCGTGCAGAAGGCGCCGGCTTCGACCGTGGCCGATCTGGCGCAGGCGCTGAAAGAGCTGTTCAAGAAAACCAATCCGGTACGCGAGATCGGTACGCGGCACGGCGAGAAGCTGTACGAATCGCTGATCTCGCGCGAGGAGATGGCGAAGGCCGAGGACATGGGCGGCTATTACCGCATCCCGGCGGACAACCGCGACCTGAACTACGCGCAATACTTCAGCGAAGGCGAAGAAAAGATCACGCATCAGGAAGATTACACCTCGCACAACACCGAGCGCCTGAATGTCGAACAAGTGAAAAAACTGTTATTGAAGCTGGATTACATCAAGGAAGAACTAAATGCTTAAAGTCATGACCATCGTCGGGACGCGACCCGAACTGATCAAAATGAGCCGCGTGATCGCCGAGTTCGATCAGCACACCAAACATATCCTGGTGCATACCGGGCAGAACTACGATTACGAACTGAACCAGCTGTTCTTCGAAGACCTGGGCATCCGCAAGCCGGATCATTTCCTGGAGGCCGTGGGCGAGAACGCCGCGCAGACCATCGCGCGCGTGATCGAGAAGTCCGATGCGGTGATGGAAAAAGAAAAGCCCGACGCGGTCATGCTGTACGGCGACACCAATTCCTGCCTGGCCGTCATCGCGGCCAAGCGCCGCAAGATCCCGGTGTTCCACATGGAGGCGGGCAACCGCTGTTTCGACCAGCGCGTGCCGGAAGAGCTGAACCGCAAGGTGCTCGATCATCTGAGCGACATCAATCTGGTGCTGACCGAGCATGCCCGCCGTTATCTGATCGCCGAAGGCATTCCGCCCGAGACCATCATCAAGACCGGCTCGCACATGCGCGAGGTGCTGGATCATTACATGCCGAAGATCCAGCAGTCGGATGTGCTGCAAGCGCATGGGGCTGACCGCGAACAAGTTCTTCATCGTGAGCGCGCACCGCGAGGAGAACATCGACAGCCCGGAGAACATGGCTAACATGGTGGAGACGTTGAATGCGCTGGCCGAGACCTACGATTGCCCGGTCATCGTCTCCACCCATCCGCGCACGAAGAAGCGCCTGGATACGATGGAGTTGGGCAAGCTCAATCCGCATATCCAGTTCCTCAAGCCGTTCGGTTTCTGCGATTACATCAAGCTGCAGATGGAGGCGCTGTGCGTGGTGTCAGACAGCGGCACCATCACCGAAGAAGGCTCGTTGCTGAACCTGCCCGCCATCACCATCCGCAATGCGCATGAGCGGCCTGAAGGCATGGACGTCGGCACGCTGATCATGAGCGGCCTGAAGAAAGAGCGCGTGCTGGATGCGGTGCGCGTCATCATCGCCCAACATGACAAGAGCAAGCGCGTGATGCAGCCGGTGCAGGATTACGAAGCCGGCGCGGTATCCAAGCAATTGCTGCGAGTCGTGATGAGCTACGTCGATTATGTGAACCGCACGGTTTGGTCCAAGTAAGCTTGAGCGATGAACGCATGCTGGTAACGGGAGCAAACGGCTTCGTCGGAAGCACGCTCTGCGCCGCCCTGAGGCAAAAGGGCTATGCGGTTCGTGCGGCACTGCGCAACCCGGCAAATTTCGATATCGCCGGTTGCGAGGTTGTCAGAGTGCCGACGCTTGAGGCCGATACCGACTGGGCCGATGCGTTGCAGGGCATAACGACGGTCGTCCACCTGGCTGCTCGCGTGCACGTCATGCATGACGTAGCTTCCGATCCGTTGGCGGAATTTCGCCGCGTGAATGTCGCGGGGACAGAACGCCTGGCGCGGGCTGCCGCTGCGAGCGGGGTAAAACGTCTGGTGTATGTGAGCTCGATCAAGGTGAATGGCGAAGAGACACGCGGCAGAACTTACACCGAGAAGCTCTCCCCCGATCCGCAAGATCCCTATGGCGTTTCAAAATGGGAAGCGGAACAAATGCTGCACCGCGTCGCCAATGAAACCGGCCTGGAAGTGGTCATCGTGCGCCCGCCATTGGTCTATGGAGCGGGAGTGAAGGGAAACTTCATACAGATGCTCAAGGTGCTCGCCAAGGGTATCCCGTTGCCGCTGGCCTCGGTACGCAATCTGCGCAGCCTCGTCTATGTCGAAAATCTGGCCGATGCATTGATCGCCTGTGCGACGCACCCGGCTGCTGCCGGACAGACATATCTGGTCAGCGATGGCGAGGATATTTCCACCCCCGCAATGTTGCGCCAGCTTGGGGATGCGCTGGGACGTCCGGCGCGGATGTTTCCTTGTCCTCCAGCCTTGTTGAAATTGGCGGGTGGACTGACCGGTAAAGACCGCTCAAGTTGAGCGTCTGTTGGGTTCGTTGCAGGTCGATAGTGGTAAAATCCGCCGCGAACTTAACTGGACACCACCCTACACCTTGCAGCAAGGGCTGCAGAAGACTGCCGAGTGGTATCGAAATGCACATCTATGAGCTATTACTCCCCCATTGTCGCTGCTTTGGTTACCCCGCTGATGATCGCGGTCATCCTGTCCAGCAGCTTCGGTAAAAAGATCCAGGACATTCCCAACGAACGTTCGCTGCACTCCGCTCCCACGCCGCGTTCTGGCGGCGTTGGCCTTATGGCGGGGGTATTGGCTGGCTGGTCTTTGATGCTTACGCTGGCCTGGTGGTGGTTGCTGCTGCCGCTGCTCCTGCTGTTCGTCGTATCGCTGCTCGATGACATGTACAACTTGCCGGTAAAGCAACGCCTGCTGGCACAATTGGTCGCGGCGATGATCCTGGTCGCCGGTTCCGGGATGTTCGCGCAGCAAGGTATCGTGGCGGCACTGGCGGCACTGGCGGTGCTGCTGCTCACGGTGTGGATGACCAACCTCTACAACTTCATGGATGGATCGGACGGTTTGGCAGGCGGCATGGCGTTGTTCGGATTCGCTTTCTATGGCATCGCGGCACTGATTGCGCACGATCATGTTTTTGCCATGCTGAATTTCTCCATCAGTGCGGCGGCGCTCGGTTTCCTCTATTTCAACTTCCCTCCGGCCAGGATCTTCATGGGCGACGCCGGCTCCATCCCGCTCGGCTTCCTGGCCGCTGCGCTGGGACTATGGGGCTGGCAGCAAGGTTACTGGGCGGCATGGTTCCCGCTGCTGGTGTTTTCGCCGTTCATCGTGGATGCGAGTGTGATTCTGGTGAAGCGCACTCTGCGTGGTGTGAGGGTCACTGAAGCGCACCGCGAGCATTATTATCAGCATGCGGTACAAATGGGTTGGAGTCACCGCCGGGTGGCACTGGCCGAATACACCCTGATGCTGGGCAGTGGCCTATTGGCGTTGCTGGCATTGAAGCAGTCCTTCCCATGGCTGGTGTTCCTGATCTGCGGTGGAATCTACGGCGGGTTGATGTTGTGGATCGATGCTGCATGGAGAAAGTTCGCGCGGGGGCAGCATGCTTAAGGCGGCCAATCGTTACACCGCATTGGCCGTCACACACGATCTGGTTGTGGCGGCATTGGCGTGGGCGGGAGCTTATTTGCTGCGCTTCAATTTCGACTTGCCCCCGGCATATCAGAGCGAGATGTGGAATGCACTGATCTGGGTCGCGCCGCTGCAATCGTTGATCTTCTGGTATATGGGGCTGTATCGCGGCATCTGGCGTTATGCCAGCGTGGCCGATCTGCGCCGTATCGTCCTGGCGGTGATCCTGGCTGCCATGTTGATCCCGCTGGTGCTGTGGATGTTCCGGGTCAATGCGGTGGTGCCGCGCTCGGTGCTGATCCTTGATCCCATTTTGCTGCTGCTGGCGATGAGCGGCGATCGCCTGCTCTATCGCCTGTGGAAAGAGCAGGGTCTGTTCGGCGACATCAAGCTGCAGGGCGAGCCGGTGCTGGTGCTGGGTGCGGGCGAGGCGGGCATCGGTCTGTCGAAGGATCTGGCGCGCAGCCGAGAGTGGCATCAGGTGGGTTTTCTGGATGACGATGCGGACAAACAGGGGCGTCTTCTGAACGGTATCAAGGTGCTGGGCAAGTTGGACAGCCTGCCGCACTGGGCAAAGCGCTTCGGTGTCACCCAAGTCATCATTGCGATGCCGTCGGCCACGCACCAGGTGCGCAAGCACGTCATCGATCTGGCGAACAGCAACGGTATCAAGGCGCTCACGGTGCCCGCCTTCGACGACCTGCTGAGCGGGCGCGTGTCCATCTCGCAACTGCGCGCAGTGGAACTCGACGACTTACTCGGACGCGACCCGGTGCAACTGGACGATGCCGGTCTGCACGAGCAACTGGCCGGCAAGGTCGTGCTGGTCACCGGTGCGGGCGGCTCCATCGGCTCCGAGTTGTGCCGCCAGATCGCGCGCTTTACCCCGCAGAAATTAGTATTGTACGAGGCCAGCGAATTCGCCCTGTACAACGTCGAGCAGGAGCTGCATAAAAAATTCCCGCAGCTCGACATTATCTATCTGGCGGGCGATGTGCGCGACGATGTGCGCCTGGAACAGGTGTTTGCCGAGTACCAGCCGAACGTGGTGTTCCATGCCGCGGCTTACAAGCATGTGCCGTTGATGGAGCGCAACAATGCGTGGCAGGCGGTGCGCAACAACGTGTTCGGTACCTGGCGCGTGGCTGCTTGTGCGCAGAGACACGGCGTGGAGAAGTTCGTGCTGATCTCCACCGATAAGGCGGTGAATCCGACCAATGTGATGGGCACCACCAAGCGGCTGGCCGAGATCATGTGCCAGGGGCTGCAACGAGCGGACGGTATGCGCTTCGTCATCGTGCGTTTCGGCAACGTGCTCGGCAGCAACGGCAGCGTGATCCCCAAGTTCCGCGAACAGATCGCCAAGGGCGGTCCGATCACGGTGACGCATCCCGAGATCACGCGCTATTTCATGTCCATTCCCGAGGCGGCGCAACTGGTCATGCAAGCCGGCTATATGGGCAAGGGGGGCGAGATCTTCGTGCTCGATATGGGCGAACCGGTGAAGATCGTCGATCTGGCGAAGGACCTGATCCGTCTTTCCGGATTGGGCGAAGGAGATATCAAGATCGAATTCAGCGGCCTGCGCCCGGGTGAAAAACTGTACGAAGAATTGCTGGCCGACGACGAGAACACATTGCAAACACCGCATCCAAAATTGCGTATCGCGCAGGCGCGCCCGGTAGAGGACACAGAACTGAAGGCGCTGCAGGCATGGGTATCGACGGATTCGATCGTGGCAGACGAGATCGTGCGTCAGCGCATGCAGCAATGGGTGCCGGAGTACACGCCGGACACGCGTGCATGACGGATGAACTCAGCCGCCTCGTTCGACATTCCGGGATTGCAGCGCATGACGCTCACGCCGATGCAATGGTGCGTGGTCCTGATCGGACTTATCGGTGCCGATCTCCGTGGCATTTGATAATGTCCTGCTGGCGCTAGTGTTGCTGAGCGCGCTGTTCAGTCTGGGCAGTATTTCGCGCATCGTGACTACCCATCCGGTAGGGCGTGCCGCCATGCTGCTTTTTGCAGCGCTGTTCGTTGCGATGTTCTATGGCGCGACACCGCTGAAAGAGGCATTTGCCATACTAGGAAAATACGTCGATCTACTGTTTATCCCGATATTCATCTTTCTGCTGTCTAACGAAGGCGTACGACGCAGAGCGCGCTATGCGTTCCTTGCGGCGATGACGATCACGCTGCTGCTGTCGTATCTGGTAGATATGAAAATAATGCCGGTGATGCCGTGGATGGTGAGCAGGATCGCCGAGTCGCCCAACCCTATCATCTTCCATAGCCATATCACGCAGAGCAACATGATGGCATTCGCCGTATTTCTGGCATTGCTCGAGTGGCGCGTTGCGGCGACACGCGCGAAACAGCTTGCCTGGGGCATGTTCGCTTTGCTGGGCACGTTCAATGTGTTGTTCATGGTGCAAGGGCGGACTGGTTACCTGATCCTGCTGCTCCTGCTGGGTTGGTTCGTCTGGACCAGTTTCGCGCGTCATATGCGCGAGCGCGGCAAGGCATGGGGTTGGCGGCAGGGTGCCCTCATTGCATTGGCATTTCTGGCGGCGGCAGTTCTCGCGTACCACACCTCGGCGCGTCTGCATGACCGGGTAGCGCTGGTGGTCGCGGAGTACCAGGAGTGGGTTCCGGATCATGGCAAGAGCTCATCCTCTATCGGACAGCGGCTGGACTTTTATTCCAACACGTTGCAGATCGTGCAGGAGCACGCACTGTTCGGTGTCGGGACGGGCGGCTTTCCAGCCGCCTACGCTCAGCATACACAGGGCAAGGGTGTGTTGCAGACAGGGAATCCGCACAACGAATATCTGATGATCTCGGTACAGACCGGATTGATCGGCTTGGCGCTGCTGCTGTACCTGTTTTACTCGCAATGGCGCTGTGCTCCATTGCTACCAACTTCACTGGAGCAAGATGCGGCGCGCGGGCTGGTGCTCGCTTACCTGGTGAATTGCCTGCTCAATTCGGCCCTGCTGGATCACGCGGATGGGCTGTTCTTCGCGTTCATGGCTGCCACGTTGTGCGCCGGGTTGAAAAGGAAGGCATAGCATGCCCAGCCTCTCTGTCATTCTCATCACCAAGAACGAAGCGGCGAACATACGCGCATGTCTCGAATCCGTGGCGTGGGCGGACGAGATCATCGTGGTCGATTCGGGCAGTACGGACGACACGGTCGCGATCTGCCGGCAACTCGGGGCACAAGTTCATGTGCATGACTGGCCGGGTTTCGGTGTGCAGAAGAACCGTGCACTGGGCTATGCGACCAAGGACTGGGTGTTGTCGCTGGACGCCGACGAACGCGTGACGCCGGAACTGCGTGCCGAGATCGAAATGATCTTGCGCACCGCGCATACGACTGACGCCTATCTCGTGCCGCGCCTGTCCAATTATTGCGGGCGCTTCATGCGCCATTCCGGCTGGTATCCCGATCTGCTGCCGCGCCTGTTCAAGCGCGACAAGGCGCGCTTCAGCGACGACCTGGTGCATGAACGCCTGATCATCGAGGGTACAACGGGCAAACTGCAGGGCCTGCTGCTGCATTACGCTTTCGACGATCTGGAAGAGGTGCTGCACAAGGTCAACCAGTATTCCACCGCCGGAGCGCAGATGATGCAGCGCCGCGGCAGGCAGGCCTCGCTCACCGGGGCCGTGCTGCGCGGGCTGTGGAGCTTCGTGCGCACCTATATCGCTGCGCGGAGGCATTCTCGACGGGCGCGAAGGTTTCATGCTCGCCGTCTCCAATGCCGAGGGCACCTACTACCGTTATCTCAAACTGATGCTGCTGAACAGGAAGGCGTGATGCGCATCGCGGTCATCGTCACCACCTACAACCGCCCCGATGCCCTGGCCGCCGTGCTGGAAGGCTATCTCGCGCAGACCGACCGCGATTTCGAAGTGCTGGTGGCGGACGACGGTTCCACACCGGACACTGCGCAAGTCGTGCAGCAAGTTTCAGGCGCGCGCCGCTTTCCCCATCCACCATGTGTGGCAGGAGGATGTCGGCTTCCGCGCTGCCGCGATACGCAATCGCGCACTTGCCGCGACCTCGGCCGATTACATCATCTTCACCGATGGCGATTGCATCCCGCCTGCCGACTTCGTGGCGCAACAACGCAAACTGAGCGAGCCGGGTTGTTTCCTTTCCGGCAACCGGCTGTTGCTGTCGCAAGCGTTCACGCAACAAGTGTTGAGCGAAAAGATACCCGTTCATCGCTGGCGCTTCGGCGACTGGCTGCATGCGCGGCGCCGGGGATATATCTCGCGTCTGTTGCCGCTGCTGCGCTTGCCCGACTCGGCTTTTCGCAAGGTCTCGCCGCGCCGCTGGCAGGGTGCGAAGACCTGCAACCTTTCCGCGTTCCGTGCCGACCTGTTGCGCGTGAACGGTCTGGACGAGAGCTACACCGGCTGGGGTCAGGAAGATTCCGACCTGGTCGTGCGCCTGATCCGCGCCGGCCTCATCAACAAGAGCGCGCGTTTCTCCGCGCCGGTATTGCATCTGTGGCACAAGGAGAACGACCGCTCGCATCTGGAAGAGAACAAGCGCCGTCTGCAGCAGGTCCTGAGTGCAACGCACATCCGCGCACTCAAGGGCGTGGACCAGTATCAGGGAAACGACGATCCGCTTCCGCAGGAAGCGCCGGTCGTCCCTTCCACCTCCGGGGGAAGGTTAGGATGAGGGCCGGCTCTTGAAGATCCTGCACGTCGTGCGCCGCTACGGCCCGGTCGGCGGCATGGAGCGTTACGTGTGGGAGGTTACCCTCGAACTGGCAAAGCTCGGCCATGAGGTCGTGGTGATCTGCGAGCGCTGCCACGTCGAAAAACCGCAGGGCATCACCGTGCATGAACTGGGCGAGATCGCCCCCAAGCCGCGCTGGTTGTCGCTGCTGCGATTCGGTGCGCGCGTGGCGAACTGGCTGAAGGAAAACCCGCACCCCGGCTTTGTTGTGCACAGCAACGAACGCTTGAGCGCGCACGACGTCACTACATTCCATGGCCCGCCGTTCGCCACCGTGCGCGACAAGCCCTGGTGGAAGAAGATCTCGTTGCGCATCGCGATGCAGTTCTATCTGGAACGGCGCGAACTGCAAGCCGCGCGCTACATCGTACCCAACTCCATCTTCATCCGGAAACAGCTCGCGCACTACTATCCGGAGTACGCGCACAAACTGACGGCGCCCATCGTGCCCGGCGTGGCGGCCATGCCGGCGCGCGTCTGGCGACCTGCGCCGGCCGACGGCGGCATCATCGGCTTCGTCGGCAAGGAATGGCAGCGCAAGGGCCTGCCGCTGGCGGTGGAGATCGTCGCGCAGTTGCGGCGCGAACGGCCGAAGCTGGAGCTATGGGTGGTCGGTCCGCAGCCGGAGGAAGTGCAGCACTTGTTCGCGGACTGGCAGGGTGGCTACCGCCTGCTCGGCTGGCGCAGCGACACGGCGCACCTGCAGCAGATCAATGTGCTGCTGCACCCGGCACGTGCCGAGCCCTACGGCATGGTCATCACCGAAGCGATGGCGGCACAGGCGTCGGTGGTAGTGTCCGACATATGCGGCGCAGCTGCGCAGATAGGCGCAGAAGCAGGCGCAGTCGTGCCATTGGTTGCGCCGCTGGAACAATGGCTGAGCACAGTGCGCCGGCAATTGCAGCGTGAAGCGGCGCCGCCGCGCTATACGCACGGCTGGCAGGAAGTCGCACAGGAGTATGAGGAGTTGTACCGCAACGTTTAAAAAGGGCCCGCACTCAATGAAAGATCTGCCGCTGATCAATGCTTGTCCCAATGGCTGTGCAACGCCGTTGCGCGATTCCGATCTGATCATGCCGGAAGGCGCGTTGAGATATTGCCTGACTTGCGGCCAGTTGCTCAGCGCATGCACCGAACAGCAGTACATCGCATCGAATCTGGAATGGGATACGGAATCCGGAACCTGGCCCTCGGAGAAAGACCTGAAGCGCCTGATCAAGAGAAGGTCGCAAACGATCAGGACCGTTTCGCGCATGCTGTCATCTGCGTATTCCGATATGCGCCTGCTGGACGTGGGATGTTCGAGCGGTGCCGTGGTATGGATCGCCCAGAACATGGGGCTGCATGCGGAGGGCGTGGAGCCGACGGAGAAACCTGCGGCCAATGCCAGAGCGCGTGGCTTGAAAGTGCATCAGGGCTTGCTGCATGAAGTGGAATTTCCGGATGATTCGTTCGACGTCATCACGCTGTTCGAGGTGATCGAGCATCTGGACAAGCCGGCCAACCTGCTTAAAGAATGCCGTCGCATCCTGCGACCCGGCGGGATACTGGTCATCGGCACAGGCAATACCAGCAGCTGGACGCGGAAGATCAGGGGCAATACCTGGGACTTCTTCGACATGCGGCAGCATGGTGGGCACATCAACTTCTTTAGCTACAAGTCGATTTCCGTCCTGGCGGCGGCCACCGGGTTCGACATGGCCAAAGTGAAAACGGCGGGAGTGAGGCTGTATCAGAAGGAAGAACTGCCGCATCTCCTGTACCGCCTGTCCAAGGTGTTGTCCGAGGTGTCTGAACGTGCCGGCAACGCTGCTGAAGCGTGGACATCAGATGGAAGCGTACCTGGTCTCGCAGAAAGAACGCCTGACGCTGTTTTCGAGGCTTCAGTGCATAATTACTTGGCACAGGCCGCCCCGCGGCACAGCAGGTAGATCTTGTCTGCGGCCAGCGTGTAGGTCTCCGCCACTTTGCCCACTTTTTCATCCGCTTCCATCGACAGCACGAATCCTGATTCAAAATCCTTGGGCGGGAACGTCAGCGGGGCTTGCGGGTAGCGTATCAGGTCGACGTAACCGGCGATCGCGATGCCGACCGAGCGCACGTCGGTGACATACAGCGGGAAGCCTTGTGTGCGCTGGATGAGCACATGCGCTGTCTGCTCGTAGTTCTGCCCGCGATAGTGGGTCTGGTAATAAGGGAACAAGACCAGCGCGAAGACGAACTTGAGCGCGATGATGGCGGTGAACCAGCGCAACGCCAGCATGCGTGCCGATCTCCGGCACGCCAGATGATGCGCGCGCACACCAAAGCGACCAGCGGGTAGATCGGCAGCAGATAGCGGATGCCGCTTTGCGGCGAGAGCCAATAGGGCAGGAAACACAAAACGGCGCTCAATAACGCGACGCGAAAATGCGCCGGTGCAATTTCACTTTCCATGACGCGTTTGCGCAGCAGCAGATACACGGCCAGCAGCACGGCGGGGGAAAGGCGGACGATCACTTCCAGCAGATAGGCGACCAGATGCTCGAGATAGGCGCCGAGGCTCTGTGCCGAAAGTTTGCGCGTGATCTCATCCAGCATGCCTGCGCTGTTGCCGCTGCTTGGTATCGAGGCGAACCAGGCCAGCGGCACCACCAGCGCCAGCGAGAATACGAGCAGCGTGCGTGGCGAGAACAGGAATCTGCGCGTGTCGCGTTGCCACAGCAGCAAAACAAACCCGAGCGTGCCGTAGAAGATATAGGCGGTGAACGCCTTGGTGAGCAGGCCGCAGCTGACCAGCAGCACCGAGACCAGCAGCAGGCTTCTGCGTTGCTCGATGGCCCCGATCCACAAAGTCGCCATCGCGCCAAAGGTGAAGAAGGCGAACACCGGGTCGGTGTAACTCAGCCAGCCGCGATACAGCAGCCAATCGGCCAGCGCCAGCGCAGTGAGTGCTGTGAACTGCGCAAATGATCTATCCGAGAACAACTTCCGGCTTAGCCAGTACAACCAGGCGATCGTGCCGAGTGTCGCGGCGACCGACACCAGGCGCACGGCGAAGACCACATGCGACCAGCCGAGCAGCGCGGAAAGCGGCATGGTCAGCCAGTTCACCAGCGGCGGCCGTCCGTTATCGGCGCCGTACATGAGTTGCTGCATCCAGTTCTGCTCGTGCCACATCTCCATCGAGGTGATGATGTAAGTGCCTTCCTCGCCGACCAGATAGAAGAACAGGGTGGGGATGAAACTGAGTGCGCCGAGCAGCAGTAGCCACTCGGTCAGGTTGTTGGGTTTGCGGATGAGCATGGCGGGTGTCTTATTTGTTCAGGACGAAACGGCTGGCCAGGAAGGTGACCGGGATGGTGACGAGGATCACACCGATCATCGCCAGTCCGGGAGCTACTCCCATTTGCCCGACGAGCAGCCACAGCGTGGCAGCCCCCAGGGCATATTGGATGACATAGACCACGGGAAACTTCAGGAAGGTGGCAAGGCTGACGTTCTTCTTGAACACAAAGCGCACGTTCAGGAAATACGAAAGCACGATACCCGCGCAATAGGCGATTGAGTAGGCGGTCAGGTAGCCGAGAAAGCCGAGCAGCAACAGATACAGCAGGTAGCTGAACAGGGTGTTGGTGGCACCCACCAGCAGGAATCGGGCAAATTCACGGCGCATGTCGGGCTTATCAGGATCTGTTGGATTTGCTTACCAGCGCCATGAATTCGTCGTGGTTGCGGATGTAATCGGCGGCATCGTAGTACTCGGAAGCGAACACCAGCAACACCGCATCGCTGGAATATTTGTACTGGATGCCCCAAGTCATTGCGGGCAGGAAGACGCCGAGGTTCGGGCGATCCAGCAGGTACTCGCGGCGCTGGGTGCCGTCGTCGGCGACCACCGAGCAACTGCCTCTCACGCAGATCAGGAACTGGTGGCAGGTGCGGTGCGCATGTTCACCACGGATCTCCCGGCTGGGCACATCGAATACCAGGAAATAACGTTTGGCCGCGAACGGGATGGAGCGTTCGAATTCGCCCACGCTCAGGCTGCCGCGCATGTCTTCGATATGCGGCAACTCGTGCAGCGTCACGCCGCGCACGGCTGAGGGGGTGACAGTGTTGGCAGCAGGTTTTGCTGCCGCAGCTGCGGGTTTGGCTTCGTGGCTATCGACGTAGCCGATGATGCGTGCCGGATTGCCCACAGCGATCGCGTTGGGCGGCACCGAGCGGGTGATGACCGAGCCTGCACCCACCATTGCGCCGGGACCGATCTCCAGGCCGGGCAGGATGGTCGCATTGGCGCCGATGGACGCGCCTTTGCGTATGACGGTCTTCGCGAACTGTTCGGGAAATACCTTGCTGCGCGGGAAGCGGTCATTGGTGAAGGTGACGTTCGGCCCGATGAACACATCGTCTTCCACCGTCACGCCGTCCCACAATTGCACGCCGCACTTGATGGTGACGCGGTTGCCGACGACCACATCGTTTTCGATGAACACGCCGTCGCACACATTGCAGTCCTCGCCCAGCACCGCCTTGGGCAGGATATGCGCGAACGCCCACACCCGCGTGCCCTTGCCGATGTTGGTCGATTCGCAGAGTGCCTTTTCGTGCGCGAAAAACTCAGCCATGATTTTCCTTGCCTGCTTGATTGAACTGTTGCGTCGCCATCACCACGGCCAGCGGTCTGCCCTTGGTGTTCTCGAACGCGCGCCAGGCATAGGTACCGACGATGCCCAAGCCCAGCGAATTGAGACCGCCGAAGAAGATCACCGTCAGCACGGTGGCGGCATAACCGGGAACGGCGATGCCGCCGAACAGCTTGGCCGCGATCACCACGATGCCGAGCAGGACCGAGGCGACCAGTCCGAGCAGGCCGAACAGCGTCAGCAACCGGATCGGCAGGTCGGTGAAGGAGAAGATGCTGTCGAGCAGATAGTTGACCTTCTTCTTCAGCGTCCAGGCGCTCTTGCCGTGCTGGCGCGCACGTCGTTCGTACATCACTTCGCCGCGCTTGAAGCCCAGCCAGAAGATCAGGCCGACCAGCGAGGAGTTCGCCTCGCCGAGCTGCAGCAACTGGTCGCGGAACACCCTGTTGCAGCCGAACACGTCCACGCCTTTTTCCGGGATCTCGCGGATGACGAATTTCTTGTACAGCTTCCAGAATATGTCGGAAGCGGCGCGCGAGAAGTAAGGGTCCTGCCGGTTCTCGCGGCAACCCACGACCACGTCGCATTCGCCCGTGCGCAGTTTCTGCAGGAACTGCAGCACAAGTTCCGGCGGCTCCTGCAGGTCGGCGGCGATCACGCCGAAATGCTCGCCGCGTGCGGCCTGCAGTCCGGTGCGGATGGCCGCGAAAGAACCGAAATTGCGCGAATGCAGCAGCAACTGGGAGGCGAATGGTGCTTGCGGCAAGGCTTGTGCCAACATGGCATAGCTGTTGTCCGGACTGCCATCCACCACGAACACCACCTCAGTGCTGCAGTTGAAGTCGCGCTTGGCCTGTTGTGATACGTCAGACAGTGCCGCGAGCAGGTCGGGGATCGACTCTGCGTTGCGATAGACCGGGATGACGATGGAGAGCGTGTTCACCATGCGTTCACACAGGCAATGACGGCATCGACTTCGGCATCGGTCATCTCGGGGAAGCAGGGCAGGGTCAGCACTTCGGCACAAGCCTGTTCCGTGACTGCCAAGTGCGTGTTGGCGAACTGGTGACGGTAAGCCGCTTGTGCGTAGTCGGGGATGGGGTAGTGCACATCGCTGGGGATGCCGGCAGCGGCCAGGTGCTGCTTCAATTTGTCGCGCTCCGTACTGCGCACCACATACAGATGTGCCACATACTCGGTACCGTGTACCTTCTGCGCGGAGACTCTGGAATTGGTGATGCCCTTGGAGTAACGCGTGGCGATGTCGCGGCGGCGCGTATTCCACTGGTCGAGCAGCGGCAGTTTCACGCGCAATATCGCGGCCTGCATCTCATCCAGCCGGCTGTTGCGACCACCGGCGAGCGTCACGCTATATTTGCTGCCCCAGCCATATTGGCGGAATTGTTTGACGCGGTCTGCCAGATCCTGGCGCGACGTGGCGATCGCGCCGCCATCGCCGAGCGCCCCCAGGTTCTTGGTGGGGTAGAAACTGAAACAGGCGATATCGCCGAACGAACCTGCCTTTCTGCCTTGCCGCGATGCGCCATGTGCCTGGGCGCAATCTTCCACCACCGGGATGCCGCGCGCTTGCGCCAGCTTGACGATGTCTTCGATGTCGGCGAGCAGACCGTACAGATGGGTGACGATGATCGCATCCACGCGGTGCTGGTCCAGCAGGCGCTTCACTTCGGCCACATCCAGCAACAGGGTGTCGGGAGATACGTCTGCGTACAGCGGGGTGGCGCCGGTAGCAAGGATGCCGACGCTGCTGTACATCCCCGCATTCGCCACGGTCAGCACCGTCTTGCCGGGGCCGATGTCCAGCGCGCGCAAGGCCAGTTCCAGCGCGTCGGTGCCGTTCGCCAGAGACACGCAATGTGTTGTGCCGCAATAAGCGGCGAACTCCTGCTCAAAGGCGGTGACCTCGGGGCCGAGCACGAACCAGCCGCTCTGCAGCACGCGGGTGACGGCAGCGTTCAGCTGGGTCTGGATAGGTTGTGTGTGGCGGTGCAGATCGTTGATCGACTTCAACGCGAGCTTTTTATTTTCTGGCATGTGCGGCACGGGGCGAGAATTTGTTCAGAACGGCGTCATTTTGCCAGAAAACGGAGAATATCTTCTGGTAGCAGTTGGGATCGGCGTGATGTTCGTCCAGGAACTCGGCAGGCGTGCAGCCGAATTTCTCGCTCTGGCCAAAGTCGGCGATGAAGACCGATTTGCCGCTGGCCCATGCGGCCAGTTCGCGTTTGGTGCGCAGTAAGTCAGTCGAGAACTTGGGATGGCTCAGGAAAGCGCTTTCTAGGCCCGGCACCAGCGGTGGCATGTACAGCATGAGCGTCCCGCCGTTCCTGGCGATGGCCTGGTCCAGCGCCGCCAGGCGCGCGAACTGTTCCGGATCGATCGCACCATGGGTGTGCTGCAGGGCGCGTGCGTACTTGGAACCCAGGTTCAGGGCGGAAATGATCAGCCGGTTCGCGTCGTTATTGACGCGGTTGTAGTCCGAGTAGGTGGCACTGCCGTCGTAACGGAAGCCGTTGCAACTGCCCCGGTTATAGATGCCGAAGTCCTTGCCCAGCGATTTTCCGTCGGGGCAGGTGTATTCGTCGCTGCCAAGCTGCAGGAAGTATTCGCGGAACGTTTTTTGCGGATACGGCGACTTGGCGATATGCCCTAGTATCTCCCACAGTTTTTCCATACGCGGATAGGAGACGGCCTCGCGCAGCATGGCGAGCAGCGATGGTGCGTTCTTTGCCGCAGCGGCCGGATCGCGTTTGGGACGCGAAAGATCGACAGGCGTGATGGTCGCCGTTTGATAGAGGAAATCGAGCGACCAGTCGAGCGCGATGATGTAGTGCTTGATCCGCGGCTCAT
This sequence comes from uncultured beta proteobacterium, assembly GCA_963715005.1. Classification (GTDB taxonomy): domain Bacteria; phylum Pseudomonadota; class Gammaproteobacteria; order Burkholderiales; family Gallionellaceae; genus Sideroxyarcus. Next base: position 437,502 of record CAVQQO010000006.1, on the reverse strand, counting down.
GCGCGACCAGGTATTCGGCTTGCGCGATGCTGGCGCTGAGAGGGCTGCCGCTTTGCGTGAAGTTATACAGGTGCCAGCTCTTTGGCAGCATGGTGCTGTCGATCGGCATGCCGGTCGAGGAGCCGAAGATCACGGTGTCCGTTTCCGCCAGCCGGTCGTTCAGGCGCAAGGTCTTGAACAAGCCGTTGGCGCCGATGGTGGGGGTATAGGTGATGCCATGCGTCTGTTGCTGCCAGTCGCTGGCCGCGAACGACATGGACTGGATGTCGCCCTCGTGTTTCAGCAGCAACAGGTTGAGTGCGACTGCGGGCAGCAGCGTGATGCAGCAGAGGGCGATCAACCAGAGCAGATAACGTTTGTGCATCATCAGAATTGGAAATACAGGAATGTCGATTGTTGCGACAGGTTGATCAAGGCGGTGAAGCCCAGGCCCCAGACCAGCAGTGCCGACCAGAAGCTCGGTCTCCATAGCAAGCGGGTGCGGGCCGCAGGCTGCGGCATATCCAGTGCGGGCTTGAAGGATTGCATGATGGTCTGGGTGTTGGGCGCGAGCCACACGATCAGCAACGAGATCCAGATCCAGTTCATCATGCCGCCGCTGGCCAGCCCGTTGCTGGTGGTGAACAGGCCATGCTCGGCCAGCCAGGCGTGGAACGCCGGGAAGCGGGTGAACCAGTTGTCAGGCAGACCCATGCCGTTCGCGCCGCACATCGCATGTACGAAGCTCATGGCGGTCGGGAAATCGCTGGCGCGGAAGAACACCCAGGCGAACACGACTGCGAGGAAGGTGAACAGGACCGACAGCGCATGCACCGGCCGCGACAATGGCTGGTCGGGGTCTTGTCCCAGCTTGCGGCGCAGCGCATGCCACGCATGGTTGACGATCAGGTACAGGCCGTGCAGTCCGCCCCAGACGACGAAGGTCCAGCCCGCGCCGTGCCACAGGCCGCCGAGCAGCATCGTGACCATCAGGTTCAGCATAGCGCCGCGCTGGCCCGTGGCGGTTGCCGCCGAGCGGGATGTAGAGATAGTCGCGCAGGAAGCGCGACAGCGTCATGTGCCAGCGCCGCCAGAACTCGATGATGTTGGCCGCCTTGTAGGGCGAGTCGAAATTGAGCGGCAGCACGACTGCCGAACATGCGCGACAGGCCGATCGCCATGTCGGAATAGCCGGAGAAGTCGAAATAGAGCTGCAACGTGTAGGCGCAGCGCGCCGCCCCAGGCCTCGACGAAGGTACGGGCGCCGATCCGGGTGCGTCGAACGACGGCGAGGCACTAAGCGGCGATGCCGTCGGCGAGCACGACTTTCTTGAACAGGCCGATGACGAAGATCGTCAGCGCCGCACGGCGACAGTTCTCGCAGCTGAGACGGTAGGTCGCGGCGCGCGCGAACTGCGGCATCATCTCCTTGTGGTGCAGGATCGGGCCGGCGATCAGGTGCGGGAAGTAGGTGACGAACAGCGCGTAGTGGATGAAGTTGTATTCCTGCGACCTTGCCCCGGTAGGCGTCGACCAGGAAGGCGATCTGGGTGAAGGTGAAGAACGAGATGCCGAGCGGCAGGATGATCTCGCCCAGCGACAGGCTGGAGCCGGCGACGCTGTTCACGCTGGCGAGGAAGAAGTTCGCGTACTTGTAATAGCCCAGCAGCAGACAGATTGGCGGCGATGGCAAAAGTCAGCACCAGCTTCTTGTGAGTAAGCGCCTGTCGCATGCCCGCCTTGGCGATCCACATGCCGAAAGCGTAGTTGCACACGATGGAAAGCAGCAGCAGTCCGACATAGGCCGGATTCCAGTAGCCGTAGAAGAACAACGAAGCGAACGCCAGCCAGGCGGCGGCATAAGCCTGATGGATGCGTGCCAGCTGGAAGAATCCCAGCAATACGACGGGCAGGAAAAGAAAGATGAAACCGTAAGAATTGAATAACATCGATTAAAGTCTGGAATGACCGCCGCGAACAGGCAGGTTGAAAGAAGTCGGTTTCATCGAAGCATTATAAATTTCTGTTACCCTATTTTACAGGCAAACAGGGCAGGACCAAGATGGCTATCTATGCGGTAGGCGACATTCAGGGGTGTTACGTCGAACTTCAGCAACTGCTGGAGCAGATACGCTTCGACCCGGCGCAGGACCAACTGTGGTTGGTGGGCGATCTGGTCAACCGCGGGCCGGATTCGCTGCAGGTGCTGCGTTTTATCAGATCGCTGGGCGACAGCGCCATCACCGTCCTCGGCAATCACGACCTGCACCTGCTGGCCGTGGCGGCAGGCACGGCGGAGCTGCATCACAGCGACACGCTGGACGAGTTGCTCGCCGCCCCGGACCGCGACGAGCTCCTGGACTGGCTACGCCGGCAGCGCTTGATGCATGCGGAAGGGGATTACGTGCTGGTGCATGCGGGCCTGTTGCCGCAGTGGACCGTCAAACAGGCGGGCAAACTCGCGCAGGAAGTGGAACAGGCTTTGCGCGGCGACGACTACGCGACTTTCCTCGCGCGCATGTACGGCAACGCCCCGCATACCTGGGACGACGAGCTCGAAGGCTACAAGCGCCTGCGCGTCATCGTCAACGCGTTCACGCGGCTACGCATCTGCACCCCGCAAGGCGAGATGGAATTCAGGTTCAAGGGTGAAGTGGAGCGGATACCGGCAGGCTACCTGCCTTGGTTCGACGTGCCCAAGCGCAAGAGCCGTGACGTCACCGTCATTTTCGGCCACTGGTCGGCTTTGGGATTGAAGGTCGCGCCCAACGTCATCGCGCTGGATACCGGGTGCCTGTGGGGCGGCCCGATGACAGCTGTCCGGCTCGACGACCGGAAACTCTTTCAGGTGAGCTGCACGAACCCGGTGGCAAAGAACTGGTAGTGCAGCGCCGGTCTTGATCAATACTTGCGGCGTTGCGGAGTAAAGGAAGACGGGCCGCGCACATCGAGGTGGCGGAACGTGATGCGTCCCTTGCTCAGATCGTAAGGCGACAGTTCCAGCGACACCTTGTCACCCGCGATGATGCGGATGTGGTTCTTCTTCATCTTGCCCGCGCTGTAAGCGATGAGCTTGTGTCCGTTCTCCAGCGTCACGCGATAGCGCGAGTCCGGCAGCACTTCGTCCACCACACCGTTCATTTCAAGCAGTTCTTCTTTGGCCATATTCAAGCCTCCTAAAGGAATTCAGAAAGAAAAAACCCGGCAGATGCCGGGCTCATGGGAGGACTGACAGCATGGCCTAAGCCATGCCTGCCTGCCCATTTATTCCGCTGCGCGGATGTTCGATGCTTGCTGACCCTTAGGGCCGGCAGTGACGTCGAATGTTACTTGCTGACCTTCGGTCAGGGTCTTGAAACCCGAACTCTGGATCGCGGAAAAGTGAGCGAAGAGATCATCGCCGCCGTTGGACGGGGTGATGAAGCCGAAGCCCTTGGAATCGTTGAACCACTTAACAGTACCTGTTGCCATTTTGAAACTCCTTAATAAACATACACAGGGGACAAGCCCCACTAGGGCGAAGGTCAAGACGGCAAGAAGATGAAGGAAGGATTACCGAAGAAAACGGAGACTAACCAGACAGCAACAACAGCACTTGAGACTCGCTGGCGCGCACTATGGACTGTATTGGGGGAAATAGCAAACGAAATTATCGATTGCCCGGAAATGCCGGCAACCGGTGCTTGGATTATGAAGATTCAGAGGGTTTCGCCGAATACAGGTATCAATTGAGGCCGGCGGTAAGCTCTCAGGCTGATTCGAAAATGGTTAGAGGTGTCCGGTTTTATTGTCTGTTTTTCTACAGCAGGCTTGTCGTAAGTGATTCCACATAATCCTCGTCCGTCTGGATCACGTACAACTGCCATTTCAATCTCGCCAGGCGGCATGAAGAAAGTAGCAGATTCCTCGGTATCGAAGCGGCCAATCAGGGTGGAGTTTGCTGTCACACCAAAATAGCACCCGCCCCCCATGAATCCGGCATCGCGTGTGATGATAACTTTGGCATATCCTTCTTTGGATTCTTGATATGCCAGCACCCTCTCCTTGGGAACGAGTTTGGCGTTAACCTCCCCGACCGCTTCGGTTCTCACAAACATGGTGCATCCCGAACTAATTACAGAAGTGCAAACTATTATCACCAGCAGGATTGTTCTCATTGATTAGGGTCTCGGATTTATCGATGGATGCTGCAGAAATATGCAAATTACATTATCACTTTCGACTAGACAATTCCGATCAACAACCTGCACATCATCTGCTCAGCCTGCCTTACATATCCACCACCGAACAGATTGGCGTGGTTGAGGATGTGATAGAGGTTATATAGGTCACGCCGTGTGGCATAGCCTGCATCCAACTGCCATGCGGCACGATAGGCGGCATAGAAGTTCGCTGGGTAACCGCCGAAGAGTTCGGTCATCGCGAGGTCGCACTCACGGTCACCGTAGTAAGTGGCGGGGTCGAAGATGGTCGGTGTCCCGTCTGTGAGGAATGCGTGGTTGCCGCTCCACAGGTCACCATGCAGCAGCGAAGGCTGAGGCGTGTAGCCTTCGAAGAAGGCGGGCAGGACATCCAGCAATTGCTCGCCTTTGCGCTGCAACTCTCCGCTGTAACCGTTCTTTGCCGCGAGTCGCAATTGGAATCCCAGGCGCTGTTCGCGCCAGAAGGTTACCCAGTCATCCGTCCACGTGTTCGGCTGTGATGTCGTGCCGATGAAATTGTTCTGATGGAAACCGAAGCGTTGGCTCGAGTGACGATGCAGGGCAACGAGTTGTTCGCCAAGCAGTCTGGCATCGCCGCGTGAACTCAGTTCCAGATGTTCCAGCACCAGATAGCTTTGCTGTTCCGCGACACCATGCGCGACGGGTCGCGGCACGCGTAGGGTGCTGGTCGTGGCGATGACATCGAGCCCTGCGGCTTCTGCAACGAACATCGTGTGGTGCTTTGCATCGTTGAGCTTGAGGAAATAGCGTGTGCCGTCTTTGCCTTCCAGACAATACGCGTCATTGATGCCGCCGCCGCCGACAGGTGATGTGCTGCGTATGCTGAACGGGCGACACGTCGCAGCGCTGATGGCGGATGCGACGGTGTCCCGGAAGGCCATGGATTACAGCGTGATGCGCGAACCGAAATGCTGCTGGTACAAGTTCGCCAGTTCCGCGCGGGTGTACTTGTGGTTCTGTCCGCCGCGGCTGGCGATCTTGAGCGAGCCCATCAGCGAGGCCAAGCGTCCTGTGGTCTCCCAGTCCCAGCCTTGCTGGATGCCGTGCAGCAGGCCGGCGCGGTAGGCGTCGCCGCAGCCGGTCGGATCGACGATGGCCTTTGCCTTGGGAGTGGGGATGGAGATATGTTTGCCGTCGGCGTAGATGAGCGAGCCGTCGCCGCCGAGCGTGACGATCAGCGCCTTCACGCGCTGCGCGATCTCGGCCAGCGTCTTGCCGGTCTTGTCTTGCAGCAGCTTGGCTTCGTAATCGTTCACGGTGACGTAAGTCGCCTGTTCGATGAAGTTCGAGCAGTTCATCGCCGGAGAACATCGGCATGCCCTGGCCCGGATCGAACACGAAGGGGATGCCGGCCTCTGCGAAATCGCGCGCATGCTGCAGCATGCCGTCGCGTCCGTCCGGCGACACGATGCCGAGCGTGACTTCCTTGGCGTCGGCCACGTGGTTGAGGTGCGAGTGGCCCATCGCGCCCGGGTGGAAGGCGGTGATCTGGTTGTCGTCGAGGTCGGTGGTGATGAAGGCCTGGCCGGTGAAGTTGCCCGGCACATGGCGGATGTGGGTCTGCGGCAAGGCCGAGGTTCTCCAGGCGCTGCGCGTAGGGCGCGAAGTCGTCGCCCACCGTCGCCATGATCAGCGGATGGCCGCCCAGCAGCTGCAGGTTGTAGGCGATGTTGCCCGCGCAGCCGCCGTATTCGCGGCGCATCTCCGGCACCAGGAAGGCGACGTTGAGGATGTGGATCTGTTCGGGCAGGATGTGGTTCTTGAACTGGTCCTTGAACACCATGATGGTGTCGTAGGCCATCGAACCGCAGATCAGTGTCTTCATGTCGTTGCCGGAAATAATGATTGGGAGGCGCGGATTATAGCAGTCGGGCCAAGCTGGGCTGCATGCGGCATCATGCGTTCCAGCGCCGCAGCAAGGCTTTTTCGATCTCCACCGCACAGAACAGCAGTACACCGAACAGTAGGATGCGCCACCACGCGGCGGCATCCAGTGCCACGGTGCCGAACAGTTTCTGAAAGGACGGCGAGTAAGTGAACAGTGCTTGCAGCGAGACGACTGAAGCGATGGCGATGAGTATCGGGCGCGAATCGATGAAGTTGCGCAGACCGTAGGAGGGGGCGAGCAGGTAGCGGCTGTTGAACAGGTAGAAGATCTCGCCCATCACCAGCACGTTCACCGCCACGGTGCGTGCCGCTTCGATGCTGGCACCGCGTGACTGTTCCCACAGGAAGAAGCCGAGCGCGCCCACCACCATCAGGGCGGACACGAACAGGATGCGCCATAACAGGAACGCATCGAGCAAGGGCTCCTTCGCATCGCGCGGCGGGCGCTGCATCACATTGCTCTCGGGCGCCTCGAAGGCGAGCGCCAGCGACAGCGTGATCGCAGTGACCATGTTCACCCACAGGATCTGTACCGGCGTGATTGGCAGCGTCAGCCCGAGCAGGATCGCCGCCACGATGACCATCGCCTCGCCGCCGTTGGTGGGCAGCACGAACACGATGGATTTTTTCAGGTTGTCGTACACGGTGCGGCCTTCTTCCACGGCCGCATCGATGGAGGCGAAGTTGTCGTCGGCCAGCACCATCCCGGCGGCCTCGCGCGCCGCCTCGGTGCCTTTCTTGCCCATCGCCACCCCGACATCGGCGCGTTTCAGCGCAGGCGCGTCGTTCACGCCGTCGCCGGTCATCGCCACGACAGCCCCGTTGGCCTGCAACGCTTCCACCAGCGCGAGCTTATGTTCGGGGCTGGCGCGGGCGAAGATGTCGGCTTCGTTCACGGCGCTGCGCAACGCAGACGCATCCATGTGCTCGATCTCGGCACCGGTCAGCGCATGGTCAGGGCGCAGTCCGAAACGCGCGCCGATGGCGCAGGCCGTCTCGAGATGGTCGCCGGTGATCATCTTCACCGCGATGCCCGCGCTGCGGCATCGCGCGACGGCGAGCAAAGCCTCGTCGCGCGGCGGGTCGCCGATGCCGAACACGCCGAGCAGGGAGAAATCGCCGCGCACATCGGCGCGGCTGAGTTTGCGCTGCTCGCTGCCGGTGGTGCACATCGCCACCGCGAGCAGGCGCAGACCCTGATGCGCCGCGTTCTGCATGGCCTCCTGCCAAGGCTCGGGATCGCAGCGGGCGGTCTTCGCCGCTCGCGCGTTCGAAGCGGCACACCTCCAGCACTTGCTCCGGCGCGCCTTTGAGGAAGATGAAGCCGTGTCCTTCGAGGTCGTGGTGCAAGGTCGCCATGAAGCGATGTTGCGACTCGAACGGGATGAGATCGGTGCGACGCAGCGCTTCGCGCTCGAAGGCGATGTCGAGCCCGGTCTTGGCGGCCAGGGTGAGCAGCGCGCCTTCGGTCGGGTCGCCCTCGATATGCCAGTCCGCATCGGCCGAGGAATGCGAATGCAGTTCGGCGTCGTTGCACAGCAGCGCCGCGCGTCCCAACTCGATCAGTTCGGGATGGTCTTCGACGAACGACCTCGCGCTCTGCGATGGAAAAACCGCCATGCGGCGAGTAGCCGCTGCCGCTCACTTCGAACACGCGTTCGGCGGTGAGGATGCGTTGCACCGTCATCTCGTTCTTGGTGAGCGTACCGGTCTTGTCGGAGCAGATCACGGACACCGAGCCCAGCGTCTCCACCGCGGGCAGGCGGCGGATGATGGCGTTGCGCCGCGCCATGCGTTGCACGCCGATGGCCAGCACGATGGTCATGATGGCGGGCAGGCCTTCCGGTATCGCGGCGACCGCGATGCCGACCGCGGCCAGGAACATATCCGGCCAATCGTAACCGCGCACCCATACGCCGAAAAGGAAGGTGAGGGCGGACAGCAGCAGGATGGCGATGGTCAGCTGTTTGCCGAAACCGGCCATCTGGCGCAGCAGCGGCGTTTCCAGCGTATCTACCGCCGCGATCATGCTGCTGATGCGGCCGATCTCGGTTGCCGCTCCGGTGGCAGCTGACCACGCCGCGCGCCTGTCCGTATACCACCAGCGTGCCGGAGTAGGCCATGCAAGTGCGGTCGCCGATCACGGCTTGCGCGGCGACCGCCGCGATGTTCTTTTCCACGGGCTCCGATTCGCCGGTCAGCGCGGCTTCATCGACGCGCAACTGGCGCGTCTCGAGCAGGCGCAGATCGGCGGGCACTTTGTCGCCGGAGGCGAGCAGCACGATGTCGCCGACTACCACCTGTTCCGCCGGGATCTCGCGGCGTTGGCCGTCGCGCAGCACCGTCGCATTGAGCGACAGCATGTTGCGGATGGCGTCCAGCGCGCGCTCGGCCTTGCCTTCCTGGATCACGCCGATGATGGCGTTGATCAGCACCACGCCAACGATCACGCTGCAATCCACCCAATGGGCGAGCAGTGCGGTGACCAGCGCGGAAGCCAGCAACACGTAGATGAGGATGTTGTCGAACTGGCGGGCGAAACGGATCAGCAGGCCGTCATGAGGTGCGGCGGGCAGCAGATTCGGGCCATGGAGTTGCAGGCGTTGTTGTGCCTCGGCGGAAGAAAGTCCGCCGGACTCGGCTGCGAGCGCGTTCAGCACAGCTTGTGCCGGCAGGCTGTGCCAATCGGGTGCGGATGTCGTGGCCGGGTGCTGTTGCTTGCTCATGCCGCCTCCACTGGGTGAGGTGGAATGGTACAACGAACGGAACCGCTAATCGCGGTGCCGCGCGCTCAATTCGCTTGCTCGATCCTGAAGTAATACCAGAGGTAATAGATGCCGAGCAGGGTGCCGAGCGGAAAGTTAAGCAGCGACAGCACCGAGCAGGGCAGGCAGATCCACGAGGATTTGCGCAGATTCGCCATCAGCGTAAAGCCCGCGGCGAGATACACCAGGCTGACCAGCATGCCGGCAATGGCGATGAGCTTGCTGACGCTGTCGAACTTCAATACGAGCAGGGAAAAGATCAGGGCGCCGAATATGATCCAGCAGACCCCGATGACTTGTTTGTGTACGTTGTTCTTCATGCTTGTTGGAAATTCTCGTGCAGGATTTTGATTGGTAAGTTTATCGCAACACCGTCAGCGCCGCATCGTAGTTCGGCTCGTGGGAGATGTCGTCCACCAGTTCGGCATGGATGACGCGGTCCTTGTCGTCCAGTACCAGCACGGCACGGGCGGTCAAGCCGGCCAGCTTCGTATCGGCGATCTTGACGCCGTAGTTGCGCATGAAGTCGCGGCCGCGCATCAGCGACAGGGTGACCACGTTCTCCAGGCCCTCTGCCACGCAGAAACGGCTCATGGCGAACGGCAGGTCGGCCGAGATCACCAGCACCACGGTGTTGTTCAGCTGGCTGGCGGCTTCGTTGAACTTGCGCGTGGAAGTGGCGCATACGGCAGTGTCCAGGCTGGGCACGATGTTCAGCACCTTGCGCTTGCCGGCGAAGTTTTGCAGCGACACATCCTGCAGGTCCTTATCCACCAGCGTGAAATCCGGTGCGACCTGCCCCACAGCAGGGAAGCTGCCGAACAGGGTTACGGGTTCACCGGCCAGGGTGACGGCAGGTTTGTTCTTGGTGTCTTTGGCCATGATATGTGTCTCCTTGGATGTTACGACTAGAGCGGCGGGCAGGCGCAAACCAGATGCTTGTCGCCGTACACATTATCCACCCGCGCCACGCTCGGCCAGAATTTATTCTCGCGCACCCAGGGCAGCGGGAAGGCGGCGCGTTCGCGCGAGTAGCTGCGTGTCCATTCACTGGTCACCACGGATTTGGCGGTATGCGGGGCATGCTTGATGACGTTATCGGTCCTGTCGGCTTTGCCGGCGATGATTTCGTCGATCTCGCCGCGGATGGCGATCATCGCCGCACAGAAGCGGTCCAGTTCGTCTTTGGATTCGCTCTCAGTCGGCTCGACCATCAGCGTGTCCACCACCGGGAATGAAGTGGTGGGGGCGTGGAAACCATAATCCATCAGGCGTTTGGCGATGTCCGCCACCTCGATGCCGGCTTCGCGCTTGAATTCGGCACAAGCCAGGATCATCTCGTGCGCGCAACGGCCCCGTGCACCGACATACACGGTCGGGTAGTGATTCTTCAGCGACTCCTTGATGTAGTTGGCGTTGAGGATCGCCATGCGCGTGGCCTGGGTGAGTCCGGCGCCGCCCATCATCTTGATATAGCCGTAAGAGATCAGCAGGATCAGCGCGCTGCCGTAGGGTGCGGCGGAGACCGCGTGAATGGCCTGCGCGCCGCCGGTCTTCACCACGGAATGGCCGGGCAAGAACGGCGTGAGATGCTCCGCCGCCGCTATGGGGCCGGCGCCCGGTCCGCCGCCGCCGTGCGGGATGGCGAAGGTCTTGTGCAAGTTGAGGTGGCATATGTCCGCGCCGATGTTGCCGGGGCTAGTCAGCCCGACCTGCGCGTTCATATTGGCGCCGTCCATGTACACCTGCCCGCCGTTGTCATGGATGATGCGCGTGATGTCGCGGATCGACTCTTCGTATACGCCGTGCGTGCTGGGGTAGGTCACCATCAGGCACGACAACACGTCCTTGTTCTGCTCGGCTTTCTCGCGCAGGTCTTCCACGTCAATGTTGCCGCTCTTGTCGCATTTCACCACCACGATGTGCATGCCGCACATCGCCGCGCTGGCCGGGTTGGTGCCGTGTGCGGAGGAGGGGATCAGCACCACGTTGCGCTGCGCTTCTCCGCGCGAACGGTGATAGGCCTGGATCACCAGCAGACCCGCGTATTCGCCCGATGCGCCGCTGTTCGGCTGGAAACTCATCTGCGCGAAACCGGTGATCTCACACAATGCCGTATCCAGTCCGGCGATGATCTCCTGATAACCTTCGGCCTGCTCCGGCGGCACGAAGGGATGCAGGTTGGCGAACTCCGGCCAGGTGAGCGGCAGCAGCTCCGATGCCGCATTCAATTTCATTGTGCAGGAGCCGAGCGAGATCATCGAGTGGGTGAGCGACAGGTCCTTGTTCTCCAGCCGCTTGATGTAACGCATCATCTCCGTTTCGGAGTGATAAATGTTGAATACCGGGTGGCTCAGGAAGGCCGACAGACGCAGCTTCAGGTGCAGCGCCTGCGCGGACACTTGCGCGGCGGTGAGCGTGGGTGCCGATTTCCCCGCTGCTTTTGCAAACACCGCGAGGATGGCGTTCAAGTCGGCGATCGAGGTGGTTTGATCCAGCGAGAGGGTCAGCCCCTCGCCGAGGTAACGGAAATTGATGTGCGCGGCGTCGGCCAGCGCATGGATCTTTACGTTGTCGGTGTGCGTCAGTTTCAGGGTGTCGAAGAAAGCGCCATCGGCGACGGTATAACCGAGCTTCCTTAATTCGCGTGCCAGCGCTACCGTGGACTGATGCACCTGGCGCGCGATGCCGCGCAGGCCTTCCGCCCCGTGATAGACCGCATACATGCCGGCCATGATCGCCAGCAGTGCCTGTGCGGTGCAGATATTGGATGTGGCTTTCTCGCGGCGGATATGCTGTTCGCGCGTCTGCAGCGCCATGCGCAGCGCGGGGTTGCCGTCGGCATCCACCGACACGCCGATGATGCGCCCCGGCATCGAGCGCTTGTGCGCATCGTGGCAGGCGAAATAGGCCGCGTGCGGACCGCCGTAGCCCATCGGCACGCCGAAGCGCTGGGTGGAACCCAGCACCACGTCCGCGCCCCATTCTCCCGGCGGGGTGAGCAGCACCAGGCTCAGGATGTCGGCGGCCACCGCGATGGTCATGCCGTGTGCCTTGGCGCGTGCGACAAAATCGGCATAGTCATGCACCGTGCCGTCGGCGGCCGGGTATTGCAGCAATGCGCCGTACAGCTTGTCGTTCAGCGTCACGGTCTTGAAATCGCCGATCACCAGCTCGATGCCAAGCGGCTTGGCGCGCGTCTTCAGCAGTTCGATGGTTTGCGGGAAACACTCGTTCGACACGAAGAAGCTGTTCTTGCCTTGTTCTGCAGCTTCGCGCGAGCGCAGGCCATGCAACATGGTCATCGCTTCAGCCGCAGCGGTCGCTTCGTCCAGCAGCGACGCGTTGGCGATCTCCATGCCGGTCAGGTCCATGACCATGGTCTGGAAATTCAGCAGCGCCTCCAGACGGCCCTGCGCGATCTCCGCTTGGTAAGGCGTGTAGGCGGTGTACCAGCCCGGGTTCTCCAGGATGTTGCGCTGGATCACGGAGGGCACGATGGTGTCGTAGTAACCCAGTCCGATATAACTCTTGTACAACTTGTTCTTCGCCGCGATACCGCGCAGATGCTGGAGGTAAGCGTGTTCGCCCATGCCTTCCGGCAGGTTCAGCGCTTGCTTCAGCCGAATGGCTGCGGGAACGGTCTGGTCGATCAGCGCTTCGAGCGAGATCGCGCCGATCTTCTGCAGCATGGCTTGCACATCCTGCTCGTCCGGTCCGTTATGGCGATTCACAAATTGTTCGGTGTTGTTCATGGTCAGAATAACTCGGAAGAATTGCTGGGGTAGAAAATAAAAGGGAGAAGGTTTTACTCTTCTCCCTTCACCGCGTTCAGTGTGCTTCGCTATCGACGACTGCCTGGTACGCAGCCGCATCAAGCAGCGCCGCTACATCCGCCGCATTGTCCGGCTTCATCTTGAAGATCCATGCGCCATAAGGATCGCTGTTGATCTTCTCGGGTGTGGAATCCAGCGCGCTGTTTGCGGCGAGGACTGCGCCGGACACGGGCGCGTACACGTCGGCAGCAGCCTTCACCGATTCCACCACGGCGCATTCTTCCTTGGCCTTCAACTTACGACCAACCTCCGGCGCTTCGACGAACACCATATCGCCCAGCAGTTCCTGTGCGTGTTGTGTGATGCCGACGGAGATGGTGCCGTCGGCTTCGGTTTTGATCCACTCGTGGGTGGCGGTGTATTTCAGGTTGCCTGGATTGCTCATGCTCATGTCCTCAATAAAAATTAAATCAGGCCTTTGCCGTTGCGGGCAAACGGATACTTCACAACTTTTGCATTCAGTAACTTATCGCGTATCTCGACCTGTACGGTATCGCCGATCTGCACAGCGTTCGGCACGCGCGCCAACGCGATGGATTTCTCCAGCGTGGGGGAGAAGCTGCCGCTGGTGATCTCGCCTGCGCCGTGTGCGCTGCGTACCTTCTGGTGGCCGCGCAGCACACCGCGATCCAGCAGCAACAGGCCGACCAGCTTGCGGCTCGGCGGATTGGCCAGCAAGGCCGCCTTGCCGATGAAGTCGCGTTCGCTCTTCAAGTCGACTGTCCACGCCAAGCCGGACTCCAGCGGGCCGACGCTTTCGTCCATGTCCTGTCCGTACAGGTTCATGCCCGCTTCCAGACGCAGCGTGTCGCGCGCGCCGAGGCCGATGGGCGGCACGCCTGCCTTGTTCAGCGCGTACCAGAATTCTTCCACTTTCTCCTTAGGCAGCATGACCTCGAAACCATCCTCTCCGGTGTAGCCGGTGCGCGCAATAAAGTGTTCTCCGCAGTCAGCTGCCTGGAAATTCTGTAGTCCTTCGGTCGCGGCCTTGGTCTGCGGCAATACCTGCCACACCTTGGCGCGGGCATTAGGCCCCTGGATGGCGACCATCGCCAGATCGTCGCGCGAAGTGATGGTCAGGTTAGGCGCGTGCGTGGCAGCCTGCTGCTTCATCCACGCGATGTCCTTGTCCGCCGTGCCCGCGTTGACCACGATGCGGAACCATTGCTCGCTCATGAAGTAGATGATGAGGTCGTCGATCACGTGGCCGTCGGGGCGCAGCATGGCGGAGTAGAGTGCTTTGCCGGGCAGGGTGATCTTGTCGGCGTTGTTCGCCAGCAGGTAGCGCAGGAAGGCACGCACGCCTTCGCCTTTCGCATCCACCACGCGCATGTGGCATACGTCGAACATGCCGCAGTCGTTGCGTACCTGGTGGTGTTCGTCGATCTGCGAACCGTAGTTCACCGGCATGTCCCAGCCGCCGAAATCCACCATCTTGGCGCCCATCGCGCGGTGTGCTGCATTCAAAGGAGTTTTCTTGAGCGTCATATTTGCCTTCCGAAAAAATTCCAGTACGACTTGGTTGGCGGCCGCAACTGAAATAAAAAAGGCGAAGCAGCACATGCTGCTTCGCCCCATCTGTCCTCGGTACCTGAGAGATTACGGATAGTCCGCGTGCCCCTTCGGTGGTCGGGCTGGCCGACGCTCTCCAGATTTGCCTGTTCCGGTTGGTTCTTGTGCCTGAGCGGTTACGGGTATTGCGCCTTCGGCGGTGCCACGAATCTGCACACTCTCCCAGTCGGTTTGAACGGCCAAAAGATTATACCGGAAGTTTTATTGCGGGTAGAAAAGGAACAGGCGGTAGCCGGAAGGCTTGAGGTCGGTGGTGTCCAGGTGCAGCTTGATGTCGAGATCGCGGTTGGCGGGGATGCCCTGTTTTTCTTCAGCTATTACTTTCAGGTAATCCGCCGGATGGAACACGCGGCGCGCGACGGCTTGATCCTGCATGTCGGTAAGCGTGAGTTCGAGACTGGGATAGGCCTGCGTATAAGACGCCCGGTTATGCACCAGGGCGTGCAGGGTGATGATGTTGCTCTGATTGGGGTCGGATTCCAGTTCGGACGATTCGATGATGATCAAATCCGCTTTGTGCGGTAGCTCAATGCTGCATGCCAAAAGGGTGCAGTACTGAGCCAGCAAAGGTTTGAGTCCGGGCAGGCGCGCACCGAGTTCGACGCGGAAGAAATAGGCAGCCTGCGCAAGCAGCATCAGCGTCAACAACAATGCAAGCAGCGTACCCATCCAGCCCGACTTGCGGGGTTGCGTTTCCGGCACTTCGTCGGTGAGCTCTTCGACGAACTGGACTTGTTGCGCCAGCGTGGTCTTCGGCTCTTCTTCCAGTTCCGGAACATTGAGTAGTGGCGTAAGGTCAGGCTCGTGCGCAGGAAAGTCCAGTTCAATGGGCAAGCTGAGTTGCGGGCTGGGGGTGTCGTCGTGCAGGTGTTCGCGCGCATTGAACACTTCATGGCAGTGCCCGCACCGCACCAGACCTTCATGTGCGTCGAGTTGCGCATCGGTCACTTTGAAGCGGGTGCCGCAATCGGGGCAGCGCGTAATCTCGGTCATCTCTTCACGCCGGACAAGCAACACCAGCCATCTTCCAATACGGCGGGCGCGAGGTCAAACCATTGCGCATAGATGCGCATGACGTCTTCCGCCTGCTCCGCAAGGATGCCTGAAAGCACGATGTGTCCGCCGAATCTGGTGGCGCCGGCCAACAACGGAGCCAGCGCGCGCAGCGGATTGGTGAGGATATTGGCGACGACCACATCGTATTGCGTGAGCGCGACGCCATCGGGCAGGTAGAAGTCGGCGCGCACTTCGTTCGCTTCGGCGTTGTCGCGGCTGGCGACCACGGCCTGTGCGTCCACATCCACGCCCACAGCGCTGCCCGCGCCGAGCTTCATGGCGGCGATGGCGAGGATGCCGGAACCGCAGCCATAGTCGAGCACGGTCTCGCCGCCTTTGATGTTCGCATCCAGCCAGCGCAGGCACAGGCGCGTTGTGGGGTGGCTGCCGGTGCCGAAAGCCAGGCCGGGGTCGAGCGCGATGTTGATGGCGGTGGCATCGGTGGGTTCGTGCCAGGTAGGCACGATCCACAGACGGTCACTGATGCGGATGGGATCGAACTGGGCTTGGGTCAGGCGCACCCAGTCGTTTTCTTCCAGGGTTTCGATGCGATGTTCGGGGAGCGGGGCGATGCCGAGCTCGGAGCAACTGGCTTGCAGCACGCCCGCGACGTCGGCATCGCTTTCGAACAGGGCATTGACCAGGTTGTGTTGCCACACCGCAGAGGTGGGCTCCCCCGGTTCGCCGAAGATGGCCTGCTCGTCGGGCGTGTCGGCATCGGCATCCAGCATGTCGACCGACAGCGCGCCGCGGGCCAGCAGCGCCTCACTCAACGCTTCTGCGTAGTCGGCCTCGGCGCGCACCGACAGCGTGAGCCAGGACACTGCCTACTTTCCCTTCGTGCGTTCTGCCAGCTTGTGTTCCAGATAGTGGATGCTGGTGCCGCCGCGAACGAATGCCGCATCGTTCATCAATTCCTGGTGCAGCGGGATATTGGTGTTGATGCCTTCCACCACCATCTCGGACAGTGCGGTGCGCATGCGGGCAATCGCCTGCTCGCGGGTGTCGCCGTAAGAGATGATCTTGCCGATCATGGAGTCGTAATGCGGCGGGATGAAGTAGTTGTTGTACACATGCGAATCCACGCGGATGCCGGGGCCGCCGGGCACATGCCAGTTGGTGATGCGCCCGGGCGAGGGTATGAAGGTGTATGGATGCTCGGCGTTCACGCGGCATTCCACGGCATGACCGCGGAATTCGATGTCCTTCTGGCGGAACGGCAGCTTCTCGCCGGCGGCGATGCGGATCTGCTGTTGCACGATGTCGACGCCAGTGATCATTTCGGTGACCGGGTGTTCCACCTGCACGCGCGTGTTCATCTCGATGAAATAGAACTCGTCGTTCTCGTACAGGAACTCGAAGGTACCCGCACCGCGGTAGCCGATCTTGCGGCAGGCTTCGGCGCAACGCTCGCCGATCTTGTCGCGCAGCTTGGTGTTGAGCAACGGAGCCGGTGCTTCCTCGATGATCTTCTGGTGGCGGCGCTGCATGGAGCAGTCGCGCTCGCCCAGGAACACGGCGTTGCCGTGCTGGTCGGCCAGCACCTGGATCTCGATGTGGCGCGGGTTCTCGAGGAACTTCTCCATGTACACCATGGGGTTGTTGAACGCAGCCTGCGCTTCGGTCTTGGTCATGGTCACCGCGTTGAGCAGCGCGGCCTCGGTGTGCACCACGCGCATGCCGCGCCCGCCGCCGCCGCCGGAGGCCTTGATGATGACCGGGTAGCCGATGAACTTGGCGATGCGCATGATCTCGGCCGGATCGTCCGGCAAAGCGCCGTCCACGCCGGGCACGACCGGAACGCCAGCTTTCTTCATGGCGTTCTTGGCGGAGACCTTGTCGCCCATCAGGCGGATGGTCTCGGCGCGCGGGCCGATGAAGACGAATCCGGATTTCTCGCAACGCTCGGAGAAATCGGCGTTCTCGGAGAGGAAGCCATAACCGGGGTGGATGGCCTGCGCGTCGGTCACTTCCGCCGCGCTGATGATGGCGGGGACGTGCAGGTAGCTCTGGCTGGAAGGTGCCGGTCCGATACACACGGACTCGTCGGCCAGCTTCACGTACTTGGCATCGGCGTCCGCTTCGGAGTGAACCGCAACGGTCTTGATGCCCATTTCGCGGCAAGCGCGCTGGATACGCAGCGCGATCTCGCCTCGATTGGCAATGAGGATTTTTTCAAACATTATGGGAGTCTCCGGCGGCGTTGCGGTTCGGGGTTTGCGTTCGAACGCGGCCATGATGAGTTAGCCGATGATGAACAGCGGTTGACCGAATTCGACAGCCTGGCCGTTCTCAACGAGGATGGCTTTGATGACGCCAGCCTTGTCCGACTCGATCTCGTTCAGCAGCTTCATCGCTTCGATGATGCACAAGGTGTCGCCTGCATTCACGCTCTGGCCGATATCCACGAAAGACTTGGCGCCGGGGGAGGGGGCACGGTAGAAGCTGCCGACCATCGGCGACTTGACCACATGGCCTTCCGGTGCGGCAGGCGCGGCCGGTGCTGCGGCAGCTGGGGCGGCAACCGGCGCAGCAGGAGCTTGCGGGGCAGCGGCATAGACATGTTGCACGGGCGCGGCGACGGAGCTGGCGCGGGAAATGCGCACATGCTCTTCACCTTCGGTCAGTTCCAGTTCGGCGATGCCAGAATTTTCGACCAGTTCGATCAGTGTCTTCAGTTTGCGTAGATCCATTTTTTAGCTCCTTACAGAATGTTGTAATGCAAATTGGAGTGCAAGTTCATAGCCAGTTGCGCCCAAACCGCTGATAACGCCGACAGCGATGTCGGAGAAATAGGATTCTTTACGGAAGGCTTCGCGAGCATGCACGTTGGAAAGGTGTACTTCGACAAAAGGGATGGCAACTGCTGCCAGCGCATCGCGTATCGCCACACTGGTATGGGTGAACGCCGCCGGATTGATGATGATGAAGTCCGTGCCGTCGGTACGCGCCTGTTGTACCCGCTCCACCAGTGCCGCTTCGGCATTGCTTTGCAGGTAAGTCAGTTTTGCGCCCTTTGTTTGGGCTAGTGCCGACAATCTGGCGTTAATTTCGTCCAACGTGACGCGACCATATACCTCCGGCTCGCGCGTGCCGAGCAGGTTCAGGTTGGGGCCGTGTAGTACCAGGATGTTCTTCATGGGGGGCGAAGTTTGCCGAAAATGGGTGTGTTTGTCCACCTGTTCGGTGAAATTGCGAAAAAACAGTCTGTTGGCAGTGAGTTAAACGCCCTGAAAGAAATAGACCGTCAGCGCGATACCCAGTACAGCGACGATAAGGTTGCTGATGACGCCGAGATCGGTCCGGTAGCCTTCCGGGATCTCGACCGGCTTCAAGGTGTGCAGCACTTCTTATAGCCCAGCGCTTTTCAGCGACTGCAGAAATTGTTTTGCGTCCTGAAAACCCGTTACCCGGTAGTCGGACAGCTCCTTGCCCTGGGTATCGAAAAACAAAGTGGCGGGTGGGCCGAACAGCTGGAAGCGCTGCAGCAGAGCCTTGTCGTCCGCATTGTTGGCGGTAACATCGGCCTGCAGCAGCACGGTGTTTTTCAGCCTGGCCTGTACGGCGGCATCGCTGAACGTGAAACGGTCCATCTCCTTGCACGATACGCACCAGTCGGCATAGAAATCCAGCATCACGGTCTGGCCGTGGGCTTGGGCGATGCGTGCGTCCAGCTCCGCACCGTTCTTCACGCGCTCGAAGCGCAGGGTGGCGGGGGCTTCGCTTGTGGCGCGGCCGATGTTGCCGAGCGGGCGCAGGATGTCGCGCGCGCCGGACAGCGCACCGATGAGGTAAGCCACCCCGAGCAGCAGGGCAAGGATGCCGACACCTTTGCCCAGCTTGGCTAATCCATGGGCGCTGTGCGGCAGCGGGTCGAGTGCATGCAGATAGATCGCCGAGAAGATCAGCAGCGCCGCCCACAGCAGCATCTGGGCGGGCAAAGGGATGACCGGCGAGACGATCCAGATCGCCATTGCCAGCATCATTACGCCGAAGAAGCGCTTCACCGCCTCCATCCAGGCGCCAGCCTTGGGCAGCAAGGCGCCAGCCGAGGTGCCGATCAGCAGCAGCGGTGCGCCCATGCCCAGCGCCAGAACGAACAGCGCAGTGCCGCCCAGCACCGCATCGTGGGTCTGGCTTATATATAGCAGCGCTCCCGCCAAGGGGGCGGCGACGCAGGGCCCCATGATGATGGCAGACAGCGCGCCCATGGCGAACACGCCGGAAAGGTGGCCGCCATGCAGCTTGTTGCTGGTGTCGGTGAGTTTGCTTTGCAGCGAGGAAGGCAGCTGCAGTTCATAGAAACCGAACATGGACAGCGACAGCAATACGAACAGGGCCGCAAAACTGCCCAGCACCCAAGGCGTTTGCAGTGCGTTGGAGATCAGGTTGCCGGAATATCCCGCCGCCACCCCTGCGATGGCATAGGTGATCGCCATGCCCAGTACATAAGTCAGCGACAGGATGAAGGCGTGCATGCGGGTGATCTTGTGGCCGTGCCCGACGATGATGCCGGACAGGATAGGGATCATCGGGAACACGCAGGGAGTGAGGGCAAGCAGCAAGCCGGCGCCGAAGAAGAACGAGACGATCAGCCAAAAGCTGCCGCTCTTGAACAGGTTGGCGATCTGGGTGTTCTCGTTCTCAGGGGAGCTCGCGTTTTTAATAACAGGTGCTGCCGCAGGTGAAGGTGCGGCACTGACTGTCTGCGCGAGCTCGATGGTGAGTGTCTTCTCTATGGGGGGGTAGCACAAACCCTGGTCGCTGCAGCCCTGGTAGCTCGCGTTCAATACCAGCGGCTTTTTCAAATCCGTCTTATCAAGCACGATCTCGGCCTGGAAGGGTTGGTGATACACCTCGATCAGGCCGAAGTTGGGGTCGTTCTTGCTTTCGCCCTTGGGCAGTGCGACACGTGCGATTTTGGTCTTGCCGCTGGCGATGCTGAAGCTGACCTTGTCGTGATACAGGTAGTAGCCGGGTGTGACTTTGAAACTGGCAAGCAGCGTGTGCTGGTCGATCGCATGCACAGTCAGGGCAAAGGCCTGGTCGGCGGGCAGGAAGCTCGGTTTCTTGCTGCCGAACGGGAGAAAATCCGCCTGTGCCAGCGGAGCCATGCACAGCAACAATATCAACAACAGACGACGCATCATGTTTTGTTCCTTGCTTGGTTTCTTGCGCGACCCAGTTCAAATATTCCGGCAGACCTGCGCTGACCGGCAGCGCGATGATCTCCGGCACTTCATAAGGATGCAGTTTGCGCAACGCGCTTTCCAGTTGCGCATACGCTGCATGCGTAGTCTTGATCAGCAACGGCACTTCGCTGGCGCGTTCGAGCTTGCCCTGCCAGCGATATATCGACGCGCAATCGGCCAGTACGTTCACACAGGCCGCCAAGCCTTGCGTCACCAGAGCTTCCGCAATATGTTCAGCAACTGCGCGATCCGGCAGGTTGGTGATCACTACAATGACTTCCGGTCTGCTCATCGCGGTGTCAACTCCGCCCAGCTTTAGCTGGCTGCGGAGTGCCTCCCTTTGGGGCACCTGCCCGCGCGCAGCGCACGCCGAGTTGCAGCAGCTCATCCCACACATCGCCCTGGCGCAGCCCCTTAACCAGTTTGTCGATCTGCGCGGCCTGGCGTAAGGCGCGCTCGGCGAAACTTGGAGTGAAGCGGCGCACCGCCCGTTCGACCAGCTTCTGTCGCACACCCCACACCCGTGCATCGCGCAACGCACCGGACAGGTTGCCGCTTTGCTGCATGGCACGCGCGACTTTCGCCAGCGTGCGGATATCTTCCGCGATGGCCCACAGGATCAACACGGTGGCCGTGCCCTCGGCACGCAGGCCGTCGAGGATGCGTACGTAGCGCTCGGCATCGCCTGCCAGCATCGCCTCGGACAATTTGAACACATCGTAGCGCGCCACATCCATCACAGAATCTTTGACCTGGTCGAAAGAGAGTGGCCCGGCGGGAAACAACAGCGCGAGTTTCTGTATCTCCTGATATGCCGCCAGCAGGTTGCCTTCCACGCGCTGGGCCAGGAAGGCCAGCGTGTCCGCATCGGCGGATTGGCCTTGCCGTTTCAGGCGCGCGGCGATCCATGCCGGCAGGGCGGCGAGCGCGACTTCGTCGGCGCTGATTACGGTGCCGTGCTGTTCCAATGCGGTGAACCATTTGCTTTTCATCGCGGTGCCGTCGAGACGCGGCAGCGAGATCAGGGTGAGCGTGTCCGGGTTCAGGTTCTCGCAATGATCTTGCAGCGCCTGTGCTCCTTCCACGCCGGGCTTGCCCGAGGGAATGCGCAGATCGACCACTTTGCGCGAGGAGAACAGCGACATGCTCTGCGCGCTGTTGCGCAGTTCTGCCCATTTGAAGCCTTGCTCGGCGATCAGCACTTCACGCTCACTGTAACCCGCTTCGCGTGCAGCAGCCCGGATGGCATCTGCCGCTTCGATGGCGAGCAGCAGCGCTTCGCCGTGGATGACATACAGCGATCCCAGGCCTTTGGACAGATGATGCGGCAAATCCTCTGTAGAGATCTTCATCGTTCGGTCTACAGCTGGGGTTTGGCGCGGCTCAGGCGGCGTATGGCCTGTGCCACGGCATCGCTTCGCATATCTTTGTACAGCAGCGCTTCTTCCTGCTCTTTGGCGAGCACCTGCGCATCGTCATAGGGCAGGATACGCGACATAGAGATCTCTTCCGCGGGCAGCCAGTCGTTCTGTTTGCTGTCATAAGCACGCAACGAAACGCGATAGGACAATTGATATTCCTGCACGCGACCTGCGCCGGAAAGCGACAGGATCTGTTTGGTAGCCTGTTCTGAAACGACATCCAGAACCAGCTCTGCCGACTCGGAGGTGGTGGTCAGTGTGACCTTGTTGGCGGTCAGTGCGCGGCGCAGATCGGCAACGAAGGGGCTCTCTCCGGGCGCTTTCAAGTACAGAGATTTGAAAGTAAACGCTACACCTTTGAGGTCGCTGCCGCGCAAGTGGAAGCCGCACGCGGCCAGTGCCAGCATCGTCAGCAACAATAGAGCTCGTGTCGCGTTCGTCATCAGATCACCACATTGATCAAACGTCCCGGCACAACGATGACCTTCTTTGCCGTACCGCCCGCGAGTTGTTTTTGCACCGCCTCGTGTGCCAGTGCGAGTTGCTCGATGCTCGCCTTGTCGGCATCCTTGGATACGCGCAGGCTGCCGCGCAGCTTGCCGTTCACCTGGATCACCAGCTCGATCTCGTCCTGCACCAGCGCGGCTGGGTCGGCCTTGGGGAAGGCCTGGTCGCGCAGCTTGCTGCCTGCGCGCAACTCAGTCCACAGCGACTCGGTGATGTGCGGCACGATGGGCGACAGCAGCAGCACGGTATTCTCCAGCACTTCTTGCGCAACGCTGCGCGCAGCGGGAGTGTCTTCGTCGAACTTGCCCAGTGCATTGAGCAGCTCCATGGTCGCGGCGATGGCGGTGTTGAAGGTCTTGCGCCGGCCGTAGTCGTCGTCGATCTTCTGGATGGTCTGGTGCAGCTGCAGGCGCAGCGCCTTGGCGGCAGCGCTCAGCTCGCCGCCGCTGTATGCGGCGACCACGCCCTTCTCGACATGGTCGTGCACCGCTTTCCACACGCGCTTGAGGAAGCGGAACGCACCTTCCACGCCTGCATCCGACCATTCCAGCTGCTGGTCGGGCGGTGCGGCGAACATCATGAACAGGCGCGCGGTGTCGGCGCCGTATTCGTCGATGATGGCCTGCGGGTCGACGCCGTTGTTCTTCGACTTCGACATCTTCTCGGTGCCGCCGATGACGACGGGCTGGCCGTCGGCTTTCAGCTTCGCGCCGATGGGGCGCGCCTTCGCATCCATTTCCACATCCACCTCGGCCGGATTGAACCACTGTTTCTTGCCGCCTTCGGCTTCGCGGTAGAACGTCGGCGCGACCACCATGCCCTGCGTCAGCAGGTTCTTGAACGGCTCGTTGCCCTGCACCAGACCTTCGTCGCGCATCAGCTTGTGGAAGAAGCGCGCATACAGCAGGTGCAGGATGGCGTGCTCGATGCCGCCGATGTACTGGTCCACCGGCAGCCATTGTTGCGCGCAGCCTTGTCCACCATGCCGGTGGCGCATTGCGGGCTGGCGTAGCGCGCGTAGTACCAGGACGATTCCACGAAGGTGTCCATGGTGTCGGTCTCGCGCTTGGCCTTGCCGCCGCATTGCGGGCAGCTGCATTCGTAGAATTCCGGCATCTTCGCCAAGCGGAGAGCCGGCGCCGTCCGGCACCACGTTCTCCGGCAGCTTCACCGGCAACTGGTCGTCCGGCACCGGCACATCGCCGCAGGTCGGGCAATGGATGATGGGGATCGGGCAGCCCCAGTAGCGCTGGCGCGAGATGCCCCAGTCGCGCAGGCGGAACTGCACTTTCTTTTCGCCGAGGCCTTTGGCGTTCAGGTCGGCGGCGATGGCGTCGACGGCCTGCGTCGTAGTTCAGGCCGTCGTATTTGCCGGAGTTCACGCATACGCCCTGCTCTTTGTCGCCGTACCATTCGGCCCAGCGCTTCGGTGGAGAAGGTCTCGCCCGCGACCTGGATGGACTGTTTGATCGGCAGGTTGTATTTCTTGGCGAAACCGAAATCGCGCTCGTCATGCGCCGGCACGGCCATCACCGCGCCTTCGCCGTAGCCCATCAGCACATAGTTGCCGACCCATACCGGCACCTGTTCGCCGGTGAGCGGGTGGGTGACCTTGAGGCCGGTGTCCATGCCCTTCTTTTCCATGGTGGCGATGTCGGCCTCGGCCACGCCGCCCTGCTTGCATTCCTCGATGAAGGCGGCGAGCTTGGCATTGCCCTGCGCGGCCTGGGTCGCCAGCGGATGCTCGGCCGCCACGGCGACGAAGGTCACGCCCATGATGGTGTCGGCGCGGGTGGTGTAGACCCACAGCTTTTCGTTCATTGCCATAGGTGAAGGCGAAGCGCACGCCGAAGCTCTTGCCGATCCAGTTGGCCTGCATGGTCTTCACCTGCTCCGGCCAGCCGGACAGCGTGTCCAGGTCTTGCAGCAGTTCGTCGGCGTATTGCGTGATGCGGAAGAAATACATCGGGATGTCGCGCTTCTCGACCATCGCGCCGGAGCGCCAGCCGCGGCCGTCGATCACCTGCTCGTTGGCCAGCACGGTGTGGTCCACCGGGTCCCAGTTCACCACGGCGGTCTTCTTGTAGATCACGCCCTTCTTGAACAGCTTGGTGAACAGCCACTGTTCCCAGCGGTAGTAGTCCGGCTTGCAGGTGGTCACTTCGCGCGACCAGTCCACGCCGAGGCCCAGCGACTTCAGCTGCTGCTTCATGTATTCGATGTTGGAGTAGGTCCATGCGGCGGGCGGCACGTTGTTGGCCATCGCGGCGTTCTCGGCGGGCAGGCCGAACGCGTCCCAGCCCATCGGCTGCATCACGTTGTAGCCCTTCATGTGGTGGTAGCGCGAGAGCACGTCGCCGATGGTGTAGTTGCGCACGTGGCCCATGTGCAGCTTGCCCGAAGGGTAGGGGAACATGGACAGGCAGTAGTATTTCGGTTTGTCGCTGGTTTCGGCGGCGCGGAACGTCTGTGTGGCCTCCCACTGTTGCTGGGCGGCGGCTTCGATATCTTTGGGTGAATAGTTTTGTTGCATGATGACCGTCGTTGTTTGAATGCTGGGCGAAAATAGGCCGACATTATATCGGTAAGGCGACGTTCGAAGTGGGCCGTTAACAGCCGGTTAGCGGCGGCGAGGGGGTTCTGCTAAAATCGCCGTCCAAAAATTTTATTCATATCGTTCAGGAGAGTGGATTATGTCCCGTAAGCATCCAGTTATCGCCGTCACCGGCTCGTCCGGCGCCGGTACCACCACCGTCAAGCGCGCGTTTGAGAACATCTTCCGCCGCCAGAGCATCAAGGCCGCCGTAGTCGAAGGCGACAGCCTGCACAGCCTGGACCGCATGGCGTTCCGCGCTGCCGCTGCCGAAGCCGCCAAGGCCGGCAACAATCATTTCAGCCACTTCGGCCCGGAATCCAACCACTTCGACAAGATCGAAGAGATGTTCAAGACCTACGGCAATACCGGCATGTGCAAGCGCCGTTACTACGTGCACAGCGATGTGGAAGCGGCAGATCACAACAAGCACTTCAACCTGACCGACCTCAAGGCCGGTGTGTTCACTCCGTGGGAAGACATCGAGTCCGGCACTGACCTGTTGTTCTACGAAGGTCTGCATGGTCTGGCGACCGACGAAGCCAAGGGCGTTGACGCAGGCAAGTACGTCGACCTCGGCATCGGCGTGGTGCCCGTGGTCAACCTCGAGTGGATCCAGAAGATCCACCGCGACAAGGCCGAGCGCGGCTATTCCGCAGAAGCGACCGTGGATACCATCCTGCGTCGCATGCCCGACTACATCAAGTACATCACTCCGCAGTTCTCGCGCACTGACATCAACTTCCAGCGCGTGGCCACGGTGGACACTTCCAACCCCTTCATCGCGCGCGATATCCCGACGCCGGACGAGAGCTTCGTCGTGATCCGCTTCAAAGAGCCCAAGGGTGTGGACTTCCCTTACTACCTCAGCATGATCCCCAACTCGTTCATGTCCCGCTCCAACACCCTGGTGGTGCCCGGCGGCAAGATGAGCTACGCGATGGAGATCATCCTGGCTCCGATCATGCACGACATGATCGAGAACAAGAAGAAGTAAGCAAGATTGTTATGCCGGAGCGATCCGGCATCAGGCGAACGGGGAAGCGGAAACGCTTCCCCGTTTTGTTTTGTGCCGAAAAAGCGAAATTGATTTAGTGGATTCGCTACGCCACAATGAAACTATCTAGTGCAAACAGCGGGAACGGCAATGGCTGATACGGATTTCGAAGGCATAAAGAAGCAGGTGCGCCAGTTCGTCGTCGAGCGCGATTGGGACCAGTTCCATTCGCCCAAGAACCTCTCCATGGCGCTCATCGTCGAGGCTGCCGAGATGGTCGAGCATTTCCAGTGGCTGACCGAAGAGCAGAGCTGCAATCTGCCGCCGGAAAAACTCGCCGAGGTTGAGCAGGAGCTGGCGGATATCCAGGTCTACCTCATCAGCCTGGCGGAGAAGTTGAAGCTGGATATCGTCGCCGCCGTGGAGAAGAAGCTGGTGCTCAATGCGCAGAAGTATCCGGCAGACAAGGCGCGCGGCAATTCGAAGAAATACACGGAGTTCGAGACGCGACGCAGTTGAGGTGGCGGCACGGGAGATCCGCCCAATCCTTTGATCTATTGCCGTCCCGC
Organism: uncultured beta proteobacterium; assembly: GCA_963715005.1. GTDB lineage: Bacteria > Pseudomonadota > Gammaproteobacteria > Burkholderiales > Gallionellaceae > Sideroxyarcus. The sequence continues at coordinate 410,905 of CAVQQO010000006.1, read as the reverse complement.
TTTTTCGATCCCGGATAACGTTGTCGAATACCCTGTACTTCGGCCTTCCTGCAATACCCCATATCTTTTTTCCGGCAGAAGTCTAGGATGCCGTTGGCAGGGCGGGCGCTTGTTCGTCCAGTTCACACCAAGGAGGCAGCCATGAAGAGCAAATATCTTTGGGTTCTGCTGTCGGCAACGGCTCTGATGCTGGGCGCGCAGTCTGCGCTGGCGGCCAGCGCGGCCGTAAAAGAGATGGCGGGAATCATGATGCATCTCAATCATTACCCCGGCGATGCGGAGAAGGCCAGGCTGAGGGCGATCGCCGCAGACATGGGCAATACCGAGCAGGAGCGCGTTATCGCGACTGCGATCTCGAATCTGGAGCACCAGGTGGCAGCGGCGGACGCGGACAAGCTCAGGCGAGTGGCGGGCGATATGTCGGCGCCGGCCGAGGTGCGCGACCTGGCTGGGATCGTCCTGGGCGTCAACCACAAGCCGGGCAAGGAAGAAAAGAAGAGGCTGGAAATGATGTCGAAGTAGGCGGAGTTCCCCGGCGGCGCTGACGCCTCTTGTGGGATAATTCGCCCATGAATTCCCACCTGCTTTCCGGTCTCAATCCCGAACAACGCGCCGCCGTCGAACTTCCCGCCCAATCCGCACTCATCCTGGCCGGCGCGGGTAGCGGCAAGACCCGCGTGCTGACCACACGCATCGCCTACCTCATCAGCACCGGGCAAGTCTTGCCGCACGGCATCCTCGCGGTGACCTTCACCAACAAGGCGGCGAAAGAGATGGTGACGCGCCTGTCGGCGATGCTGCCGATCAACACGCGCGGCATGTGGATCGGCACCTTCCACGGGCTGTGCAACCGCATGCTGCGCGCGCATCACCGCGAGGCGAACCTGCCGCAGACCTTCCAGATCCTCGATTCCGGCGACCAGCTCTCCGCCATCAAGCGCCTGATGAAGGCGATGAACGTGGACGACGAAAAATATCCGCCGCGCGAGATGCAGAACTTCATCAGCGGCAGCAAGGAGCAGGGGCTGCGCGCGCACGAGGTGGAAGCCTACGATCCTTATACGCGGCGCAAGGTGGAGGTGTTCGCCGAATACGACAAGCAATGCCAGCGCGAAGGCGTGGTGGATTTCTCCGAACTGCTGCTGCGCTGTTACGAGCTGCTGTCGCGCAACCAGCAACTGCGCGAGCATTACCAGGAGCGCTTCAAGCACATCCTGGTGGACGAGTTCCAGGATACCAATCCGCTGCAATACCGCTGGCTGAAGCTGCTGGCTGGGAAGAACAATGCACTGTTTGCGGTCGGCGACGACGACCAGTCCATCTACGCGTTCCGCGGCGCGAACGTCGGCAACATGCAGGAACTGCTGCGCGATTTCCATGTCGAGAACGTGATCAAGCTGGAGCAGAACTACCGCTCGCACGGCAACATCCTCGATGCGGCCAACGCGCTGATCAGCAACAACCGCAACCGTCTCGGCAAGAATCTGTGGACGGCGGAGAGCGGCGGCGAGCAGCTGCGCGTGTACGAGGCGGGCACCGACGTGGACGAGGCCGCCTTCATCGTCGAGGAGATCAAGCAGCTCAATCGCGATGGCGTCAATCTATCCGAGATCGCTTTGTTGTACCGTTCCAATGCGCAGTCGCGCGTGCTGGAACATGCATTGGTGTCGGCCGGATTGTCCTACCGTGTGTACGGTGGCCTGCGCTTCTTCGAGCGGCAGGAGATCAAGCATGCGCTGGCCTACCTGCGCCTGATGGAGAACACCGACGACGACAACGCGCTGCTGCGCATCATCAACTTCCCGACGCGCGGCATCGGCGCGCGCAGCATCGAGCAGCTGCAGGAAGCGGCGAAGATGAACAACACGACACTGTGGGATGCCGCCGCGCGGGCGGGCGGCAAGGTCACCGCCTTTGTCGGCATCATCGAATCCTTGCGCAATGCGACGCAGGGCTTGCCGCTGCCGGAGATCATGGACCACGTGCTGCAGCATAGCGGGCTGGTGGATCACTACAAGAACGAGACCGGCGCGAAGAAACGCGAAGCGGAAGAACGCCTGGAGAACCTGAACGAACTGATCAACGCGGCGACGCTGTTCGTGCACGAGAACGAGGACGACAGCCTCACCGCCTTCCTTACCCATGCCTCGCTGGAATCGGGCGAGCATCAGGCGGGCGACAGCGAAGATGCCCTGCACCTGATGACGGTGCATGCGGCGAAGGGCCTGGAGTTCCACACCGTGTTCATCACCGGGCTGGAAGAGAGCCTGTTCCCGCACCAGAACAGCATCGACAACGGCGACCTCGACGAAGAGCGGCGCCTGATGTACGTGGCGATCACCCGCGCGCGCCGCCGCCTCTATCTCACCTTCGCGCAGAGCCGCATGCTGCACGGGCAGACGCATTACGGCACTGGCATCGAGTTTCCTGCGCGAACTGCCGGAAGAGTTGCTGCACTGGATCACGCCGCGCTTCAGTGCGCGCAAGACGTTCGCAACCGGCAGCTACGAAACCAATAGTTACGTAAAAGCATTCTCTTCCACGCCGATGGAGAAAGCCCCGCCTGCACCGGACTCGGTGTGGCGCATCGGCCAGCGCGTGTTCCACCAGAAGTTCGGCGAGGGCGTGGTGACGGATACCGAAGGCAGCGGCAACGAGGGGCGCGTGCAGGTCAACTTCAAGCGCGCGGGCAGCAAATGGCTGGCGCTGGAATATGCAAAGCTCACCGCCGTCTGATGCTGCGCTGGACGAGCGTCTGCGGCTCATCGTGGCGAGCTACCAGCGGCTTACCGGCAAGGCGCTGATCGACAACGCACCAGAGGACTTCGTCGAATTGCGTCGCGCAGTCTGGAACGCGCCACGCGCCATCGTGGCGCACGGCACCGAGGATGACCCCGTCTTCTTCTATGGCAACCGTCTGGCGCTGCAACAGTTCGAAATGAGCTTCGACGATTTCGCGCGCCTGCCGTCGCGATTCTCAGCCGAGCCGCTGGAGCGGACCGCGCGTGCCAGACTGCTGGAGCGGGTAACGCAGCAAGGCTATGTGGACGACTATTCCGGCATGCGCATCGCCAGCAGCGGCAGACGCTTCCTGATCACCGGCGGCACGGTGTGGAACCTGGTGGACGAGCTGGGTATCCGGCACGGACAGGCCGCGATCTTCAGCGCGCCGGTCTGACCTTGACCACTCCGGTGCGGTGGTTGAGCTTGAATATTAGAAAATGATAATATTCAAGCTATCCAAACACCTCGCAGGAGTACTCCATGAGCAAGTCATTCAAAACCATCACGCAGGACATCAGCAAGGCGCTCACTACTTTCCGCAAGGAGGCAGTCACCCCCATGCAGGGCTTCGACACTATGGCCAAATCGGCCATGGCCGAGGGCACGCTTTCGGCGCTGGACAAGGAGTTGATCGCCACCGCCATCTCGGTGTCGACCCGCTGCGACGGCTGCATCGGTTTCCACGTGCGAGCCTTGGTGCGCTTGGGTGCGACACGCGAGCAGATCAACGAGATGCTGGCGGTGACTGTGTATATGGGCGGCGGTCCGTCGCTGATGTACGCGGCGGAAGTGCTGCGTGCCTTTGACGAGTTCCAGCAGGCGTAATCAGGCCGTTGGCGGCGGGAACTGCGCAGCCAGTCTGTCCGGCACTTCCCGCTTGGTGACGAGAGATATCGCGCTGGCTTCCTGCACGGCGGTGATCAGCACCATGATCAAGGTCGGCATCAGCGCGATGCGCGTGAGCGCCGTCCACAGGATGTGCCGCATATTGTGATCATGCATGCTGAGGCTGATCAGCCAGGCGATGAAGATCAGCGCCGCCGTGATCGCATACCCCAGCAACAACCATAGCCCGCGCGAGTAAGCGAGTTTCCAGTGCGCATCGACAAACCAACTGGTGGTTCTGCGGCTGCGCAGGTAGATGTAGGCGATCAGGGCGCCGGAGCACAGCAGCGGAATGAGCAAGCCCGCCATGCCGATGTTCAGCACGATCACGGCCGGGGTCATCAGCAAATCAAACAGGAACAGGCCGGACACGAAAAGATTATGCGGGACTTGCGCCTGTTTCACCTCCGCATACGTGGCAGCGATGTACTGCATGGTCAGGCCTCCTCGTTGGGTGCTGCGGGTTGGACGGCGACGAGTTCATCCGGGAACGGAAAGATATTGCGGTAACTGACGTAGAGCGAAGTGAAACCGAGCGGCAGCAACACGATCAGCCCGATGTTGAACGGCAACAAGCTCAGCGCCAGCGCGACCACTTGCATGATGACACTGTACACGATGTACGGGATCAGGTTGTGCAGGGTGCCGATCAGGCTTGCGCGCAGTGCGGCAAACGGCGTCAGCTCGCTGAAAAAGACCAGCATCGGCGCGTACTGGAAAGCCAGCATCAATACGCACAGCAGCGCGAAGGTGACCAGCAGGCTGAATGCCACCCCCGATCCTGCCGCCCACATGGCCTCGATCAGCATCTGTGGATCGTTGGCCGTTTTGAGGCTGTCCAGCAAAGTGGTGAGTGCGTCGCCGCCAAGCGTGACCATCACCATCGAAGAGAACAGAAAACCAAGCAGCAAGAAAGCGCCGAGCGCGGTCAGGCGTGCGGTGTGCTTTTCGAACCCGGCAAAGATGTGCATGAGTTCGACTTCCTCGTTCTCTTCCAGTGCGCGGCAGACCCGCGCGTACCCGGCGATCAGCACCGGCATCAGCATCAGGGCGAGCAACGGGCCGAACAGCGGGACTTTCATCACAATGAACATGGCCAACGCACCGACCAGGGCGAGGGTGATGCTCAGCAAGGGATTGCGCATGATGAGCTGGTAGCCTTGCTTCACCCAAGTCCAGCCGCGTGCGGCATTCAATTTTTGGATTTCCATGGTGACCTCGGTTTACAGCCAGACAGGACGGGTGCTTGCGATGTGATTCTGCAGGATGCGCTTGAATTGATCCGGATTGTGCGCGTGCACCATCTCGCCGTCGCGCGGCATGTGCAGGTCATACAGGCGCGAGATCCAGAAACGCAAAGCTGCCAGACGCAACACCTGCGGCCACAGTTCGGCTTCTCTGGCAGTGAACGGGCGCGCCTGGTGATAGGCGCGCAACATGGCTTGCGCACGTTGCGTATCCAGCTTGCCTTCTGTGTCTACGCACCAGTCGTTGACGGTGATGGCGACGTCGTACAGCAGGTTGCCGGTGCAGGCGAAATAGAAATCGATCAGGCCGCTGACGCGCTCGCCGTCCATCAGCACGTTGTCGCGGAACAAGTCGGCGTGGATCACGCCGCGCGGGATGCCGGCCAGCGGCTGGGCGTGCAGCGCGACCTCGCTTTGCAGCAGGGCGGCATCCGCAGCCGGCAAGAATTTCAGCACTTGCTGCGAGGCCTCGGCGCGCCAGGAAGATCCGCGCGGGTTCAGCATCTGGTCGCCGAAACTCTGCCCGGCGCTGTGCATCTGTCCCAGCATCGCGCCGACCGCCGCGCAATGCGTCGCACCCGGCTGCATCACCGATCTGCCGGAAAGGCGGCTGACGATGCATGCGGGCTTGCCGTTCAGTTCGCCCAGGAACCGGTTGCTGTGGTCGGACACCGGCGCGGGGCAGGGGATGCCGTGGCGCGCCAGGTGCGACATCAGGTTGAGATAGAACGGCAGATCGTCCGCCGTGAGCTTCTCGAACAGGGTCAGCACGAAACGCCCGTTGCTGGTGGTGACGAAGTAGTTGGTATTCTCGATGCCGGCCGGGATGCCCTGCAATTCGAGCAGGGTTCCCAGAGAATAATTAGCGAGCCAGGCAGTGATGTCGGCTTCGGTGACGCGTGTAAAAACAGCCATGCAGTAGGTCTCGATTCAGAAGCTTTTAATGATCCAGCGCGGTACGCGAAAGCCGGAGTCCAGGCTTTCCTGGCGTGCGAACTTGCCGTCGCCGCGATCGTCCACCAGATAGTACGGAGGGCCGTACTTGGGCGTGATCTTGATCATGTACAGCTTGCCGTTGACGCGATATTCCTCGACGGTCTGCTCAGACTGCTTGGTGATGGTCACTTGCGGCTCGTCGATGTTTTCTTCCACAGTCATCGCGGGTGGGGGCGGCGGCTCGACTTTTTTGGCGGCAGATGCCGGCTGTTCAGCAAAGGCACTGAGGCTCAGGCTGGCGAGAACGATGAAATGAATTGGGCGCATGATATTTTCCAGTTGGAATGAGTGGGCGGATTCTATCCGATAGTGCTTACAGATTAAGTTGCATCTCGCGCTCTGCGGCAGAAGGCTCGAAGCCGCGCGTCTCGTAGTGTTTGAAGATGGCCGCGACTATCTCTTCCGGCTCGTCGATGACCTGGATCAGATCCAGGTCATGCGGGCCGATCATTTTCTCTTCGAGCAGGCTGGTCTTGAACCACTCCACCATGCCGCCCCAGAACTTGCTGCCGACGAGGATCACCGGCATGCGGCGCGTCTTGCCGGTCTGCACCAGCGTCAGCGCTTCCATCAGCTCGTCCAGTGTGCCGAAACCGCCGGGCATCACCACATAGGCGCTGGCGAACTTCACGAACATCACCTTGCGCGTGAAGAAGTGGTGGAAGGTCTGGCTGATGTTCTGGTACGGGTTGTTGTGCTGCTCGTGCGGCAACTGGATGTTGAGGCCGACGCTGGCCGATTTGCCGTAGAACGCGCCTTTGTTCGCCGCTTCCATGATGCCGGGGCCGCCGCCGGAGATGACCGCGAAGCCGGCGTCCGACAGCAGGCGCGCGATCTCTTCGGTGAGCTTGTAATAGCGATGGTCGTTCGGGGTGCGCGCGCTGCCGAAGATGCTCACCGCGGGGTGGATGTTGTTCAGCCGTTCGGTCGCCGACACGAATTCTGACATAATGCCGAACACCCGCCAGGACTCTTTCGATTGCATCAATTCAGGCGATTGTGCGGGCGGAAGTTTCATATCGTTGTTCATCTCGGACCTCAAAGCATGAAGACATTGTTGTTGGTGGACGGTTCGTCCTATCTGTACCGCGCATTCCACGCGATGCCGGACTTGCGCAGCCCGCAGGGCGAACCGACCGGCGCCATCTACGGCGTGCTCAATATGCTGCGCCGCCTGCGTGCCGACTACCCGGCGGATTATAGCGCCTGCGTGTTCGATGCGAAGGGCAAAACGTTCCGCGACGACTGGTATCCCGAATACAAGGCGCACCGTCCGCCGATGCCGGACGACCTGCGCTTGCAGATCGAGCCGTTGCACGAGGTCGTGGCGGCTGCCGGCTGGAACATCCTGATGGTGGACGGCGTGGAAGCGGATGACGTGATCGGTACTCTGGCGCACCATGCGTCGCAGAAGGGCGCGCGCTGCATCGTCTCCACCGGCGACAAGGACCTTACGCAGTTGGTCAATCCGCATGTGACCCTGGTCAACACCATGAGCAACGAAGTGCTGGACGAGGCGGGGGTACTGGCCAAGTTCGGCGTGCCACCCGAGCGCATCGTGGACTACCTGTCGCTGGTCGGCGACGCCGTGGACAACGTGCCCGGCGTGACCAAGTGCGGCCCCAAGACCGCCGTGAAATGGCTCACCGAATACGGCACGCTGGATAACCTGCTGGCCAACGCCGACAAGGTCGGCGGCGTGGTCGGCGAGAATCTGCGCGCTGCGCGCGACTGGCTGCCGCAGGGCCGCCGATTGGTCACCGTGAAGTGCGATGTGGCGCTGGACAAGAAGTTCAACGAACTGGCCGCGCCGGCCGCGGACGATGCGAAGCTGCGCGAGCTGTTCGAGCGCTTCGGCTTCAAGTCCTGGCTGCGCGAAGTTGCCGGCGCGGCGCCCGAGAAGAAAGAACGTGCGCCAGCGAGTTCTGCTCCGCGCCAGTTCGAACAAGCTGCGTTGCCATCAATGGTCAACGACACGTCGAACTATGAAGCCATCCTCACCGACGCCCAGCTCGACGCCTGGTTGCACAAGCTGATGGCCGCACCCTTGGTGAGCCTCGACACCGAGACCACCGGTCTCGACGGGATGACCGCACAACTGGTCGGTATCTCGTTCAGCATCGAAGCACATCATGCCGCCTACCTGCCGCTGGCGCACCATTATCCCGGCGCGCCGGACCAGCTCGGGCGCGAGCATGCGCTGAAGAAATTGAAACACTGGCTGGAAAGCCCAACCCACAAGAAGCTGGGGCAGAACCTTAAATACGACCAGCACATCTTCGCCAATCACGGCATCGCGTTGCGCGGCATCGCAGAGGACACGCTGCTGCAATCCTACGTGCTCGAATCGCACAAGCCGCACGAGATGGGCAACCTCGCGCTGCGTCATCTGGGGCTGGCTACGGTCAACTATATCGACGTGGTGGGCAAGGGCGCGAAGCAGATCGACTTCGATCAGGTCGATCTCGACACGGCCACCAAATACGCGGCGGAAGATGCTGACATCACGCTGCAGTTGCACCAGACCTTGTCGCCGCAATTGCAGGGCCGTCTGGCCGAGGTGTACCGTGACATCGAGCTGCCCGTGCGCGAGGTGCTGTTCAAGATGGAACGCAACGGCGTGCTCATCGACAGCGGCAAACTTGCGCGACAGAGCCACGAGCTGGGCGAGAAGCTGATGGCTATCGAGAAGCAGGCGTTCGAGCTGGCAGGGCAGCCGTTCAATCTGGCCTCGCCCAAGCAGCTGCAGGAGATCCTGTTCGACAAGCTGGGCATCCCCTCGAAGAAGAAGACCGCGACCGGCTCGCGCTCGACCGACGAGGAAGTGCTGCAGGAACTCGCGCTCGATTACCCGCTGCCCAAGATCCTGCTCGAGCATCGCGGCATGGCGAAGCTCAAATCAACCTACACCGACAAGCTGCCGCAGATGGTGAACCGCAACACCGGTCGCGTGCACACCAGCTATTCGCAAGCGGTGGCGGTGACGGGTCGGTTGTCGTCGAGCGAACCCAATCTGCAGAACATCCCCATCCGCACGCCGGAAGGCCGCCGCATCCGTGAAGCGTTCATTGCGCCGGCAGGTTCACGTATCGTGTCCGCCGACTATTCGCAGATCGAGTTGCGCATCATGGCGCACCTGTCCGGCGACGAAGGTCTGCTCAAGGCGTTCGCGTTAGGGGAAGACATCCACCGTGCCACCGCCGCCGAAGTGTTCGGCGTGGCACTCGATGCGGTGAGCTCAGAGCAGCGTCGCTATGCCAAGGTCATCAACTTCGGCCTCATCTACGGCATGTCCGCTTTCGGTCTGGCCAGCCAGCTCGACATCGAGCGCAGCGCAGCGCAGCAGTACATCGACCTCTACTTCGCGCGCTACCCCGGCGTGAAGCACTATATGGACAGCACGCGCGAACAGGCCAGGGCACAGGGCTTCGTCGAGACCTGGTTCGGCCGCCGCCTGTGGCTGCCCGAGATCAACGGTGCCAACGGACCGCGCAGGCAGGCCGCCGAGCGCGCCGCCATCAATGCACCCATGCAAGGCACTGCCGCCGACCTCATCAAGCTGGCGATGATCGCGGTGCAGGATTGGCTGGAGAAAGAAAAATTGGCAACTAAGCTCATCATGCAGGTGCACGATGAACTGGTGCTGGAAGTGCCGCAGGGGGAGTTGGCTCTGGTAAAGGAGAAGGTGCGGGCGTTGATGTGTAATGTGGCGGAGTTGAAGGTGCCGTTGGAGGTGGGGTTGGGTGAGGGTGGGAATTGGGATGAGGCGCATTAAATAATTTTTTGGCCGTTCGCCCTGAGCTTGTCGAAGGGTGAATGGCTTCAACCAAAACCAACACCGTCGGGGGTAGCCCGACAGCTAGTCACTTTCTTTTGCTTCGCCAAAAAGAAAGTAACCAAAGAAAAGGCGCCCCCGGTTTGCCGCCCCTACGGGGTTCCCTCGATATTTCGCCAACAAGCGGGGCTGCGCAACTCGCCCTAGCAGGGCACACAAAACGTGCCCTGCCGCGGAGCTCAAACAGTGCTCGCCTAAACCTCCGCTTGTTGGCGAAATATCGAGGCGGCGCTCAGGGGAGAGAAAAGCGAAATCAAAACCCTATGGTGGGCAACAAGTTGCCCACCATAGTCAGAACAATTCGACTTTGGCACATTTGGATACAGGAAATTTTCGAAGAAAGCATGAAGTCTTCAACAAAATGGACAGGTGCTGTATCGTCCTTTGCCCTTCGCGAAGGCATTGTTGTGCACATCGATGAAGTCGAAAACGGCCTTAGGTGTGGCTGCATCTGCCCGGCATGCAGAGTGCGATTGGTAGCTAAGCAAGGGGCTGAGACTGCCCATCACTTTTCCCATGAAGGCGGAAGCGACTGCAAAGGTGGTGTTCAAACCGCATTACATCTGGCTGCGAAGTCCATTCTGTCCAAAGAAAAGAAGATGATCCTGCCTGCATTGCTGGTTCGTGCTGTTGCATTGGATAAGGCTGGGATAATGCACGACGGAACATTTGAACTTCCATCTCAAGAAATCTTGTTCTCTGAAGTTTCCGAGGAAGTCAGATTCGGCAACGTCATTCCTGATATTGCTGCAAAGGTTGGCGAAAAGAAGTTGTTCATCGAGATTGCAGTGTGTCATTTCGTTGATGACGTAAAACTACAGAAGCTTGCTGAGATTGGCGTTTCAACAATTGAGATTGATTTGTCTGATATGGCCGACGGATGGAACTGGGACAATCTTCGGAATGCGGTTCTTGAAAGAACAGACAACAAGGTCTGGCTATTTAACAAGAAGACTACGGCATTGACTGACTTGGCCAGAATGCGGGCAGTAGAGAAGGCCCAAAATGCAGATAAGCAGGAACTTAGAAGAGTGAAGGATTTGGAGCTTTCGTTCCAGTATCAACGAGCTAGTGTTCCAGGATTCAGGGCTGCTGTTGTGAGGCTTGAAGAGCTCTTAGAACCAACCAATCTAACGGCTGAGCTATCTAGGTTGAACTCCGAAGGTGCAAGGAGTGAAGCTTGGATCACCGCAGCCCGTATGCTTCGCATTCAATGGGACACACCTCCCCCCTACATCAATATTGAAGTACCTCACGAGTTGGGTATTCTTGTTGATCGCCGGGTTTGGCAAGCTACAGTGTTCAACTTGTTTATAAGGTGGAACCAAAACAAGTCGTTTTCCCCTAAGGTCGTCATTCGATGGTGCCTGAAGACCTTTCCTCGCAGAAAGGAATTTGACGTACTGCAGAAATATGACCATCTTCTCACTTCTGAACAAAGGTCAGTTCTTCCACGGGCGGCGCGAGCAATCTCGGCTTACCTTCACGAACTGGTTAATCTTGGATACCTGAAAGTTGTCAACGGAAGGTATGTGATCATGAAGAAGGCTGAAACTTGAACCTTCTTACTTATCACTGACTATGGTGGGCAACTTGTTGCCCACCATAGGGTTTTGATTTCGCTTTTCTCTCCCCTGAGCGCCGCCTCGATATTTCGCCAGCAAGCGGAAGTTTAGGCGAGCACTGTTTGAGCTCCGCGGCAGGGCATGTTTTGTGTGCCCTGCTAGGGCGAGTTGCGCAGCCCCGCTTGTTGGCGAAATATCGAGGGAACCCCGCAGGGGCGGCAAACCGGGGTCGCCTTTTCTTTGGTTACTTTCTTTTTGGCGAAGCAAAAGAAAGTAACTTGCTGTCGGGCAACCCCCGACGATGTTGGTTTTGAATTAAAACAAACCAGCGGGCTGCGCCCATCCTTCGACAGGCTCAGGACGAACGGTCATCTGTTAGATGGGGCGCAAGCTGCAGAGCTTGGCCTCTACATCTCGCTTATTTCGAAGAAAGATTGATGCTGTATGAAAAAATCTAAATCAGGATTAGAGATGTCGTCGTTCTGCCAATGGGATGGTGACACCCTCGTGCTCAACATCCTCGGCCGCCCTCGCGCTAAAAAAACCAAGATCGGCAAAGTCATCGGCAAACAGCTTGAAGTGCATGTGGCCGAGAATCCGGTGCGCGGAAAAGCGACGGCACATCTGGTGACATTCTTAGCCGAGGAGTTTCAAGTGGCGGAGAGCGCAATCACGGTGGTGTTCGGCGTGTATAACGTCAACAAGCAGTTGCGTATCACTGCGCCGAAGCGCTTGCCGGCGGTGATTGCGAAGCAGCAGGACGCCGCTTCGCGTGTATCGGTTTAACCGAAGAACTTCTTCAGCGCACTGCCCAACCAGCCTCCGGTCTTGTCCGCAGTGCCTTCGACGCCAAGCATCTGTTTGACGCTTTCCGCATAGTCCGCGTCATCGCCCTTGATGTGGTTGACCAGCCAGATCTTCAGCATGGAGAGCAGTTCCGGCGCGACGTTTTCCCCTGCGGCAGAGCGCTTCTGGAATTCGGCCACGCGCTTGGTAAAGATCTCATGCACACGCTTGTGCGCTTTGATAAAGGGATAGCCCGCCCTTTCCTGCAGTTCTTCTTCGAAAGCAAAATGGGTCAGCGTGTAATCGACGAGTTGGTTGAGAACGTAATTCACCGTTTCCTGGTTGCCGCCCTCGTTGGCGTTATCGAGTTCGTTCAGGTAATCGACGATACGTTGGTGTTGTTTGTCGATGACCTCGATCCCGGTATTCAGGTCGTTCGACCAGTGCAGGTATGCCATAATTCCTCCTCGTGAAGCCTATTTTATATGGGTCTAATTTTCAAAGCGGTGGGCATTGTTTCTTACCCATAACCCTGAGTCAACCACAAAAAAATTGAGTGATTCCCTCGGATTCCAGGCATGAACACTTCCTTGCTCGCCAAGCCGCGCAGTCTGCTACGCCGTTACCTGTTGGCGGGCTATGCCGTGTTCATCATCTACGCCAGTCTGTCGCCGTTTCTCGGCTGGCAGGAGCAGGGCCTGGCGTTCCAAGAAGTGCTCACTTCGCCATTGGGGTTGACCTACACCGCCTTCGACGCACTGAGCAATCTGCTGGCCTATCTGCCATTCGGCGTGCTGCTGGCCCTCTCTTTCCGCATTTATTTCGGCAATGGACGCAGCGTGTTGTTGGCCACGCTCGTCGCGACGGCACTTTCCGTAACCATGGAATACCTGCAGCTGTACCTGCCCGCGCGCACCAGTTCCAATGCAGATATCCTGGCCAACAGCATCGGTGCACTGTGTGGCGCCGTACTGGCAGTGTCCATCGTGCAGCGCGCGTGGTTCATCCGCGTAACTGCATGGCGCATCGGATTGTTCCGGCGCGGGGCGGGGGTGGATTTCGGACTGGCGCTGGTGATGTTGTGGATGTTCGCGCAGATCAATCCATCGCTGCCGATGCTGGGCAATGTGTTCATCACCGAAGTGGCGCCGCGTTTTTTTTCGGCACTGCCTGCGCCGCAGTTCGATATATGGGAAAGCATGGTGGTCTCGCTGAATCTGCTGATGGTCGGCGCATTGCTGTTGACGTTGGTGCGGGTGCGGCGGCATGTGGTGGTCGGCCTGGCGCTCATCCTGGGTGTGGTGGCCCTGGCAAAATTCTTTGCGGCGGCGCTGCTGCTCAAATCCTGGGCGCTGATGTTGTGGCTGAACAGCGAAGCGATGCTGGGTATCGTTGTAGGTGCATTGCTGATCGCCGTCCTCGCCTGGCTGCCGCAAAGATTCCTGATCTGGGCTGCCGCGCTGGGGGCGCTGAGTTACGTGGTGCTGGCCAATTGGGTGCTGGACGGCGGCACCCCGTCTGCGGCGATGCAGCTGTATCAATGGCGCTACGGACACCTGCGCAACTACAACGGACTGTCGCATACCGTGTCGCTGGTCTTCCCGTTGCTGCTGGGCGGCTATCTGTGGTGGGCGCGAGTTTCATACAATTATAAGGACGAAAGATGAGTCATATAGATAAACACGTATTCTTTTGCGTGAACCAGCGTGCGGCGGGCGAAGATTGCTGCAACAACTTCCAGGCGCAGGCCGCGCGCGACTACGTCAAGGACAAGGTAAAACTGCTGGGCATCTCCACCGAAAAGAACACCATCCGTATCAACTCGGCAGGTTGTCTCGGGCGCTGCGAGCTGGGGCCGGTGCTGGTGGTCTATCCCGAAGCGGTCTGGTACACCTACGTCGACCAGAGCGACCTCGACGAGATCATCGAAGAACATCTCACGCACGGTCGCGTGGTCGAACGGTTGAAGATCTGATGGCGATCGCGCTGCAAAGGTTCTTAGTCACCGGAACGGCGGGGCATCTGGAAGGTGTCGCGCATGTGCCCGATGCGGCACCGCGCGCCATCGCGGTCGTCGCCCACCCGTTGCCGACCATGGGTGGCACCATGGAGAACAAGGTGGCGGTGACGCTGGCCAAGACCTTCGCCGAACTCGGTTGCGTCGCACTGCGTTTCAATTTCCGCGGTGTGGGCGCGAGCGAGGGCGAGTTCACAGGCGGCGATGGCGAGGAGCAGGATGTCATCGCGGTCGCCCATTACGCGCGGGAACAGTTCGGCGAAGACTTGCCGTTGCTGCTCTCCGGCTTTTCTTTCGGCGGCTATGTCGCGGCGCGTGCCGCGCAACATCTGCAACCGCAGCATCTGGTGCTGGCGGCACCCGCGGTGGGCCGCTTTGCCATGCCGCCGGTGGCGCCAAATACGCTGGTGATCCACGGCGAGCACGACGACGTGGTGGCGCTGGCCGACACGCTGGAGTGGGCGCGCCCGCAACACCTGCCCATCGTCGTGTTGCCGCAGGCGGAACATTATTTCCACGGACGCCTCACGCAATTGCGCGATATCGTGCGGCGGCATTTCACCGGAGTCGAGTTATGAACGCAGTCATCCGCGCCACAGGTTTGCAGAAGTCCTACGCCGGACACCGCGTGGTGGACGGCCTCGACCTCGCCATCCACAAGGGCGAATGTTTCGGCCTGCTTGGCCCCAACGGTGCGGGCAAGACCACCACGCTGCGCATATTGCTCGGGCTGATCATGCCGGACGCAGGCACTGCCACCTTGCTGGATCTGCCGGTGCCGCAGGCCGCGCGCGAGGCGCGCATCCGTGTCGGCGTGGTGCCGCAGATGGACAACCTCGATCCCGATTTCACCGTGGCGGAGAACCTGCTGGTGTACGGGCGCTACTTCGGTTTGCAGGACAGAGAGATCGAAGCGCGCATCCCGTCATTGCTCGAATTCGCCAGCCTCACCAACAAGCGCGATGCCAAGGTGCCGACACTGTCCGGCGGCATGAAGCGCCGCCTGACCCTGGCGCGCGCGCTGGTGAACGACCCCGATGTGATCTTCCTGGACGAGCCGACCACCGGTCTCGATCCGCAGGCGCGTCACCTGATCTGGCAACGCCTGCGCGAACTGACTTCGCAGGGCAAGACGCTGCTGCTCACCACGCACTTCATGGACGAAGCGGAACGGCTGTGCCACCGCCTCGGCGTGATGGACAACGGCAAGCTCATCAGCCAGGGTTCGCCGCGCGAATTGATCGAAGGCAACATCGAACCGCAAGTGGTGGAGGTGTTCGGCGAGACGGCCGCAGCATGGGCGAACGAACACGCCGCACGCTATGCACAACGTTTCGAGGTGAGCGGCGAGTCGGTGTTCTGCTACGTGCAGGTTGCGCAGCCGCTGGTCGCGCATCTGCAAACGCAGAGCGGCCTGCGCTACCTGCACCGCCCCGCGAACCTGGAAGACGTGTTCCTGAAACTCACCGGCCGGGAGATGCGCGAATGAATTTCAAACCACATTCATCGCAATCCCCACGTTGGCTGCGGTATTCGGCTCCTTGCCGTACTATCTGTACTGTCTTCGTCGCCTCAACCTTGCCGCCTTGGCCTTGCTTCGACTGTGCCTTGAAATGAACCTCGTCTTTCGCATGCTCTATGTGCTCATCCGCTCGCTGTTCTGCGAGCGGATGGAGGACGGGAATTTCACGAGCGAATTCAGTTTGCGCGTATTGCCGAATGACATCGATATCAATCTGCACATGAACAACGGCCGCTACCTGACCATCTGCGATCTCAACCGCGTGGATATCTTCGCGCGCAGCGGCCTGCTGCGTACCATGTTCAAGCGCGGCTGGATTCCGGTCATCGCGGAACACACGATGAACTACAAGAAGCCTCTGGACATCTTCGCGAAGTACAGCGTGAGGACGGAAGTGACGCACTGGGATGAAAAATATTTTTATATGAGACACACTTTCAACATGAACGAGCGCGTTATGGCGGAAGGGACGTCGAAGGGCTGCATCTATGCGCGCGGCGTCGGCGTGATCAAACCGATCGATGCGTTCGCCGCAGTGGAAATGGATAGAGCGAAATGAGTAAACAATATTTTGCATTGCCGCGTTTGAGCCTGCGCTTCTTCCCCATCTGGCGTAGGCACTGGCTGGTGTGGCGCAAAGTGGCGGCCCCCTCCATCCTCGGGCATCTGGCCGATCCGGTGATCTACATGCTGGGCCTGGGCTACGGTCTGGGCAGCCTGCTGCCGGAGATGGGCGGCATGTCGTACATGGCGTTCCTTGCCGCGGGCACGGTGTGCTACAGCACCATGAACAGCGCCAGCTTCGAGGCGCTGTATTCGGGCTTCGCGCGCATGCACGAGCAGCGCACTTGGGAGGCTATCCTCAACACCCCGGTGTCGCTGGATGACGTGGTGCTGTCCGAGATATTGTGGGCCGCCACCAAGAGCCTGATGTCGGGTGTCGCGGTGCTGGTGGTGATCTGGGTGTTGGGGCTGTCGCATTCGCCGATGTCGTTGTGGATGATCCCGCTGGCGCTGCTGATCGGACTGACCTTCGCAGCCGTCGGCCTCATCATGACCGCGCTGGCGCCGGCGTACGACTTCTTCATGTACTACTTCACGCTGGTCATCACCCCGATGATGCTACTATGCGGCGTCTTTTTTCCGGTCACCCAATTGCCGGAAAGCATGCAGATGGTCGCCAGCGCATTGCCGCTGACGCACGCGGTCGACCTGGCGCGGCCGCTGATGAGTGGCAACGTGCCGCCGCAAGCGTTGATGCACATCGCGGTGCTGCTGGGGTACACGCTGCTTGGTTTTTATGTGTCGCTGGTTCTGTTCCGGCGCAGATTGTCGAGATAAGACCCTCTCCCTAGCCCTCCCCCTCAAAGGGGGAGGGAATAACTTCCCCTCTCCCCTTGGGGAGAGGGGCGGGGGAGAGGGGGTAAGTCGAATAAGGAGTAGATTCATGTTGTGGTTGAAGGCTTTTCATATCTTCTTCGTGGTCAGTTGGTTCGCAGGCTTGTTCTATCTGCCGCGCATCTTCGTCAATCACGCGATGGCGCAGGAACAGGTAGTGCGCGAGCGTTTGAAACTGATGGAGCGCAAATTGTACAAATTCGTCACGCCCATCGGCTTGCTGGCCGTCATCACCGGCCTGTGGCTGTGGTTCGGCTTCGGTTTCAGCGGCGGTTGGCTGCATGCCAAAACGACGCTGGTGGCCGGGCTCGTGGCCTACCATCTGTATTGCGGCCATCTGGTCAAAGAGTTCGCCGCAGACCGCAACACCAGGAGCCATGTCTGGTTCCGCGTGTTCAATGAAGTGCCGGTGTTGGTGTTGCTGGCCGTTGTCATCCTCGTCGTCGTGAAGCCGTTCTGATATGCCTGATTTCTTCGCCACCTGTCCGCGCGGACTGGAAAAACTCCTAGCCGACGAACTCGCTTCGTTCGGCGCATCCAACGTGCAGCCCACCGAGGGCGGCGTCGGCTTCGCCGGCGACTGGCCGCTGTGCTATCGCGCCAATCTGCAAAGTCGCCTTGCCTCGCGCATCCTGTGGCGCGTGAAGGAGCCGACGCCGTTCCGCAGCGAACAGGACGTGTACAAGGCCGTTTACGATCTGCCGTGGACGCGCTGGTTTGATGTGAGCTGCACCATCCTCGTGAAGGTCACCGCTATCAAGTGTCCGTTGAAGAGCCTGGAATTCATCACGCTCAAGATCAAGGATGCGGTGTGCGACAAATTCCGCGCCGAGAAGAATGCGCGCCCCAGCGTAGCCAAGCTCGATCCGGACATGCGTGTCCACGCCTTCTTCGAGGGCGAGAAGTTCACCCTGTATCTGGATACCTCCGGCGATGCGCTGTACAAGCGCGGTGTGCGCCTGCACACCAACATCGCCCCGCTGCGCGAGAACCTCGCCGCAGGCATCCTGAAGATGACCGGCTGGAAGCCGGGCGTCCCGCTGTTCGACCCGATGTGCGGCAGCGGCACCTTCCTCATCGAAGCCGCGCAGATCTCGCTCAACATCCAGCCCGGCATTGCGCGCAACTTCGCGTTCGAGAAACTGAAGAACTTCGATGCCAAGACCTGGAACGCGATGCGCGAGACAGCCATCGCAGCACAACTGCCGGTGAGCGAACTGCCCATCTACGGCAGCGACCTCTATGGCGACGCGCTCAAGGCTGCGCACCAGAACCTGGAAGAGGCGGGCATCCGCGAGACCGTGGATCTCAAGCAATGCAACGCACTGGAAGCATCGCCACCTGAAGCAGAAGGCATCCTCGTGGCGAACCTGCCTTACGGCGAACGCATGGGCGACGAAGACGAGCTGGCCGAGCTGTACCCGCAACTGGGCAACGTGTTGAAACAGAGATTCGGCGGCTGGAACGCCTACCTGTTCACTGCCGACCTGCGCATCGCCAAACTGATGCGCCTGTCGCCATCCAAACGCACGCCGCTCTACAACGGCGCCATCGAGTGCCGCTTGTTCGAATACAAGATCGTGTCCGGGAGTAATCGGCCGAAATAAGATCCGGGGTTGCGCAATCGACCCGGCCCGCTTGATTGAGATTCTGTAGCGTTGTTTCGATCGTTCGCCTTCAAGGCTTTCGCCCCCGCATTTCGGCACTGAAAAAATAGATCCCGAAATTCATGCGTTGCAGCGCATCCGGCTTGTCGGCGTCGCGCGCCTTGAGCTCGGCGGCACGCTGGTTTACCGCATCCAGTGCCTGCTTGCCCAGCTGCCTGGCCAGCGCATCCAGTTCGGCGATCGACTCCGCTGTCAGCTTGTTGCACAGAATATTGCTTTCCAGCAGTGGCGGCTGCAGTCCATCCAGATTGTGCGATGCCGCACATAAGTGATCGTGCAAGTTCTGACCGATGGAATACGCTTTCTCATCAAAGTCGCTTTCCATGAAAGAGGCTTTAGTGTTCAGGCAGACGCGCCCTTCAGCATCGATCTTTGCCATCCCGGTACGCAGCCATTCATCCAGGATCACGCGTGAACGAATATCCTTGCTGATCGAGTTGACCAGCCCCTCGAACGATGCATTGCCTCCTTCGCTCATCAGCTTGGGCAATGGGCGATGCCGGCCTGTTTCATCAAGGTGTTGCGGATCGCTGGTCCACAGCTTCACCAATCTGGCGCTCAGCGATACCGTGGGAGGGATCGTTTGCTCCTGTATTCTTTCCGGATGCAGATACTTCACATCTTTGCGATGTACCCCGCTCAAGAGGCTGATGCGGCTATCCGTCTGCGGCTTGCCTTGAAGCCGAAATTCTTCTGCTGCCACTTCAACATAAATCGACTTCAGCAAATTCGACAAGAACGGGTACGTGACCGAATGCATCAATAGCAGTTTTACCAACGGGCGCAGCATGTGACGCACAGCCGAAATCAACGATGAAGACGGCATCGGAAGATTGGCTCCGGAAATATTTTCGTTCGTTTGCATATAGTCACCTTATTCCTCGTGGGAATATTTTACACAAATTGCTTGACATGGGAAATATTCCCGCGTTACGATTCGTTTCCGCGGGAACAATTCCCACGCACGGAAAGCATCATAGACATAGGGTTTTGTTTCTTATCGACTTGTTTTCTCAACTATACAGATTGGAGAAAAATCATGGAAACAACATACTTGACCAAGATGAGCGTCGGCAGAATGGGTAGCCCAAGTGGCAGTAAGATCGTTGAGGAACAGCACACTCGTAGCGAGATCATTTCGCTGGCAGAGGAGTTGCTGGCAAAAGAACTAAGCCAGGATCTGGCCACTTATGCCGGGCTGGAAGAAGTGGCAAAGCGCAAGGTTGGAGAAGACACGGTCTACGGCTTTGTCGACACATCCGGCAGAAATGTCGACTTCACCGAAGATCTGAAACTCAGAGCCGCCATTGCCGTCCTCAATGTCAATGGACACTTCTTTGAGGCCACTCCGTTCCACTAAGTTTGCCAGGCATTACCAGTAGTGACAGGCCGCGTTTCCTTGCTATGTCGGCGTTGCTGGCATTTGCAAGAAACGTGGTTTGTCACATATTGGCATCCAAAATAGCTCGACCCCGGCTCGCTCAGTCCCTCCGCCTAACTGACACAACTTGTGTGCAATAATGAACCGCGAGTGTTTGGCTAATCGCGATAGTGGAATTCCATTGTGTTATTCCCATCATTACAGAGGTGGCCGAAATGATCGAAGTCCTGCTCGAACTCAAACTCGATTCGTTTCTTGTTAACAGCATGGGGAAATCTGACGACCTGTCGAGCCAGATGTCTGCCAAGGCACTGAAATTTTCTTGTGAAGAAATCGTTTCGGCGCGACAACTCACAGATAACAAACCGAGTGCTGATTTTGAATTCCTGGGTTCTGCGAGCAAGCGTGATACGCAGGCCGACTCTGACAAGAGTTTTGATGACAAGATCCTCGATTATCTGGCGACGCACATGACGGTCGATACTTCCAGGGTCAATATCGCATCTGGAGCTGCAGGCTATATCTCGACGTCAAAAGGCATCAGCAGTGGGGAGATCGGTCGCCTATACATCAGCGCATTGCCAAACCAAAGCGGGCTGGATGTTGACCTGGTCTTCAAACAGGATGAGTTTGATGCAGTTTGGGAGTTGATGACGCAACAAAAAGTACGCAAGGTGATCGCCACCCTGGTCTGTTTTCAATTAATGCCGGGCTCACTGGTCGGGCACAGCGAAAGATTGTTTGTCGCGGGCATTTTGTCCTGCTCGCTGCAGCTCGCTCCAAACGACTAGCGCGAATCAAAGCGGGCAATGCCGACTTATCTTTTTAGCTTGGGACGCGGTTTGTCGTAGAGTTGCTTCAGCAGGAATATTTCTTGCCACGCCTTTTCCGGAAAGCCATCGCGGTCAAATCGGCCGCCGCCACGGCCATTAGGCTGCAACAGGTCGGCCATATAGGCCTCCCCTTCATGCGAGTTCCAGAGCTGGACGATCTTTTCCAGAACGTGCGGGAATCTCTCTTCAAGCAATTGCGGATATTGGTTCGGGCTGCATTGCAACGTTTGCAGGACGGCTTCTCTACTGATCATCGCTTTCTCCCTCTTCATCAGATCTGCATGGCAGGAGCCGATCGCGCACTGCCAGGTAAACGAGTACGTGCTTTATTCCTTGGGATGAGATTTATCGTGGAGCAGTTTCAGGTGCAATATTTCCTGCCAGGCTCTATCCGGGAAACCATCGCGGTCCCATCTGCCCCCGCCGCGCCCATCGGGCTGCAGCAAGTCGTTGAAATAGGCTTCTGCGTCAGGCGAGTCCCACAGGCTGAGGATCTTGCTCAGGATGTGCGGAAATTTCTCATCAAGCATCAGCGGGTACTGGGCGGGATTGCACTTCGTCGTTTGCAGGACGAGCTCCCTATCGGTCATGGCTATTCTCCCTTGTCTTCGGCACAGCTTGAATTGCGAACCATCATCCTGCCCGAAGCGTAAAACGGAGCACGCAACGGCGTCAATCCCTGTTATCGCCAGGTGCCTCAAGGATTACTCTATCCGGCGTCAGGAAATACATGGTCGGATGTATTAACGCGATTTGCCTGCTCATTTATCTTGAGTCCGGTTGAAGCAACGCCCCAACAAGAAAGGAATCCCAAAATGAAATACATCGACATCGCTGACTATGTTCTGGCGTTACCAATTACTCTGATCGAGGCATTCGGCGGTTTGTTGGTGATTGTGGCGGCTATCCTGGGTATTGTCGGATTGTGGCTGTGCCGCGCGCTGTTTTCGGGCATGAAAGATAGCCGGTAGCATTCGAGTCCCGCATCTGCTCGCCTGTACAAAATCACGATCTGTCTGAAATATTCACGCAACACACCCACGCTATGATGTGCTCCATCACCTCACCTGCGGAGCGAACATGAACCAGCAAACCTTGATGGCGGCCCTCTGTGCCTACCCGGCCCCGAAGGCATCCGATGAGTTGTTATGGCAATTATTGAATCAGGCGTGGCGAAACGAAAAGTCTGTATCTCATCGGAACGTCCGGGGAAGGTCCGATGACGTACCGTGTGCACGGTCTATGATGTCCATGAAGACAGAGAAGATGCTGATGATCACCCGGCGTTCCTGGGCGATGCAGTAAAGCAGAGTTTCAACCTGGAACGCATTTCCGCCTGCGGCGATTACGCACGCAGCGACGCCATGAATCTGGCACGGTTCCCCACCGCGCTGAGCAGTGAAACCGCGAATTTTGGATTGGAACAGACCAGATCGAGGAACACATTGCGACTGATCGCCAACAACACGCAATCGGTCTTCGCAATGGCGCTGGCCACTCGCTCAGTGCGCGCAATCAGCGCCATTTCTCCGAACATGCCGCCCCGCGCGATCCTGCCGACAACGTTGTTGTGGACTGCGATCTCTACCGTGCCCTGCAGCACTACGTACATGAGCACGCCCGTTTGGCCTTCCTGCATGATGACTTTACCGGCCGGGTAACGAATGCGCGCGCTAGCGTCGAGTTCATCCACCAGCTTGTCCAGCAATTTCCTGTCGAACACCTCGATGTCTTTTAATGCAGCGTTACCAGATGGTGCACCGTTCGCATTCAGCAGGGCAATCGTATCGCGCAGCCGCATGATCATGATGCTCATCAGCAGCAGTCCAAACTCGGGGGCGGTGCTCAGCGCGGTATAGAGTTGAGTATTGGTCAGTGTGCAGAGGCGACAATTCGTTTTCGCCTTGGCGGTCGCAGTCCGCGGCATTTTGGAAATCAGCGCCATCTCGCCGAATATCTCGCCACTGCGCACCACCCCCACGCTGGCCTTGTTCACCGTCAGGTCGACTTCCCCCTCCAGCAGAAAATACATCTTGTCGCGCTGCAGAAAGAGCGGATTGCTCCTTTTGTTTTCGGCAAAAATGGTTTTGCCCGCCACTACATCCATCGTGCTGCCTGAGGCCTGAAAATACTTCAGCGCGACCTTCGTGTCATAGCCGGGTTTTGCCGGAGGGATGGTGAAATTGAGTTTGTCCATTGTGATTTTGGTGCTCGTTTGCAGGTCGCGATCGGGATTGGCAAAGAGGCGTTTCAGAAAGGCAGCCTGAGGGAATAAAACTCGAAGCTGCCTCTTTGGCTTTCCAGGCTCAGCAATTATTTGCTACTTCTGCCTGCATTTTCTTGGTCTCCGCATCGCGAACATCGTCATCCAAATATTCTTTTTCGCCCTTGTCATTGGTTCTATATATATGGGCTGCACGCTGCAAGATATCCAATCTTTCTTTGGCGATGGCACACCGGCGCGCTTTCTCGGTGTTTTGCTGGTTCTCCGCCGCCTCCTGTTGGTCACGCTTTTCCTTGTAATTCTTCAGACGTTCATTTGCTTGCCAATCTCTCACGGAGGGCTGGCGGCTTCCGCTTTCAACTGGGGTGGTGGCGGGTTGCGCTTTGATCTGCCGGGACTCCCTGTTGGTCGGAGTTTCTGTCGAATAATGCGTGATGCCCTTATCATCGACCCATTTGTAAAGGGACCCTTCAGCGAAGGTTGCGAAGAAGAAGAGGAAAAGGGCAAAAGATATTTTGATGTTGTTCATATAACTCCCCGATAGACAGTCAAAAGAAACTCAGAATAAAGGCGTGACACGAATTATATTTCGCCGCCGATCAAATGCCAGCTTCTCGCACTCGAAGCAGGCGGTAGGTGAGCACAAACGCGAGCAATGCCATCAGGAACAAGCACACTGCACCCAGCAGGCCGAACATCAGGTGCCTGTACCTCTCGGCGTATGAGTTTCCGGACAGCTGTTGTTTGGCGAACTCCGAAGTGGCCGCCTTCACCGTCGCGATGTGCTTCTGCAGGTTACGATCCACTCCCATGATGTGCCTGTCCACCGCGCCGGATGAGCCCGCCGTCTTGGGATCAAGCTTGGAGAATGACTGCAGATATTCGGCCAATATCGCCCTGTGCTCGTTGATCAGACGGTCGATCTCCGCCGTATCCATGCCGAGCGCCTGCATGGCCCGCTTTGCATTCCGCAGTGCGTACTGCACGCTGACGCTTGATTCCCGGAACGCCCCCAGATGCCTTGCATAGAGCTCCTGGCTGTCGGCGCGCAGCAGCATGTCCTTCCACTCCTGGATCTGCTGGCCCAAGGTGATGGCCGCATCATCCAGGTGCTCTTCGATCTCCAGCAGCTGAACACTGCGCTGTGCCGATGCGTCGTTCATCCTGAGGGCCAGCTGCGACAGCAGGTACCCGCCAAGGATAGCCAGCAGTGCCATCACCGCGATGAATTTGATGAATGCCTTTCGCAGGGCAAGAGATGTGTGGTCAACTTTATGCATACAGTATCTTCATGAACAGACTGCGAGGCGACATGCCTGGCAGGATGATACTAAAATTCGCGCCAAGCTTTCCGGGGCGCCCGTCATCAATGCGGATGCACTGCCGGAATGAACAATTCCGGATCGACCATCACCCCGTTAAGCACCACACTCCAGTGAACATGCGGGCCGGAGGCGCGTCCGGTCATTCCGGAAAGCCCGAGCTGCTGGCCTTTGAGCACCGTCACGCCGGGTTGCACATCGATCCGGTCGAGATGGCAATACAGGGTGATCAGCCCGTTGCCGTGGTCGACAAAGACCGTCTTCCCGTTGAAGAAATAATCCTCCACTGCCAGCACCACGCCCTGTGCGCTCGCCCCGACCGGCGTGCCGCGCTTCACCACCACATCCAGGCCGGAATGCGGCAAGCGCGGCTCGCCGTTGAAGAAGCGGTGCACGCCGAAACGCCCACCCAGTTCCCCTGCGGCAGGAAGGATAAATGCCAGATCGGTATCCTGCGCCGCGCGCCAGTGGCGTTTGAGTTCCGTGATCGCCGCGATCTCGCGCTCGGCCCGCGCCAGGTCGGCGGGCGATAGCTCCACCTTGCTTTTGTCCTTGAGCGTGATGCGCTGCTCGGGGTAAACCTTCGGGTTGACCTTGAATTCCTGCAATCCAGTTTCGCTGCCGATCTGCACGCGTAACTCATGCGCACCCGGCGTCGTATTCAGCGCCAAGCCCACCACCGCGAACCATTCACCGTGATCGGCAGCGACCAGCACAGGTTGCTCGCCCAACCATGCTTGCGGCGCGTTGGCGCAAACCGAAACGCTGCACAGCGGAACGACCGCAACGCCGCCGGGAACGCTGGACGATTCGGGAAGACTCGCATGCGCAAGCAAAGGCGCAAACAGGATGAAGCAGAGGCAGTGGTGGAACGTGTTGGCAATAAGCGTGTGCATGGTTCTTTCAAACAGAAGTTCGTGGATCGGATCAGGCGAGGGCAGGGCGACAATCATATTGGCATTTCAAGTTGCCGGATGCTCGGCAAGGCAAGTTGGTAGAAGAGCTCTTCAATTTCGTCCGCCGTATGCGACTTGCCGGAATCCACCCACCACGCCAGTAATTCTACCAAGGCTCCTGCGATATAGCGCGCTCCGGCTTTTTGTTTCCAGCCGGCATGAGGGAGAACGCCTTCCTCTTCGACGAGTCGACACACCATTTCCCGAAAACGCTTTTGCACAACGTGCCCGCTGCGCCTTCCGATGATTGACCTGAACAAATTGCGCTGTTCATAAACATGCTCGATCAGGCCGCGCACGAACGGCATTGCATCCACTTCGGTTTTCTTCCGGGCGGATTGAGCGCGCAGCCACGCACGCAAGTCGTCGAATCCGCCTACCAGCAATTCTTCCTTGTTCTGGAAATGCAGGTAGAACGTCGAACGCCCCACATTGGCCAGTTCGCACAGGGCCTGAATGTTGATGTCGTCCCAGCCGCGTTCTTCCAGCAACGTGATCAGCGCAACACGCAATGCATCGCGCGTGCGCTGTACTCGCCGATCCAAAGTTTCGCTTTTTGTGGTCAAGAAGCCTCCCTCTTTCTGGACATAAAGCCGGTTTGTGTCTGGAACTGCGCACAGGCGGCCTCTGTGTTCTTCTTTCTGTGGATTGAAGTGGCCATGATAGACACGCGTCCAATTCATCACAAGGAAAACCCATGATTCGGCTTACCGGTATCACCAAGATCTTTCCGGGCAGTAGTGGAAACTTCACCGCACTCGACAACATTACATTGCAGTTCGACAAAGACACATTCGTCGCCGTCGTCGGCAAATCCGGCAGCGGCAAATCCACATTGCTGAACATGCTGACCGGAATAGACCACCCCGACAGCGGCACGGTTACCATCAACGGCACGCAGGTGCATGAACTCGACGAAACCCGCCTGGCAACCTGGCGCGGTGCCAACGTCGGCATCGTATTCCAGTTCTTCCAGCTCATTCCGACACTGACCATCCGCGAGAATCTGCTGCTTGCCATGGATTTCGTCGACGCGATTCCAAAACGGGAGCGCAGCGGCCGTGCCAACGCCTTGCTGGAACTGGTCGGCATCGCCACGCACGCGGACAAGTTCCCGTCCGCCTTGTCGGGCGGCGAACAACAGCGGGCCGCCATCGCCCGCGCCTTGGCCAACGATCCGCCCATCCTCGTCGCCGACGAACCGACCGGCAATCTCGACAGCCGCAACGCAAGCGCCATACACGCGCTCTTCCGGCAACTCGTCAAAGCGGGCAAGACCGTGATCGTCGTGACGCATGAAGAGGTTTCCTCCGCCGGATACGATCGTGTCGTTACCTTGCGCGATGGCACGCTGGTTGGCGACGAAAGGAAGACAGCATGAGCCCCGGGTTCAAGAAAGCGCTGAACGACCTGCGTGACAATCCGGGCCGCACGCTGCTGGTTGTATGCGCGTTGACCATCGGGCTGTGGGGTGTCGGCTCGATCCTGGTTTCTTACTTCATCCTGAAAAGCGACCTGAACGAAAATTACCTTCGCACCGCGCCCTATCACGCAGCGCTGACATCCGGGGATTTTGCCAAGCTCGATCTGGCTGCATTCAGGCAGCGTCCGGAAATCGAAAGTGCCGAGTTTCGCGATCTTTCATTTCAGCGCATTGAGGTCTACCCAGACCAGTGGCTGCCGATGTGGCTATTCGGAGTGGCCGATCTCGGGAAGTCCGACCTTGCCCACATCTATCCTCAAAGCGGAGCGGCAACGCCGCCCCACGGCGCGGTGCTTGTGGAGCGCAACTGCCAGCTGGTATCCAGCCTGAGAACCGGCTCGCTCGCCCGTGTGCGCGTGGGGGGAAATCTTCTGCAAGTGCCCGTTGCCGGCATCGTATTCGATCCGGCGCAGGCGCCTGCCACACAGGATGCCTTCATCTATGCCTATACGGACAAGGCGAGCTATTCCGAAATCAGCGGTGAACCCGTTGACCGCAGGCTGATCTTGCGCCTGAAACAGGTGGCGAACAAACAGGAGATTGAGGCCGCGACCAATGTCATCGTGGCAGACCTGCGCAATCACGGCATCGCCGTCGACAGCGTACAAATTCCCAGGCACAACCAGCATCCGCACCAGTTTCAGCTCAATACGCTGCTCGCCTTCCAGGGCGGTATCGGCCTGCTGGCGTTCCTGATGGGGGCGGTACTGGTATCGCAATTGATCGACGCCATCCTCGCGCAACAAGTCAGGCAGATCGGGGTGTTGAAGGCCATCGGTGCCACACGCGGAAGAATCCTCCGTATCTACCTGCTCATGGTGCTTCTGCTGGGCGCGATGGCCAGCGCAATCGCCATTCCGCTGGCAGTCGCCTCCGGCTATGGCTTTGCCGGCTTTGTGGCCAAGATACTGAACTTCGACATTCTCACCAGAACGCTGCCATTGCTCCTGTATGTCGCCCTGATCAGCTGCGGTTTGTTGCTGCCCATCCTCTTCGCACTTCCAGCCTTACTGAAAGGGACCAGCATCCCGGTCAGGCAAGCACTGTCCGACTACGGCCTCGGTGACGATGGCGCCAATTCAGTAAACATCGCAGGCAACTTCCTGTCCTTTCGCATCCGGCTTGCCTTGCGCAACGTGATGCGGCGCAGGAATCGCCTGCTGGCCACGGTGGCAACCATCGCGCTGGGCGTGGCGATATTCAATGCCGGCTTCAACGTGCGGCAATCCCTGCTCGACTTCCTGGAGGAATCGAAGAGCGCCATGCGCTACGACGTGCAGCTGGTGCTGAAAAATTCGATACCGCGCGAACAAGCGCTGGCGCCATTCTCGGGGCTGGGCAATGTTCAGCATATTGAAACCTGGAATGGCGGAAAAGGGCGCCTGCAATCCTCGGTTGTCTCGACCAGAAACGGCATCGGCATCGTCGCGCTGCCGAGAGACACGGCGCTGGTCAAGATGGATGTCGTCCAGGGCCGCTGGCTGGCGCGTTCCGCAGAGATCGAGATTGTCATGAACCAGATGGCCGCAGACGACTTCGGCGAACCTGTCGAAGTAGGGAAGCAGTACCGGATCGATCTGAATGGCAAGCCTGCGCAAGTCAGGCTCGTCGGCATCGTCAAGGAATTCGACGCGGCCAAGATCTACATCGACAGGACGCAGTACGACGACTACGCCAACCCCGGTCACCTGATCAACAGCCTCATGTTTGCAGCAAACGACAGGCGCTACGAACAGGTCGCCAAACTGAAACTGGATATCGAAAGGCGCGTCGCCGGAACAAATTTCGACGTGTTCTATGTCATGTCGCAGACCGAACGCGCCAAGATCATCTACGACCATCTCAACATCATCCTGACCTTGTTCACGCTGCTGTCCACACTGGTGCTGGTGGTCGGCGCGCTGGGCATGGCCGCCGCCACGAGTACCAACATACTGGAGCGGACGCGGGAGATCGGTGTCATGCGAGCCATTGGCGCAACCCCGAAAATCGTGTATCGGCTGTTCGAGGTCGAAGGCGTGCTGGTGAGCGTGACCGGAATTATTCTGGGATTGCTGCTGAGCCTGCCGCTCAGTTTCTTTGCCGCGAAATTCTTCGGGGCGCTGATCCTGGGACACAACATTTCGTTGAACTTCGCCTTCAGCCATGTCGGTTTGGCAGCTACGTTGATGATCACTCTTGTCTTTGGCTGGCTGGCCAGTCGTATCCCCGCCCGCAAGGCAGTTTCAATTTCAAACAGAGAGGCTCTTTCCTATGAATAAGCGCATCAGTGTTCTCATCCTGTCCATTTTGTCGTTGTCGGCTCAAGCCGCAGTCGCCGACGAAACATCGGGCGACCTCACACTTTTTGTTGGCGGTTTCTCCAATGATCGGGGGCAAGTGATCGCCAATCTTTTTCGCGAAGGCGACGACGTGATGAAAATCGACAAAGCGTATTTGCAGGCACGGGCAATAATAAGCGGCAATCGAGCGCAACTCGTATTCAGGAACCTGAAATACGGGAGATACGCCGTTAGCGTGTTTCACGACGAGAACGGCAACGGCACTCTGGATCACAATCTTCTGCACTTCCCCGCAGAGCCGCTGGGGTTCTCAAACAAATTCCGTTTTGGGATATTTTCCGGACTGCCAAGCTTTGAGAAACTTCAGTTTGAGTTTACGCCGGGGGCAGAGCCGGTTTCGATCCTGGTCAAATAGGCCAGGGCAGGGCGGGGGTCAGAGGTTCGCGACCTGGTCGAGGCCGACTGACACAACCGCGTAGTAAATGACCGCGAACACTGCGTTGCTGATCGCCAGAGGCAACCATATCCGCCGCATGTCGACGCCCAACCAGCGCAGCGCCACCAGGATCGGCTCCTGTCCGACCGCGGCGCAGCCGATGGTGAGGCCGCCCCAGATACCCCACTTGTTGGCCAACTCCACGCTCCTCGGCGTGCGCCGCAGCGTGAGCCAGCGGTCGATGAACCCGATCTGCGTGCTCTGGCCGGCGAGCCAGGCGACGACGAGTCCTTCGAAATAGCCCGCCGCCGCAACCACCGGCAGGAGGACCAGCGGGTCGTAGTGTGCCGCGATGCCCACGCCGACCGCCACCGATGGCCCCAGCACCAGGTTGGGGGTCATCGACAGTCCGATGATGGAGAGCCATGTCCAGAAGGTTGTCGTCATAAGGATGGGAAATTAAAACGCATGGGCTAAGTATCTGCGACCGCAGCACACCGGTCAATGCGAAAAACCAATTCGCCCCTGTAGCTCCCAACGGGGCAATCCGTCCTGTCAAAGGGAGCTGGGAATCGGCGCATTAAAGGTCTATATTGTTCGCGACGACATAGTTAGTTACCCCAGCGCTGTTACGCAAACAGGATTTGCCCGATGCGATCAATAGTCTGTCTATTTGTCTTTTTGGCAACACTGCAATCAGCCTACGGCGCAAGCCCGGGCGAGCGCGCCTTGGCGTGGTCCGAGTCGCAGCGCGATGCAGCCCTTGGCGCAGTGCTAGCCGCGCGTGAACGGGTAGAAGCTGCCGAGAGTGATTTGAGGATTTCGCGCAATACCGAACGCGACATCCAGGATAGCAAGGATGCTGCCGCACTGGCCGTGATACGAGAGGCAGTCACCGTCAGCGAACAGGGCGTTGTGGAAGCACAAGCCTTGCTGAAGCGCGCAATGCAGCATTTGTCCAAACAGGAAAAAACATTAGCCGCTGTTCGCAAATCGGTGGCGGACAATGGTGGCAATCGGGCCCTTGTGATCCCGATGAGCGGTGAAGTGCGGCGTAACATGCGGGGTGTCTATACCGACGCCGACCCATCAGCTCCCCTGCGTCCTGGCGAAACAGTCGAGGTCGGGCCCAATGCCAGTGCCCGACTCTTCGTCGCCGGCGGAGATGCAGAAGTCGCACTATCGCAAAATAGCAGTTTCACAGTGACCAGAGATGGGGCCGACGGCAGTTTCGAGGCGCTGCTGTCCAATGGAGCTGGGCGGCTGCGCGCAGTGATAAAAAAGTACTCCAAGAAGTTCGAGATCCGAACTCCAACGGTTGTGGTGGCGGTTAGAGGCACAGACTTTTCATTACTCGCATCGCCGACGCTGACCAAAATTGAAGTGTTCAAAGGCATCGTTCAGGTGCGCATGATTGAAGGCACACAAACAGTGGAAGTTCATGCGGGAGAAAGTTGCGAAGTCTTGAAAGACGGAGGCATACAGCCAGTTCACCTGCTGGACGATCAGCCCCGCGATAATCCATGGAGTACCGATGTCTCGACAAACTAAATGGCGTAGCCTTGTTTTCCTGTTGGCGTTCTGGAATCCCCAGGCACACGCGGAATACTGTGTGAACTGGTCGACCTTCGTTCAGCGCGGAACAGGCAATTCAGGCCATTGCTGGGCCTCCGAGCCAGAGTGCAGATCGTATGTGGTGAGCCGGCCCATGGGTGATTTTTCCGGTGGATGTTATTACCGGCCCGGACTATATCCGCCCACCGGGAGCCAGAAAGGCGGCGACAAGTCATCAGCTTCAAAAGATGCAGCGAACAAGGCGGCCGCGGCGCAGAAAAGCAAGCAGGAGGCAGCGAAGCAAGCAGAGCAACGGGCATTTGATCAGGACCGGCAGCAGTTGCTTGGTGCCATCAAAGGCCCCCCATCTTCCTCAGAACCCGAAAACAGTATTCCGCTGAAGCCGCTGCCGCCGCCTGGAGGTTTGGCCAGATCGCAGCTGGATTGTGCCGCTCGCAATCCGGGAGCAAGAAGCTGGGAAAAGCAAGCGATAGACTGCACGCCTGTTACACCGAGCGTTCCGGAACCGTCGAGTCCAACACGGGTCGATGTGCCAACCGATCCGGCTTCGCTGGCAAAGTTTCTGGCGACACTCGGCCAACGCATATCGGCATCCCGCGGAGCGCTTGCCAAACAGGATCAAGAGATCGCCGCCCAGGAGCGTACGATCGCGCAAGAAGAACTGAAGATTGCCGATCCAAACAAGCCCAAAGGAGAAAGCGATGCCTTGCGGCGTGCACGAGAAGCATTGGCAAAGGCAAAGGCAGACCGCGCACGCACCGCGGCAGAACTGGCTCGACTCGAACAGCAAGAACAGGATGCGCGGAAAAAGGTTGCACCACAGGCGCAGTGATACATCACATCAAGGAGCAAACCATGAGAACGAAGATCCGGTACCTATTGTTATTGCTGCCGTTGCTGGCAACACTGCCGGCCCTGGCAGAAGAAGGTGTGGCCGACGCCCGGCGGCACATGGTCAGAGGCATTGCCGCCATCGAAATGGCGAAGAGCGCAGCGGACCTTGCGCCAGCCGCCAATGAATTTCGTCGCGCCACGGAACTGGACCCGACCCTTTCCGCTGCCTGGTACAACCTGGGTTCGGTGCAGGTGAAGCTGGGGCAGTACGATGAGGCCATCCAGAGTTACAAGCGATACCTGATTCTGTCACCCCAGGCGGAAGATGCCCAGAAAATACAGGACGAAATCATCAAGCTGGAATACCGGCAGGAGAAGATCAATAGAGTGGCGAATTTCAGCGGCAACTGGAGCGTCGGAGCAAACACTACCTATGTGATTTCGGTAAACCAGCAGGAATTCAACATGAAGTACACAGAGCAGATGGATTCGTCGGCACGTGGAATAACAGTGATCAGTGATGGTGGTGCTCTGGTCGGAAAATCGAACAGGACGCCCAAAGGCGTTGCCGAGGTGACATTCAAAGGGCGAGTCGAGGGCTCATCCATCAAAGGAACGCGTACTCGCGCCGCATTTACCGAGGGGGTCTCGTCGTGCACGGTACCGGTCGATCAGGGTGAGTTCACGGGTACCGTAAGTGAGGATGGCAAGCAGCTCAAGCTCACACTCAACTTTCAAATAGGCCAGTTTCAGGCCGACAGAGATGCCGGGCTATTTTTCGGCTTGGATTCCTGCACCGGGGTAACGAAGACGGGCGAGTCGCCTTCGACGTTAGTCTTCAGCAAAGCTGTGGAACAAGGCAATGCCGGCGCGGACAACCAACCCCCGAAAGGCGTCGGGCTTGTCGGCATGCAGCTTACAAAAACAGATCCGCAACTCATCACTGCCGTTGTACCCAACATGCCGGCAGCCGACGCTGGGATCAAGGCAGGCGACCGTATCCAGAAGGTAGACGGGAAAGAAGTG
The DNA here is from genome assembly GCA_963715005.1 of uncultured beta proteobacterium. Lineage (GTDB taxonomy): Bacteria > Pseudomonadota > Gammaproteobacteria > Burkholderiales > Gallionellaceae > Sideroxyarcus. The sequence continues at coordinate 377,851 of CAVQQO010000006.1, read as the reverse complement.
AAAGGTTTGGACATGGCGCAATTGCTGGACCTGATTCGTGGGCCAGCAGGCGCCAAGGTGACCATCGAGGTAGAACGCCAGGGTGAAGCAAACCCGTTGAGCTTCACCTTGGTCAGAAAGGCGCAGTGACTATTCGCGGGTGGAGCATTTGATCTTGCGGATTTCAGAGGGTTAGCTCAGACCACGCTTGTTGCGGATGTAGAATACGCGGTCTGTCCCCTATTTACGCGAGATACTCGAACCTAGAGAAGTGCTAATTTATTCCTCCATTCGTGGTGAGCTTGTCGAACCATGAACGGAGGATGCCTGACATTCAGCGTGTTACCCAACGAGTCATTCGACCTGGCTGTCAAAAGACGCCAGCCAAGTCGCTGGTTATCAGGGCGAACGGATTCAGTCAGCACCTCCACAATAATTCAGCAAAGGAAGTAACAGCAACCATGTCAAAACAAGAATTAATCGAGGAAGAAGTAACACTCGCGCTCTCCGAAAAAGAAATGGACGAGCTCGACAGCTTCCTGATGTCCGATGCGACGACAAACGAAGTCATGATGCTCGATTGCCTCGATGGATTCCTCACCGCCATCGCATCCGGCCCGGCCATGCCCAAGCCCAGCGAATGGATACCGCGCGTGTGGGGCCCGACAGCAGCAGATGCGCCGACATTTGCCTCCGCTGCCCAGGCAGAGCGAATCACCGACCTGATGACGCGCCACCTGAATGCAATCGTCTGGAGCCTGCAGCAGGACGCGGAACACTTCGAGCCCGTGTTCGATCTGCAAGTCTATGAAGGCGACGAGCGTGAATACATGGACGGCGAGATGTGGGCGCACGGATTCATGACCGGCATCGACATGCAGCGGGATAGCTGGCAAGCCTTGTTTGAATCCAAACATGGTCCCGTGGCATTGCGGCCGATCTACCTGCTGGGCTCGCCGGAAATCACCGAGGCAGAAGAAGCGCTGGTAGAAACGCCGGTTCAGCGCGAAGAGCTCTCAAAACAGATCCCGGCCAGCATCGGCTGGATATACAAATTCTGGGCGCCGCAACGCCGCACGGCAGACAGTGCCAGTGGCAAAGCTGTTGCAAACGAGAACCCAAAGATAAGCCGCAATGCGCCCTGCATCTGCGGCAGCGGAAGGAAATACAAGAAGTGCTGCGGAACAACTCAGGTTGAAGAATGAGAAGGCGCACGTGGCGTAGCCTTCGCCCCGTTCATTTGGAAACCGTGGTCTGTCCCCAATTGCTTGTCCTATGCACCGTATGATGCCAACCAGATCGCAGTTCACCTTTGCCGCGCATAGCTGACCGTTAGCAACTCCCAGCGGTGTCCATCAGGCTCGTCCCAGTAGATGTTGCCCATCTGGGCGTTGACCCTCATGTCCATCGGCCCGGCGACAGTGCTGCGATACCCGACTCCTGCTGCCTTGATGCGTGCCAGTATGGAATCGAATTCTTCCTGTTCGACGCGAAAGCAGAAGTGATAGACGGGAAACGCTTCGTCCGTATCTTGGAAGTCCAGGGTCAGACCATCATTGACATAGACGGGAGAGAATCCGCCGATTCCCGTTTCAGCCCAGGGAACACCGAGAATCTCCGCAAGCAGCTTCGCCGACGTGGCCTGACTGCGCGAAGGTACGATCACATGGTCGAGTTGTACGGACATCACGGCCCCCCGTGGAAGTGGATGGATTGCCCGACGCAGCCAAGTGCGGGGGCGATTGCACACTAGTTTCTAGGCTACATAGAGTCAATACTTCATCCAGATGATTTCCGGACCACTCGATCCTTGCACAGTGAAGGTTCTCCCGGAGAGTGATACTGATTGAAAGGAAACGCACAAAAACCGGTCGGCCACGCCAGCTCCCTGTTTCGATGCGTGTTCATCGAGTTACCCACAACTCGCCCACAGAAGCATCCACGACAATTGTGGGTAAGCGTAGTGTTGACCAAATCGTCCGGTCGTTAAGCAAATTCGAGCCTGGCCCCTTTAATCCATAGCATTCAAATCAGGGGCGGCATTTGTAAAAACTGAAAGTTCGCGTGCCAAATTCAGGCGATTCACCCTTCACAATCGTATCTGCACCTGCATCCACAGCACTATTGCGTGCCATCTGATACATATTTGCTTCCACGTCTTTTTCAATACGACCTTTGGCAAAGACGCTATTCGTGATTTTCCCCTTGGGCTGACAGCTAGCAACTTGGTCTGCTTCCGCCAAAGACACGCGATCCGCTCCTTCGCGAACTCCGATGAAAATGTTGTATGCACATCCGCTCAACCCGGCAACCAGTGGCAGTACGGCAACAATGGTGAAAATTCCTCTTTGAAAACTGCATGGCAAACTCCTTGTAGAAACTTTTGTAATATGTGCCCAATATCTTCATGCGGCAGACTTGTGTTGTGCAGCAGACCGCTTAGCTGAAGCGGGGAGTTTTTTGGCTGTTTGCTTTTGAGCGATATGATCAAGCAACACGGGTGGGCGGTTCGGGAAACGCGCAACCAGATCGAGTTCGCCGCCCATTGCCTGCACATAGCTGCGCAGCGTGGAAAGCAACAAATCACTACGGCGCTCAATACGGGAGATTGTGTCCTGACCTACACCAAGACTCGTAGCGAGGTCTTGTTGAGTATGCGCAACGGCAACACGCAAGTCCTTAAGCGTTGCCAGTTCACCCGCGCGATGCTCCACTTTGGCGCGCCGTCTTGGGCGGCAAAGCAGCCAACACATCATTTAGATTTTTTGCCATGACCTTTCTCCTTTACTTGCTTTGAAACATTGGCGGTCTTGAGTGAAGCCAGATGATCGTCAAGCCTTGCGTCGGCATTGGCGATCAGCTTCTTATAGAAACGCCGCTGATCAGCACCGCCCTTGCCGCCGCCCACCAGCAGAATCGCTGCACGTGCTGTATCAAATGCAAAAGCCACTCGCCATACGCCGCCATCACAATCAAAGCGCAACTCTTTCATATTCGCGTGCTTCGAGCCTTTGAGCGTATCCACCGTGGGCCTGCCCAAGTGGGGGCCGAATTCCTGAAGGAGCTTGGCGTGAGCGAGCAGTTCATCCTGGAGTGCACCATTCAACGCCAGAAACTCGGCGTGAAAGTCATCGTGAAAAAGTACGTTCCAAGACATGGATGAATTATGTACTTAAAGACATATTCCGGCAAGGTGCAAAATAGCCTTCAGCTAAGGCTGTGCTAAAAAACTGATGGATTTAGTTGCTGAGAATATTGCGAGCCAGCCCCCTTTCGATCCCTTTGGCTGGCGAACAAAATCCCTTAACTATGAGCCATATCGATAGAGCCAGTTCGTTCAACGCAATGGGAGGCGCAAAATAGAGCATGCCCTTCATCAGGGGCGTATTTTCAAAAACACCCAGGCTGAACATTCCTAACACCACACCTACAAACATCAGCAGGGTTCCCAGAAGACCCCATACAGATAGAAGCCGGGGCACCAGCCTTGATTTGTATAACAAGGAATAGAACGCCACTGCGCCACATATGTACATAACAATATAGATCAACATGGCCCAGTGCAGATCTGATTGAATCGAGTCACCCAATATTTGAATGTAAGACAAGTGTTGCGCTCCTTGATCTAGGTATGCTTTGCTCAAATCAAGGAAGGCCAGTGTTCGAATTGCCATGTAGATGAACAGAATGCCTTCAAGCGACCGAAATACCACATAGCCTAGCAATATATTTCGATCCTGTTCCCTCACCACGTAAAACAAAGAAATGGGGATGAACATCATTGCCAGTGCGGCAGTAATGTTAAGCAAATTTCCAATAATGATCTGATACCTATTCGGGTGAGCGAGAGACAAATATTCTGGAACACTTAGGATTGGATCCATGATGGAGGATGCGATTAGGTTGAAGACAAGTGCGGCGATAAACAACACTCCTACGACTATCGCAGTTTTTCGATTTGCATTCATTCTTGGTTTTTGCTCTTTGATATCACAACGGGCAGGGAACACAACACAGTATCACCTTCATTTTGAGTCTTATCAGTATCCGTTGAATAGTGTAAATATCGACGGCCTCAGAAACTCACATATTCATTATGTGAGCTACATTTCTCACTTGCTGGTTCTATTGCAACCGCATTTGACTTCCACGCCCCCCATAAACAACAAAGGCATTCCGCCGCCTGCTTTGTGGGAATACTCGCTGATTCCAGGATTGGTTCTGCAAATCTCATTGCAACTTGCAGCGCCATCGCTCAACTCCGCTTTCCGAATTTCATTGGAACTACAACCAGCCATTAACAGCATTGCCAAAACGCCTAAAAAATATTTCATAACGTGATCTCCTGTTTTTGGTGCGCAAATGACATTAGGGTCTTGTAAATCTAAATCGAGCTAAATCAAAATTGTCAGCCTACCCCATGCAAAAATACAGCGGGTTGACTACTCAGCTGGCTTTTTTAAGCAAGCTGCTTGCACTGAACAGCGCAGTGCCCATTCGTTCAGCGCAAGTCTGTGTTGCCCATAAGCGGAGAAACCCGCTTTGAGGTTGAATACACTTCCAGATAGCCGGTCGAGCCGACGCGCCTGTATACGACCTGAATCATCGCGGTATAACGTTTCCACGGTCAGAGCTCCGGTATCAAGAGGCGCTAAGAAGAGCAGAGTAGTGAGCACATTTATTGCGGGTGATACTGGCGCTATGTCATACAGGCGAACATCCATGCTCAAGCGAGATGCAGTATCGCGTGTTGCGAGCAGTTTGTTCAGCTGTGACTCTAGCTCTGTCCCTAGATGTTCTTGTTCTGTTTTTTGTTCCGCACCTAGTGACAAAGATGTTTGCACGGTCACGCGACCAAGCTCGAGGTGATTCATGTTCGATGACTCGAATCCAGGGCGCAGATAGAGGAGCATCGATCTGTCTTGGTAAGCAAGAACCAATTCCTCTTTATCGACTACAGAAGCTTGCGTGCCTGCATTTTCTGAAAGGCTGGTGCATGCCGCGAGCAAGCTCAACATCGTTATGGCAAAAATATCTCTGATTCGAGTTTCCATTAAATATTCCCTTAGTTGTGGCATGCATGGAACAAGTTAGGCAATGCCGTGTTTATAATTTCCCATCTGTTACTAACGCGGTTATTGCATATCTCCACTATGCAGACTCGGGAGCGATGGCCGATACATTGAATCCTTTAACTATGAGCCATATCGCTAAAGTTATTTCATATGCAAATATCGGAAGCGCCAAAACTGCCCCCCATGTTGAGAGTTGCAGAATGGTCCCGAACATTTCTAACAAGGCCGCAATCAGAATGAGTGTGGCTCCGGCAAGCCCCATGACAGCAATAAATCGGGGTACGAGTTTTGATTGATAAAGTAAAAAACTGCACATCATCGAATTGATGCCCAGCATGAAATTGGGGCCAAGCAGAAAAGTCCAGTCATGGACTGCAATTAATACGGTACCTGAGGTTTGAAAAAAAGTTGCGTTCGGAGTGCCTGCTTTTACAAACTCCTGACTTAAGGTCAATAGGGAAAATACACTGACGATCCCAACGATAATGATCACGGCTTCAAGAAGCCTGAAGCAAACATATCCAAGAGCGATACCTTCATTGAACTTTTTTAGATATGGAAACAACATGATTGAGGTACCAACTGCTGAACATGCAAGAATTAACTCAAGAAGCGTTCCCAATATTATTTGGTTTGCATTTGCAGCACCTGTAATAAGGTAGTCGGGATTACCGAGAATCGGACTGTATAAAATAAGGCCCAATACCGCCGCAACATCTGCAAGTATAAAAAGTACGCCCGCAATCATTGCGTTCTTTCTGGCTGAATTAATTTTTATCTCCATCATTATTTTTTCAAACTCTTTGAAGTACATTTTTTGAATTGCGTATAACGTGGAGCAAGGGGCGCGCCAAAGGCGCGTCCCAGCGATCAGAGGGAGCGAACTTGAGCGCAGGGTTAGGCTTGATTTTGTGCATGCCATGCATATGTAGACTCGATGAGATTCAATGCAAAATGTGCAGGGACTATACCGGCGGTAGAAATCACATCCTTGATAATTTGTGCTATAGCGCTAACAACTTTACTGTTGACCGGTTTCCATTGAATATCACTGAGTTACTGCTTAGAATCGCCGAGATGCAAAAACATCTCGATATCATTAAAGATCTAATCGACCACATCGAGGAAAATGTGTCGGAAGAGATAAACATTGTCGCTTTATCCAAATCTTTTGATCTATCGCCGTGGCACTTTCAGCGCTTGTTTAAAAGCATGGTTCGAGATTCTCTGGGCGGATACATCAGGGGGCGAAGACTCTCAAGAGCAGCTGAGATGCTGCTCAATACGGACCTTAGAATTATTGATATTGCGTTTCAAGTCGGATTCACTTCTCATGAGGCGTTTACGCGCTCCTTCAAATCCCATTTCGGTTATTCGCCCAAACAATTCAGAGTCGACAAACCCTCAGTTCTTATCAATCAGAAGCCTCTATTAACTGAAGAGTTGTTTGATTTTATAAGACGGGGTATTCAGCACAATCCCATTGTTGGGCGTAGAAACGCACAATATATCGTTGGCTTTGAAACTGTGATGCCGTCACCGTTCACCATAGATGCTGGACTCTGTGAAATGATGAGTATGCCCTGGCTACAATTGTTCGACAGGCATCTGGAAATTGGCAATCGCGTACCCAGCGCCTTTTGTGGCTTGACTATCAGCGAGTCCGGAAACTTTACGGAGAATACGCTGACCTACATCGCGGGTGCACTGGTTACCACCCCAAATGAAATACCGAAGGGAATGCGCTCTTATTTGTTGCCGGCACAGCAAGTGGCAATGTTTGAATCTATCCCCGGATTTGGTGAAGACACGATCAGAAGGACGGTCGACTACGTTTACGGCTATTGGTTGCCCAATTCATCATTCAAAAGAGGCCAAGGCAATGACTATCTACACTTGGAGGGTTTGACCGATTTCAAAAATCCAGAGTGCTCGGTAAAGTATGTTATTCCTGTGGAGCAAGGCTAATACGGCTATGGGAATCAAAAATTCGAAGGGGGAAAATTCGAAGGGGTCAGCATCGCATTACTTTTCGCATTCATAGATATGGAAAACAATTCGATGCTGACCCCGTTTAATTAAGAAACATAGGCCGAAAACAAATCCGATGCTGACCCGTTTAATTGGGGTATGAAAGAAAGCTGACGGATTTAGTTGCCGCAAACAATCCGAACCTGACCCCTTTGATTCCCACAAACGTTGGACTTAATCAGCACTTCCACAATCGTTCAGGAAAGAAAGTAACAGCAACCATGCCCAAACAAGAACCAAACGAAATCGAAGTAACGCTCGCCCTCTCCGAAAAAGAAATGGACGAGCTCGACAGCTTCCTGATGTCCGACGCCACCACCAACGAAGTCATGATGCTGGATTGCCTGGATGGATTCCTCACCGCCATCGCTTCCGGCCCGGCAATGCCAGAGCCCGGCGAATGGATTCCGCGCGTGTGGGGCCCGACAGCAGAAGATGCACCGAAATTTGAAGGCGATGCCCAAGCAGAACGAATCACTGATTTGATGACGCGCCACCTGAACGCGATCGTCTGGAGCCTGCAACAGGACGCGGAACATTTCGAGCCCGTGTTTGATCTGCAAGTCTATGAAGGCGACGAGCGCGAATACATGGACGGCGAGATGTGGGCGCACGGATACATGACCGGCATCGATATGCAGCGAGATAGCTGGCAGGCTCTATTTGAATCCAGGCACGGTCCCGTGGCATTGCGGCCGATCTACCTGCTGGGTGCGCCGGAGATCACCGAGGCAGAAGAAGAGCTGGTAAAAACGCCGGCTCAGCGCGAAGAGCTTTCAAAACAGATCCCGGCCAGCATCGGCTGGATATACAAATTCTGGGCGCCGCAACGCCGTGCAGCAGACAGCGCCAGTGGCAAAACCTCGGAAATCAAAACACCAAAGATAAGCCGCAATGCGCCTTGCATTTGCGGCAGCGGAAGAAAGTATAAGAAGTGCTGCGGAGCCTCTCAGGCTGAAGATTGAGAAGAGTTTGACGGAGCTTGCTTGGATGCCGTGATTCAACGCAGATCAATGGAGCCTGCCCCATCGATTTTGCGTGCTAGTTCAGCAAATTCCCCATAATTACTGCGAGAGGTCTGATGTGAGGCAGAGGAAGCTATCTAAGCTAAACCCAGAAAAAGTATTTCGACCCACAGGGGCATAGCGAATTCGAGCTGGCCTCGTTTACTTTCCCGCTAAAACCGACCAATTCGTCTGTTACTACAGCACGGCGACAGTATTCCGTGCAAAACGCTCGATGCTTGGTCTTATAGCGGCAACTAATGCGCTTCGTGAAACCTCCATGAGCCATCTCCCTTCCGGGGTCTGGAGGGTGGCAATGTAAGCTTCAAGACCTTCCGCTTCCACTTCGCGGTAGGCGTACAGCAACAGTAACGTCCCCGGACGTGACTCGCGATACTCCGACGCTTGCTGCTGGAGCTGTGCCCGGATCGTGCCGAGATCGGCGCGGGTTATTTTCCCGGTTTCCACTTGCTCGGTTAACGCAACCACCAGTTCCTCGCATAGCACCTCATGGAAACTGCTCATCCACCTGGTCGCATGAACGAGGTCGTCAATTGCCGACATCAGCTCCACGCGTTCTTCGGACGCGCTATCACCAGGATCTTCAAGATAAGCGCGGAAGTGCTCTTTCTGCCCCGGCGCGCCAGCGGCAGATTCCATTTGCAGCAGCAGCGATTGCGGGCTGGCAGAAAACAGCGCAGCGGCTCGTCGCGCGACGGCAAAATCCATGTTGCCCATGAAATGCTGCTTGGCGATGCTGTTCATCCCCTCCAGATCGAATACGCCATCAAGGAGGGAATCCACGGCCTTGGATGTGCCCGCACCCGCAAGCGTTGTTCCAATGGCCCGGAGCACGTTGCGCTTTTGCACCATGTAACGAAGTTGCGCTGGTACTTGCGTTATCTCGATTAGTTGGGAAAGCATGTTTTAGAGGGCGCTTGTGAGGGATACGGAATACGACTCTGACGCATGAATCGTTGCGCCATGGGTTCCGCATTGCTAGTAAACAACTTGAGCCTGCTTTTACCTGACCACAGGCAGCGTAGCAAGCTGAACGAAAAATGGTCAGCCACGCCAGCATCCTGTTTCAATGGATGTTCATCGAGTTACCCACAGCTCGCCCACAGAGGCATCCACGGCAATTGTGGGTAAGCGTAGTGTGAGAAAATCGTCCGGTCGTTAAACCTGGCCCCTTGCTTTCAAATCAGGGGCGGCATTTGTAAAAACTGAAAGTTCGCGTGCCAAATTCGGGCGATTCACCCTTCACAATCGTATCTGCACCTGCATCCACAGCACTATTGCGCGCCATCTGATACATATTTGCTTCCACGTCTTTTTCAATACGACCTTTGGCAAAGACGCTATTCGTGATACTCCCCTTGGGCTGACAGCTAGCAACCTGGTCTGCTTCCGCCAAAGACACGCGATCCGCTCCTTCGCGAACCCCGATGAAAATGTTGTATGCACATCCGCTTAACCCGGCGATCAGCGGCAGTATGGCAACAATAGCTAATATTCTTTTTGAAAATCGCATGGAAAACTCCTTGTAGAAACTTTTGTACTGAAAATAACCTCAGTAAGAATTCGAACCTGACCCCTTTAATCCCTACAAACTAGATCCGATAGTGGTTCTTTTAGCAAATTGTTTGATGTCTTCAATCCATTGGTGTTCAAGTGCGACTTCAGGTTTGGGCGCTGTCAGGGCCTTCTTTATGCATTTCTCCAAGAACTCTTTGTCAGTCTCACTAGTATTAACGCCCTTCAAATACATCTCACAGGCGCATTTTGCGCAGGCTAGGTAATACAACCAATGCAGCTTCTCATCGAGAATATTTTTGCCTTTCATAAAGAGGCTGTATGCATCTGCAAAATGTCCCAAGAAGGCTTTCGCCACTCCCAAATTCCAGGAAACTGTTACAACATCTTCTTCTGCAGCATTTACCGCCCTCTCAAGCGCCCTTTCCGCCGCGGGCATTCTTGGAAGGTCTCTAGAATCAATAACACAAATAGCAAATTGATTATGTAATAGGGGGGCATCCACTCCAATCTGCGCCAAGCGATGGTAATCAACTATTGCATCTTCATATCTCTTTTTCAGTCGCAAATAGAAGAGGGCGTAGGAAGCAGTGCTGGCGCTAAACTTCTCATGACGGGCGTTACTATCTTTTCGTCTATGTTGAGAGACCGCGACATAGTTAGCCACCTTCGCTGCATACAGAAGGTCATCCTCACGCAAGTTTTGCCAATGGAAATCTGAGTGGTCAGATTCGTGGCTTTCGTTAGAAACGTAGCCACAGGTTATTGATACATTCTCGTTAGAACTGCCTACAATTTTCTCTATGGTCGCAGATAAGTCTGAAGTTTTACCAAACTCTGCTCTCACAAAAGCAGCTATTTGATTTTCGCGAATTATTCCCAAGGCTGTAGTTGGAGGAAAGCTCGCTCGTATTAAGTCCGCCAGGCCCAATATCGAAAATCTGCTATTAGCTAGATCATTCGAACGCATTTCTTTCGCGGAAAACACACAAACGATGGCTAAATCTTTTGAATCAATTGCTCGGGCCAGTTCTTTCATAAATTTTTCTGGCTGTAAAACACACCCTGAAAGCGGGAAGGTGCATGACGATACAACAGGCCTGCCAATTCCCATGGGTATGTATTCAAGCTTTGAACCGACTGGAAAGACAGTGGCAATTGATTTTTCAATGATTTGACAGAATGCTATGCCCCTTTGAACATTAACCACGGTGATACGGCCATTTGTAAGCGGGGGAAACATACCAAGCTTCTTCTTGCTGCGTCCATCGTCTTGCACGAGTGGGACATCGCCAGTAAATTGAGGTATACGAACAGCGTAGACGTCGCCTCTTTTTACACCCACGTCTGCTCCGATGTCGATTGCTACGTGATTTAGTTCGGAGGCGCTCTGTAATACTCTGCCGTGCTTAATTCTAATTTCGTCATAGTTAGTGACGCAATTTCTTCCGTCTGCTTTCGCGCGATATAACGCTACATCTGCTTGTCCTTTTAGTTCTGAATACTTCTTTAGGGGCTCTTCATTCTGTAGTAGCGAACTAACCTTATATCCAACACTGGCCGTAACTTTGCGCTCTTGCTCACTAGGGAGAGCCATGTCTCCTAGTTTCAAGTCTCTTGATATGGAGTCCCACTGCACGCTTGTGGGCAACAGGTCGCGCTCTATCGCTACACGAAATGATTCCGCTATTTCTCGAGCTTCATCCTTGTTCTTTAGATTTATGACCAGTAGATCAAATTCCTCGCCGCCCAATCTCGCAAGCGTGAAATCAACTTTCTGGTGCTCTTTTAAAACCTTAGTATGTTCGGCTAGCCGCCAAGAAAATGCTCTAAGGACCGCATCACCATATTGGTGACTGTAGCTATCGTTAATTTGCTTGAAGTGATCGATATCAAAGGTAATTAATGCGATGTAAGAAGAGGGAGATAATGCTTCTGTTTGTTCGACTGCCGAGCCATCAAGCCGTTTCTTTAGGGACTTCCTAATTTCCTCTTCAAATCCAGTTCGATTTAGGAGTCGAGTCAACTTATCGTAATTTGCATTAAATTGATATTCTGCATTTCTTACACATTCTTCTAAGTCGGTTACATATTTGTCTATGGTTGTTTGCCATGTTCTAGGCGGGACAATTACTTCAACAACAGCATCGACGCACGCTATATGGAAATAGTGATGATTTTTGGCTTGCTTAGGAATCTTTTCATCACGAGTTTTAGTCAATACTTTTACCAGTTGGGTATCGGGCTTCGCACCTGATATCCCGTGATGCCATGCACCATCAAAGAAGCGGTAAAACGTCGTCTTCCATTGAAATTCTTTTAGAGTTGCATTTGACGTAATGGCTTTGGTGAAATGATGGAAAAACGATAAATCCATAAGTTACTCCAAGAAAAGACAATGACCGTATGCAGCTTGTCTCAGTCGGTAAGAAATGTCTAGAGCGCGTCAACTAATGGCCAGCTATCGAAGAACAAAAGGCCTGCATTTCTGCAGGCCCAACGGAGTAAAAGCGAATGGCTCGCATTTCTACTCAGAACCTCAACCCCTTCAACTTAGTCTCAACCACCTTGCCCGCTCTAGCCCTCGCACCAAAGTAAGTCTGCAATTCTTTCCCGCCAATCTGCAACTGCTGCACCTTGCTGCCCGCCGTGCCGCTCAAGGTGACCTCGGGCTGATTGACGACCGTGCAAGCCGTCAGCTCGTCGCCATCTTTCAGGTCGATCAGCATCATGCCCTTGCCGCCGCCTTGCAGCAGCTTCAGTTCGGAGAGCATGAACACCAGCATCCTCGCGCTCTTGGTCACCACGGCAACCAGCGAGTGCTGCGTCGGCGCCACGATGACAGGCGGCAGGATGGTGTCTTCCTTCACGCTGATGAACTGTTTGCCCGCCTTGGTGCGGCCGACCATGTCGCCGATGAAGCAGGGGAAGCCGTAGCCGGCGCTGGTGGAGATGCAGCACGGGCGTCTCGGCCTTGCCGCAGAAGGCGTGCGCGATCTTCGCGCCGGGCGCGATCTCGATGAAGGTGGCCAGCGGTGCGCCGTCGCCGCGGCCGGAGGGCAGCGACGAGACGGGGATGCTGCACACGCGGCCGTTGCTGCAGATGACGATGCAGTTGTCGGTGGTGCGCACCTCGTAGGTGGCCGCGATGCTGTCGCCGTCCTTGAAGGCGATGCTGCTGGCGTCGATGCCGTGGCCCTGGCGCGTGCGCACCCAGAAGCGTTGCGAGATGAACACCGTCACCGGCTCGTCGCTCACTTGCGCGGTCACCTTGGTGATCTGCGCTTCCTCGATCAGCGTGCGGCGCTCGTCGCCGTAGGTCTTGGCATCGGCTTCGATCTCGCTCACCACCAGTTCGCGCAACGCCTCTTCGCTATCGAGCACGCGCTTCAGTTCCTTGGCTTCGGCCTTCAGTTCCTTGATCTCTCTCTCGATCTTGATGCCTTCGAGGCGGGCCAATTGGCGCAGGCGGATTTCCAGGATGTCTTCGGCCTGACGTTCGCTCAGGTCGAATTTCTTCATCAGGTCTTCCTTCGGGTTGTCCGAATTGCGGATGACTTTGATGACTTCGTCGATGTTCAGGTAAACGATCATGCGTCCGGCGAGGATGTGCAGGCGATCGTTGACCTGGCCGAGGCGGAAATCGCAGCGGCGTGTGACGGTGCTGAGGCGGAACGCGACCCACTCGCGCAGCACCTGCGCCAGCGACTTCTGCTGCGGGCGTCCGTCCAGGCCGATCATGGTGAGGTTGACCGACACCGAGTTCTGCAGGCTGGTGTGGGTGAGCAGCACCGCCATCATGTCGTCCGGGCTTTGCTTGGACGACTTGGGCTGGAACACCAGACGAATCTTTTGCGACTTGTCCGATTCGTCGGCCACCGTATCCAGCACCGAGAGGATGAGCTGCTTGTTCTGCGTCTGCTCCGGCGTGAGCGACTTCTTGTTGGCCTTGACCTTGGGGTTGGTCAGCTCGTCGATCTCTTCCAGCACCTTCTGCGCCGAGACGCCGTGCGGGAATTCGCTCACCACCACCTGCCACTGGCCGCGCGCCAATTGCTCCACGGTCCAGCGTGCGCGCATCTTCAGCGAGCCGCGCCCCGTGGTGTAGGCATCGCGAATATCGGCCTCGGAAGAGATGATCTGCCCGCCGCCGGGGAAGTCCGGGCCGCTGATGTAGGACATCAGCTTGTCGTCCTTCACGTTGGGGTTCTTCGCCAGCGCGACTGCGGCCTTGGCGACTTCTTTCAGATTGTGCGAAGGGATCTCGGTCGCCATGCCCACCGCGATGCCGGATGCGCCATTCAGCAACACCATCGGCAGGCGCGCGGGCAGCATCGCCGGTTCATGGAACGCGCCGTCGTAGTTGGGAATGAAATCCACCGTGCCCATGTCCAGCTCGGACAGCAGCAGATCGGCGATCGGTGTGAGCCGCGCCTCGGTGTAGCGCATCGCCGCCGCGTTGTCGCCGTCGCGCGAACCGAAGTTGCCCTGGCCATCCACCAGCGGATAACGCATCGCGAAATCCTGCGCCAGCCGCACCATCGCCTCATACGCGGAAGAGTCGCCATGCGGGTGATACTTACCCAGCACATCGCCCACCACGCGCGCCGACTTCACATGCTTGTTGCCGTGCGTCAGGCCCATTTGGCGCATCGCATAGAGGATGCGGCGCTGCACGGGTTTCTGTCCGTCGCAAACTTCAGGGAGCGCACGGCCCTTGACCACCGACACCGCGTATTCGAGATAGGCGCGCTCGGCGTAGTCGGCGATGAGGACTTCGTCGCTGTCGGGAAGCTTGGCGAGCGGGGCGAATTCGCGCTTGCCGGATTTGGATTCAGCGGGGGCTTCGAGTTCGGGTGTGTCTTGTGGGTCGTTTTCGTTCATGGTCATTCGTTGTTGGTGCGCTAATTAATGTTCACTTCACTGTCTTTAACTCCTTCCCCCTCACAGGGGGAAGGTTGGGATGGGGGTGAATTCCGAGCTATCCGACGCCCCAAATTTCTACCCCCACCCTAACCCTCCCCCTGCATGGGGGAGGGGATGTGTCTCGCTATTTTCCCTCTCCATCACAGGAAGACGGATGGGGTGCGCTCTTCAATTTCTCCACTATCACTTCAAGCACTCCGTCCAGATTTTCCAGCACCTCGCTGTTCCAGAAGCGCACTACTTGCCAGCCCTGTTGATTCAAATACCTGCTTCTAGTGTCATCGTAAGTTTTCTGGTCCTGGTGCTGTCCACCATCCAACTCGATCACCAGCATTCTTTCCACACACGCAAAGTCCACAATATAAGCGCCTATCGCATGCTGGCGCCGGAAGCGGAAGCCTTCAAGTTGTTTTCCCCGCATCGCACTCCAAAGCCTGCGCTCAACATCGGTCATGTTGCTGCGCAGCAGTCTTGCTCTTGAAGTTGTTATCGGAGGAATCCGTCTCCTGTCCGGCATAAAAGCCTGCCCTCTTTTCTCTCCTTCCCTCTTTCAGGGGGAAGGCCGGGATGGGGGGTGAATCTGTGAGCCCCGCTGCTTACGATTTGGTTTCTACCCCCACCCTAGCCCTCCCCCTGCATGGGGGAGGGAATGGTATTGCCATCAAATATCCACCTCAACCTCGTTGCCGTGATACTCCAGCCATGCCCTGCGGGTCGAAGCTTCCTGCTTGCCCATCAGCATGTTGAATATCTTCATCGTCTCTTTGAACGAAGCCAGGTCGGCCTTCACGCACAACGCGCGGCGCGTATCCGGATTCAGCGTGGTGTCCCACAACTGCTCCGGGCTCATCTCGCCCAGACCTTTGAAGCGCGAGATGGACCAGCTGCCTTCGCGTATCTTCTCCTTGCGCAAGCGGTCGAGGATGCCCGTCATCTCGCCTTCGTTCAGCGCGTAGATCTTGCTCGCCTGTTTCTTGCCGTGCGCGGGCACGTCGATGCGGAACAGCGGCGGTTGGGCGATGTAGATCTTGCCCGCTTCCACCACGCGGTAGAAGTGGCGGTAGAACAAGGTGAGCAGCAATGTGGAGATGTGCGAACCGTCCACGTCGGCATCGGCCATGATGAGGATGGCGTTGTAGCGCAGGCCGGAGAGATCGACGGTGTCGGTCGGCGCGTGCGGGTCGACACCAATGGCAACGGCGATGTCGTGAATCTCGTTGTTGGCGAACAGGCGGTCTTTCTCCACCTCGAAGGTATTCAGCACCTTGCCGCGCAACGGCAGCACGGCCTGGAATTCCTTGTCGCGTCCCTGCTTGGCAGAACCGCCGGCGGAGTCGCCCTCGACCAGGAACAGTTCGGTGCGCGATGCATCGCTGGAGCTGCAATCGGTGAGCTTGCCGGGCAGCACGGCGACGCTGGAGCCTTTTTTCTTTTCGACTTTTTGCGCCGAGCGCAAACGCGCCTGCGCCTGCTGGATGGCGAGCTCGACGATCTTCTTGGCGGGTTCCAGGTGTTCGTTCAGCCACAGGTCGAGCGGGTCCTTGAGCATGGAGGAGACCAGCTTCAGCGCATCGCGCGACACCAGCTTCTCCTTGGTCTGTCCCTGGAACTGCGGGTCGAGCACCTTGGCCGAGAGCACGAAGCTCGCGCGCGAGAACACGTCTTCCGCCACCAGCTTCACGCCCTTGGGCAGCAGGCCGTGCAATTCGGCGAACGACTTCACCGAATTGAAGATGCCGTCGCGCAGTCCGGCTTCATGCGTGCCGCCGGAGGGGGTGGGGATGAGGTTGACGTAGGACTCGCGCACCACGTTGCCTTCGGCGCTCCAGGTGAGCGCCCAGGATGCGCCTTCGCCTTCGGCGAAACCGGTTGCATCGCCCTTGCGCGTGAACTTCTCCTGCAACAGGATGGGCGTGGCCAGTTCGAACTCGGACAGCGACTCGGCGAGATAGCCGCGCAGGCCGTCGGGATAGTTCCACGACTTGGTCTCGCCGGACTTTTCGAAATTCAGCGTGATGGTGACGCCGGGCAGCAGCACCGCTTTCGAGCGCAGCGAGAATTCGAGCTGGGCGAGGTTGACGCTGGGGCTGTCGAAATATTTGGAATTGGGCCAGGCGCGCACCTGGGTGCCGGTCTGGTTCTTGGGGCAAGTGCCGACTTTCGCCAGTGGCTTTTCCGCCACGCCGTCGATGAAACGCAACTCGTGCTGGCCGCCTTCGCGGTACACCGTGACCTCGACCTTCTTCGACAGCGCATTGGTCACTGCCACGCCCACGCCGTGCAGGCCGCCCGCGAACTTGTAGGCGCCGTCGCCTTCCTTGTCGAACTTGCCGCCCGAGTGCAGCACGGTGAAGGCGACCTCGACCACCGAGCGACCTTCCTCCTTGTGGATGCCGACCGGGATGCCGCGGCCATCGTCCAGCACCGAGATGGAGCCATCGCTGTGCGCAGTGACGAAGATATTCTTTGCAAAACCCGCGAGCGCCTCGTCGCAGGCGTTGTCCACGACTTCCGCGATGATGTGATTGGGCGATTCCAGGTTGGTGTACATGCCGGGGCGCTGCCGCACCGGGTCGAGACCGCGTAATACTTTGAAGCTGGATTCGTTATAAGTAGCCATTATTCAATTAGTTGGTTATTTATAGTGGTGATGATGAGTGGCTGTTTGACGATTTATTCTACCGGACTGTACCGCAGGGAGACTAACCCTGTCTTCCATTGCTGAAATTTTGAGCAGGCGAATCGGTCACGTGAAGAATGGCGCGGACTACAAGAGTGCCCTTGGCAAAGGGCACAAAACGGGGATGCGAATCAGGGGAAGGTACTGTGAATTTCGGGGCTGGCTCGGATGCTTGCATGACACAACGCAGACTTATGCACATTCGAGCCAAACCCTTTGTTCGAAACGCAGCTACTTCTTTTCTATTTTTTCTCTGTGCCTTTGCTGGTGTCGATGCCCAACATCCAGTTGATCGGGCAGAAGCGTACGAATGCCGTTAAAAATGCGATGGCGGCAACGACCAGCGCGACTATTTGCCAAACCGTGCTGATCGGGGCGGTCAGCCCTGCAACCAGCAACACTATGCCAAGCACGATACGAACAGTGCGATCGATTCCGCCGACATTGCATTTCATGATGGCCTCCTGTTGTTAACGTTAAGTAAATTTTTACACCCGCCTGAATTTATTTTGCTTTGGCCTTTTCCAGAAAAGGCGTGACCAGATCCATCGGCAAGGGGAATACGATGGTCGTGTTCTTGTCAGCGCCGATCACCGTCAATGTTTCCAGATAGCGCAGCTGGATCGCCTGCGGTTCCTGGGCCAGTATCTTGGCGGCCTGATACAACTTCTCCGAAGCCTGCAACTCACCCTCGGCATGGATCACTTTCGCGCGCCGCTCGCGTTCCGCCTCCGCTTGCCGGGCGATGGCCCGTATCATGGATTCCGTGAGGTCGACCTGCTTGATCTCGACGTTGGCGACTTTGATGCCCCATGAGTCGGTCTGCGCATCCAGCGCTTCCTGTATATCCCGGTTCAGTTTCTCCCGTTCGGCCAGCATGTCGTCCAGCTGATGTTTACCCAGCACCGAGCGCAACATGGTCTGCGCCAATTGGCTGGTGGCGTTGAGGTAGTTCTGCACCTGGATGATCGCTTTCTCGGGATCGATGACGCGCAGATACACCACGGCGCTGACTTTCACCGAAACGTTGTCGCGCGAGATCACATCCTGGGTCGGCACCTCCAGCACCACCGTGCGCAGGTCGACACGCACCACCTGCTGGATGCCGGGGAGGATGACGATCAGGCCCGGTCCCTTGACCTTCCAGAAGCGGCCCAAAGTGAAGACGACGCCGCGCTCATACTCCTGGAATATCTTTAAGCTTGAGAACAGCAGCGAGACGAACAGTATCAAAACAATACCGAAACTCAGATTCCAGTCCATGTCAGTCTCCTTTGTAAAGCATGCAACGAACAAAACTATTCATTCAGGGAGGCTGCCTCCGGCTCCACGTGCAGGAGCAGCCCTTCCATGCGAACGACCCTGATTCTTTGTCCACGGCTCAGCGGCAGCTTGCTCCTGATGCGCCAAGTCTCGCCGTGTACCCGCGCCCAACCCTCCTTGCCGTCGAAGTCATCCAGCACTTCGCCGATGTCTCCGATCAATTTCTCTTGCCCGCTTACCACCGGGCGACGCCGTGCCTTCAGTGCCATACCGATCACAAAGAAAATGAACAGTGCACTGGCGATTGCCACCGGCAAGATGACCGACCAGGAAATTCCGAATCCCGGGATGTCGGTATCGATGAGCATGACGGAGCCGAGCACGAAAGCGACGATGCCGCCGATGCCGAGTACGCCGAAGCTGGGTATGAACGCCTCGGCAGTCATAAAGGCGATGCCGAGCAGGATGAGCAGCAGGCCGGCATAGTTGATGGGCAATGCCTGGAATGCGAACAGCGCGAGCAGCAGCGAGATGGCGCCGGCGACGCCCGGCAA
Organism: uncultured beta proteobacterium; assembly: GCA_963715005.1. Classification (GTDB taxonomy): domain Bacteria; phylum Pseudomonadota; class Gammaproteobacteria; order Burkholderiales; family Gallionellaceae; genus Sideroxyarcus. The sequence goes on along the minus strand of CAVQQO010000006.1, from coordinate 358,803 downwards.
CACGAAACCCGGATTGGAGAATTCGAAGAAGATGCCGAAGATACCTGCGAGCATCAACAGGTACGCGATGTTCGGGTCGGCGATGGCCGACAGCACGCGGCTGCGCCAATCGGGCTCCAGAGTGACGATGCGCGCTCCCGCGGTGTTCAGCGTGCGCTGCACGCCGAGTACAGTCACTTTGCGTCCATCCAGTTTATGCAGCAGGTCCGGCACGTCTGCGGCAACCACATCGATGACCTTCAGCTTCAAGGCTTCGGCTGCGGTCAGGCTCACCGCCTGGCGCACTGCCTGCTCTGCCCATTCGACATTGCGCCCGCGCATCTGCGCCAGGCTGCGGATATACGCGGAAGCATCATTGATCTGCTTGTGCTCCATCGCGCTAAGCGGTGCGGCAGCTTCGGCGGGCGACAGTTTCTCGCTGCTGTTTTTTTCGCGACCGCTGTCCTTCTGCGGTTGCTCGCCCGGCCCAGGCAGGCCGCCGATGCCGATCATGATGGGCGTGGCTGCCCCCAGATTGGTGGCCGGTGCCATGGCGGCGATGTGGCTGGCATAGAGGATATAGGTTCCCGCGCTTGCGGCCCGCGCACCGTCGGGTGCGACGAAAGCGGCAACAGGAACCGGCGAGGCGATGATCTGCTTGATGATCTGGCGCATGGCTGTGTCCAATCCGCCCGGCGTGTCCATCTTCAGTACGACCAGGTCGGCCGGTTCGTCGGCAGCCGCTTTCAAACCGCGCACGACATAGTCAGCCGTGCCCGGGCTGATCGCGCCATCGACATCGAGCACGAACACTACATGCGTGGCCGCCGCAGCACGACACGTCCACGCCAGCAGCAACAGGCAGAACAATAGAACATGCATGGTGGAATAACGAGCCATAGTCCTCCTCTGCCGCGACGGGGCGAATCACATCGGCGTCGTCATGCCGTTCTCCCCGACACTGATGTATTGCGCCGTCAGGGTGCCGTCGGCGGCTTGCTGCGCGATGCAGAAGATTTGCGCCCCTGTCTTGAGCAGCGATCTGTCGGCGGGTGTTAGGGAGACGATGGGCACGCCTTGCCGCACGATGATCTTCTGGCTGCCGCCTTTGTAGCTGAGCGTCAGCTCTTTGCCATTACTGGTGTTCACGATGGCGTCCACGTTGGCATTGGTCATGCTGGAGCCGGGTTCAAGGTCCCAGTCGCGATGGCCTTCGCCCGTGCCCCGCAGCATCGGGGCGAACACGTGCACTTCGCGCGCCTGCAGCGGCGTTCCCGGGCCATGCCGGATCGCGGTCACGCCGACGAAGCTGCCCTGTTTGATGTCGCTGATATCGAGTGCGGACAGGAGGCTGATTCGGGTAACTCCGTTGATGCCGACCTTCAGGTCCTTACCTTCACGCGTCTTTATTTGCAGCTCGTGCCCGTCGAAGTTGGTGATGGCGCCGCGCACCCGCACCTCGGGCTGCGCCAGTGCATTCCCCAGGCCGAACAAAATCATGCCTACAAGCAGCAGTGCTTTAATCTTGTTCATGATCAACTCTCCCTGCATCAGTTGATGAAAGCGAAGCTTGCGGCGGACTTGCGCTCTTTTCAATACAGGATTCAACGTATTGTTCAGCTACATTCCTCAAGCGGAAAATAGCAGCGAGGTCATGGATGCTGTCGGCGCCCTGCAGTCTGGTAGCATGGCCATAAGGATGCAGCTTTGCAGTGTCGCTTATCGGAGGAACAGAATGGGCGTTCAAACGTCTCCCGCCAGGAGAACACAGCACCTTGTGATCCGCGGCCGCGTGCAAGGCGTGTTCTTCCGCAACTCGATGCAGCGCGAAGCGCAACATCTGGGGGTGTCGGGCTGGGTGCGTAACCGCGGCGATGGCGCAGTGGAAGCCATGGTGCAGGGAGAACCCGATGCCGTGGAAGCCATCGTGCGCTGGGCACAGCGTGGTCCCGAGTTGGCGCAGGTGGAGCGCGTCGAAACCGGGCCGGGCAGCGGCGATTATTCCAACTTCGAGGTCATCGATTGAGCATGAAGACGATACTCATCACGGGTGCGACCGACGGTATCGGGCTGGCGACTGCAAAGGAATTGGCCAGGCAAGGACATGAGCTGGTGCTGCACGGGCGCAATGAGGAGAAGGCGCTACATGCGTGCAGTGCGATTCGTGCCGTGGTGCCCGATGCCGCATTGCAGACTGCCCATGCCGATCTGGGCGACTTGGCTGCCGTGGCGCGCATGGCGCATGCGCTCTCCGCGCGTCTGCCGCGCCTGGATGTGCTGATCAACAATGCGGGCGTTTACATGACCGAGCGCATGGTCTCGCGCGATGGTTTCGAGATGACGCTGGCGGTGAACCATCTCTCACACTTCCTGCTTACCAACTTGTTGCTGCCGGTGCTGAAAAAATCGGAAGCGCCGCGCGTGGTCACGGTGAGTTCGATGGTGCATGCGAGCGGTCGCATCGTATTCGACGACATGAATTGCGAGCTGGGTTTCAACGGCTATCACGCGTATGCCAATTCCAAACTGGCCAACGCCTTGTTCGCCAACGAACTGGCACGGCGCGAACCCTGGCTCACTTCGAACAGCCTGCATCCGGGGGTGATCGGCACCAAGCTGCTGTATGCGGGATTCAGCATGCCGGGCGATACGGTGGAGGAGGGCGCGCGCACTTCGGTGTATCTCGCCACATCGCCCGAAGTGGCCGGCGTGACAGGCAAATATTTCGACAACCGCATCGCTGTCGCGCCGGCAGCGCTGGCGCTGGACCGAGAACTGGCCCAACGCTTGTGGGCATGGTCGGAAAAGGCGGTGCGAGATTTTCCGGGAGCGAAGCGGCCTCAAGGATAGTAGACCGGCATTCTGATTTGTCACTCATTTCACAGGAGGTCGACATCATGCAACGCAGACAATTCCTATCGCTGTTATCCGGGATCGGCCTGGCATATACAACACGCTCTTTTGCGGGGACGGCATTCGCCGGTGACAAGGTGACTGTCATGCAGTTCTCCGATGAGGGTAAACCATTGGGGCGTGTCACCTTGCCCAAGGTGAACAAGGATGCCGAATGGAGGAAGCGCCTGTCGCCTCTGGCTTATGAAGTGACGCGACAGGGAGGCACCGAGCGGGCGTACTCCCAGCCCGGTTACGACAGGCACGACCCCGGCTTGTACCGTTGCGTATGTTGCGACAACGCACTGTTCGATTCCGCCACCAAATACGAATCCGGCACCGGCTGGCCCAGCTTCTGGCAACCCATCGCGCAGGAGAACGTATACAACGTAGAAGATCATTTGTTCGGCATGAAGCGCATCGAAGTGCGCTGTACCTTGTGCGATGCGCATCTCGGCCACGTGTTCGACGATGGCCCGAAACCGACCGGCCTGCGCTATTGCATGAACACGGTGGCGCTGCGTTTCGTGCCCCGAACAAAATAATTCCGGTTGTCTTCCATGAGGTCCGATAACACAACTCCGTTCGTCCTGAGCTTGTCGAAGGAATGAACGGCATTCAGAACAGACTTGGCGAGGTGCCATTCATGGTTCGACAAGCTCACCACGAACGGCCTTTAGAGCTTCGGGCTAACTAAGATTACAGGGGAAAAGAAAAATGCTGATTTTCCTGCTGGCCTATCTTGGCGGTGTGCTCACCATCTTCAGCCCGTGCGTGCTGCCGGTGTTGCCATTTGTCTTCGCGCGCTCGGAGCAGTCGTTCCGCCGCTCGGGGCTGCCGATCCTGTTCGGCATGGCCGCGACGTTCACCGTGCTGGCCAGCCTGGCAGCAGTGGGTGGCGCTTGGCTGGTCGAGGTGAACCAATACGGGCGCTATGCGGCGATGCTGGTGTTGTTGCTGCTGGGTTTCGCGCTGATCTTCCCGTCCTGGTCGGACCGCTTGATGCGGCCTTTTGTTGCGTTGGGCGGGCGCCTGCAGCAGCGTGCCGATCAGGAAGGCAACGTTAAAGGCTCGTTGTTGTTGGGTGTCGCGGTCGGCTTCCTGTGGGCGCCCTGCGCCGGGCCGATCCTGGGACTGGTGCTGGCAGGTGCCGCGCTGAACGGGGCGAACCTGCACAGCGCATTGCTGCTGTTGGTCTTCGCTGCCGGTGCGGCTTCTTCGCTGGCCGTGGCGTTGCTGGCCAGCGGGCGGGTGATCGCATGGATGAAACGCAGCTTCGGCGTGGAAGAGTGGGTGCGGCGCATTCTGGGTGTCGCGGTAGTGGCGGGCATTGTTGTCATCGCGCTGGGTTGGGATACGCGGTTCTTGGCGCAGTTCACTACGGCGAACACCGCCGCCACCGAACAGCAATTGATCGAACGTTTGGCAGCGCGACCCGGTACGGGAGAATCATCCGATACCCGCATGGCACCACCTATGGTTGGCGCCACGTCCTGGCTCAATTCGCCTCCGCTGAACGATGCGATGTTGCGCGGCAAAGTGGTGCTGGTGGATTTCTGGACCTACTCCTGCATCAATTGTTTGCGCACCTTGCCGTATCTGAAGGCATGGGACGAAAAATACCGAGCTCAAGGCCTGGTCATCATCGGCGTGCATGCGCCGGAGTTCGTGTTTGAGAAAGACCTGCACAACGTCGAGCAGGCTGTGCGCGAATTGGGGGTGGCTTATCCCGTGGCGCTGGATAACGAGTACGCGATCTGGAATGCCTATCAGAACCAGTATTGGCCCGCGCATTATCTGATCGATGCGCAAGGGCGCATACGTCATCAACATTTCGGCGAGGGCGCGTATGCGGAGACCGAGCAGATGATCCAGACTCTGCTCAAGGAGGCGCGCCGGGATGTGGTGCTGAGCAATGAACTGGTGCAGGTGCACGGTTCGGGGGCGACAGCGGCAGCCGCGGACACCGAACGCTCCCCGGAAACTTATCTGGGCTATGCGCGGCAGGAGAATTTCGCATCGCGCGAAACGACTCAGAATGACACTGCAGCGCGTTACTCCGTACCGCGTGTGCTTGAGCCGGATCAATGGGCGTTGAGCGGCATGTGGAAAGTCGGCAAGGAATCCGCCGTTCTGCAAACGTCCGGCGGCGCGATCAGTTACCGCTTTCAAGGTCGCGACCTGCACCTGGTGCTGGGTGCCAGCAACGGCAAGCCGCTGCGTTTCAAGGTCACGCTGGATGGTGCGGCACCCGGCAAGGATCATGGCGCTGACATCGATGCGGCAGGTATCGGCGTGATACGCGAACAGCGGCTGTATCAATTGATTCGGCAGCGCGGCGAGATCAGGAACAGGACCTTCCGCATCGAGTTTCTGGACGGAGGGGCAGAGGCGTTTGCCTTTACCTTCGGCTAATGAACAGGAGGAACATCATGTTAATCATCAAGCTGATTCGCAGTTATTTGCTCGGTAGCCTGTGCCTCATATTCAGCATGGGCGCGTTATCGAATGCCAACGCGGCGCCGCCCGAACAAACGGCAGTATTCGCAGGCGGTTGTTTCTGGGGCGTGGATGCGGTGTTCAAGCATGTCAAAGGCGTGTCGGATGTCGTGTCGGGTTATGCGGGAGGCAAGGCGGCCACCGCACATTACGAGATGGTGAGCCGGGGCGATACCGGACATGCCGAATCGGTGCGCGTTCGCTTTGATCCGGCACGGGTGTCTTATCAGCAACTGCTGCAGGTGTTTTTCAGTGTGGTGCACGATCCAACCCAGCTCAACCGCCAAGGGCCGGATGAAGGCAGCCAGTATCGCTCGGTGATCTTTTATGCCAATGCCGAGCAGCAAAGGAGTGCGTTAAATTACATTCAAAAGCTCACTGCCGCGCGTACCTATTCCGCGCCCATCGTCACGCAGGTCGTGCCGCTGCAGGAGTTCTACCCTGCCGAGGATCATCACCAGAACTATCTGGCGTTGCATCCTTACCAGCCTTACATCGTCATCAATGACATGCCCAAGCTGGAACAATTGCGCAAACAATTCCCGGCGCTGTATCAATGAGGAGCAGGGGGATTTTGGGTTTCCGCTTTCACTTCCCCTGTGCGCCGCGGAGTAGCGCAGGCTGGTCAGGGGAAGTCGGCGAGGACTGTCTGAGCGCGTAGCGCGAGTTCCGCAGCCGCCTGACCAGTCGAGCAACGGAGGGAACCCGAAGGGCGGCAAACCGGGGTCGCCTTTTCTTTGGTTACTTTCTTTTTGGCGAAGCAAAAGAAAGTAACTTGCTGTCGGGCTACCCCCGACGGTTTTGACTTTGAAGGTTATAAATCCTGCGTTGCCAGCATCGGCAGGCCGTGTATCCAGACCAGTGTGTCGATCAGCGGTGTGCATTCGCTCTTGGCGCGTATCTCGCTGAGACAGCCGCAATAGGAGCCGCGCATCCAGAGTTTGACGAGGTGGCTGTGGTCAGCGGCTTGCATTTGGGTCGGTTTTGCCAGCAGCAGCGGGGCCAGGAGGCGTCCCTTGTCTTTCAGGATGTAGCGACGCAGGCGCAGCTTGGCTTGATCGAGAGCTTCCTCTAACAACAGCTCTTCATCGAATTTTACGCAGCCATCGGGGAGGGCCTGGTAGTCGAGCTTGTTGCGTTGTGCAAAGAGCGTTCCTTTTTCCTCCGCCACGACCAGGAACCATTCTGCTTTCGGATAGCCGTCTGCGCTGGTATAGGCAGTGGTGATGATGAACGGCGTATCGACCAGACCGAGCGGGTCGGCAAGATGCACGCGAAAGGTCGGCTGGAAGTTCATCTTCGACCTCAGGTCATCTTCAGGTTTTCCAGTCCGCTCATCACGTCCCTGTCCTTGGTGGCCTGGCCTTCCAGTTTGATCTTCAAGCGCAGATCGTTGACCGAGTCGGCATTCTTGAGTGCCTCCTCGTAGCTGATGGCGCCGGCTTCGTGCAGATTGAACAGCGCCTGGTCGAAAGTCTGCATGCCAAGCTCGCGCGATTTGGCCATCACCTCTTTGATCTCATGCACGTTGCCCTTGAAGATGAGGTCGGCGATCAGCGGCGAATTGAGCAGGATCTCGAAGGCGGCTGCGCGTCCCTTGCCGTCGCGTTTGGGGATCAGGCGTTGCGAGATGATCGCCTTGATGTTGAGCGACAGGTCCATCAGCAGCTGTTCGCGGCGCTCTTCCGGGAAGAAGTTGATGATGCGGTCCAGCGCCTGGTTGGCACTGTTGGCGTGCAATGTCGCCATACACAAGTGGCCGGTCTCAGCGAAGGCCACCGCATATTCCATGGTCTCGCGGTCGCGGATCTCGCCGATCAGGATGACGTCCGGCGCCTGGCGCAAGGTGTTCTTCAGCGCGGCGTGCCAGTCGTTGGTGTCCACGCCGACTTCGCGGTGGGTGACGATGCACTTGTCGTGATCGTGCACATACTCCACCGGATCCTCGATGGTGATGATGTGGCCATAGCTGTTGTGGTTGCGGTGGCCGAGCATGGCGGCCAGCGAGGTGGATTTACCGGAGCCGGTGCCGCCGACCAGGATCACCAGGCCGCGCTTGGTCATCACCACATCCTTCAATATGGGCGGCAAGCCCATCTCTTCGAAAGTGGGAATCTTGGTGGTGATGGTACGCAACACCATACCGACGCGCTGCTGCTGCATGAACACGTTGACGCGGAAACGGCCGATACCGGGCGGGCTGATGGCGAAGTTGCACTCGTGCGTGGATTCGAATTCGGCGGCCTGGCGGTCGTTCATGATGCTGCGTGCCAGTTCCTGTGTGTGCTGCGGCGTCAGCGCCTGGCTCGAGACCGGCGTCATCTTGCCGTCGATCTTGAACGCGGGCGGGAAGTTGGCGGTGACGAACAGGTCGGACGCCTTTTGCGAGACCATCCCGCGTAACAGATTGTGGACTAGCTCGGTGGCCTGGTCGCGTTCCATAGTGAACTCCTAAGTGGTGGGCGTATTTGGCGATCAGCCCGGGAACATGTCTTTGTTCGCCGCCTTGCTGCGCGCTTCGGCGGAGGAGACGATGTTGCGCTTGACCAGATCCTGCAGACATTGATCCAGCGTCTGCATGCCGATGTTGCCGCCGGTCTGGATGGCGGAGTACATCTGCGGCACTTTTGCTTCGCGGATCAGGTTGCGGATGGCAGGCGTACAGATCATGATCTCGTGTGCTGCGGCGCGGCCAGTGCCGTCCTTGGTCTTGAGCAGGGTCTGCGAGATCACCGCGCGCAGCGATTCGGACAACATCGCGCGCACCATTTCTTTTTCATCGGCCGGGAACACGTCGATGATACGGTCGATGGTCTTCGCCGCCGAGCTGGTGTGCAGTGTGCCGAACACCAGGTGGCCGGTTTCCGCCGCCGTCATCGCCAGGCGGATGGTTTCCAGGTCGCGCATTTCGCCGACCAGGATCACGTCCGGGTCTTCACGCAATGCGGAACGCAACGCGTTATTGAAGGACAGGGTGTGCGGGCCGACTTCGCGCTGGTTGACCAGACTCTTCTTTGATTCATGCACGAATTCGATCGGGTCTTCCACGGTCAGGATGTGGCCCATCTCGTTCTCGTTGATGTGGTTCACCATCGCCGCGAGCGTCGTCGATTTACCGGAACCGGTCGGGCCGGTCACCAGCACCATGCCGCGCGGAGTTTCGGAGATGTCCTTGAAGATGGCCGGGGCCTTGAGGTCTTCCAGCGAGAGGATCTTGGAAGGAATGGTACGCATGACCGCACCCGCGCCGCGATTCTGGATGAAGGCGTTGACGCGGAAACGCGCCAGGTTCGGCACTTCGAACGAGAAGTCGACCTCCTTGTTCTCTTCGTAATGTTTGCGCTGCCCGTCGTTCATGATGTCGTACACCATGGCGTGGACTTCCTTGTGCTCCATCGCGGGCAGGTTGATGCGACGCATATCGCCGTGCACGCGGATCATCGGTGGCAAGCCGGCGGAAAGATGCAAGTCGGACGCTTTGTTCTTCACGCCGAAGGCGAGCAGTTCGGTGATATCCATATATAATCCTGAGCGTTGAAAACCTTGTTGAAAAGCGACTGTCCGGCCGATTATGACTGCAATCCTCTCCAACTTGCAAGCGACCCGCGAGGCGATTGCACAGGCCGCCAAAGCAGCGCAGCGGAACGTTGCAGAAGTCCGTCTGTTGGCCGTGAGCAAGACGTTTCCGGCGGCAGCGGTGCGCGAGGCATATCAAGCAGGACAAGTGGCGTTCGGCGAAAATTACCTGCAGGAAGCACTGGAAAAGATCGAGGCGCTGCGCGACTTGCCGCTGGAATGGCACTTCATCGGCCCGATCCAGAGCAACAAGACGCGTCCTGTCGCCGAGAATTTTGCCTGGGTGCATAGCGTGGACAGGTTGAAGATCGCCGAGCGGCTTTCCGCACAGCGGCCGCCGCACCTGCCGCCGCTCAACATCTGTCTGCAGGTGAACGTGAGCGGCGAGGAAACCAAGAGCGGCGTCGCGCCGGAAGACCTGGTGCAATTGGCGCGCGCGGTCGTGCATCTGCCGCACCTCAAACTGCGCGGCTTGATGTCGATACCTTCTCCGGCCACTGACGAAGCGGCGCAGCGCGTGCCATTCGCACGGATGCGGGCTTTATTGGTACAGTTGAACTCGCAGGGCATGGCTTTGGATACCCTGTCGATGGGCATGTCGCACGACTATCGTGCGGCGATTCAGGAGGGTGCGACCATTGTGCGCATCGGCACGGCGATATTTGGTGCAAGGGATTACGGGGAGAACAAATGAAAATAACATTCGTCGGCGGCGGCAATATGGCGCAGGCCTTGATCAGCGGACTCATCAAGCGCGGTTATTCGCCGTCCAAGATGCACGTCGTGGAACTCAACAAAGAACGTTGTGCGGAGCTGCACAACGAATTCGGGGTCAGGGCGAGCACGGAGCTGGCTGAGGCAGTCGCGCACGGTGAGGCGGTGATCCTTGCGGTCAAGCCGCAACAGCTGCGGGAAGTCGCCGCGCAACTGGCACCGATCATAGACGGACAACTCGTCATTTCCATTGCCGCAGGTATCCGTACGCATGACATGGCGCGCTGGCTGGGGACACAGAATATCGTGCGCTGCATGCCCAACACCCCCGCCCTCATTCGCTGCGGTGTCACGGCCTTGTACGCCATGCCTGCAGTGCGTCCGGAACAATGCCATCACGCCGAGGCGGTGCTCGCGGCGGTGGGTAGTACCTTGTGGGTCGATGACGAAGAGATGCTGGATGCGGTGACGGCGATCTCCGGTAGCGGCCCGGCCTATGTGTTCTATTTCATCGAAGCCATGCAGCAAGGCGCTTTCGAGCTGGGGCTGGACGAAGCGCAGGCACGGCAACTGGTATTGGACACGTTCCTCGGTGCCAGCAAGCTGGCCGAGAGCAGTCCGGAAGACGTCGCCACCCTGCGCGCTCGCGTGACTTCCAAGAACGGCACGACCGAACGCGCACTGAACAGCATGGATGCGAACCAGGTGAAGATGGATATCGTCGCTGCCATCCGTGCCGCAGCGGCACGTTCCAAAGAGCTGGGTGATGAACTAGGAAAGGATGCGTGATGGCTACCTCTGAAAATCCAAACTTCGTCGCAATACGGCGTTGCTCGCAAAAAATTACTCCTTACATACTGCGCCATCGACACGTTACTGCGAAGCAGCCGTTTGCGGGAGATGGCGCAAGCGGTCATTCCCGCACCAGACGGCTTCCGCCGCACCGTGTCATGACCGCACATATGCCGCGTCGCAATTTTTTGCTCGCGCCTTGTCTTGCTTTGAATTTTGAATTTTCAGAGGTGGCCAATGCTGGGTGAGGCGCTCTCGTTTTTGATCGACGCACTGGTGCAGCCATTTGCGGCGGTTCTGCTGTTCCGCTTCCATGCAGTGTGGCTGCAGGCGCCGATGCGCAACCCCATCGGCGAATTCCTCATGGCGATCACCGATTTCGTCGTGCTGCGCGTGCGCCGTTTCGTTCCTGCAGTCCGGGGATTGGATAGCGCCACGCTGCTGTTGGCCTTTTTAGCGGAGTTCATCTATCTCATGGCCTCGTTGTGGACGCAAGGCTATCCGTTTGAAACCTTCCCTTTGCTGGGCTTGCTGGCCTGGACGGCGGTCAAACTGCTGAAGATCAGCATCTACCTGCTTGTCGCCACGCTGCTGGCCGAGGCGATCCTGTCCTGGGTCAATCCGCACACGCCGCTGGCGCCGATGCTGGCTGCGGTCAATCGCCCCTTCGTGCAACCCTTGCGCCGTCGCATCCCGCTGGTGGGCAACGTCGATCTTTCCGTGCTGGTGCTGTTCATCATCTGCCAGCTCATCCTCATCGTGCCGGTGGGCGGCCTGGAACAGGCTGCCTTGAGATTGTTGTGAGCGGGTGGTACCGCCGTGCCGGTGACCTGATCACCCTGACCTTGCATGTGCAGCCCGGCGCGAAACGCACTGAAGTGTCGGGTCTGCATGGCGAAGCTTTGAAGATCCGCCTCGCCGCGCCGCCCGTCGAAGGTCGTGCCAACGAAGCATTGCTCAAATTCATCGCCGATTTCTTCGGCGTTCCCCTGCGTCAGGTCGAACTCAAACAAGGCGGACAGTCGCGCCACAAGGTCGTGGCGATCACGGGGAGCAAGGTCGAGCCGGAGAGTCTGCTGCGCGCCTGATAAATGACCGGAGCGGCACGCCCGCATAAACGCCGGGGGTTGCTTCGCTATCTTCCCGCTGCGCATCTACTATAATGCGGCATCAAACAGCCAGGCGGGGCGAGCGATGTATACCGTACACAACCAGTCGTTGCTTTTGAAATCCCCGGCTTTAATCCTGCTTATCGTTTCCCTGTCCGTTTTCATCTCGGAAGCAGCCGTGATGCTGCTGCTTTACTCCCTGCCGCGGCTAACTTTAATGGGCGAGGCGATCATCGACGCCACGCTGCTGATCGCGGTAGTTTCCCCAGTGCTGTATTTTTTCCTGTTTCGACCTCTGGTCATCCATGTCCGCGAGCGCGAGAAGATTGAAGAAGTGCTGCACAAGAACGAGGAAGAGCAGTTCAAGGTCATGCTCCGCACCTCGCTGGATGCTTTCCTGATTACCGATCTGCAAGGACGCATCCTGGAAGTGAACGATGCCTATTGCCAGATGACGGGATACAGCCGCGCCGAGTTGAAAAAGATGAGCACGGCAGACATCGAGGTGGCGGGAACACCGGAAGAGATGCCGCGGGATATCGCCAAGCTGCTTGAAACGGGGAGCGATCGTTACGAGGCGCGCAAACGCCGCAAGGATGGCCGTATCCAGATCGTGGAGGTGAGCTCGAACTACAGTGCTCTCAACGGCGGGCGGATATACAGTTTCATGCGCGATATCACCGAACGCAAACGGGCGGAGGAGAAACAGGACAGTCTGCTGCGGGAGCTTGAGAGCGCCAACGAGGAACTCAGAAACTTCGCCTATGTGGTGTCGCATGACCTCAAGGCGCCGCTGCGCGCCATCAGCTCGTTGGCGGATTGGCTAGCCACGGATTACGCGGACAAGTTCGATGACGCGGGCCGTGAGCAGATGCGCATCTTGATCAACCGGGTGCACCGCATGGATGGCCTGATCGACGGGATACTCCTGTATTCGCGGGTGGGGCGGGTGAAGGAAACGATGGTCGCAGTGGATCTCAACCGCCTGGTAGGGGAGGTGGTCGACTTGCTGGCACCACCGGCAGGCATCAAGGTCAGCATCGAGAATTCCCTGCCGACGGTCATCACCGAGCCGACCCGCATCCAGCAGGTGTTCCAGAACTTGCTCTCCAATGCCATCAAATACATGGATAAGCCCGAGGGCGAGATTCACGTTGCCAGCAGTGCCGAGGGCGAATACTGGAAATTCAGCGTCACCGACAACGGCCCCGGCATCAAACAGCAACATTTCGGCAAGATATTCCAGTTGTTCCAGACCCTCGCCCCGCGCGACCGCGTGGAAAGCTCCGGTGTCGGCCTGGCGCTGGTAAAGAAGATCGTGGAGATGTATGGTGGACGCGTCTGGGTCGAGTCCACTGTCGGCGAGGGAAGCACATTTTTCTTCACCCTGCCGCGCACGTCTGCACGCCGAGTATCTCAAGCGAAGGAGCCCGCGCATGAAGAACGGCGACAAGCCCATCCTGCTGGTGGAAGACGACCAGGTGGACGTCATGACGGTCAAGCGTGCGCTGAAGGAGATCCGCGTCACCAACCCGGTGGTGAATCCGGAAAACGGCGAGGAAGCGCTGCACTATCTGCGCGACCCGGCAAGCGCAAGGCCGTGCATCATCCTGCTCGACATCAACATGCCGATCATGAACGGCATCGAGTTCCTGCAGGTGGTGAAGCACGACGCACTGCTCAAGCGCATTCCGGTGGTGGTGCTGACCACGTCCGGGGAGCAACAGGACATCACCAACAGCTTCGATCTCGGGGTGGCCGGCTATATGGCCAAGCCTGTGGATTACCGGCAATTCGTGGAAGTCATGCGCACCATCAACGCCTACTGGACTATCAGCGAGGTACCGCAATGAGCAAGCCGCAGATACACATACTCCTCGTTGAGGACGACCTGGTGGACCGCATGGCCTGCCGCCGCGCGCTGGCGCAGGACCCCAATTATGAATTCGTGCTGGCGGAAGCTGAAACCGGGCGCGAGGGACTGCAACTCGCCCATGCGCAAAAGCCGGACTGCGTGCTGCTCGATTATCACTTGCCCGATCTGGATGGGCTGGAGTTTCTGGCCGAGCTGAGAAACGACTTGGGCGAGATTCCGGTGCCGGTCATGATGTTGACCGGCGCCGACAACGCATCGGTCGCAGTCGAGGCCATGAAGCGCGGTGCGCAGGACTACCTGGTCAAGGATACGAACCGCCAGTATCTCGAGTTGCTGCCCGCCGTCATCGAGCGCGTGTTGCGCGAACGGCGGACGCTGCTGGAAAAGAAACAGGCGGAAGAGAATCTGGTCAGGGCCGAAGCGAAGTACCGCTTTCTGGTGGAGCAGATTCCCGCCATCACTTACACCACCGCACTGGATGCTTCCGGCAAGCTGTTATACATCAGCCCGCAGATCAGCCAGCTCGGTTTTTCCCCCGAGGAGTTGCTGGCCGAGCCGGAAGGATTGCTCAAGCAGGTCTATCCGGATGACCGGGCTCTTGTGTATGCAGAGATCGCGCGCGGCTACGAGAGCGGAGCGCCTGTGCGCTGCGAATACCGCCTGCTCACCAGTGACGGCGAAGTGCGCTGGTTCCTGAACGAGGCGAGCCTGGTGCGCCACGAATCGGGTGAGCCATTGTTCCTGCAGGGTATCCTGGTCGATATCACCAAAGACAAGGAGGTCGAAGAGGAACTGCATCAGCATCGCCGGCGACTCGAAGAGCTGGTGGCCAATCGCACGACCCAGTTCGAGAAACAGACCGCGATACTCGAGTCGGCCAACGCCAATCTCGTCAGCAAGCTGGGCGAGTGCACGCAGGCCGGGAGCGCGCTCAAGAAATATGCCGATCAGCTCGCGGACTTTTACCATAACGCTCCCTGCGCCTACCACTCGCTCGACCCGGACGGGGTCTTCACCCACATCAACGACACTGGACTTCAGTGGCTAGGCCTCATCCGTGAAGAGGTCGTGGGCAAGATGAGGTTCACCGATCTGCTGACGCCGGTGAGCAGGAATATTTTTCAGGAAAGCGAGCAACGCTTCAAAGAGAGCGGCTGGCTACGCAATCTGGAACTCGAGATCCTGCGCAAGGATGGCACCACCCTGCCTGTGTTGCTGAGCGCCAATGCGATCAAGGATGCCGATGGCCGCTTTGTGATGAGTCGCTCAGTGCTGCTTGACATCGCCGCTCGCAAAATCAATCGAGTCTGACCCCATCGATTCCATGAACATGAGCGCCAAATTCTTAGCCTCCTTAACATTCCTTATGTCGCTTATCTTTGCTTTAGCGTCTTACGCTGCTGATGAGCCGCCAGTTCCTCAAGTGGCAAGGCCGCAAAACGGCGTATTTAAGCTGGCGAATGGTTACTCATCCACAGTGCTCGAACTCAAAAATGGCCACTTCCGATATTGGTTCAGGAGTGATTTTGCCTATATCGACCCTGTCACCCGTAGAGAGCCTCACTATCCACTGACCGGCAAATACTTGCTTAAGGGGGATACAGTTCTTCTGGAACACGACCAAATTTATCAAAAACAATGGACATTCCGAATGCTGAACGGTGTTCTTACTCTTTGGCGCACAGAGGCCATTGATTATTACAATCGGGAAAAACGTTTTGATTCGTATGGCATTCTAAGCAGCACCAGCAAACCAGCGGAGAAAGCTTGGGCAGATGGGATGAATCACTGAATTAAGCGGCGCACCCCAAAAAGCCGGCTTGTGCCGGCTTTTTTACTGGTCACTATGAGCTTAGTGATGAGGATCAATCGAGTCCGACCCCATTGATCCGCCATTGATCCGATGGTTGGCATATTGACCGTGCGATGCCGGACAGGTACGGTGCGGGCCGGTCGAGCGGCAGCACTGAGTAAGTGTTGCTCTGGCCCTCATTCTCAAATCAAAATAGTTTTACAAGGAATCTCTCAATGAAAAGAACTTTCGGTTCGCTGCTACTAAGTGCCTGGCTTATCGCCACGGGTCTATCTCACCTGCTCCATCTTAGTTTTTCGGGCATGGGCACTGTCATGGCTATTGTTGCCACTACTGCTGGCGCATTGATCATCTTGGGGCTGTAAATATGCACCTGTGTAGCTCCAATTCAGGGTTTGTGGGGAGACTTCAGAGCCGGGCCACTTTGACTGCTACACTTTCTGCCTGCAGGCCTTATGTAACTGCAAATAAAAAAGCCGGCTTACGCCGGCTTTTTTACTGGTCACTATGAAGCTTAGTGATGTGCGTGCGCGTGCTCGTTCTCAGCAACAGCCACCGGTTTGGCGGAGAGAGCTGCTGCGATCTTGGCGGCATCGGTGTCACCGTTGACGTTGATGATGTTGAGTTTGCCGGCCCCTTGCTTCATGTCGTCGGCAAAGTCATACACCGCACCTACCACGAGCAATTGCCCTGCCTTCACCTTGTCCGCGAATTCCTTGAGTGCTGCAGCGACCTGGTTGTTGACGTTGGTCTTCACGCCGTCGATGTTGGCGCCGCCCTTGGTGATGTTGATGGTATCCAGCTCCTTCTTGATATCAGCCTCGATACCGGCATAGTCGCCGCTGGCTGCCTTGATCGCGCCGCAGGAAGAGTGGCCGATGACGATCAGCAGGGAAGAGGCCAGGTGGTTAACGCCGTATTCCACGGAACCCTTGGAGGTCGCCAGCTGGTTGCCGATGTTGCGCACCATGAACAAATCGCCTTCCGGGGTGTTGTCCAGCATGTTGGTGTGTACTCGCGAATCGGAACAGGTCACAACCGTGGCGCGCGGATGTTGGCCTTTGGACAGTTCCTGGAAGAACGCCGCATTGTGGGCGGCGATATAGGCGCTATCGTTGGACTGGATTTCCTTGATGATGGCTTGTGCCACAGCGGCATCGCCGTGTTCGTGTTCGTCGTGGGCAAAAGCGGGTGCGGCGATACAGGCGGCGGCCAGCAGGCCAGCCAAATGCTTTTTCAACATGCTGATTCTCCCTGAGCGTTTATATTTGGTTTATGCGTCTGAAACGCGCGAAGAGTTTACCAAAACGAATGTCAAAAAAGCGTTAAGAAACCCTACATCAGGATGACATCGTATTGTTCTTGCGAGTAAAGCGTCTCGACCTGCAGGGAGACAGCTTTGCCGATGAAGTCGGAAAGCAAGGCGAGGCTTTGCGATTCCTCGTCCAGGAACAGGTCGATGACCTGTTGCGAGGCGAGGATGCGGTATTCGCGGGCGTTGAACTGGCGGGCCTCGCGCACGATCTCGCGCAGGATCTCGTAGCACACGGTCTGGGCGGTCTTTACCTCGCCGCGTCCCTGGCAGGTGGGGCAGGGTTCGCACAGCACATGGGCCAGACTCTCGCGGGTGCGTTTGCGCGTCATCTCGACCAGGCCTAGCGCGGAAAAACCACTTACGCTGATGCGGGTATGGTCGCGCGCCAGCATCTTTTTGAACTCCTCCAGCACGGCGTCGCGGTGCTCGGCGCTATCCATATCGATGAAGTCGCAGATGATGATGCCGCCCAGGTTGCGCAGTCGCAGCTGGCGGGCGATGACCTGCGCCGCCTCCAGGTTGGTCTTGAAGATGGTGTCGTCGAAGGTGCGCCCGCCCACGAAGCCGCCTGTGTTGACGTCGATGGTGGTGAGCGCCTCGGTCTGGTCGATGATGAGGTAACCGCCGGATTTCAGGTCGACGCGGCGCGACAGCGCGCGTTCGATCTCTTCTTCCACGCTGTACAGGTCGAACAGCGGGCGCGCGCCGGCATAGCGCTCCAGCTTGGGCACGCGCGGCGGCGATGTAATCCGTGGCGAAGGCCAGCATGCGTTCGTGCGTTTCGCGCGAATCGACGAGGATGCGCGTGGTCTCTTCGTTCACGAAATCGCGCAGCACGCGCAGGCTGATGTCCAGTTCCTTGTACAGCAGCGCGGGGGCGCCCAGCCGCTGGGATTGCTGCTGCAGATTGCTCCACAGCTTGTCCAGATAAGCGACGTCGGCACGCAACTCGTTGTCGGATGGCGGACTCGGCCATGGTGCGGATGATGTAGCCGCCCTTGTGCTCGGCCGGCAGCACCTGCTGCAGCTTGGCGCGCAGGGCCTCGCGCTCTTCTTCGTTCTCGATGCGCTGCGAGACGCCGATGTGCGACTCCTGCGGCAGATACACCAGCAGGCGTCCGGCGAAACTCAGTTGCGTGGAAAGGCGCGCGCCTTTGGTGCCGATGGGGTCCTTGATGACCTGCACCAGCAGGCTCTGTCCCTCGAACAGCACCTTCTCGATGGGCTTGGCGGCATCGTCGCCGTTGGCGCGGTTCTCCCAGATGTCGGCGACATGCAGGAAGGCGGAGCGCTCCAGCCCGATGTCGATGAACGCCGACTGCATGCCGGGCAGCACGCGCTTCACCTTGCCGATATAGACGTTGCTGACCAGGCCGCGCTGGCTGCCGCGCTCGACGTGCAGTTCCTGCACGACACCTTGCTGCATCACCGCGACGCGGGTTTCCTGCGGGGTGACGTTGATCAGGATCTCTTCTGTCATGGTGCGGGATATCCGAATAGTTTCAGCAATTCTACCGTCTCGTACAGCGGCAGTCCCATCACGCCGGTGTAGCTGCCGTCGATGTGCCGCACGAACGCGCCGGCATAGCCCTGGATGCCATATGCACCGGCCTTTCCGTGCGCTTCGCGGGTGAGCAGGTAACGGTGGATGCGATCTTCGCTGAGCGTGTCGAAGGTGACGGTGGTGGTCGACAGGCGCATTTCCAGCTGGTCCTCGAAGGCCAGCGCGACGGCGGTGAGCACCTGGTGTTTCTTGCCGGACAGGCAGCGCAATATCTCGGCGGCGTGCGCGTCGTCGTCGGGTTTGCCGATGATGTTGCCGGCTATGGTCACGGTGGTGTCGGCGGCAAGCACCGGGCTGCGGCGGCAGCTTGTTCGCCAGCAGCGAGTTCCAGCCCGCCTCGGCCTTGGCGCGGCATACGCGCTGCACATAGGTCAACGGGTCTTCTTCCAGATAAGGCGTCTCGTCCACTTCCACCGACAGCAACTCGTAGTGCACGCCGATCTGCTTGAGCAGTTCGCGGCGGCGTGGGCTTTGCGAGGCGAGATAGATGCGTTGATGTTTGCTGCCCATGCTCACTCTCGATGGTAAGGATGATTGTGCATCAGGCTGTGCGCTCGATACAGCTGCTCTGCCAACAACACACGCACCATGCCGTGCGGCAGGGTGAGGGCGGACAGCGCCATCAGATGCTGCGCCTGGTGTTTGACGGATTCGTGCAGGCCGTCCGCTCCGCCGATGATGAACGCGACATCGCGGCCTTGCTGCATCCAGCCCTGCATCTGCTGGGTAAGTTGTCTGGTGGTGGGGGTGGCACCGTGTTCATCGAGCGCGATGCACAGCGCGCTGGCCGGCAATGCGGCGCGGATGCGCTGCGCTTCCGCTTCCATGATCTGCGCTGCCGTCTTGCCGCTGTTGCGTGCTTCCGGTTTGATCTCGATCAGCGAGATCGTCGCCTCGCGCGGCATGCGCTTGGCGTATTCGTTGAAACCCTCGGTGATCCACGATGGCATCTTGTTGCCCACCGCCAGGATCAGCAGTTTCATTTTGCGGTTTTGGCGTGCACCTTGGGGTGCGCGCTCCACAGTTCTTCAAGGTTGTAATAGGCGCGCACCGCCGGCTGCATGATGTGCACCAGCACTTCGCCGAAGTCCAGCAGGATCCACTCGCCGCTTTGCGCCCCTTCCACGCTGAGCGGGTCTTCGTTCAATTCCTTGAGCTTCTTATCGACATTGTCGGCCAGCGCTTTGGTCTGGCGGGTGGATTGGGCGCTGGCGACGATCATGCGATCGAACAGCGGGCTGAGTTTGCTGGTGTCGATGACGCTGATGTCGAGTGCTTTGACGTCTTCCAGTGCGGCGACGATGGCTTGGGTCTTTTCTTCTGTGCTTAGCATGTGCGGTAAAGTTGGTGAGTATCGATGTAATTTGCGACAGCATCCGGTACAAGGTAACGGACACTTTTTCCCTCCGCACAACGGTGGCGGATGTCGGTGGCGGAGATTTCCAAAGCGCGCATGTCGGCAACGAAGATCGCACCGGCAGGCGTTTCATGCAGCGCTTGTGCGCCGGGGGCGAGGCGAGCCCGATATTCGGCTTGCAGCGCGCTATCGGCGTGGGCCATCGCATTACCCAGCGGCTGGCTACCGGCGCGTTGCAGCACCACGATATGCGCCAGCTCGAACAGGCGTTTCCACTCGTGCCAGGTGTGCAGTTGCAGGAAGGCATCGCCGCCGAGGATGAGGCACAGAGGTTGCTCTGCGCCAAATTCCGCGCGCAGCGCAGTGAGCGTGTCCACTGTGTAGCATGGGTCGTCGCGAAACACCTCGTGCACATCGACGAGAAAATCAGGATGGCCGCTCAAGGCCAGACGTACCATCTCCCAGCGTGCTTGTGCCGGGGCCCGCGGTGCGGCGCGATGCGGTGGAGTGCCGCAGGGGATGAAACGAACCTGCCCCAGCTTGCACTGCTCCAGCGCTTCTTGTGCGATACGCAGATGCCCGTGATGAATGGGATCGAACGTACCGCCAAGAATGCCGATGGGAGCGGTGCTCACCGATCAGAGTGCCAGACGGCGCATGTCGGACAGCACCTGCGCGAGATAAGTGGTGAAACGTGCGCCAGCCGCACCATCGATCACGCGGTGATCGTAGGACAGCGACAGCGGCAGCATCAGGCGCGGCACGAACTCGCCATCCTTCCACACCGGTTTCATGCTGGAACGCGACACGCCCAGGATGGCCACCTCAGGCGCATTGATGATCGGCGTGAACGAAGTGCCGCCGATGCCGCCCAGGCTGGAGATGGTGAAACAGCCGCCCTGCATGTCGGCAGCAGTGATCTTCTTCTCGCGTGCACGCACGCTGACTTCGCCCAGCTCCTTCGCCAGCTGCACGATGCCTTTCTGGTCCACGTCGCGTATCACCGGCACCATCAGGCCGTCCGGCGTATCCACGGCCACGCCGATATGGATGTATTTCTTCAGCACCAGGTTCTCGCCGGCTGGCATCCAGCGATGCGCAGAAATCGGGGAAGTGCTTCAGCGTGATCGCGCAGGCCTTGAGCATGAAGGCGAGCGGGGTGATTTTGATGTTCTGCTTGGCGTATTCCGCACCGAGCTCCTTGCGGAAGGCTTCCATCTCGCTGATGTCGGCTTCTTCGAACTGCGTGACATGCGGGATCATTACCCAGTTGCGGTGCAGGTTGGCGCCGGAGATCTTCTTGATGCGCGACAGCGCTTTGGTCTCGATCGCGCCGAACTTGGCGAAGTCCACTTCCGGCCACGGCAGCAATCCGGGCAAGGCGCCGCCGGAGGCCGCCGCGCCGCGCGGCTGTGCCAGCGATTGTTTGACGAAGTTCTGCACGTCGTCCTTGGTGACGCGACCTTTTTCGCCGCTGCCCCTGACTTGCGTCAGATCCACACCCAGTTCGCGCGCGAAGCGGCGGATGGACGGGCTGGCGTGGGCGCTGCCGCCTGCAGCTGCCGGAGCGCTGACCGTCGTAACTGCAGCGGGTGCGGCAACTGGCGCAGCTTTGGCTGCAGGTGCGGCAACGGGTGCTGCAGCTTGGGGTGCGGGCGCAGCCGCCGGAGCCGCTGCTTGCGCAGCACTGCCGCTGGCTTGCATCAAAACGATCAGGTCGCCTTCCGATACCTTGTCGCCGACCTTCACCTTCACTTCTTTCACAACGCCGTCGAACGGCGCAGGCACATCCATGGTCGCCTTGTCGGTCTCCACGGTGATGAGCGTTTGTTCAGCAGTTACCTTGTCACCCGCTTTCACGGATACTTCGATGACTGCCACACCTTTGAAATTGCCGATATCCGGCACCAATACATTCTTGATTTCTGCCACGCTGGTCTCCTCGCCTTAAACCGTCACTGGGTTCGGTTTGTCGGGGTTGATCTTGTAGAGCTTGATCGCCTTGCTCACTTCGCTCGCCGGGATGGTGCCCTCGTCTGCCAGTGCCTTGAGTGCGGCAACCGCAACGTAGAAACGGTCCACCTCGAAGAAGCCGCGCAGTTTCTTGCGCGTATCCGAGCGGCCGAAACCGTCAGTGCCCAGCGTCTTGTATTGCGCTTTGACGAAGGGGCGAATCTGGTCGGCATAGGAACGGATGTAGTCCGTGGCAGCGATGACCGGGGTCTTCGCATCCAGCGACTGCTCGACGTAGCTCACGCGCGCCTTGGCTTCCGGATGCAGGGTGTTCCAGCGTTCGCAGTCAATACCTTCGCGGCGCAGCTCGTTGAAGCTGGTCACGCTCCACACGTCGGCAGCGATGCCGAAGTCCTTCTCCAGCAGTTCGCCGGCGGCGATCACTTCGCGCAGGATAGTGCCGCTGCCCAGCAATTGCACACGGGCTTTTGCCTTGGCCTTGCTGGCGCTGAACTTGTACATCCCCTTGATGATGCCTTCCTCCGCGCCCTTCGGCATGGCCGGATGGGCGTAGTTCTCGTTCATCACCGTGAGGTAATAGAACACGTCTTCCTGGTTCTGGTACATGCGGCGCATGCCGTCCTGCACGATCACCGCGAGTTCATAGGCGAAGGTCGGGTCGTACGACACGCAGTTGGGGATGGTCGCTGCCATCAGGTGGCTGTGGCCGTCCTGATGCTGCAGGCCTTCGCCGTTGAGCGTGGTGCGCCCCGCGGTACCGCCGACGAGGAAGCCGCGCGCGCGCAGGTCGCCCGCCGCCCAAGCCATGTCGCCGATACGCTGGAAGCCGAACATCGAGTAGTAGATGTAGAACGGGATCATCGCCACGCCGTGGTTGGCGTATGAAGTCGCTGCAGCGATCCAGTCGGCCATGCCGCCGGCTTCATTGATGCCTTCCTGCAGGATCTGGCCGGATTCGGATTCCTTGTAGAACATCAGCTGGTCGGCGTCCTGCGGCGTGTACAGCTGGCCGACCTGCGAGAAGATGCCGAGCTGGCGGAACATGCCTTCCATGCCGAAAGTGCGCGATTCATCCGGCACGATAGGCACGATCTGCTTGCCGATGTTCTTGTCCTTCACCAGTACGCCGAGCATGCGCACGAACGCCATGGTGGTGGAGAACTCGCGATCTTCGCTGGCTTTCAGCAAAGCATCGAACGCAGAAAGGTCGGGGATTTCGAGCTTGGTTGCGACGGGTTTGCGTGCGGGGATGGTGCCCATTGCCGCGCCGCGCTCGCGCAGGTACTTCATCTCCTGGCTGTCTTCTGCCGGGCGGATGAACGGCAGCTTGGTCAGCTGTTCGTCCGTGACCGGGATGTTGAAGCGGTCGCGGAACTGGCGCAGCGCGTCTTCGCCCATCTTCTTCTGCTGGTGAGTCGGGTTCTGTGCTTCGCCCGCTTCGCCCATGCCGTAACCCTTCACCGTCTTGGCGAGGATCACCGTCGGCTGGCCTTTGTGCTTGTTGGCGGCCGCGTAAGCTGCGAACACCTTGTGCGGATCGTGACCGCCGCGGTTCAGGCGCCAGATCTCGTCGTCCGACATGTCGGCGACCAGCTCCAGCAATTCAGGATACTTGCCGAAGAAGTGCTGGCGCACGTAAGCGCCATCTCTGGATTTGTAAGTCTGATACTCGCCATCCACCACTTCTTCCATGCGCTTCAGCAGCAGGCCGGTCTTGTCCTTGGCCAGCAGGCGATCCCACTTGCCGCCCCAGATGACTTTGACCACGTTCCAGCCTGCACCGCGGAACACGCCTTCCAGTTCCTGGATGATCTTGCCGTTGCCGCGTACCGGGCCGTCCAGACGTTGCAGGTTACAGTTGATGACGAAGACCAGATTGTCCAACCGTTCGCGCCCGGCCATCGAGATAGCGCCCAGCGATTCCGGCTCATCGGTCTCGCCGTCGCCGAGGAATGCCCATACCTTGCGTCCTTCGGTCTGCGCCAGATTGCGATGCTGCAGGTAACGCATGAAGCGCGCCTGGTAAATCGCCATCAACGGGCCGAGGCCCATGGACACGGTGGGGAACTGCCAGAAGTTCGGCATCAGCCATGGGTGCGGATAGGAAGACAAGCCGTCGCCATCCACTTCCTGACGGAACTTATAGAGTTGTTCTTCGGAGAGGCGGCCTTCGAGGAAGGCGCGCGCGTACATGCCGGGCGAGGAGTGGCCCTGGAAATACACCAGGTCGCCGCCGTGGTCGTCGGTCTTGCCGTGGAAGAAATGGTTGAAGGCGACATCATATAGAGTCGCTGCCGAAGCGAAGCTGGCGATGTGGCCACCCAGTTCGGACGATTCCTTGTTGGCGTTCATCACGATCGCCATCGCGTTCCAGCGCATCAACGCGCGGATGCGGTGTTCCAGTTCCTTGTTGCCCGGCGAACGTTCTTCTTTGTCGAGCGGGATGGTATTGAGGTAAGGCGTGGTAGCGCTGATCGGCATATCGTCGCCGGCCAGGCGCGCATGGTGGATCAGCTGATCCAGCAGGAAATGAGCGCGCTCGGCGCCTTCCTTTTCCAGTACGGACTGGAGAGCTTCCAGCCACTCTTGGGTTTCTTGCGGATCGTTATCCAGATTCTGCGGTTGCTGTGTTGCCATCGCTTACTCTCTCCTTCAGTTGCAACGTATCGTTTCATTCTCCGTCACCAACCATTCCACCTTATGGTCGGTACTTTCCAACGGAATCTCTTGCACTACCTGCAGCGCGAATGCCCCGGCGACCAGCGTCGGTCGATGCGGCATGCGCGCCAGCAGTTTGTCGTAAAAGCCGCCGCCGTATCCTAAACGCGCACCCTCGCGGGTGAACGCGACACCGGGTAACAGGATGAAATCCACTGTTCCCGGAGCATCTTCTTTTATACAGCGCTCTACGACCGGTTCACGTATGCCCCACAAGCCGGGCGCTACGTCACGTTCTAAATCCTGCACCTGATATAAGTCCAAGTGCTTGCTTGCCTTGTTCACGCGCGGCAGTAAAACCTGCTTGCCGTCGGCCAAAGCCTGTTGTACCCACAATTCAGCAGCCAATTCCGAACCAAAATTCAGATAACCCAGCACCTTCTGCGCCTGCCGATAGGCAGGTAAATCGCACATAGCCCCAATAACGGCGCGGCTTAGACGCAGATTTTCAGGCGCCCCCAGCTTTTCGCGGGCGGCGATTATACTTTGCCTGAGTGCCTGCTTCCTAGCTTGGATGTTCATTGCCGTGCTGCCTTTCGTGCCCATGCCGCCAATTGCACCGCATCTTCCAGTATATCTACAGGAACTTCGCGGTAATTCTTCAATATTTGTTTTTCCGAAGGGTCGAAAACAGGGGCATGACGGGCCAGATAATCCGGCAACGTGTCGGGGTGCGTCTTGAAATACAGCCGACCGTCGAACAGGATGCCGAAGAAAACCTCACCCGAATAAAGGCCATGGCCGCCGAACATGCGCTTGCAGCGCAGGTCGTCAAGAGCGGCAAGTTGCTCTAACGCGAAGTCACGGAAAGAGTCCGTGCTCACCCGGCTTTACCCCAAGAACAGCCGATAGGCCGGGTTGTCGCTCTCGTCCCAGTACGGATAGCCGAGGGTATCGAGGAAGGTCTTGAGCGCTTTTTTGTCGGTGCGCGGCACCTGCATGCCGACCAGCACGCGGCCGTAGTCCGCACCGTGGTTGCGGTAGTGGAACAGCGAGATGTTCCAGTTGTGGCTCATGCTGTTGAGGAAATTCATCAGCGCACCGGGACGCTCCGGGAACTCGAAGCGGAACAGGATCTCGTCCTTGGCCTCCGGCGCGTGGCCGCCGACCAGGTGGCGCAGATGCAGTTTGGCCATCTCGTTGTCGGAGAGGTCGAGCGTGGGCAACTTGCTGCGCTGCAGTTTTTCCACCAGATCGGCAGTTTCCGACTGGTCTTTCACCTGGA
The DNA here is from genome assembly GCA_963715005.1 of uncultured beta proteobacterium. Taxonomy (GTDB): domain Bacteria; phylum Pseudomonadota; class Gammaproteobacteria; order Burkholderiales; family Gallionellaceae; genus Sideroxyarcus. Next base: position 333,400 of record CAVQQO010000006.1, on the reverse strand, counting down.
TGCCGACGAACACCTGCGCCGCTTTCGGGTCGGCGTAGCGGTAGTTGAACTCGGTGATATTGCGCTTGCCGAGCAGCGAGCAGAACTTGCGGAAGCTGCCGGGCGTCTCGGGGATGGTGACGGCGAGGATGGCTTCGCGCTTCTCGCCGCTCTCGGCGCGCTCGGCGACGAAACGCAAACGGTCGAAGTTCATGTTCGCGCCGCAGGCGATGGGGATGAGCGTCTCGCCTTTGAGTTGCTCGCGCTTGGCGTACAGCTTGGCGCCGGCGATCGCCAGTGCACCCGCCGGTTCGAGGATGGAGCGTGTGTCCTGGAACACGTCCTTGATCGCCGCGCACACCGCATCGGTATCCACCAGCACGATCTCGTCCACATACTTGCTTGCAGAGGCGGAAGGTCTCTTCGCCGACTTGCTTGACCGCCGTGCCGTCCGAGAACAGGCCGACATCGTTGAGCGTGACGCGCTTCCTGGCTTTGAGCGAGCGTGCCATGGCATCGGAATCGGTGGTCTGCACGCCGATGATCTTGATGTCGGGGCGCACTTGTTTGACGTAGGCCGCCACGCCCGCGATCAGTCCGCCGCCGCCGATGGCGCAGAAGATGGCGTGGATCGGCGCCTGGTGCTGGCGCAGTATCTCCATGGCGATGGTGCCTTGTCCGGCGATCACATCGGGATCGTCGAACGGGTGCACGAAAGTGAGCTGTCTTTCTTTCTCAAGCTCATACGCGTGGCTGCAGGCATCGCTGTAGCTGTCGCCGTACAGCACGATCTCCACGGAACGCTGGCCGAAATGCTTGACCGCGTCGATCTTGACTTGCGGCGTGGTGGTCGGCATCACGATGACAGCCTTGCATCCGAGGCGGTTGGCGGAGAGCGCTACGCCCTGCGCATGGTTGCCCGCCGAGGCGGCGATCACGCCGCGCTTGAGTTGCTCGGGAGTGAGTTGCGCCATCTTGTTGTATGCGCCGCGCAGCTTGAAAGAGAACACCGGCTGCATGTCTTCGCGCTTGAACAGCACGGTGTTGCCGATGCGCGCCGACAGGTTGGGCGCGTGTTCCAGCGGCGATTCGATCGCCACGTCATAGACGCGGGCAGTGAGGATACGTTTGAGATAGCTTTGCATGATGTTTTGCTGACGATTGAATTTCCTGCAAGGTTAGCAGGAAACCGGCCAAACTGCCTAAATGCGCAGGCCGGTGACCTTGTAGAAGTTCGCCAAGTCGCTTAGGTCATCGAACACGGCCGCCGCATCGGCGAAATCCTGTTTGTGCGTGTAGGGGTTGGTCGTGATGTAGGTCTTGATGCCAGCCGCCAGTGCGGAGCGCAAGCCGTTATAGGAGTCTTCCAGTGCGATGCAATCCTGCGGCGCGAGCTTGAGTTCGTTCAGCACCCAGTTGTAGATGTCCGGCGCTGGCTTCTTCTGCGGGACGATGTCGCCGCAGCCGATGGCATCGAAATGCTTTGCCCAGTCCTTGTCCCAAGCCGACTTCCAGCAAGGCGGCGACATTCTCCGGCGAGGTGGTGGTGGAGATGGCCAGCCTGATGCCGGCCTTGTGTGCATCGCCGATGAGCTGCTTGATGCCGGGCCGCAGCGGGATATGGCCGTCGCGCAGCGCGGCGGTGTAATGCGCGGTCTTCTGCACATGCAGGTTCTTCACGAAGCCTTCGTAATCGGCGGGCTTTTTAAAATCCGGCAGATAACTTTCGACGTAGTGCTTGATGCGCTCCTTGCCGCCCGTCACCTTGAGCAGCTTGTCGTACAGCGCCACATCCCAGTTCCAGGGAAGATCGTTCTCGGCGAACGTCTTGTTGAAGGCGATGCGGTGCGCGTCTTCGGTATCGGCCAGTGTGCCGTCCACGTCGAATATGATGGCTTTGATGGTCATGTTGATTGCTTTGTTGAGAGTTGGTCTATTTTGAAATTCAATATCCGCTGATTGCGCAGATAAACAGATTCGACAGTCAGTAATGCATTGATCTGCGTCAATCTGTGTATTGGATAAGCGTTAACGCATCCCCGGAAACTTGCCGCCATGCCGCGCATCATCTTTGCCATCACGCCCTTGCCGCTGAACATCTTCATCATCTTCTGCGACTGCTCGAACTGGTTCAGCAACTGGTTGACGTGCATCACCTGCACGCCCGCGCCGGCCGCGATGCGTTTTTTGCGCGAGGCTTTGATCTGCTCGGGGTGGGTGCGCTCGTAGGGCGTCATCGAGTTGATGATGCCTTCGGTGCGGTTGATCTGGCGTTCGTCGACCTTGGCGGTTGGCGGCCGCCTGGGCGAGTTGTGCGGGCAGTTTGTCCATCAGTGCGGACATGCCTCCCATCTTCTTCATCTGCACGATCTGCATCTTGAAGTCGTTGAGGTCGAAGCCTTTGCCGCTGTGCATTTTCTTTGCCAGCTTTTCTGCTTCGCCGATATCCACATTGCGCTGGGCTTCTTCCAGCAGCGACAGCACGTCGCCCATGCCGAGGATGCGTTGCGCCATGCGCTCGGGGTGGAAGGCTTCGAGGCCGTTCGGTTTTTCGCTGACGCCGACGAACTTGATCGGTTTGCCGGTGATCTGCCGCACCGACAATGCCGCACCGCCGCGCGCATCACCATCCAGCTTGGTGAGAATGATGCCGGTGAGCGGAAGCGTATCGCCAAAAGCCTTGGCGGTATTCACGGCGTCCTGGCCGGTCATCGCATCGACCACGAACAGGGTCTCGATGGGCTTCAGCGCTGCGTGCAGATCTTTGATCTCGGCCATCATCGCTTCGTCCACGGCGAGGCGACCGGCAGTGTCGACGATCAGCACGTCATGGTGATGCTTGCGCGCGAAGTCGTGGGCGGCAAGGGCGATGTCCAGCGGTTTCTGGCTGGCATCGGAAGCGAAGAAATCGATCTCCAGCTGCTGCGCCAGTGTGCGCAATTGTTCGATGGCGGCCGGGCGGTATACGTCGCAGCTCACCAGCAACACTTTCTTCTTGTTCTGTTCGCGCAACAGCTTGGCCAGCTTGCCGCTGCTGGTGGTCTTGCCGGCGCCCTGCAGGCCGGCCATCAGGATCACGGCGGGCGGCACGGTGGCGAGGTTGAGCGCATCGTTGTGCTCGCCCATCAGCTTGGTCAACTCGCGGTTCACCACGCCGATCAGCGCTTGTCCCGGTTGCAGGTTGCCGATGACTTCCTGGCCCAGTGCGGCTTCCTTCACGGTGGAGATGAATTCCTTGACCACCGGTAGCGCAACGTCAGCTTCCAGCAAGGCGAGGCGCACTTCTCTGAGTGCATCCTGAATGTTGCTTTCGGTCAGCCGCGCCTGCCCGCGCAGATTCTTGACGATACCCGTGAAGCGTTGTGTGAGGTTATCCAGCATGATTTAGATTCCGATGTTTTGCGGCTACGCCGGTGCAGACACTTTTCCGGCGCTTCCTGTAGAATCCGCACAGTCTAAAACATCTGCACTCCCCATGTCGAACCAAGCCCTGCATTTGCTCACGTTTGTCCTTTATTCCGTACTGGCTATTCTGTTCTGGCGCGCGCAGGCCGCGGGCAATGCCGAGCAGCAGAATCGGGGGGCGCTGGGCTTTGCGGTCATCGTGCCGTTGGCGCTGCACGGCTGGCTGCTGTACGACACTCTCTTTATATGGGGGGCATTGAATCTGGGGCTGGTGTACGCGCTGTCGCTGATCCTGTGGCTGACCGTGCTGGTGTATTGGCTGGCGCGGTATTTCTATCCGTTATCCAGTTTGCAGACTCTGGTGTTGCCGCTGGCTGCTGTCAGTACAGCGCTGCCCGCGATCTTCCCCGATGCGCACATCCTGTCGCAGCCTGCGTCGGGCTTGTTTGATACCCATGTATTGATGGCAATGCTGGCTTACAGTTTGTTCACCATCGCTGCCTTGCATGCAGCCCTGATGTCGATAGTCGAAAAGCGTCTGCATCATGCCAAGCTGCCCAAGGTGTTGCGCAACCTGCCGCCGTTGCTGACCATGGAGTCTTTGTTGTTTCGCGTCATCGGTGCGGGTTTCGTGTTGCTGACCATTACTGTCGCTTCCGGCATGCTGTTTTCCGAGAAGATATTCGGCCACCCTTGGCAGTTCAGTCATAAGGTGGTGTTCGGGATGCTTTCCTGGTTGGTGTTTGCCATCTTGTTGTGGGGGCACCATTTCCGTGGCTGGCGCGGGCATACGGCGGTGCGTTGGACGCTGAGCGGCTTTGGATTCCTGGTATTGGCCTATCTGGGCACCCAATTCGTACTGGAAGTCGTCCTGCACCGCTGATTCCGGCTCTTGAAAGAATCCTTGCCAAAATTCAACGAGGTATCGTAGAATTCGCGCCCTTTGGCATTGGCCAAATCAATTTTTATCGGGTAATCATTATGGTAGTCATTCGTCTTTCTCGTGGCGGTTCGAAGAATCGTCCGTATTACAACGTAGTGGTTGCGGATTCCCGCAATCGTCGTGACGGTCGTTTCATCGAGCGTATCGGCTTCTACAATCCGCTGGCATCTGAAGGCGCTGAAGGTCTGCGCATCCAGCTGGATCGCGTGACACATTGGCAAGAGCGCGGTGCGCAACTGAGCGAGACCGTAGGCCGTTTGGTCAAAAAAGCCGGTGCAGCAGCCAAGGCCTGATGAGGCAAGCCCCATGGTCGTCATGGGGAAGGTGGTCGCGGCGCAGGGTATCCAGGGATGGGTGAAGGTGCAGACCTTTACCGAGTATCTGGACAGCCTGCTCGATTATGACACCTGGTATGTGGGCAACGAACAAGCCTGGCGTCCGCTGCAAGTGCTCGAAGCGAATGTGCATGGCGGCAAGGTATTGATCGCCAAATTGCAGGGTATCGTCGACCGCACGGCAGCCGAAAAATGCAAAGGTCTGTTGATCGCGGTTCCGCGCGACAGTTTGCCGGAGCAGGCGGAAGGCGAATACTACTGGTCCGACTTGATTGGCCTGTCAGTGGAGAATCTGGCGGGCGAGGCGTTCGGTACGGTGGATTCTTTGCTGGAGACCGGGGCCAACGACGTGCTGGTGGTCAAGGGCGAGCGCGGCGAAACGTTGATGCCGTTCATTGCCAGCGTTATCCAACAAGTGGATCTGAAGAATAAAAAGATCCTGGTGGATTGGCAGGCGGACTACCTCAAATGAGGTTTGATGTCGTTACGCTGTTCCCCGAGATGTTCGACGCGCTCACCAAATATGGTGTGACGCGACGGGCGGCAGAGCAGGGCAGGTTTGAGTTGCAGACGTGGAATCCGCGCGATTTCACGACCGACAACTACCGCACCATCGACGACCGTCCCTACGGCGGCGGCCCCGGGATGGTGATGTTGGCGGAACCGCTGGAAAAGGCGATCAGCGCAGCGAAAGCAGCGCAGGCGCAAAGCGGAGCGAAGAAGAGTTGTGTGATCCACCTCTCGCCGCAAGGCAGGCAGCTCACCCACGAAGTGGTGATGGAACTGCTGGCGCGGGACGAAGGATTGATATTGCTGGCGAGTCGTTACGAAGGCGTGGATGAGCGCCTGTTGCGCCAGCAAGTGGATGAAGAGCTTTCCATCGGCGATTACGTGTTGTCCGGTGGCGAGTTGGCAGCGATGGTGGTGATGGACAGCGTGGTGCGGCAGATTCCCGGCGTATTGGGCGACGACGCATCGGCGCAGCAGGATTCCTTCGTGCAGGGCCTGCTGGATTGTCCGCACTACACGCGGCCCGAGGTTTATAACGGTGTGGCGGTTCCGGAAGTATTGATGTCCGGGCACCACGCCGAGATAGAGAAGTGGCGATTGAAGCAGGCATTAGGCAGGACTGCGGAACGTCGCCCGGATTTGCTGGCATCACGCCAGTTGACTAAACAGGAAGCTCGGCTACTGGCAGAGTACCAGCAGGAACAAGCTTCCGCACAAGAAAAGGAAACAAAATGAATCTGATCGGAATTCTCGAAAAAGAAGAAATCGCCCGTCTGGGCAAGACCATCCCCAACTTTGCACCCGGCGACACTGTTATCGTTCAGGTCAATGTGGTTGAAGGCGACAAGAAGCGCGTGCAGGCTTACGAAGGCGTGGTCATCGCCAAGCGCAACAAGGGGCTGAACTCCAGCTTCATCGTGCGCAAGGTGTCCTCCGGCGAAGGCGTGGAACGTACCTTCCAGACCTACTCTCCGAGCATCGCCAGCATCGAAGTGAAGCGTCGCGGCGATGTGCGCCGCGCCAAGCTGTACTACCTGCGCGATCGTTCCGGCAAGTCGGCACGTATCAAGGAAAAGCTGGCTGCGCGCACTACAACTGCAGCGTAAGCAAGCGCTACACGCAGTAAAGAAAACGGGAGCCTCGGCTCCCGTTTTTTATTTCCGTTATCATGTTTGCATGAATTACCACTCCATTCTCGCGGCGCCTTTCGGCAAGCTCGGCATCCGTTGCACGGATGAGGCGTTGCTGGGTATCGAGTTTCTCCCGGTCAATGCGCAGGCAAGCGCACCGCGCAGTCCTCTGGCAAAAGAGGTGAACAAGCAGCTTGAGGCGTATTTCGCCGATGCGGAATTTCGCTTCGATTTGCCGCTCAAGCTCGATGGTACCGAGCATCAGCGCAAAGTATGGCAAGCCATGCGGGCCATTCCGTGCGGACAAACGCAGACCTACGGTGAGCTTGCCGCGCAGCTTGGTTCCAGTGCGCGTGCTATCGGTCAGGCTTGCGGCAACAATCCCGTTCCCATCGTCATTCCTTGTCACCGCGTGGTGAGCAAGGCGGGTCTGGGTGGCTTCATGCATCGCGCAGATAATGCGGCGCTCGATATCAAGCGCTGGTTGCTGGCACATGAGCGACGCTGAACTGCTGGACGAATTCAGCGATGCGCTGTGGCTGGAGGACGGCCTGTCGCGCAACACGCTGGACAGCTACCGGCGCGACCTGAACAAGTTTGCGGACTGGCTGGAGAAGCAGCGTGGTTGCGGCTTGCAGGCCGCCACCCATGCCGACATACAGGGCTTCCTGGCGCATCTGGTGAGCGGCGAGAAAGCCAAAGCCACCTCCACCTCGCGCGCCATCTCCAGCCTCAAGCGCCTGTTTCGCTACCTGCTGCGGCAGAACAGGATTGCCGTCGATCCCGACCCTGCAGATCGCCACGCCCAAACTGCCGCGCAGCCTGCCCAAGAGTCTCACCGAAGAAGATGTCGAGTTGCTGCTGAATGCGCCGGATGTCGAGACGCCGCTCGGCATGCGCGACCGCACCATGCTGGAAGTGCTGTATGCCAGCGGCCTGCGCGTGTCGGAACTGGTGGGCCTGAGCGTGGCGCAGGTGAGTCTGGACATGGGCGTGACGCGCGTGATGGGCAAGGGCAGCAAGGAACGTCTGGTGCCGCTGGGCGAAGAGGCGCTGGACTGGGTCAGGAGATACCTCGCGGAAGCCCGTCCTGCCTTGCTCTTGGGCAAGTTGAGCGACGCGCTGTTCGTCACCCAGCGCGGTGAAGCGATGACGCGGCAGATGTTCTGGTATCTCATCAAGAAGCACGCGAAACACGGCGGGTTGCACAAGCCGCTGTCGCCGCACACCTTGCGCCACGCCTTCGCCACGCACCTGCTCAACCACGGCGCCGACCTGCGCGTGGTGCAGATGCTGCTGGGGCATTCGGATATCTCGACGACGCAGATATACACGCATGTGGCACGCGAGCGCTTGAAGGCGCTGCATGCGATGCACCATCCGAGAGGCTAGAAAAAAGTTCTGGAATTGGTGGAGGTGATCAGGATCGAACTGACGACCTTCTGATTGCGAACCAGACGCTCTCCCAACTGAGCTACACCCCCACGGCAGGCGAATCCTAAATGCAAATCGCCGGTTTGCAAAGAGTTAACGCAAAAGGAGGTGCGAGGTTTCTAAATTGGCGAATTCCTGCAATAATCCCTGCACGAAACGATATTACCGAATCAGGGAAAACAAAAATGGCTTTGACGCAAGACGATATGAAACGCGCGGTCGCGCAGGCAGCGATCGCTTATGTACCGAATGACTGCATCGTGGGCGTGGGCACCGGTTCCACCGCCAATTTTTTCATCGATGAACTGGCCAAGATCAAAGGCAAGATTCGCGGCGCTGTCGCCAGTTCCGAGGCGTCAGCCAAGCGTCTGCAAGGGCACGGCATCGAGGTGCTGTCGCTGAACGACGCAGGTGATCTGCCGGTGTATGTGGACGGCGCGGACGAAATCACGCGCCATATGCACATGGTGAAGGGCGGCGGCGGGGCATTGACGCGCGAGAAGATCGTGGCGGCAGCCAGCAAGAAGTTCATCTGCGTATGCGATGCCAGCAAGCTGGTGGATGTGCTGGGCAAGTTCCCGCTGCCGATCGAAGTGATTCCGATGGCGCGCAGCTACATCGCGCGCGAAGTGGTGAAACTGGGCGGTCAGCCGAAGCTGCGCGAGGGTTTCACGACGGATAACGGCAACGTCATCCTCGATGTGCATAATTTGCAAATCATGAATCCGGTTGAGCTGGAGACGATGTTGAACCAATTGCCCGGTGTGGTGACCAACGGCCTGTTCGCGCGTCGCGCAGCGGACGTGTTGCTGCTGGGTACGCCTGACGGCGTGAAGACGCTCACCGCCGAGTAACAAAAGTTTAACGGTGCATTGCTAGCATCCGTCATTTGCAGTAACCCTTAAGGAGCGATCATGGCCGGTAGCGAACATACTTCGAAACAATTCGACGCTGAACTCGAAGCGGTGCGCGCACGCGTGTTGCAGATGGGCGGGCTGGTCGAAAGCCAGATCCGTCTGGCGGTCGAATCGCTGACCACGGGCGATGTGGCGCTGATGAATCGCGTGATCGACGACGACCATCGCGTCAATGCGATGGAAGTGGAGATCGACGAAAGTTGCAACCGTATTTTGGTACGCCGCCAACCGGCAGCAGGCGACTTGCGTATGGTGATGACAGTCATCAAGACCATCACCGACCTGGAGCGCATCGGCGACGAAGCGGAAAAGATCGCGCGCATGGCCAAGCTGCTGTCGCAGAAAGAACGCCTGCACCTGCCGCGTTACAACGAGATCAAGCATGCGGCGGATATTGCGCTGGATATGTTGCGCAAATCGCTGGATGCATTTGCGCGTCTCGATCTCGCTACAGCCGCACAAGTGGTGCGTCAGGACGAGCAGGTGGATGAAGAGTTCCGTGCCATCATGCGCTACCTCATTACGTTCATGATGGAAGATCCGCGCACCATTTCCACTTCGCTGGAGATTTTGTTCGTAGCCAAGGCCATCGAGCGTATTGGCGATCATGCCAAAAACATGTCCGAATACGTGGTGTACATGGTCAAGGGCCGCGATGTGCGTCACGTGACCGTGGAAGAGATAGAACGCGAAGTTCTCGAATAAACTCTGTGCAGCAGCAACCTATCCTCGCAGCTGTCGATCTCGGCTCCAACAGTTTTCGCCTGCAAGTCGCCCGTGTTGAGAATGACCAACTTTACATGCTGGATGGCTTGCGCGAGGCTGTGCGTTTGGCTGCCGGACTGACGGAAGACAGGCGCCTCGACAAAGCATCGCAACAACGTGCGCTCGCCTGTTTGCAACGTTTCGGCGAACGCCTGCGCGGATTGCCACGCGAAGCGGTGCGTGCAGTCGGCACCAATTCGCTGCGCGTCGCCAGGAACGCTTCCGAATTCCTGCAGCAGGCCGAAGCCGCGCTTGGCTTTCCTATCGATGTCATCGCCGGGCGCGAAGAAGCGCGCCTCATCTATCTCGGCGTCGCGCAAGGCCTGCCGCAATCTGAAGGCAGGCGACTGGTGATGGATATCGGCGGTGGATCCACCGAATTCATCGTCGGCAACGGTCTGCATCCCCACAAGCTGGAAAGCCTGTACATGGGTTGTGTCAGTTTCAGTGTGCGCTATTTTCCGGACGGCAAGATCAACAAGTCCAACCTCAAGCAAGCCGAACTTGCTGCGCGCACTGAAGTGCAAGCTATCGTCAGCGAATTCTCGCGCGATCATTGGGATGTGGCCCTTGGCTCCTCCGGCAGCGCCCGCGTGCTATGCGATATCATCGAACAAAACGGCTACAGCGATGGCGGCATCACGCGTGAAGGGTTGGAACAACTCCGTGCGCAGTTGCTCAAGGCGGGTGACGTGAACAGGCTTGATCTGCCCGGGTTGAAAGCGGATCGCATTCCTGTGCTGCCCGGCGGTTTCGCCATCATGTATGCCGCGTTTTGCGAGTTAGGTATCGAGCGCATGCAGCCCGCGCTTGGCGCATTGCGTGAAGGTGTGCTGTACGACCTCCTTGGGCGTTTCCACAACCATGACATGCGCGAAGTCACCGTGCAGCAGTTCATGCGTCGCTACCATGTGGATGCCCGACAGGCATCGCGTGTGGCGCATCTGGCTGATTTGTTGGCGCGGCAATTTCTGGAAGACCAGTTCGGCGAGGAGGACTCGCACCTGTTCACATGGGCGGCGAACCTGCACGAGATCGGCATCAGCGTTGCGCACAGCGGCTATCACAAACACACCGCCTACATCCTTGCCAATGCCGATATGCCGGGTTTTTCCAGAAAGGAGCAAAACCACCTCAGCCTGTTAGCGTTGGCACACCGCGGCGGTTTGGAAAAATTGCGCGGACTGTTAAATACGCCGCAAGACTTGGCTCAAGTGATGGCACTTCGCGTGGCGGCACTCATTTATCGTAACCGTAGCGATGTAGAACTCCCCGCGCTGAAAGGCCGCTTCAGCGGCAGCAAATTCCACCTCGTCATTGCTCCTGGCTGGCTGGTGCAGAATCCGCTCACCGAGACCGCCTTGCTGGATGAGGGCCGACAGTGGAAAGACCTGGGCGTGAGCATGCAAGTGGTCGAGGGATAGGCCAAAATTGGCAGTAGCAAAAATGTTGGAAACTAACCGGAGATATTCTAGATGAAGCAATTCAAAATCATTCTGATCAGCCTGGTAGTCGGAGTAATTATTGGCATGGCACTGGGTGTCAATATCGGACGCGGAAAGCCGCTGCTTTCCAATCCTTTCGCAAAAGAATCGATAGTCGATCGTGCCAAGCAGCTGGGCAGTGAGACGCTGGAGCAAAGCGGTAAAGCTCTGGAAAAGACGGGACAGGCATTGCAGGGCAAATAGGCAGTTTTGGTTTGCGTCATGGAAAAGCTCGTATTCCGGGCTTTTCGTTTTTCATCCCGTGATAGACTCCGCCCCGAAGCTGGCTAGACAGTCGCTGCACACTTCATGCTGTGTAGAGGAAAGTCCGGGCTCCATAGAGCAGGATGCCGGTTAACGGCCGGACGCCGTGAGGCGATGGAAAGTGCCACAGAAAATACACCGCCGATGGCTGCGCGAGCAGATCAGGTAAGGTTGAAATGGCGAGGTAAGAGCTCACCGCGCTGGTGGCAACATCAGTGGCAGGGTAAACCCCATCCGGAGCAAGACCAAATAGGCTGGCTATGACGTGGCTCGCGTCGCCAGCGGGTAGGTTGCTTGAGCGTCAGGTAACGAAACGCCTAGAGGAATGACTGTCCACGACAGAACCCGGCTTACCGGCTGGCTTCACTTTTCAGATATGTAATCTTTCAAGCGTTATGCGCTACATGCGGCATCGTGGCGTCCATTCGCGGCCGTTTATCAGTTGCAATCCGCAAGAAAATCCAGGTCTCCATTACAAACAACTTTAGCTTATATGTGCAATTCGTTGCTTTATAAGCACATTTGTTTGGCATTAACATTGTGCGCTAAGCCCTTGTCCCGTAAAGAGAAATCCAGTTTTCTTGCTTGACCACCCTATTCTTTTTCAATATAGTGAGCATAAGTGGTAAAAAGTGGGTAAAGGTGGGTAAACGGGATGTTCCAAGGGGCGACACAACTCAATCTGGATAGCAAGGGCAGGCTCGCGATACCGGCGCGGTATCGCGACATGCTGCTTGCGCATTGCGCAGGTCAGCTGGTGCTGACTGCCGATGCCGACGGTTGTCTGTTGGTCTACCCGCAGCCCGAATGGCAGCCCATCCGCGAAAAATTGATGAAGCTGTCTGCCTTCGATCCGCGCATCCGCGCGCTGCAACGCTTTCTGGTCGGTCATGCCGAAGACACGGTGATGGATGCCGCCGGTCGTGTGCTGGTGTCACCCACACTGCGCACTTTTGCGGTGCTGGATAAGCGCGTGATGCTGGTGGGGCAGGGCAACAAATTCGAGCTGTGGGATGAGACCCGCTGGCAGGCGCAGAACGAGAAGATGACCGGCTTCACGGCAGACAATCTGCCGCCCGAGTTGGAGGGCTTTACGCTGTGAGCCGGGATTTGGCTCATTCAACCGTCCTGTTAAACGAAGCAGTCGAAGCGTTGCATGTGAAGGCGGAAGGCATTTATGTGGATGGCACGTTCGGGCGGGGCGGACACAGTCGACTGATTCTGGAAAAGCTGGGTAAGCACGGACGGTTGATCGCGCTGGATAAAGATCCGACCGCGGTGGCGGCCGGTAAGGCAATCAGCGATGCGCGCTTCCGGATGGTGCATAGCGGCTTCGAGCATCTGGGCGCAGTGTTGCGCGAACTCGGTATCGAGAAAGGTGGATGGCGTGCTGCTGGATCTGGGCGTGTCGTCGCCGCAACTGGACGATGAGCAGCGCGGTTTCAGTTTCCGGTTCGATGCACCGCTGGACATGCGCATGGATACCAGCAGGGGGCAGACGGCGGCGGAATGGCTGGCGACGGCGGATGAAGGCGAACTGGCGGAGGTGATACGTGATTACGGCGAAGAACGGTTTGCTAGGCAGATTGCAAGGGCGATTGTTGCTGCGCGCCAGGAACGAGAAATCCTCACCACGAAACAGCTCAGCGACATCGTTGCTCAGGTCGTACGCACGCGCGAACCAGGCAAAAACCCGGCAACGCGCACCTTTCAGGCTATACGGATTTATATCAACCGCGAACTCGAAGAACTCGAGAGCGTGTTGCCGCAATGCGTGGATCACTTGAAAGCGGGCGGCCGCATGGCGGTGATCAGTTTTCATTCGCTGGAGGATCGCATGGTCAAACACTTCATGCGTGACATGGCGCAGGGCGACAAGTTGCCGAAGAACGTGCCGATCCGCGCCGCGGACGTGCCGCAAGGCAGGGTGCATCTGATCGGCAAGCCGATCTATGCATCGGAGGCGGAAGTATCGGCGAACCCGCGCGCGCGTAGCGCGGTGTTGCGAGTGGCGGAGCGCATAGGTGGCTAGGCTCAATGTCCTGTTGCTTATCTTAGTCATCGCGTGCGCGTTGGGAGTCGTCACCTCCCAGCACAAGGCACGCAAGTTGTACGTGGAATTGCAGAAAGAAAAAGACAGGGCGCAGCAAATGGACGTGGAGTGGGGGCAATTGCAACTTGAGCAAGGCACGCTGGTTATGCCCGCGCGCGTGGAGAAGCTCGCCAGCCGTCAATTGCAGATGCAGATGCCGCAGTCCGCGCAGATTCGTTATATCCGCCTGGGTTCCGGTGTGGTGACGCAACCATGAACTACGCCACCACACCGATACAAACCACCGGGCAGATCGCATTGCCCGCATGGCGTTCGCGCGTGCTGTTCGTGCTGCTGTTGGCGGGGCTGGGAGCTTTGCTGGTGCGCGCGGTCTACCTGCAAGGCATCAACAACGATTTTCTGCAGCAAAAAGGAGATGCGCGCTATGGCCGTATCGTCGATATCCATGCGCATCGCGGCATGATCACGGATCGCCACGGCGAACCGCTGGCAGTGAGCACGCCGGTGGAATCGGTATGGGCGAGTCCTGCCGATGTCGAGATCTCAACCAGGCAGGTCATCCAACTGGCGCAGATCGTCGGTTTAAAGCCTGAAGAAGTGAAGAGCAAGCTCACTGACACTTCGCGCGAATTCGTTTATCTCAAACGCCAACTGCCGCCGGAGCAGGCGGGGAAGGTGATGAAGCTGGGCATCCCCGGTGTGTCGCTGCAGCGCGAATATCGCCGCTATTATCCCGGCGGCGAGGTCACCTCGCACCTCATCGGTTTCACCGACGTGGATGACAACGGCCAGGAAGGCATTGAATTGGCGCAGCAGGCGCAACTGGGCGGCAAGGCCGGCAGCCAGCAAGTGATCAAGGACCGACGCGGCTACATCGTCGAAGACGTGGCCAGCTTGCGCGCACCCAAAGCGGGCAGCAACATCACGTTAAGCATAGACAGCAAGATCCAGTCGCTTGCCTTCCGCGAGATCAAGCAGGCAGTCGAGCGCAACAAAGCCAAGACCGGTTCCATTGTGGTGCTGGATGCCAAAACCGGCGAGGTGTTGGCGCTGGCAAACTGGCCTTCCTACAATTCCAACAACCGCGACAAGCCCAGCGTATCGGTGCTGCGCAACCACGCGGTCACCGACTTGTTCGAGCCTGGCTCCACCATGAAGCCGTTCACCGTGGCGACGGCGCTGGAGACGGGCAAGGTCAAGCCGGGAACGATCATCAATACCGCAGGCGGTGTGTTCACCGTGAACGGACGCACCATCCACGACACGCATCCGGAACGATCACTTACCGTGGGACAAGTGATCCAGAAGTCGAGCAACGTGGGCACGGCCAAGATCGCGCTTGGCCTGACGCCGGAGACTTTCTGGCACGGCCTGAATGGAAGCGGCTTTGGATCGCTGACCGGGAGCGAATTTCCCGGTGAGGCGGCGGGCAAGCTGCGCGACTACAAGAAGTTGCGGCCCATCGAACAGGCCACCATGTCCTACGGCAACGGCATCTCCGTCAATCTGCTGCAGCTGGCGCGTGCTTACACCGTTTTTGCAAACGGCGGCGAGCTGAAGTCGATCACTTTGCTTAAACAGGAGACACCCGCGGTGGGTGTCAAAGTCTATTCGGATGCCACGGTGCAGGCAGTACGCGACATGATGGAAACGGTGGTACGGCCGGGCGGCACGGCACCGCTGGCCCAGATCACCGGCTATCGGGTGGCAGGCAAGACCGGTACGGCACACAAGCTTGAGAACGGAAAATACATCAATCGCTATGTGGCGTCGTTCGTCGGTATGGCGCCCGCATCCGATCCGCGCCTGATCGTGGCCGTGATGATCAACGAACCGGGCGGTCGGGATTATTACGGCGGTCTGGTTGCTGCTCCCGTGTTCAGCAATGTGATGGGCGCATCGTTGCGCCTGCTCAGCGTGCCGAACGATGCCCCGCTGGATAATGTGATCATGGCGCCGGGCGAAATCGTCGGGGAGGAAGTATGAGCGGCTTTCACCTCGACGAATTGAACGCGCTGGGCGTGAATATCACGCGGCTGGTGTCCGACAGCCGTGCAGTGCAATCAGGCGATACTTTCGTCGCTTATCCCGGCACGCAGTCAGATGGCCGTGGTTTCATCGCTCAGGCCATAGCACGCGGCGCAAATGCGGTGATCTGGGAAGCGCACGGATTCAAATGGAACAGCGAATGGAATGTGCCGAATCTGGCGGTGCATGACCTGCGCCAGCAGGCAGGGCGGATCGCCGATCGTGTCTACGACCAGCCGTCGCAGAAGTTATGGATGGTCGGTGTCACCGGTACCAATGGCAAAACTTCGTGCAGCCACTGGCTGGCCAGGACGTTCAGTGCGCTGGGGCGCAAGAGTGCCTTGCTCGGCACGCTGGGCAACGGTTTCCCCAGTGCGCTGCAGGCGACCGCGAACACCACGCCGGATGCGCTGCTGGTGCATGGCCTGCTGGCCGAATATGCACAGCAGGGTGCGCAAGCGGCAGTGATGGAGGTGTCCTCGCATGCGCTGGAGCAAGGGCGCGTCAACGGCGTGCATTACGACGTGGCGCTGCTCACCAATCTGACGCGCGACCATCTCGATTACCACGGCGACATGCAAAGCTATGCGGCAGCAAAGCGCCGTCTGTTCGATTGGGCGCATCTCAAATATGCAGTGCTCAATCTCGACGATGAGTTCGGGGCGGAACTGGCCGAGCGGTTGCAGGATGCGGCGGTAGAGGTGATCGGCTACGGCCTGGATGACGAATCGTTAAGGCTCGCCGAGCGTCTCGGCATCCGCATGGTGTACGGCAATCTTACGCAGATGGATGCCCAGGGGCTGACGCTGCAACTGCACACCAGCTGGGGCGCAGTTGCGCTGCAAAGCAAACTGATCGGGCGTTTCAATGCATCCAATCTGCTCGGCGCACTGGCGGTGCTGCTGGTCAGCGAAGTCGGGATCGATGACGCCGTGCGCGAACTTTGTTTGCAGAAGGCGGTAGCGGGGCGCATGCAGACACTGGGCGGCAAGAATGTGCCGGCAGTGGTGGTGGACTACGCGCACACGCCGGATGCGCTGGAGAAAGTATTGCTGACCCTGCGCGAGGTGACGGCGCCTTCCGACGGCAGGGTCATCTGCGTGTTCGGTTGCGGCGGCGACCGTGATCGCGGCAAACGTCCGATGATGGGAACGGTCGCATCGAAGTTCGCCGATGTGTGCATCGTCACCAGCGACAATCCGCGCAGCGAAGAGCCGCGCGCCATCATCGACGCCATCATCATGGGCATGCAGGGCGAGTACCAGGTGATCGAAGACCGGGCCAAGGCCATCACGCATGCGATCGGCAAGGCGCAGCCGAACGATACCGTGCTGCTGGCCGGCAAAGGACACGAGGATTATCAGGAGATCGCCGGCGTGCGCCATCCGTTCTCGGATGCCGAGATCGCGCACCGCGCACTGAGCGTCTGGAAACCGGAGGAGCGCTGGCTATGATGCTGCTCTCGCAAGCCGCGCATGCGCTGCACGCGCACATCGAGGGTGCGGACGTACGCTTCACTGCCGTCTCTACCGACACCCGCACCATCCAGCCGGGTGACCTGTTCATCGCGCTCAAGGGCGAGAACTTCGACGGTGCAAATTCGTGGCACAAGCCGCCCAAGCGGGTGCGGTCGCAGCGATAGTGAACGCGGATGCCATCATCGACAACGCGCCGTGTCCATTGCTGCGCGTGTCGGATACGCGCCTTGCTCTGGGGGAGCTCGCCGCGCATTGGCGCAAACAGTTCGACATCCCGCTCGTCGCCATCACCGGCAGCAACGGCAAGACCACGGTGAAAGAGATGCTGGCAGCGATCCTGCGTGCCGCCACTGGCAACGAGGAAGGCGTGCTCGCCACCAAGGGCAACTTCAACAACGACATCGGCATGCCGCTCACTCTGCTCAAGCTGCGCGCGACACATCGCTACGCGCGTGATCGAGATGGGCATGAACCATCCGAACGAGATCGACTACCTCACGCGCATCGCGCAGCCCGACGTGGCGCTGGTCAACAACGCGACCGGCGCCCACCTGCAAGGTCTGGGCTCGGTGGAAGGCGTGGCGCGCGCCAAGGGCGAGATATTCGCGGGATTGAAGAGCGACGGTACCGCTGTCATCAATGCCGACGATGCGCATGCCGCGTTGTGGCGCACTCTGGCAGGCAAACATCGCCTGTTCGATTTTGCGCTGGAACATCCGGCGGCAGTAAAAGGCGAATGGGCGGCACAAGGTTACGGCGGTGCGTTGCACGTGCGCACGCCAGCAGGCGAATTGCGACTCGCATTGCAGGTGCCGGGCGAACACAACGCGCGCAATGCCTTGGCGGCAGCAACGGCCGCGCTCGCTTTGCAAGTGCCGCTGACCACCATCGTAAAAGGGCTGGAAGGCTTCGGCGGCGTGGCGGGTCGTTTGCAACGCAAGCAGGCATTGCATGGTGCGACATTGATCGACGACACCTACAACGCCAATCCGGCCTCCATGCACGCAGCGCTGGAAGTGCTGGCGCAAGCGGGCGGCAAACGCATCTTCGTGTTGGGCGATATGGGCGAGCTGGGTGAAGATGCGGCGCAGTTCCATCGCGAGATCGGCGTCGCTGCACGCGAGCTTGGCATCGAGTGCCTGCTCGCGCTGGGTGCGTTGAGTGCGGAAGCGGTGCGCGAATTCGGTGCCGGCGCACAGCACTTCACCGACATCGAGGCGTTGCAGGCGGTACTGGACAAAGAGCTGGATGCGCAGACCACCGTGCTGGTGAAGGGGTCGCGTTTTATGAAGATGGAACGAGTCGTGCACATTGCGTAGGACAGGAGGAAGCATGCTGCTCGCATTAGCCCAATGGTTGGCACAGGACGTGCGCACGTTCAGCGTCTTCAATTACATCACCTTGCGCGCAGTGCTGGCAGCGATGACCGCGTTGTTCATCTCCTTCATGCTGGGGCCGTGGATGATACGCAAGCTGACCGCGATGAAGATCGGCCAATCGGTGCGCACCGATGGGCCGCAGACCCATCTGGTGAAGGCGGGCACGCCGACCATGGGTGGTGCGCTGATCCTGATGTCGGTCGCCATCACCACCTTGCTGTGGGGCGACCTGCACAACGCCTACGTTTGGGTAGTGCTGCTGACTACGCTGGGCGTCGGTGCCATCGGCTGGGTGGATGACTACCGCAAGGTGGTGCATCGCAATCCTGATGGCTTGTCGGCGCGCGCCAAGATGTTCTGGCAATCGCTCATCGCGCTGGCGGTCGGCATCTTCCTGTGGTCGCACGCCACACTGCCGGCACATACCGAAGTGATCGTGCCGTTCTTCAAGCATCTGGTGTTCCCGCTCGGCATGGTCGGCTTCATCGTGCTGGTCTATCTGGTCATCGTCGGCAGCAGCAACGCCGTGAACCTGACCGACGGTCTGGATGGTTTGGCCATCATGCCGACGGTGATGGTGGCGAGCGCGCTGGCGATCTTCGCCTATGTCGCAGGGCACGCCGAGTTCTCCAAATATCTGGGCGAACCATCTATTCCCGGTGCGGGTGAGTTGGCGGTGTTCTGCGCGGCCATCGCCGGCGCCGGCCTGGCCTTCCTGTGGTTCAACGCCTATCCGGCGGAAGTGTTCATGGGCGACGTCGGTGCGCTGTCGCTGGGGGCGGCACTGGGAACGGTGGCGGTCATCATCCGCCAGGAACTGGTGCTGTTCATCATGGGCGGCGTGTTCGTGGTGGAAGCGGTGTCGGTGATGCTGCAGGTGTCCTGGTTCAAGTACACCAAGAAGAAATACGGCACCGGCAAACGCATCCTGCTGATGGCGCCGCTGCACCATCATTTCGAGCAGAAGGGCTGGAAAGAAACGCAAGTCGTAGTGCGCTTCTGGATCATAACGATGTTGCTGGTCTTGATAGGACTGGCAACTCTCAAACTGCGATGAGAGTGGAAATGACGATGAAGAAGCGCGCCACGTTAACGTTGGGGGAGACTCACATGAGCGTAGCGAATGTTATGGCGACACCAAACGCTAACGTGAGGTTCTGGATCATCACCATGCTGCTGGTATTGATCGGATTGGCAACGTTGAAACTTGAGATGACATCACTGCGTGACAAATCGGTGTTGGTGCTCGGTCTCGGTGAGACCGGGCTGTCGCTTGCGCGCTACCTGAGCGCGCAGGGCGCGCGCTTGCGCGTGGCCGACAGCCGTGCCGAGCCACCCGGCATCGCACACCTTGCGCAGCGAGTTGCCGCAGGCCGACGTGCATTGCGGCGCATTCGCGGACGAATTGCTGCAAGGTATCGACCGCATCGCCATCAGCCCCGGCGTGCCGCTGGCCGAGCCGTTTGTGCAGCGCGCCATCGCGCGCGGCATTCCAGTCGAAGGCGACATCGAGCTGTTGGCGCAGCAACTGGCGACCAATGATTATCGCCGCAACACGAAGGTCATCGCCATCACCGGCGCCAACGGCAAGACCACCGTCACCAGCATGGTCGGTGCGATGTGCGCGGCGGCGGGTCTGGATACGCAGGTGGCGGGCAACATTTCTCCTGCAGTGCTGGATGCATTGCGCGAACGCGATCGGCAACCGCAAGTGTGGGTGCTGGAACTCTCCAGCTTTCAGCTCGAAACCACCTACACGCTGGATGCCGATGCGGCAGTCGTGCTCAATGTGACGGAGGATCATCTCGACCGTTATGCGGGCAGCATGGATGCCTACGCTGCGGCCAAGGCGCGCATCTTCCAGGGCCACGGCGTGCAGGTGCTGAACCGCGACGATGAACGCAGTGCCGCGATGAAGATCGCCGGACGCAGACAGGCCAGCTTTGGACTGAATCCGCTGGCGAGCGACAACGAGTGGGGTATCACGCGCGATGGTGCTGTGACCTGGCTGATGCAGGGCGCGCAGAAGATCATGCGTGCCGACGAGTTGCAGGTGAGTGGTCTGCACAACGTGGCGAATGCGCTGGCCGCGCTGGCGCTGTGCCGCGCGCTCGGCATTGCCGCTCGCCCCGTTGCTGAATGCATTGCGTGTTTTCAAAGGCCTGCCGCATCGCGTGGAAAAAGTCGCGGAGATCGCGGGCGTAACTTATTACGACGACTCCAAAGGCACCAACGTCGGTGCGACCGAAGCGGCGCTGAAGGGCTTGGGCAAGCCGGCCGTGGTCATCCTCGGCGGCGACGGCAAGGGGCAGGACTTCTCGCCGCTGAAAGAGGCAATCGCAAAGCATGCACGCGCCGCAGTATTGATCGGACGCGATGCACCACTGATCGAGAAAGCGATCGCCGGTTGCGGCAAGCCCATATTGCAGGCGCACGACATGGATGATGCGGTGCGCATTGCCACTGCGAATGCACAAGCTGGCGATGCGGTGCTGATGTCGCCCGCTTGCGCCAGCTTCGATATGTACCGCAACTATTTGCATCGTGCCGAGGTGTTCATCGCGGCGGTGAAAAAAATTGAAATGGAGGCGGCATGTTCAGCGCAGCCTTGAACGCACCGCGCCGCACCGTGGCGGAATACGACAGCGTGTTGACCTGGATCGTCACCGCATTGCTGGCCATCGGCCTGGTGATGGTCTACTCGGCATCGATCGCGACTGCGGAAGCGGGCAAGTACACCAATTACCAACTGACGTATTACCTGGTGCGCCATGGCATCTTCATTCTGACCGGGGTGGTCGCGGGCGTGATCGCATTCCAGATTCCGACGCAGATGTGGCAAAAATACGCGCCGCATCTGTTCCTGATCGGCGTTGTGTTGCTGCTGCTGGTTTTGATTCCGGGCGTCGGCAAAGCCGTCAACGGCAGCCGTCGCTGGCTCCCGCTGTTCATCGTCAATCTGCAGCCGTCGGAACTGATGAAACTGTTCGCGGTGCTGTACGCAGCAGATTACGCCGTGCGCAAAGGCGCGGTGAAAGATCACTTGCTGCAACCGTTCCTGCCGATGTTCGGCGTGATGGCCCTGGTTGGCGCGCTGCTGCTGTTGGAGCCGGATATGGGGGCGTTCGTGGTGATCTGTGCCATCGCGATGGGCACGCTGTGGCTAGGTGGCTTCAATCTCAAGATATTCGGCGGATTGCTGCTGCTGCTGCCGCTGGCGTTTGCCGCCCTGATCCTGTCGTCGCCGTATCGCATGCAGCGCGTCATCGGCTTCATGGATCCGTGGTCCGATCCGTATGGCAAAGGTTATCAATTGAGCCACGCGCTGATCGCCTTCGGCCGCGGCGAATGGCTGGGTGTCGGACTCGGCGGCAGCGTGGAAAAGCTGTTCTACCTGCCGGAGGCGCATACCGACTTCCTGCTGGCGGTGATCGCGGAAGAGCTGGGCTTGTTCGGCGTGTGTGCCGTCATCCTGCTGTTCGGCTGGCTCATCGTGCGCGCCTTTGCCATCGGCCGTCAGGCGGCGATGTCTGACCGCCTGTTCGCCGCGCTGGTGGCGCAAGGTATCGCGGTGTGGCTGGGCGTGCAGGCGATGATCAATATCGGCGTGAACATGGGGGTGCTGCCGACCAAGGGGCTGACCTTGCCGTTCCTGAGTTTCGGCGGTAGCGGCGTGGTGGTGAACTGCGTGGCGATCGCGGTGTTGCTCAGGATCGACTACGAGAACAGACGTGTTGCACGGGGGCTTCCGATATGAGTAACCGTACCATTCTGATCATGGCGGGCGGCACCGGCGGACACATCTATCCGGGATTGGCCGTGGCCGATGCCTTGCGTGCGCAAGGCTGGAACGTGGTGTGGCTGGGTGCGCCCAACAGCATGGAAGCCGAACTGGTGCCCAAGCACGGTTATCCGGTGGCGTGGGTGAACTTCTCCGGCGTGCGCGGCAAAGGCTTGCTGCGCTTGCTGACGTTGCCGTTCACCCTGCTGCGCGCCTTGGGGCAGAGTGCGGATGCGATCTTCCGTCATCGCCCCGATGTGGTGCTGGGCATGGGCGGCTACATCACCATGCCGGGAGGTCTGATGGCGGCACTGCTGCGTCGTCCGCTGGTCATCCATGAACAGAACTCCATCGCGGGACTGAGCAACAAGTTGCTGGCGAAACTCTCCACGCGCGTGCTGAGCGGCTTCCCCGATGTTCTGAAAGGCACGCAGTGGTGCGGCAACCCGGTGCGCTCGGATATCGCTGCACTGCCCGAACCGCAGGTGCGTTTTGCAGGACGCGGCGGAAAGCTGAACGTGCTGGTGGTGGGCGGCAGTCTGGGTGCGCAGGCGTTGAACGAAGCTTTGCCGCAAGCGCTCGCCATGATGAGTGAAGAAGAGCGCCCGCAAGTGTTGCACCAGACGGGCAAGAGACATTTCGAGACGGTGCAGAAGTTGTATACGCAAGCCGGCGTGTCTGCCGACATCCGCGCCTTCCTCGACGACATGGCGAACCAGTATGCAGTGGCCGATGTGGTGATCTGCCGCGCGGGTGCGCTGACCATTGCCGAGCTGGCGGCGGCGGGCGCGGCCAGTGTGCTGATTCCGTTCCCGTTCGCGGTGGACGATCACCAGACGCATAACGCGCGTTTCCTGAGCGAACAGGGCGCGGCAGTGTTGCTGCCGCAAAAAGAATTGAATGCGGAAAAACTGGCGCGACTGCTGCGCGAACTGAACCGCGAAAAACTGCTGGTGATGGCGCAGGCCGCGCGCAGCCTGGCGAAACCGGATGCGACACAGCAAGTGGCGCAAATATGTATCTCTCTGGCGGGGTGACCGAATATGAAACATAAGATCAAACATATCCACTTCGTCGGTATCGGCGGCTCCGGCATGAACGGCATCGCCGAGGTGCTGCTCAACCTGGGCTTCAAGGTGAGCGGCTCCGATCTCGCCGACAGTAGCGTCACTCAGCGCTTGAGCAGTCTGGGTGCGCGAGTGCAGCAGGGGCACGACGCGAAAAATCTGCAAGAGGCCGATGCGGTGGTGGTGTCCACCGCGGTGAAAGCGGACAACCCGGAAGTGGTCGCGGCGCGCGAGCGGCGCATCCCCATCGTGCCGCGCGCGGTGATGCTGGCCGAGCTGATGCGTCTGCGCCAGGGCATCGCCGTGGCGGGTACGCACGGCAAGACCACCACCACCAGCCTGGTGACCAGCGTGCTGGCCAAGGGCGGCTACGACCCGACCTTCGTCATCGGCGGACGCCTCAACAGCAGCGGCGCGAATGCGCGTCTGGGCACAGGCGAGTTCATCGTGGCCGAAGCGGACGAGTCCGATGCGTCGTTCCTGTATCTCACGCCCATCCTCGCCGTGGTCACCAATATCGATGCCGATCATATGGAGACCTATGGTCACGACTTCGGCAAGCTGAAACAGGCCTTTGTCGATTTCATCGAGCGCCTGCCGTTCTACGGCCGTGCCATGCTGTGCGTGGATGACGTCAATGTGCGCGAGATCCTGCCGCGTATCAGCAAGCCGATCACCACCTACGGTTTCGGCGAGGACGCGCAGATCCGCGCCGTGAACGTGCGCCATGAAGGCGGCAAGATGCGTTTCACCGCGCAATGCCGTCATGACGAAAAGTGCCTGTTCGACGGCAAGCCGCTTGATCTGGATATCACGCTCAACCTGGCCGGGATGCATAACGTGCTCAACGCGTTGGCCGCCATCGCAGTTGGCCTGGAAGTCGGCGTTGCGCCCGCCGCCATCGTTGCGGCACTGGCCGAGTTCGAGGGCGTGGGACGGCGCATGCAACGTTACGGCGAGATCCCGCTGGCATCCGGCGGTTCGTTCACGCTCATCGATGATTACGGACATCACCCGGTGGAGATGAAAGCGACGCTCGCTGCGGTGCGCGGAGCTTTCCCCGGCAAGCGCTTGCTGCTTGCCTTCCAGCCGCACCGCTACACGCGCACGCGCGACCTGTTCGAGGACTTCGTGAAGGTATTGGGTACGGTGGATGCGCTGGCACTGGCCGAGGTGTATGCGGCCGGCGAGGCTCCTATCGTCGCGGCAGACGGACGTGCGTTGATGCATGCCTTGCGCGTGGTGGGGCAGAGCGAAGCGGTTTTTGTCGAGAACATTGCCGACATGCCGCAGACGATCTTGCAGATGGCAAAAGACGGCGATGTGGTGTTGACCATGGGGGCCGGCTCTATCGGCGGGGTGCCGAACTTGGTGGTGCGGAAGGGTGGAGGCGAAGCCTCCGAGACCCACCGGCCTACCCCTCGCGGGTAAAGCAGATGAAATGAACATGAGCGAACCGACACAGTTCAGTGCTGAGGGGTTGCGTGGAGAGATGCTTCACGACGAGCCCATGAGCCGCCACACGAGCTGGCGTGCGGGCGGTGCAGCGCGGTGCATGTATCGACCTGCCGATCTGGCCGATCTGCAGAATTTTCTGCGGCAAACGCCTGCCGCTGAACCGCTGCTTGCGGTCGGGCTCGGCAGCAACCTGTTGGTGCGCGATGGCGGATTCCGAGGCACCGTGCTGCTGATGGTGGGAGCGCTGACCGAGCTGCATATGGATGGCGAGTGCGTCTATGTTCAGGCCGGCGTGCCGGGTGCGAAGCTGGCACGCTTTGCGGCAACGAACGAATTTTGCGGTGCAGAATTCTTCGTAGGCATTCCCGGCACTTTGGGCGGGATGTTGGCGATGAACGCGGGTTGCTACGGCAGCGAGACATGGCAGAAAGTGCAACGCGTGCAAGTGCTGACGCGTCGCGGTGAGCTGCTGGAGCGCACGCCGCAGGAATATGAGATCGGCTATCGCCATGTGGCGCTGCATGAGGCGAACGAGGAGTTCTTCGTCGGTGCATGGCTGCGGTTCGAGCAAGGCGATGTGGAAGCGGCGCGCCAGGAGATCAAGGCTTTGATGGAGAAACGCGGCGCCAGCCAGCCGCTGCAGCAGCCGAACGCGGGATCGGTGTTTCGTAATCCGCCAGGCAATCATGCGGCGAAGTTGATCGAAGGTTGCGGATTGAAAGGAAAACGTATCGGCGGTGCGCAGGTGTCGGAGAAGCATGCCAATTTCATCGTCAACGTCGGCGGAGCGACGGCGGCAGACATTGAGAGCTTGATCGAAGAAGTACAAACGGTAGTGCAACGGAACACAGGTGTCGCCTTGCAGTGCGAGGTAAGAATTGTTGGGGAGGCGGCATGACCACAGTGCGCACGGCGATGGCGCGGGGAATGCCGCTAGCCACCGACAACTCGGAATGTGACATGACAATTAGTTTGAAAGAGGTGGCGTAGTGAAAAACTTTGGAAAAGTGGCGGTGTTGTTCGGCGGGCGGTCGGCAGAACGCGAGGTATCGTTGAAGAGCGGCGCAGCAGTATTGGCCGCGCTGCAGCGGAGCGGGGTGGATGCACACGCCTTCGATCCGGCACAGCGCGATCTATCCGACCTCAAGAAAGAGAAGTTCGAGCGCGTGTTCATCGCGCTGCACGGACGTTATGGCGAGGATGGTACGGTGCAGGGCGCACTCGAACTGCTGGGAATTCCCTACACCGGCAGCGGCGTGATGGCCTCGGCCATCGCGATGGACAAGTGGCGCACCAAGCTGGTGTGGCAGGCGGCCGGATTGCCGATCCCCGAATACGAAGCCTTGACCGCACCGACTGACTGGAACGCGGTGGCCGACCATCTCGATCTGCCGCTGTTCGTGAAGCCGGCCAGCGAAGGCAGCAGCGTCGGCGTAACCAAGGTGAAGACGCTGGAAGAACTGCCTGTCGCCTACGCCGAAGCAGCCAAGCACGACAAGGTGGTGATCGCCGAGAGCTTCATGAGCGGCGGCGAATACACGGTGGCGGTACTGAACGATCGCGCACTGCCGGTGATCAAGATTGAGCCGGCCAACGAGTTCTATGACTACGAAGCGAAATATCTGCGCGACGACACGCGCTACCTGTGTCCCTGCGGCTTGAGTGCGGAAGATGAGGCGGAGATGCAACGCTTGGCCCAGCAGGCGTTCGAGCTTGTCGGCGGCCAGGGCTGGGGACGCGTGGATTTTCTGCGCGGGGACGACGGCAAGCCGTATCTGCTGGAGATCAACACTTCGCCGGGCATGACCGACCACAGCCTGGTGCCGATGGCGGCACGACAGGCAGGTATCAGTTTCGAGCAATTGGTGGTGCAGATACTGGAGGGGGCACATGTGGGATAACGCACCGCTGCTGCGCGGTATTGCCAATACGCTGTTCGGTCTCAGCCTGGTGCTGGTGCTGTACGGCGTGGTGCGCTACGTGCTGCGTTTGCCGGTGTTCCCGCTGCATGCGGTGGAACTGACTGCTACGCCGCAGCTCGTTCCGTCCGAGTTGCTGGAAAAAGTGGTGCATGAACAAGTGAGCGGGAATTTCTTTACGGTCGATCTGGAACGTACGCGGCAGGCATTCGAGCGGCTGCCTTGGGTGCGCAAGGTGAGCGTGCGACGCAAGTTTCCGTGGAGCCTGGAAGTGGAAATGGAAGAGCAGGTCGCGCTGGCGAGCTGGAACGGCACGGCGCTGGTGAATACCCACGGTGAGGTGTTCGCGGGGAAGACGGAACAAGTGCTGCCTGCCTTCATCGGTCAGGCGGATACCTCGGTGCAGGTGGCGCAGATGTACAGCGAGTTAAATGCTGCGTTACAACCGATGCAGCAACAGATCGCGCAGATCAGCCTGTCGCCGCGTTTTGCGTGGCAGGTGAAATTGGATAACGGCATGGTTCTGGAGCTGGGGCGGGAGGAGATGCAGCAGCGTTTGGCGCGGTTCGTGGCGGTATATCCGTACAGTCTGGAGGTACTGGCACGACCGGCGAAGCATGTGGATCTGCGTTATCGCAACGGCTTTGCGGCGTATCGGCCGGGCGGCAATGTTTGAAGGTGTGGCAAGGGGGCAACGATGAGCAAGAACAGGGAAAGCAAGAATCTGATCGTGGGGCTGGACATCGGCACGTCGAAGATCGCGTGCATCGTCGCCGAGATCAGGCCGGAAGGCACGCTGGAAGTGATCGGTGCGGGCATGCACCAGTCTTCCGGCATGAAGAAAGGCATGGTGGTGAACATCGACGCCACCGTCGGCGCTATCCAGCGCGCGCTGGAAGAAGCCGAACTGATGGCGGACTGCGAGATACGCGAGGTCTACACCGGCATCGCGGGTAGCCACATCAAGAGCTCCAACGCCAACGGCATGATCAAGATCAAGGACAAGGAAGTGGCGCACACCGACATCCTGCGCGCGGTGGAGACGGCGAGCTCGATCAGCTTGCCGGGAGACCAGCAGATCCTGCACATCCTCGAACAGGAATTCAGCATCGACGGGCAGGAAGGCATCAAGAAACCGCTGGGCATGAGCGGCATGCGCCTGGAAGTCGAGATTCACATCGTCACCGGCGCGGTGTCTGCAGTGCAGAACATCCTGAAATGCATCCATCGTTGCGGTCTGGAAGTGAACGAGATGATCCTGCAGCCGCTGGCGTCGAGCAAAGCAGTGCTGGCGGAGGACGAGAAAGAGCTTGGCGTGTGTCTGGTGGACATCGGCGGCGGCACTACCGATGTGGCGATCTTTACCAACGGCGCTATCCGTCACACGGCAGTGATCCCGATCGCGGGCGACCAGATCACCAACGACATCGCCATGGCCTTGCGCACACCGACCAAGGATGCCGAGGACATCAAGATCAAGTACGGCTGCGCCCTGCGCCAGTTGGCCAACGATGCGCCGATAGAGGTTCCCGGTGTGGGCGAGCGCAGCACACGCACATTGTCGCGGCATACCCTGGCGGAGGTGATCGAGCCGCGCGTGGAAGAGTTGTATTCGCTGGTGCAGCAGGAGTTGCGCCGCAGCGGGTTCGAAGATCTGCTCTCATCCGGCATTGTGCTGACCGGGGGCAGCAGTGCCATGCAGGGCATGGTCGAATTGGGCGAGGAGATATTCCATATGCCGGTGCGCATGGGCGTGCCGCGCAACATCGGCGGTTTGTCGGATGTGGTGAAGACGCCGCGTTATGCAACAGGCGTTGGGCTGTTGTTATACGGGTTGGAGCAATATAAACGGGATGAAGTGTCGCGGGTGAATTCGGGGTCGTTCGGTGACGTGTTGGCGAATATGAAGACTTGGTTTCAACGCAATTTTTAGCATTCGGGTTCAGAGTTATTTTGCATTTTAGAAAAAGGAGAAAATTATGTTCGAACTGATGGATGCACAGCCGCAAGGCGCAGTGATCAAGGTGGTGGGTGTGGGGGGTTGCGGCGGCAACGCCGTGGACCACATGATCGACCAGGGAGTGCAAGGCGTCGAGTTCATCGCGATCAACACCGATGCGCAGGCGCTGCGTCGCAGCAAGGCGCGCGTGCAGTTGCAGATCGGCGCGAACTTGACCAAGGGCTTGGGCGCGGGCGCCAAGCCGGAGATCGGACAAGCTGCAGCGGAGGAAGATCGCGAGCGCATCGCCGAGATCATCAGCGGCGCAAACATGGTGTTCATCACAGCCGGCATGGGCGGCGGCACAGGCACAGGCGCGGCACCCATCGTGGCGCAAGTGGCCAAGGAGTTGGGCATCCTCACGGTGGCCGTGGTAACCAAGCCGTTCGTGTTCGAGGGCAAGCGCATGACACTGGCGCAAAGCGGTATCGAGGAGCTGGCATCGTATGTCGATTCCCTGATCATCGTGCCGAACGCCAAGCTGATGGAGGTGCTGGGCGGCAAAACCACGCTGCCGGAAGCGTTCAAGGCGGCGAACGGCGTGCTGCAAGGCGCGGTGGCAGGTATCGCCGAAGTGATCAATGTGCCGGGCATGGTGAACGTGGACTTTGCCGACGTGTGTACGCTGATGTCCGAGAACGGCATGGCGATGATGGGCGCGGCGTCCGCTTCCGGCGAAGGCCGTGCGCAACGTGCTGCCGAGCAAGCCATTGCCAGCCCGCTGCTGGAAGATGTGGATCTGTCCGGCGCGCGCGGTGTGCTGGTCAACATCACTTCCAGCAGCAGCCTGACTTTGGAAGAACTGCACGAAGTGATGAACTGCTTCCAGTTCGCGGCACAGGAAGCCACCGTGATCGTCGGTTCGGTGTTCGATGAAGCGATGGGCGATGAGATGCGCGTGACCATCGTGGCAACGGGTCTGGGCGCGCCGTTGGCGCGCAAGCAGCCGAAGCCGGTGCTGGCGTATGAGAAGCAACTGCGCACCGGCACACACGATGCGCCGATGGTGAACTACAACGAACTGGATATGCCGGCAGTGATCCGCACCGGACGTCATCGCGAAGCGGTCGAGGCGATGAAGCAATCCGGCGTCGATACACTTGATATCCCGTCGTTCTTGCGCAAGCAGGCCGACTGATCGCAGGGCAAGGACAAACGGCGCGGCGACGGGCTTCCGTTCGCCTATGTTAAACTTCGCGCCTGATTTGTCGGGTTATTGAGAAATGGTCAAGCAGCGCACATTGAAGACGACAGTGCAGGCGACGGGTGTCGGTCTGCACACCGGGGAAAAGGTCTATCTGGCCTTGCGCCCGGCTGCCATCGACAGCGGTATTGTGTTTCGTCGCGTCGATCTGGCGAATTCTGCAGATATCCGTGCCGAGGCGCATGCCGTGCATGACACGCGCCTTTCGACATGCCTGGAAGCTCATGGCGCGCGCGTGGCGACGGTGGAGCACCTGATGTCGGCGCTGGCCGGCTTGGGTATCGATAATGCCATCGTCGAGCTGACCAGTTCGGAACTGCCCATCATGGATGGCAGTGCCGGCACGTTCATCTTTCTGCTGCAATCGGCGGGCATCGTCGAACAGGCCGCCGCCAAAAAATTCATCCGCATCAAGAAAGTGGTGGAAGTGAAGGACGGCGACAAGTGGGTGCGCTTCGAGCCGTATAACGGCTACAAGCTGAACTTCACCATCAATTTCGCTCACCCGGTGTTTGCCAACACCAAGCAGAACGTGACCGTCGATCTCGGCGAGCATTCCTATATAAAGGAAGTAAGCCGTGCCCGTACCTTCGGTTTCATGCAGGAGGTCGAGTACATGCGCTCACAAGGCCTGGCTTTGGGCGGAAGTCTGGATAACGCGATCGTGATGGACGAATACCGCGTCATCAATCCGGACGGCCTGCGTTTCGAGGATGAGTTCGTGAAACACAAGATTCTGGATGCCATCGGCGACCTGTACCTGCTCGGGCATCCGCAGATCGGTGCTTTTTCCGGCTACAAATCAGGCCATGCCTTGAATAACGCCTTATGCCGCGCATTGCTGGATGATGAAACGGCATGGGAGTTCAATACGTTCGAGAAACCAGAAGAAGCGCCTGATTTCCTGCGTCTGCAATTGCAGGCGGCCTGACAAGCGGGCTGCGATGCTGATCCGCCTCGCGTTATTGCTTTCCACGTTGCTCATCGCGGCCTCATCGGTCATCTATCTATTTACCCGTGACCCGCGTTATATGCGATTTGCCTGGCAGGTGGCGCGCTTTATGGTCTACGCGCTGCTGGTGTTCGGCGCCCTGTATCTGCTGGAGCGGTACGGCATGGTCGCCTGGCGTGTCTTTGTCTAGGAGCGCTTGGCAAGCCGCCGCAAGGCGGATTTGAGCGGTGAATCGTCCAGTTTTTCTCCCAGTTCCTCCAGTGCGTTGCGTGCATCCTGACCGAGTTTGCGCGGAGTGGTCTTGGCGGGGAGGCGCGGGGAGCCGACTTGCACCCGGATTTGAATTCCAGTAACCTCGCATCCCCTTGCTTGAAAAAGGGAAATGATTTCTGTGGTCATCTGACGTAATTTGGATGCTACCGCGCCGTTGTCTGCTCCAATGACCACCAGCTGCTGACGAAGCTGTAACACACGGCTGCTGGCTTGCAGCGAGGGCGGAACGATGAGTGCGTAGTTTCGTTGCAGGGCCGCAAGCTGCCTGGCTTTGCTCGAAAGTTGCCGCAGTTCTTGATTGGATGCCAGAAAGGCGTTCAGACGATGCGGCACGGTAGGTTCACAGAGTTTGCTTCATAAGGGGATTGCGTGAATATTATTCTAGTTTCCAACCGGTTTGCAAAAGCTCGCAGCATTTCGCTGTCGGGGGCGCATCTGGCTTTGTTGGCAATGTTGGCAACAGTTTTGTTCGTCGCTGCTGTGTTGGCGGCGCAGTATGTCATCGTTCGCTTTCAGCCGGGCATGCTGAGCAACGAGATGCGTAGCTGGTTAGCCGGCGCGCAACAGGATGAGCAGCAGAAACAGCAGGCATATCTGCACAAGAGCCTGGATACTTTGGCGATGCGCTTGGGTCAGATGCAGGCCCAGTTGTTGCGCCTGGATGGGTTGGGAGCCCGTCTTGCCAAACTGACAGGCATGAAGCCACAGGATTTTTCGTTCGGGCAAACTCCTGCGCAAGGGGGGCCTTATCTGCCCGCTTCACTGCAGCAGGAAATCTCGCTCGTAGGTATGGAACAACAGATGGTTGAGTTGAATTCCTTGCTGAGTGATCGCAGCGATAAGTTGGTGGCGCTAGAGACCTTGCTGATGCAGGACAAGCTGAGTAAAAAGCTGTTGCCGTCCGTTGCTCCTATCATGGAGGGGTGGTACTCCTCCAACTTTGGCTGGCGCATTGATCCTTTTACGGGCAGAAGTGCGATGCATGAAGGCGTGGATTATATGGTGCCGGCAGGCACCCCTATCTATGCATCCGCAGGCGGGGTCGTTGTGTATGCAGACACCCATCCGCAGTATGGTAATATGGTCGAAATCGATCACGGCAATCAGGTCATCACGCGCTATGCGCATGCGTCCAAGTTGCTGGTCAAGGTCGGCGATGTGGTGCGGCGCGGGCACGAAATTGCCAGGGTCGGAAGTACGGGGCGTTCCACAGGCAACCACCTGCACTTCGAAGTGAGATACAGAGGCATCGCCCAGAATCCGGTACGCTTCCTGGAAAAAGCAGCCAGTTGAATCGGTAGGCTTAGTCGAAGGGTGAGGTGTGTGCCTCACCCTTTTTTGTTTGTAACGGCAGTAAGAAAAAGACAGCATGATCTCCAAATTGTTGAAATCCGTATTTGGCAGTCGTAACGACCGCTTGCTCAAACAATATCGCCAGAACGTCGTGCGTATCAATGCGCTGGAGGAGCAAATAGCCGCTCTTTCCGACGATGCCTTGCGGGGCAAGACTGCAGAATTCAAGCAACGCGTACAGCAGGGCGAATCGCTGGATGCGATCTTGCCGGAAGCTTTTGCCGTGGTGCGCGAAGGCGGCAAGCGCGCCCTGCAGATGCGGCACTTCGATGTGCAACTGATCGGCGGCATGGTGCTGCATTACGGCAAGATCGCCGAGATGCGCACCGGCGAAGGCAAGACCCTGATGGCGACCCTGCCGGCCTATCTGAATGCGCTGTCCGGAAAGGGCGTGCATGTGGTGACGGTGAACGACTATCTGGCGGCACGCGATGCCGAGTGGATGGGCAAGCTGTATCAGTTCCTCGGACTTGTCGGTCGGCGTCATTCTGACCAGCATGGAGCATGCGGACAAGCAGACTGCCTACGGCGCGGACATCACCTACGGTACCAACAACGAATTCGGGTTCGATTACCTGCGCGACAACATGGCAGCCAATGCGGAGGATCGTTTCCAGCGCGGGCTGAATTTCGCCATTGTCGATGAAGTGGACTCCATCCTGATCGACGAGGCGCGCACCCCGCTCATTATCTCCGGCCAAGCGGAAGACAACCTCGACGTTTATCTGCAGATGAACAAATTGGCGCCGAGTTTGAGACGCCAGGCGGACGAGAATGCGCCGGGCGACTATCACGTCGATGAAAAGAACCATCAGATCCTGCTGAGTGAATCCGGCCATGAGCATGCCGAACGTCTGCTGGCGCAGGCCGGTATGCTGCCGGTTGGCGGCAGTCTGTACGATCCGGCCAACATCACGCTGATCCATCATTTATACGCTGCGCTGCGCGCCCATAACCTGTTCCTGCGCGACCAGCACTATGTGGTGCAAAACGGCGAAGTGGTGATCGTCGATGAGTTCACCGGGCGTTTGATGTCGGGACGCCGCTGGTCGGATGGTCTGCACCAGGCGGTGGAGGCCAAGGAAGGCGTAACGATCCAGAAAGAGAACCAGACGCTGGCCTCGATCACTTTCCAGAACTATTTCCGCATGTACAACAAGCTGGCCGGCATGACCGGAACAGCGGACACCGAGGCCTACGAATTCCAGACTATTTACAACCTGGAAACCGTCATTATTCCGCCGCATCGTCCCACCGTGCGCAAGGACATGATGGACAAGGTCTATCTCAGTGCGCGCGAAAAATATGCAGCGGTCATCGCCGATGTGCGCGACTGCTACGAACGCGGACAACCGGTGCTGGTGGGCACGACCTCCATCGAGACCTCCGAGCTGCTGTCCGGCCTGCTGGAAAAGGAAAAGCTGCCGCATCAGGTGCTCAATGCCAAGCAGCATGCGCACGAGGCCGAAATCGTGGCGCAAGCGGGTCGTCCGAAGATGATCACCATCGCCACCAACATGGCGGGGCGCGGTACGGACATCGTGCTGGGCGGCAATGTCGAGAAGCAGATCGAGCACCTGCACGCCGACGACAGTCGCTGGATGAGGCGACGCGCAACCAGCGTATCGAAAAGTTGAAATCGGAATGGCAGTCGCTGCATGAACAAGTGCTGGCCAGCGGCGGCCTGCACATCGTCGGTACCGAGCGCCACGAGTCGCGCCGCGTGGACAACCAGTTGCGCGGACGTTCCGGGCGCCAAGGCGATGCCGGTTCCAGCCGTTTCTACCTGTCGCTGGAAGACCCGTTGCTGCGCATCTTCGCTTCCGACCGCGTGGCGGCGATCATGAACAAGTTCAAGCTGCCGGAAGGGCGAGGCGATCGAGCATAGCTGGGTGACACGCGCCATCGAAAATGCGCAGCGCAAGGTGGAAGCGCGCAACTTCGACATGCGCAAGCAGATCCTGGAATATGACGACGTCGCCAACGACCAGCGCAAGGTGATCTACCAGCAGCGTGCCGAATTGCTGGAAAGCACGGACATTTCGGAAACCATCGATGCGATGCGCGAAGGCGTGCTGTCCGATCTCGTCGCAGAACATATCCCGCACGGCAGCATGGAAGAACAGTGGGATGCGTCCGGGCTGGAGAAAACGCTTGGCGGCAGAGTTTCAAGTTGCATCTGCCGGTGGTGCAATGGCTGGAGCAGGACAAACACCTGGACGAAAACGGTCTGCGCGAGCGTGTAGTGGAGGCCGCACACAAGCAATATCAGGCCAAGATAGATCGGGTCGGCGGCGAGGTGATGCACAGCTACGAGCGCATCGTCATGCTGCAGAGCCTGGATCAGCACTGGCGCGAGCATCTGGCGGCGCTGGATCACTTGCGGCAAGGTATTCACCTGCGCGGCTATGCGCAGAAGAATCCCAAGCAGGAATACAAGCGCGAAGCGTTCGAGCTGTTCTCGACGATGCTGGAGGCGATCAAGCGCGATGTGACGCAGACGTTGCTGAATGTGCAGATACGCAGCGAGGCGGATGTGGCGGCCGCGGAAGCGCCCCACGCGCCGGAAAATGTGCAGTATCATCACGCTGATTACGAAGAGGCGCTGGCTCAAACCGACGAAAAAAATGCAGAGCAGAAGCCTTTCGTGCGTGGGGGCGAGAAGGTCGGTCGCAACGATCCATGCCCGTGCGGGTCGGGGAAAAAATACAAGCAGTGCCATGGCAGATTGAATTGATGCAATCAACATCTGGGGAGATGAGAATGACAAAAGAAGACTTGATCATACAAACCTTGCACAACTCCACACTGACGGAGGAGTTGCGCGATTCCGAGATCGAGCAGCTGGCTAGTCTGATCACGGTACGCGATTACAAGGCGGGAGAGTTCATCCTCAAGCCAGGCGACACCGTGCTGAAAGACTCCTTGTTGATTCTGGGCAGCGGCGATGTGGAAGCGACCGCCAATACCGGTGGCGAGCAAATGACGTTGCATATGCTCCAGCCCGGGGATTTGGCCGGCATCATCGGTTTCGTCGGTGGCAATGTGATGCAGATCAGTGCGACGACTGTCGCCAAGACGGACAGCAAGGTGCTGGTGCTGGAGCGTTCCAAGTTCGAGTCCTTGCTGAACACGCAGCCTGCCATCGTGTATTACGTGATGCGCGGCATCGTGCGCTACGTGCATGGCATCGTCCGCCGCATGAATACGCAGTCGGTCGAGATGAGCAACTATATCTACAGGACACAAGGTCGTTTCTAAAGGAAGTTAAATGCCGGTGAATCTCTCTGCGCCCGTCGCGGCACAACTGTTGCCCGTTGCGGGCGTTTCTTTGGGTACTGCGGAAGCGGGCATCAAGCGGGCAGACCGCAAGGACCTGCTGGTCATTAAGCTGGATGAGGGCGCGACCGTTGCAGGCGTGTTCACCACCAACCGTTTCTGTGCTGCGCCGGTCACCTTGGCGAAAGAACACCTCGCCGCGGGCAAAGGCATTCGTGCGCTGGTGGTGAACACCGGCAATGCCAACGCCGGAACCGGCGAACAGGGTATGGCTGCGGCACGCACTACCTGTGCGGAACTGGCGAAACTGTTGGGCTGCGCGCCGGAGCAGGTGTTGCCATATTCTACCGGCGTTATCATGGAGCCGCTGCCCGTCGATAAGATCGTCGCCGGTATGCCGCAAGCTATCAGCAATCTGAAAGACGACAACTGGTTCAATGCGTCGCAGGCCATCATGACCACCGACATCGTGGCCAAGGCTGTATCGCGCCAAATCCAGATCAACGGCAAGACCGTCACCGTGACCGGCATGTCCAAAGGTTCCGGCATGATTCATCCCAACATGGCCACCATGTTGGGCTACATCGCTATCGATGCCGCCGTTGCGCAACCGCTGCTGCAGCAGATGGTGTCTGAGGCGGCCAACCGTTCGTTCAACTGCATCACTGTGGACGGCGACACTTCCACCAACGACGCGCTGATGCTGATTGCCACCGGCAAGAGCGGCGTCGCTATCGACGCCGCGAACCGAGCTGTTTTGCAGGCCGCCATTACCGAAGTCGCCACCGTGCTGGCACAGGCCATCGTGCGCGACGGCGAAGGTGCGACCAAGTTCATTACCATCCAGATCGAGGGCGGCAAGGATGAAGCTGAGTGCAAGAAGATCGGTTACGCCATTGCGCATTCGCCCCTGGTCAAGACCGCGTTCTTCGCCTCCGATCCCAACCTCGGGCGTATCCTTGCCGCGATCGGTTATGCGGGCGTTGCCGACCTCGATGTCGAGAAGTTGAAGCTGTATCTCGATGACGTGCTGGTGGCTGAGAACGGCGGCCGTGCCGCAAGCTACCAGGAAGCAGATGGCCAGCGCGTGATGCAGCAGAGCGACATCACCATCCGCGTGGTGTTGAATCGTGGCGCGGTAGATGCCACATTGTGGACATGCGATTTTTCCTACGATTACGTCAAGATCAACGCCAGTTACAGAAGTTGATTTGCAGCTCCCGCACGGGAGAGGATGAAGAGGTTTTATGGATAAGCTGGAAAAATTCCTCACCCGTGCCGAAGGCCTGCTCTCTCGAC
This sequence comes from uncultured beta proteobacterium, assembly GCA_963715005.1. Classification (GTDB taxonomy): domain Bacteria; phylum Pseudomonadota; class Gammaproteobacteria; order Burkholderiales; family Gallionellaceae; genus Sideroxyarcus. The sequence continues at coordinate 296,712 of CAVQQO010000006.1, read as the reverse complement.
GGGAAAACATCCTGCCCGGCGCAAACCCGCAATCTCCGGACTGGCAAGCCGCCGCTGCCTTTCGCTGGGATCACCAGCAACGCGCGCTGCATCCCGTTCCAAATTTTCAGCGCATCGCCCTGACTGACCTGCTCGGTATCGACGACCAAAAACAACGTATCCAGCAGAACACGCTGCAATTCGTGCGCGGCGGCACGGCGAACAACGTGCTGCTGTCCGGAGCGCGCGGCACCGGCAAATCGTCGTTGGTCAAAGCCTTGTTGAACGAATACGCCGGCCAGGGCCTGCGCGTGATCCAGATCGACAAGCAGGGCCTGATCGACCTGTCGCACATCGTTGGGCTGGTGCAGGGACGCGCCGAACGTTTTATCCTGTATTGCGACGACCTCTCTTTCAATGATGCCGAACCTGGTTATCAATCGCTCAAGGCCGCGCTGGATGGCGATCTGGTGGCCTTCTCCGACAACTTGCTCATCTACGCGACATCCAACCGCCGCCATCTGATGCCGGATTATATGCAGGACAATCTCGCCACCCAATATGTCGGCGATGAAGTGCATCCGGCGGAAAGCGTGGAAGAGAAGGTGTCGCTATCTGAGCGTTTCGGTTTGTGGATCTCTTTCTATCCGTTCACGCAGGATGAATATCTGGCGGTAGCGGCGCATTGGCTGGCGCATCACGGGTGGCAACAAGGGCTAACGGATAAGGTAAGCACGGCTGCGTTGCAGTGGTCGTTGCTGCGGGGATCGCGCAGCGGACGCGTGGCAGGACAGTTTGCACGGGACTGGTGCGGGCGTCATGTCGAAAAGTAGATTTGTCGAAGTCTCCGCCGCCGTCCTGCAGCGGCCGGATGGCACCTTCCTCCTCGCGCAACGCCCTCCCGGCAAAATCTGGGCCGGCTATTGGGAGTTCCCCGGCGGCAAAATTGAACCGGGCGAAACCCCGTATCATGCCTTGGTGCGCGAGCTACGCGAAGAGCTAGGCATCAGCGTCCAAACCGCCTACCCGTGGCTCACCCGCGTTTTCACCTATCCGCATGCAACGGTGCGTCTGAATTTTTTCCGCGTGACGGAGTGGGGCGGCGAGTTGCATCCGCATGAGGGACAGCAATTTTCCTGGCAACATCCGACCCAAGTTGCGGTCGAACCTGTCCTCCCCGCCAATACCCCCATTCTGCGCGCACTGGAATTGCCCGCTTGGTATGCGATTAGCAACGTCGCCGAACTGGGCATAGAGCCATTCCTGGCAAGGCTGCAAGCCAGGCTAGACGCGGGTCTGAGGCTAGTGCAGTTGCGCGAAAAGAATCTGGCTCGTGACGAGCTGCGCGAGCTGGCGCAGCTCGTGGTGGCGATGGCTCACGCGCGCGGTGCGAAAGTGCTGCTCAACGGTGATGTGGATTTGGCGCGGGAGGTGGGAGCGGATGGGGTGCAGTTGACCTCAACGCAACTTGCCGGATTGAGTGAGCGTCCTGCCGTCGACTGGTGCGCGGCTTCTTGTCACAGCACGGAAGAATTACGCCGTGCGGAGGCGCTAGGCTGCGATTTCGCGTTGCTGAGCCCGGTGCTGCCGACCAAATCGCATCCTGGCGCGCCGCATCTGGGTTGGGAGAGCTTCGCGACTATCGCCGCAGGGTCGTCGATTCCGGTGTATGCACTGGGCGGGTTGGGGCGGGAAGATATGCAGACCGCATGGCGGCATGGAGCACACGGTATTGCATTATTGCGTCAGGCTTGGTGATCCGTTTCAGGCAGATCTTGTTCGCGTTGTTCGACGCGATATTCCTCATTCGCCCATTTGCCCAGATCAACGAGTTTGCAGCGTTCGCTGCAGAATGGGCGGAAGCGGTTATTGGTGTCCCATACATGTTCTTTGCCACAGTTCGGGCAGGTGACGACTGGCGGCTTGTTCATTGCAGTGAACAGAAGGTCAGGTCGAAAGCCACATCTTGATCGAAGAGCGTGGTCTTGGCTGTGTACTTGGCTTCGACGAAACGGATGTTGAGCGCGTATTTATTGGCGCTGATTTCCGGGATACAGAGAAGTTCCGTATCAAGCGAGATGCGTAACATTTGTGCCACGCGCCCGCCCTGCATCTGTTGGAAGCTGCCGTGGAAGGCGGTGAAATGATGCACCTTTCCACTCTCGCGCAGTAGCTTGAGCAATATGGTGATGCCATCGCGCAATGGCAGCATGGGGCCGAGCCAGGCATCCAGATTCTTGCGGCGATGTTCGGCGCTTTGATGTTGCCAGTAGTGATAAGAAGGAAGGTCGAATTCGCATACGCCACCAGGGATGCAGGCGCGCTGTTTGATGCCCATCAGCCATTCATCGTCGCGCAGGTGCTGGCCGATCTTGCCGTTCATGCCCAGCAGTCTGGTGCTGGCTCCTTCGAGCTCGCGGAGGACAGCATCCAGTGCTTCTTCTACGATTTCCGGGTTGTTGTGCAGCGCGTTCAGCGCTTTTTTCTGGCGTTCCAATTCTTGCAACAACTCTGACTTAAGGTCGGCGCGGCTTGCGACTTCAAGGATCTCGAACAGCACGCCCAATGCGGCGTGATGATCTGGACTTTCATTGCTGTCAATGAAGCGTGTGATGCGGAAGAAGAGATCCTCCAGGCGCAGCATGGTGCGCACTCGTTCGTTGAGAGGAAACTCGTAACTGATCACATTCGCCTAACTAAGACGGGGTTTCTATTGGTTGCGAAAGATATAGGCAGCGCCGCATGGCGTCAATCGCTTTCCGCAGCTAAAACAGACAAACGGCGGTGCATTCCGACGACCTGTTTTTTTAGGTCATCCAGACTGCCATCATTTCGGATGACTTCGTCCGCCAGCCGTATCCGTTCAGCTCTGCCAAGTTGCTGGGCCATGATGGCACGCACGGCGGATTCATCCATTTTGCTTCGCTGCATGGCGCGCACAATCTGGCTTTCTTCCGGACAGTCCACCGTGACTATGTGATGCAGCCAGTCAGCATAGTGTCCGCTTTCAAACAATAATGGCACTACGATGATCGTATAGGGTGCATCAGCGGGGGGAGCGGCGGCTTGCAGTTTAGCTTGGGCAAGGATGAGCGGATGTAAGATTGATTCGAGGATCGCTTTTTCGGCGGGATTCTCAAAGATGAGGTTACGCATCTTGCTTCGGTCGAGTGCGCCGTGACTATCGATGAATGCGCCCCCAAACTTGTCGCGTATCGCGGTAAGGGCGGCTCCGCCCGCTTGCGTCAATTGGTGCGCAATGAGGTCAGTATCTACAATACGCACACCTTGTGCGGCAAACAGATTTGCGACTGTGCTTTTGCCGCTGCCTATACCGCCTGTCAGTCCAACCAGATAGCTCACGGAGCCAGCAGTTGCAGATAACTTTGCGTCAGCGCTTGTCCCCAGAAGAGGGCGATCAAGCCGCCGCCCGCGAGGTAAGGTCCAAAGGGGATCGGGATGTTGCGGCCGCGTTTGGTGAAGACGATGAGTGTGATGCCAATCACTGCGCCGACCAGGGAGGAAAGCAGTATCACCAGCGGCAACATCTGCCAACCGAGCCATGCGCCGATGGCGGCGAGCAGTTTGAAATCGCCAAAGCCCATGCCCTCTTTGCCGGTAGTGAGCTTGAACAGCCAGTACACAGTCCACAGGACAAGATAGCCGGCGATGGCTCCGATGACTGCGTCCGGGAGCGAAGTGTAGGCGTTGTTGAGATTGAGCAGTAGTCCGAGCCAGAGCAACGGCAACGTGATGTCGTCAGGCAGCAGTTGTGTATCGAAATCGATGAAGGTGAGCGCGATCAGTGCCCACACAAAGGCGATCGCGGCAAGCCCGGCAAGTCCGAAGCCAAAATGCCAGGCGGCATAGGCGCTCAAGACTCCGCTTAAAAACTCGACGATGGGATAGCGCGGTGAGATTGCTGCGCCACACCCCTTGCATTTCCCGCGCAGGAACAGGTAACTCAGGACTGGGATGTTCTCAATTGCGCCAATGGTGTGACCGCAATGCGGGCAGGCGGAGCGAGGAACCAGGAGATTGTAGCGAGGCGCAGGCTCGGGTGGCTGATTGTTCAACTCCGCGCACTGCGTGCGCCATTCGCGTTCCATCATCTTGGGCAGGCGGTGAATCACGACATTGAGAAAGCTGCCAACGATGACACCCAAAAGGCCAGCGAATACAGTGAAAGTCATCGGGGAGGTTTGTAACAGAAGCAACATCGAAATCACCTTGTATATACAAAAAAGGCGCGGACATTGCCGCGCCTTGCATCCTGTGGGATGTTTAAACTACTGAGCCCATCTTGAAGATCGGCAGATACATTGCAATCACGAGGCCGCCGATGAGCGTCCCCAGTACCACCATAATGATCGGCTCCATCAGGCTGGACAGTGCATCCACTGCATCATCTACTTCAGCCTCGAAGAAGTCGGCGACCTTTGACAACATGCTATCCAGTGCCCCGGACTCTTCGCCGATAGCGACCATTTGCAGCACCATGCTGGGGAAAACGTCGGTGTTTTGCATCGCGACAGTGAGGCTGACGCCCGAAGTTACCTCGCGCTGAATGGCTTTGGTGGCATCGAAATACACCGCGTTGCCCGCAGCACCCGCCACCGAGTCGAAGGCTTCGACGAGAGGCACACCCGCAGCGAACATGGTGGCCAATGTGCGCGCCCAGCGTGCAATGGAGGCTTTGCGTACCAATGCTCCGAACACCGGGATCTTGAGCATCAGCTGATCCATGCGGCGTTGCATGGCTTTGTTGCGTTTCCAGGCATAGAAGAACCCGTACACGGTGCCGCCAATGATACTGAATATCGCCCACCAATAGGCCACGAAAATATCTGAGATGGCCATTACTATCAGTGTGGGCGCAGGCAAGTCGGCGCCAAAACTGGAAAACAATTCCTTGAACGCAGGGATTACGAACAGCATGATCACGGCGGTGATGATGAAAGCGACGACAACAATGGAAATCGGGTAAAACAGCGCGGACTTGATCTTGCTTTTGATGCCAAGGATCTTTTCCTTATAGGTTGCCAAGCGATCCAGCAAGCTGTCCAGAATACCGGCGGCTTCGCCAGCCCCCAGCAAGTTGCAATACAAATCGTCGAAGTAAAGCGGGAATTTGCGGAAAGATTGTTCCAAGCTGCTACCCGTTTCAACGTCGGTCTTGAGGTCGAACAACAGGCGCGCGACAGCAGGGTTGTCGTGCCCCTTACCCACGATGTCAAAGGCTTGTAGCAGGGGTACGCCCGATTTCAGCATGGTGGCGAGCTGGCGTGTAAACAGCGTGATATCTTTTTCGCTGATCTTGCCGCCGCCGGAAGCGCTTTTTTTGATTTTGCTGACAGTGATGCCTTGACGGCGCAAATGCGCAGACACGGTAGCCGTGCCTGCGCCGCGCATTTCACCTTTGACTATCTTGCCAGCCTTGTCCTTGCCTTCCCAACTGTATTGGTACTCTTTTAATTTCTCTGACTTCACGCTAGCCATCTTGTGACCTCGAATTGGATGCTGCCCATGGCGGTTTTCTGCCAATTGTCTATGTTGTTACGGCATGCCAGATGATAAAGTGCTTTGGCATGATGCATGGCTTTCGATTCTTTGTAAAGCGCCTAACTGCTTGGTTTATGAGGTTGTGCAGGGAAAACCCGGGCTACCTTAACGGCCCGGTCTTGTGTTTGGATTACTTCGATTGGATAGTCGCCGATCTTCAGGCTGGTTCCTGCCTCGGGGATATCCTGCAGATGTTCGAGGATCAGGCCATTGAGTGTTTTGGCTTCGCCCAAGGGAAAGTGTAGCCCCAGTTTGCGGTTCAATTCACGCAGGCTGCTGCTGCCTTCGAGCAGCAGGCTGCCATCGTCCTGACGCAGGAACTTGCCGGTCTGGGCAGGGGATTGTGTGGTGAAATCGCCGACGATCTCTTCAAGAATGTTTTCCAGTGTCACCAGTCCAAGCAATTCACCATATTCGTCCACCACCAGCCCCATACGCGTCTGGCGCTCCTGGAATTGCTGCAATTGCTTGAGCAGCGGGGTGTCGGAGGGGATGAAATAGGCGTCCTGGAGTATCTCCCGGAATTGCTCAGGATCCAGCATCTCCTCCAGAAGCAGGGGGAGTATGCGCTTGATGTGCAGGATGCCGATGACGTTGCTCGGTGTTTCGGTATACACCGGAAGCAACGTGTGATGGCAGGTGATGATGTGCTGGCGCAACTCCATCGGGTCGGCGTCGAGGTTCAATGCCTCGATCTGGTTGCGCGGCACCATCACATCGTTGACGGTGATTCGCTCCAGATCGACGAGGTTCAGCAGCATCTTCTGGTGCTTGCGCGGCAGGAAATGCTCGGCCTCCAACACCAGGCCACGCAACTCTTCCAGCGTCATTTTCTGTTTGCTTTGATCGGTCTGGATTTTGATGCGCAGCAGCCACAACACACCTTTCACCAGCGCAGTGGCTATGGAAACTACGGGATGGAACAATGTGATCAGTGGAGCCAGCAAATAGCCGGAGGGAAGTGCGACGCGTTCCGGATAGCTCGCCGCGATGATCTTGGGCATGATTTCGCTGAACACCAGCAGCACAAAGGTGATCACCAGCGTGCCGATCAGCAGTGCAAATTCGCTGGTGCCGAACAGGCGCAGGATGAGAATGTTGGTGATGGCCGCCGCCGAGACGTTGAGCAAGGTGTTGCCGAACAGGATCGAGCCGAGCAGCTTGTCAACTTTGGAGAGCAGTCGCCCTGTCAACTTTGCGCTGCGATTGCCCTTGCGTATCAGGTGATTCAGTCGATAGCGGTTGAGCGCCATCATGCTCGTCTCAGCCGCGGAGAACCATGCGCCGAGTACTAACAGCAGCAGCAGAATGCCGAGCAGGGCATTTAATGAGATGTCGTCCAAAATGTAGCGTTAACTAATGAGATAGCTGAGTATCGTGGAGCCGCTGCTGGGTGTCAACGCAGCTACCATTCCCTGAACACGATGCCGATGCCGATAGTCGTCTGCCAGTAGTTATAGTCGATCAGGCTGTCACCATAGCCAGTAGTGAGTTGGAAATTGAGTTGCGACGAGTGTCCAATCTTGAATGGGCTGGCCCAGTCCAGTTGCATAAATCCCTTGTGAGCATGCGGGTTGAGATTGCTGCGGAGGAGCAGGACGATTTCATCATCCCGATCCGGGAGCCAGTGAACGATCAGTTCGGCGCGTCCGATGTAGTGAATGAGGTCGGGATTGTCATCCTTGGGCAGCCGCTCCGGTACGCGCCACCAGCCGCGCCCCATCACGTTGATATCATCCCACTCCCACCCGCCTTGCAGATAGACACGGTTCCAGCTGCGCGAGTCCGGCTCGTTGCGTCCGTTCGATTGATGCGAGAGACCGATGTTGAGCAGCCTCCAGCCTTGTGCATTGCCCGTGCCCAACGTGCCGATGAGTTCCGGCTCATAGTTCGATTCGCGGAAGGGAGATGAATTACCGACGTTGAAAGCCTGCCAATAGGCTTGTTGTGTGAAAGCGCCCCACAGGCGGAAGTTCTTGAAGCCCAGGAATTCCAGGTCGCGGTAATTTCCGATCTCCGACTTTGCGCTGAACTGGAATTTCGTTTCAATTTTCTTGTAAGGATAGGGGGTCTGCACCGAGTGGTTAGGCGAGGGCGAGCTCGGCATCTTGTCGATATTGGATGTGTAACGGATCAACGCATAGTTCTTGCGATAAGGCTCGAGACGGCGGATGCCTTCGATGTTCGGATTGCCTTGCCCGTCCAGATCCCATGCGCGGGTCAGATAACTGCGCGGCAAAGGCTTGATGCTGGCTGCCTGGTCGTAGCATTGCAGTCGATCCATTTTGTTCACGATGCTGGAACAGGCTTCCAGTGCGGAATCCTCGGCATATGCGAGGTCAGTGAGACAGGTGCAAATGAAAGCGAGGGTAAGGGCGCGGCGCATGGAACGACTCTTGTCGGATTACCGGGAAGCGCGACGAAATGCCCAGACCATCAGTGCGATGCCCGCCAATACCATCGGTACGCTCAGCCACTGTCCCATGCTGATGCCGAAGGTCATAGACCGAAGATACCGTCGTCCGGGTTGCGCGTAAATTCGCCGAGAAAGCGGAAACAGCCATAAGCGGCAATCGACAAGCCGAGCACCGAACCCGTCGGGCGCGGCTTGCGCGAATACCACCAGAGCAATACGAACAGCGCGACACCTTCCAGGGCGAATTCGTAGAGTTGCGAAGGGTGGCGCGGGATGTTGTCCACCTGCGGGAACACCATGCCCCACGGCACATCGGTCGGGCGCCCCCACAATTCGCCGTTGATGAAATTGCCGATGCGGCCGAACGCCAGGCCGGGCGGCACCAGCGGCGCGATGAAATCCATCAGCGCCAGCCACTGGATGTGGCGGCTGCGCGCAAACAAGCATCATCGCAACCAGCACGCCGAGAAAGCCGCCGTGGAACGACATGCCGCCTTCCCACACCGCGAAGATCTTCAGCGGATGCGAGAAATAATAGCCGGGGTTGTAGAACAGCACTTCGCCCAAGCGACCGCCCAGCACCACGCCGAGCACGCCATAGAACAGCAGGTCGTCGAGAAACTTGTCGTCCCAGCCGGGCCGATTCAGCGTGCGCAGGCGTTTTCGGCCCAGCCAGATGAAACAGCACAAAACCGAGCAGGTACATCAGCCCGTACCAATGGATGCCGAACGAGCCGAGATGGATGGCGACGGGGTCGAATTGCGGGTGAACGAGCATAGTTGTGAATCGGTTAGAATTGGTGACCGGATTATACGTGCAACACTACATTAGAGAGACATCATGCCTGCATTATCGTTCCCGCACCTCCACCCATGGCCGCAACATGGCCGGCGCGCGCGCCCTGTGGCGCGCCACCGGCATGACCGAAGGCGACTTCGGCAAGCCCATCATCGCCATCGCCAACTCGTTCACCCAGTTCGTGCCCGGCCATGTGCACCTGAAGGACATGGGCCAGCTGGTGGCGCGCGAGATCGAGAAGGCGGGCGGCATCGCCAAGGAGTTCAACACCATCGCCATCGACGACGGCATCGCCATGGGGCACGACGGCATGCTGTATTCGCTGCCCAGCCGCGACCTGATCGCCGACTCGGTGGAATACATGGTCAACGCGCACTGCGCCGACGCGCTGGTGTGCATCTCCAACTGCGACAAGATCACGCCCGGGCATGCTGATGGCCGCGATGCGCCTGAACATCCCGGTGGTGTTCGTCTCCGGCGGCCCGATGGAAGCGGGCGAGGTGAAATGGCAGGGCAAGACGCCGCGGACTGGATCTGGTCGACGCGATGGTCGCGGCGGCGGACAGCAATTGCAGCGACGAGGAAGTGGCCGCCATCGAGACGTTCCGCCTGCCCGACCTGCGGCTCCTGTTCGGGCATGTTCACCGCCAACTCGATGAACTGCCTGACCGAAGCTCTGGGCTTGGCGTCTGCCGGGCAACGGCTCGCTGGTGGCGACGCACGCCGAGCGCAAGCAGCTGTTCCTGCGCGCCGGGCGCACCGATCGTCGAGCTGTGCCAAGCGCTATTACGAACAGGACGACGCGTCGGTGCTGCCGCGCAGCATCGCCACTTTCGACAGCGTTCGAGAACGCGATGACGCTGGACATCGCCATGGGCGGCTCGACCAACACCGTGCTGCACCTGCTCGCCATCGCGCAGCGAGGCGGGTGTGGATTTCACCATGAAGGACATCGACCGCTTGTCGCGCCATGTGCCGACCTTGTGCAAGGTCGCGCCCGTCGTCCGAATATCACATGGAAGACGTGCACCGCGCGGGCGGCATCGCGGCGATCCTGGGCGAACTGGATCGTGCGGGATTGCTGCATGGCGAAGTCGGCTACCGTGCACAGCAAGACGCTGCGCGACGGACTCAAGCAATGGGACATCGCGCAGACGCAAAGCGAGGACGTGAAGAAATTCTTCCGCGCCGCTCCCGGCGGCATCGTGACCACCATCGCCTTCTCGCAATCCATGCTCTATCCAGAGCTGGACGCGGATCGTGCCAAAGGCTGCATCCGCGACAAGGCGCATGCCTATTCCAAAGACGGCGGCTTGGCGGTGCTGCACGGCAATATCGCGCTGGACGGCTGCATCGTGAAGACCGCAGGCGTGGACGAGAGCATCCTCAAATTCAGCGGGCGTGCGCGCGTGTTCGAGAGCCAGGATGCCGCGACGGCGGGCATCCTGGCCGACCAGATCGTGGCAGGCGATGTGGTGATCATTCGTTACGAAGGTCCGAAGGGCGGCCCCGGCATGCAGGAGATGCTGTACCCGACCTCGTACCTGAAATCGAAAGGACTGGGCAAGGCCTGCGCGCTGCTCACCGACGGGCGCTTTTCGGGAGGCACCTCGGGCCTTTCCATCGGCCACGCTTCACCGGAAGCGGCCAGCGGCGGCGCGATCGGGCTGGTACAGGAAGGCGACCGCATCGAGATCGACATCCCGAATCGCAGCATCAACCTGGCGATCTCCGATGCCGAATTGGCACAGCGCCGTGCGGCGATGGAGGCGAAAGGCAAGCAAGCCTGGAAACCTGCTGCTGAGCGACCACGCAAGGTGTCAGCGGCTCTCAGGGCTTACGCGGCAATGGTGACCAGTGCCGATAAAGGTGCGGTAAGAGACGTGTCACAGGTGGAGAATAAGTAACACTCCAAGCGGGGGAAAGGGCGGTGGCGTGAAAGCTATACTGATTGCGAATCCCAAGGGCGGCAGCGGCAAGACCACGCTGTCTACCAATATCGCGGGCTATCTGGCTGCACGCGGACAGCGTGTGGCGATATTGGATCTGGATCGGCAAAAATCCGCGACGCAATGGTTGGCCAATCGGCCGCTGAAACTTCCCGGCATTGAGCTGATGCAGTCCGAGGTGGAAAAGAGCACGCCAGTGGACTGGCTGGTGATCGATTCCCCTGCCGGGCTGCACGGCAAGAACCTGGAGCACGCGCTCAGGCTGGTGCACAAGGTAATCGTGCCCATCGCGCCCTCCGCATTCGATATCCAGGCCAGCCGCGATTTTCTGGAAGTGCTGCACCACGAGAAGACAGTGCGCAAAGGCAAGATATTCGTGGGTGTGGTTGGTATGCGCATGGATCCGCGTACCCGTGCCGCCCTTACTTTGGAGCAGTTCCTGAAAGGCCTGGATCTGCCGGTGCTTGCCTATCTGCGCGAGGCGCAGGTTTACGTCAATGCGGCCTTCGAGGGCAAAACGTTGTTTGATCTGCCTCCCTCAATGGCGGAGCGCGAGTTGGAGCAATGGGCATACCTGCTCAATTGGCTGGAACAAACGGATTGATTCATCACAACGAAAGGAGTGCGACATGAAAAAGACCTATTCCTATCCTGTATTGTTGCTGACACCGCTGCTCGCCGTGCTTTTCGGTTGCCAGCAGGGCAAGCCTTTACAACCAGCCGAGTCGGCGGCAGTTATTCCGGCGCCGCTGGTTAAGGCGGCGGAGCCGATGCCGGCGGCACCTGCCGCACAATCCGGCGTCAAAGAGCCTGAGAAAGCCGTGCAAGCTGCCCCCGTGGTTCAGCCTGCTGCCGCGCCAATGCCCGTTGCGGCAAAGCCGGCGGTTGCCAAGCCGGAAGTCAAAGCCGAAACGGTGTTGTCCGATGCCGAAGGCCGCAAACTGGCGCAAAAGAGCGGCTGCTTCGCGTGCCATGCGATAGACAAAAAACTGGTGGGCCCGGGCTGGAAGGACATCGCGGTGAAATATCGAGGTCAGCCCAACGCTGAAGCCCGCTTGATTGGCAGCATCGCCAAGGGCAGCCGCGGGGTGTGGGGAAGTTCGCCCATGCCGCCGAACGCGCCTCGGGTTGGTGCAGGGGATATCCAGGCTTTGGCACGTTTCATCTTGTCTTTGAAATAACCCTGATGAGGGAATGTCAACGCTGGTATCGGCGCTGACGTTATTGGCTGACATCCCCGCGGCTTGCAAATCAGGCGAGGTTGTTTAGAATGCCGGTGGGGTAAACACTCCGCTCGTTTCAAATGTAGTCAAACCAATAAATGGAGAGAACATGAAATCTATCGTTGTTAGCATGATCGCAGCAGCAGGTCTGATGGTGGCTGGTTCCGCAATGGCCGTTGATATGCCGGAAATCGCCAAGAAGAGCAACTGCACTTCTTGCCACGCCATCGACAAGAAGGTGGTTGGTCCGGCTTGGATGGAAATTTCCAAGAAGTACAAGGGTCAAGCCGATGCAGAAGCCAAGCTGATCACCAAGGTAGCCAAGGGTGGTTCCGGTGCTTGGGGTTCTATGCCTATGCCTCCTAACGCTCCTAAGGTTGCAGAAGCCGACATCAAGACCATGGTTGAATTCATCCTGGGTCTGGCTAAGTAATTTAGCAAGCGATGTAAGTAAAAAAGCCGGCGCAAGCCGGCTTTTTTATTGTCACGATAAAGGTGTCTATCGCCGCGCCAGTTTGCTGTGACGAATCGAATAGGTGAAGTACACGATCAAGCCGATGGTCAGCCACACGGTGAAGCGCAACCAGGTTTGGGCGGGCAGGAAGCCCATCAGCCCGGCGCAGGAGATCATGCCTAGTATGGGAAACAAATGGTTGAACGGGTTCTTAAAGGGGCGTGGCAGATTGGGCTGGCGGATGCGCATCACGATCACCCCCAGACAGACCAGCACGAATGCGGCCAGCGTGCCAATGTTGACCAGTTCCGCCAGTGCGCTGAGCGGGAACAGTCCGGCAGCCAGCGACATGATGATGCCGGTGATGACGATCACACGCACCGGCGTCTTTCTTTCCGAGTCGACCTTGGACAGGAATGGTGAGACGAGTCCGTCGCGCGCCATGGACAGGATGATGCGGGTCAGCGCGTAATACAGCACCAGCATGACAGTGGTCAGCCCGGCGATCACGCCAGTGGCGACCAAGGCCGAGGCCCAGTTGTAGCCTAGCAGTTGCAGCGCGTGAGCGACGGGGGAGGAAACGTTCAATTGCGTATAGGGCACGATGCCGGTGAGCAGGCCGGAGACGATGATGTAAATCACCGTGCAAAAGAGCAGTGAGGCGATGATGCCGATCGGCAGATCGCGTTGCGGATTCTTGGCTTCTTCGGCTGCCGTCGAGACTGCATCGAAACCCACATAGGCGAAAAACACCAGCGAGGCTCCTGCCAACACGCCGGTGGTGCTGCCATCCGGCAGGGTGTTGAACCAACCGTAGGGCATGAATGGGTGCCAGTTCATCGGTTCGACATTGAATGCTGCGATGCTGACGAATACCGTGATGGTCAGAACTTTGACGAAGACCATCGCGGTATTGAGTTGCGCGCTCTGCTTCACGCCGATAATGAGCAGCCCCATCAGGATCAGGATGATGGAAGCGGCCGGCAGGTTGATAAACCCGCCCAGCGCGGGTGATTTGGTAAGCACCTCGGGCAGACCCATGCCCATTGCAGTCAGCGCATTGTTGAAATAGCCCGCCCAGCCGTTGGCGACTGCGGCGACCGATACGCTGTATTCGAGCAGCAGTATCCAGCCGATCATCCAGGCAACGATCTCTCCGAAAGCGACGTAGCTATAACCGTAGGCGCTGCCACAGCCGCCTACAGAAGCGGCGAGCTCGGCATAGGCCAGTGCCGCGAAGGCACAGGCCAAGCCGGAGACTACGAAGGAAAGTACCACCGCAGGACCTGCCTGATTGGCGGCCGCGATGCCGGTGAGTACAAAAATGCCGGTACCGATGATGGCACCGACGCCGAGCAAGGTGAGATCGAATGCGCTCAGGCACTTCTTTAAGCCGGAACTCTCAGTGTCGTCGACGACAGGCTTGGTACGAAAGATGGACTGCAGCATCGTGTTTTCCCCTGAAAATATGCGGGCGATTATGCCCGAGATTGCCGTTCCGGCTATAACACTTTCAGCAGCAGTTTGGTGGCGAGCGCCAGCAGCAGCAGGGCGAAGAGCTTGCGCAGTATTTCCACCTGCATGCGATGCGCGGCTTTTGCGCCAAGCGGGGCGGTGACCACGCTGGCAAGCGCGACCCAGAACAAGGCGGGCAGGTAAACGTAACCCAAGTGCGGCCCAGGCAGTGTATCGATATGCCAACCGATGGTGATATAGCCCAGGGTGCCGCCGACCGCGATAGGGAAACCGATGGCGGAAGCAGTGCCAATGGCGTGCCGCAGCGGCACATTGCACCAGATAAGGAAGGGGATGACTATCGTGCCGCCGCCGATAGAGACTAGGCTGCTGATCCACCCGGTGAACGTGCCGGTGAGCGTCATGCCGGCCGTGCCGGGCAATTGGCGCGCGGCGTGCGGACGCAGGTCGAGCAGGATCTGTATGGCCGCGGCATAGACGAACAGTGCGAATACGATCCCCAATCCTTTGGCAGGAATCATGGCAGCGGACATCGCGCCCAAGGCCGTGCCGAACAGTATGCCTGGGGTGATGCTGCGCACCACGCTCCAATTCACTGCGCCATGCTGGTGATGTTTGCGCAGGCTGGCCAGCGCGGTGAACAGGATGACTGCCATGCCACTGCCCAGCGCCAAGTGCATCGTATGCTCAGGGGCGAAGTGTTGTGCCTCGAACAGCATCAACAGCACGGGCACCAATATCGTGCCGCCTCCGATGCCGAACAGGCCGCCGAGGAATCCGGCGATGGCACCCAGCAACAGATAGGCGACATGCCACTCCATCAGTTGTGTACCAGCTTGGTGGTGATGAACCGCCACTCCGTCGGATCGAGCGGCGTGATGGAGAGGCGGTTGCCGCGCTGCAGGGTGCGCAGATTTTCCAGTTCCGGATGTTGGCGCAGCTCATCGAGGGAAATGAGCGCGATCTTTTTCACCAATTGCACATCCACGTTGAACCAGCGCGGTGTTTCTTGTGTGGCCTTGGGGTCGAAATATTTGCTGCGTTTGTCGAACTGTGTGGCATCGGGATAAGCGGTGCTGCTGACCCGCGCGATCCCGGCGATGCCTGGTTCTTTGCAATTGGAGTGATAGAACAGCACGCCATCACCGACCTGCATCTGGTCGCGCATGAAGTTACGTGCCTGATAGTTGCGTACGCCGTACCAAGCCACGGTTTGATTCGGCATGTCTGCCAGGTCGTCAATGCCGACATCGCTGGGCTCGGATTTCATCAACCAATAACGCATGATCCACATCCGCAAATAAAAAGTGCGATCCGAGAAGATCGCACTGGAATAAAGGCCCCGCCTGTGCCGTTGACTCAATATCTTGAACCTGGGTTCAAGAGGGTCGGTTCCCGGTTACATCAGGTGCATCCGCGGGGGATGCTCACAACAGTAACTTGAATGGGGCGCAACCTAAGCATTAGCTCATTGGTTCAAAGAATTATGAATCTGACGAACACCGCAGGGACAAACTTTTACAACCGACGACTTACTCGGCGTATTTTGCCGGATTAGTCGGATGGCCAGTTGTTCTATTAAAACAACTCATCCTGTTCCGCTAACGTCGCATCGATGGTTGCCTGCATGGAGTTCATTCTACGCTTGAATTCGGCGAGGTCAAACCCGCCGCCGACACGCGTGGTGAGCAGCTCGTGCGTAATGTTGAGTGCCGCCATGATGGCGATACGTTCGATCGAGGCGATCTTGCCGGCATCGCGTATCTCGCGCATCTTTTTATCCAGATAGGCGACGGCGTCGAGCAGTTCGGCGCGTTCGTCCTCGGGGCAGGCGACTCGCAGTTCGCGGTCGAGGATGGTCACATCCAGTGAACTGATCTTGCTCATTGCGCATCCTCGGGAAGTTGAGCGAGGAGTTTTTCCAGGCGTTGTGCGGCCTCGTCGACCTTGTCCTGGCTTTTGCGTTGCTGGCTGACTGCCGCCGCGACTTCCTGGCGCAACTGCATATTCTCGGCGCGCAAGCGCTGAGTGAGTTGTACTAGCTGGGCCAGTTTTTGGTCGAGGGCGTCGAGTTCGCTATGCATGCCCGAACTATAATTTTAAAAAGCCTGTTAAGTCAATTGGTAACGGAGTGTTTTGCAAGTGTTTTGGAATTTTCATGTGCAAGCTCTGGTAGAATACCGTCTGCTTCAAGGTGCTGAACGGCGTGAGCCCTCAGTTAAACGGGAAACAGGTGAGGAAGTATTAACTCCAATACCTGTGCTGCCCCCGCAACGGTAAGCAAGTGTGGATTTGCCAATAGGCCACTGTGAGCAATCATGGGAAGGCGGCAAATAAAACTTGTGAGCCCGGATACCGGCCTTGAGCGAGGTTCAGGATATGCGCGGGAGGCGCATGGAGGCTCGTAATTCAAGAGTCATTCTTTCTTCTCGTCGCATTCCTGATTTTGTTCAATGTTTCCAACGGGGACGCTTGGAACGTAATTAGGAAGCACCATGCAACGAAAGCACTTTCTCACCGCATTGCTGTTCGTAGTCACTCCCTGGGTGCAAGCTGCAACTGAAACGCTGGATGAAGTGGTGGTTACCGCCACGCGCACCGCACAGGCGGCGGATGCGACGCTGGCATCCGTTACTGTCATCACCCGTCAGGATATTGACCGCCTGCAGGCGCAATCCTTGCCGGAGGTGTTGCGCGGTGTGGCAGGCTTGACGCTCAGCAACAACGGCGGCGCTGGCAAGACTACCTCAATATTTTTGCGGGGTACGAATTCCGATCATGTGCTGGTGTTGGTGGACGGCATCAAGATCGGTTCGGCGACATTTGGCACGGCCTCATTCCAGGATATTCCTGTGGCGCAAATCGAGCGCATCGAAATCGTGCGCGGTCCGCGTGCCAGCCTGTACGGCTCGGAAGCCATCGGTGGTGTGATCCAGATTTTTACGCGCAAGGGCGGCGGAACGATGGCGCCATCGGCCAGTTTCACTGCGGGCAGCTACGGCACTTACAACACGGCACTGGGTTTGAGTGGGGGCGGCGAGCAAGGCTGGTTCAACGCAAAAGCCGCCCAGCAAAATGTGCAAGGCTTTAATGCCTGTCGTGGCAAGCCTGCGCCGGGTGCTGCCGGCTGCGGGGTGGACGAGCCGGACAAGGACGGATACAACAACTCATCGCTGGGCTTGAACGCAGGTTATCGTTTTGCCAACGGCTTGGTGGCAGATGCGCAAGTGTTGCGAGCCAACAGCAAAAACAGATATGACGGCAGCAATCTTGTAGGCAATCAAGCCCAAGGAGTGCAACAAGTGGTGGGCGGATCGCTTAAATATTCGCCTGTGCAGGCTTGGGACATGACCTTGCGCGCAGGTAGCAGTCAGGATCGATCAACCACTTTTTATAATGGCGCATTCAACAGTCGCTATAACACCCAGCGCGACAGTCTGACTTGGCAGAACGATTTTGCGGTAAATGCGAACGATACCTTCACGGCAGGAGTGGATTATCAAAACGACCGTGTGGACAGCACCACGCTTTATGCCAGAAACTCGCGCAGCAACAACGCCCTGTTCGGACAATATCAAGGTGTCTTTGGCAGGAGCAGTGTACAAGCCAGCGCACGCCGCGATAACAACCAGCAATTCGGCAGGCATACCACATCGGGATTGGGCTACGGTTATGCGCTAAGCGACAGCACACGCTTTACTGCATCCTATGGAACGGCATTCAAGGCGCCGACATTTAACCAGTTGTATTACCCCGGGTTCGGTTCGGCAACCTTGCGGCCGGAGTTGTCGCGTAGTGCTGAGCTGGGAGTGGCAGGGCGAACCACATCGGGTAGCTGGTCCATGAATGCGTATCAAACCGATGTCACGGATTTGATCGGTTTTGATGCCAATTTCAAGCCGGTCAACATCAATAGTGCGCGGCTGACCGGCGTGGAGGGGCAGCTTAAAATCCGCCTGTCCGACTGGGACGTCAATACCACTCTCACCCTGCAAAATCCGCGTCAGACTTCTGGCGCCAATCAGGGAAAATTGCTCAATCGCCGTGCCAAGGAATCCATGAAGCTGGAGGTGGCGCGAAGCATCGGGGAGTTCCGAATCGCAAGTTCTTGGTACGCCGAAGGGCGTCGTTACGACGATCTGAATAACACGCCAAGCAAGCAATTGGGCGGTTACGGTTTGCTGGATGTGCGAGCCGAATACAGCTTTTCGCCGGAATGGCTGCTGCAAGGGCGCGTGGATAACCTGTTCGACAAGCATTACGAGACTGCGCAGTACTTCAATCAGGCGGGGCGCGGGTTATACTTGACGCTGAAGTATCAGGCCAGGAACTAGTTTTGCAGGTCGGGCGCATTAATCCGGCCTGTAACTCGTCAAATTTTTAAGGAGAACAACATGAAGATGTTATCGCAACGTTCGATGTTAATTGCTTTGGGTTTGGTCGCATTGATGGCGGCGACACGCATGCACCATTTCGCCACCCCGCTGCATCTGCCGGATGCATCGCTGGCCGTGTTTCTGCTGGCCGGGTTTTTTATCGCCAGTCCGGTGTTGTTCGGCGTGTTGCTGGTCGAGGTGGGGCTGCTCGACTATCTCGCGATCACGCACTTTAACGTGAGCGACTATTGCGTCACTCCGGCTTACTGGTTCCTGATCCCGACCTATGCCGTACTGTGGTTCGCAGGCCGTTACTATGCGCGCATCCATCAACACAGCTTGCGCAGCCTGGGCATGTTTGCAGGGCTGTCTTTCGCGGCAACCAGCGTGGCTTTCCTTATTTCCAACGGGTCGTTCTATCTGTTCTCCGGGCGCTTCGCTGACGTGAACATGGCCGAATATGCGAATCGTGTGGCGCAATACTACGTGCCGTACATGAGCGCCGCAGCACTGTATCTGGTTCCTACGGTGTTGTTGTATGTGGTGTTCACGCAGCGTGCCCACACAACGCACCCCGAGGCGCGCTAACAGTCAAACCATGCCCGACACCAGCGTACAACACCAGCAGCGCATGGCGCGCAAGAAAGCCGTGGTCGATGCATCGATAGCCGAAGCGGATCAGGATAAGGGCTTGCTGCTGGTGTTGACGGGCAACGGCAAAGGCAAATCCAGCTCGGCATTCGGCATGGTGGCACGCACTTTGGGCTATGGCCTGAAAGCGGGCGTGGCGCAATTCATCAAGGGCCGCAGCGATACAGGCGAAGAAAAATTCTTCAGCCGCCAGCCTGATGTGCAATGGCATGTGCTGGGCGATGGCTTCACTTGGGACACGCAAAATCGCGATGCGGACATCGCCACCGCGCAACGCGGCTGGCAGGTGGCGCAAGGTTTACTGAACGATGCGTCGCTGCATCTGGTGGTATTGGATGAGCTGACCTATCTGTTGAAATACGGCTATCTCGATGAGCAACAAGTCTGCGCCGACCTGAAGGCGCGTCCGCCCATGCAGCACGTTGTCATTACCGGACGCGCGGCCCCAGAATGCCTGACCGACCTCGCTGATACCGTGAGCGAGATTCGCGACGTCAAACACGCCTTCCGCGCCGGCGTGCGTGCCCAGCCCGGCATAGACCTGTAATGTCCGTGCGTCATTGTCCCGCCCTGTTCATCAGTGCACCCGCTTCCGGGCAGGGGAAAACCACCGTCACTGCCGCGCTCGCGGCGTATCACCGCAGCCAGGGGCGGCGTGTGCGGGTGTTCAAGACAGGGCCGGATTTCATCGATCCCACCATTCATGAGCAGGCATCCGGCCATCACGTCTATCAGCTCGACTTGTGGATGGGCGGCGAAGCCGACTGTCGCACTCGTCTGTATCAGGCGGCGGGCGAAGCCGATCTGATCCTGATCGAAGGCGTGATGGGATCTGTTCGACGGCACACCGTCCAGCGCCGATCTCGCCAAGAAATTCGGTATCCCCGTGCTGGCCGTGATCAACGCCGGAGCGATGGCGCAGACCTTCGCCGCCCTGGCTTACGGCTTGTCGCATCTGGATACGGCATTGCCGTTCTTCGGTGTGCTAGCGAATAGCGTGGCGAGCGCACGCCACGCCGAGATGCTCATCGCGCTCTTGCCGGAGACGTTGAAATTTTGCGGTGCGTTGCCGCGTGCCGCAGAGATCAACTTGCCCGAACGGCATCTGGGTCTGCTGCAGGCGACCGAGTTGTCCGACATTCAGCAGCGCATCGACCACGCGGCAAAGCTGTGGGCGGAACACGCATTCACTGAGTTGCCCCCTGCGGTCGCGTTTGAGCCGGCTGACTTCCCTGTTGACGCGCGCGGATTGCAAGGCGTGAAGATCGCCGTCGCGCGCGATGCCGCTTTCTCGTTCTTGTATCAGGCCAACCTCGACGTGTTGAGCGCGCTTGGCGCGCAACTGAGTTTCTTTTCGCCGCTCAACGATAAGACATTGCCGGAGTCCGACAGCTTGTATCTGCCCGGCGGCTACCCCGAATTGCATCTGGAAAAACTGGCGCGCAACAGCGCCATGCTGTCGGCTATCCGCGCACATCACGCCGCAGGTAAACCGATACTCGCCGAATGCGGTGGCATGTTGTACACGCTGCACTCGCTCACCGACGCGCAAGGAAAATCAGAGAGTCTGCTGGGGCTGATCGACGGCGCAGCGCAGATGCAGCCGCGTCTGGCCGCACTCGCGCTGCAAAGCGTCACACTGCCGCAAGGCGCACTGCGCGGCCATACCTTCCACTATTCGAAACTGGAAAGCCCTCTCGCTCCCGCGGCGCGAGGTACATGCCCGAATGGTGGCGCGAGCAGCGAAGCGGTGTATCAACAGCAACGCCTCACCGCCTCGTATATCCATTTATATTTCCCGTCCAACCCGCAGGCGGTAGCACAATTGTTTTTGCCATGAGCCTGACCCACCGCTATCCAGACGCCGAATGCGCCGCCGTATATCGCGTGATCGCCGAGCGCCGCGACATGCGCCATTTTTTGGGCGACCCCATTTCGGCGGAAGTCCTGCAGCGGGTGCTGCACGCTGCACACCAGGCACCGAGTGTAGGCTTGATGCAGCCGTGGCGTTTTATTCGCATCAGCGATACCAGCCTGCGCGAGCAAATACATGCTCTGGTGGATGTCGAGCGGCAGTTGACGGCTCGGGCGCTGGGCGAACGCGATGCTGAATTTCTACGGCTGAAGGTGGAAGGTGTGCGCGACTGCGGTGAGTTGTGGGTGGCTGCGCTGATGGATCAGCGCGAGCCGCATGTGTTTGGACGGCGCACATTGCCAGAAATGGATCTGGCCTCGGTTGCTTGCGCCATCCAGAATATGTGGTTGGCGGCACGCGCCGAGGGGCTGGGCATGGGCTGGGTGTCGTTGTTCGATCCGCAGGCGCTTGCGAAGTTGCTGCAAATCCCGGCAGGTGGGAAGCCGGTAGCGATCTTATGTCTGGGGCACGTGCATGAATTTTATGCGGCACCGATGTTGCAACTCGAAGGTTGGCGCACGCCGCAGCCCTTGCATGAAATGCTGTTTGAAAATCGCTGGGGCAGTTCGACAGCGCCATGACGAGCTTGAATTTTCTAGCCATCCCGTTGCTGATGTGTGCGGCAGTGTTGTTCGATTTCATGCTGGGCGAGCCGCGGCGTTTTCATCCGTTGGTCGGCTTTGGATGGCTGGCGCGGCGGATTGAACAAATGTTTTATGGCGCGAGTTATGTGCGCGGTATTTTGGCCTTGTGCGTATTGCTGCTGCCGTTCGTGGCATTCGCGGCTTGGCTGCAATCGCTCGCAATCATCGGCACGCTGAGTTCCGTAGTATTGCTGTATTTCGCCATCGCGCCGCGCAGCCTGCGCGAACATGCCGAACGTGTCTCCGTCGCCTGTGCCAATCACGACCTGCCTGCGGCACGTGCGGCGGTGAGCATGATGGTCAGCCGCGATACCACACAACTAAACGAGGAAGGCGTGGCGCGCGCCACGGTCGAGTCGGTGCTGGAAAACGGTAACGATGCGATTTTTTCCGCACTGTTCTGGTTCGCGGTCGCGGGGGCGCCGGGCGTGGTGTTGTACCGCCTGAGCAACACGCTGGACGCGATGTGGGGCTACCGCAATGCGCGCTACAACGAATTCGGCTGGGCCGCTGCGCGGCTGGACGATGTGTTGAACTTTGTTCCGGCGCGCCTGACCGCGTTGAGCTACGCGCTGGTCGGGCATACGCACAGTGCGTGGAAGTGCTGGCGCGCGCAGGCAAAGCATTGGGAAAGCCCCAATGCGGGGCCGGTGATGGCGGCAGGTGCCGGGGCATTGCAGGTGCGCTTGGGTGGAACGGCGATCTACCACGGTGAAGTCAGCGAGCGCCCGGTGCTGGGTTGCGGGGCAGAAGTCGGTAGCGGCGACATCCAGCGCGCAGTGCAATTGGTGCAACGCACTTTGTATCTGTGGCTGTGTGTAATCGGCGTAGGTGCGCTGCTGATCACGGGGGGGCAACGCTATGTCTGAACACGTCATGCTTGAACACGGCGGCAGGGTGCGCGCGGCGGCGCAGCGCTACGGCATTCCCGAAAGCGACTGGCTGGATCTGTCCACCGGCATCAATCCCAATGGCTGGCCCGTTCCGTCTGTGCCGCAGGAGATCTGGCAGCAGCTGCCGCAAGACGATGACGAGTTGCATGCCGCTGCGCAGGGCTATTACGGCACAACACGATTGCTGGCGGTGGCGGGTTCGCAGGCCGCGATACAAGCGCTGCCGCGCCTGCGAGCGCCGGCGCATGTGGCACTGGTCGCGCCGAGTTATGCGGAACACGCCCATGCCTGGTTGCGGCACGGACACCAGGTCACGCCCATGTCTGCGGCGGAAATCCTGGAGATCGGCGACAGCGTGCAAGTGGCGGTGATCGTCAATCCCAACAATCCCAGCGGACGACTTTTTTTCCGTCGTGACGAGTTGCTGCGCCTGCACGAAAAGCTGGCGGCACGCGGCGGCTGGCTGATCGTGGATGAAGCCTTCATGGATGCCACACCCGAACACAGTCTGGCAGCGGCCTGTCCGCAAGCGGGGCTGATCGTGCTGCGTTCCGTGGGAAAATTTTTCGGCTTGGCCGGTGCTCGCGTGGGTTTCGTACTGGCGGAGCAAAAACTGCTGCATGCACTGGCCGCGCTGCTCGGGCCGTGGCCGATTGCCGCGCCGTCGCGTTACGTGACGACTCATGCCTTGCGCGATAGCGCCTGGCAACAGACAACACGCCATGCACTGACACAAGCAGCGCAGCGTTTGTCAGATTTGCTAAAGCAGCATGGCTTAACGCCTGATGGAGGCTGCGGCTTGTTCCAATGGGTGTGCTGCCCTGATGCTGCGAGTGTGCATCAACAGCTGGCACAGCGTGGCATACTCACGCGCCTATTCGAGCAGCCGCACAGCGTGCGTTTCGGTCTGCCGCGCGACGAGGCGCAGTGGACGCGCTTGACTGCAGCTTTAAGCGAGTTGCGGCGATGAACGCACGCACGCTAATGGTCCAGGGTACGACCTCCGACGCGGGCAAGAGCACGCTGGTCGCCGCGCTGTGCCGCTGGCTGGTGCGCCAGGGCGTGGCGGTCGCACCGTTCAAGCCGCAGAACATGGCGCTGAACAGCGCCGTGACACCCGACGGCGGCGAGATCGGCCGCGCGCAGGCGGTGCAGGCGCAGGCCGCCCGCCTCGCGCCGCACACCGACATGAACCCGGTCCTGCTCAAACCCAACAGCGACACCGGTGCGCAAGTGATCATCCACGGCCGCGCCATCGGCAACATGGAAGCGATCGAGTATCACCATTACAAAAACACGGCGCGCGCAGCGGTGCTGAAGTCGCATGCGCGTTTGTCCACGCAGTATCAGGTCGTAGTGGTGGAAGGCGCGGGCAGTCCGGCCGAGATCAATCTGCGCGAGGGCGACATTGCCAACATGGGCTTCGCCGAGGCGGTGGATTGCCCGGTGATCCTGATCGCCGACATCGATCGCGGCGGCGTGTTCGCGCACCTGGTCGGCACGCTGGCGCTGCTCTCTCCCAGCGAACAGGAGCGCGTCATTGGCTTCGTCATCAACCGCTTCCGCGGCGATCTGGCCTTGTTGCAGCCCGGGCTGGATTGGCTGGAACAGCACACAGGCAAGCCGGTGCTCGGCGTGCTGCCCTACCTGCACGACCTGCATCTGGAGGCGGAAGATGCCGTGCCGCACAGCTCATCGCTCGCAGAGCGAAGCGCAGACAAGTTGCGCGTCATCGTGCCGGTGCTGCCGCACATCAGCAACCACACCGACTTCGACCCGCTGCGCTTGCACCCGCAGGTCGAATTCAACTTCGTGACTATCAGCGAACCGTTACCGCCCGCCGATCTCATCATCCTGCCCGGCAGCAAATCCGTGCGCAGCGATCTGGAGAGCCTGCGCGTCGCCGGGTGGGATGCGGCAATCAAACAGCACCTGCGTTACGGCGGCAAACTCATCGGCATTTGCGGCGGCCTGCAGATGCTGGGGCAACATATCCACGATCCGCTTGGGATAGAAGGCGAGGCGGGCAGCAGTGAAGGGCTGGGCTTGCTGGAGTTGAGCACCACACTCGCAGCGGAAAAACAGTTGCGCAATGTGCGCGGTACTTTGTCGTTGGAAGATGCGCCCGTTTCCGGTTACGAGATCCATGCTGGCATTTCCATCGGTGCGGCATTGCAGCAGCCTGCGCTGCAACTGGCACACGGCGCGGATGGCGCCATCTCGGACGACGGAAAAATACTTGCCACCTATCTGCATGGCCTGTTTGAGTCGGCAGAAGCATGCAGCGCATTGCTGCGCTGGGCGGGACTGCGTGAGGTGCAGACGCCGGATTACCGCGCGCGTTGCGAAGCTGATTTGGAACGCCTGGCCGATGCAGTCGAGAGTCATCTGGATACGACAAAGTTGCGCGAGTTGTTTGAATTGGGAGAGATGCAATGCGCGAATTGATCCTGGGTGGTGTGCGTTCCGGCAAGAGCCGCCTGGCCGAGCAGTATGCCAACGATTCCGGGCTGGACGTTGTGTACGTGGCGACCGCGCAAGTGCGCGATGCCGAGATGCAGCAGCGCATCGCCCAGCATCAGGCGCGCCGCCCTGCGCACTGGCAGGCGGTCGAGGCCGGGCACAATCTGGCGCAGGTTCTGCAGCAACAGGCCGCTGCTGGACGCTGCATCTTGGTGGATTGCCTGACGCTGTGGCTCACGCAACTGCTGTGCGATGTGAGCGAAACCGAATTGCGCCGCGAAGTGGATGCCTTGCTGGCCGTTCTGCCCACGTTGCCTGGACAGCTCATTCTGGTGAGCAACGAAACCAATATGGGTATCGTGCCGCTGGGTGAATTGTCTCGGCGTTATTGCGACGAAGCGGGGCGCCTGCATCAGCAAGTGGGCGCGTTATGTGAACGTGTGATTTTGACCGTGGCAGGACTGCCACTCATCGTGAAGGGAAGTTAAAGATGGCAACAAACTGGCTGACACAACCATGTGCGATATTGAATGAAACAGCGCGCACCTCTGCCTTGGCGCGCCAAGGGCAACTCACCAAACCGCCCGGTGCATTGGGGCGCCTGGAAGACCTCGCGGTGCAACTCGCAGCGTGGCAGGGGGTGGAGCAGCCAGCGATGGAGCGCGTGTACATCGGCATCTTTGCCGGCGACCATGGCGTGGCCGAGGAAGGCGTGTCGCTGTTCCCGCAGGCCGTCACGGCCGAGATGGTGCGTAACTTTGCGCGCGGCGGGGCGGCCATCAGCGTATTGGCGCGGCAGTTGAACGCCACGCTGGAAGTCATCAATCTCGGCACGGTGTCCGTGGTCGAGCCTTTGAAAAATGTGCGCGATGAACGCATCGCAGCGGGCACGGCCAATTTCGCCAAACAAGTTGCGATGAGCGTCGAGCAATGCGCTGCTGCGCTACAAGGCGGACGCAATGCGGCGTTGCGCGCCAAGCAGCAAGGGGCGCAACTCTTCATCGGCGGCGAGATGGGCATCGCCAATACCACCTCGGCTTCGGCCATCGCCTGCGCGCTTCTGTCCGCCGCACCTGAGTCGCTTGCAGGGCCGGGAACGGGGCTGGATAGCGCAGGCGTGTCGCATAAGGCACAAGTGATCGCCAAAGCCTTGCACTTGCATCAAGTCACTGCTGACCAGCCGCTGGAAGTGTTGCGCAGTGTGGGCGGCTTTGAGATCGCCGGCCTGGCAGGTGCATATGTCGCTGCGGCGCAGAACGGTATGCCCGTGCTGGTGGATGGCTTCATCAGTTCGGTGGCGGCACTGGTAGCTGTGCGCATCAATCCGGCGGTGCGCGCCTGGTTGTTGTTCGCGCACACCTCCGCCGAGCCCGGACACCAGCGCGTGCTGGCCGCGCTTGAAGCGCAGGCGCTGCTGCAACTGGGTATGCGTCTGGGCGAAGGCAGCGGTGCGGCGACAGCTGTGCCGTTGTTGCAATTGGCGTGTGCCCTGCATCGCGGGATGGCCACCTTTGCCGAGGCCGGAGTCAGTGAGCAGAACTGATCCCGTCATCGTGACTGTGCTGCGCCATGGCGCAGTCGCGGGGCGCGCGCATGTCTTTCGCGGCGCACTGGATGAGCCGCTCAGCGCCCAGGGTATGGCGCAGATGCAGCAGGCGCTTGCGCGCTGTCCGGCGAACTCCTTCGATACCGTCGCCACTTCACCGCTGAAACGCTGCCACGAGTTCGCGGCTGCGTACGTCGCGCAACACGGCATGCGTTTTCAGGTATTGCCGCAGTTCAGTGAGCTGGCCTTCGGCGATTGGGAAGGGCTCACACCCGATGAAGCTGCTGCACGATATCCGGCTGCATACCAGATGTTTCATGACACGCAGGGCGAGCATGCTCCGCCGCATGGCGAATCGCTGGCGCAATTCCGTGCGCGCATCAATCGGGGGTGGTACGAGTGGTTGGCGTGCGATGAGGGGGCTGACCGTTTGCTTGTTACGCATGCAGGAGTGATGCGCGCCTTGCTCATGGAGTTGTTCGGCTTCACGCCTAAGCAAGCCTTCCAGATCGCATTGCCGGAAGCGGCGTGTCTGCGCATCTCTTGGCTGCATGGGCAGCCGCCATTCCTACTTTCCATCAATTGAGGCGACATTACGATGCGTGGCTTGATCCTGGCGATCCAATTCCTGACGCGGCTTCCCACACCGCAGTTGCGCGACCTTGATCCAGCGCATTTGCCGCGCAGCGTGCAGTGGTTCCCGCTGGTGGGCCTGCTCATCGGTGCGTTGCTGGCGGCCACCTTGTGGTTGGGCAGCCGCATCGATCCGTGGCTGGGCGCACTGCTGACGCTGCTGTTGTGGGTATGGATCACCGGCGCATTGCATCTCGACGGACTGGCCGACATGAGCGATGCGCTGGGTGCGGCGCACCGCGACCGCGAACGTTTCCTGGCCGTGTTGGCCGATCCGCATCTGGGTACATTCGGCGCTGTCAGCCTGATGCTGCAACTAGCAAGCAAGCTGGTGCTGTTGATGCTGCTGGCACGCAGCGGCCAATATTGGGTATTGCTGCTCATCCCCGCCTGGGCGCGTTGGGGGACGCTGATCTGGGCGCGCTTGCCCACGCTCAAACCCGGGCTGGGGAAACACTTCGGCATGCAGATACGGCAGCGAGAGATATGGGGATGGGGTGCTGCACTCTTTGCATTGAGCCTGAGTGCTCCTGCGTTGTGCGTAGTGCCGCTGCTTATTTTGCTGTGGCGGCAATTCCTGCTGCACCGACTGGGTGGCATGACGGGAGATCTGCTCGGTGCGGGAGTCGAGGTGGCTGAAAGCACCGCCTTGCTGCTGTGCCTGCTCGTGCCGGTTGGCAGTGTGATGAGAGGCCCTTTCTGCTAAAGTGCGCGCCATGAATTTGACTTCTACCCAGCTGTACCTGCGTCTGCTTACCTATGTCCGCCCTTACTGGCGGGTGTTTGCGATCTCCATCCTGTGCATGGCGATAACGGCCGCAACCGAGGCGATGTTGCCCGCGTTGCTCAAGCCGTTTTTGGACGGGACTTTTGTGAACAAGGACGACACCATCATCCGCTGGGCGCCGATCTTCATCCTCATCATCTTTTTTGTGCGCGGTGTAGCCGGTTTTGTCGGCACCTATGCCATCAGCTGGGTGGGCAACAAGCTGGTCATGGATCTGCGTGCGAAGATGTTTGCCAAGTTGTTGTCGCTGCCCACCGGCTATTACGACGATCATGCAACCGGCTCGCTGATCTCCAAGGTCACCTACGATGTGACGCAAGTTACGGCCGCGGCCACCAGCGTGGTGACCATCACCATCCGCGATTCCATCGTCATCCTCGGCTTGCTGAGCTGGTTGTTCTATCTGGACTGGAAACTGACTTTGTTGTCGCTGGTCATCACGCCCATCGTGGCCGTGGTCATCCGCACCATCAACAAACGCCTGCGCGAATCCAGCCGCGAATCGCAACGCGCCATGGGCAGCATCACGCAGGTGATCGAAGAGAGTGTGACCGCGCACAAGGTGGTCAAGCTGTTCGGCGGGCAGAAGTACGAGGGCGATCGCTTCGGTTCCGAAGCCAACTGGGTGCGTCGTTATGCCATGAAACAGGCCACGGCAGCTGCGGCCAACGTCCCCATCGTGCAGATGGTGGCGGCGATCGCGTTGTCTATCATTGTCTATCTGGCGACAGTTCAGGCCAAGATTGATGCCACTACCGTGGGCGGATTTCTTTCTTTCGTGACCGCCATGCTGATGTTGTCTGCACCGTCGAAGCGGCTTGCCAGTGTGAACGAGTTCACGCAGCGCGGATTGGCGGCAGCGGAAAGCATTTTCGAGTTGCTGGATACCAAGAGCGAAGTGGACGATGGCAAGATGCAGATCGGGCGCGCAAGCGGACATGTGGCGCTTGAGCATCTGGATTTTTCTTACGGTGCGGATGGCCGTTTGGCCTTACACGACATCAGTCTCGACATTCCTGCGGGGCAGACTGTGGCGCTGGTCGGTGCGTCCGGCAGCGGTAAAAGCACGCTGGCGAATCTGGTGCCGCGCTTTTATACAGCGACGGGCGGGCGCATCACGCTGGACGGGCATGACATCCACGACCTGTCGCTAACCAGTCTTCGCTCCAATATTGCGTTGGTGAGCCAGGAGGTGGTGCTGTTCAACGACACCATCGCTGCCAACATCGCCTACGGGCAGATGCGTGAAGTGCCTGAAGCCGAGATCATCGCTGCCGCGACTGCGGCGCATGCCATGGAATTCATCCGCGAGATGCCGCAGGGGCTGGAGACGTTAGTGGGGGAGAGGGGCGTGCGCCTGTCCGGTGGGCAACGCCAGCGCATCGCCATCGCGCGCGCCATACTTAAGGACGCACCGATCCTGATTCTGGATGAAGCGACTTCCGCGCTGGACAGTGAATCAGAACGTCACGTGCAAGCCGCACTGGAGACTTTGATGCAAGGGCGCACCACGCTGGTGATCGCGCACCGCCTCTCCACCATCGAGAAAGCGGACCGCATCGTGGTGCTGCAAAAGGGACGCATCGTGGAAGTCGGCACGCATGCCGAATTGCTGGCGAAGAGCGGTGCCTATGCGCAACTGCACCGTATCCAGTTCGCGCCGACCGCGCTGCCGGGGAACGGCAACTAGGCCGTCCCCCCGGGGGAACTTACCAGAGCTTCCACCAGCGACCGGTCTTCTCGACCATAGTGGCGAACTCTGCGTTGGCTTCTTTTTCCCATGTGGCTACAGAGAACCCTGCTTCCTGTAAGGCTGAACTGTATCTGGTATCCACGCCCTGAATGTGTTCCTTGAGCCAGGTTTTCAGGAAGTTCATCATTTCGAAATAGATCGGCTTGTCCTCAAGCATATGCTTTTTACATAACTGATCCAGTTGCTCGATCAGTTTCTTGTGTTCCAGCTTATGTGCCTCGAAGTCCTTGTATTTCGCCTGCTGCATCAAGCGTTCCTCGAGCCTGAAGTGTTCCTTGGTGTAGCCCATCAGCGCATCCAGAATGCCGGCAATGGCCTTGTCCCCTTCGCGCTTGGATACGGCGATGAACAAGCGGTTAAGAATGTTGACCAGTTCCTGATGCTGGCTATCGATGGTTTTGATACCGACGCTATATTCGGGTAACCACTTGAAAAATACTTCTTCATTAGACATTGACATACATACCTCCAAGTAAGTAGCTCGGCCAATTCTGGTGCCGATTACGATAATCGGCAGTCAAAATTATTGGCGTTTTCAGTATAGGGTTTTTGTGTATGTCTAGATAGGGGAGATTCGATTTCAGGATTGCAGGGGTATATATCCGGGCTGTTTTGCGATGAATGAAATCACCAATTCTGAAACTTCATTGAGCAACGAACTGCCGCAACCCTAGTGTATTTGGCTTGAGAAGGGCAGTTCTGTACCGGCATATTTCTGGCAGGCTATTGCCGCAGGTCGGCAGGGGTCATCCGACGAATGGCGACCCGAACAAACCGCTGCCGGCATATTCGAGGGGGCATGAACGACATGCAATGGCAAGCAAGATAGTCACGAATATTGCGGCGTTCCAACTTGGGGAATACTTATCAAGCGGCCTTCCATACCTCCCACCATTTTTTCGAGTCCGACATCAGTGCGAACTCCGCGGAGGCTTCGCGTTCCCATGCGGCAACTGAGAATCCGGCCTGCTGCAAAGCCGCGCTGTATTTGGTGTCCACGCCCTGGATGTGTTCCTTGAGCCAGGTCTTCAGGAAGCTCAGCATTTCAAAGTAGATCGGTTTTTCCTCGAGCAGGTATTTTTTGCACAGACTGTCGAGTTGCGCGATCAGCTTTCTGTGTTCCTCCATATGCGCTTCGAGGTCCTTGTATTTTGCCTGGCGCATCAGGCGCTCTTCCAGCGCGAAGTGCGTCTGGGTGTAACTCATCAGCGCATCCAGTATCCCGGCGACGACTTTGTCGCCCTCCCGCTTGGATACGGCGACAAACAGGCGATTGAGGATATTGACCAGCTCCTGGTGCTGGTCGTCGATGGTTTTGATTTTGACGCTGTAATCGGATGACCACTTGAAAAAAACTTCATTGTTTGACATGTCTGCCTCCTGATAAACAAATGACACACGTAACTTGTGAGCAAGCAGCATGCCAGTGCTTCATGACAAATTAATGATGGGCTAGGGACTGTTTAAGTGCTGTTGTAGGTGCTGAATGCACCAATTTTGTTTTCTTTGCACCGCCACGATGCATGAAATACAGCATCTAACCTGTGTACAGTTAGAATGAAAACGAGTGACAAACAGAATTCGTCTGCGCTGGTTGACACTGCTGGCATATCTGGTAAATTTCATACCCTAGCATTTCACTCAAGAAAAGCCCAAACTCATTTAGGAGACCATCATGGCCGTACTCGTAGGCAAACAAGCGCCCGATTTCACCGCAACTGCTGTTCTCGGCAATAACGAAATCAAAGAAATCACATTTTCCAAGGCCGCTAAGGGCAAGTACGCGGTCGTGTTCTTCTATCCGCTGGACTTCACTTTCGTTTGCCCGTCCGAACTGATCGCCTTCGATCACCGTCTGGAAGAATTCAAGAAGCGCAACGTCGAAGTCATCGGCGTTTCCATCGATTCCCAGTTCACCCATCTGGCATGGAAGAACACCCCGATCGACAAAGGCGGCATCGGCCAAGTCGGTTACACCCTGGTGGCTGACGTCAAGCATGAGATCGCCAAGGCATACGATGTCGAATCCGAAGGCGGTGTGGCATTCCGAGGCTCTTTCCTGATCGACAAATCTGGCATGGTGCAACACCAGGTGGTGAACAACCTGCCGCTGGGACGCAACATCGACGAAATGCTGCGCATGATCGATGCACTGCAATTCACCGAAGAGCACGGCGAAGTGTGCCCGGCCGGCTGGAGCAAAGGCAAAGCCGGTATGAACGCATCCACGGAAGGTGTGGCCAAGTATCTGGCTTCGCACGCCAAAGAACTGTAAGCCAGTTAGTTCGGAACGTCTCAATAAAAAGGCTCCTGCGGGAGCCTTTTTATTGACTGAACAGAAGAGGATGGATAGGGTAGCGGCGCTGCTTATCCCTCCTGGCACTAATAATGTTTGAGGGTTGGCATCTCATAACGTCATCTATAAAAAGGAAAACAATATGAAATCAGCCGCAATATTTTTGTCCTCTGCTTTTACCCTGGCCGCGCTTGCTCCGCTCAGCGCACAAGCGGATGGGACGCTGACCATCCCGAAAAAAGTCACCTTCAAAACGCACGTGCCAGCCACAGTCAAGGCGGAGTGCAATCTGGAAATTCTTGCATCGGAAAACATTCGTGATGCCATCAAAGGTTATAAAGTTCAACGTGCCGACCAGGTCTCCAAGGCCACTGCGGGCAAGGCCTTGGAAATGCATATCACCGGTATCCTGGCCACAGGCGGCGGCCAGTGGAGCGGCCCCAAGTCGGTCACCATCGAAGGCACGTTGTGGAACAACGGCAAATCCCTGGGCCGTTTCAAGGCGGCGCGCCATACCACGGGTGGCTACAGCACCTGCGAGATGTTGCAACGCGACGTCAAGGTGATGGCGGACGATATCGCTGAATGGCTGAAAGCCCCGGTAAACAATGCCAAATTGGGTGATGCCTAGCAAAAGCACCGAAGTCGAAACAAACATGTGAACCGACGAAGGCTGCCCAAGGGCAGCCTTTTTGTTTGGGGGAACGCTGCTAGAATAGCCGTTATTATTGGATTCGAGATGCATTCATGCTGATCTGGTTCGTCGTTCTCTATTTGCTGGTTTCCATAGGTATCGGTCTTTACGCGGCGACGCGCGTGCACAACGCGAAGGACTTTGCGGTCGCCGGTCGCCATTTGCCGTTGCCCATCGTCACCGCGACGGTGTTCGCCACCTGGTTCGGGGCGGAGACGGTGCTCGGCATTTCGGCCACCTTTGTGAAAGAGGGGCTCGGGGGCGTGGTGGCAGATCCCTTCGGCGCCAGTCTGTGCCTGATCCTCGCCGGCCTGTTCTTCGCCGGCAAGCTGTACCGCATGAATCTGCTGACCATCGGCGACTTCTACCGTGCGCGCTACAACCGCGCGGTGGAATTCATTGCGGCAGTGTGCATCGTGGTGTCCTATCTCGGCTGGGTGTCGGCGCAGATCATGGCGCTGGGGCTGGTGTTCAACGTGGTGAGCGGCGGCGCGGTGGCGCAGGAGACGGGCATGGTGATCGGCGCGCTGATCGTGCTGACCTACACCACTTTCGGCGGCATGTGGTCGGTGGCGTTGCTCGACTTCGTGCAGATGACAGTGATCATGTGCGGCATGCTGTTCATCGCCTGGTTCGTCAGCGGTATGACCGGCGGGGTGGGGGCGGTGGTGGCGCACGCCGAGGCGGCGGGGAAACTGAATTTCTTTCCCAAAGGCGACTACACGCACTGGGTGCCGTTCATAGGTGCGTGGCTGACCATGATGCTGGGTTCCATTCCGCAGCAGGACGTGTTTCAGCGCATCACTGCTGCCAAGAATCAACAGACCGCCGTGCGCGGCTCGGTACTGGGTGGCTCGCTGTATTTCGTGTTCGCCTTCGTGCCGATGTTCCTGGCCTATTCTGCAACACTGGTCGATCCCAAGGTGTTCAGCGAATTGTTGCAGCAGGATTCGCAACTGGTGTTGCCCACGCTGATCCTCGAACACACACCGGTGTTTGCGCAGGTCATCTTCTTCGGCGCGCTGCTGTCCGCCATCATGAGCTGTTCCTCGGCCACCTTGCTGGCGCCTTCGGTCGCCTTCACCGAGAACATCCTCAAGCACTTCGTGCTCAAACACATGACCGATCGCCAGTTCCTGCGCGCCATGCGTATCACGCTGTGGTGTTTCGGGGCGGTGGTGCTGGTGGTGGCGCTCAATGCGGAGCTTTCCATCTTCAAGATGGTGGAGAGTGCCTACAAGATCACGCTGGTGGCAGCCTTCACCCCGCTGGCGTTCGGTCTGTACTGGAAACGCGCCAACACGCAGGGTGCACTTACCGCGATGGTGATGGGACTTGCGACCTGGATTTTGTGCGAAGTGTTCAAGCCTTCGGAAATCTGGCCGCCGCAACTGGTCGGACTGCTGGTGAGCATGCTCGGCATGGTGGCGGGTTCGCTGCTGCCGAATTTCATCGGCAAGCATGCCGAACCGCACCGGCATCCGAATCACCAGTTGGCTGCACAAGTTGAACATTCCACCTGACTGTCATGTTGCTGTCATAATTCTTTCATACCATCGCAAACAGTGAGAAACGGGAGATGGAGAAAAAATGACGACTGCGAACATCCTGCTAGTGGAAGACGAGCCGGCGATCCAGGAGCTGCTGGCATTCAACGTGGCGCAGTGCGGTTTCCGCGCCATACAGGCCTATGACGTTCCCAGTGCGCAGGCCGAGATCAACCGTGCCTTGCCCGATCTCATTCTGCTCGACTGGATGCTGCCCGGCACTTCTGGCGTTGAGTTGGCGCGAAGTTTACGTGCCGAACAGCGTACGCGCGACATTCCCATCATCATGCTTACCGCGCGTACCGATGAGCGCGACAAGATACTCGGGCTGGAATCCGGCGCCGACGACTACATCACCAAGCCGTTCTCGCCACGCGAGCTGATGGCGCGCATTCGTGCCGTACTGCGTCGCCGCGCGCCGCAGATGAGCGACGAGACGATTCGCGTGGAAGGATTGGAGCTATCCCCCACCACGCACCGCGTCAATGCCAACGGCATGAACATTGACTTGGGTCCTACCGAGTTCCGTTTGCTGCATTTCTTCATGACCCATGTCGAACGTGTGTACAGCCGCGCGCAACTGCTCGACCAGGTGTGGGGTGACCACGTGTTCGTCGAGGAACGCACCGTGGACGTCCATATCCGGCGCCTGCGTCAAGCGCTGGAGGCCACCGGCCAGGACGTTCTGGTGCAGACCGTGCGCGGCAGTGGCTATCGCTTTTCCAGGGAATAGTTTTCGGCGAGCTGGCGGCACGCATCAGCCCGTATAATGCCGCCAGTATATTTCTGAGGTTTCGTCGTGAGTGATTTTTGGCAACGCGCCATCGTCCATCCTTTCTTGCTGTTCCTGTTTGCTATCGTGGTGCTGGTGTGGGTTTTTGCCGGCGCTTTGCCTGCGGCAGTGTTCTTCGGTATCGGAGTGTCGCTGCGCCTGTTCCTGCATTTGCGCAATCTGGCCGCATTCGATTACTGGCTCGGCGATCCCGATACGCGGGAAGTGCCGGACGGCACCGGTCTGTGGGAAGACGTTTTTGCGCAACTCAACAAGCTGACCAAGCGCCGCCGCAAAGAGCGCGAACAGCACGCCGCCGCCTTGCAGCAAATGCAGCAGGCTACCTCTGCCCTGCCGGAGGGCGTGGTCATCCTGGACGAAGCCGACCGTATCGAATGGTGCAACCCGCTGGCGGAGCGGCATTTCGGGCTGGATGGCGAGCGCGACATCGGGCAACAGATCACCTACTTGGCACGCCAGCCCGAGTTCGTGCAGTACCTGGCCTCAAACAACTTCGCCGAGCCGCTAAAACTGCGCGACATGCGTCACGAGAGTATGGTGCTATCGGTGAAGCTCATCGCCTACGGCAGCAACAAGCGTCTGCTCATCAGCCGCGACATCACCCATTTCGAGCGTATCGAGACCATGCGCCGCGACTTCGTGGCCAACGTTTCACATGAGCTGCGTACGCCGCTCACCGTGGTCAACGGTTTTGTCGAAACGCTGCAGGACATGCCGAATCTGGAAAACAACATGGCGCGCCGCGCCCTGCAATTGATGGGCGACCAGACCAAGCGCATGGAAAGTCTGGTGAACGACCTGCTCACGCTGTCCCGCCTGGAGAATGCGCAGAACACTTTGCACGAAGAGAAGGTGGGGGTGCCGGAACTGCTGCAGGCACTGCTCGACGAGGGGCGCTCGCTGAGCAACGGCCAGCATCACCTCCGGCTCGAGATCGAGAGCGGTGCCCGACTCACCGGAAGCGTCAGTGAGCTGCACAGCGCTTTCAGCAATCTGGTCACCAATGCCATCCGCTACACCCCGCAGGGCGGCGATATCGTGCTGTGCTGGAAGGAACAAGGGGACGGACATATGGTGTTCAGCGTGAAGGATAGCGGCATCGGCATCGCCCCGCAGCACATCCCGCGGCTCACCGAGCGTTTTTACCGCGTGGACCGCAGCCGTTCGCGCGAGACCGGTGGTACCGGTTTGGGGCTCGCCATCGTCAAACACATCGCCATGCGTCACCAGGCGCAACTCGACGTGGCGAGCGAAGAAGGCCAGGGCAGCACCTTCAGCATCGTTTTTCCGGCGAAACGGCGCTGGGCGGAAGCTAACTCTTTGGCGTGAAGCTTACGCGCTCGTAGTCGTTACCTTTATCCACGCTGATGCCCAGTATCACGTTTTGTTTCTGTCCCTCGGACAAGGCAAGTTCGAGAGGTCGTCCGGCCTGGAACCAGTCGCGCGGCAAGATAATGCTGGCGGGGATGCGCAAGTTCTCCATCGCCGGTAGTACCAGCGCTGCCGCAGCCCCGGAAAGGTAACTTCCGCTGGCGCTGCCGCGGGCGATCACGGCTTGCGGAACGCCTGGAAAATAGCGCACCCCGATGTAGAGTTGTCCGCTGCGCGTGACGCTGACCAACGTCGTTACGCCGAGTTTGTAGGTCGTTGCGTTCGGTTTGTGTACACAGATGATCTGGTTCAAGCCGAGCCGTTCGCCGGCGGTCGTTTTGCGCAGCAGGCGCGCGTGTAGCAGGCCATCTTCTTCCACCAGCCATTCCTCGGCCAGAAACCCGAGCTGCGACAGGTTGTGGCGGTCGGTTTCATCCAGCACGCGACCGAAAGTTTCGATTTGCTTCTGCGCTTCTTTGTCCGCGATACCGGCGCTGCCCGGTTGTTTGAAAGGCTTGCGCGCGATGTGTGCGTAGACATTTTCGATGCCGTTGCAAAATTGCACGAAAGGCGCATCGCGCGCTTCGTCCGCCAGCGATTCAGCATGCTGCGCGCACCAGCAGGCATGCAACTTGTTGAGTAAGTCGATACAGTCCTTGCTGTTAAGGTCGCTGCCGAGATCCAGCTGTTGCGGTGATTTTCCCTGCTGCAGCAGGATGGTTTTGACGCGAATGAGCTTGGACAGCGGAACCATCGCCAGAAAACGCATGCTGGCGGCGGAAGTGGCACGTTGTATCGGAACCAGACCGTGGGGGCCGGCCAGATCGACTGCCAGCGGCGGTGCATCTTCCTTGCTCATGCTGCAGCGCGGCTCGACGGTGAAGGTATTATCGCCCCACTGATCCAGCCAGCGATCCACGATCTGCCATTGGCTGCGCGACAGGCCGAGCAGGCGCGCGCGATGCAGCAACAGCACCTTGGCGTAGAGCGTGCGGCAGGATACGGGGTGTCCCGTGCGGTTGTGTTTGTCGACGACGGCCTGCAGTTGCAGACCTTGCTCTTCGATGTGCGCGTAGATGGTGTGGAAGCGCTGCCAGGATTTTCCGTCCGGCTCGCAACCCACGCGCAGGAATTCGCCGAGTTGCAGGGCGCTGAACAGCAAACAGCGGTGAGCCAGCAGGGTACCTTCTGAAGAGAGCGACGAATCGCCGGCATCGCGCGACTGCAGGCAGCGCAGATAGCCGTTGAGCATGCTCAGCCATAAGTTGGACAGGGCGATGAGGACGGTGAATTCCTCATCCGCCAGCGGCAGTTTCTTGCCGAACAGCTTTTTGACGTAATCGGCCTGCAGTGTCGCAACTGTCTCGCGCAACGCTTCCAGCGTATGCAAACGATCCTTGCCGCGCAGCGGCATGCGGTTGAATTCATCGATCTGCGCGCGCAAGGTACCCTGCGCCAGATTCAGGTTGGTCAGTTGCAACTGACCCAGCCATTTGGCGCAAGACGCCTCATCCTTGAAGGCCGGTTTGGCCAGATCGTCTGTCGGTTCCAGAGGCAACATGGTCGTTCCTTACAGTAGTACGCGCTCGATGCCGCCGTCGTTCGCCTTGGCAACATAGTCATTCAGCCAGTCGGGGCCCAGCAGATGCTTGGCCATTTCCACCACGACATAACCGGCCTCGGCTTTCACATCGTCGGTATAACGCGACAATCCTTGCTGGCAGGCGGGGCAGGAGGTGAGTATCTTGACCTTGTCGTTGTTGCCGTCGGCACGCAAGGTGGCAGCCGCTTTGCGCAATTCTTCCTCTTTGCGGAAGCGCACCTGGGTCGCGATATCCGGTCGTGTCACCGCGAAGGTGCCGGCTTCGCCGCAGCAACGGTCGTTCAGCGCGACATCCACGCCCATCAACTGGTTCACCACCTTGATCGGCTGGTAGGTCTTCATCGGTGTGTGGCAGGGGTCGTGATAAAGATAGCGCGTACCCTGCACGCCTTCCAGCTTCACGCCTTTTTCCAGCAGGTATTCGTGGATGTCGAGCAGGCGGCAGCCGGGGAATATCTTGTCGAACTGGTATTCCAGCAGCTGGTCCATGCAGGTGCCGCACGATACCACCACAGTTTTGATGTCCAGATAGTTCAGCGTGTTCGCCACGCGATGGAACAGCACGCGGTTGTCGGTGATGATGCGGTTGCCCTTGTCCTCGAAGCCGGCCGAGGTCTGCGGATAACCGCAGCACAGGTAACCCGGCGGCATGACCGTGATCGCGCCGAGGTCGTACAGCATCGCCTGTGTCGCAAGGCCGACCTCGCTGAACAGGCGTTCCGAGCCGCAACCGGGGAAATAGAACACCGCCTCGCTGTCCTCGCTGGTCTTGTGCGGATCGCGGATCACCGGGACCATGGTGTGGTCTTCGATGTCGAGCAGCGCACGCGCCGTCTTGCTCGGTACCTTGGGCATCGGCTTGTTCACGAAATGGATCACCTGCGCGACGATGGGCGGCTTGCCCACGGTGGCAGGCGGGTGTGCAACCTGGGTGCGGAATAGTCCAAGATACTTGGCCAAACGGTAGCCGATGCGTTGTGCCGGGTAGCTCCACTGCAGCAGCACCTTGCGCAGCAGCTTGACGGTGGCCGGCTTGCTGCTGTTGAGGTACAGCATGGACAGCTTGGTGGTCGGGCTGAACTTCTTCTTGCCCAGCTTGCGCAGGAAGTTGCGCATGGCGCTCGACACGTTGCCGAAATCGATATCTACCGGGCATGCCGGTTCGCACTTATGGCACACGGTGCAGTGGTCGGCCACGTCGTCGAACTCGGCGAAGTGTGCAATGGATACGCCGCGCCGTGTTTGCTCTTCGTACAGGAAGGCCTCGATCAGCAACGAGGTGGCGAGGATCTTGTTGCGCGGTGAATAGAGCAGATTGGCGCGCGGCACATGCGTGTTGCACACCGGCTTGCACTTGCCGCAGCGCAGACAGTCCTTGATCGAGTCGGAGATGTCGCCCAGCTCGCTCTTCTCGAGGATCAGGCTTTCCAGTTCCATCAGGTTGAAGCTGGGGGTGTAGGCGTGTTCCAGGTTGCTGCCCTTGAGCAGCTTGCCCTTGTTGAAGCGGCCTTCGGGATCGACCTTCTGCTTGTAGGCGGTGAAGGGGGCGATCTCGGCTTCTTCGAGGAAATCGAACTTGGTGATGCCGATGCCGTGCTCGCCGGAGATCACGCCGCCCAGATCCTTCGCCAACCGCATGATGCGGTCCACGGCTGCGTAGGCTTGCTGCAGCATGGCGTAATCGTCGGAGTTGACCGGGATGTTGGTGTGCACGTTGCCGTCGCCGGCATGCATGTGCAGCGCCACGAACACGCGGCTCTTCAGCACGCGCTGGTGGATGGCCTCGCACTGCTCGAGGATGGTCTGGAAGGTGCCGCCGCTGAAGATCTGGCGTAGCGGGTCACGCACCTCGCGCTTCCACGAGGCGCGTACGTTGCGATCCTGCAAGGCCTGGAACACGCTGCCGCCCAGGCTGCCGGAGCCGGGAATGGTGCTGGCGGGGGCGTCGAGGTTGTCCAGCAGCCACTGCCATTGCGTACCGACTTCTGTCAGCAGCTCACGTGCCTGTTGCTGGCGGTTGCCCAGCAGTTCGGCATCACCCAGCTGCGCATCATCCTGGTAGTACAGCGGCAGTTCGCCTGCGAAGAATTCGGACAGTGCTTGCAGCAGCTTGATCTTGTTGCCGAGCGACAGCTCGATGTTGATGCGCTCCACGCCGTCGCAATAATCGCCCATGCGCGGCAACGGGATCACCACGTCCTCATTGATCTTGAAGGCGTTGGTATGTTTGGCGATGGCGGCTGTGCGTGCACGGTCCAGCCAGAATTTCTTGCGTGCTTCGGCGGAAACGGCGATGAACCCTTCGCCGTGGCGCAGGTTGGCCATGCGCACGATCTCGGAAGCGGCTTCGCCCACGGCGCGTTCGTCGTCGCCCACCACGTCGGCGACCAGCACCATCTTCGGGCGCGTGCCGCGATTGGACTTGGTGGCATAGCCCACCGCTTTCAGATAGCGCTCGTCCAGGTGTTCCAGGCCGGCCAGCAGGGTCGGCGAGTTGCCGTTGCGGCGGTCGAAATAATCCACGATCTCGACGATGGAAGGCACCGCCTCGCGCACCTGGCCGAAGAATTCCAGGCATACGGTGCGCGTGAACTTGTGTTCGCGATGCAGGATGAAACGCGCCGAGGTGATGATGCCGTCGCAGCCTTCCTTCTGGATGCCGGGCAGGCCGGACAGGAACTTGTCGGTCACGTCCTTGCCGAGCCCGGCTTTGCGGAAACTGCTGCCGGTGATCGACAGGATCTCGGGTTCGCCCTGCGGCGTCTTGCCATCCGCCTTGAAGCGCGAGATGCGGAAACGGGCGACCTCCGCGTCGTGGATCTTGCCGAGGTTGTGGTCGAGACGTTCTACGGTCATCCACAGGCCGTCCGGCGTGACCATCTTCCACGAAGCGAGATTGTCCAGCGCGGTGCCCCACAGTACGGCTTTCTTGCCGCCCGCGTTCATCGCCACATTGCCGCCGATGCAGGAAGCATCGGCCGAGGTCGGATCGACCGCGAACACTTGACCGGCAGCCTCGGCTGTTTCCATCACACGGCGTGTCACCACGCCCGCACCGCAATGGATGGTGGCGTAGGGCGTGCTCAGCCCCGGCAGCACCAGATGTTCCACTGCCGAGAGCGCATCCAGTTTTTCGGTGTTGATGACGGCGGAATGTTTGGTGAGCGGGATCGCGCC
Organism: uncultured beta proteobacterium; assembly: GCA_963715005.1. Taxonomy (GTDB): domain Bacteria; phylum Pseudomonadota; class Gammaproteobacteria; order Burkholderiales; family Gallionellaceae; genus Sideroxyarcus. The sequence continues at coordinate 255,712 of CAVQQO010000006.1, read as the reverse complement.
GCCGGTATAACCGGTGCCGCCGCCGCGAGGGATCAGCGTCAGGCCGAGCTCGATACAGGCGCGCACCAGCGGTGCGACTTCATCTTCCGTGTCCGGGTGCAGCACCACGAACGGATATTCCACGCGCCAGTCGGTGGCATCGGTCACGTGCGAGACGCGCGCCAAGCCGTCGAACTGGATGTTGTCTTTGCGCGTGATGCGGCTCAGCGCGCGCAGCGCGCGCTTGCGCAGCTGCAGAGTATGTTCGAATTCGGCAGCGAACTTGTCAATGGCCGCGCCGGCAAGATCGAGCAGGCGTTTTACTTTCGGGTTATTTTGGCGGCGAGCTTCGACCGCGTTCAAGCGGTGGTGCAGCGCGCCGATCAGCGCGGCGCGGCGCTTGCGGTTGGCCAGCAGATCGTCTTCCAGATACGGATTGCGCATCAACACCCACATGTCGCCCAGCACTTCATACAGCATCTGTGCCGAACGCCCGGTGCGGCGCTCTTCGCGCAGGGTGTTGATGATGTCCCACGCCTCGCTGCCCAGGATGCGCAGCACGATCTCGCGGTCGGAGAACGAGGTGTAGTTGTAGGGGATTTCGCGTAAACGTGCGGTCATGATTTTTTGCCGTTCAACAAGGCGGGCATTCTACCGCATCCCGCGCCTTCTCTCGACCCCGACGCGGAAATGGGGTTAGCATCGGCAGCATGAGCAAGCACGCCGATAACAAAGTACGCCTGTTTTTCGCCCTGTGGCCGAACGCGGCGGAGCGCGGCGCCCTGGCGGCATGGCGACTGCCGTTGCGCAAACTGTGCGGCGGGCGGGAGATGCGCCCCGATACCCTGCACGCCACGCTGGTATTCCTGGGCGAGGTGGCTGAACGCCGGCTCGAAGCGTTGCAGCTGGCGGCGCAGGAAGTGAGCAGTCCGAAGTTTGAGCTGGAACTGACGACGGCGCATTACTGGGGACATAACCACATCGTCTATGCCGCACCGGCCGTGACGCCGCCGCAACTGGCCGAGCTGGTGAACGAGCTGGAGCGCAACCTGCGCCGGCATCGCTTTCACTTCGATCGGCGCCCGTACAAGCCGCATGTCACCTTGCTGCGCAATGCCCAGTGGACCGACCAAGCGCTGCCGACCATGCCTGCAGTGTGCTGGCAGCCCGATGGATTCGCGCTGGTGCAGTCATTGAGCGATGAACAGGGCGCGCGCTACAAGGTGTTGGCACGCTTCGGCGCTTCGGCATTAGAATGAGGCCGGTACGACGAGGGACGATATGCTGCACGCTTTCACACTGAAGAATGGACGTCTCAAGCGCCTCAATATCGAGGTGGGTGCCGACTTGGGCAACGAACAGCCGCTCTGGCTGGATTTGGTCGCCGCCACACCCGAAGAGATCGACTGGGTGGAGAGCATCTACGATCTGCATCTGCAGCGGCCGGAACATCTGCGCGACATCGAAGCCAGTGCGCGTTTTTTCGAGCATGACGGCGATCATAATCTGCGTTCCGATTTCCTCTCCGGCACCGAGAGCAACTCGCACAGCGTGGCGGTGGCGTTCGTGCTGACGGGCGAGACACTCATCAGCGTGCATGAGGAAGACCTGCCCATCTTTCGTTTGCTGCGCGTGAGGCTGCGCGCGGAGTCCGGGAGTATCGTGGATTGCCGCGATGTGCTGGTCGACCTGTACGGGATGGACGTCGAGTATTCCGCCGATGCGCTGGAAGAGGTGTATGCCGACCTGGGGCGGGTGGGGCAGAGCGTGCTGGGCTCGCCGCTGAGCGACCGCGAGGCCGGGGCCGCGTTGGCCGAGATCGCGCGGGCCGAGTATGTCAACGGCCGCATCCGCCGCAACGTGATGGATACGCAACGCGCGCTTTCCTTCATGGTCCGCAGCAGGATACTCAGCGCGGCGCAGATCGAGGAGGTGCACCAGATACAACAGGACATCGAATCGCTCGAGGGGCACACTGCGTTCCTGTTCGACAAGATCAACTTCCTGATGGCCACCACGGTGGGCTTCATCAACATCAACCAGAACCGTATCGTGCGCCTGTTCTCGGTGGTGTCGGTGGCCTTGCTGCCGCCCACGCTGATCGCGTCCATCTACGGCATGAACTTCAAGTTCATGCCGGAGCTGGACTGGCAGCTGGGTTACCCGTTCGCGCTGTTGTTGATGGCACTCACGGTGGCAATCCCGTTCTGGTTCTTCTGGCGCAAGGGCTGGCTCAAGTAACCATGCGCATCTGGTCGCTGCATCCACAGCATCTCGATGCCAAAGGGTGGTGGTCTTGTGGCGAGACGCTGTTGGCGCAGAAAGTTTTGCGCGGCGAGACCAAGGGCTACCGCAACCACCCGCAACTCGCGCGTTTCAAAAGCCATCCCGAACCTCTTGAGGCCATCGCCGCCTATCTGCATGAGGTGCAGCGCGAAGCGACAAGGTGCGGCTACAGGTTCGATGTGTAGCTATTCCTGTGCGGGCAGCAGCCTGTCGATACACCAGGCCGCCGCCGCAAAGCCCATCGCCGCCGTGACGGTCACGGTCGAGCCGTAGCCGGAACAGTTCAGGTCGGCGGTGGCGCAGGCCGCGCCGCGCTGCGCAGCTTCCTCCAGATACACGCAGGTCACGCCGAACTTGCCGCTGCGGTGGGGCCGGATGTTGAAATCCCTGCGCAGTATGTCGCGGATGCGTGCCAGCAGGGCATCCTGGGCCGTGCGTCCCAGATCCTCGCGCCGCAGTTTGAGCGTATCGCGCTTGCCGCCCGCCGCGCCGCATACCACCAGTGGAATCTTGTTGAAGCGCGCATGGACGATCAGCGCGACTTTTACCTTTGCCTCGTCGCACGCGTCGATCACCGCATCGAACCCTCCGGGTGGAATCAGTTGCGCCAGGTTCTCCTCCGTCAAAAAATCGTCGATGCACGTCACGCGGCAGGCGGGGTTGATGTCGCGGATGCGCGCCTCCAGTACCTGTACCTTGGCCGCACCCCGCGTGCTGTCCAGCGCATGTATCTGCCGGTTGATGTTGGATACCGCCACATGATCGAAGTCGATCAGCGTGAGGTTGCCGATGCCGCTGCGCGCCAATGCTTCCACCGCCCACGAACCGACCCCGCCCACGCCGACTACCGCTATGCGCGCCTGGTGCAGTGTGGCGCGTGTGCCGTCGCCGTACAGGCGGTCGAGTCCGCCGAAACGGCGGGTGTGGTCTGGGTCGAGGGTGTGCGGGCTCATGCTGTCGTTGGGAAACCGGGAAACAGCGAAGATACATTCGCTGATGTGATGTGCGCAACCTCTTCCAGCGTCATCCCGCGCAATTCCGCCAGAGTCTGCGCCATGCGCGGCAGATACTTCGGTTCGTTCGGCAGGCCGCGCTCCAGAAAATCCGGCGGGATGTCCGGTGCGTCGGTCTCCAGCACGATGCTCTCCAGCGGCAGGGTCGCGGCGAGTTCGCGCAATCTGGTGGCGCGCGTATAGGTCATCGCGCCGCCGAAGCCGAGCTTGAATCCCAGTTTGATGAATTCATCCGCCTGCTGGCGGCTGCCGCTGAAGGCATGGGCGATGCCGCCGCGCACCTTGACCTGGCGCAGGTGCTTGAGGATGGTGTCCTGCGCGCGGCGGATGTGCAGCAGCACGGGCAGGTCGAAGTCGCGCGCCAGTTTCAGTTGCTCGACGAAGAAGTGTTCCTGTCGCACTTGATCGTAATGCGGGATGAAGAAATCCAGGCCGATCTCGCCGACGGCGACGGGCTGGTGTTGTCGCAGGTAGTCGCGCAGCACATCGAGGTCGTGCGGTGTGGCCACATCCGTGTACATCGGATGGATGCCGTAAGCGGGCGCACAGTTCGGATATTGTTCGCACAGGCCGCGCACCGCATCGAAATTGCTGCGCGCCACCGAAAGAATAACGAGGCGGCTCACGCCAGCAGCTTCGGCATCGCGCACGATGTCGGCTTGTTTGTCGCCGAATTCGGCGGCGTCCAGGTGGCAGTGGGTGTCGATGAATTGAAGCATACCCTCTCCCTAGCCCTCTCCCGCAGGCAGGAGAGGGAACGATTCCCCTCTCCTGCCTGCGGGAGAGGGGGAAGGGGGGGGGGTGATTTTCATCATTCCATCGTCAGCACGATCTTGCCGATCATTCCGCCAGCCTCGATCAGGTGGTGCGCATCGGCGGCTTGTTCCAGCGGCAGCCGGTGCGAAATGTGTACGTTCAGTTTGCCGGCCTCCACCAGTGCCGCGCCTTGCTCCAGAATCTTGCGCTGGCGGATGCGCTCGTCGCTCAGCCCCATCGCTTGCGGCGTGAGCATCAGTTCGTAGCACAGCGACAGGTTGCGCAGCCGTGCCTTCTGCACATATGCAGCATCCAGCGGCGTGGCGAGGATGCTCACCACCTTGCCGCCGATGCGTGCGGCATCGAGCGAGCGCAGAAAGGTCTCTCCGCCCACGGTGTCGAACACCACGTCCGCCCCTTTGCCGCCGGTCCAGTCCTGCGTCTCCTGCACGAAGTCCTGCGCCCTGTAGTTGATGATCTTTTCCGCACCGAGGCTGCGTGCGATGTCGGATTTCTTGTCATCGCTCACCGTCACCGCCACGCGCGCGCCGAGATGTTTGGCAAGTTGTACCGCGATATGACCCACGCCGCCCGCCGCTGCGTGGATGAGTACGGTCTGCCCGGCTTGCAGATTGACGCGCTCGACCAGCGCTTCCCATGCGGTGATGAACACCAGCGGCAATGCGGCGCTCTCCTGCAGGCTCATGTTGACGGGCTTCTTCGCGCAGTAGTCTTCGTGCAGCGTGGTGTATTCGGCGTAGTTGCCCGGTTCGTTGCCGATGCCGCCGTTGCAGAAGAACACTGCGTCGCCGACCTTGAAGCGCGTCACCGCGCTGCCAATGGTTTCCACGATGCCTGCGCCATCGCAGCCGAGGATGGCAGGGAGTTTGTCGGGATAGTAGGCGGGCTTGGCGCGCAGTTTGGTATCCACCGGATTCACGCCCGCTGCGGCAAGCTTCACGCGCAGATGGTGCGGTGACGGGAGCTCGGGTTTGGCGACGTCGCGCAGTTGCAGGACCTCTGCGCTTCCGGGGGCTGTGGCGAGGATGGCTTTCATCATCATGTCTCCTTGTTCGTCATTCCGGCGCATAACCAGCGACTTTGCTGGCGTATTTTGCCAGCTTAGTCGAATGGCTAGTAGTTCCATCAGGCCGGAATCCAGCGGTTTTATTCAAAATGAATTTCGGGGTTTGTCTCCGCTTTGCGGAGAGTCATTTTGATTGGCTGGATTCCGGCCTGCGCAGGAATGACGGGGTTATTCAAGATGGTGCCTATGTTAAACTTCGTGAACCCTTTTAGCGAGACAACATCATGTCTGGGAACACTTTCGGAACTCTCTTCACCGTCACCTCTTTTGGCGAATCGCACGGCGCGGCCATCGGCTGCATCGTCGATGGCTGCCCGCCGGGAATGGAACTGAGCGCAGAATATATCCAGATTGACCTCGACCGCCGCAAACCCGGCACCTCGCGCCACGTCACGCAGCGCCGCGAATCCGACACCGTGGAGATCCTGTCCGGCGTGTTCGAAGGCAAGACCACCGGCACGCCCATCGCGCTGCTGATCCGCAACGAAGACCAGCGCAGCAAGGACTACGGCAGCATCGCCGACACCTTCCGCCCCGGCCACGCCGACTACACCTATTGGCAGAAATACGGCATCCGCGACTATCGCGGCGGCGGCCGCTCTTCGGCGCGCGAAACGGCGGCGCGCGTGGCGGCGGGAGCCATCGCCAAGAAATGGCTGCATGAAAAATACGGCGTGGAAGTGCGCGGCTACCTCGCGCAACTCGGCGAGATCGAGATCCCGTTCAAGAGCTGGGGCGATCTGCATGAGGACGGCAACAGCTTCTTCGTGGCCGACGCGAGCTACATCGCGCAACTGGAAGACTACATGGACGCGCTGCGCAAATCCGGCGACTCCATCGGCGCCAAGCTCGCCGTGGTGGCGCACAACGTGCCGGTGGGCTGGGGCGAGCCGGTGTTCGACCGCCTGGATGCCGACATCGCCCATGCGCTGATGGGCATCAATGCGGTGAAGGGCGTGGAGATCGGCGCTGGCTTTGCTGTGTCACGCAGAAAGGCAGCGAACACGGCGACGAACTCACGCCCAACGGATTCCTGTCCAACAACGCAGGCGGCATCCTCGGCGGCATCTCCACCGGGCAGGACATCGTCGCGCACTACGCCATCAAGCCGACTTCGAGCATTCGCATCGAGCGCAACTCGATCAACAAGGCGGGGGAGGCGGTGAAGGTTTCCACCGAAGGACGCCACGACCCCTGTGTGGGGATTCGCGCTACGCCGATTGCGGAGGCGATGGTGGCGTTGGTGTTGATTGACCATGCGTTGAGGCATCGGGGGCAGAATGGGGATGTGGTTTGTGAGACGCCGAAATTGCGATAGTGCTAGCTACAATGAGTACATCACCCCTAAGAGCGTTCGTTGAGAAAATCCGATCTGAGCAAGGGCTATCAGATGAGGTTCCTAACTTCGATCCATTGAATGGAAATGAAAATGCAAAATTTCTCTTTGTTTTGGAAGCGCCTGGGGCGAAAGCGGTAAAGTCAGGCTTCATCTCCTTTGATAACCTTGATCAAACAGCAAAGAATTTTAGAGAGCAGTTGGAAGAGGCAGGGATTAAAAGATCGGAAATTGTCTTATGGAATGTTGTTCCTTGGTATTTGGGCAATAGTGCCAAGACAAAAATCAGGGCAGCTCAATCTCGTGATATCTCCAAGTGCCTAGATTATCTTGGTGAGCTAATTTCAATGTTAAATAAATTGGAATGTATTGTTTTGGTGGGAAGCGCTGCGAGGAAAGCGCATGTTTATCTGTCGCACGAAACCAAACTAAGAATTCTAAGTTGCCATCATCCATCGCCAAGGGTGAAGAATTTCTCACCTGCTACAGCCAAGGAAAATGTGGCTGTATTTGATACATTGGGGTCAAAGAGGTCAACCAAGCAAGCGTAGGTTGGGTTGAACGTAGCGATCCCTATCGAAAACCGCCGGGGGTAGCCCGGCAGCAAGTTACTTTTCTTGTCTTGCCAAGAAAAGTAACCAAAAGAAGTCGCCCCCGGTTTGCCGCCCCTTCGGGGTTCCCTCGATATTTCACAAACAAGCGGGGCTGCGCAACTCGCCCTAGCGGGGCACACAAAACGTGCCCCGCCGCGGAGCTCGAACAGTGCTCGCCTAAACCTCCGCTTGTTTGCGAAATATCGAGGCGGCGCACAGGGGAAAGAAAATCAAAGGCGGTTTTGTGTGCGCTTTGCGCACGTTTTTTTGTTTTGAGCGAGGCGGGCGTTGCCCGCCTCGCTGGTTTTAGGGGGTCGGTTTTGACTTTCCATCCCCTGTGCGCTGCCGAGTAGCGGAGACCAGACGGGGGCAGTCCGACGAATATGTTTGAGCACGTGACCGCGTAGCGGGTCGTGCGAGTTTATGAGGAGGCCTGTCTGGTTGAGCAACGCAGGGAACTGCGAAGCAGCGGCAAACTGGGGTCGCCTTTTCTTTGGTTACTTTCTTTTTGGCGAAGCAAAAGAAAGTAACTTGCTGTCGGGCAACCCCCGACGGTGTTGATGTTGGTTTTTGAATGAGAAAACCAGCGGGCTTCGCCCATCCTTCGACAAGCTCAGGACGAACGGCCAGGGGAAAACAAAATTACTCCTTCACCCTCCGATACAACCTGAACCTTTCCTTCGTATCCCCCTTACGCCCCCCCTCCCACATCTTCTCCCACCCGATCTCATTCTCGATCGGCTTGGCGATGCGGTCGCCCTGCACCAGCAGCAGATCGCACATGCGGGTCGCGTTGCGCTTCGGGTTGAGGTCGCCGAAGTATTGCAGCATGGCGCGCTGGCTGTCGCCGATGCGCACGCCGGCGATGCAGTTGTACTTCTGCGGCAGGTTGCTCTTGAGGTCGTTCACCATGTGGCGGTAGCTCTTGCCGGTGTCGAGCCAGGGCAGCCAGATGGTCATCAGCAGTATCCACAACAGGGTGACGCTGGCGGCCCAGTTGATGAGCGAGCGGCGCACCGAGCGGCCGACGCGCCACACCAGCACGATCCACAGCACGGTGGAAATGACGGCGATCCAGAACGGGATAGCGTAGAACTCCGGTTCGAAGCCGGGCTGGTAGTCTTTCAGCCAGTGCGTGATCTTGGCGTTGTTGTCGAGCAACAGACCGGCCCAGCCCCACCACAGCGCGATGGCGAGCAGGCGCGAAGGTCATGATGCCGAACCAGTCGAGCGCGTTGGCCGCGCCGCGGCGCAGGCTGGAGAGCGAGGCGGTGGCGAGCAGCGAAATGGGCAGCAGCATCGGCAGCGCGAACACTTCCTTGATGTCCGGCACGATGCTCAGGGTGACGAGCATGACGATGAAGCTGACCAGCAGCAGCTGGAACTCCGCGTGCTGCCAGACTTTCTTGCGCGCTTCCCACACTGCCCACGCGGCGAGCGGCAAGGCGGGCCAAGCCAGCCACGGCAAGATCTTCACGTAGTAGAAGACGTCGCTGTAGTCGCCGCCTTTTACGAAGCCGAACCAGCGTCCGATGTTGAGCGTCCACATCCATTCGACGAACAGCTGCGGCGAGCGCTGGAACAGCAACCACGGCCATACGGTGAGCCAGGGCAGCATGCACACGAAGGCGATGCCGAAGGCGGTGAAGAAAGCGCGGGTGCGCCATTCTTTGAACGACAGCAGGGCGGCGCTGATGAACAGGAACAGGATGGGCGCGATGAAACCTTTGCTGAGGAAGCCGATGCCGACGCCGATGCCAAGCAGCACGCCGGCAAGCCAGGCGCGGCGCAGGCTGAGCGCGTAGGCATAGAGCATCATGGCGCAGCCGGTGAGCAGGGTGTTGTCGGTGATGAGTTCATGCGCTCGCACCAGCATGCCCAAGCAGCCGATCAGGGCGATGGCGGCGGGCCAGCCGCGGTTCTCGCCGAACAGTTCGCGGCCGGTGAGGCCGACGAAGAGCAGGGTCAGTGCGGTGTAGAAACCGCTGGCCAGGCGTGCACCGTCGTGTAGCGAGAGGATGGGGGCAAACAGTTGGGCGAACAGTGCCGCCGTCCAGTAGAACAGCGGCGGCTTGTCCATATAGGGCTCGCCCGCCAGCGTGGGGACGATCCAGTCGTGGTTCTGGATGATGTGGTAGATCAGGCCGAAGCTGTAGGCTTCATCCGGCTTCCACGGATCGTGGCCGATGAGTCCGGTGAGCAGCCACACTGCGCACAGCAGGAACAGGAAGGCCGCTTTGATTGGTGTGATCTCGGGTTCTTTTAACTTGGTGTAGTAAGCGTACATCCGGATTTATTCGATTATTTTTAGTGTTTGTCCCGCGGCAGGTTCGCCTTGCGGATATTGTGCGTTGATGAGGCGCAGATAACTTTCGGCATTCTTACCCAACGGCGAGTGTTGCGCCAGCTTGGCATAGGTGTCGCCTTTTCTGGCGGCGACGAGCTTGATGGCGAGTGGCTTGATCTGCTTGCGCTCGTCTTCGCTCAAGACATGGAAGCTGCGGATGGTGTTCTGCATCGCTTCGCGCTGTGCGGCTATGGCTTCGCTGGTCCTGGCATTGCACTGGATGAGGAAGGCTTTTCTGTCATAATAAATGACGCCCAGCACGGCATTGCCGGCGCTGCCGATGGCGGCGTGCAACTTCTCGATCTCCAGCGTCTCGACGGATGCGTTGTTGCCGAGCATGCGGTGCGCATATTCCGTGACGTTGCCGGAGGGTTTGCCGTCGATCTTCAGTTGGATGGCGGCATCGCTTTGCGGGCTGAGCGCGATGAGCTGCGTGGGCAGATTCTTCACGCTCCAGTCCGGCGGGAAGGTCAATGCGATACCGAGGTCGCGGTGCGTGAACTTGTTGCCGCGCACCACGCCTTCGTCCACGCTGTCGTTGAACACGAGCCCTTCGGTCTGCTTCAGGAACTCGCTTTTGTTCTCGATCGGATTGGCAACGGTGAGGTGGCCGGCTTCACCCACCACTTGCTGCAGGCGCGTGTCGTTGTCGGGGTGCGTGGCGAAGGTGCCGTGGTAGCGGCGCGGCGCGCGGCCTTCCTGCTTGGCGATCTCGGCATCGAACAGCTCCTGATTCTTCAAGACGCCGACCACGCGGATCATCGCCTGCGGGTCGTAATCGGTGCGCGCCAGATAATCTGCGCCCAGGCGGTCGGCTTCCAGTTCGTGGTCGCGTCCGTAGCCGGAGAGCAAGGCGCCGCCGAACAGATTGGTCAGGTCCTGTCCGATCTGGGTGTTGAGTTCCGGCACGAAGATGGAGGCGATCGAAATGCCGATATTGGCTGCCTGTGCAGCGCTTTGCTGGCGCACACCGTGGCGCGCCGTGACGTGGCCGACCTCATGCCCCAGCACTGCCGCCATCTCCGCCTCGGAGTTGAGGTAAGCCAGGATGCCGCGCGTGATATAGACGTAGCCGCCGGGCAGGGCGAAGGCGTTGATTTCGGGGGTGTCAAGCACGGTGAAGCGATAATGCAGATTGGGGCGGTGGCTGCGTTCGGCGACTTTTTGCCCGACGCGGTTGACGTAGCTTTGCAGCGCCGGGGAGGGATACACCTTGTATTGCTTGCGCACCTCTACGTCGGAAGCGCGCCCCAATGCGATCTCTTGCGCTTCCGTCATCATCACGAAATCTTGCCCGCCGCTGACGGGATTGGTCGCGCATCCGCCCAACGCCAGAGCGGTGACGACGATCAGTGAGGTGACGAGTAGGCGCATGATGTCGATCCGAAAAAGAAAAAGGCAGCCTTCGCTGCCTTTTGATCTTTACTCTTGATGAAGTTCCATCAAGCGGCGGTCTTGGCGCCGGTGTTGTACTTGCTGCGGAACTTCTCGATGCGGCCCGCGGTGTCCACGATCTTCTGTGTGCCGGTGTAGAACGGGTGGCACTCGGAGCACACTTCGACGTGCAGTTCCGATTTGCTCATGGTGGAGCGGGTGTTGAACTTGTTACCGCAGCTGCATGTCACTGCGATCTCTTTGTATTCAGGGTGAATGGCGGCTTTCATTTTGTCTTCCTTGCTAAAGTTAGGCGCGGCTTTTGTACGCGCACGGATACCGATTAAGGGCGCGCATTATCCATAAAAATAGGGGGTTGGGCAAATCCTTCTTGCGGGCAGCTTGCTAGCGGACCTGCCCGCGCTCGATGCTGATGCCGACCTGCTTGCAGTTGCGGATGGCTTGCAGCTTGGCGACACTGACCTTGACCCAGGGGGCATTGAAATCCTTGAGGATGATCTGCGCGATGTGCTCGGCCAGGGTCTCCAGCAGGGAAAAATGCCCGTCGCTCAATACGGTCTGGATATGTTGCGCGACCTGCGCATAGTCCAGGGCGTCCTTGATGTCATCGCTTTGGCAGGCGCGGCTGTTCGGCAGGGCGATATCCAGATCGAGTTGCAGGGTTTGCGGCACGCGCTTCTCCCACTCATATATGCCGATGAGCGTGACGACTTTGAGTTCGCGCAGAAAAATGATGTCCATATAAGGTGCGGGGCTGGTCGGTTGGTGGCAATGACGCATTCAAGTAGAATGCGCCGCTTCGTATTTTAAGGTATTCCAGATGACCACCCTAGCCTTTGTTGTGTGTGCCTACCTGATTGGTTCGGTTTCCTTTGCAGTATTGATGAGCAAGGCGTTCGGCCTCGCCGATCCGCGCACATACGGTTCCGGCAATCCCGGAGCGACCAATGTGTTGCGTAGCGGCAAGAAAGCGGCGGCAGTGCTGACATTGCTCGGCGATGCGGCAAAAGGCTGGTTGGCAGTGTTCCTGGCGATACATTTCGCACCCCATGACGATCAAGGCTTGTTGATCGTGGCGTTGGTAGCCATCGCGGTGTTTCTTGGTCATGTATTCCCGATCTTTCTGAAATTCAAAGGCGGCAAAGGTGTGGCGACGGCGCTGGGGGTGTTGCTGGCGTTAAGTGTCTGGATGGGATTGGCCGTGCTGGTTACCTGGCTGTTGGTGGCTGTGGCGTTCCGTTATTCCTCGCTGGCTGCATTGGTCGCGTCTGTTGCCGCGCCAATATTCGCCATGCTGATTCACTTGCGTCCGGAGTTGGTGCTGGCCACTGCAATCATGTCCATGCTGCTGATCTGGCGCCACAAGGGCAACATCAAGAAACTGATGACGGGCAAAGAAAGCAAGATCGGCAGCAAGAAGGCCGATACTCAGTCGGCGTAATTCAATTCCTGCAAGTCCCAGCGTGGCTTCACATTGAAGCGGTAGTCGTGCTGGGCTGTCTGATGTTGTAGTCGCATCGCGCCAGCGAAGGCGATCATCGCGCCGTTGTCGGTGCAGAACTCCAGATCGGGATAGAACACCTTGCCACCGCGTTTCTCAATGTTCGCGCTCAGGCGGCTGCGCAACAGCTGATTTGCGCCTACGCCGCCTGCCACAACCAATTGATCCAATCCGGTTTGCTTGAGAGCCGTCAAGGCTTTGCTTGCCAGTACATCTACGATGGCTTCCTGTGCGGCGTACGCAATATCGGCGCGGGTCTGTTCGTTCAGCTCGTGTTGCTGCGTGAGCGTGAGCACTGCCGTTTTTAATCCGCTGAAGCTGAAATCCAGGTCGCCGCTGTGCAGCATCGGGCGCGGCAGCTTGAAACGTCCCGGCGTGCCGTTTTGCGCCAGCCGGGATAATAGTGCGCCCCCGGGATAGTCCAGCCCCAAGAGCTTCGCGCTCTTGTCGAAGGCTTCGCCCGCTGCGTCATCTACCGACTCGCCCAATAAGGTGTAGCGGCCGATGCCGTCCACGCGCATCAATTGTGTGTGCCCGCCGGAGACGAGCAGCGCAACAAATGGAAACTTCGGTGCGGGATCGGATAGTAGCGGTGAAAGCAAGTGTCCTTCGAGGTGGTGAACGCCAATAGTGGGCACGTCCAGTGTATAGGCCAGTGAACAAGCGATGCTGGCGCCGACCAATAATGCGCCGGATAGACCGGGTCCTTGCGTATACGCAATAGCGCCCACGTCATTAAGAGTGCATCCCGCATTTTGCAAGGCGCTGCGAATTAGCGGCAACGCGTAACGCACGTGATCGCGCGAAGCGAGTTCGGGTACGACGCCACCATATTCATTGTGCAGTGCGATCTGCGAGTGCAGTGTGTGTGCGAGCAGGCCGCGCTCGTTGTGATACAGCGCGACGCCTGTTTCGTCGC
>CAVQQO010000006.1:0-237500 GCA_963715005.1 uncultured beta proteobacterium | reverse complement strand
TGGCAAAAGGATGCTTAACTGCGAGACTGACAAGTCGAGCAGGTGCGAAAGCAGGTCATAGTGATCCGGTGGTTCTGTATGGAAGGGCCATCGCTCAACGGATAAAAGGTACTCTGGGGATAACAGGCTGATTCCTCCCAAGAGTTCATATCGACGGGGGAGTTTGGCACCTCGATGTCGGCTCATCACATCCTGGGGCTGTAGCCGGTCCCAAGGGTATGGCTGTTCGCCATTTAAAGTGGTACGTGAGCTGGGTTTAAAACGTCGTGAGACAGTTTGGTCCCTATCTGCCGTGGGCGCTGGAAGTTTGAGGGGGCCTGCTCCTAGTACGAGAGGACCGGAGTGGACGTATCTCTGGTGTACCGGTTATGACGCCAGTCGTATCGCCGGGTAGCTATATACGGAAGAGATAACCGCTGAAAGCATCTAAGCGGGAAACTCGCCTCAAGATGAGACTTCCCTGGCAACTTGATTGCCCTAAAGGGTCGTGGAAGACCACCACGTTGATAGGTCGGGTGTGGAAGCGCAGTAATGCGTTAAGCTAACCGATACTAATTGCCCGTGCGGCTTGATCCTATAACATTAGGTTCAGTTGCAAGTTGTAACGCCTCGCAACAATCAGAACACAGCTTTACTTCTTCCAAAATTACATCAGTTGCTGGTTCTATGTATCAGCTCCAGCAACCGATAACAGTTATGTCTGACGACCATAGCAAGTTGGCCCCACTCCTTCCCATCTCGAACAGGACAGTGAAACGACTTCGCGCCAATGATAGTGTGCATCCGCATGTGAAAGTAGGTCATCGTCAGACTCCTTACAAAGCAAACCCCTCCCGGGATCCGGTGAGGGGTTTTTGCTTTTGCTCGAAAAAACATTACTTGCACCGATAATCTCAATGCCTACATGTTGGGTATTCGTCGATTTCTGCTATGCTTCGCCGCGCGCCTGAGTGCGGTTATCCAGGCGTTTTGTTTGAGTTACAACCTGCGCAGCTGGCGCACGAATGGCATTTGACGGTATAGAACTTAAGGAAGCGAGTATGAAGAAAATCCTCCTCATCAATCCGGCATACAAGGGAAGTCTGCATTCCAACATCAAGGTGTTGGCTTTGCCGCCGCTTAATTTGGCCATCATAGCGCGCTATACACCTGCGCACTACGATGTGCAAATTGTCGATGAGGCCATGGAGGATTTGGATTTCGATGCCCAAGTGGATCTGGTCGGTATCACGTGCATGACACCGCTTGCACCGCGCGCTTATGAAATTGCTACGCGCTTCCGCGCACGGGGTGTGCCGGTGGTAATGGGCGGGATACATGTTTCCTACATGACGGATGAAGCATTGCGCTATGCCGATGCTGTCGTGGTCGGTGAAGGCGAGAACATCTGGCCGAAACTGCTGGAAGACTTCGAGCGTGGACAGATGCAGAAGGTCTATCGAATGTGTGAGCCGCCCGAGGTTGAGAATCTGCTGGCGCCCCGCCGCGACCTGCTTAAAGGAAAATATTTCGTGGAGACCGTGCAGACCGGCCGCGGCTGTCCGATCAACTGCAATTTCTGTTCAGTCACAGCGTTCAACGGATCGCGTTACCGGGTGCGCAACATCGACAGTGTGATCGACGAGATTAACTCCATCAAATCCAAGCGCATCTTCATCGTGGACGACAACATCGTCGGGCAGGGGCCGAGGTATATCAAGCGCGCGAAGGAGTTGTTCGACCGGATGCAGGACTGCAACAAGGAATGGGGGGGCCAGACCTGCCTCAACATCGTCGAACACGACGATGTGCTGAAAGCCGCACAGCGCAGTGGTTGCAAGGGCTTGCTGATCGGTTTCGAATCGCTGGATCCGGTCACGATCGATTCCATGCACAAGTCTGTCAACCTGCGACCCAATACCCGGAATTTCCGCGATGCCATCAAGAAGCTCCACGATCATGGTATCGCTATCGTGGGTTGCTTCATTTTCGGAACAGACGGGCAAAACAAGGATGCTTTCCGGCGCACCATAGACTTCGTGCTGGAAAACGAAATCGATGCTGTGCAGATGAGCTTGGAAACGCCGTTGCCGGGAACCGCGTTTTACAAGCAGATGGTCGAGGAGCAACGGCTGTTGTTGACCGACTATCCGAACGACTGGCGCCATTACACGATCTTCGAGCCGGTGTTCAAGATGAATGGCATGTCGCCGCGCGAGGCATACGAGGGGCTGCTGGAGGCATATGCCGAAGTATCGTCGTTCCAGGCTTCGTTTGTGCGCGGTGTGCGAACATTCCGTAATACACGCAGCCTGTTCAGCACCGGCATTTCATTTTCCTGGAACTATCAGGCGTACAAAACCATACGCAATACGAAGACGCCGCTGGTTGGGATGGATTGATTCGTCGGATGAGCCAGGTTCACTCATGATTCTGAATTACAAGCTAAAGAGCTTGGCTTGCATGGATTGTGCCGTTTTTTCTTGTGTTAAAATTGTTCGAATTTTTCGCGCTCTCTTTGTTAACTTGGTAGTTCTCACATTTGCAACCCTTAGTCATTAGTCACTACACACTTGCGAACAGCCTGGGGCTGGGTTCGTCGGCAACCATAGATGCGCTGCGTCTGAGGCGTTCAGGTCTGATTCCTTGCGCGTTCGAGGATGTCGATCTGGAAACATACATCGCCAAGGTTGAAGCTCTGGATACTTACCGCGTGCGCCCGGATTTGTCCGCCTATGATTGCCGCAACAATCGCCTTGCTCAGTTGTGCCTGGAGCAGGATGGATTTTCTGATGCGATTACAGCTGCAAAAAACAAATACGGTGCCGATCGTATCGGCGTGTTTCTGGGAACAAGCACTTCAGGAATATTGCAGACTGAATTGGCGTATCGTCATCTGGATCCGCAAACCGGCGCCCTGCCGTCAGACTTCCATTACGCGGAGACCCAAAATTCCTACTCGCTCGCGGGATTCGTCGCGAGCTATCTGGGCTTGGCTGGACCTTCATTCGTAGTATCTTCCGCATGCTCGTCGAGCGCTAAAGTCTTTGCGAATGCACTGCGCATGATGGCCGCCGGGGTGTGCGACGCTGCGGTGGTCGGCGGAGTTGACAGTCTGTGCCTGAGCACGTTGTACGGTTTTAATTCCCTAGGCTTGGTGTCACGCTTTCCGTGCCGCCCTTACGATGCGGATCGGGACGGGATTTCGGTTGGAGAAGGCGCGGGTTTTGTATTGATCGAACGTGCAACCGAGGAGCACTTCGAAGCGATGTTTTTGTTGGGTGTCGGTGAAAGCTCGGATGCATATCACATGTCCACACCGCATCCGGAGGGACTTGGGGCGAAGCTGGCCATGCAGCGCGCACTTGCTTCCGCCGGATTGAAAGCCAACGAGATCGATTACATCAACTTGCATGGCACGGCGACAAAATCCAATGATGCCAGCGAAGGCAAGGCGGTGGCAGAGGTGTTCGGCGATAGTGTGCCGTGCAGTTCGACCAAAGGCTGGACAGGGCATCTGCTTGGCGCAGCGGGGATTACCGAAGCCATCATCTCGATGCAGGCGGTCAAGCACGGCTTCGTGCCTGGCAGCGTAAATACGCAACGACTGGATCCGGCAATGGCGATCGATTACAGGATCGAGAATGGCGAGGCGAAAATCGACCGTGTACTGAGCAATTCATTTGGTTTTGGCGGCAGCAATTGCAGTCTCATTCTGGGGAGGCTGGCGTGATGCGCTTCTTCGTTGAAGGGATCGGTCTGCTTGGGCCCGGGTTGGACAGCTGGGCCGA
Source organism: uncultured beta proteobacterium (assembly GCA_963715005.1). GTDB lineage: Bacteria > Pseudomonadota > Gammaproteobacteria > Burkholderiales > Gallionellaceae > Sideroxyarcus. The sequence continues at coordinate 233,730 of CAVQQO010000006.1, read as the reverse complement.
AAGCCGTTCCGTGCTGGCGGGCGAGGCTGCCTATGTGGCGGCACCGACGAACATGCGCGCCAGCGACATGTTGCCCGCCGCAGAACGCCGCCGCGCGGGCGCGCCGATCAAATTGGCGCTGGCGGCCGGGCAAGAGGCATTTGCGCAGTCCGGGCGAGACACAAAAACTGCTGCTACGGTATTTACCTCTTCCGGCGGCGACAATGACAATGTCCACGCCATCAACGGCATCCTGGCGACAGCCCCGCGCGAAGTGTCACCGACGCGCTTTCACAATTCCGTGCACAACGCTGCGGCGGGATATTGGTGTATCGCAGCGGGATCACGCGAACCTTCTACCAGCTTGTGTGCATACGATGCGAGTTTCGCGGCAGGGTTGCTGGAGTCCGCCACACAAGTGGCGGTGGACGGCGCTTGCGTGGCGCTGATCGCATACGACCATCCCTATCCGGAACCGCTGAAGGCGGTGCGCCCTATCACCGCTGCGTTTGGGATGGCCTTGATCCTGACGCCGCTACAAACCGAGAAATCGCTGGCTGCCATCGAAGTTGAATTCGTATCCGGCAATGCGCAGGAGACCACGATGCAAGATGCCGGACTGGAAGCATTGCGTCGCGGCGTACCTGCTGCGCGCGGGCTGCCGCTATTGGCTGCCTTGGCCGGCAGCCGCGCCGGGCAGATCAAAATCGCCTATCTGGATGACAATCACCTCAACATCCGCGTGACGCCATGCTAGCTGACAAGGCTGCGATCGCCAAAGTCATCCCGCACACGGGCAATATGTGCCTGCTCGACGGCGTATTGGAGTGCGAAGCGCAACGCATACGCTGTATCAGCAGTACGCACCGCGCTGCAGATAATCCGATGCGTTCCGGCGATGAGCTGCTTGCTTTGTGCGGCATCGAATATGCGGCTCAGGTGATGGCCGTGCACGGCGCGTGGGATGCAAAGTTCGACAAGAAGCCGCGTGCAGGCTATCTGGCGGCGTTGCGCGATGTTTCGTGTCACACGATGCGCTTGGATAACCTGAGCGATGATCTCATCATCGAAGCGGAGAAGTTGATGGGCGACGAAGCGCGTGTCATTTATCAGTTCAGCATCCATGCCGGTGAGGCGAAGATCATGAGCGGGCGCGCCACTGTCGTGTTGGACGCGGACAAGGTGGCGGCATGAAACGCGCGCTGGTCACAGGCGGTAGCGGGGGGATCGGTGCTGCGATCTGCCGCAAGCTCGCAGCGGATGGCTGCCACGTCTACGTACATGCCAATAATTCGCTGCAAAAAGCAGATGCACTTGTCGCCGAGATCAAGGATGCCGGGGGCAGTGCGCAGGCCATCGCGTTCGATGTGGCCAATGCCGAGCAGACGCTGACGGCCCTGCAGGCAATGCTGGCGGAAGGCGCCATACAAGTGTTGGTGAACAATGCGGGCATCCACGACGATGCCGTGATGCCGGGCATGAACGCGCAACAATGGCACCGCGTGATCGACGTCTCGCTCAACGGTTTTTTCAACGTGACGCAACCGCTGCTGCTGCCGATGATAGGCAAGCGCTGGGGGCGTATCGTCAATATCTCTTCCGTGGCGGCGCTTTCGGGCAATCGCGGGCAGACCAACTATGCCGCGGCCAAGGCCGGACTACACGGTGCAACCAAATCGCTGGCGCTGGAAGTCGCCAGCCGCGGCATCACCGTCAATGCCATCGCACCCGGCATCATCGAGTCGGCGATGACCGAGAACGTGTTCGATAAAGACACGATCAAGCGCCTGGTTCCGGTTGGCCGTGCCGGCAAACCGGAAGAGGTTGCGGACTTGGTCGTTTTCATCGCCTCCGACAAGGCGGCCTACATTTCCGGACAGATACTGTCGATTAATGGCGCGATGCTCTAGCCTTAATGTTTAAAGGCCGGGGGCGATGGTGTAAAATGCGCCCAGTGAAATAATCAACAGGGAGCATCATGGCAGCAAGCGCGCAAGAAAAAGAGTTGGCACAACTCATCGTCACATCTTTGAATCTCGAGGTCTCGGCAGACGAGATTGAACCGGATGCACCTCTCTATGGCGAAGGCCTGGGGTTGGATTCGATCGATATCCTCGAGCTGTCACTGGCGATCTCCAAGGCCTATGGCGTGCAACTCAAATCCGACGATGCCGACAACAACAAGATATTCAGTTCGCTGCGCAGTCTGAACGAGCACATTCAGCAACATCGCGCCAAATGATCCATGCGTCCGCCATTCGGCGGACGTTCTTCATCTCCTATGACCAATAACGACATCGCGTACCGGGCAGAACTCAAGGCGCTCATTCTTGCCGCAGTGGACAAGGATGAGCCTGCCGACGGTCTGCGCGATGATGAGCCGTGGTTCGGCCCGGAATCCAGGCTGGAGCTCGACTCATTGGATGCATTGCAGATATCGATGGCGATCCAGAAAAAATACGGCGTGCGCATGCCGGATAGTAAAGACACACGTCGTGCATTGAGCTCGCTGCTAACGCTGGCGGAGCATCTGCAGAACGCAAAATGAATCCCATTTACCTTGCTGGGCGCGGATTGGCGTGTTCGCTCGGGCTGAATGTGGAGGAGGCGCTCACCGCGCTACGTCAGTCGGCAATCCCTCCTGGGCAGATCAATCTGCCCGGAGCAATGGCGAGCAACTATCCGTTCTACCCCATCCCCTATCTTCAAGCAAACTGGAACGAGCGTGCGCGCAGCCTGGTGCAACGCGTCGCGACAGAGGCGGGCGTGCAAGCCATGCGCGGCGGCGTCTTGCTGATCGCGACCTCTTCATTCGATATCGGTGCGGTGGAGCAGGGGGCGGCGCGCATGGATTACCGGGCGTTCGCCGAAAAGGTCGCGACATGGCTGGATTGGTCCGGGCCAGCCTACATATTCAACACCGCGTGCACGTCCAGCTTGAACGCGCTGTTGTCTGCACAGGCCCTGCTTCGCTCAGGGGAGGTGGATGAAGTGCTGGTGCTTGGCATCGAGTTGGACAACAGGCTGACACTGGGCGGCTTTGCGGCCTTGCAGTTGCTCTCAACCACAGGCAGCAAACCTTTCGGTATGCATCGCGATGGCCTGGTGCTGGGCGAGGCGGTTGCCGCATTGCGGCTATCGGCGCGCGAACCTGCAAGCTGGAAGATGTTGGGCGGCGCGAATGTGGTGGATGGCGAGCAGCCGACCGGAGCCTCGATAGCAGCCGTGAGCGCGATGTGTGCCCGTGCTTTGGCGGATAGCGGCGTGCAGGCGAAAGAGGTTGATCTGATCAAGGTGCAGGCCGCGGGCAGTCCGGGCAACGATGCGGTCGAGGCAGCGGGGTTGCGTGATGCGTTCCAGAAGGTGCCGCCGCTGGTTTCGCTCAAAGCCCTGATGGGCCACACCATGGGTGCCTCGGGGGCGGCAGAGATCGCGCTGCTCACGGCCTGCCTGGAACATGGCGGCTGGCCGCAGTATGCGGATACGGTGGATCCTGCGCTGGGCGTCGAGTTGGCTGCAGATATGCCGGAGGCGGTGCGCCGAGTCATGTTCACGATCCTGGGCTTCGGCGGCAGCCATGCCAGCGTCGTGCTGGAGCGCGCATGAGGACCTTTATCGTCAGCGGACGTTGCCTTGCCGCGCCCCCTCCTGCGGATTGGCGTGAACAGCTGGCGCTGATGCTGGGCGCAAAGCCGCGGCGCATCGGCACTTGGGCGGAGCTGGGGCTGTATGGTGCGCTACGCTGTATGGCAGATGCCGGAGAAGCGGCGCTGCCGCAAGATGCTTTGCTGCTGCTGGGGAGTCGGCGCGGCACTTATGTCGCGACCGAACTGGTGCTGGAGCAGATGCGCGACAACCTGCCCATGCCCCTGGCGTTCCTGCAGACCCAGCCGAGTCAGTTGCTGGCGCTATTGGCCGCGCAAGTGAAGTGGAGTGGCCATGCGTGTTTTGTCGCCGGCGCCGAGCCGGATGCCCTATTGCGCTTGGCTGCCGCGCAAGCGGGAGCGGGAGCGGGAGCGGGAGCGGGAGCGGACGGTGTGCTGTTGGGGTGGGTCGATGAAATGGAGGGGGGCGTGACAAACTGGCTGCGTTTGCGCCACGGTGCGGCAGAGGACAGCTCCTCCGTTCCGGTGACGCCGGATGAGGTGTTCTCGCCGGAAGTAAGCCACTTGCTCATCACCGAATCAGGTTTGAGCGTGTGTTACGGGGGCTAGGCAAGCCTTGGAGCTGGTGGGGTGAAATGGTAGAATGCCCCATTGTTAAATCATCTCAATTAGTTGCGTGGCTGCATTGAATAAGACTGAAGTATCTACATCCTCTCGCCCGATCAAGCGTGTGCTGGTTCTGAATTACTCCCAGACAGGGCAACTTACCGAGATCACCAAGCGTATTCTTGCTCCGCTGGAGCAGGACGCCGGTTGTTCGGTGCATGTCGAGACCTTGCGTCCGGTCACCCCGTATCCGTTTCCGTGGGGTTTTTTCAGTTTCTTGGACGCCTTTCCCGAGTCCGCACACATGGTTCCGCCACCGTTGCAGCCGCTGTCGCTGAGCGGTGACGAGGATTTCGATCTGGTGATCCTGCCCTATCAAGTCTGGTTCCTCGCGCCGTCGCAGCCGATCACCGCTTTCCTCAAACATCCGCTGGCGAAAAAACTATTGGACGGCAAGCCGGTGGTCACCGTCATTGCCTGCCGCAACATGTGGATGCTGGCGCAAGAGAAGATGAAGGGAATGCTGGATGCCTGTGGCGCACGGCTGCTGGATAACGTCGCACTGGTTGACCCCAGCCCGACCATGGCAAGTTTGTGGACCACGCCGTTCTGGCTGCTCAGCGGGAAAAAAGATTTTCTCAAGATGTTGCCGCCTGCCGGTGTGGATGCGGCGAGCATACAGGCAGCGCGCCGCTTCGGCTTGGCATTGCGCGATGCATTACATAAGAACGAAGAGCGCGGTACTGCTCCTTTGCTCGGCGGGTTGAAGGCGGTGGATTCGAACCCGCATCTGCTGGTGAGCGAGAAGGCGGCTACACGCAGTTTCTACCTGTGGGGGAAGTTGCTGCGTGGCGTAGGCGAGCCGGGACAATGGCGCCGCTATCCGTTTTTGATTTTGTATGTGATTTTTTTGATTACCTTGATTTCGACAGTGGTGCCGTTGAGTCTGCTCCTCCAGTCGTTGTTGCGCCCGCTCATGCGGCGGCGCTTCGCGGCACTGAAGCAGCAATACGACCTGCCATCGGGTTCGGGGACGGAGAGGATGCACCTGTATGAGCACTGATGTCTTCCTGACGCGCACTGCGTCGTTCTTGCCGCTGGAGCCTGTGGGCAACGACGAGATAGAAACAGTTCTTGGCATGGTCGGCGGCAAGCCGTCCAAGGCTCGCCGCATCGTATTGCGCAACAACGGCATCCAGCACCGGCACTATGCGCTGGACCGCGTCACCGGTGAGCCGGTGATGTCCAACGCCGCGATGGCGGCCAAAGCGGTACGCGGCTTGGGGGAGATCGGCCATGTGGATAGTCTGGCGGCGGCGACCTCGCGCCCCGATCAATTGATGCCGGGGCACGGCGTGATGGTGCATGGCGAACTGGGTTGGCCGCGTCTGGAAGTGGTGTCGCTGGCTGGTATCTGCGTGGCAGGTGCGGCGGCATTCAAGCACGCTTGGCTCGCGGTACGCGCGGGCGATGCGCAACGTGCCGTGGCAGTGGCCTCCGAGTTGGCTTCCGTGGGATTGCATGCGCGCAATTTCGAAGCCGAGGCCGAACACAAGGTAAAGGAGCTGGAAGAACGCCCCGAGATCGCCTTTGAAAAGGATTTCCTGCGCTGGATGCTGTCCGATGGGGCCGGGGCGGTGCTGCTGGAGAACAAGCCAAGCGGACCGCTCAGCCTGAAAGTGGAGTGGGTGGAGTTGTCGTCCGCCGCGCACGAACTGCCGGCCTGCATGTATTCCGGCGCGGAGAAGAATGCCGATGCTACGCTCACCGGTTGGCAGCAGTTCTCGACTGCAGAATGGGCCACGCGCTCGGTATTCACGGTGAAGCAGGATGTGAAGCTGCTCAACGAGAATGTCATCCGCGCCACGCTGACCGAGCCCTTGCGCGACCTGGTGAAGAAACACAATCTGGCCGCCCAGAAGATCGATTGGTTCCTGCCGCACTACTCGTCCAAATACTTCGCCGAACTGGTCGCGGCGGGCGTGGCCGAAGCCGGCCTGAACATCCCGCGCGAGAACTGGTTCACCAACCTGATTGAGAAGGGCAACACCGGCTCCGCCTCGCCCTTCATCATGCTGGATGAACTGTTCCATTCCGGCCGCATCCAGAAAGGCCAGAAACTGTTGATGTATATCCCGGAGAGCGGACGTTTCTCCAGCGGCTTCATTTTCATGGAAGCGGTCTGATGGATGTGAATGACGTGCCGCAGGAAGGCAACTGCACGATGGGCGGGCACCGCCGCGCGATGTACGCACGGGACAAGGACGGGCGCATCGTGATCGTGCCGTCGCTCGGCGGCGAAGTGGACGAGACCGTCACCCTGCAGGCGCTGGAGCGCATCCGTGAGATGACCGAGGAAGCAAGGGGGCGTGTGCTGGCGGGGAAATCCTCGCCGCTGGAATACTGGATGTATGCACAGCGCCTGGATATGCCGCAGCTCTCGCAGGTCACCGGCCTCTGGCAATGGCGTATCCGCCGCCATTTCAAGCCGGAGCGCTTCACTAAACTCTCGACCGACATCCTGCAGCGCTATGCCGATGTGATGGGCATCAGCGTCGAACAACTCCGAAAACTTCCATGAACGTGATCAACGAGAAATTCCAGCATCGCCATGCAGCCCATTGCGAGAGCGGGGTGGCATCGTCCATGCTGTCTCATCACGGCGCGAAGATCTCCGAAGCGATGGCCTTCGGCCTGTCGGCGGCGATGGCTTTCGCCTACCTGCCTTTCGTCAAGTTCGCAGGCTTTCCCCTCATCGCCTTCCGCATGCCGCCCAAGGCCATCCTCAAGGGCATGGTCAAGCCGTTCAAGATGCGCTTCCACTTCGAGACCTTCCGCGACCCGGCCAAGGGCATGCAGCGTCTGGACGAGTTGCTGGCGCAAGGGCGCGTGGTCGGCATCCAGACCTCCGCATTCTGGTTGCCCTATTTCCCGGCAGATATGCGCTTTCACTTCAATGCGCACAATCTGATCGTGTACGGCAAGGAAGGCAACGATTACCTGATCAGCGATCCGGTGGCCGAAGATCCGCAACGTTGCGACGCTGAGTCACTGCAGAAGGCGCGTTTCGCCAAAGGGCTGATGGCGCCGAAAGGCCTGCTGTACTACCCGGAGAATATCGGACAGACCGAAGTGACGGCGGAAGCCGTGCTTCGCGCAATCAAGAAGACCGTGCGCACCATGCTGGGACCGGTGCCCATCATCGGTGTACGCGGTATCCATATGCTTGGCAACAAGGTGGGCAAGCTCGATCCCGCCGGCAAGCTCAGCCTCAACTATGTTGGTCACATTGTGCGCATGCAGGAGGAGATCGGCACCGGCGGCGCAGGATTCCGTTTCCTCTACGCAGCCTTTTTGCAGGAAGCGGCGGAGATAACCGGATTGCCGGAATTGCGCGTTCTGGCTGAACGTTTGAACGAGATCGGCGACGGTTGGCGCGAATTCGCTTTGAAGGCGGCACGCATGATCAAAGGCCGCGAGACGTTCGACCCCAAGTTGCTGGGCGGGATGCTGCATACCCAGGCAGAACGCGAAGAGGAATTCTTCCGAGCGCTGAAACGCGCCGTCGCCTGATTCAGTCCTTACAGTGGTTTGTCCGCGAGGTACACCGAGCAGATGCCGATATCGACATGGCGTCGGACATTGGTAAAGCCAGCGGCAGTCAGCGTGTTCATTACGCTCTCAGGTGCGGCGCAGGCTTCGATGGTGTCCCAGTAATAGCGCCACAACTGCGAGGTGTCCTTGTCTTTCGCAACAAGCTTGGCCAAGCCCGGTACGATGTTGCGGAAGTACCACTTGATCAGTGCGGATGCGATTTTGCCTTTGGGTGGGGTGATTTCCAGAATGCACACCTTGCCGCCCGGTTTCAGTACCCGATGAAATTCGGCAAACGCGATGGACAGGTCGGAGACATGACGTAGCGCGTAGCCCATGCTGAGGAAATCAAAGCCGCTGTCGGGGAGCGGGATTTGCTCGGCCCGGCCTTCGACCACCGTCACTCCCGCAGGTAATTTCGCGCTTCGAATCATGCCCGGGCTGGGGTCGACGCCCGTGATGCTCGATGGGTCGCCGACGATGCTGGCTGCCTGGCGCGCCACCAAGCCGGTGCCCATGCCAACGTCCAGAACGCGCATGCCGGGCTTCAGCCCAGCCAGCTGCAGGGTGCGGCGGCGGTAAGAAGGGCCGCTACCCAAGCCCAATATGGCCTCCATACGATCATAGTCCGGCGCTGTCTTGTTGAATTGTTCGCCCACCCAGTCGCGGCGATCTTCTTCCCGACCGTAATATTCGGTGAGAGGAGGGTGTGGGGCGTGGACGATATTTTCTTGGCCGTTGCTTGGGAAGTTCGTGGACATGTTCTGGGTGTCTAATCGTCGTTGATAATTTTTGGATACTAACTGATTTTTCATTCGAGCGTAATTGCGACGGTATCAACAAGTCGGGCAGTCGCGGATGATTTTGGTTAAAATGAAAGCTGTAAATCCGGTTACCAGTGGGCGACGTGAACTTCGGCGTTGCCTTTTCAATTTATGCATGCCGAATCCCTGCCATCGTGCCAAATTTAATTCCTGTGCTGAGCTCAAACGTTCATTCCCTATCAGTTGTTCCGCCTGAGATGCATGGTGGGCGGAGAGTGTTTTCTCGCCGGTGTGACTCGGCGGCGTTCTGTCCCAAAGAAGCGGGGCGATCAGTATGATGGGGCGTTTGGGCAAACTGCTGGTCTTGTTGATAGTTGTCGCTTACCCGATCCTGTTGCATGTATTCATTCTGAAGGATGAGCTGGAGGCGTGGCGTCTGTTGTTCGTGTTCGCGCCCTTGTTGCTGGTGGCGAGTTGGGTGATTTTCCGGTCGATCGCAAAGATATGGTGGCCGTTTGCGGCGCTGGCGCTGTGCGGGCTGATCTGGTACGTGGTGACCGGCGAGCACGGCAAGTTCGGTCTCGTGGTGGTGAACGGACTATGGCATGCGACGCTCAATTTGTTCTTCCTCTGGTTCTTCGGGCGCACCCTGCTTCCGGGAAGAGAACCGCTGATCGCGCAAGTCTCGCGGCGCATAAATGGCAGTTTGAATCCGGAGGTCGTCGACTACACACGCTATGTGACCATCGCGTGGTGCTGGTATTTCGGGGGGCAAGTCGCCGTTTCGCTGTTGCTGTATGTGTTCGCGCCGCTCGCTGCCTGGTCGTTCTTCATCAACGTGCTGAATCTGCCGTTGCTGGCGTTCATGTTCATCGGTGAACACACTTACCGGACAGCGCGCTTCCCCAATCATCATCGAACCCCCATCCTGAAGGCGATCGAGGTGTTCACGAAAGACTTTGCTGCACCTAAAAAGGCAGATAACGAACAGTAGGGTTTTGCTTCATGGCAGGGATTCCACTTATTCGCCACGACAATCTGGATAGCGCATTCGCATATCGTGCCGGGAAGCCGATTCTTGTCCGGCACTTCATTCAGGAAGCATTGCACGTGGCAGCACATTTGCCGGCGCGGTCGCATATCTTGAATCTATGCACGGATCGCTACCGTTTTGCAGTCGGGTTCGCAGCCGCCCTGTTGCGCGAACAAGTCAGCCTGCTGCCGCCGAATTACACCGCAAGCTTCGTCGAAGGTTTGAAAGAGCGCTATCCGGATATGTATTGCCTCGCAGACGGGGAGGCGGCTTTCAGCGAAGTGGAAGTGGTGCGCTATCCGCAATCAACCAAGGTAGATGACTCCGTGTGTAGCATCCCTGCAATTGCGGCGGAGCAGCGCGCGGCTTTGGTGTTTACTTCCGGTTCCACCGGGCAGCCGGTGGCGCATCCGAAATCGTGGGGAAGCCTGTGCCAGGGAGCAGCGGCCGAAGCGGCGGGCTTGGGCATCGCACCGAATTCGGGCATGGCAATACTGGGTACAGTGCCGGCGCAACACATGTATGGGTTGGAGTCGTGCATGCTGTTTGCGCTGCAGAATGGTTTGGCTATGGTCGCGGAGCGGCCGTTCTATCCGGCGGATATCTGCGCAAGCCTGTCGGCGCTACCGCAACCCCGCTGTCTGGTTACCACGCCAGTGCATCTGCGCACGTTGCTGGCCGAGGTAGTGGAGCTGCCCGCGGTCGAATTCGTGCTGTGCGCAACCGCGCATCTTGCGCCGCAATTGGCGAACGAAGCCGAGGCGCGTTTTGCAGCGCCGCTGTACGAGATCTACGGCTGCACCGAAGCGGGCATGGTGGCGAGCCGCCGCACAACGCGAAGGCGCGGCCTGGCATTTGTTGCCCGGGGTCGAGATGCGGTTGGGCGAACACGGCATGCCGGGTGCACGGTGGGCATGTCGAGATCGAAGCGCCACTGAGCGATGTGATCGAGCTCAATGCAGATGGTACGTTTACCCTGCACGGGCGCACGGCAGACCTGGTCAACATCGCGGGCAAGCGTACCTCGCTGGCCAGCCTGAACCATTACCTGAACGAGATTCCCGGCGTGCAGGACGGCGTGTTCTTTATGCCGGACGACGCCGATGGCGAGATGAAGCGGCCGCTGGCATTCGTGGTTGCGCCGGGGCTGCGCGGCGAAAATATTCTAAATGCTTTGCGCAATAGCGTGGATGCAGTGTTTTTGCCGCGTCCCCTGTACTTCGTAGAAGCTCTGCCGCGCAATGCGACCGGGAAGTTGACGCGCGAAGCACTGATGCAACTGATGGAGCGCTGCACGAAAAAATGAAAAAACTCACATTGCAGTTTGCTGCGGACCATCCGACCGGCGTCGGGACACTTTCCGGGCAATCCCATCATTCCCGGAGCGCTGTTGCTGGCGGAGGTATTGCACTGCATCGAACAGACGGAGGGGAAGCGCTTCAGTTCTTGCAACGTCAAGGCCGCGAAATTTCTGCATCCGGCACGTCCCGGCGACAGCGTCGAGATCGAATATTCGCGTTCCGCACAAGGCACGCTTGAATTCCAGTGCGCGGTCGGTGGTACCAAAGTCCTGTCGGGAGCTGTCGTTGCGAGCGAATAAACAAACCGTCGACAAGGCCCCTGGATGGGAAGCCAAGCCGGAACGCAGCAACACGCTCGCGATCCGCTTCCATCGTCTGGATCGCGCTTACGCTGGGACGGCGTGCTGCACGTTTGTTCCTGTACCCGATCAGTCTATATTTCCTGTTGTTTGCCGGCGATGCACGTGCCGCTTCGCGAAAATACCTGCGCAAGGTGCTGGGGCGCGAGGCGCGCATCAGCGATGGATTGCGCCATATCCATACCTTTGCTTCGACGATCCTGGACCGGGTATTCCTGCTCAACGGACGTTTCGACAAGTTCGACGTGCGCGTGCATCTGGATGAGGCCGCGCAGTCGATGATCGCCAGCAATCAGGGATGCATCCTGCTGGGCGCCCACCTCGGCAGCTTCGAGATCATGCGCGCCTACGCCCACGAGATACAGGGGCCGCCTGCCAGCGTGGTGATGTACGAAGAGAATGCGCGCAAGCTCAACTCGGTACTGAAGGCGATCAATCCGCGAGCTGGCGCAGCAGGTGATCGGGCTGGGCAAGATCGATTCCATGCTCAAGGTGGAACAGGCGCTGCAGCGCGGCGAGTTCATCGGCATCCTTGCCGACCGCGGGCTGGAGTATGGCGGCGGCAGCGTGACCTGCGATTTTCTGGGCGAACCGGCGAAATTCCCCACGGGCCCCCTGCGCATGGCATACATGCTGAAAAGCCCGGTGCTGCTCATGGTCGGCGTATATCGCGGCGGCAATCGTTATGACCTCTACTTCGAGGAGCTGATGGATATGAGCGCAGCCGAAGCGCCCCGCAACGAGCTGATCCGGCAGGCGCAGCTGCGCTATGTGGCGCGCATCGAACATTATTGCCGCACTGGCACCGTACAACTGGTTCAACTTCTACGACTTCTGGAAACTATGATGCGGACTCTGATCATGCTGCTGTGCCTGGTATCTGCGTACGCCAATGCGGAAGTCGCGCCGCGCCCGGCCGCGGGCGAGTGGGGGCTGCCGCAGTTGATGCAGAGTCTGGCGCAGGTCCAGACTGCGCAAGGCAAGTTCGTCGAGCGCAAATTCCTCAGCGTACTCAACCGGCCATTGGAATCCTCGGGCACGTTGCTGTTTCAGGCTCCCTCCCATTTGGAGAAGCACACGCTGGCTCCCAAGGTTGAGAGTCTGGTGCTGGATCAGGGCGTGCTCACCATCGACAACAAGGCGCGCAACATCAAACGCACGCTGGTGTTGCAGGAATATCCGGCGGTATGGGCGTTTGTCGAGAGCATCCGTTCCACGCTGGCGGGCGACCTGCCCACGCTGCAGCGTTTCTACAAGATCAAGCTGGAAGGCGATGCGGCGAAATGGCATATGCAATTGCTGCCTACAGAGCAAAAAACGCGCGAAATCGTGCGCGAGATCATCGTTTCCGGACGCGACAACCGTGTGACCGGCATAGAGATGCGCGAGTCCAACGGCGACCATTCCACCTTGACGGTGACTGAAGAGGCCCCATGAACCTGCGCAAACATATCGCGGTAATCGTCTGGCTGGCATTGGTCGCCGCCTGTGTGCTGGTCATCAGCCGCTCCCAGTTCACTGCCGACATGTCCGCGTTCATGCCGCGCGATCCGACCCCCACGCAGAAGATCATGGTCGAGCAATTGCGCGACGGCGTGGTGTCGCGCCTCATCCTGATCGGCGTAGACGGCGCGCCGGCACCGGTGCTGGCGCAACTCAGCAAGGGCTTGGCGGCACAACTGCGCGCATCTCCGGAACTGGCTGCCGTGAACAACGGCGAACAGGTCGGCATGGAAAAGGATTTCCAGCTGCTGTGGAAGCAACCGCTATCTGCTGAGCGATGCGGTCACCCCGCAACGCTTTACCCCCGCCGGCTTGCAGCGAGAGCCTGTCCGGCTATCTCGATCTGCTGGGCACGCCGATGAGCGGTATGGCGCAACGCGTGCTGCCCAATGATCCCAGCGGTGAATTGATCCACATGCTGGAGCAGTTGCAGGGTGAAGCGCACCCGCTGGTGCAGGACGATGTGTGGTTCTCGCGCGACGGTACGCGCGCCATGCTGCTGGCCCACACCAAGGGGGCGGGCAACGACATCGACGCACAGGAGCGCGCCATGCTGGCCGTCCAGAACGCATTCGATGATGCGCGCAAAGTGTTGCCGCAGGCGGCATCGGCGCAGGTGCGCATGACCGGTCCCGGCGTATTTTCGGTGCAGTCGCGCGCCGCCATCCGCGACGATGCATGGCGGCTCTCGCTCATTGCCACGCTGCTGGTGGCGAGCATGCTGCTATTGCTCTACCGTTCGCCGCGCGTGCTGGCGCTCGGGCTTGTTCCCGGTGGCGAGCGGCGCGCTGGCAGGTATCGCGGCGGTGAGTCTGGGTTTCGGTAGCGTGCACGGCATCACGCTCGGTTTCGGCGTCACGCTCATCGGCGAGGGCGTGGACTACGCCATCTACCTGTTCACCCAGATCGAGCAGAACGGTACGCCGCAGAACACCCTGCGCCGCATCTGGCCGACGTTGCGGCTGGGCGTGCTGACCTCGATCTGCGGTTTCAGTGCCATGCTGTTTTCCGGCTTCACCGGACTGGCGCAACTCGGGTTGTTCTCCATCGCCGGGCTTGTTGTCGCGGTAGGCACCACGCGTTGGGTGTTGCCGCATCTGTTGCCGCAAGGTTTTTTCGTGCAGCCCGCCACGCGTCTGGGCGGCGTGCTGATGTCGCTGGTGCGGCAAGCGCCGCGTGCGCGCCTCGCGCTGCTGTTGGCAGTGGCCGCCGCCGCCGTGTTCCTGCTGACGCAACGCGACTCGCTGTGGAACGACAGCCTGTCGAGCATGAGCCCGATCGCGAAGGAGTCGCTGGCGCTGGATGAGCAATTGCGCCGCGACATGGGCGCGCCGGATGTGCGCTACATGCTGGTGCTGAGCGGCAGCGATCAGGAAAGCGTATTGCAGCAGAGCGAAGCCACCACGGCGGTCATGCGCAAACTGGTGACGCAAGGCATGTTGGAAGGTTTCGACGCGCCATTGCTGCCCAGCCATGCCGCGCAGCAAGCACGTCAGGCGGCTTTGCCAGATGCAGGCACTGCCCGCAACAACCTGAACCAGGCGTTGCGCGGGCTGCCGTTCCGCAGTGCGACATTTGCGCCGTTCGCCCAAGAGGTCGCGGCGGCGAAACAACAGCCCTTGCTGGACCGCGCTGCGCTGCAAGGCAGCAATCTGGGATTGAAGCTCGATACCTTCCTGCTGCAGCGCGAAGGCGGATGGTCGGTGATGCTGCCGTTGCGCGGAGTGAAAGATGCGCAGGGAATAGAAGAGGGCCTCCGGCACAGATCCGAGTCGTCGTTCCTCCTGCTCGACATGAAACAGGAATCGGAGCAGATGTTCCGCGATTACCGCCACGAGGCGGCGCAGCATGCCCTGCTCGGCGGCTTGGCCATCGTCGTGTTGCTGTTCGCGAGTCTGCGTTCGTTGCACCGTGTGCTGGAAGTGTCGCTGCCGCTGGTCGCGGCGGTGATCGCGGTAACGGCCGGGCTGGTGCTTACCGGGCATAGCCTATCCATATTCCACCTGATCGGTTTGCTGCTGGTAGTGGCGGTCGGTTCCAACTATGCGCTGTTCTTCGACCACCGCTGCAGCTCGGCACAAGACCGCGAACGCACCGTCACCTCGCTGCTGTTTGCTAATGCTTCCACCGTGCTCGGTTTCGGGTTGCTGGCGTTCTCGCAGTCCCCTGTGCTTAATGCCATCGGCTCCACAGTGGCGGCCGGTGCGGTGTTGAGCCTGGTCTTTTCTGCCATCCTGATCGTCAGGAAGGATGAATAAGTGTCTGGTTGGTGTTTGCTTACTGCACCGCAGGTTGCTCGGTGCGGGGGGGTCAGTTAAGATGAGCGATGATTCTTAGAGGGTGATGGCGCCGTTATGGGCGACTGAAGGTAAGCTGACATGAAATATGCGCATCTGATTCCCATCGCATTGGCTGCGGCGTTGCTGGCCGCATGTGCCTCGCCGCAGGTGAAAAAGGAGATACCTGAACGCCCGCCCGCCAAGGCGGCTCCTGCAAAAGTGGCGCCCGTAAAGGAAATCGGCAAGAAAGAGGCTGCTCCCGAAGGCGAGATCGTCGACAAGGCTGCGCCTGGCGAGAAGTTCGCCAAACTGAAGATCGGCATGACCCTGAAGCAGGTGGAATCCCTGATCGGCCCGCCTACCAGACAGTGGCAGCGGCCCACCGGCAAGTCGCAAATCCCGTTCTATTTCGGCCCGGATCGCTGGGTCATCCAGTATTCATATAAAGGCGAGGGCGTATTGACCCTCAACTACGGGGAAGAACAGTTGCTGACCAACATCGAGGTCAACAAGGCCGAATGAGGTCAGTCGAGTAAGTGAAGGATTCAAAATGATGAAGCAAGAAAATTCGTGTGAAGTATTGGTCATCGGCGGCGGCCCCGCCGGATCGACTATCGCAACATTGCTGGCGCAACGCGGACGGGATGTCGTGATGCTGGAAAAATCCAAACATCCGCGTTTCCACATCGGCGAATCGTTGTTGCCGTGGAATCAGCCGCTTTTCGAGCAGCTTGGGGTGGCGAACGAAGTCAGGAAGATCGGTATCGTCAAGCCTGGTGCCGAGTTCGTTTCGCCGTGGCACGATTGCCCCACGCTGATCAGTTTCAATGATGCGGTGAATAATGTTTACCCCACGGCTTACCAGGTGCGCAGGTCTGAATTCGACGAAATCCTGTTCAAGAATGCGATAAATAAAGGGGTCCGGGCATTCGAAGAGCATAAAGTGACGGCGGTCGATTTTGATGATGACGAAGCTGCGGGCGCAACGGTCACCGTGATGGATGGCGACAAACAGGCGAAACGTATCCGCACCAAGTTCGTGGTGGATGCATCGGGGCGGGATACTTTCCTGTCTAACCGTTTTGGCATCAAGCACCGCAACAAGAAACATAATAGTGCGGCTATGTTCGGCCACTTCTCCTGCGCAAAACGCTTGCCGGGAGAGGCGGAGGGAAACATCAGCCTGTTCTGGTTCGAGCACGGCTGGTTCTGGTTCATCCCGCTGCTGGACGGCACGACCAGCGTGGGGGCGACTTGCTGGCCCTATTACATGAAGTCGCGCCAAACCGAGTTCACGCAATTCTTCATGGATACGATCGCCCAGTGTCCAGCGCTGATGGAGCGTTTGAAAGATGCCAAGCTGGAGTCGCCGGTAACGGCGACCGGCAATTTCTCCTATTTGTCCGAGCATTGTTCCGGAAGAAATTACATTCTGCTGGGCGATGCATTCGCCTTTATCGATCCGGTGTTTTCCTCCGGCGTGCTGTTGGCCATGAAGGGTGCTTTCGCCGGCGCGGACGCGGTGGATACCTGTTTGAAAAACCCGCAGCAAGCGAGGAAGGCTCTGAAAGAATTCGACCGCGTCATGCTGCAGGGTCCGAAGATGTTCTCCTGGTTCATCTATCGGATAACTTCACCGGCGATGCGAGCCCTGCTGATGTTCAAGGGGACTTCGCGCACCAAGAAAGCTCTCATCTCGGTGCTGGTGGGCGACGTGTACGGCGAGACCAAATATGGCTTCTGGATGTTCATGTTCAAGCTGATGTATTACGCGGTGAGCATAGTCAAGCTGAAGGGAACCGTGAAGGCGTGGTGGCGACGCAAGCGCTCTATTCGCGTAATGGAAATCGGTGTGGCGGAATAATATGCTGACTGGCGAGAAATTCGGTCTGGTCTATCTCGGTGCCGAAGAAATTGATAACTATCTCAAGCAGCACAGCGGACATGTGTTGGGGGTGGTCGGTTTTGGTGGCAAAAGATCGCTTCCGGCGATGGTTTGTTCTCCACTGTGGGTGGATATCCCGGTGCTGGGCGCGCGCGACGGCAGCTTTGAGGTGTGGACCAGCGATACCCCGGTTGCGCCATGCGAACATGGGGGCATTGTCGGCACAGGTGACGGCAATGTGCTGTTTGCCAGTCTGACGCTGGAGCAGGGGGCGGGAGAGACCCTGCAGACGCTGGCCAACCAGGCGTACACACGCATCTTTAACTTCATCGATTCGCAAGGTTATCGCAATCTGTTGCGCGTCTGGCATTACTTTCCGCTGATCAACGACGACGAAAACGGCCTGGAACGTTACCGGGGCTTCAACGTCGGAAGGCATGAGGCATTCGTCGCCAACGGACGCACGATAGGCGAAGAGAACGTTCCCGCGGCGAGCGCGTTGGGCAGCAACAGCGGTTCGCTGACGATCTATTTTATGGCGGGCAAGCAGCCCGGCAAGGCGGTGGAGAACCCGCGCCAGGTCAGCGCCTATCATTACCCGCAATTGTTCGGTCCGCGCAGTCCGATCTTCGTGCGCGCCATGTCGGCGACGTTGGGCGGGCAGTACTGCTTTTTCATTTCCGGCACCGCCAGCATCGTCGGTTACGAGACGTTGCATCACGGCGATGTCGAGAAGCAGACCGTGGAAACGTTGCTGAATATCCGTACCCTGTTGCAGCAGATCCCCAACTACGATCCTGCGCAGGGCCGCATGTTGCTCAAGGTCTATGTGCGGCATGCCGACGACTTGCCGGTGGTGCAGGCCAAGGTGCAAGCCGAGTTCGGCGCGTCATGCAAGGCGGTGTATCTGCATTCCAATATTTGCCGCTCCGACCTGCTGCTGGAAATCGAGGGTGCTTATTTCAACGATGCGCAGTAGCGCCCGGGTTTTAAACGCATGAAGATTCTTGTTCGGTACTGGGCGTTGTTGACGACGCTTTTGTGTCTGCCCGTGGCGCATGCGCAGACCGAGATCAAGCCGCTGTGGGAGATCGGTGCCGGGTTTATGGCTATCGATTTCCCGGTTTACCGGGGAGCGAACGAGCGGAAATTCTATGCGCTCCCGTTCCCGTATTTTACCTATCGCGGCGAGACGCTTCAGGTCAACCGCGAGCGCGTGCGCGGTCTGATCTTTCGCAAAGACAGGGTGGAGATGGATGTCAGCGTGAACGGCTCCGTTCCGGCCAAAGGTGCCAGCGCCCGGCGGGGAATGCCCGATCTGGATCCGACGCTGGAAATCGGGCCATCGCTCAATATTCACCTTTATTATTCAGAAGACAAGAAGGCCAACTTCGATATACGCATGCCCTTGCGCAGGGTGTTCGCCTCGGACTTCAAACACGTGCAGACAGCCGGCTGGCTGTTCCAGCCGTCATTGAATTTCGATGCGCGCGACATCAACGGAAGCGGCTGGAACCTTGGCTTGGTCGGCGGGGTAATCTACTCGGATCGGCGCTATCACGGATATTTCTACGATGTTGCGCCGCAATATGCGACCGCAACGCGCCCGGCCTATACCGCGCCCGGCGGTTATTCCGGCACGCAGTTCATCATGGCCTTGAGCAAGCGTCACGACGGCTATTGGACTGGCGGCTTCATGAAGTGGGACAGCCTGAAGGGCGCGGTGTTTGCGGATAGCCCGCTGGTCAAGAGCAAAGAGTATTTTACGGTCGGTTTCGTCATCACTTGGGTGTTGGACCAATCGGACAAGATGGTGGAAGTGATCAACGATTGATGCGGCACCGGTCACAAAAAAGAGACGGGCATGTGCTACGCTCGCGTACGACGGGAAAAGATTCAGGGGCGCGATAAACGATGTGGGTTTGGCGACAATTAAAACTGCTGTACGAATACGTTGTGCTGTACGGCGGCCTGCTGTTCTTCGCGCTGATCTGTCTGGCGTGGAGCCTGCCTGCGGGCGTATTGCGCCACCTGTTGCCCAAGCGCGTCGCCTTGCGCGTCGGGCGCTACGCCATCATGCTGGTATTCCGCACCTATCTGTTCGTGGTGCGCGCCAGCGGCCTGGTGAAATGCGACCTGAGCGCGCTGGATGCGCTGCGCGACGAGCCATCCCTTATCATCGCGACCAACCATCCGGCGCTGATCGATGTGGTGCTGGTCGGTTCGCGCTTGCCGAACTTCGTCTGTGTGCTGAAGGCCGCGCTGCTCGACAATCCGCTGCTCGGCGGTGGTGCCAGCATGGCGGGATATGTGCGCAACGATTCCACCGCGATGCTGGTGCGCGAATCCACCGTTGCGCTGCATGGCGGCGCACAACTGCTGATCTTCCCGGAAGGTACGCGCACCGTGCAGCAACCGGTCAACGAATTCAAGGGCGGCTTCGGACTCGTTGCCAAGAAGGCGGGCGCGCCGATCCAGACCGTATTCATCGAAACCAATACGCCTTTCCTCGGCAAGCACTGGCCGCTGCTGAAGAAACCGGAATTCCCGCTCACCTATCGCGTGCGGCTGGGCAAGCGCTTCCAGCCGCAGGACGATGTGAAGACCTTCGTCGCCGACCTGGAAGAATATTACCGCCGCGAATTGCAGTCGCAGAAAAACTAGAGAACACGCATGAGTACTACTTCCACCTCGCATCTCGTCCTCATTCCCAGCTACAACACCGGTGCCGCACTGTGCCCCACGGTGCGCGCCGCGCGCGCGCAATGGTCGCCGGTGTGGGTGGTGATCGACGGTAGCACGGACGGTAGCGAGGTCGAGTTGTTACGCATGGCCGAGAACGACCCCGGCCTGCACGTCATTGTGCTGGAGCACAATCAGGGCAAGGGAGCCGCGGTGCTGCAGGGCATGCGCGAGGCGACCCGTGCCGGGTTCACGCATGTGCTGACCATGGATTCGGACGGACAGCACCCGGCAGAGAAGATCCCGGAATTCATGGCCGCCTCCATGGCCGATAGCAATGCGCTGGTGCTTGGCGTGCCGGTGTTCGACGCCAGCGCGCCGGCGCTGCGTGTGCGCGGGCGCAAGGTCTCCAACTGGTGGGCGAATCTGGAGACGCTGTGGCAAGGTATCGGCGATTCCCTGTATGGCTTCCGCGTCTATCCGGCGCATCTGTTGATGGGCGTGATGGAGGAGAGTTACTGGATGCGCCACTTCGACTTCGACCCCGAGGCGGCGGTGCGCCTGTGCTGGTGCGGTGCGCGTCCGGTCAACATCCCGGCGCCTGTCAAATATCTGCGCGAAGATGAGGGAGGGGTGTCGCATTTCAACTATCTGCGCGACAACCTGCTATTAACCGGGATGCATCTCAGGTTATTCGCGGGATTTATTATCCGTTTGCCCTTGTTGATTTGGCGCAAGTGGTTTTAAAGTAGCGGCGTTTTTCTCAACGGCGAATTTCCATGCGCATTACCTTTGTTCATCCTGCCGGTTTTAATTTCGTTCCCGGCCAACCCGATTTCTCCGTGCTGGCCAACCGTATGCCGCCCATCGGCATCCTGTCGCTGGCATCATGGCTGGACAAGCATGGTCACGAGACCTTCGTGCATGACTGCCTCGGCCCGTTCGCACCGCCTTCCATCGAAGAGAACGCCGAGATCATCCTAGCGACGAATCCGGACATGATCGGATTCTCTGCCACCACTTCCGGTTTCATGGATGCGGTGGATATGTCGAAATACATCAAGCAGAAGCGCCCCGACATCAAGATACTGTTCGGCAATGTGCACGCGTCCTCCATCGGTGCGCCGCTGCTGGAGCACTTCTCCGAGATCGACTACCTGTGCATCGGCGAGGGCGAGGGGGCCTTGCTCGATTACGCCAACGGCATGCCGGTCGCGCAGATATCCAACATGGTCTATCGCGACGGCGAGCGCATCGTGTCCAACCCGCGCCGCCAGCGCATCCTGAATCTGGACGAGCTGCCGTTCCCCGCTTACGAGAAGCTGGAGGGTTTCCCCGAGGCCTACCACCTGCCACTGTTCTCCTATGTAAAGAAACACGGCGCGACCATGATCACCTCGCGCGGTTGCCCCTACACCTGCTCGTTCTGCGACCGCACCGTGTTCGAGCGCTTGTACAAGGTCAACTCCGCGCAGTACATCTACGACCACATGAAGCACCTGCGCGACAAGTTCGGTGTGTACCACATCAACTTCTACGACGACCTGTTCACCGCGCAGAAGAAGCGCGTGTTCGACCTGTGCGACCTGCTCATCGCGAAACCGCTGGGCATGCAATTCAACTGCGCCATCCGCACCGGACACACCTCGGACGAGATGCTGGCGAAGCTGAAGCAGGCCGGCGCGCTGATGGTGTCGATGGGCATCGAATCCGCCGATCCCGCGATGATGGAGCGCCACAAGGCGGGCGTGACGCTGGAGGCGGTGAAGAAGACCGTGGAGCAGATCCACGCCGCGGGGATGCGAGCGAAGGGCCTGTTCATCTTCGGCATGCCGGGCGAAACCCCCGAGACGGTGAAGACCACCAGCGACTTCATCCTCTCGCTGAACCTGGACGAGATGAACATGACCAAGTTCAGCCCGCTGTATGGCGCGCCGATCTGGGACGAATGCGTGAGCGGCGAAGAGGGCGACTTCATCGAAGACTGGCGGCTGATGAACTGTCTCAACTTCGTGTTCTTGCCCAAGGGCTTCAAGTCGCGCGAAGAGATGGATGCGCTCTACAACTGGCACATCCTGCGTTTCTACAACAGCAAGAGCTACCACCGCACGTTTGCCAAGCGTCTGTGGCAACACCGCTGGAGCCTGTGGCACCTCATCAAGCACCTGCCACAAGTGATCCAGGCCAACCGCTACTTCCAGTCCAACCAGAAACGACTGGAAGCGATCAAGCAGAACTTCCCCAAACATCCGCGCCAGCCGACCAACCTCGTGCCACTGCTCGGCGAAGAACTCTATGCCGACAAAGTCTCGACGGTGAAAGTGAGCTTGCCGATCAGCGTGCAGAAGAAGGCGGCAGACGTGCCGCTGCAAAGCACGGAGATGGCGGAAGAGTAGCGCTCGGCCTTCGGGGTGACCTATCCTGCGCGTTGGTCAGTGCCGAAACGCGAGGGCTTCCTTCCAACCTTCATAACAATTGCTTTGCCCTGCATAGGGGGTTCTACCTATATATCTTTCAGGATGTCTATGGAAAGCTAGCATCGCGGAACTATGAGTGGAAAGTTCTCCCCATACGTTTTTTAACGCCTATCGTTGCAGAGATTGAGTCTCGGAAGATCCGTCAAGGCAGGTGTAATGTATGGGCAGAATCGCCAAGGCTGAGCTATTTTATTGAGGTGTTTATGCAAAACGATGAAGTTTTTTTCAAGTGGTCATCCGATTACAGCGTCAAAATCAAAACCATCGACGATCAACACCAGGAGCTGGTTAACATCCTCAATCGCCTGTTTGTCGCCGTATCCAAGCGGGAGGGCGACAAAGTCATCGCTGGGATACTGGATGCGCTGATGAGTTACACCCAGACGCACTTTGCGCTGGAAGAACGCCTGATGCGTCAGGCAAAGTACAAAGATATTGACGCGCACATGGAAGAACACAGAAAGCTGCTGGAACAGCTCGACAGTTTGTGCAAGAAGCACTTGCTTGAAGAAAAGCCGATCTACTTTGAGATGTTGGCGTTCCTGAAGACCTGGCTCAAGGAACACATTCAGGGGGTGGATACCAAGTACAGCGCGGCTTTGCAGCAAGCGGGATTCTCTGTGGCCGCGTGGGAACGCGAAGCCACTGCAGAGTTCGCGCTGATGTCGGACTCAAAAAAATGGTGGGAGCTGTGGAAGGTGGCGTAATCCGAAACTTCCCGCTTGGGGCGTGTGGGGAAACTTCCCTATCCCGGCTGCGCTGTGGTTAATACATGCTCGATGCCGGAATTTTGTTTGAAATATTAGGCCGCAATTGCGCGGTTTCGTTGGTGAGGCGTTTTAGACCGCCTTTGCAATCAGCATCACGCTGCAGAACGGCGTTCCATCATGCATCGGCAGCGGCTGGGCATCGAAACCATTGCGTTTCAAAGTCTCCAGCCATTCATTCAGCGTGCGGCAATACACTTTGTACGAGCGATGGCCTCTCAGGAAGAACACCGTGTGATCCACCCAATTGCTGAAGTAGAACGGTAAGCCGCCGGCTGCATCGCCGATGCGGGTGATGAAGGTGCCTCCGGCCGGCAGTGCCGCGCGGATGCGGCGCAGCACATCTTCCTGCGCTTCATAGTTGATGTAGTGCAGCACGTCCAGAATGATCGCCACTTCAGTCTTGCCGAAATCTGCTGTGCGGATGTCGCCCTGCTCGATGAACGCGCGGTCGCCCAGTGCGGCGCGGGCACGGGCCACGTCTTTCGGCATCAACTCCAGTCCCCAGATGTTTTCGATCTTCGGCGCAGCGGGCCAGCTAGCCGGCCAGTTGCCGGACTCATGCAACGCGCGGGCTTCCAGTAGCCAGGAAGCAAGCAAGCCTTGGCCGCAGCCGAGATCGATCAATCGATTCGCATCCGGAATCAGGCCGCGTTCGAGCAGGCCGAAGAACACCGGGTCGCCCTTCAGTTTGCCCTTGGCGAAGTGCCACGCGAAATTTCCTGCAGCACGGTAAGGTTGGGTGGAGCGGTCGAGCAGAGTCCTGCGGAAGTGGGTGGTCATGGGATGGCGTCGTTTAAAGTGACAGGGCGTAGGCCGCGTTGTGCAAGATTATCCAGCAGGCGCGGCAGTACGTCGAGGATGACAGGATGGTTTTGGGCTGTACGCGCGGCGCTGCCGTCGTGCAGCAGCAGGATGTCGCCCCCCTTGAGGTCGCGGGTAAGTCTTGCCAGCACCACGTCTGCATCACCGACGCGTGTGTCGTAACCGCGTCTGCTCCAGCTGCACAGTTGCAAACCGCAGTGGGCGAGCACCGGTTCGAGCTCGGGGTTGCGCAGGCCGGCAGTGGGGCGGAAGAAGCGGGGGGCGCGCCCGGTAATCCCGGTCAGCGTCTGTTGCGAGGCCAGTATATCGCGATGGATGGCGCCCGGTGTGAATAGAGAGAACAGTCTGCTGTGGGTATGGCTGTGGTTTTCGATGTCATGGCCGCGGCGGACGATCTCGCGGCAAAGCTCGGGATGCTGCGCTGCACGTTTGCCGATGCAGAAGAAAGTCGCTTTGACCTGGTAGCGATCGAGAATGTCCAGTACCGATGGAGTCACTTCGGGATCGGGGCCGTCATCGATGGTGATGGCCATTTCCCCGCGTTGTGCGGCATCCGTCGGTAAACGGGTGATGTTCGGGCCGAGCAGGGTGCTGCGCGGGAGCAGGCCGACCATGGCGAGCATAGTGTGACTGATGAAGGCGATGCTGATGGTCCATGGCCATGACTCGGGCCGCCACAAAGTGATGATGATGCAGCCGGTAAGTAGCAGGATAAAGAGCCTGATGGTCAGCGTTGGTTTCCAGTTGCGGCAGGGGAAAAGCATCGTTGCTAGTGTATTGAATCCGATGCGGCATTATACAATGATGCTTGTTGTTGGATGATCTGTACCAAAGGAGTTGTCGTGTCGCCGCAAAAAATCATCGTTGCACTGGTTGTCATTGCACTGACTGCATGCAGTACGCCCCCAAAGAAACCGCTGGATATCCCGCGTGGCGATTACGCCTATGTCAAACAATACATCACGTGGTTGATCAGGCAAGAGATGGACGATGCCGATGTCACCGGTCTCAGCATCGCGCTGGTGGATGACCAGCAGGTGGTGTGGGCGCAGGGCTTCGGATATGAAGACGAACAGGCGGGCATCAAAGCGACGCCGGACACCGTCTACCAGTTGGGATCCATCGCCAAGGTGTTCACCGCGACGGCTGCCATGCAGCTTACCGAGCAGGGTAAGCTGGACATCGATCAGCCATTGCAACGATATCTGCCCGAGTTCCAGATCAAAAGCCGCTTCGGCGACACTTCCGGCATCACTCCGCGCAACATCATGACCCACCATTCAGGTCTGCCCGGATATTGGGTGCGCGGCATGAGCGAGCGCCATCCGGCGCCGTTCGTCGAGCAGGTGACGGCAGTTCGCAACGAGTATGTCGCCACGCCCCCCAACACGGTGTTCGCTTATTCCAACCTCGGCGTGTCGTTGCTGGGCGCCACCATCGGCAAGGTGAGCGGCGAGGGGTATGCGGGCTATCTGGAGCGGCATGTGTTGCAGCCGCTCGGGATGCAGCATTCCGAGTTTGCTGCGCGTATCCCCGGCAAGGCCTACAAGGATGGCAGGGAAGTGGAGGCCATCCCGCTGCGCGATCTGCCGTCGAGCAGCCTGAATTCGAGTGCGAACGACATGGCGCGCTTCATGCAGATGCTGTTCGCCGATGGAAGATATGAGGGCAGGCAGATCGTGCAGTCGGCGTCATTGCGCGAGATGTACAAGGTGCAGAACGCGAACGTGCCGCTCGATTTCGATTTCAAGATGGGGCTGGGCTGGATGCTGAGCGGTGTGGACGTGCCGGGCGCAGGCATTGTGGCGAGCCACGGCGGCACCACGCTCAATTACCACACCATGCTCGCAGTGCTGCCGGAGCACAAGCTCGGCGTGGTGGTGCTGTCCAACTCGGCGGGGGCGCAAGCCGCGGTGGCCAAGGTGACTGAGCAAACGCTCAAGCTTGCGCTGGAGGCGAAGCGCGGCATTACGCATCCGGAAAGACCGTTCGTCGAGCAGAAACGGGTGGCACTGACAGGGGACGACCTGCACGATTACGCGGGCTATTTCGAGACGCTGATCGGGCTGGTCAAGGTGGAGAACCGCGACGGCGAACTGATCGCCGAACTGATGGGGTTCAATTTCGAGTTGGTGAAGCATGAGGACGGCGAGTTCGGTGTCCGCCTCAAGTTGCTCGGCTTCATCCCGGTGGCGAACCAGCAGATGAAAGAAATGAAACTGTCGTTGCACCGCATCAATGGGCGCGAGGTGCTGGCCTATAAGAAGGACGGGCAGGCCATGCTGATCGGCGAGAAACTGCATCCGCAGCCGTTGCCGGAATATCTGAACGACTATGTCGGCGAGTACGACATAGTCAATCCGCACGACGGCCCCGTTCCCGAGAACATCCGCGTGGTGCGCGAGGGTGATCTGCTGGTCGGCGAATTCAATTCTTCCATCATGCCGGGCTTCCTGTTTCGAACCGCCTTTCAACCGGCTCCAGCGCAGGGTGAACTCATCATGGCCGGGGTCGGCAGCGGCAAGGGCGAGACGCTGCGTGTGGCCAAAATCGGTGGTGAGGCGCACATGTATTTCTCCGGTTTCGATCTGAAGAAGAAGCCAGGCAAGCGCGGCTCATGATGCAGCTGCAAGCCGAACACATCTTCGATGCCGCACCGGATGCGGAAGGAGAACGCATCCTGCTGCTGATGTTGCCCGGCGCGAAGAATACTCCGCAACAACTAGTGGAGAATGGTTTCATCCGTGCCTTGCGCGAACGCGGGTTGCCGGTGGATGTATTGGCACTGGATGCGCATGTCGATCTGTACCTGGATCGTGCCGATATCGAGCGCTTGTTGCACCACACGCTGGATCAGGTGCGGGCGCATGGCTACCGGCGCATCTGGTTGCTCGGCATTTCGCTCGGCGGTTCGGGGGCGATGATCTGCACCACACAACGCACATCCGAGATCGAAGGCGTCTTTCTGCTGGCGCCTTTTCTGGGGACGCGCGGACTTGTCGCCGAAGTGGCGGCAGCGGGCGGCCTGAGCCGCTGGCAAGCAGGCGAGATCGGGAGTCGCGACCACGAGCGCGCACTGCTTGAGCAGATCCGGCGCAGTCCGTTCGATGCGGACGACTTTCCTGTCGTGTACCTCGGTTATGGCGGCGAAGACCGTTACCGCGGATCGAGCATCATGTTGTCGGAACGCCTGGCGCAACATCGCGTGAGCGTGATGCCGGGCGGGCACGATTGGGAAACATGGATCGTCCTTTGGCGCATGCTGCTGGACAAGCACCCATTTGCGCTGTGACTTGTGCGCCCGCAAGGAAACAAACCTTTCATCCGGAACGGGTTAAGAGTAGGCTAAGACATGACAGTCGCTTCCGGGAGCCCAAGAATGACCCGATATTCAGTTCAGCGCTTCAGAGCCGCAGTGTTGCACATGTACCTGCGCATCGCGGTGCTAGTCACCCTTCCGCTGTCCTTGCTGTACTTCCTGTTCGTCGAAACGCCAGACAGAGGACTGGCGCCGTTCAGCTTTGCCCTGTTCGCATTGTGGCTGAAGTGGCGCACGCGTCACGATAGCGAAGATTCGCTGCGCTATGCCGGCTGGTTCGTGCTGGTCCTCCTGTGCCTGATGCTTTATGGCGCATACATCAGCAACGAAGACTTGCATCAGGAAGCCTGGATGATGATCTTTCCCATCACCTTCGCGCCTATTGTGGTGGCGCGGGAGCGCATCCTTTGGATGGCGGTGGGAGCGGTGAGTTTCGCTGCCATCGTATTGTTGCGTCCCGAACCGCTTACTACGATCTCCGTTTTTGTGGCGGTCATCGCTTATCTGACTTTGAGTTTCGTGACCATGATGCTGGTTCGTCACAACGAGCAAAACATCGAGCGTCTGGCACACATATCCATTATCGATCCGCTGACCAATGTATATAACCGCGGTTACATGAAAGATGTGATAGTGAGCGAGATCAACCGTTGCAAACGCAACAATCAGCCGCTGACACTCATCATGCTGGATATCGATTACTTCAAGATGCTTAACGATGACTACGGGCACTTGTTCGGTGATAGCGCGCTGGAACAGGTGGCCGAGGTGCTTAAGCGCACTGCGCAGCGCGCGGGAGACTATGTGTTTCGCTATGGCGGCGAGGAGTTCTGTGTCCTGACTTCCGGTTTGAGCCGCGATGAGGCCCGCCAATTTTCGGAAAAATTGCGTCTGAGCATCTGTGCTCTGGACATCGAGAACCGCAGTTCCCCGCACCGCCGGCTGACGGCATCGGCCGGCTTCTGGTGCGTGCCCGATCTGAGCGAGATCACACCGAGTGCGTTATTGTTGAACGTGGACAATGCGCTGTATCGTGCAAAAGCCGCGGGGCGGAATGCGGTAGTGGATTTTGCCTCGCTGGCAACGTCTGAAATCGAATCAAGTCAGCCACTGCGCGCGCCAGCCTGAATTCAGGTTTTGGAACACACCGGGCAAGCCGGATCTCGCGCCAGCTTCACGCAGCGCGGCTCCATGCTCAGTGCATTCAACAGCAGCATCTTCCGATACAACGTTTCCATTCCGACCAGCACCTTCAAGGCTTCCGCCGCCTGCATGCTGCCGATGATGCCGACCAGTGGCGCAAAGATGCCCAATACGGCGCAGCGCGTCTCTTCGCTTTCCATTTGTTCCGGGTAGAGGCATTGGTAGCAGGGACTGTCGTCGCGGCGAAAATCGAACACGTTTACTTGCCCGTCGAAGCGTGTGGCGGCGCCTGAAACCAATGGTTTCTTTGCGGCATGGCACACGCGGTTGAGCGCATAGCGCGTGGGGAAATTGTCGCTGCAATCAAGCACCACATCGGCGCCGGAGACCAGTTGTGCCAGGCGCGCTTCATCCGCGCGTTCCTGCAGTGCCAGCACTTTGACTTCCGGGTTGATGTCGGACAGGGCTTCTTGCGCCGAAACGACTTTGGGCTTGTTGATGCTGGAAGTGCGATGTGCGATCTGGCGCTGCAGGTTGGTGAGGTCGACCTTGTCGTCGTCGCACAGCGTGATTCTGCCGATGCCGCTGGAGGCCAGAAACAGTGCGGCGGGGGAGCCCAGGCCGCCGGCACCGATGATGAGTGCATGTGCATCCAGCAGTTTCTGCTGGCCTTCGATGCCGATCTCCGGCAGAAGAATATGCCGGCTGTAGCGCAGCAGTTGATTGTCATCCATGCGTGCTACTTGAACTCGCGCAGTTCTTTCGGTGTGTCGTCGTGGTTGCCGTGCGGGTGGTGTTCATAGACTTTGACAAAGATTTCCGGCGGCGTCTTTTTGGTATTGTGTTCCGGAGTCTTCAGGTTGTGATACTGCACGTCCTCACAATAGTGGACCAATTGCCGTTTCATGCGGCCGAGCGCGCTATATTCCAGACGGAAGCCTTCCCGGAAAAGGGCATTCTCCAAGGCCTCCAGCGAATAGTTCTCCACGCTGTAGCGGATCAGCAAACAGTTCGGCTGCGCGCAACGTTCGACATGGAAGTTCTCCAGCCCGCTCAGCAACAGATACGCCTGTTCGAGCTGGTTGGCGGGCTCGTCACTGAAGACCAGCAGGCGTTGTTTTTGCAGTTCGAACGGATTCATATCATCATTTCCCGTGGAAGATGCGTGCGCTCTTGAGCGCGGTCAATGCCTGATTCAACTGGTAATCGTTCTTTGCGCCAAACTCGGCGAACTGGGGTTTGCTGCCATCGCCCTCCTTGGTTTTGGACTGGGGCTTGGTCGTCGCCGGTTTGGCTTGCGATGGGCTCTTCTCTTCGCCTTGCCCGTTGGTCAGGTGCTTGTCCAGATCAGCTTCGCGCAGACGGAAAGCGCTTTCCAGATCGGCGGTTGCCGGGTCTTCCACCACGATGTCCGGCACGATGCCCTTGGCCTGGATCGAGCGGCCGTTCGGCGTGAAGTAGCGCGCGGTGGTGAGCTTGATCGCGGTGTTGTTGCCCAGCGGCAGGATGGTCTGCACCGAGCCCTTGCCGAAGGTCTGCGTGCCCATGATGACGGCGCGCTTGTGGTCCTGCAGCGCGCCGGCGACGATCTCGGAGGCCGAGGCCGAGCCGCCGTTGACCAGCACCACCATCGGCACGTTCTTGACGTCGGCCGGCAGGTCCTTCAGGTAGTCGCCCTTGCTGCTGCCGCGCAGGTAGTTCTCGGGGGTGGCGTGTGAGGCGCATCTTGGCGTCCTCGGTGCGGCCGTCGGTGTAGACCACCAGCGCATTCTTGGGCAGGAAAGCGGCCGACACGCGCCACCGCGCCGTTCAGCAGGCCGCCCGGATCGTTGCGCAGGTCGAGCACCAGGCCTTTCATCGGGCCCTTGTTCTGCTTGAACAGGTTGTATCAGCGCCGTGGCCAGCTTTTCGCCGGTGTGTTCCTGGAACTGGGTGACGCGCACGTAAGCCGTAGCCCGGCTCGACCAGCTTGGATTTGACGCTCTGCATCTTGATGACGGCGCGCGTCAGGTGATCACGAGCGGCTTCGGTTCGCCCTTGCGCACGATGGTCAGCGTGATGTGGGTGTTGGGCTTGCCGCGCATGCGCTTCACCGCGTCGTTCAGCGTCATGCCCTTCACCAGCGTGTCGTCGAGCTTGATGATCAGGTCGCCGGCTCTTGATGCCGGCGCGTGAAGGCAGGCGTGTCGTCGATCGGCGAGATGACCTTGACGAAGCCGTCTTCCATGCCGACCTCGATGCCCAGGCCGCCGAACTCGCCCTGCGTGCCGACCTGCAGTTCCTTGAAGGCTTCCGCATCGAGATAGGCGGAGTGCGGATCGAGTCCGGTCAGCATGCCGTTGATCGCTTCGGTGATGAGCTTCTTGTCGCTCACCGGCTCGACGTAATCGCTCTTGATGCGGCCGAACACTTCGGTGAAGGCGCGCAGTTCCTCCACCGGCAGCGGCAGCTCGGTGTCCTTGTCTGCGACGGCGGAGAAGTTCAGGCTGATCAGCACACCTGCCAGCAAGCCGACGCCGACCAACCCGATTTTTCGATACGACTACGCATTGTGACCTTTCGTCCTAGCGTGCCTGAACCCAGGGTTGTTGGGATCGAACGGTTTTCCTTCGAAATCGCAACTCGAAGTATAAACCGGAATCTTCGTTGCCGCCGCTGCTACCCACGGCGGCGATAGTGTCTCCGCCGTGCAGGCTGTCGCCCACTTGTTTATACAGCGTCTCGTTGTTGCCGTACAGGCTCATATAACCCTGACCGTGGTCGACGATCAGCAGGTTGCCGAAACCGCGCAGCCAGTCGGCATATACCACGCGCCCGGCGGCCACGGCCCTGACCGGCTGGTTGGCAGGGGTGCGCAGGAACCAGCCGGTCCACGTCATGCCGCTTTCCGGGCGGCGTGCGCCGAACTGGTTGCGCAACTTGCCTTTGACCGGCAAGACCAGTTTGCCTTTGAGCGACTTGAACGAGATGTTGTCCGGCTGGGCGTTGGGCACGACATGCGCCAGCTTTTCGACCAATTGCGAAAGACGGTTCTCGTTGTGCTGCAAGCGCCCGATCTCGCGCCGCTGCTGTTTCATCTGCAACGCGATCTTGTTCAGCATCTGCTGGCGGTTGCGTTTGTCCTGCTCCAGATGCCGACGCTGCGTTTGTTCCTCAGCGCGCAAGCCAGCGATCTCGTCACTCTTTGCGCGAGCTTGATTTGTCACGGCTTGCAGCTTGGACAGGCCGCTGCGCAAGGACTTCAGCGTGGTGGCGCGCTCGCGGGCGATGTATTCGTAATAACGCAGTTCGCGGGCGACCTGGTTCGGGTCGTCGTTGTTGAGCAGCAGCTTGAGATATTCCTGCTCGCCGCCGTCCAGATATTGCTGATACAGCAAGCGTCCCAGCATGACCTGCTGTCCCTGCAGCTCTTTTTTCATTGCGGCGGCGCGTTGCTGCAGCTGTCCCAGCTCCCGGTTGGCGGCTTGCTGTTGCTGGGCGAGTTCGTGCAGTCTGCGGTTGTTGTCGCTGATGGCGCGCTCGGATTCGCGCAAGCCATCGGCGGCTTCGGATTTTGATTCGTTGCTCTTCTCGAAATCCTGTTGCAACGCGGCGATGCGTTTGCGCAATTTTTCCAGATCGTCCTGCTGCGTGGCGTGCGCCTCAAGCGCGAGGCAGAGGATCGCCAGCAGAGCCGAACGCGGGATGAAGCTCACAGAATATGGATGAGCGACTTGCCGGTCATTTCCGGCGGTTGCGGCAGGCCCATCATCGCCAGCAAGGTCGGCGCGACATCCTGCAGTGCACCGGTGCCGACTTTGGCGATCTCGGCTTTGCGCCCGATGTAGAGGAACGGCACCAGATTGAGCGTGTGCGCGGTATGCGCCTGGTTCGTGCCGCGATCCAGCATCTGTTCCGCGTTGCCGTGGTCGGCAGTGATCAGCACCTCGCCGCCGCATTCCAGCATGGCGTTCACCACGCGTCCGATGCAGATGTCCAGCGCTTCCACGGCTTTCACGGCCGCTTCCATGATGCCGCTATGCCCGACCATGTCGCCGTTGGCGTAGTTGCACAGGATGGCCTGGTACTGTTTGCTGCGGATGGCAGCTTCCAGCTTGTCGGTGACCTCGAAGGCGCTCATCTCCGGCTGCAGGTCGTAGGTGGCGACCTTGGGCGAAGGCACCAGGGCGCGATCTTCGCCGGGGTAGGGCTGTTCCTTGCCGCCGTTCATGAAATAAGTGACATGCGCGTATTTTTCCGTCTCGGCGATGCGCAGCTGCTTCAGGCCCAGGTTGGACAGGTATTCGCCGATGCCGTTATGGATGGTGTCGGCGGTGTAGGCGCAGGGCAGGTGGAAATCCTCGCCATAGCTGCTCAGGGTGGTGAAGTTCGAAAGCCGGGGAAAGCGCGTGCGGGCGAAGCCGTCGAACTTCTCGTCGGTCAGGGCGCGCGTGATCTCACGTGCACGGTCGGCGCGGAAATTCATGAACACCGCCACGTCGCCGTCCTGCATCGCGGCAGGTTCGCCGATCGCCGTAGCTTGTACGAACTCATCGTTCTCGCCGCGGGTATAGGCGGCTTCCAGTGCGGCAACAGCGTTGGCAGCAGCAAACGGCGCCTTGCCTTGGGTGAGCAGGTCGTAGGCGAGTTGCACGCGATCCCAGCGGTTGTCCCTGTCCATCGCAAAGAAGCGTCCCACGATGCTGGCGATGCGTCCCGCGCCGAGCTGTGCGCATTTGTCCTGCAGTGCCTGCAACGATTGCATTGCGCTGCGCGGCGGTGTGTCGCGTCCGTCGAGGAAGGCGTGGACGAGGATATTTTTCACTCCGGCACGTGCAGCCAGTTCCAGCATGGCATGGATGTGTGCCTCGTGGCTGTGCACGCCACCGGCGGAGAGCAGGCCCAGGATATGCAGGGCCGTGCCGCGTTGCTTGGCGGTCTCCGCGGATTGTGCCAGCGCAGGGTTGCTGTAGAAGCTGCCGTTCTCGATCGCCAGATCCACTTTGGTCAGGTCCTGGTACACCACGCGCCCGGCACCGATGTTGAGGTGCCCTACTTCGGAATTGCCCATTTGGCCGTGTGGCAGTCCGACGTGCAGCTCCGATGTGTTGATCAGGGTATGCGGATACTCACTCCAGAGTTTGTCCCAATTCGGCTTGCGGGCGTGGGCGACGGCATTGAAATCGGCATCTTCGCGATAGCCGAAACCGTCAAGAATGAGTAGCAGGACGGGGGTGATGGAAGTAGGGGGATTGGTCATGCTGGCTTTTTTCTCACCAAGATATCAAAATATAAGCAGTTGCTAATTTACTGCGTGACGTAGACACTAATTCGGTAGCGCGTAATTTTAGCCGATTTCAGGGTGCATATGCCCCCACTTCCAATGTTGACGGACGAAAATGACAAAAAAACTGATCGATAAGGACGAGCACATCCTGCAAGCTTCGCTGGCGATGAAAGCCATCGCGCATCCTTTGCGCCTCAAAGTCCTGTGCGTGTTGGGCGAGGGCGAATTGAGCGTG
Source organism: uncultured beta proteobacterium (assembly GCA_963715005.1). Taxonomy (GTDB): domain Bacteria; phylum Pseudomonadota; class Gammaproteobacteria; order Burkholderiales; family Gallionellaceae; genus Sideroxyarcus. Next base: position 200,108 of record CAVQQO010000006.1, on the reverse strand, counting down.
CAGGAGATCGTGGACAGCGTGGGAACCACGCAGAGCAATATCTCGCAGCACCTTGCCATCCTGCGCGACAAGGGTGTGCTGAACACGCGTAAGGATGCCAACCGCGTCTATTACCGTATCGGCGACCCGCGCACCCTGAAGCTGGTGGGGATGATGCGCGATGTGTTCTGCGAGATGTAAGAGGGTCTTGCTTTGTGTTGAATATTAGAATAATCTAATATTCTGTTGATCGAGATTAATTGGCGGTGGATATGAAACGAGCGAGCAAAGTGTTGGCAACGATGGTGCTGCTGTCGACGGCGCAGGTCTATGCAGCGGAGCCGTTGGCGACTGCGCTGGCGCAGCTGCGCGAAGTGGCGCAGACCTATAGCGTGGAGGGGGTGGTCGAGGCGACGCGCCAATCCACCGTGTCGGCGCAGATATCCGGGCGGGTGAAGGCCATCTACTTCGATGTCGGTGATCGCGTCAACAAAGGGCAGGTCATCCTGCGCATCGACGAGAGCGAGGCCAATCAGGCGCTGGCAGGAAGCCGCGCGCAGCTGTCGCAGGCCCAGGCCGCCTTGCAGAACGCGAGGTTGAACTACGAGCGATCAAAACAGCTGTTCGAGCAGAAGTTCATCAGTCAGGCGGCATTGGACAAAGCGAAGTCCGACTACGAGATCGCGCAGGCGCAGGCGCAGGCCAGCGCGGCGGGCGCGCAGCAATCGGCATTGGCACAGAGCTACACGGCTGTGGTCGCTCCCTATGCCGGAGTGGTATCGGCACGCATGGTGGAACTGGGCGAGATGGTTACGGTGGGCAAGCCGCTGATGACCGGGTTCGATCCTGCCGAATTGCGCATCATCGCCAATGTGCCGCAGTACAAGATGCAGGAGATCGGCAGTCATCCCGCGGCAAGCGTGGAAGCGCCTTCGCTGAACCGCTGGATCAAGGCGTCCAGCGTCACGGTGCAGCCCGCGGCCGATCCGCGCACGCACAGCACGCAAGTGCGCGTCAATCTGCCCCCCAACGAAAAGGGCGTTTATCCCGGCATGTTCGTGCGCACGCATTTCGTGGTGGGCAAGGAAAAGAAATTGTTGATCCCGGCCAGTGCCGTGCTGCGCCGCAGCGAAGTGGTGGCGGTGTATGTGCTGGATGAAAAAAATGTGCCGCATTTGCGCCAGGTGCGCCTGGGAGAAACCACAGACAAGGATGAAGTTGAAGTGTTGGCCGGTTTGACGGCGGGTGAGCGTGTGGCGCTCGATCCGGTCAAGGCGGGTATGGCAGGCAAGCAATAAGTCGAACGCAACTTAACCGGGAAAGGAAGGCGAAATGGCACACATCGTGATTCTGGGCGCAGGCATCGGCGGCATGCCGATGGCGTATGAGATGCAGGAAAAGATCCGCAAGGGCGACAAGGTGACGGTGATCTCGAACAGCGAGACCTTCCAGTTCGTGCCGTCCAATCCGTGGGTCGGCGTGAATTGGCGCAGCAAGGAAGACATCACCTTCCCGATCCGGCCTTATCTGGAAAAGAAGGGCATCAATTTCATCGGGGTGGGCGCCAAGCGTGTGCACCCGGAAATGAATCGTATCGAACTGGATGACGGACAGCTGGTCGATTATGACTTCCTGGTGATCGCCACCGGACCCAAGCTGGCCTTCGACGAAATCGAAGGGCTGGGGCCGCACGGCGGATTCACCCATTCCGTGTGTCATGTCGATCACGCCTCGAAGTCCAGCAAGGAATGGGACAACTTCGTGGCGAATCCCGGCCCCATCGTGGTCGGCGCGGTGCAGGGCGCATCCTGCTTCGGACCCGCGTACGAATACGCTTTCATCATGGAAACCGACCTGCGCCGCCGCAAGATACGCGACAAGGTGCCGATGACGTATGTGACATCCGAGCCGTATGTCGGCCATCTCGGCCTGGGCGGGGTGGGCGATTCCAAAGGCATCCTGGAATCGGCGATGCGCGACAAGCACATCAAGTGGATCTGCAATGCCAAGACCACCAAGATCGAGGCGGGCAAGATGTATGTCACCGAGCATGACGACATGGGGCAGCCCAAGAAGGAGCATGTGCTGCCGTTCAATTACTCGATGATGTTGCCTGCGTTCAAGGGCGTGGATGCGGTGTTCGGCATCGAAGGCCTGACCAATCCGCGCGGTTTCATCATCGTGGACGAGCATCAGCGCAACCCGAAATACAAGAACATCTATGCGGTCGGCGTATGCGTGGCCATTCCGCCGGTGGAAGCGACCCCGATCCCGCTGGGCACCCCGAAGACCGGTTACATGATCGAATCCATGGTGACGGCGACGGTGCACAATATCCACTCCGAGCTGACCGGCAATGCGCCGATGGAAAAGGCAACATGGAACGCGATCTGCCTGGCCGACTTCGGCGAGGGCGGTGTGGCATTCGTGGCACTGCCGCAGATACCGCCGCGCAACGTCAACTGGTTCGCAGCGGGCAAGTGGGTGCATGTGGCCAAGATCGCTTTCGAGAAATATTTCATCCGCAAGATGAAGACCGGCAAATCCGAGCCGCTGTATGAAAAATTGATCCTGAAATCGATGGGTATCGAGAAGCTGAAATAAGCGCGGGTCATGCATTGAACGCCCCGCATGTGGCGGGGCGTTTTTTCTGATGGAGCAAACAATGGGAATATCCGGACGTATTGCCAGAACCTTCCTGCATTCGCAGATGACGCCGTTGCTGGCGCTGGTGGCGTTGCTGCTCGGCGCATTCGCCGTGCTGGTGACCCCGCGCGAGGAAGAGCCGCAGATCAACGTCACCATGGCCAACGTGCTGATCGCCTATCCCGGCGCGTCGGCGCAGGATGTGGCGCACACGGTGGCCACGCCGGCCGAGCAGGTGTTGTCGCAGATCGCCGGCGTCGATCACGTCTATTCCGTGTCGCAGCCCGGCATGGCGGTGCTCACGGTGCAATTCAAGGTGGGCGAGGAGCACGTTCCGTCGCTGGTCAAACTGTACGATGTCATCCATTCGCATGCTGACTGGTTGCCGCCGACCCTCGGCGTGGCGCAGCCCATCATCAAGGCCCGCGGGCATCGACGATGTGCCGGTGCTGGCGCTGACTCTGTGGCGCGATCAGGCGGGCGGCGGTTTGGCGCTGACGCAGGTGGCGCATGCCATCGAGGTCGAATTGAAGCGGGTGCACGGCACGCGCGAAGTGGCCACACTGGGCGCAACGCAACGAGCGGTGCGCGTGCTGCTCAACCCGGAAGCGTTGAACGCCTACCAGCTGTCGCTGCAGGAAGTGCGCGCCGCCTTGCAGGCGGCCAACGTGTCGCAGAGCGCGGGCAATCTGGTGCAGAACAACCGCGAAGTGCTGGTGCAGACCAATAATTTCCTGAGCGATGCCAACGAAGTGCGGCAGCTGGTGGTCGGCACCCTCGAAGGCAAGCCGGTGTTCCTGCGCGACGTGGCCGATGTGCGCGACGAGGCAGACCAGCCGTCCAGCTACGTGTGGCTGGGTACGGGCGCCGCTGCCGGCGACAAGGGTATGCAGGCGCAGGGCGAGTTCTCGGCGGTGACCATCGCCGTGACCAAGAAGCCGGGCGAGAACGCGGTGGATGTCGCCGACAAGTTGTTGCAGCGCGTTGCCGAGTTGAAAGGCAGCGTGATCCCCGATGACGTGCAAGCGACGATCACGCGCAACTACGGCGAAACGGCCAACGACAAGGCGATGAAGCTCATCAAGAAGCTGATCTTCGCTACCGCGGCGGTGGTGCTGCTGGTGTGGTTCGCGCTGGGCCGGCGCGAGGCGCTCATCGTCGGCATCGCCGTGTTGCTCACTTTGGCGGTGACGTTGTTCGCATCCTGGGCATATGGCTTCACGCTGAACCGCGTGTCGCTGTTCGCGCTGATCTTCTCCATCGGCATCCTGGTGGATGACGCTATCGTCGTCGTCGAGAACATCCATCGCCGCCGGGAACTGGCGCAGCACCAACCCTTGTCCGAGATCATTCCGGAAGCGGTGGACGAAGTGGGCAGCCCGACCATCCTGGCGACTTTCACCGTGATCGCGGCCCTGCTGCCGATGGCGTTCGTGAGCGGGCTGATGGGGCCGTACATGAGCCCGATCCCGATCAACGCCAGCATGGGTATGCTGATCTCGCTGGCCATCGCTTTCATCGTCACGCCGTGGCTGGCGCACAAATTCGCCGATGCGCATCATGCGGTGGTGAAAGATGAGCGCGATACCAGGATCGCGCACTTTTTCCGCAATCTGCTCACGCCGTTCCTGAACGGGGTGCACGGCAAGTCCGCACGGCGCAAGCTGTGGCTGGGGATATTGGGTGCGTTGTTGTTCGCCGTGCTGTTGGCGGTAGTGAAGCTGGTGGTGCTGAAGATGCTGCCGTTCGACAACAAGTCCGAATTCCAGGTGGTGGTGGATATGCCGAGCGGCACGGCGCTGGAGCAGACCGCCGGTGCGATGCGCGAGATGGGCGCGTATCTCGCCACCGTGCCGGAAGTGACGGATTACGAGGCATATGCGGGCACCGCTTCGCCCATCAACTTCAACGGCCTGGTGCGCCAGTACTATCTGCGCAGCACGGCGGAACAGGGTGATATCCAGGTCAACCTGCAGGACAAACATCAGCGCTCGCGCAGCAGCCACGAGATCGCCAGCAGCGTGCGCGAGCCGCTGGAAAAGATCGCCGGGAAATGGAACGCCAAGTTGAAAGTGGTGGAAGTGCCGCCGGGACCGCCGGTGATGTCGCCCATCGTGGCTGAGATCTACGGGCCGGATTACCAGGGGGCGCGCAAGGTGGCCACGCAAGTGCATGAACAGTTCGGCAAGACGGCGGACATCGTCGGCATCGACGACACGGTGACCGAGTCTGCGCCCAAGTTGATGTTGCGCGTGATGCAAAGCAAGGCGGCGCTGCTCGGCGTTTCCACGCGCGATATCGCCGACACCATCCAGGTCGCGCTGGCCGGGCAGGATGTGACCTCGCTGCACGAAGAGAACGCCAAATACGCGCCGCCGCTGCGCATGGCCTTGCCTGCCGAAAAACGCAGCCGCATCGACGACGTGCTGAAGCTCAAGGTGCGTGCCAAGGACGGCGTGCTGGTGCCGCTCTCCGAGCTGGTGCAAGTGGTGCAGATGCAGCGCGACTACCCGATCTACCATAAGGACCTGTTGCCGGTGGTGTATGTGACCGGCGACATGGCGGGCGATCTGGACAGTCCGCTGTACGGCATGTTCGGCATCAACGGCAAGGTCGGTGGCGTGGAACTGGAGCAGGGCGGCACTTTGGAGCCGTACTTCTTCAAGCAGCCGTCCGATCCCTATGCCAGCTATGCGCTGAAGTGGGACGGCGAATGGCAGGTCACGTTCGAGACCTTCCGCGACATGGGTATCGCCTACGGCGTGGGCTTGATCCTGATCTACCTGCTGGTGGTGGCGCAGTTCAAGAGTTATGTGGTGCCGCTGGTCATCATGGCGCCGATCCCGCTCACCATCATCGGCGTGATGCCGGGGCATGCGCTGTTCGGTGCGCAGTTCACCGCCACCTCGATGATCGGCATGATCGCGCTGGCCGGCATCATCGTGCGCAATTCCATCCTGCTGGTGGACTTCGTCAACCTGCAATTGCGCGACGGTGCCGATCCGCAACATGCCGTGATCGCCGCCGCCAGCGCGCGCGCCAAGCCGATCCTGCTGACCGGTCTGGCCGCCATGCTGGGCGCGCTGTTCATTCTCGATGACCCGATCTTCAACGGACTGGCACTGTCCCTGATCTTCGGTATTTTGGTCTCCACCCTGCTCACGCTGGTGGTGATCCCGGTGCTGTATTACGCAACGCTGTACAAGAAATTTCAGTAAAATCGCTAACCATTAAGGAGCTTCAAGCATGAACGCAGAACGTATCGTCCGTATTGTCGCAGGCAGTTTCATCCTGTTGTCTTTGGCACTGGGAGTGGAAGCCAGCCCGCTGTTCGTCAGCAAATACTTTTTGCTGTTCACCGCCTTCGTTGGTTTGAACCTGCTGCAGAGCGGCTTCACGCAAGTCTGTCCCCTGAATAGCATCCTGGCCAGGTTCGGCGTCAAAGGCAGTTGCTAAAAAAACACTTTCCCTCTTCGTTCGGCATCGCCCACATCAGTCTGGCCTTCATCGGTCTGATGTGGGTTTTGCCTTTTCTGTACTACAGCCACGCGTATCCCATCACCACCTTCTACCAGGAGTGGGGGGCGGCCTTGCTCGGCCTGTGTGCGCTGCCTCTGCTGTTGACCGCGCGCTACTGGCAAGCGCCGGAAGTGCCGCGCATCGTGCTGCTGCCGCTGGGGCTGATGTTGTTGCTGATGGTCCAGCTCCTCGCGGGACGCATCATGCACTTCGATCATTTGCTGCTGCTGACGCTGTACTTCCTGTTCGCTGTATTGCTCATCATGCTGGGGCGGCAGTTGCGGGTGGAATTGGGCTTGCCGGCATTGGCAACGGCGCTGGCCGTGTTCCTGCTGGCCGGTGCGGAACTGAACGCACTGGCGGGTATCCTGCAGCACTATCGCTGGAACACCTTCCTGAATCCGCTGATCACCGCCAAGACAGGGCATGCCGTTTACGGCAACACCGCGCAACCGAACCACTACGCCAGCTATATTGCCTTGGGCTTGGTCTCCCTGGGTTTGCTGTATGCGCGGCTGTCCATGCGCGTTTGGCAAGCAGCCTTGTTGGCGATGCCGCTGCTGTTTGTCATGGTGTTGTCCGGTTCGCGCAGTTCCTGGTTGTACCTGCTGTTTGCAGGCGGCCTGGCCTTCCTGTGGCAGCGGCGCGAAACGACGTTGCGCCCGCTGTTCTACTACAGCCTGCTGCTGTTGCTGGGGTTCGGCTTGATGCACTTTGTGGTGCAGATACCCTGGCTGCAAGGGGCAACCGGTAGTGTGACCACGGCGGAGCGCCTGTTCGGGGACAATGCCAGCGGACATATCCGCTTACACCTGTGGCGCGAAGCGGCGCTGATCTTCGCCCAATTTCCACTGCTGGGGGCGGGCTTCGGGCAATTCGCCTTCCAGCATCTGCAACTTGCCGCGGACATGCATAATCCAGCAGTCAGCGGCCTGTATAACAATGCGCACAATCTGCTGATGCAGATCGCGGCCGAGGCCGGCCTGGCCGGGTTGCTGATCCTGTTGGGCACGCTGGGGATGTGGTTCTGGCAATCGGTCGTGCGCAAAGCGCAATTCACGCTCTATCACTGGTGGGGCTATGTCTGCCTGGCCGTGCTGGGCATCCATAGCCTGCTCGAATATCCGTTGTGGTATGCCTATTTCCTCGGCGTGGCGGCGGTCTTGCTGGGGGCGTTCGATCACACGAGCTATCGGCTTGAGTTGCGCGGTACCGGCCGCGTCTGCGTTGCCGTCATGCTGGTCCTGGGTGCGCTGTCCCTGCTCAAGGTGTTCCAGGGATACAAACATTTGGAGCAGGCCTCGGCGTTGCGCGGCATGGCCGCCAAAGATCGCAGCTATGCGCAGCGCGCACAGGAAGAATTGCTGGCCGCCCGCAAGAATCCCCTGTTGAGTTCTTATTCCGATTTTTTCATCGCCACTACGCTGGGTGTAGGTCCCGATCCTGAAAAGCTCAAGATGAATGAGCGCGCAATGCATTTCATTCCAGTCGCGACCTTGGCGTACCACCAGTCCTTGCTGCTCGCCCTGTCGGACAAACCAGAGGAGGCCAAGGCGCAGATGGAGCGGGCGATCTGGGCATATCCGGGAGATTACCCGACGGCTTACGCCGAGCTGGAAGGAATGGCGCGCAAAGAGCCCGCGCGTTTTTCGGCTCTGTTAGAATTCGCCACCCAAAAATACGAGGAGTACCGACGTGCTGCAGTTCCTGCAAAATAATATCTGGACGATCCTGATCGCGCTGACCAGCGGCGCGATGCTGTTCTGGTCGTTCTTCGGCAACCGCCTGCGCGGGATCAAGGAGATCGACCACATCGCGGCCACGCAGCTCATCAATCACAAGAACGCCCTGGTCCTGGATGTGCGCGAACAGGGCGAATACGATGCGGGACATATCCTGAACAGCAAACTGATCCCGCTGGGCAAGCTCAAGGAGCGCATCGGCGAACTGGAAAAATATCGTACGCAACACATTATCGTGGTGTGCCGCAGCGGGCAGCGCTCCGCCGCCGCGTGCGCTCTGCTCGGCAAACAGGGCTTCGCTCAGGTCAACAACCTGAGCGGCGGCATCATGGCCTGGCAGAAAGCCAATCTGCCACTGGAGAAGTGATGGCAAAGATCGTCATGTATTGCACGGAAGCCTGCCCCTATTGCGTGCGGGCCGAACACCTGCTGCAGCGCAAAGGTGTGCAAGGCATCGAGAAGATACGCATCGATCTGCAGCCGGAACTGAAAGATGTGATGATACAAAAGACAGGCCGCCGCACGGTGCCGCAAATCTATATCAACGGCGAACATGTCGGTGGCTATGACGATATGGCTGCCTTGGATCGCGCGGGCAAGCTGGACGCGATGTTGGCAAAAGATAATTAAGGAAGAAACCATGACCGAAGCAGCACAAACTAGCACGCAGCCGATTTTCAACATCGAGAAACTTTACGTTAAGGATCTGTCCCTGGAGATACCCAATGCGCCGGGGATATTCCTGGAGCGCGAAAATCCGCAGATCGACCTGCAACTGCACACGCAAGCGGCAGCGCTGGACGACGGGATATTCGACGTCGTCGTCACGGTCACGGTGACCGCCAAACTGCCGGAGAAGGACAAGGTGATGTTTTTGATCGAGGCCAAGCAAGCCGGCATCTTCCAGATCCGCAACCTGCCGAAGGAAGATATGGAGTCGGTGCTGGCTGCGACCTGCCCCAACATCCTTTATCCCTACCTGCGCGAAGTGGTGTCGGACGTGGCGGTGCGTGCAGGATTCGCGCCCGTGCTGTTGAACCCGGTCAACTTTGACGTGTTGTATCAACAGCAGAAACAGCAGGCCGCAGCGCAGGCTGGCGGGACGGTCAAGCACTGATGCGGCATTTGATTGCAGCGCTGCTGTTGTTCGTGAGCGGTGCGGCCGGCGCCTTCGATTTCGTCTCGGTCGCCGAACCGGCCATCCTTTACGATGCCAATTCGCTCAAAGCGAAAAAGCTGTTCGTCGCCACGCGCTACCTGCCGCTGGAGCAGGTGGTGGTGCTGGATAACTGGGTCAAGGTGCGCGACAACTCGGGCAAGCTGTTCTGGGTCGAGAAGCGGCTGCTGAGCAGCAAGCGTTACGTGATGGTGATCACTCCGTTCACCGTCGTGCGCCGCAGCCCGGACGAGGATGCCGAAGTGGTGTTCAAGGCGACCCAGCAACTCGGGCTGGAATGGCTGGGCAACACCGGCAGCGGCTGGGTCAAGGTACGCCACCTGGACGGCGCGACAGGCTACGTCAGATCCAGCGACGTGTGGGGCGATTGATGAAGATCGCCGTGTTGGGTTCGGGCGCTTGGGGTACGGCATTGGCGGTCAGCTTTGCGCCGCGTCACCAAGTCACTCTGTGGGCGCGCGATGCGGAACAGGTCGCCGCCATGCGCAGTACCCGTCGCAACCAGCGCTATCTGCCTGACGCCATGTTGCCTGCCGAACTGGGACTTTCCGCTGATCTGCATGAAACGCTGGCGGATGTTGAGCTGGTCATCGTCGCCGTCCCGGTCGCCGCGTTGCGCAGTACCCTGCAGCAGATCGCCCAGCTGTCTGCGCCCGTCGCAGTGGTTTGGGTGTGCAAAGGTTTCGAGAGCGGTACCTCGCAGCTTCCGCATCAGATCGTTACCGCGACCCTGCCCGAGGCATTCCCGCGCGCGGTGTTGTCCGGTCCCAGCTTCGCGCAGGAGGTGGCACGCGGCCTGCCTACCGCTTTAACGCTGGCCTCCGGCGATGGTGAGTTTGCCCAGCGTACGGCGCGCGAGCTGCATCATTCGCGTCTGCGCATCTACTCCAGCACTGACGTGGTCGGCGTGGAGATCGGCGGCGCGGTCAAGAACGTGCTGGCCATCGCTGCCGGCATCTGCGATGGCATGCAGATGGGGCTGAATGCCCGTGCTGCGCTACTCTCCCGCGGTTTGGCCGAGATGACACGGTTGGGTTTGCAGATGGGTGGGCGCGCGGAGACCTTGGGCGGCCTGTCCGGGGTGGGCGATTTGATCCTTACCTGTACCGGCGATCTCTCGCGCAACCGCCAGGTCGGCATGCTGCTGGCGCAACACAAATCGCTGTCCAATATCCTCAACGAACTGGGGCACGTCGCGGAAGGTGTTTACACCGCACGTGAAGTGCATCACATCGCGCAACAACACGGCGTCGAGATGCCGATCTGCACGGCGGTGTATCGCGTGCTGTACGAAAATCTCGCGGCAGACAAAGCGGTCGAAGCTCTGTTGAGCCGTCAGCCCGGCAGCGAATTCGACGACTGACCACCCTCGAAATCGCATTGCCGCCACGCCTCGAATACAGCCACAGCCACCGTATTCGACAGATTCAAGCTGCGGTTGTTCGGCAGCATCGGCAGACGCAAGCGCCGTTCCGGCACGAATGCTGCTAACACTTCTTCAGGCAAGCCGCGACTCTCCGGGCCGAACAAAAACGCATCGCCGCGCTGGTAGCGTACTTCGTGATAGGGGTGCGATGCCTTGGTGGTGAAGGCGAACACGCGCGATTCGGGCAGACTGTCCAGACATTCGACAAGAGTGTCGTATATCCGAACACTCGCATATTCGTGGTAGTCCAGTCCGGCGCGGCGCAGATGTTTATCGTCAAGGTCGAAGCCCAACGGGCGGATCAGGTGCAACTGCGCGCCGCTGTTGGCGCACAGGCGGATGATATTGCCGGTATTGGGTGGAATTTCCGGTTGGTAAAGAATTACGTTGAACATTAGGAATCCACTCGAAATGCTTGTCAGTACGGGGAAAAACGGCTAACTTCCGTTTATCAGTCAGGGGCTGGAAAAGTCACACAGGGGGAATTATGGCGCGTCCGGAGAAAGTCCGCTTAGGCGATTTGCTGGTTCAGCAAAAACTCATTTCACTGGATCAGCTTCAGTTCGCACTCGAACAGCAGAAGCGCAGCGGCCGCAAGCTCGGTCGGGTACTGGTGGATAACGCCTTCGTTTCCGAAGACCAGATATCCGAAGCGATCGCCAAGCAGCTCAGCATCCCCTACATCAACCTCAAGTACTACAACGTCAATCTCGAGATCGTGCGCCGGCTGCCGGAGAACCAGGCACGGCGCTTCCGTGCGGTGGCGCTGGAAGAGCGCAACGGAATGCTGCTGGTCGGCATGGCCGATCCGACCGATCTGTTCGCCTTCGACGAGGTCGCGCGCGTGCTCAAGCGAGACATCGACGTCGCTGTGGTCACCGAGGGGCAGTTGCTGGAAACCATCGATCGCGTCTACCGCCGCACCGAAGAGATCAGCGGTCTGGCGCGCGAGGTTTCGGAAGAGCTGGGCGACACCTATATCGACTTCGGCGCGTTGAGCACCACGGTCGGCGCCGAAGAAGCGCCCGTGGTCAAACTGCTGCAGACCATGTTCGACGATGCGACCCAGGTGCGCGCTTCCGACATCCACATCGAGCCGCAGGAGTCACGCTTGCAGATACGTTTCCGCATCGACGGTGTGCTGCACCTGCAGACCGAGACGGATAGCAAGATCGCGCCCTCCATCGCCTTGCGTCTGAAGCTGATGTCCGGTCTGGATATCTCGGAGAAGCGCCTGCCGCAGGACGGTCGCTTCAACATTCGCGTGCGCGACCAGGCGGTCGACGTGCGTATCTCTACCATGCCGACGCAATACGGCGAATCGGTGGTGATGCGCCTGCTCAACCAGAGCGGCAGTTTCCTTACCCTGGACAAGCTGGGCATGCCGCCGGATATGCTCAAGCGCTTTCGCGAGATCATCCAGCGCAGCAACGGCATGGTGCTGGTCACCGGCCCCACCGGTAGCGGCAAGACCACCACGCTGTATGCCGCGCTGGCCGAGATCAACACGGTCGACCAGAAGATCATCACCGTCGAAGATCCGGTGGAGTACCGGTTGCCCGGTATCAACCAGGTGCAGGTGAACGAGAAGATCGATCTCTCGTTCTCGCGTGTGCTGCGTTCCGCTTTGCGCCAGGATCCGGACGTGATCCTGGTCGGCGAAATGCGCGATGCCGAGACGGCGCAGATCGGCATGCGCGCCGCCATGACCGGCCACCTGGTGTTCTCCACGCTGCACACGCGCGATACCGCGGGCACCCTGTTCCGTCTGGTCGATATGGGTGCACCCAAATATATGGTGGCCTCTTCGGTGCAGGCGGTGCTGGCGCAACGCCTGCTGCGCCGCGTGTGCGAGAGCTGCAGCGAACAACATATTCCGACTCCGCAAGAGGGCGAGTGGTTGGTGGCTGAGGGCGTCGCCAGCAGCGATTGGGGCACGCTGTTGCATGGCCGCGGCTGTTCGCATTGCAACGGTACCGGCTATCACGGGCGCATGGGCGTGTACGAGATGCTGGAGATGAGTCAGGAATTGGTCGAGGCCGCGGCGCACGAGGACAATACGCATTTCATGCAAGCTGCCCGCGCGCACCTGAAAGGCAGGACTTTGCTCGATGCCGCATTGCGTGAAATGAAACAGGGTCATACCAGCGTCTCTGAAGTGATGCGCATCAGCAACCAAGTGGAAGATTGATGCCGGTATTCGATTACAAAGGACGAAGTACCCACGGTGACCTGGTGCAAGGTTCGCTGGAAGGTGCTGACAGCGGCGTGATTGCCGACCAACTGTTGAACACCGGCATAACGCCGACCGAGATCAAACTTTCGTCACGGCCAGAACGCGGGGGGGGCAAGACCGAGGTCAGCCTGTGGCAGCGATTCACGCAGGAGCAAAAGGTCGATGTGCTGGAGCTGATGCTGTTCAGCCGCCAGATGTACACCCTGCTTAAGTCGGGTGTACCCATCATGCGCGCCCTGGCCGGATTGCAGGAATCGTCGCGCAATCCGACTTTCTCGGCGATGCTGCAAGACCTGCGCGAGAGTCTGGACAGCGGACGTGAACTGTCCTCCGCGATGCGCCGCCATCCCAAGGTGTTCTCGCCGTTCTATCTCAGCATGGTGCAGGTCGGCGAAATGACCGGCATGCTGGATATCACCTTCCTGCGTCTGTATGAACATCTCGAGTTCGAAAAAGACATGAAAGAGCGCATCAAGTCGGCGTTGCGCTACCCGATGTTCGTGCTCATCGCCATGGCTATCGCCATCGTCATCGTCAACATCTTCGTCATTCCCACTTTTGCAAAGGTGTTCGAAGGCTTTCATGCGGAATTGCCGCTGATGACCAAGATGCTGATGGGCTTCTCCAATTTCATGGTCCAGTCGTGGCCGATCCTGCTGGCGTTAGTGATCGGGGCGGTGGTCGCCTTCCGTGCCTGGATCAACACGGTGGACGGGCGCTACAAATGGGATCGCTACAAGCTGCAGATTCCCATCGCGGGGCGGATCATCATGAAAGCGACCCTGGCGCGTTTTGCGCGCAGCCTGGCGCTTTCTTTCAAGAGCGGCATCCCCATCGTGCAGGGTTTGAATTCGGTTGGGCTCGTGGTGGATAACGAATTCATGCGCAGCCGTGTCGAGCAGATGCGCGACGGTGTGGAACGCGGCGAAAGCATTTTGCGCACGGCCGCCGCGAGCGGCGTGTTCAACCCTACCGTGCTGCAGATGATCGCGGTGGGCGAGGAGACCGGCGACATGGACGGCCTCATGTTCGAGATCGCCGGCATGTACGAGCGCGAAGTGGAATATGAGATCAAGACGCTGAGCGCCAATATCGAGCCCATCATGATCGTCCTGCTGGGCGTCCTCGTCCTCATCCTCGCATTGGGCGTGTTCCTGCCGATGTGGGACCTGGGCAAGGCGGCACTGCATCGATGAAAGCACAGCGCGCTTTCACGCTCCTCGAACTCATCATCGTCATCATCATCGTGGTGATTCTGGCGGGATTGTTCATGAGTCGCATTCCCTATTACCAGGAACAGGCCGAGAAGGCCGCCATGGAGCAAGTGGCGGGTGCGTTGCAAAGCGCACTGGTCATGCGTTACGGGACTTTGATGGCGCGGGGAGCGACTTCGGAGAAAGATCTGAGCATTCTTGCCTCCGACAATCCGATGAACTGGTTGCAACAAAAACCCAAGAATTACGCGGGGGAGTATTATGATCCGGCGCCCAATGCGATTGCCCCGGGCAACTGGATGTTCGACCTCAAGTCGCGCGAACTGATCTATGTGGTCGATCATGGCGACTACTTCACTCCGGGCAAGGATGGAAAAAAGTGGGTACGCTATCGCATCCGGCTGCTGTATGAATCCGCTATAGGCGGTGGCGGGGCTGACCGGAAAGAACTGGTCGGCACCCTGATCGAGCCGGATGAATCTTACCGTTGGTTAAATTAAGGAGGTGCACATGGATGCCATCGTTGAATCCCTCTTGTTGCGTTCCGCCGTATTGTTCCTGATGGTAGGCGGCTTGGCGGGCATGGCGGTCGGCGCGCTGCTGCTGTGGCAGCCGCAAAGTCTGCAACGGCTAAGCCAGTTGCTGAACCGCTGGATATCCACCCGTCATCTGGAGCAGCCACTCGAGCGCTCGGTCAATCTCGATCCCTGGCTCTATCGTTACCGCCGCACCGGCGGCGTACTGATACTGCTCGGGTCTTGCTACATCCTGTATTTCTTCACGATGGGTATGAATCGCGAGGACACGCTCAGCGGCCTGGCCAAACATTTCAACTACCCCGCTTACCTGGTTGCCGGCCTGCTGGATGCACTGGTATTGAGTGCCTTGCTGGGAGCGGTGTTCGCCGCTTTCGTCGCTTTGTTCCTGTTGTTGCGGCCCAGTATGTTGCGCGAGTTCGAGCAGGGCGCCAATCGTTGGGTCTCGTTGCGCCGCGCTTTGAAGCCCGTAGAGATCGGGCGTCAAGGGGTGGACGAGTATGTCTTCCAGCATGGACGCCGCGTGGGTATTTTGCTGCTGCTGGGCAGCCTTTACACTCTGGTGTTGTTGACGATGTGGCTTAGCGGTTATCACGGCGCATGACGCGTGCCCTGTCTAAGCTATTGCTGCAATAGGGTTTTGCTTGCGTTCCTGTGGGCTTTGCCCTAAATTGGAGCCCGCTCGTCGGATTTGGTGTTGCGACATCAGGGAAGGCGGGTATCTGAAGTTCAAAAAATTAGGCTGAGGCCTTTAATCTTTTAGGAGAGACAACCATGAAACAACAACAAGGTTTTACACTGATCGAGCTTATCGTGGTGATCGTGATTCTGGGCATCCTGGCAGCGACTGCCTTGCCGCGTTTTGCGAATTTGCAACAAGATGCACGCTTGGCATCGATCAAGGGTGCACAAGGTGCCATCCAGTCCGCAGCAAATCTGGCGCACGCGGTTTCTTTGGCTCAGGGCTTGACAGCAAATGCCTCGGTGACCATGGACGGTCTTGCTATCACTATGGCCAACTACTACCCCACTGCCGATGCTGCGGGGATCCAGGCCGCTGCCAACATCAGCGCGAATGACTACACGATAGTGGCAGGTCCTCCCTTTACAGTGCAAGGCAAGGGCGCTGCGACCCCCGCTTCTTGTCAGGTGACTTATGCAGCAGCTGCTGTGGGGGCGGCACCTGTAATCACTTTGACTGCAACGCAGCCGAATTGCTGATTAGTTGTGTAGGGCGCAATAAACGCAGTGTGCGCCAAGTGTAAGTAAAAGAATAAGGGAGACTTCGGTCTCCCTTGTTCTTTAAAACGGCGGCTGGCGCTTTTTGTTACACTGCGCCCGCCCGCTTAACAAAGCCCGAACAAGGTCTTTGCCCAATTCCTCGCTATATGACCATGAGCCGTTCTCCAACACAGGATGTTTTAATGCAACGCGGCTTCACGCTGACGGAGCTGATCACCGTGATGGTGATCGTCGGTATTCTGGCGGCCGTGGTCGTGCCGCGCTTTTTCGAGCGCAACGTGTTCGACAGCCGCGCCTTCCATGACCAGGTGGTTTCTACCTTGCGTTATGCGCAAAAAGCGGCGATCGCGCAGCACCGTTTCGTGTGCGTGGCGTTCACTGTGAACAGCGTCGACTTGACCTATGGCGACAACAGCAACTGCGCCGTTGCTGGCGGGGCGTTGGCCAGTCCGTCCGGCACGCCCTACCCATTGACCACCACCACTTCCGGTTTCAATCCCGTTCCTGCGAATGTGAGTTTCGATTGCCTCGGCCGGCCGCGGGATATGGCGCTGGCGTCAGGCGTGTGCGGCAACGATCTCGCGGTATTGGCGGCGAACCGGACAGTGCAAGTGAGCAATGCGGACCTCATAACGATCTGGGCGGAGACAGGCTATGTGCACTAGGCCTTTGAATAAGTCGCAGCGCGGCATCAGCCTGATCGAACTGATCATGTTCATCGTGATCGTCAGTGCATCGTTGGCGGGCATCCTGGGCGTGATGAACCTCGTCACGCGCCACAGCGCCGACCCGCTGGTGCACAAACAGGCATTGGCTATCGCCGAATCCCTGCTGGAAGAGATCGAGTTGCAGGATGCGGTGGCGACAGCGCCGAACGCCCCGGTGACGGCTGCGAACCGCGACTCGGTTTATCACATCGTCAGCGATTACAACGGCTTCACCATGAACGGCATCACCCAGATGAACGGTGCCGCGATTTTCGGTCTGGCGAATTTCACCGCTATTGTCGAGGTGCTGCCTGCGGCACTCGGCGCGATCCCGGCGGCCAGCGCGTGGTCGATCAAGGTGACGGTGACCGATCCGCAAGGCAATGACATTGCGGTTTCCGGCTACAGGACGGCGTACAACTGATGCGCACCCCATACCAGCAATCCGGTTTTACCCTGATCGAGATGACCATGGTGATCGTCATCACCGGCATCATCGGCGGCATGGTGGCGATGTTCATCCGCGCGCCGGTGCAGGGCTATGTCGATAGCGCGCGCCGCGCCGAGTTGACCGATATCGCCGACACCGCCTTTCGCCGCATGGGGCGAGATATCCGGCTGGCCTTGCCGAACAGCGTGCGCGTGAGCGGTGCCTGCGACGGTACGGCAGGCGCGACCTGCTTCATCGAATTCCTGCCAACCAGCGGCGGAGGACGTTACCGCTCGGGCTTTGATCTTAACGGTAATGGAGATCCGCTCGATTTCATCAACCCGGCGGGGGATACCAGTTTCGATGTGATCGGCCCTCCCCCTGTGGTGTCGGCGGGCGAGTCCATCGTGGTGTACAACACGACCGCGACGGGTGCGGGCACGACCAACGCCTACAACGCCGCAGCCAACCGTGCGGCGGCGGTGCCGGGGGCGGGCAATATCATCACCCTGGCCGCGCGGTTCCATTTTCCCCTGGATTCATGCCAGCTTGATGCGGCCACCGGCGGGGTGGTGGGCTGCCGCTTTCAGGTGGTCGGCACCTCGGTGAGTTATGCCTGCGAGAATCCGGGCGTCGATGCCAACGGCGACGGCACGGGGACGCTCACGCGCTGGCAGGGCTACGGCACCCTGGCTGCCCAGCCAACGGCAGCGCCGGGCGGGACCGCCGCGGTGTTGGCGAACAACGTGAGCAGTTGCCTCTTCAATTACGCCCTGCCGCTGAATGCGTCCGGGCCGCGTTCCGCACTGGTGAGCATGCAACTGACCATCACCCGGCAAAACGAGAGCGTCACGCTGCAAGGCGCGACCCATGTGAGCAACGTGCCATGAAGAAACTGCAAACAGGTTTCAGCATCGTCTCCGCCATCTTCTTGCTGGTGGTGTTGGCCGCGTTGGGGGCGGGGATGGTGACGTTCTCGACCAATCAGCAACAGACGGTGGCGATGGATGTGATGGGCGCGCGCGCCTACCAGGCTGCGCGCGCGGGGGTCGAATGGGGAGCGTTCGGTGTGATCAGTCCGGCGGCCGCGGGAGGCGAATTGGTCGCGGCATGTGTGCCGGGAGGGGCCGTGTTCACCAAGAACCTGCCTGCCGGAACATTAGCCGGAACGCTGGGCGACTTCAGCGTGAATGTGGCTTGCATCGCTACTGATACCTCGGATGTCAACGCGGCGGGCGGCACAGTGAGAGTGTATCAACTGACTTCGACTGCCAACCGTGGCGTGGCGGGAACTGCGGATTATGTGGAACGTCAGATCAGGGTAAGTATCGCGCCGTAAGCGGAAGCCGTATGGCACGCCGGATTTTTGGAGAGAGCAAATGGGAAATCGATCGATCATCAAGCTGAGTGCGTTGCTGGTGCTGTCCTTGTTGTCGATGGGTGCCGAGGCGGCTGTGTGTACCAGCCTGAGTGCGGGGACGTGGAACAGCGCGGCCCGATGGTCGTGCGGGCATGTGCCGCTGGCGGCAGACACGGTGGTCATCAATCACAATGCCATCACTCTGGCGGCGAACTATACCGTGGCCGGGTTGACGGTCAATGCGGGAATGGCGCTGGCGGATGGCGGGAACACTCTGACCATCACCGGTGACTTGACCAACAACGGCACGATCTCCGGCGGCGGGCGCTTGGATGTCACAGGCGCTGCTTCCGTCATTTCCGGCAGCGGCACCTATACCGATTCCCGGCTCTACACATCGGGCGCTGCACCAACGATTGCGGCAGGCGCGGTGCTCAACTTCACGGGCGGGTCGCGCCTCTATACCGGGCGCACCTCGGCAGGGGCGAACGCGCTCACCTCGGTGCTGACCATCAACGGCACCATCAACTCGACGGTGGCGACGGCAACCACCACATTTCTGCGTTTGTACGCCAACAGCACGGTGGTCGGCAGCACGGGCGCGATCAATGCCAGCGTGTCCGCAGTAAGTTATAACAACTCGACCGCCAAGTTGACCAACAACGGCAACGTCAGCGTCAACATGATCACGCAGAACCGCGCGACCAATGCCTGGACGCAAGGCGCGAATTCCAGCCTGACGCTGACCGCGACCTCCACAGTTGGTGTGCTCGATGCACAGGCGGCAGGCAACACGGTTACTTACACATCGCCTGCCGTCCCGATCGCCCCGCTTAACAATACCTATTACAACCTTGCGGGAACGGGCGTCGTCTGTCCGCACACCTTCACGGTGCTGGGTTCGGATCCCTGCGCGCCTCCGCCCAATTCCGGGTTCGTGGTGTCCAGTCCGGGATCTTGCAGCAGCATGACTGGTGTCGGCACGATCCCGTGGGTGAACCCGATGAATGCAACAGCCAGCGATACCGTGTATGCAACGGCAACGGGAGTGCTGTTCAATACCACCACCAACTATTTGAACTGCACCGGTTTCAATTTCTCGGTGATCCCCGCCGGTGCGACCATCCGTGGCATCACCATGAATGTGGAGCGCAAGACCAGCGGCGGCACGATACGCGATGCCTTCGTGTACCTGATCAAGGCCGGCACCATCAGCACCTCGCTGAACGGGGCAACCACGACCAACTACACCAAAACGAATGTGATTGAGCCGCACGGCGGCATGACCAATCTGTGGGGCACGACCTGGACGGATGCCGATGTGAAGGCGGCGAATTTCGGTGTGGCCTTCGCCTCGAAGAACATGAGCCTCACATCGCTCACCAATCGCACGGTGAGCGTGGATCACATCCAGGTGCGGGTGGATTACTCCACCAGCTCGATGGACCATGTCACCATCAATGCGCCTGCAAACGCAATGACCTCGACAGAAGTGCCGGTCGTTATCGCGCCGCATACGGTGGTGCACGGGCCGATCGCAGGAGCGGGCGCGATCAGTCTTTCCACCAGTAGCGGAGCGGGAGATTGGTCGGTGATTTCGGGGCTTGGAATATTCACGCCGGGAGCGGCCAACAGCGGACAGGCGAGCTATGCCTTTGGTGCGGGAGAGAGTTCGGTCACGCTGGGCTTTACTTCGCTGGCGGCCGGGGTGGTGACGCTGAATGTGGCGGATGCTGGCGGCGCGAGCCTGCTGGCGAACACGCCGGCAGGTGAAAAGGCCAATACCATCAACTTCACCGCAGCCGCGTTCGTTTTCACCAGCAGCGCTTGCACTCACAACATCGCATTCGGTGCGCCGGGCCAGTGTGCCCGGGTGACATGGTCGCCGCGCACGGCCGGGCAGGCATTGGCTAACGTCTATATCACGGCAGTGGATGCGGCTGGCGTTCCCACGCGTCTGCATCCTACGCAGGTCAGAATTCGCAACATGCAATTCGGTTTGACCTGCCACGACCCGGTCGCCAATGCCGGAGTGCAGGCGACCTTCTCGGCCACGGCGAGTGCATTGCCTCTGTGCGAGGCGAATGGTGCGATCCCGCTTACCTGGAGTGCCGGTGTGGATATCTCGTTCGCCGGGGGCAGCCCTTCAGTCGGGCCATACAGCTTTAGATATGATGATGTCGGCAGTGTGGAGTTGAGGGTGCGCAACAGTGCAGCCACGGCGGAAATGGGCAGCAGCGGAGCCTTCGTGGTCAAACCGGCCGGGTTTACACTGTCGAATATCAAACGTAGTCGCGATAACTTCGCCAACCCCGGAGCGCCTGATGCGACCGGTCAGGCTTTCGCCAAGGCGGGTGAGGCGTTCTCCGCGACGGTGACGGCGGTCAATGCCGTGGGGGGGGCGACGCCGAATTACGGCCAGGAGAAGACTGCGGAAACAGTGAAACTGACTCCGGTTTTGGCGGCGGGTTTGGGTTTGACCAACAATCCCGCGCTCACCTGTGGCGATAAAACAAACCCGGCGATTTGCGATACCACGAGTGTGCCGGGTGCAGATATTCCCAAGTTCGGCGCTTTCATGGGCGGCGCGGCGACGGGCGTCAACTTCGCGTGGGAAGAAGTCGGCATCATCATGCTGACACCCAGCGTGGGCGATGCGGACTATCTCGGCGCGCTCGATGTGACAGGCACGCCCTCCGGCAATGTCGGGCGCTTCTCATTGGCGAAATTCGCATTGCAGAATCCGCTGCTGGAAGACCGCGCCGACATTTGCAACGGCGGGGTGTTGATCGCGGATGGCGCGATAGCTTGTTCAGCCTTCACCTATATGGACGAGGAGGCGGATGTCTCCTTTACTCTGAAGCCGATGAGCTTGAACAACGTGCCGTCGCAGAATTATTTGAGCTCGTTGAACCCGGCCCAGAATTTTGCCAAGCTCGACCCTACCATTTTTGCCAACTTGAATTTGGCGGCAGTCGACCGCAATACCGCGGGAGGACCGCACTATCTGAGCGCTCGTATCAGCAATGCGGGAATGCCGGCGGCCACCTGTACGCCCGCTCCCTGTTTCCATCCATCGGCCGGAGCCAATTCGCCGGCACAGGCGGATGTGAACGTGCCCTTTAAATTCACACGCGGTGCGGCACCGGACGGTGCTTATGCCTCTGTGCAGATCGGCTTTGCACCGCTCGATAGCGACCTTGCGCCAGTGGATGCGGTGGGCACGGCAGGTACTGGAACCTGCAACAACACAACGGTAACCGCCTGCTACAACCTGGATGCGGATGCGACCCTCGGTAATGATCGCGCGCTGCTGGCCACCGCCGAATTTCGTTATGGGCGCACCAATATCTCCAACGCATACGGCCCCGAATTGCTGGGTCTGGTCATGCCTGTCGTGATCGAATATTGGAACAGTTCGACCGCGGCATATGTGAGAAGCGCGGGTGATGCAGGGACTGTCATTGCCGTTGCGCTGGGCAATTACCAGGGCAACCTGACTGCGGGCAAGACCACGCCCACCGTTTCGGCGCTCGTCAATGGGGTGGGACGCGTTAACCTGAGTGCGCCGGGCGCGAACAACAGCGGTAGCGTGGATGTCTCGGTGACGAACCCCGCCTATCTGCCGAGCAATCCGGTAGGGCGCGCCACCTTTGGGGTGTATCGAGGTCCGTTTATTTACATGCGCGAGCAGTATTGATGTCTGAATCCTGACAGGCCGCATCCCTCGCACAGCGGCGTATATTCACGGTGTGCGCCTCGCTCGTCGAGAGGCGGTCATCGACTGTCGGAGAATGGGCGCTGCGCGGCAAAAAATCCCTTGACTGCAATGGGTTAGTGGCATAAGTTCACTCCAATTATGGAGATGACCCAGCTACTGAATCTGTTCAAAAAAAGCCACCGCGATGGCGGGTGGATTGCTGTTGCTATCAGTAACAAGGGTGTGCACGTTGCGCAAACCAGATATGTGGGCGCTCGTCCGCAAGTGACGAAGTGTGCTTTCTATCCGCTCGCCGAAGTGACCGCTGCAGCGCTGGAGAAGATACGCAAAGACGCGCAGCTCGATGCTTCCAGATGCACCACGTTGTTATCACCCAATGAATATCAGTTGCTGATGGTGGATGCGCCCAATGTGCCGGTGGACGAGTTGAAGACGGCGATGCGCTGGAAGATCAAGGACTCTCTCAACTATCACGTGGATGATGCCACGATTGATGTGTTGCAAATCCCCACCAACAAATATGGCGGCGACCGCCCGCAATCGCTTTATGCAGTCGCGGCGTCCAACGAGACGATACGCAAGCGCGTCGCGTTGTTCGAGAAAGCCAGGATCGAGCTGAACGTGATCGATATTCCCGAGCTGGCACAGCGCAACATCGCGGCGTTGTTTGAAACGGAAGCGCGCGGCTTGGCGCTGCTGTCATTCGGCGACGAGGGCGGCCTGCTCACGATCACCTGCGATGGCGAATTGTTCCTTGCGCGCCGCATCGATATCGCACTGGGCCAATTGCAGGACGCCGACGAGAATCTGCGCCAGCAATACCTGGATCGCGTGGAGCTGGAGTTGCAACGCTCGCTGGATTACTTCGATCGCCAGTTCCACCATATCCCGGTGAGTCGCATGCTGGTGAGCGCACCGGAGTCGCTGGGGTTGGAGCGGGTACTGGCGGACAATCTGGGGCTGCCGATTGAGCACCTGGATCTGGCGCAGGGGATGGACATCATCGCCGTGCCGGAGCTGGCGGACAGTGAGTATGCCTGTCATGCCTTGCCTGCTCTCGGTGCGGCACTGCGTCAGGAAAGGCGGGCGCTGTGAGTCAGCAGATCAATCTGTTCAACCCGGTCTTCCTCACGCAGAAGAAATATTTTTCCGTGCTTGCCATGGGGCAGGCGCTGGGTTTGATCGTGCTCGGTTCAGTGCTGTTCTACGGCTATGCGCTGTATCAGATCAGCCAGCTCTCCCGGCAGGCGGACGAGATGAGCAAGCGTTATGTCGCCGAGCAGACGCGCCTGGGCAACTTTGCCAATGAATTTTCGCCGCAGCGTTCCAGCCAGATGCTGGAAGAAGAATTGAAACAGTTGGAGGCGCAAGCGGAGGCGCAGAACAATCTGCTGGCCACGCTGAAGAGCGGGGTGATCGGCAACACCGAAGGCTACTCGGAATATATGCGCGCGTTCGCGCGGCAGTCGATGAACGGCTTGTGGCTCACTGCATTCGATATCGTCGGGGATGGTTCGCAATTGAGCCTGAACGGCGGGGTGCTCAGCCCGCAGCTGGTTCCGGCTTATATACAGCGCTTGAACAAAGAAAAGGTCATGCGCGGCAAGACCTTCGCCACTTTGCAGATGCAACAGCCGAAGAAAGAGGCGGACAAGCCGGTGGGGCGCTATGTCGAGTTCAGTTTGCAGTCGACTCCCGCAGCAGAGGAGGTGAAAAAATGAATCTGCAAGAACGGCTCAACAAGATCGTCGCCAAAGTGGATGGCATGTCTTTGCGCGAACGCGCATTGATCTTTGCCGCCGCCGCGTTCCTGGTGGTGTCGCTGATCGACTCATTTTTCCTGAATCCGTTACTGGTGCAGCAAAAGAAACTGTCTGCGCAGGTCATCCAGCAGCAGGAGAAGATGAAAGAGGTTCAGGCGCAGCTGGGTGCTTTGTTGCAAGCCAAGCAGGCCGATGCCGCTTCGCCGCAGCGCGAACGCATCCGCCAGCTGCGGCAACAGATCGTCGATGGCGATACCTATCTGAAGGAGCGCCGCGACAAACTGGTTCCTCCCGAAAAGATGGCAGCCTTGCTGGAGCAAGTGCTCAGCCGGAACGGACGCCTGCAATTGGTTGCCATGAATACATTGCCGGTTACCCCGTTCATCGAGCAATCGGTGGAGGCGACCGCCGCGCGCGCGGACGGACAGGAACGGCAGATGTACAAGCATGGCGTGCAGATCACGCTGCGCGGCAGCTACGCCGACCTGACGCAATACCTGGCTGCGCTGGAGCAGCTGCCGACCCGCATGTTCTGGGGGATGGCAAAGATGAATGTGGTGCAACATCCCACTGTTGAATTGACGCTGACGCTTTACACCCTGAGTTTGGACAAGACATGGCTACAGGTCTGAGGATGCTGCTGACAACGCTGGTACTGTGCACGCCGCAGATCGGGCAGGCAGAGTCGTTGCCGGATCCGACGCGTCCTCCCGCCAATCTATACGGCAGCGAGGGGGAAGGCGAGCACGCCGTTACGGCGCCGCGTGGGCTGCAAACCATCATCATTTCTCCCGAATATCGGGCGGCGATCATCAACGGCGAGACCGTGTACCTGGGTGGCAAGTCTGGCGACTCCACGCTGGTCGAGGTGCAGGAGAACAGTGTGGTGCTGCAGAATGCGAACGGACGACGTGTGATGGAGCTGTTCCCTAATGCGGGAATCAAAAAGAACGATGTCGCACCAAAGAACAATAGCCACGTGCAGGAAGATGCATCCGGGGAGACGAATCTGCCCGAGAAAGCTGTAGGAGGGAATAAATGAAACAAACAATTGGATTGTTGGCGCTGCTGTTGCTGTCGGCTTGTGCGACGGGAGGCAGTTCCAAAAACGCGGCGGCGGATAAGATCAGGCAAGAGATGGATGCCGCCGCCACTCCGCGCGAAAGTGCCAAACCGGAAGCCGTGGACCAGGCATTGTTGCCGCCGTTGGCAGTGCCCCAGCTGGCCGACAACAAACCGGTGGAAGGCAAGTTCGATTTGGCCGTCAATAACACTGCGGCGCAACACGTGTTCATGGCGATCGTCTCCGGCACCCGCTACAGCGTGCTGCTGCATCCCGAAGTCAGCGGGCTCATCTCGCTCAATTTGAAAGACGTGACCGTGTTCGATGCGCTGGAGGCGATACGCGAGTTGTACGGCTACGATTACAAGATCGATGGAACGCGCATCTATATCCAGCCGCTGACTTTGCAGACACGTATCTACCAGGTGAACTATCTGACCGGGCAGCGCGAGGGCCGGTCTTCCGTGCGTGTGGCTTCCGGTTCGGTTGCGGACGTTGCCACAGGCAGCGGGACTCCAGGCCAGCAACAAACGACCAGTCAGATGAATCGCGACAGTGCACGCATCACGACCACCTCGAATGCGGATTTCTGGGATGACCTGACCCGGTCGTTGGCGGCTATCGTGGGCACGGAAAAGGGACGCAGCGTGGTGATCAGCCCGATGTCGGGCGTGATCGTGGTGCGCGCCATGCCGGACGAGCTGAAGAATGTCGCCGCCTATCTCAAGGCGGCGCAGATATCCGTCGAGCGCCAGGTGATCCTCGAAGCCAAGATCGTCGAAGTGCAACTGAACGAGTCGTTCCAGTCGGGTGTGAACTGGGCGATCTTCAAGAACGGACCGAACAGCCTGACTACCATAGGCCAGGGCAGTGCCGGCAGCACCTTGACGCCGGGCACGGGGGGGGCGCCCTCGACCCTGACGAATCCCGCGCTGAGCGCGACTCCGGGGGCGTCGCTGTTGCCAACGGCGGCTTCGTTGCTGCCCGCGGGAACGGCGGCGGGGACTTTGTTCGGCCTGGCTTTCCAGACCAGCAATTTTGCGGCGCTGCTGAATTTCCTGGAGACGCAGGGTGATGTGCATGTGTTGTCCAGCCCGCGTATCGCAACCCTGAATAACCAGAAGGCCGTGCTGAAGGTCGGCACCGACGAGTTCTTCGTGACCAAGGTGACCGGCGGCAGCGTGACTGCCGCCACGGCGACGACATCCGCCACCGTCACCGCGCCGACGGTGGAAACGACAGCCTTCTTCTCCGGCATCATGCTGGATGTGACGCCGAAGATCGATGAGAACAACGAGATCGTGCTGCATGTGCATCCCTCGGTCAGCAAGGTAGGGACGGTCAACAAGCTGGTCAGCCTGGGAACCGTGATCGGGACATTCAATCTGCCGGTCCCGTCCAGCACGGTTTCCGAGACGGACAGCGTCGTGCGTGCCAGAGACGGCCAGATCGTGGCCATCGGGGGATTGATGCGCCAGGCGGAAGCCAACGACGATTCCGGTCTGCCGCTGTTGCCCAAATCGATCTTCGGTCAAACCAGCAAGGTCAAGGAGAAGCGCGAACTGGTGATCCTGCTGAAACCGACTATCGTGGATAGCGACAAGGACTGGTCCGACGACATCGCACGCAGTCGTGATCGCATGAACAAGCTGACCCGATAACATCATGTATCTGTCGCACTTCGGCCTGCGCGAGTTGCCTTTTTCGCTGACGCCCGACACCAGTTTCTTTTTTGCCTGCGCCAATTATCAGGAAGGGTTGAACACATTGCTGGTGGCGGCGCGTACCGGCGAAGGGTTCATCAAGATCGTGGGCGAGGTCGGCAACGGTAAGACCCTGCTATGCCGCAAATTCATTGCGACGCTGAGCAGCGATCGCACGACCACAACTGCCATCGGTACTCAGGATGGCGGAACCAGCGGGCGCCACACAGCGAAGTTCGTCACCGCTTACATCCCCAACCCCTATCTGGAGCCGCGTAGCCTGTTGCTGGCGCTGGCGGAGGAATTCCGCATCGAGGTGGATAGTGGGATCGACCAGCACTTGCTCCTGAAAAAATTGACGCATGCACTGCTTAACTTCGCGCGTGAAGGGAAGCGCGTGCTGGTCTGTCTGGACGAGGCGCAGGCGATGCCGCTGGAGAGCCTTGAAGTGCTGCGCCTGCTCACCAATCTGGAGACCGAGAAGCGCAAGCTGATGCAAGTGGTGCTGTTCGGTCAGCCGGAACTGGATGAACGACTCAGGCAAAACTCGGTGCGCCAGTTGCGCCAGCGCATCAGTTTCCAATACCAACTCAACGGCTTGCACCGGGACGAGATGGATCGCTACTTGCGCCATCGCCTGGCGGTGGCGGGCTTCAAAGGTGAGACCTTGTTTGGCTCGGGCGCGGTGGGTTTGTTGCATCGGGTCACGCGCGGAACCCCCAGGCTGGTGAACATCATTGCGCACAAGGCCTTGCTGGTCGCCTATGGAGAAGGGCGCAGGCAAGTGTTGGCGCGCCATGTACGCGAAGCGGCGGCCGACACACCGGAAGCCCACCGCGACTGGATGGTCTGGGTATGGGTGGCGGGTGCATTGTTGGTGCTGGCGGGGCTAGCCGTATATTGGGTGTGGGCGCGATGAGCCTGATCAATCAGGTACTGAACGATCTGGAAAAGCGCGGGGCGGATACGCCTCTGGGTGGGGTCGCGATCCATTCTGTGCCGCCGCGTGAGCGACACCATCTGACTATCATGCTGGTCATTGGCGGGGTGCTCTTGCTCGGGATGCTGGCGTTGCTGAAATGGTACATAGCGCGCCCGCACGCTGCTGCGCCCGAACGTCCCGCCGCCATGGCAGCTCCCGCAGCTGCGAGCGGATTCCCGGTCTCCGCTGTGGCATCGGCGGAGACTATTGCTGCTTCAGCAGGGGCAGCGAGTGCTGTGCCGGGTACATCGCCCCAGTCGGCCAGCCTGCACGGCAAGCCGTTGCTCGAAGTGAAGGCGGAAGAGGTGCCGGCTGTGGAAGTGAAAAAGAGGGCGCGGCGCAAACCGGAACAGAGTATGGCTCTCGCCGAGGGTGCGCCGGCGAACGATTTCGAAAGCCAGCAACTCAAGAAGGTCAGCCCGCAGCAACGCGCCGAGAACGAATTCCACAAAGCGAATATGGCGGTGCAGGAGGGGCGCACGAACGATGCGTTGGCGGGCTACGAAAGCACATTGCTCATCGACCCGACACATAAAGCCGCACGCCGCGGGTGGGTCGCCGTGTTGCTGAGTCTCAAGCGGAATGAAGAGGCGGAGCGCGTGTTGCAAAGAGGCTTGAGACACGACTCGCATGACACATCATTCGCCATGCTGCTGGCACGCTTGCAGGTGGAGCGCGGTGCCGTACCGCTGGCGCTGCAAACGCTGCAGAAGGCCTTGCCATATGCCGAAGGGCAGGCCGATTACCAGGCTTTCGTTGCCGCCCTGTTGCAACGCCAGGACCAGCATAACGACGCCGTCGCGCGTTACCAGCTTGCGTTGAAGCTCGCGCCGAACAACGGCGTGTGGCTGATGGGGATGGGCATCTCCCTGCAAGCGCTGCAGCGCAACCAGGATGCGCGCGACGCCTATCAGCGGGCTCTGGCTTCAAACAGTTTGAGCCCGCAACTGCAAGCCTTTGTGCAGAAAAAACTCCAGGAGCTTTGATCTCAGTGGTCGTGCGGCAATGTCCGCGCCACGACCCAGGCACTCACTTCGCTGGCACCTGCCTGCTTCAGGGCGCGCGCCAGTTCGCCGATCGAAGCACCCGTTGTCATCACGTCATCCACGATGGCGACATGTTTGCCACGCACATCGGCAGTTGGTTTGCAGACGAACGCCTGGCGCATGTTCTTGTCGCGCTCTTTCCACGGCAGCAAAGATTGCGGAGGGGTGTTGCGCACCCGTTCACAGGTGTCGGTGAGCAACGGAATGCCCAAGCGCCGCGCGATGCGCCGCGCCAGCAGCAGCGATTGGTTGAAGCCGCGCTCCTGTAAACGTACCGGATGCAGCGGCAACGCGACCAAGCGATCCGGCTTGGTGTGCACCTGCTGCACCACGGCATCGGCAAGGTAGTTGACCAGCACCAGGCGTTCGCGGAACTTCAGCGCCTGAATCAGCTTGTCGAGCGGGAACTCGTAACGGAATGCGGCCACGGTGTGGTCGAACGTCGGTGGATGCTTCAGGCATTGTCCGCATACCTCCCCTGTCAGGGTGGGCAGGGCGCAGACCGGGCAATGTGCCTCGGCCAAGCGCGGTAATTCGGCATCGCAGGCGGCGCAGCACAGGCCGGCGTGGCTATCGGCGCCGCATAAAAAACAGGGCTGCGCAGGCAACAGGCGCGTAATTTTTGTGCCGATGTTAAGCAGGTGATGCGATAAAATAGACAAGTCGTTCTGATCCTTGGAGTTCGGGGGTCGAGCATGTGTTTTCATCATTCTACTGGCTTCTACCTTTATGCAAACCCAAACTGTCGAATTCATCCGTCCCGTCAAACCCAAGGCAGCAACACCGCAGCGCTGGAGCGTAGATGCGATCGAGGCGCTGTTCAAACTGCCGTTCTCCGATCTGATGTTCCGTGCGCAGCAGGTGCACCGCGAACACTTTGATCCCAACGCGGTGCAGCTTTCCACCTTGCTCTCGATCAAGACCGGCGGCTGTTCCGAGGACTGCGGCTACTGTCCGCAGTCGGCGTTCCACAATGCGGGCGTGGAAAACAAGAAGATGCTGGATGTGAGCGAAGTGGTGAAAGCCGCCAAAGCCGCGCAGGACGCAGGCGCGGATCGCTTCTGCATGGGGGCGGCATGGCGCGAGCCTTCCAGGGAAGATATGGCTGCCGTGGTGGAGATGGTCAAGGAAGTGCGCGCGCTGGGCATGGAGACCTGTGCGACGTTGGGCATGCTGAATGACGAACAGACCGAGCAGCTGCGTGCAGCCGGTCTCGATTACTACAACCACAACCTGGATACCACGCCGGAGTTCTACGGCGACATCATCAGCACCCGCGATTACCAGGACAGGCTCGACACCCTGGAGCGCGTGCGCAAGGCGGGCATGCATGTGTGCAGCGGTGGCATCGTCGGTATGGGCGAGAACCTCACGCAGCGTGCCGGGCTTGTCGCGCAATTGGCCAACATGGAGCCGTATCCGGAAAGTGTGCCAATCAACAACCTGGTCAAAGTCGAAGGCACGCCGCTGGCGCAGACCGAAGATATCGATCCGCTCGATTTTGTGCGCACCATCGCCGTGGCACGTATCACCATGCCGACCGCGCGCGTGCGTCTTTCCGCCGGACGCCAGCAGATGTCCGATGCAGTGCAGGCCTTGTGCTTCCTGGCCGGTGCGAATTCCATCTTTTACGGTGACCAGCTGCTGACCACGGGCAATCCCGATGTGGAGCGCGACCGTGCGTTGATGGACAAGCTGGGCATGTACCCCTTCGCAGAAAAGCACTGATGCCGTTTGCTGCACTGCAACGCGAGCTGGACGAGCGTGTCACGCAAGGCTTGCTGCGCCGCCGGCGCACGCTGGCCACGCCGCAGTCGCCACACATCGTGGTGGACGGAAAATCCTATCTTGCCTTCTGCAGCAACGATTACCTCGGTCTCGCCTGCCATCCGCAACTCACTGCCGCGCTGCAACAGGGCGCGCAGCAATGGGGAGTCGGAGCGGGTGCGGCGCATCTGGTGAGCGGGCATTTCGAGCCGCATCATCAACTGGAGCAACAACTCGCCAGCTTCGTGGATAAGCCCGCCGCGCTGCTGTTTTCCACCGGCTACATGGCCAATCTCGGCGTGGTGCAGGCACTGGTGGGCAAGGGCGATACGGTATTCGCCGACAAGCTCAACCATGCCTCGCTCAACGACGCGATGCTGCTGTCCCGTGCCGAAATGAAGCGCTACCGGCATGGCGATATGGCACAACTGGCGCAGTTGCTTGCGCAAACGAACGGCGGGCGCAAACTCGTCATCACCGACGCGGTGTTCAGTATGGATGGCGACATCGCACCGCTGCGCGAGTTGCTGGCCTTGTGCGAGCAACACGATGCCTGGCTGTATGTGGACGATGCACACGGCTTCGGTGTGCTGGGCGAACAGGGGCGCGGTTCGCTCTCGTATTTCGGCATCGCATCGCCGCGCATCATCTACATGGCAACGCTGGGCAAGGCGGCCGGCGTGTCCGGCGCGTTCGTTGCGGCGGAAAAGGTGGTCATTGATACGCTCGTCAATCATGCACACAGCTATGTCTACACCACGGCCACGCCACCGGCATTGTCGGTTGCACTGTCGCAGAGCCTGCAACTCATCGCGCAAGGCGGGGCATTGCGTGTGCATCTGCAGGAACTCATAGTGCAGTTGCGCAGCGGGTTGTCCGATCTGCCGTGGCAGTTGATGCCGTCGGACACGGCTATCCAGCCGCTGCTGATCGGCGACAACCGGCAAGCCTTGCAGCTGAGCGAAGGCCTGCGCGAACGCGGCATCTGGGTCGCGGCGATCCGCCCGCCCACCGTGCCGCAAGGGACGGCGCGGCTGCGCATCACGCTGTCGGCGGCACACAGTACGGCGGATGTGCAGCAACTCATCGGAGCTTTGCATGAACTTGCACAGGAATCATAAATTCGCGCAGCGATGCGATTGCTTCCTCTCCCTTTGGGGGAGGATTGAGGCGGGGGAAATGTGCCATGCACATTGAGACACTGGGTAGCGGTGCCCCCTTGTTGCTGGTTCACGGCTGGGGCATGCACGGCGGGGTATGGATGGATGTGGCAGAAAAATTGGCGGCGGATTTTCAGGTGCATGTCGTCGATCTGCCGGGTAACGGTGCAAGCGCGCCTTTGCCTGCAACGGATCTCGATGCATTAACGGACGCTCTGTCCGCCCGCTTTCCTGGGCCGCTCAGTGTGTGCGGTTGGTCGCTGGGTGGCCAGCTCGCGCTGCACTGGGCGGCGCGCGAACCCGAACAGGTGCGACGCTTGATCCTGGTGGCGAGCACGCCGTGTTTCGCCGAACGGGAAGATTGGTTGTTCGGCATGGCGCAAGAAATGCTGGAAAAGTTTGCGGCAGAATTGGAACAGAGTCATGCCGCTACGCTGCGCCGTTTTATTTCACTGCAATTGCGCGGCGGCGAAAACGAACGCGAACTATCGGGGGTGCTGCGCGAGCGCCTGTTCAGCCGCGGCGAACCGGACATGGGCGCATTGCGCGGCGGCTTGGCGATTTTGCGCGATGCCGATCTGCGCGGCGAGTTGCAGAATATCTCGCAACCGACCCTGGTCATCGCGGGCGAACGCGACAAACTCACCCCGCCGGGAGCGTCGTATTATCTGGCACAAAAAATTCCAGCGGCACGAGTGGTGGAAGTGGCAGGGGCGGCACATGCGCCGTTCCTGTCTCACCCCGAAGTCTTCATAGAATACGTTAAGAGTTTCCTGCATGAATGAATTTGAAATAGACAAGAAACAGGTGCGCCGCGCCTTCAGCCGTGCCGCGCAGGATTACGATGCCGCCGCCGTGCTACAGCGCGAGGTGTGCACGCGCATGCTGGAAAAGCTGGATTACATCAAGCTGCAGCCAGCAAATGTGCTGGATGTCGGCAGCGGCACGGGGTGGGGGACGCGCCAATTGGGCGAGCGCTTTCCGAAAGCCGAGATCACGGCGCTCGACATCGCCATCGGCATGCTGCAACAGGCGCGCGGGACATCAAGTTGGTGGAAGAAGCTGTTTGCCGGCAAGCGTGAAAGTTATCTGTGCGCCGATGTCGAGGCTTTGCCGCTTGCATCGAACAGCGTGGACATGGTGTGGTCGAATCTGGCTCTGCAATGGTGCAACGACCTGCCTGCCACCTTCGTCGAGTTGCAGCGGGTGATCAAGGTGGACGGCTTGCTGATGTTCTCCAGCTTCGGTGTGGATACCTTGCATGAGCTGCGTACTGCATTCCACGGCGTGGATGGATACAATCACCTCAACCGTTTCGCCGACATGCACGATATCGGCGATATGCTGGTGGCGGCCGGTTTTGCCGATCCGGTGATGGAGATGGAGCGACTGACGCTGACTTACAACGATGTACGCGCGGTGATGCAAGACCTGAAAAGCATCGGTGCGAACAACGCCACAGCGGGGCGATCGAACGGCTTGATGGGCAAGGCGGCCTGGCAGCGCGTCACGGAGAATTACGAGAAGCTGCGCCGCGACGGCAAACTGCCGGCGACCTTCGAGATCATCTACGGGCATGCCTGGAAGACTGCGCCGAAGGTGATGTCGGACGGGCGCGCGATCATCAAGACGGATTTTAGGCGATGAGTTACTTCGTCACCGGCACCGACACGGGAGTAGGCAAGACGCTGGTGAGTTGCGCGTTGCTGCAAGCCTTTGCCACACAGGGCAAGCGTGTGGCGGGGTTCAAGCCGGTGGCGGCCGGGTGTGATGACGACGGGCACAACGAGGACGCCAGGCAGTTGCGCGCCGCGAGCAGCATCCAGGCCACCTACGGTCAGACCAACCCCTATTGTTTTCCGCATGCCATCGCGCCGCACCTGGCGGCACGCCATGCCGGAGCGCGCATCGATTTCTCGCGCATCCTCGCGTCATATCGGGAGCTTGCGGGGCAGGTCGATGAGGTGATCGTGGAAGGGGTGGGCGGCTTCTGTGTGCCGTTGAACGAGAAGCAGGATAGCGCCGATCTGGCCAAGGAACTCGACCTGCCGCTCATTTTGGTGGTGGGTATGCGGCTGGGGTGTCTCAATCATGCCTTGCTGACACTGCGCGTGATTGCGGATTACCAACTAGAATGTGCGGGTTGGGTGGCCAACGTGCTGGATGCCGACATGCCTGCATTGCAGGAGAACATCGAAGCCCTGCGCGAACGTATCGCAGCGCCATTGCTGGGCGTCATTCCCTATCAGGCACAACCCGACGCGCATGCGGTGGCAGTACAGTTGAACACCGGGTTGCTGGAGAAAAAAGAAATCGATGGTTGAATTCAGTCTCATTGCCGTATTGCTGGTTGGCCTGCTCGGCGGCGTGCATTGCCTGGGCATGTGCGGCAGCATCGTCGGCATCTTCACCGCGCAAGTCCCTCGGGAGAAATCGCGCTGGCCGTTCCATCTGGCCTACAGTAGCGGGCGCATCGTCAGTTACGCAGTCGCAGGTGCGCTGGTTGGCGCGCTGGGGCAGGCCGGTTTGCTGATGCGCGACGCGGTTCCGGTGCAACACCTGCTGTTCGCACTGTCCAGTCTGATGCTTGTCGCGCTGGGCTTGTACCTGGCGGGCGTATGGGGGGTGGTGCGGCGTTTGGAACGCCTGGGCGGCAGTCTGTGGAAACGCCTGCAGCCCTACACCACCAGGTTGCTGCCCGTGAACACCGTACCGCGCGCCCTGGGATTGGGTGCGCTGTGGGGTTGGCTGCCGTGCGGTCTGGTGTACAGCGTGCTGCTCACCGCATTGGCCAGCGGTAGTGCGATGCAAGGTGCGCTCATCATGCTGGCTTTCGGTCTGGGTACGTTGCCGAATCTGCTGGCGATCGGCTTGTTCTGGGAAAGCATCAAAGGCTGGGTGCAATCGCCGCGCGTGCGGCTGGCGGCTGGTTTGCTGGTGATGGCGTTCGGTGTGTACGGGCTGGGCAAGGTGGGTTACACCTTCTACACTCATGGCTGGACGGGCGCATGTCATGTCCCTGCGTAAGCTGAGCCTGTTTTCGTTGCTCTTCTTCCTCGCTGCCTGCGGCGAGCAAAAACTTCCTTCTCCATTCAAAGCCAGCGACGTGAGTGCGCAATATGCGCAAGCCGATTTCAATCTGAACGACGCGACCGGCAAAGCGGTCAGCCTCGCCGATTTTCGCGGCAAGGTCGTGCTGTTGTTTTTCGGTTATACACACTGCCCGCAGATATGCCCCACCACGCTGGCCGACTTGGCCCAAGTGATGCGCTTGCTGGGCAAGGATGCGGACCAAGTGCAGGTGCTGTTCGTGACGCTTGATCCGGAACGCGATACGCGCGAACTGCTGGCGCAATATCCGCCTGCCTTCTATCCCACGTTCAAAGGCTTGTCCGGTGATAGTATGGCGACAGCGCAGGCGGCGCAGGCGTTCGGCGTGATCTACCAGAAACAGCCGAACAGGAACGGCGGCTACGATCTGGACCATTCCGCCGGGACGTATCTGATCGCGCCGGGCGGCAAGCCGGTCCTGATCGCGCCCTACGGACAACGCGCCGAGCTGTTGGTGCAGGACATCAGATTATTGCTGGCATTCAAATGAACTCGTTGACCAACCTGTTACGCTTCCAGATAAACGAAACCAACCTGCCCATACGGGCGGAGCAGGTCCGCGCGCGTATCGACAGCTATCCGCAGATGCTGATCTCGCAAGTGATACTGGCCCCGCTGCTGGTGTTGCTGATGTGGGACAAGGTCTCGCATCTCGTGTTGCAGGTCTGGCTGGTGGCCGTCTATTGCGCGCATGCGATCGAGTTTTACTTCTGGCGACGCAGCCGGAGGCAGGCAAAAACGATGGCGCAAAATCTGGTTTGGGACCGGCTGTTCAAAAGACTGACGGCAATGGTGTCCATCACCTGGGGTAGCGCCGGCGTGCTGATGTTCGTTCCCGGCGATCTCGCGTATCAGGCATTGATGATCTGCGTAGTGATGGGGCTGGCGGCCGGGGCCGCGACCATCAATCCATTCCATCCGCCTTCGATGTTCATCTACATGTTGGGCATGATCCTGCCGCTGCTGGGGCAGCTGGCCTGGGTGAACGACACGACGCACTGGATACTGTTCGGCATGCTGAGCCTGTTCTGCATCTTCGTGCTCAAGTCTGGTCTGGAGGTGATCCGCACGTTCGAACAATCGCAACGGCGCAGGTTCGAGAACGAGCGCCTGGTCGAGGCGTTGCTGGAACGTAAACGCGAGGCGGAAGCTTCGCGTCAATCGGCAGAGCAGGCGAATCAGGCCAAATCGAAGTTCCTTGCCACTGCCAGCCACGACTTGCGCCAGCCGCTGCAGGCGTTGCGTTTGTTCTCGGATGCCCTGCAGGATACGGCCAAGGAAGCAGAAACCGTCCGTCTGGCCGGACAGATCGGCAAATCGGTCAATGCGCTGGTAGATATGTTCGACGACCTGCTCGATGTCTCGCGCCTGGATGCGGGCATCGTTGCGCCGCGCTATCAGCATTTCACGCTGGGGCCCCTGTTCGACCGGATATACGGCGATTTCGCGCCGCTCGCTCAGGCCAAGGGGCTGGACTTCCAGTTGCCGGTTTGCATGGGAGGATTGTGCAGTGGCAGAGCCCCGGAGACTTGCGATGTGGTGGTCTACAGCGACCCATTCCTGCTGGAACGCATGCTGCGCAATCTTATTTCCAATGCCATTCGCTACACTGACACCGGCGGGGTGGTACTACGCTGTATTTGCGCACCGGACAAAGTCGAGCTGGAGGTTGCCGATACCGGCGTCGGAATCCGGGCGGAGGTATTGCCGCACATCTTCGAGGAATACTACCAGGCAGACAATCCGCATCGCGACCGGCGCAAAGGGCTGGGATTGGGTTTGGCCATCGTGCGCCGCATAGAAGATTTGCTGGGTAGCAAAGTACGGGTCAGCTCGGAGCCGGGAGTGGGTTCGGTGTTCGGCTTTGATGTGCCGGCCGGTGATGTTTCGCGTCTGGCGCAACCTTTTGTCATCACTCATTCCCAATACGACCTGAGCGGAAGCGTGGTGGCGCTGGTGGAAGATGATCCGGATATTCGTGAGCTGTCGGTCGACCTCATGGAGCAGTGGGGGTGCAGAGTGGTTGCCGGCGAGTATGCCGAAGACGTCATGCGCAAACTGGACATCGCCGAACTGCGCCCCGATCTGCTGGTGTGCGATTACCGGCTGCCGCACGGCACGACGGCCATCCACGTCATCAAACGGATGCGTGAATTGTGGGGTAATGAACTGCCGGCAGTGGTGTTGACCGGCGATACCGCCAGCGAGACCCTGCACGAGATACATGACAGCGGGGCGATCCTGCTGCACAAGCCCATTGCACCGATCCGCTTGCGGTCGATGATGTATTTCGCGCTGCATGGCGAAAACTAGAAGCCTGTGTTCGGAATGGTATGATTGCGAATGCACAGGGGATGGAGGGGAACAAGATGAAAATTAAGGTGCTGATGGCGGATGACCACGCGTTGTTTCGCGATGGCATGCGCTACGTGTTGCAGCAGCTTGCCGACGAGGTCGAGATACTGGATTCAGGCAATTTCCAGGATGCACTGCAACTGGTGCATGACAATCCCGACGTCGATCTCGCACTGCTTGACTTGAATATGCCGGGCAGCGAAGGCGTTCCCTCCATCCAGTTCTTCCATCTGCGCCATCCGGACATCCCGCTGGTGGTGGTTTCCGGCTCCGATCACCGCGATGATATCGAGAGCGTGATGGAGTCGGGCGCCATGGGCTTCATCTCCAAGATGTCGTCGAGCAAGATCATGTTGTCGGCCTTGCGCATGGTGCTGGAGGGCGGCGTCTATCTGCCGCCGCAGCTGTTGCAGCAAGCGGTGAATAACGTCGATCCGGGCGAGGCGCAGACAAGCAAGCGTTCGCAACGCGCGGCCAAGTTCGGCCTCACTTCGCGCCAGCTCGAAGTGCTGACTTATCTGGCCGCCGGTCTGGCC
This sequence comes from uncultured beta proteobacterium, assembly GCA_963715005.1. Classification (GTDB taxonomy): domain Bacteria; phylum Pseudomonadota; class Gammaproteobacteria; order Burkholderiales; family Gallionellaceae; genus Sideroxyarcus. The sequence continues at coordinate 162,687 of CAVQQO010000006.1, read as the reverse complement.
AACAAAGAGATATCCAAAAAGATGAATCTGGCCGAGGGTACGGTGAAGATCCATACCGCAGCCGTCTATCAGGCCCTGCATGTGAACTCGCGTCTGGAGGCGGTCAGTGCGGCACGCCGCCTGGGATTCCTGCCTCCGGCACCGGCCGATGCTGAGGGGCATTGATGGCGCTGCCTGCTAGTCCGCGTCCCCCGTTGCCGGAAAGACTTCTCGGCATATTGCGCGAATCGCGCTGGCTGTTGCTGGTGGCAGTGGCGCTTTACCTTATTCTCATCCTGATTGGTTACGACCGCAGCGATCCTTCGTGGTCGCACAGCGCGAGCGATGCCGTCATGCACAACCCCGGCGGTGTGCTCGGTGCCTGGCTGGCCGATGTGCTGCTCTACCTGTTCGGTTTTTCCGCCTGGTGGTGGGTCACGCTGATGTTGCAGCGCGTGTGGGCGGGCTACCGCCGTATGCGTGCCGACAGCCTGTTCGACCAGCGTGCGCTGTGGGTCTCTCTGCTGGGTTTCCTCGTGTTGCTGTTTTCCAGCAGCGCACTCGAAGCTTTGCGTCTTTACACCTGGAAAGTTTCGCTGCCGCTGGCGCCCGGCGGCATGCTGGGCGCGGTGCTGGGCGGCGGGTTGTCGCATGTGCTGGGTTTTATCGGCGCCACTCTGTTTCTGCTGGCGTTGATGGTGGTGAGTTTCAGCCTTTACACCGGCTTGTCCTGGATGCGTTTCGTGGATTGGCTGGGCGGTGTGCTGGAAGAGTTCTACCTGTGGGCACACAACGCCTGGCAGACGCGGCAGGACAAGCGCATCGGTGCGCAGGCGATGCAGGAGCGCAGCATCGTGGTGGAAGAAGAGAAGAAGCGCGTGGAAGAGCACGAGCCCATCCACATCGAGATGCCGGTGTATGAAGTGCCGCGTTCGACCCGTGTGCAAAAAGAGAAGCAGGTCTCGCTGTTCGCCGAGATGCCGGATTCCGATTTGCCGCCGCTACATCTGCTGGATGAGGCGACGCAGCAGGTCGAGGTGGTCTCCGCCGAGACGCTGGAGTTCACCTCGCGTCTGATCGAGCGCAAGCTCAAGGACTTCGGCGTCGAGGTCAAGGTGGTCGGTGCCTACCCGGGCCCGGTCATCACCCGTTACGAGATCGATCCGGCAGTCGGCGTGAAAGGCAGCCAGATCACCAATCTGGTGCGCGACCTGGCGCGCGCCTTGTCCGTGGTCAGCATCCGCGTGGTCGAGACCATCCCCGGCAAGGCTTATATGGCGCTGGAGTTGCCCAATCCGAAACGGCAGATCGTGCACCTGTCGGAGATCCTGGGCTCGCAGGTCTATGCCGAAATGGGGTCCGCACTCACCATGGCGATGGGCAAGGACATCTCCGGCAAGCCGGTGGTGGCCGATCTGGCCAAGATGCCGCATGTGCTGGTGGCGGGCACCACCGGCTCCGGCAAGTCGGTGGCGATCAACGCCATGATCCTGAGCCTGCTGTACAAATCCACGCCGCAGCAAGTGCGCCTGCTGCTGGTCGATCCCAAGATGCTGGAGCTGTCGGTGTATGAAGGTATCCCGCACCTGCTGGCGCCGGTGGTGACCGACATGCGCCAAGCAGCCTCCGCGCTCAACTGGGGCGTGCAGGAAATGGACAAGCGCTACAAGCTGATGTCGGCGCTCGGTGTGCGCAACATCGCCGGTTACAACCAGAAGGTGCGCGACGCGATCAAGGCCGGCACACCGCTGACCAACCCGTTCAGCATCACGCCGGAGAATCCGGAAGCGCTGGAAGAGCTGCCGTTCATCGTGATCTTCATCGACGAACTCGCCGACCTGATGATGGTGGTGGGCAAGAAGGTGGAAGAGCTCATCGCGCGTCTGGCGCAAAAGGCGCGCGCCGCCGGTATCCACTTGGTGCTGGCGACGCAGCGTCCGTCGGTGGACGTCATCACCGGCCTGATCAAAGCCAACGTGCCGACGCGCGTGGCGTTCCAGGTGTCGAGCAAGATCGACTCGCGCACGATTCTGGATCAGATGGGCGCGGAAGCGCTGCTGGGGCAGGGCGACATGCTCTACCTGCCGCCGGGCAGTGGTTATCCGCAACGCGTGCACGGCGCCTTCGTCTCCGACCAGGAAGTGCACCGCGTCACCGAACACCTCAAGGCACAGGGCCAGCCCAACTACATCGAGGGCGTGCTGACGTCGCTGGATGAGCCGGCCGAGGGTGAATACGATGGCGGTGGCGGGGATGCCGAAGCCGATGCGCTGTATGACCAGGCGGTCGAGATCGTGCTGAAGACACGCCGTCCCTCTATCTCCTTGGTGCAGCGTCATCTGCGCATCGGCTACAACCGCGCTGCGCGACTGATCGAGGCGATGGAAAAGGCCGGGCTGGTGTCTCCGATGCAGGGCAACGGAAATCGCGAAGTGCTGGCGCCGAGTCGGGAAAGCTAAGCAGCGCGCGGGATGGCGGGCTGCGCGGGCCATTCTATTGAGTCAATTTGAGGCGGGTTGCCGTATTTCAAAGCCCTGACTCATCCCCTTGGTCGTGGAGAACAGCATGAGTGAAAGTATGGCGTGGGGCATCGGCATATTGCTCGCAATGTTCGGCCCGTTATTATTTTTGCCGGCAATCTGGGCGATTGCGCGCTGGCCGTTGCGTTGGCTGATTGGGGCATGGACAGATCGGCGCTTCGGCGCGGTAGCGGGTGTGGCGCGCTGGCTGCTTGCAACCGCGTTAGTTGCCGCTGCTGTACTCGTCAGCTATTTGCCGGGGCGTATGAAGTATGAACGGCTTTGTGCAGAGCATGCCGAGCCGGTCATCCTTGAGGTGGTTGATGTGCCGGGGTTCTACGCTACCGATCTTTATCCGTATTCAGCGGAGCGCTTTCTGCGTGAATGGGGGTTTAGCTATGTCGAGGCACCGGATATGTACAAAAAGGGACGCACCCTGCGCTATGCGGTAGGCGCGGACGGCAAGACTGTCGTCACGGAAATACCCGCGCCCGCGAGCCGTTATGCCGTGAGTGATACTTTTCGCCAGCTGGGCAACACCCTTGGTTTGAACGAGAAGCGGGTGTTTGAAATGGCCTCGGGGCGCGAATTGGCACATGCTGGTAGCGTGATCTACCACGGCGGTTACTTGGGACCGGTGCTGGGTGTCTATGGGATGTCCGCCTGTCCGCGTTCGGGAACAGAGAAGGAGTTGCGGCAGTTCGATGACTACTACTACCTCGAACGCAAAGTGTTGAGATCATCGTTCGTGCCGAAAAACAATAGCCGAATCCAACGGTTCTCGAAATAGCGAAATTGCCAGATTTAAAGTTCAGGAATCCAGAATGATCAGATTGTTTGTGTTGTTATTTTTCGTGCCGCTTGCAGCTCACGCCTCAGCCACCGACAAGCTGAAGCATTTCATCGCCGCCACGCAATCCGCGCAGGCCAACTTCACGCAAGAAGTGCAGGACAAGAGCGGCAAGCGCATCCAATCGGCATCCGGCACCATGCAGTTCGTGCGCCCGGGCAAATTCCGCTGGGAATATCGCAAGCCCTACGAGCAGCTCATCGTCGGCGACGGCAAGAAATTCTGGATGTACGACATCGACCTGAACCAAGTCACGGTGAAGAAGCTGGATGCCGCGCTGGGCAGCAGTCCTGCGGCATTGCTCTCGGGCAACAACGAGATCGAGCGCGGATTCGCACTGAAAAATATCGAGGAGCGCGATGGTCTCGAATGGCTGCAGGCCACACCCAGATCGGCCGAAAGCACTTTCGAGAAGATACTCATGGCATTCAATGCCAAGTCCGAACTGGTAGTGATGGAGTTGCACGACGCTTTCGGGCATCGCACCGTATTACGCTTCACTGAATTGAAAAACAATCCATCGCTCGGTGCGCAATTGTTCAAATTCGTGCCGCCCAAGGGGGCGGATGTGCTGGGCGAATGATGAGCGATCTGTTCGCTCCCAATCAGCCTGCCGCACCGCTCGCTGAGCGGCTGCGTCCCAAGCATATCGACGAAGTCATCGGTCAATCGCATCTATTGGGCGAGGGTAAGCCGCTGCGTCTGGCGTTCCAGTCCGGCAAGCTGCATTCCATGATCCTGTGGGGGCCGCCGGGCGTGGGCAAGACCACGCTGGCGCGCCTGATGGCATCCGCCTTCGATGCCGAGTTCGTACCGTTGTCGGCCGTGCTGTCCGGGGTGAAGGATATCCGCGAAGCCATCGCGCAGGCCGAACAGACTTTGCAGCAAAGCGGCCGTCACACCATCTTGTTCGTCGACGAAGTTCACCGTTTCAACAAGTCGCAGCAGGATGCTTTCCTGCCGTTCGTCGAGCAAGGCTTGGTCACTTTCATCGGCGCGACCACCGAGAACCCATCGTTTGAATTGAACAATGCGTTGTTGTCGCGGGCGCAGGTGTATGTGCTGCAATCCCTGTCCGAGGCCGAGATGGGGCAATTGTTCGAGCGCGCCCAGCAGACGGCATTGCAAGGCATCGCGTTCGATGCGGCGGCGCGGGAACGCGTCATCGGCTATGCGGATGGGGATGCACGCCGATTGCTCAACGTGCTGGAGCAGTTGCAGACCGCAGCTCAAGCTGCAGGAGTAAGCAGTATCAATGTCGCCTTCCTCGACAACACGCTGGCGCAGAAGATGCGCCGCTTCGACAAGGGCGGCGAAGCCTTCTACGACCAGATATCCGCCTTGCACAAGTCGGTGCGCGGCTCCAACCCGGATGCCGCAATGTACTGGCTGGTGCGCATGCTGGATGGCGGCGCCGATCCGCGTTACTTGGCGCGGCGCATCGTGCGCATGGCGTGGGAGGACATCGGCCTCGCCGACCCGCGTGCCATCCAGTTGTGCAACGATGCTGCCGCCACCTACGAGCGACTGGGCTCGCCGGAAGGCGAGCTGGCGCTGGCGCAGGCCGTGCTGTATCTCGCCGTCGCCGCCAAGTCGAACGCGGGATACGTCGCGTATAATGCCGCCCGCGCCTTCGTCAGTCAGGATGGGTCGCGCGAAGTGCCGCTGCACTTGCGCAATGCACCGACCAAATTGATGAAACAGCTGGATTACGGCAAGGATTACCGTTACGCGCACGACGAGGCGGGCGGTTATGCGGCGGGCGAGAATTATTTCCCCGACGGCATGCCGCAAGTGAGTTTCTACGAGCCCACCGGGCGCGGGCTGGAAGCGAAGATCGCGGAGAAGCTGGCGCATTTGCGTGAGCTGGACGAAAAAGCAAAGAAAATGTAGGTCGGGTTAGCGCAGCGTAACCCGACAAGTTTTAATGGATCGGAATTCAACGTCGGGTTACGCGATAGGGCTGCTAACCCGACCTACTCAGGAGCAGAGATGTTAGACATACAAACATTACGCAACGATCTGGCCGCAGTGGCCGCACGCTTGGCGACACGCGGCTACGTGCTGGACACCGCCAAATTTGAGCTGCTGGAAGCCGAGCGCAAGACCATCCAGACGCGCACACAAGAGCTGCAGGCCAAGCGCAATGCGTCTTCCAAGCTGATCGGTCAGGCCAAGGCCAAGGGCGAAGACGTGTCGGCGATCATGGCCGAAGTGGGCGCTCTGGGCGAGGAGTTGAAACAGCTCGAAGCCAAGCTGCCGCAACTGCTGGCCGAGATGGATGCCTTCCTCGCCGTCATACCCAACACGCCGCACGCCAGCGTGCCGGTCGGCAAGTCGGAGGCGGACAATGTCGAGGTGCGCAAAGTCGGCGAAGTGCCGAAGTTCGCCTTCGAGGTGCAGGACCATGTGAGCATCGGCGAAGGTCTGGGCGGGCTGGATTTCGACACCGCCGCGAAGATATCCGGTGCGCGCTTCTCGCTGCTGAAGGGCCCATTGGCGCGGATGCACCGCGCACTTGCGCAGTTCATGCTGGACACGCACACCGAGAAGCACGGCTACACCGAGACCTATGTGCCCTACTTGGTGAATGCCGAGTCGATGCGCGGCACCGGCCAGTTGCCGAAGTTCGAGGAAGACCTGTTCCGCGTGCCGCGCGTGATGGGCGACGAAGGCGAGAAGAACTTCTACCTCATTCCCACCGCCGAAGTCCCTGTGACCAACATGGTGCGTGACGAGATCGTGCCATTGGAGAAATTGCCCATGAAGTTCGTGGCGCATACGCCGTGCTTCCGCAGCGAGGCGGGTTCGTATGGCCGCGACACACGCGGCATGATACGCCAGCACCAGTTCGACAAGGTGGAGCTGGTGCAGATCGTGCATCCTGAGAAATCCTACGAAGCGCTGGAAGGTCTGCTCGGCCATGCCGAAACCATCCTCAAGCAGCTGGGCCTGCCGTATCGCGTGGTCAAGCTGTGCACGGGCGACATGGGCTTCTCAGCGGCCACCACTTACGACATCGAAGTGTGGCTGCCCGCGCAGAACACCTACCGCGAGATCTCGTCCTGCTCCAACTTCGAGGCGTTCCAGGCGCGTCGCATGCAAGCGCGCTTCCGCAATGCACAAGGCAAGCCGGAGCTGGTGCACACCCTCAACGGTTCCGGCCTCGCGGTCGGACGCACGCTGGTCGCGATCCTCGAGAACTACCAGCAGGCCGACGGCAGCGTGAAGGTGCCCGAAGTGCTGCGTCCTTACATGGGCGGACTGAGCTCCATCAACGCGATCTGACAGGGCGGGGGCGTCACGCTCCTCGTTTCCCCGGTTTCGTTATCCGTTTCCCCTCCGTTGCGGGATCGCTTGTTTTCGTTCGTTCACATGCAAACAGGTAAAAGGCGATCATGAACTTTCTGGCCCATGCGCTGCTCGCCGGTGACGCACCTGCCCTGATCGTAGGCGGGGTCGTCGGAGACTGGATCAAAGGCCCCCTGCCTGCGGGACTGCCGGACGATTTGGCCAGAGGCGTCGCCCTGCATCGCGCCATTGATCACTTTGCCGAATCGCATCCCGCTTTTTGTCGCAGCCGCTCGCGCGTCTCTGCAGATCGCAGACGGTATGCCGGCGTGCTTGTCGATGTGTTCTATGACCATCTGCTGGCCAAAAACTGGGCGGCCATACATCAGCAGCCACTGGATGAATATTGCGAAGCGCTCTATGCATTGATCCGAGACCGCCTGCATGACCTTCCCGCTTCCGCACATCCCGCACTGACGCTGATGGCACAGGAGGATTGGCTGACGAGCTATGCACAGATCGAAGGCATCGCCGATGTTCTGGCTCGTATGTCGCGCCGCGCACGGCAACCGAATCCTCTGGAGAATGGCGAGCAGGAATTTCTTGCGGATGTTGAGGGGTTTACCGGAGATTTTTCCGTGTGGCTAGCCGACACAAGGGAATTCTGTTGGCAGTGGCGGGCAAGGTAATGAATCAGGCTCGGAGAGTTATGGGGAAGAAGAAACACGTTGTTCAATTCAAAGGTTGACGGACAAAGTGCTGTTTCAACCCATTCGCTCCCCAGTTTCTGTGTTTCGTCGCAATACACTCCCCTGAGATGGAGATACGGCGTTTAATTCGATTCAAGTGATGGCGCGGCGAACGGCTGTGCTGTTGAGGCGAGCTAGATCAAGGGGAGGTATTTTGGACGGCAGCTATCTGTGGTTGAAGACCCTGCACTTGTTTGGCGTGATCGTGTTCCTCGGCAACATCATCATTACGGCTTGGTGGAAGCTCATGGCCGACCGCACGCGTGATCCGCGGGTCATCGCCTTCGCCCAACGCCAAGTCACGCTTACCGATTATGTGTTCACGGCTGGCGGTGCGGCGCTCCTGCTGGCAGCTGGATGGGGTAACGCCGCGTTGCACGGCATGGATGTTTTCCATATCGACTGGCTGTCATGGAGCTTATGGCTGTTGAGTGCATCCGGCTTGATCTGGATTGCTATCCTGATCCCCATCCAGGTGCGTCAGGCAAGAATGGCTCGGGAGTTTTCCGTTGGCGGCACCATCCCCGCAGAGTATTGGCGTCTGGGCCGACTGTGGGCGATCTGGGGTTTCATCCTGACCTTGCTACCTCTGGTGAATCTTTACTGGATGGTGATGAAGCCGGCGTAATCCGATCACTCGACTTGGAAAGGAGAGCAACGATGAAACGATGGATGACGATTGCAGCGTTGTTGGCGCCCTTTGGCGTGCAGGCGGGCGAACTCAAATTGGAGTTGCTTGGGAAAGGGATGGCCGGGAATCAGATACGGGTTGCCGTCTATTCAGCCAATGCGCCGGAACAGTTTCCCTCCGACGAGAAGTTCTACCGCGGGGCGGTGAACGAGGCGACGGGAGACAGCTTGACGGTGACGGTGCCGGACCTGCCGCCGGGGAAATATGCGGTGGCCGCCTACGTCGATAACAACAAGAACGGCAAGCAAGACAAGAACTTCCTGGGCGTGCCGACTGAGATATACGGTTTTTCCAACGATGCGCGCGGCAAGTTCGGGCCCCCAGATTTTTCTGCAGCGGTGTTCGAAGTCGGCGAGAATATCGTGTCTAAAGCCATTCACTTACATTGAGGTTGAATATGAGCGACAAAACCAGTCATCCACCGATCCTGAGGCTGCGCGACATCCGTCGCCGTTTCCTGCTGGGCGAGACCACCATCGATGCGCTGAACGGCATTTCGCTGGACATCCATGCGGGGGAGTTCCTTGCAGTGTGGGGGCCGTCCGGCAGCGGCAAGTCCACCTTGATGAACATCATCGGCCTGATCGATGCGCCGACCGAGGGCGAAGTGTTCTTCGACGAACAGGATACGCGGGTGCTGGGGGACGATGAACTCACCGATTTCCGCGGCAAGAAGATCGGCTTCGTGTTCCAGAACTTCAACCTCGTGCCGGTACTCTCCGCACTGGAGAACGTGATGATGCCCTTGCAGATACAGGGGGTTCCCTCGCACACGGCACGCGAACGTGCTGCCGCGGCGCTGGTGGATGTCGGGCTGGAGCGGTTCAAGGAATCGCTGCCGGACAAATTGAGCGGCGGCCAGCGCCAGCGCGTGGCTATCGCGCGTGCCTTGGTGGTCGAGCCCAAGCTGGTGATCGCCGACGAACCGACGGCCAATCTGGATTCGGAGAACAGCCGCATGGTGGTGGAACTGATGCGCGAGATGAACCGCGCACGCAAGGTGACCTTCGTGTTCACCACGCACGACCAGCGCCTGCTCGACCATGTGGACAGAAAGATACTGCTGCGCGACGGCGATATCATCAGCGATGAGGTGATGGCATGAAAAACACATTGAAACTTGCACTGCGCGGACTCGCGCGCAACCGCCGCCGCTCGATGATGACGCTGCTCGCCATCGCCTTCGGCTTCTCTGCCATTGCGCTGTTCGCCGGCTATACGCACAACGTGTATGACGGCCTCTCGCGCCAGTCCATCTACGGCGAGATGCTGGGACATCTGACTCTGAGCAAACGCGGCATGCGCAAGGAAGGCAAACTCGACCCCGAACGTTATCTGCTCACCGCGAACGAAGTCGACGCGATCACTAAGCTGTTGAAAGACGAGAAGCATGTGGTGATGGTGTCGCCGCGTCTGTCCATGAGCGGACTGGTCAGCAACGGGCGCGCCAGTACGATCTTCCTTGCCGAAGGCATCGAGCCGGCCGCGATGGAAATGCTGCAGAAAGACGTGCTGACGGAGCAGGAAAAGAAAAGCGGCATGTTCGGCAAGCTGAAGAAGCAGCTCGATCCGGAGCGTGCCGATGTGGTGGAGCTGAGCGAGGGCCTGGTGGAGATGTTGCACCTCACCATCGGCGGTCAAGCAGCCGTGCTGGTGAATACCCTGAGCGGGCAAGCCAATGCTGCCGACATCACGGTGGGACACAGTTTCAATACGGGCAACGCGGGCAGCAACGACAAGTTCGCCTTCGTGTCACTGGCGCTGGCGCGGACGCTGCTGGATGCGGAAGGGCGCGCGGAACGCCTGACCATCCTGCTGGACGATGCAAGCCACACCGAAGCGATGCGCGAGCGCCTGTTGGCCAAGCTGAAGGCAGCCGGATTCGACGTGGAGATCAAGACCTGGCAGGAACTGTCCGATTTCTACAATCAGGTGCACGGCATGTTCGACATGATCTTCGGTTTCATCTTCTCCATCGTGCTGACCGTGGTGGTGATGAGCGTGGCGAACTCGATGGGGATGACCGTGATCGAGCGCACCCGCGAGATCGGCACCTTGCGCGCCATCGGCTTGAAACGCAGCGGTGTGGTGCGGCTGTTCACCACCGAATCCATGCTGCTCACGCTGATCGGCTGCATCGCCGGTCTGCTGCTCACGCTGGGTGTGCGCTGGACTATCAATATGGCAGACATCTCCTATGTGCCGCCCAATAGTGCCAGCCGCGTGCCGCTGCTGATCGACCTGGATCTGGGGCGCACGCTGTTCACCTTCGTGCTGATGGGAGTGGTGGGTACGGCTGCGGCATACATGCCCGCGAAGCGCGCGGCGAAGAAAGACATCATCGATGCACTGGGTCACGTGTAAGGAACAACCATGAACAAGATTTTCAGTCTGCTGCTGCTTGGATTGATCGGTTTGTCCGATTCGGCTGTGGCCTCCCCCGATGCCCACAGCATCCTGCAAAACTCCGACCATGCGCGCGGCGGCGGCTTGCCCGGCATCGTGTGGGAGATCAAGGTGTTGTCGCGCGACGGCGAGCGTACGGATGAGCCGCAACGCATCCTGGTCAAGGCGGTGGACGAATCCAGCGTGGCCGAGACGCAGGAGCCGGTGCGCTTCAAGGGTTCCAAGATATTGCAGGTGGAGCGCAACATGTGGCTGACGCGGCCCGGCCTGTCCAAGCCCATTCCCATCTCGCCGCGCCAGCGCATGAGCGGGCAGGCATCCAACGGCGACATCGCGGCGACCAACTACGCGGGTGATTACGATGCGCAGATGAGCGCGACGGAATCGCTGGATGGCGAGAACTGCTACGTGCTCGATCTGGCTGCAAAACACAAACGCGCGACTTACGACAAGATCCGCTACTGGGTATCGGTCAAGCGCGGGGTCGGGATCAAGGCCGAGTTCTATTCGGTGAGCGGCAAGCTGTTGAAGACGGCGCGCTTCGAGTACAACAACACCATAGAGCATGAAGGAAAACGTGTTCCTTTCGTGAGCAAGATGACCATCCGCGACGCGCTGATCGATGCCGAGACCACGATGGAATTCGGCACGGTGAAGGTGAAGAGGATCGCGGCATCGGAATTCGATCTGGGGCAGATGCAGTAATGTTCATCGCGCATTTCGGCGTCGGCTTCGGCGCAAAATCGATCGCCCCGAAAATTTCTCTCGGCACATTGTTTCTTGCCGCGCAGTTCATCGATCTGTTGTGGCCCACTTTGCTGCTGCTTGGATTGGAGCAAGTACGCATCGCGCCGGGGGCGACCGTCGTCACGCCGCTGGTGTTCGAGAACTATCCCATCTCGCACAGTCTGCTGGCGGTCATCGGTTGGGCGGTGCTGACAGGTGGAATCTATTACTGGCTGAAACGGGAACACAAAGGCGCGCTGATCCTGAGCGCTCTGGTGGTCAGCCACTGGTTGCTCGACCTCGTTGTGCATCAGCCCGATCTGCCATTGTTCCCCGGCAGTGCGACATTGGTCGGTTTGAATGCATGGTCGTCGTTGCCGCTCACCTTGTTGTTGGAAGGTTCGATATTCACGGCTGGCGTCTGGCTCTATGCGCGCGCCACGGCTGCAGTGGATGCGGCCGGTCGCTGGGGTTTTTATGGCTTGGTCGGATTCCTGCTGCTCATTTACATCGGCAACCTGTTCGGTGAACCGCCGCCGAACGCGATGGCGATCGCATGGGTAGGGCAGGCGCAGTGGCTGCTGGTGTTGTGGGGCTACTGGATAGACAAGCATCGTCATGTCAAACATTGAGAAGATTTTATTCGCCGGCCTGTTGACGGCGGCATTGCCGGCGCATGCCGATGAATCGGACTGGCAGACCTCGTGGGACGGTACGCTCTATGGTTACGCCAACAGTACGCGGTTGCGCACCGACAGCGTGCTCAATCCGGACAACCAGGTCGCACACTTGCCGCAGCGCAGCGATGTCGCAGAACTGCGTCTCAACTTCAAGGCCGAGAATGAGACCGTGCGGCTGACGGCGCGCCCTATCGGACTGATGCGCGAGACGCGCAATGTCTTCGGCACACAGCAACGCAATGAAGGCTATTTCAGCCTGTGGCAGGTGCGCGTGCGCGCCGCCGAAGCATGGAACGTCGCGGCGGGGCGCGAGGTGTTGAACTGGGGGGCGGCCCAGTTCCGCTCACCGTCCAGCCCGTTCTATTTCGACAACGGTCGCAGCGATCCGATGCGCGAGCTGGTCGGTGTGGATGCGCTGAAACTTTCGTGGACGCCGGACAGGCAGAGCAGCGCCACGCTGGCGCGCATCGTTCGTTCCGGTTATGGCGCGATGCAGCCGGATGTGTGGCGCGACAGCTGGCTGGCGAAGCTCGACCAGCGCGGCGGCGAGTGGACCTATGGCGTGGTTGCGGTCAAAGCGCCGCACTTGCCCGCCTTTTACGGCGCGCATGGACAGATGACGCTGAGCGACGAGTTGATGCTGTATGGAGAGCTCGGTTCTTCGGCGCGGGCGTTCGCGTTGCAATCGTCTGCCGATGTCGCGCAGCCGTTCACCGTGCAATTCCCCTCTTCGCGTCGCACCACGGCGCTGGCCGGTGCTGCATACACCTTCGAAAGCGGCAAATCGTTGGCTGCCGAATATCTGCATGAAGGCCACGGCTATACCCCGGCGCAAGAGAGCGCCTACTTCCAGCGCGCCACCACGACTCCGGGCATGGCCATGGGCTTGGCCCCGCGTCTGTTGGGGCGCGATTATCTGCACATGGTGTGGCAGAGCAACATGATGGGCGAGATCGGCTATTGGCGCCTGATGTACACGCGCAACCTCACCGACGGCGGCAACGAATTCGCCGGTTATGGCGAAACAGTCCTGGCCAGCCACCTCAGCATCTACGCGCTGGCAGTGCTGCCGCAGGGCAATGCGAGACAGGAGTTCTCGGCCCTGTTCCAGCGCAGCGTGACCGTAGGGTTGAAGATAGCGTTGCCGTAAAAGTGCCCGGATTATCCGGGCACGACAATTCAAGAGCGCTCAGAGAAGGTTGAGGTCATCGCCTTCCTGCATTGAGTCCCCCAATGTAATGTGCAATTCGCTCCTCATTCCGGGCGCTTCGTCGCTTTCTGCTCCCCTGTTTGATACGACCTGTTTATATTGATGCCGGATTTCACTGAATCCAATTCGAATCGTGAAATCGCCAACCGAAAGTCAAAGGAGGAGCTCATGGGTATGCACCGTTGGTCCTTGTTGCTTGCAGCAGGATGGTTGCTCGCAGGTTGCACCGCCATCCCGCAGCAACATGCCGTAAAGACAGTCCATATCTGTGGCACCGAGGATTGCGCGGCCGGTCACAAGTACTCTGCCGGACAGTTGCACACCGGATTCCAGCAACTGCTGAAGGCAAATGAAGGTGAAAAGGTCGCAATCTGCGACTCGGACCCGAAGACACGCGCTTGCGAAAGTGTCGGGATATGCCAGTTCGTTCTGGGAGGCTTCGTCCCGGGCAATGGTTGTGCAAAAGACATCGTCTTCAGCGAGATCGCAACGGGCGAGCAAGCGGGGCAAATAAGCATGAAGGCGAATATGCCTATCACCTTCATTTGGACGCCGGTGGTATGTGCGAGCACGATTGCCACGCTTTTGGTTCGCTCGCCGGACGAGATTTCCATCGAATTCCAGCCGCGTTACTGCAACTGGATGGTGGTGGGTAACATGATCGCAACTTTCAACATTGCGGTGGAATCGCTCGACCTCAATCGCGGACAGGTCGGCGTCTACTGGAGTCACGCAGTGGAGGGAGGTGGCAACGGTAGAGGTTCGGGCTATGCGGTGCTGAAATTTCCCAAAGTGATGTCTTCGGGAGAGAACTGGCTTGTCGAGCAACCCGTGCTTCCGCCAGGGGCGCAATTGACGCATGCGAAGCCTTAACAAAACCTCGCTGGTTTATTGTGCCGCTCCGTTGGATTGCAATGCGTGGCAAGAGATTTCAGCACCGTGTGCTCGCAGAGCGACTGCAAGTTTGAAGATTGCCCTGCCGTAAACTCGCACGGATAATCCTGATATGAAAAAAGCACTGTCTTACCTGATCTCCACGCTCATCTTCAACACGGCCATCGCCGGCGTGCTGTTCATGCTCATGTCGGGCGTCATCTCGTTCTGGGACGAATTCATCTATTCGCAATGCATCGGCCTGTCCGTGATGGCAGTCAACGGTACGGTCGTCGCTTACATGCGCAGCACCATCCTGCGCTGGGCGATATTGAGCATCTCTTTGCCTGGCAGCGTGGCGCTCGGCATGACGCTGGCGTTTGCCATCACCGGGATAGGGAGCTGGAGCGATCAGTACGTCTGGCCTACGATGATCATAGGGCTGTTCTTCGGCCTTATCGGCGGCATCACGTTGCTGCTCTCCGAACGCATCGATGCGGAAGTGAAGCAGCGCCAGCTCATCAGGAGCGAAAGCGAGAAGCGCGAGATGGAGGCGCAACTTAAACTGCTGCAGGCACAGATCGAGCCACATTTTTTGTTCAACACCTTGGCGAACGTCAGCGGCCTGATCGACAGCGATCCGGTGCTGGCAAAAAGATTATTGGAGCGGCTCAACGACTGGCTGCGCGTGGCGCTGGTGCGGGCGCGCAGCGACCGGGCGACCCTGGGCGACGAGCTGGATATGCTGGAAAATTACTTGCAGATATTGAAGGTTCGTTTTGGGGAGCGTCTGCGCTGGCGTATCGATGTGCCTGAAGATGCCCGTCTTTTCTCATTTCCACCGATGCTGCTGCAACCGCTGGTGGAGAATGCAGTGCGGCACGGTATCGAGCCGAAGATCGGCGGCGGCGAGATCGGCGTGTGCCTGAATATTGAAAACGCGATGTTGCGCATCGAAGTCAGCGATACGGGAGTGGGGCTGCTGGATGATGATGGCGAGGGAGCGGGTTTGTCGAACGTACGCACCCGCTTGGCGACTTTGTACGGCAAGGCAGGGCGCCTGGCGTTGCAGGACAATCCCGGCGGCGGGGTGAGCGCGATCCTGGAGCTGCCGCGATGAAAGCCATCATCGCCGACGACGAGCAGCATCTGGCGGAAGACCTGCGGCGACGCCTGGCCCATTTGTGGCCGGAATTGCAGATCGTTGCCGTAGTGCACGATGGTGTGGCAGCAGCCGCAGCGTTGCAAGAACTCAAACCCGACATCGCCTTCCTCGACATCCGCATGCCGGGACAGAGCGGGCTGGATGCGGCACGCTCGGCCGCAGCCGATTGCCGCGTGGTGTTCGTCACCGCGTTCGACGATCACGCAGTGCAGGCATTCGAGCAGGCAGCGGCGGACTACCTGCTGAAGCCGGTCTCCGACGAACGTTTGCAGCGCTGTGTCGAGCGGTTGCAACAGCGCGGTGCTGGCGCGCCGGATGCGTTCCTGGCGCGCTTGCAGCAGCTGCTGGCTGCACAAAGCAAACCGGAACCGTTGCGCTGGCTGCGCATCCAGGTCGGGCAGACGGTGCGCATGGTGGCGGTGGACGAGGTGTGCTATTTTCAGTCTGCCGACAAATACACCACGGTGCTGACGCGCGATGCCGAGTTATTGTTGCGTACGCCGCTCAAGGAGTTGATCGACCAACTCGATGCCGAACATTTCTGGCAGGTGCATCGCGGCACGGTGGTGAATGCAAGGCAGATCGTTTCCGCGCAGCATGATCTGCTGGGCAAGGTGTCGCTGAGTCTGCGCGACAGGGCGGAGAGGATCGCCGTGAGCCGTACTTATGCCCACCTGTTCCGCCAGATGTGATGCAAGAAGTTCGATCCGAATCGAACCTCAGATGACCGGCCATTAGACTTCACGGCACCCTGTTCCACGTTTCAAGAAGCCGCCACTACGAAAGGGGATCACCTTGTTATCTTCATGGAATGTTTATTTGCTTTTTGCCGCAGTGCTTAGTGCCGTGGCAGCGGCGTTGCACTTTGCCTGCATATTCTGGGGAGCGGCCGGATTCCGGCTCCTCGGGGCCGGCGAGCCGATCGCACAAATGGCCGAAAGGGGGCATTGGTATCCGGGTTTTATTGCCTTTGTCATTGGCACATTGCTCGCGGTATGTGCCGCTTATGCATTGGCGGGCGCGGGCCTGCTCATGCAGCTGCCCTTTGCGCGGCTGGTGCTAAGCGCAATCACCGGGGTTTACCTGCTGCGCGCGCTGGCTTTTCCATTGCTGAAACCTCTTTTCCCTGGGAATAGCGACACATTCTGGATGGTTACGTCCGGGATTTGTTTGGTCATCGGGCTCCTTCATTGGGTGGGCCTTCGCCAAGTATGGAGCCAATTGTGAGGCCTGCCCCGTCCATCAGGCAGGACGCGCACCCACCTTATCCCGGTAAAACGCCATTGGCAGTCAGCCGGTTCGGCGCGGGGAATGGGCGCATCGTCATCTATTTCCATGGCGCACCGGGAGCGCCCGGGGAATGCGACATTTTTGCTGCTTGCGGAAAAGAACTTGGCTTAACCTTTCTTTGTTTTGACCGGTTTGCTATCGATCCTTCGTTCACCGGTGAAGCGTATTACCGCTATCTGGCCGAGGAAATATCAAGGCAATCCGCCGGAAAAAAGGTCGACATCATCGGTTTTTCAATCGGCGCGTTCATCGCGTTGCAGACCTGCCGCTATATGGGGGAGGAGGTAAGGAGTCTGCATCTGGTTTCCGCCGCTGCGCCTTTGGAGGCGGGAGATTTTCTGGATGCCATGGCAGGAAAGCAGGTTTTCCGGTTGGCCAAGGCATTTCCCGGCCTATTCGTGCTGTTGTCCTATTGGCAAGGTTTGCTGGCTTTTCTTTTTCCCGCGGCATTATTCCGCATGCTATTCGCCTCCACCGTTGGTGGCGATAAAGCATTGGCCACCGATGGTGAATTTCAAGCGGGCATCACCAAAGTTTTAAAAGCGTGTTTCGTTGGCCGCGTTCCGGGTTATGTCAGAGACGTAAAGGCTTATGTGCACCCATGGAAAAACACGCTCCCCGAAATTTCCGTCAACACGCGCATTTGGCATGGCGCAGAAGACAATTGGTCGCCGAAGGCAATGGCGGAATATTTGCAATCGGCGCTTCCCGGCCGCGCCGCGGTCGAAATATTCGACGGCCTGTCGCATTACTCGTGCCTGCGCCGCGCCGCACCTGAAATATGCGATCTCTTAAGAAAGGACGGTCACCATGAATAGAAAGACGGCAGTGATCACCGGTGCTTCCAGCGGCATCGGGATGGAACTGGCATATTTGTTTGCGGCGGACGGTTACGACTTGATCGTGACGGCGCGCCGGGTTGAGCGCCTTCAGAAACTGGCCGACGACCTGAGCAAGATGTACGGCAACATGGTGAACATCATCCAGATGGATCTCACGCAACCCTACGCCGGCGAGGCGTTGTGGAAGGCGATCAGCAAGATCGAGCCGAACATCAAAGTGTTGGTGAATAACGCGGGCGTTGCCGACTCGAGCGACTTCGCCGGTGAACCGCTGGAGAATATCGAAGGCATGATCCATCTCAATATCGCGGCGCTGACTTCGCTCACGCGTCATGCGTTGCCCGGCATGATCGAGCGAAAGCGCGGCAGGATACTCAACGTTGCCTCGCTGGCCGGTTTTCAGCCGGGCGGCCCTGGCATGGCGGTGTACTACGCGACCAAGAGTTATGTTCTGTCCTTTTCGCGCGCAATCCGCCGCGAGTTGCGCGGCACTGGGGTGAGCGTCACCGTCTTGTGTCCGGGAGCGACGCGCACTGAGTTCGAGGCAACTGCCAAGGCGGAAGGCACGCGGCTGTTCCGCTGGGCAAAGCCGATGGAGGCGCGCGATGTGGCGCGTGCAGGCTACCGGGGGATGCAGCAAGGTCGCGGTGTAGTGGTGCCGGGATGGATGAATAAGCTTTTGGCAATCAGCGGAGCACTCCCGCCAGCGTCCATTGCGCTGGAGATCAACCGTTTCTTGCTGTCGGCACGACGTTGATCGCTACTTGATGAAGCTGCCGACAAGACGCCGTTTGGGCGCGGGCGGCAGCCGATATAACGCGTTCTCTGCTTCCAGCCGCTTCAGCATGTCGTGATATAGGCGCACGGTTTCGACCAGGACCACGGCCTCGCCGCCGCGCGCCTTGCCGCGTTTGGTCTTCTTGTAGACGGAGGGGCGCGACAACAGTGGCATCACCCGTTTCACATCCGCCCATACGTCGGGATTCAACCCTGACTGCGTCGCCAGGACGCGTGCATCTTCCAGATGGCCCATGCCCTGGTTGTAGGCGGCGAGCGCCAGCCAGAGCCGATCCTCTTCGCTGATGCGCAGCGGCAACTGTTCCTTGAGCAACTGCAGATAGCGCGCACCGGCAAGGATGCTGGCGTGAGCATCGAGCCGATTCTCCACGTTCATGCGGTCGGCGGTCTCTTCGGTCAGCATCATCATGCCGCGCACGTTGGTGTATGAAGTGGCATTGGGATCCCAGTGCGATTCCCGATAGGCCAGCGCGGCCAGCAACTGCCATTCGATGCCGGTAAGGTCGGCCGCTTCCTCGAACCAGCGCCGGTAATGCGGCAACAGGGTGCGCGTCTGCGCGATAAAGGCTTCTGCATCCATGGCATCCAGCCGCTCGTTGTAGCCGTAGTAGCGGTCGAGCAGGTGGCGCAAGGTGCCGTCTTGTTTGATACGGGCAAAGAACTGCTGCGCTTCGTCGAACAAGGCGGCATCGCCATCGCCGGCAAAAGCCCAGGACATGTCGGACGGCGAATCGAGGTCGAGCGCATCGCCCAGTTCTGGATAGAAGTTGCGTGCGCTCGCAAGCTGTTCCTCGTTCGCCACCGTGCAGTCCAGCTTACCGTCGGCGACCTCTTCCAGCAATTCTGCGGGCGAGGTGTCGCGTCGCGATTCCCATTCCAGTTCCTCATGCTCGCGCTGCACTTCGCGCAATGCGGCTTCCTGCGTCGAGCCGGCGGCGACGACCAGCTTGCGATCGGAAAGGTCGTCGAGGTCATCCGGCGTGACGCCGTGGCAGATCAGCACTTCATCCAGCGACTGATAGGTTTTGCCGAAGCGCAAGGCGTAGTCGGTCGTGCTGCGGGCGGAAGTGGCCAGATGCGCCTTGTGTGCGGCAAGCGTGGGGAGTGCCTGGTCGATTGCCAGCGGCACCGTCTTCAGTTTCACTTGCAATTGAAGGGCGAACAGCTCAGCGAGCTCGGTTTCGAATGCGTTTTCGGCCTCCATCTCGGCTGGCGGCACGATGACCACCAGCTCACCCTGACGCCAATCCGGCAAGGGATAGACGGCGGTGGATTTGATCCAGAGCCAGGCACACAGCGCGATGACAACGGCGAGTTGTAGTGGGAGCAGGCTACGCATGCGAACATTCTGCCCGAAATTCGATTGTTGCTGGTAAAATGCGCGCCCTTCGGAGAGGTGGCAGAGTGGTCGAATGTACCTGACTCGAAATCAGGCGTACGGTAACCCCGTACCGAGGGTTCGAATCCCTCCCTCTCCGCCAAACAAAATGGGCAGGTAATACCTGCCCATTTTCTTTGGCTGAAAGGAAGTGTGGACGGAGCGGCTTGGGTTCGACCAGCGAGCATCGCTCGCGCAGGATGCCGTCAGGCAGTCCCGAGTGAAACGAGGGATGAGGGCTTCGCGGCTGCAACGCGAAGGCCGAACAATCCCTCCCTCTCCGCCAGATACAAAACCGCCCCTTGTGGGCGGTTTTTATTTGGCGAAAAAGTCGCTTATTGTTTCACCAGAAAGCTTGCAGCAGCGAAGGGCTGGTCAGTTGGATGCCGATGATGCAACCGCGTGGGTTGGCAACGCCGTCGGAATCGGTTGGGGAGTCCGAGTTCCATATAACGGTCCCATTCAGCTTGAGGTCGACCTCTTTGGTCTGGTATCTGATCAGAACGTTCTCGCCTATGCCCACTTGGCTGTCGACCTTTAATCGAATACCCATCGGCGACATATCCATCACTTCGAAAACGTGGTGACTGCGGTCGCCAACCAGGACCTGCAGCTTGCCTTGCGGCTGCCGGGTAAGGCTGGATCGATCTTCCTTGCGCTTTTCTGGATACACGAGACGGCTCCTTGAAGTGCTGCACTCGATATGATGCCAATTCGGATTCTCGGTCAAGAGCGGGGCAAGAGCAAGATGGGCGCAGTAAAAAGGGAATCCGGCGAACTGACGGGGCGCCCAATTACCGTTCAGAGCAAATCATTGCGGATACCGCGCCTGCAGCCAGGGGAGTAGCGCTTCTTCCGGCATTGGTTTTGCGAAGAAGAATCCCTGGATGGCATCCACGCCTGCATCAAGCAGGGCGTCGATCTGTTCCTGGTTCTCGCATCCTTCGGCAACGATGGTCATCCCCAACTCGCTGCCCAGCTGAGCCATCGCTTTTACCACAGACAGGGCGCGGCGATCTTCGGGAAGTACGCTGACAAAGGCCCGATCCAGTTTGAGTTTTCCTGCGGGAATGTCCTTCAGGTTCGCCAGGCAGGAATAGCCAGTGCCGAAATCGTCGATGGCCAGGGCCACGCCTGCTGCGATGGCGTTCTTCAAGTTCTTCTGGACCGTATCGGAAATGTCCATGAAGAGGGATTCAGTCAGTTCCAGCTCTATCAGTTCCGGCTTGGCGTTGGAGCAGGCGAGGGCGGTGTGCAGGGCCTGGGTGAAGTTCGGGGAGATCAGCTGGGCGCGCGAAACGTTGATGGCGACTTTTGTTTGATATCCGGCATCCTGCAGCAGCCGTGCATGCATCGCACCCTGCAACAGGCACCATTCGCCAAGACGGATGATGAGGCCGGTCTTCTCCGCGACCGAGATGAATTTCTCCGGCGAGATGCTTTCACCGTTGATTTTGCAGCGCATGAGTGCTTCGACCGCTTCAATGTGACCGTTCACATGGATGATGGGTTGGTAGTGCAGGCTGAACCCGCCGGTCTCCAGGGCGGTATGCAAGGCACCCTCGACGGAGAGTTCTTCCCGCGCACGGGTGATTCCAAGACGTCCCGGAATCGGTTCTTCCCCGGAGCAAACGATGCAACCTCCCCCCTTGGTCTTGGCCGCGAACATGGCGTGGTCTGCGCGTTCGAGCAAAGCGAGGGGGTCTTCACCGGATTCATGGATTGCGATGCCGATGCTTGCGGTGGGGCGCAGTGTCAGGCTGCCAATGCGAAGCGGTTCCTCTATCGTGCTGGCAAGCTCGGCAGCGAATCGCTGCGTCTGGACGCGGTCATGTCTGGCCATAAGGAAGACGAATTCGTCGCCGCCCACCCTGGAAAGTTCGGCGCGACCGCCCACGCGAGAGCGCAGGCGATTGGCGAGGTTCTCGATCACCTCGTCGCCGATCAAGTGGCCGAATGACTCATTGACCTGTTTGAAGCGGTCAAGATCTGCCCAGATGACGGCGAGCGGTTGGCCGCAGGCCATCGATTCGTCGGCGAGCCTCGTTACAGCCTGAAAGCAGCCAAACCGATCCAGGAATCCAGTGAGCGAATCTACGCTACTCATGTTGCAATCTGAATTGCGCGCCAATCGCGCGGGGAGGGGAGAATAAACCAAACTGGAATTTTGTGCAGCGTGGTGCCGGCAGGATGATGTACCGCCAGTCTTGACGGAATGCGCATTGCGCGAGCGTGGCGAGCCTGCAAGCCAATGGATACGCCGTTTTCGGCGATATCTGAAATATTTTTCAGTCTGGCAATTTCTCCCGTGGTCGGTGCATGTGCGGTGGTAAAATCCCGCCGAGAATTTTTTCACGAGCATCATGCAACCCTCCTTCGTTCATCTTCGTCTGCACAGCGAATATTCCATCGCCGACGGCATCGTGCGCATCGGCGAAGCGGTGGGCGCGGCAAAGGCGGACAGCATGCCTGCGCTGGCGCTTACCGACTTGTCCAACGTGTTCGGGCTGGTGAAGTTCTACAAGGAAGCGCGCGGTTCTGGCGTCAAACCCGTCGTCGGTTGCGATGTGTATGTGAGCAACGACGCGGTGCGCGAGCAGCCTTATCGCCTGTTGCTGCTGTGCCAGTCCCATGCGGGCTACCTGCGTCTGTGCGACCTGATCACGCGTGCCTATCTGGAGAACCAGTATCGCGGGCGTCCCGAGATACGCAAGCAATGGCTGCGCGAGGGGACGGAGGGGCTGATCGCGCTGTCCGGAGCCCACCTCGGCGAAGTGGGGGCGACCTTGTTGAACAGCAGCATAGCCAGCGCGAAGGTCGTGGCGCAGGAATATGCCGGACTGTTCCCCGATCGTTTCTACCTGGAAGTGCAGCGCTACGGCGCCGCGCGCGAAGAGGTGCACTTGCGCGATACGGTGAAGCTGGCGGCCGACTTGGCGCTGCCGGTGGTGGCGACGCATCCGGTGCAGTTCCTCAGCATCGATGATTTCAAGGCGCACGAGGCGCGCGTGTGCATCGCCGAAGGCTACGTGCTGAACGACAAGCGCCGCGTGAAGCAATTCACCGCGCAGCAATACTTCAAGACGCAGGCTGAGATGGCGGAATTGTTCGCCGACCTGCCGGAGGCATTGCAGAACAGCGTGGAGATCGCCAAGCGTTGCAATATCACCCTCAGGCTCGGCAAGAACTTTCTTGCCCAATTTCCCCACGCCCAACGGCGAGTCGCTGGAAGACTTTCTGCGCGATGAATCGCAGCGCGGTCTGGAACGGCGCATGCTGCACCTGTACCCGGATGAGGCGGTAGCGTGCGGCGAAGATGCCGGAATACCAGGCGCGGCTGGATTTCGAGGTCAACACCATCATCAACATGAAGTTCCCCGGCTACTTTCTCATCGTGGCCGACTTCATCCGCTGGGCCAAATCCTTCCGCGACGAGAAGTTCCCCAACGGCGTGCCGGTGGGGCCGGGGCGCGGTTCCGGCGCGGGTTCGCTGGTGGCGTATTCGCTGGGCATCACCGACCTCGATCCGCTGCGCTACGAGTTGCTGTTCGAACGCTTCCTCAATCCCGAGCGGGTCTCCATGCCCGACTTCGACGTGGACTTCTGCCAGGACGGGCGCGAACTGGTGATCCAGTACGTGCGTCATCATTACGGCGAGGCCTGCGTGTCGCAGATCGCCACCTTCGGCACCATGGCCTCCAAGGGTGTGATCCGCGACGTAGGGCGTGTGCTCGATTTTCCCTACGGTCTGTGCGACAAGCTGTCCAAGCTGGTTCCGCTCGACGGCGTAAAGCCGGTGTCGCTGAAGAAGGCGCGCGAGATGGAGCCGGAGTTCAATGCCATCATCGCCAGCGAAGATGGCGTGGATGAGCTGATGGAACTGGGCGAACGTCTGGAGGACCTGACGCGCAACGTCGGCATGCACGCGGGCGGCGTGCTGATCGCGCCGGGCAAGCTCACCGACTTCTGCCCGCTGTACTGCGCCGAGGGCAGCGAAAGCACGGTGAGCCAGTACGACAAGGACGACGTGGAAGCGGTCGGTCTGGTGAAGTTCGACTTTCTGGGGCTGCGCACGCTGACCATCATCGACTGGGCGGTGCGCTACATCAAAGGCTCCGGCGTCGAAGGCACACAAGACTTCAACATCGACACCATCCCGCTCGACGACAAGCTGACCTACGACAATATCTTCAAGACCGCCAACACCACGGCGGTGTTCCAGTTCGAATCGCGCGGCATGAAGGACACGCTGGTGAAGGCCAAGCCGGATTGTCTGGAAGACCTCATCGCCCTGAATGCTCTGTACCGTCCGGGTCCGATGGACTTCATCCCCGATTACATCAACTGCAAACACGGGCGCCAGCAGGTGATCCTGCCGCATCCGCTGCTGGAGAAGGTGGTCGGCAATACCTACGGCATCATGGTGTATCAGGAGCAGGTGATGCAGTCGGCGCAGGTGGTGGCGGGCTACAGTCTGGGCGGCGCGGACATGCTGCGCCGCGCGATGGGCAAAAAGAAGCCGGAGGAGATGGCCGAGCAGCGCGGCATCTTCGTGGCAGGCGCGGCCAAGAACAACATCGACGAGAAGAAGGCGAACGAGATCTTCGACACCATGGAGAAGTTCGCGGGATACGGCTTCAACAAGTCGCACGCCGCCGCCTATTCGCTGGTCGCCTACCAGACGGCCTATCTCAAGTGCCATTATCCCGCCGCGTTCATGGCCTCGACCATGACCTCGGAAATGGTCAACACCGACAAGGTCAGTTTCTTCTACCAGGATACGGTGCAGCAGGGCATCAGCATCCTGCCGCCGGACATCAACAGCTCGCTGTTCCGCTTCACCCCGGTGGGCGAAAAGACCATTGCTTACGGGCTCGGCGCGATCAAAGGCACGGGCGAAGGCGCGGTGGAGAACATCGTGGCGGCGCGCGCGGCCGGTCCGTTCAAGGACTTGTTCGACTTCTGCCGCCGCGTGGACAAGCGCATCGTCAACCGCCGCACCATCGAAGCGCTGATCCGCGCGGGCGCGTTCGACGGCATCAGCGATCACCGCTACCAGTTGCTCGCTTCCCTGGATGCTGCGCTGGGCAGCGCGGAACAGCATGCGCGCGCGGCCAACCAGAACAGCCTGTTCGGCGACGACGAGAGTGCCGACCTGCCGGTGCAGATGGCGGACGTGCCGCGCTGGAAGCTGCGCGAGCAACTGGCGCAGGAAAAGAGCGCGCTGGGTTTCTATCTCAGCGGCCACCCCTATCACGAGTTTGCGGCCGAGTTGTCCAACTTCGTGAAGGTCAAATTGGCCGACATCACGCCGGACATCGTCGCCCCGCCCAGCGGTAATGGCGGGGGATACGGCAACGGCGGCGGGCGCCGCAACAACGCCAAGGCACTGGTGCTGGCGGGCATGGTCAGCGGCGTGCGCATCATCCAGACGCGGCGCGGCAAGATGGCCGTGGTGACGCTGGACGACGGCAGCGTAGCGCTGGAAGTGGTGGTGTTCAGCGAGCTGTTCGACGCCAACCGCACCTGGATCCGCGACGACGAGTTGCTGGTGGTGAACGGCAAAGCGGAGCTGGACGCCTATTCGGGTAGCATGCGCGTCACCGCGGACGAGCTATATGATTTTGCCTCGGCCCGCGCGGCCTTTGCCAAACGCCTGGATATTTCCTGCTCCATCGACGGCAAAGTGCGCGTACCGCAGTTGGTCGAGTTGCTCAAACCCTACTGCGGCGGCAAATGTCCGGTGCAGATCAATTACCAGAACCTCATCGGCAGCGCGCAGCTGCGGCTGGGGGAGGCTTGGCAGGTCACACTGCCGGAGGAGTTGCTTGAGGGGCTGCGCGCGCTGTGCGGTACGCAGAACGTGCAGGTCATCTACGGCTAGAATCTTTCGGCAACAGTGCCCATGTCGTGATGACGGGCATTTTTTCAGTTGGCTATGACAAATTTCTGGCGCGCATTCTTGTCATCCCGGATTCATCGAGTGGGGTGGAGTAATGTGCGAGAAGGAGTAGGATGAGGTCATGGAAGAGTTGTTGCTGTGTCTGGCGTCAGCGTAGTCTGTACTTAACTTTACAACTAGGAGCGGAAAATGAAAAAAAGTATTAGTGCAGTTGCAATTGCGGCTTCAATGTTGGTTGCCACTTCTGCCATGGCTGAAGGCGCGAAGAATGAATTGTCGGTTTCCGCGAACATCGACAGCAGTACCACGACCACGAGTCCCGGGAATACTTCGACTAGCAATAGCTCAACCATGGTGCTAGTCGGCCTCGGCCAATACCTGACTCCCAAGTTGGTTCTGAGAGAGAACCTGTTCGTGATGCAGGCGGGTTCAGGCAACGGCAAGACGGATACGATCATGGTGGGTGCTGCAGCCAAGTATTACTTTGGCCTGCCTGCCAAGTCGGAATGGGTTCCATTTGCCGGTGGTGGCGTGAACGTGGTCTCGATGAAAGCCGGTGGTTTTTCGTCCAGCGGTGTAGGTATCCAAGCGGGCGGAGGCGTTTCTTATTTCGTTACCGAGGCAGTCTCGGGCGATATCGAGTTGCAAGCTTATGGCAACTGGACAACCGGCACTGTGGCTAATATAACGGTGGACAATACCACCACTGGAGCCAAGCTGCTGGTTGGTACAACGATACGTTTCTAAGCGCGTAATTCAAAACAGGCCGCGATCGCGGCCTGTTTTTTATCGAATATGGATTGAACAATCAGATATGAAATCCCTGATTCGGGCCTTTGTTCTCATATTGTCTTTGTGCGTCTTGCCGGCGAGTGCCGAGCAGGAAAAGGTCGCCATCGTGGTGTACGGGCAGGATGCCGCTGCCAAACAATATCTGCGCGTTGCGCAAACGCGTATGGAGCAGTTGCTCAGCGACAACGGCATGATCGTTCTCGATCAGAAAAAAGCCGAAGAACTGAAAAAATCCTGGGGGCGTCTGGGCGATCCGGGTGCGCTGATCACGGCAGAAGATTTTGTCGAAAACGCCGGGCGTTTCAAGATTTCCGGAATCTATCGTGTCTATCTGGGGGTTGGCAAGACCAGCGGGCTGTCTTCCGTCTTTACGGCTACCGCCGTGGCGGATATTCGCTTCATCGGCGAAGACGCGCAGATCAAATCAGCTGCGTCCCTGCCGATGGGGACCAAAGGCATGCCGCCCTCCGACGGCTTGACCGAGTCGGCGGCGGTCAACAACGCGATCCAGCGCGCGGTCGATCTCGCAGTGGAAAAATATGGCTTGAAGGTGATGGACATCACCAACCCGAGATTGGTCAAGTTCTCGCTGAAAAACCTGCCGGAGGTGGGTGCCGGTGCGGTTGAGGTTACGCCGCCGCCTTTGCTGGCGGTGAATGACGACATGGTGAAATACGCCAAGTTGAAGTCGGACGATTGGACCTCCGAAGAGCCGACCTGTGTGCGAGGCTCTACCGACGGTCGCATGGGGGCTGTCGGCACCTACATCATGAGCACGACATACGGATTCGGCAGGCCGACGCGCACGTATGCGTCGGCGCTGCACATCGTGGATATTGACGCCAAGAATGAAGTCGAGCAGTTCGATGTTTCGATCAAGGACTCCCGCTACCAAAAAGGCGGTTCGAAGATCACCGATTGCAAATTCCTGCAAACCTGGCGCTATGTTGCCGCGGTTTCGCAAAGCCATCTGATATTCGCCGACACCGAGCGCGGTGTGGAGCTTGGCAGAGTATATTTCGATGAGCCGTTTGATAAACCGGTGTTGATGCACTTGCGTTCCGGTGGGAACGATTATCTGGCGGTCGTTGAGGGTGCGCGCCGCTTGTATTATCAGATCGTGCGTGAGTGATGCAGGGCCCCTGCGGTTGGGCGTGGTGTGATTTCTTTGGGCGGAATTTATGATTATTCGTGCTGGATTTATCGTCGCGTTGTCCGGACTTTTGTTTTCTCCTGTCTCTATAGCCGTGCAATGTACTGGAGGCGGTGCGAGGCCGGACTGGGTAGAGATCCCGGAATCCGTCACTGACGAATATTTTTTTGCAGCCGGTGTGTCGGACGACCCGCGCGCGTCCTTGGCTGAGCGCATTGCAGCCGCCAAGCAAAATGCGTTGAAGAGTCTTTCCGAAGTCATTGAGGTTTCCGTCAAGAATTCCCTGGTGCTGGAGCAATCGAGCCGGAATGTCGCCGGCAAAGAACTGACCGACTCCACTTTGCTTTCGATTACCAAGACATCGACCAATGCCTCCCTGCGCAACGTGGAGGCCGTGGCGACATGGGAAGATCCAAAGACCTGCGCCATCTGGTTGCGCGCCCGCGTCTCCAAGCAGCATGTCGAGCAAGGCAAGCGCGAAGGCTTGGCTAAGACGCTGTTCGGTGTATTGAATGAACATTTAACGATGGTGCAGAACGAAAGCGCGCCGCTGAACAACCGCTTGTCTGCCGTGGACGCCGCGCTGGAAGTGCTGCCCCGGATCGCCTTGGAGTTTGTCCCCGAGGCCAGCTCGGCGGATCACTACAGCCAGCTATTGAATCGCTTCAAAAAAGAATTGCAGCAGAGACGCGACGATCTTGATCAGGCGAAAGCATCGCTGAGTGCTGCGGATTTATTGGTCAGCAAGGCGAGCGGACAAACCAGCGAGATCGAAAAATCCAAGTCGCTGGGCGCAGCGGCGATCGCTTACAAAACCTTGCTGGCGAAGCATAGCAACGGTCTGCCTCCAATCTTCGAGTCTGGAGACATCCTGTTCAAGCTGGGCGAAGTGGAGGAACTGAGGGGCAGTTCTTGCGGAGCGAAGAGTTATTTTCAGCAGGCTGCGGATTCCAAACAGATCAATGACCGCCGCGAGATCGCCAAGAAAAAATCCGACGCGCTGGGTTGCTCGGCAGAGGACATGGAAAAGACGGTGTGGCGGCAATATTTCGAGGGCAGAGCCACAACGCTCATTTGTTATTTCAACGCGGGCACCGACAAAGGGGCTTGGAACAAGGCCTGCGACGGCTTGAACAATATCGTGCGGCCACTGGGCGCCGATGTCGCCGTCAGGATGCAACCCCTTTCTTCGGTACAGCTGCAGGCATTGCAGAAAGGCCAGATACCGGAGAGCTTGGGCGAGTCGGGGAAATTGGTGCTGGGTGTGGTCGCGCTGGGGAAAATGAAAAGTCGCATCGATCGTGATCCTGCCGGGCGCGGGCACGAATATCAATTCGAGGGCGGCATGACAACATTTCTGCTGGAGAACGGATCGCCAGTTTTTGCGGATCGTTTTCAGGGAACGACCGGATGGAATCCGATCTCCCGCGAAATGGTGATGGATGTGTTGGGGATCAACGTGGTTAAACGATGGCGGGATAAATTCTCAAAATTTCTGCGCCACGAGTTGAATCAATAGATAAGCCAGGAAAGACATCCAGTGCTTCGGCAGTGCCGGCCTTGGGCGGTGTCGCACGGTTTGAGCGTCATGTAAGTAACCGAATGTTTTAGTCGGCTTTCGTGCAAGCCTTGTTCTGCCTTGTATGGCCGCTGTCTATGGTCATGACGGGGTGTGGTTGTCTTGTGGCTTTACCTGGGATGCTGTAAATTCAGGGCTGTTTAGTCATTTCGTTAACTCATCAGGGAGTGTCTTTAAAATGTCCAAGATCACCAATGTGTTGCTGGCTTCTGTTGTCGTGCTGGGCGTCACTGCTTGTTCTACTCCGCCGGCCAAGGTGGAAAAGGTTGCCGAGTGTGTGTTCCCCAACTCCAAAGAAGCCGCGCCATTGTGGGTGTGTGATGCGCCTGTCGAAGGCATGGCAGTGGGTGCGGTCGGCTCTGCAGCCAAATCGGATGCCGGCGTCGCCTTCATGAAGCAGATGGCTGCTACCGAAGCGCGCGTGCAACTTGCGCAGAACATGAAGGTGCAAGTGCAGAACATGGTCAAGCAGTATGCCGAAACCACCGGTGCGGGCACCAAGGAAACGGTGGACCGTGTGAATACATCGGTCACCAAACAGATCACCGATCAGACTCTGCAAGGCACCAAGATATTCCGCAGCATTCAGGCTCCTGATGGCACGATGTATGTGCTCGTCGGTCTTGATGAAACTGGCGCTCAGAAGCTTACCGAGACAGCGCTCAAGACCAGCATGAACAACGATCAGGCGGCATGGCAGCAGTTCAAGGCTCAAAAGGGTCAGGATGAACTGGCCGCGGAGATTTCGAAACAAAAAGTCGGCGCTGCACAGTAATCCACCCGGCTCCGCATGAATGCGGAGCCGTCTTTATTGCATATTGAGTTTGGTTTTCCCCGGGTGTTCCATGTTATCTCTGCTTGAGAAGTCCTATTTTCTGTCGCGCAATGCCTTGTTGGTACTGGTTGTTGCCTTGCTGCCATCCGCTGCTGCGTTTGCCGCGTCGTTCTCGATCGCGCCAGAATTGCTGAGCGATCTGCGCGACCAGCGTGTGTTGCTCGCAGGCAAGGTGAAAGAACTGGATGAGGTCAGCAAGCAGATCGTCGTCTCCCAGGCAGACAAACGCTCCGCGACTGTATCGATCCGGCGCCTGGAATCGGACAGCGAGCAGGCCAAGACCAAGCTGGAAAAGCTGCAGGAATTCGATCGGGACAATCCAGGCACCATTTCGCAAGAACAGCTACGTGCGGCTGAAGACCAGAACAGACAGACGTTCCGCGCGCTGAAAGAGGCCAAGGACCGGAAGTCGGGTGCGGAAACGAAGATCAATGCACTGAACGTCGATGCGAGCACCAAGTATGCCGAATTCTTGCGCTTGCAAAAATCCTTTGAAAGAGATGTGGACCGTGTGGTGGACACACAGTTACAGGAACGCCTGCGCGTGCTGCAGGTGAAAAAAGAGGTGTCGGTCACCGAACGGGTCGCTTGTGGCGACGATTCCATTCCGGTGTGCAAGGAACGCTCCAAGAAAGCAGCCGAACTGAAGGCGACTGAAATGGGCTCCGTGGTGTTCGTCAATTCGCTGACCGAGGTCAGGAATTTCAAACTGAGCAAAGAAGAGATACGCAGCGAAGTGCAGGCCACCTTATCGAACAAGGTCTTCTCCAACCAGCACATGGTGGGTGAGACCGAATATGAGACGACCATCACCGCCAATGTCGAACCGGCCATCGGCGATGCGTTGCGCGAACAGATGGCGGGGGTGATTCGCTCCCAGGTGTATGACATGGTCGGCGGCAGGATAGATTTTTCGCAAGTGCAGAATCCGTCGCAGTACACCGATGTGGCGCAGGAATCCGACGAACTTGTGCCGGTGAAGCCCGCCAAAGGAAAGAAGAAAAAGGTAGTGCAGGAGGAAACGGTGGAAGAGCAACCTGCCCAGCAGGAAGCGGCGCCACGCCAGCCAGCCCCAGCGCCGGTGCGCAGGCTCGAAAAACCGACGTTTACGTTTTGATGTTTGTTACTTTAGATTTGGAGAAATGAAATGAAGAAATCAGTTTTGGTATCCGGCCTGTTTGTTGCCGCGGCGCTGGTGTCGCAATCCGCACTGGCGGAAGTGAAAGTGCGTGCGGGTGTTGCTGCTGCAAGTTATGAATTGGGTGGCAATTACATTCTTGCAAAGTCGAGCTATACCCCGGTAAACGTCGGCTTTACCTTTGCGACTGACACTGGCATGTATCTCGATTTGTCAGCCTCCAGTGGTTCGGGGACGCATGATGGCTGGAAGGGTTTTGGATATTCGGCAGAGAATTTCAAACGCACCGACGCTGCAGTGATCGGCGGGAAAAGCTTTTTGAATCAGGACAACGGATTGGCCACCACTTTCTACGTTGGCTACAAAACAGGGACCACCACACTGGGTGCCGAGAATGTTCCGTTTGTGGCATGGTACTACGAGACTTTCAAGACATCCGGGCTGGTTTTTGGCGGCGGCGCAAGCTATCCGATAGCTTCAGGTCGAGCTGGGATGGTCGGGGTTAATGTTGGCTTGGGTTTGATGAGTGCGACTTGGGAAGATACTACCGGGTTCTACGATAAGTCCAAGACCGCATTTGGCGGAAGTATTGGCGCGAACTACACCTATCCGATCACTTCGATTTTTGGTGTTGTAGCTGATCTTAAATACCAGTCCTACAACTATAAATTTGAAGACAAGCCCACTTGGAAAAAGAACATCACTGAAAGAATATATACGCTTGGCGTTTCTGCTTACGTTAAATTCTAATTACCACTATTACTGAACCCAAATGCTGCGCACTTTGGCACTTTCACTGATGGCTGTCCTGTATTTTTCGGGCTGCGCGGGAGCCGGGCCGAAAGCAGCTAACGAGAAAGTGGTTTCAGGTGCGCCAGCCTGGGTGCTGAATCCGGACAAGCCGGGCTTTACCAGCGTGGTCGTTTCGGCGCCGAAACAGGACTGGGGCGGGCACGCGGCGCAGTACCGCGTGGCGGAGATGAAGGCCCGTCAGGAATTGGCGCAGATGGTGCGCGTACGGGTCGAGTCTGCCAACCGGTACGCGACCGTGGAGCGGGCGGGCAAGGTCAGTCGTAATGCGGATGTGGAGACGAAACTGCAGAGCAGTGTCGATCTCAGCCTCGAAGCGGCGCGTGTCGCCGAAGAATGGATCGACCCGCAAAGCGGCGAGTTGTATCTCTGGCTGGTCACGCCTGGCCCATGACTTGCCGGTTCTTCAGCGGGCTGGCAAACGGAGTACAGGAACGGGCAGCTTTGTGCTGCCTTTTCTTTTTGAAAAAGTATCTCGTGCAACCATGAAGGAGGGTCACATGCGCAAACCGATATCTATCTTGTCTATGTTGCTGCTTACGCTTGGCTTGTCTGCCTGTGCGAAGCCGCCTGTGAAAGCGGTGAACAGTCAGGATGAGCAACGGAGCCATGCTGAAAAGGCGCAAGGCGAACTGTCTTCCGAAGTTCACAAGTGAGGTCCGATATGCGCGGAGCTGATTTGAGCTTGAAATATATTTGCTGCCTGGTCGGGCTGGTGATGGCGAGCGCCTGCTTCGCTGCAGATGACGCAATCGAGATCGTCAAGGCGGAAGGCAGTGTGGCGGTGAACGATCCCTCCGGCAAAGAAGAGAAAGCCGTCGCTTCCAAGAGCGTCCTGCCGCCCAAAAATATCCTGGCAACGGGGCCGAACGGCCGCGCGGTAGTGCGTATGGGTAATGCCGGCTACATCGTGCTCGAGAAGAACAGCAAGGTGGAACTTGGCAATCCCAAAGACCGCGCCGGTTTCCTGCGGCAGATCACGGGAATGATCTATTACGCGCTGAACACCATCAAGGGCAGCCAGAAGATCGAGATCCGCACGAAGACGGCGACCCTGGGTGTGCGCGGCACGCGTTTCCTGATCACGGA
Source organism: uncultured beta proteobacterium (assembly GCA_963715005.1). GTDB lineage: Bacteria > Pseudomonadota > Gammaproteobacteria > Burkholderiales > Gallionellaceae > Sideroxyarcus. The sequence goes on along the minus strand of CAVQQO010000006.1, from coordinate 129,942 downwards.
TGTACCGGATCGCAATGAGATCGGCATGCGCAAAGGTCTGGTCAGCGTGACCAGTCCCGAGGGCGAGTTCGAGATACACCGCAAGTCCGAGCTGGACGAATTCGAGGCGTACAAACAAGCGGGCAAAGATGCGGTCGCAAAACAGAAGCGGGAGTTCGAAGAATACAAAGCCAATACGGAACGCGAATTCGTCGAATACAAACGCGAGTTCAGTCTGGGGGCGAACCGCATGGCGAGCTTCGACGGCAAGCGCGTCTTGGATCGTCCGCTCAGCGCCGAATCCATAAAAGACATGGAGAGCATCGAGTCCTATGCCGAGGAATGGCTAAAAGAAGTGCGTGACTGAGGAGGGGCGGTATATGGATCGTATTCGCAGCATTCTGCTGGTCACGCTGGCTTCCCTGTTGGTGGCGGCATGTGCGGGGAATGTTAAGCCGCCTGTCAATGAACGGCCGGCGTGGATAGACAACCCGGGCAACGGGGTTTCCGCTTCCGCCGGGGAGCATATACGCGGCAGGGTCGCGCAAGAGGAGTTGGCCATCCAGCGTGCGCGGGCCGAGTTCGCGAAGCGATTCGGCGTGAGCATTCAATCCGCGCAGACGCTTTCGACCACAGTGGCGAACGGCCGGGCGAGTACGGTGGGTTCGCAGCAATCCCGCGAGGATGCAAAGCAGGTCGATGTCAAAGCAGTGGTCAAGGCCAAGTGGCGAGATCCGGATACGGACGTGTTGTGGGTGTGGCTGGTTCCGGGTGACCAATGAGCGCACATAAGGGAGGGCGTATGCGCGAGACTGGCAGATTGCTTGCGGCAACAGTTCTGCTTGCGGCGAGCACGCCCGCCCTGAGTGCCAGCGCGCAGGGCGATTTTGAAACATACCGCCGCCAGCAACAGCAGGGGGCGCAAAAGATCGAGACAGAATTTCGCGCCTACAAGGAAAAACAGGATGCCGAATTTGCGGATTTCCTGAAAAGCCAGTGGCGCGAATTCGAGACTTTCCAGGGCAAGCTGCGCATCAAGGAACCCAAGCCCAAACAAGTGCCGGTAGTGCAGCCGGCAGTTCCCGCAAAACCCCCAGTACCTGCACCCGTCGCACCTGCACCGATTCCCGATGTCCAGGTTAAGCCGGCGCCCGTAACGCCTCCTTCTGTAGCACCGGTCGTGCCCTCGGTGGTGGTCGCTCCTGCTATTCCACCCGTCGCACCTCCTCCGCCACAACCGAAACCAGTGCCTCTGGCGGCTAACGTTCTGGAGATTTCTTTTTACGGCAATGCGGTGAATTTCGTCTTCGACCCGCAATGGAAGACGTACCGTTTGCCCGGCGGCGCCAAGCCGGAGGCGATGAGCGCTTTCTGGACCATGATGAGCGGCAGCAAATATGAGCCGACGATCCAGGCCATCAACGATGCGCGACGCGATCTGAAGCTGGACGACTGGGGATATGTGTCGCTGTGGCGTAGTGTCGCGCAGGCCTTGCAGCCGGAGCGCAAAGCGGAGCAGAACCTGTTGCTCTGGTATTTCCTCATCAAGTCGGGTTATGACGTGCGTTTGGGCTATTCGGGATCGGACGTGCATCTGTTCGTCGCAGTCCGGCAGCAGGTGTATTCGACCAAGTTCACGGCGGTCGGCAGCCAGACTTACTACGCGGTGCTGGCGGCGGATCACGGCAACAACATCCGCACTTTCTATACCTATGAGGCCAGCTATCCGAACAAGCTCAAGCCGCTCGACATCGGTTCCGCTTCGACCGGCTTCACCAAGGCGGTGTCGGCGCAGCGCGCATTGCTTTTCGAGTACAAGGGCGAAACGATCAAATTGAACGTGCCCTATGACCGCCGTTTGGTGGAGTACATGGGATCGTTCCCGCAGTCTGAATTCCCGCTGTACTTCGATACCGATGGCAGTGCGTTGCTGCGTCAAGGCTTGGTGGCGGAATTGAGAAAACACACGGCGACGATGGGCGAGGAAGAGGCGGTGAATTTCCTGCTCGCCTTCGTGCAAAAGGCCTTTGCCTACAAGACCGATGCGGACCAGTTCGGCTACGAGAAATATTTCTTCGTCGAAGAGTCTCTGTACTATCCCTATAACGACTGCGAGGACCGCTCCGTGATGTTCGCCTGGCTGGTGCATGAGTTGCTCGGCATCAAGACAGTCGGCTTGCTCTATCCCGGACACATGACCACGGCGGTGGCACTCAGGCAAGCGAGGGCGGACTTCTCCACGGTGGAGTACCAGGGCAACCGCTTCGTCATCGCCGATCCGACCTATATCGGCGCCACAGCCGGCATGGCGATGCCCTCTTATGCAAAACTGAAACCGAACCGTGTAGTGGATATCCAGTACTGATCCGATGCCGGGTGAAGGACAATTCTTGAACAGCATCCGAGCGCAGGAGTAGAATCGCCAGCCTGTTGCAAACGCATTCAATCGAGAGGTGTATAAGTAACACCAGATGGACGCCGTGGGGATATTGCCGCTGGATGTGGTTGGCTGGTTGGTCCAGTTCTGGATCGCGCTCGGGGTGGCCGGGCTAGCCCTGCAGCGCGCGCCGCAATTGATCAACCACGTCGTTTTTCCGCTCAGCGCACTGACCTCGCTGCTATTGGCAGCCGCGGGATTATGGGCGCTCGCCGCACCTCCCGACATCATGGTGTTGCCGCTCGGTCTGCCCGATCTGCCGTTCCATCTGCGCCTCGACCCTCTTTCGGCTTTCTTTCTGATCCTGCTGGGCGGCGCTTCGCTGGGTGTGTCCTTGTTCAGCGCCGGCTATTTCAAGCCCATGGCGGGCAACACGCTTGGCCTGCTGTGCCTCGAATATCACCTGTTCCTCGTCGGCATGACGCTGGTGTTGCTGGCGGACGATGCTTACATGTTCATGGTGGCGTGGGAGACCATGGCGCTGGCTTCCTATTTCCTGGTCACCACCGATCACAACATTCCCGACATCCGCAAGGCAGGCTTCCTGTATCTGCTGATCGCGCACGTCGGCGCCATCGCCATCCTGCTCAGCTTCGGCGTGATGCAGGGCGGGCACGGTATCGCCGCCTACACCTTCGATGCGATGCGCGGAGCGCATCTGGCACCGTTCTGGGCCTCGGTGGCGTTCCTGCTGGCACTGTTTGGCTTCGGAGCGAAAGCCGGCATGCTGCCGCTGCATGTCTGGTTGCCCGAGGCGCATCCGGCTGCCCCGTCACCGGTCTCCGCGCTGATGAGCGGCGTGATGCTGAAGACGGCGATCTACGGCATCCTGCGCGTGACCTTCGATCTGCTCGGCACGCAGGTCTGGTGGTGGGGTGTGCTGGTGCTGGCGCTGGGATTGATCACCGCCGTGTTCGGCGTGATGTTCGCCGCGGTGCAGGGCGACATGAAACGGCTGCTGGCCTATTCCTCCATCGAGAACATCGGCCTGCTGCTGGTGGGCATCGGCCTCACCATCATCTTCCACGTCTACGGCAAAGACATGCTGGCCGCCTTGTCGCTCACCGCGACGCTGTATCACAGCCTCAACCATGCGATGTTCAAGAGCCTGCTGTTCATCGGCACCGGCTCCATCCTGCATGCCACCGGCGAGCGCAATATGGGGCGCCTGGGCGGCCTGATCCACCACATGCCCTGGGCCTCGGTGCTGATGCTGCTCGGCGTGCTGGCCATCGCGGGCATGCCGCCGCTCAACGGCTTCGTGTCGGAATGGTTGCTGTTGCAGGCATTCCTGCTGTCGCCCGGCTTGCCCAACAGCTACATCAACATGCTGGTGCCGGTGGCGGCAGCGGTGATCGCGCTGGCTGCCGCGCTGGCCGCTTACGTGATGGTGAAATTCTACGGCGTGATCTTCCTCGGGCAGCGTCGCGAGAAAGTGCTGGAGCATGCGCACGATGCGGGCTGGTGGGAGCGCGCCGGCATGGCCTGGCTGGCGCTGCTGTGTGTGCTGCTGGGGCTGGCGCCCGTGTACGTGGTGCAGCATATCGATCATGTCTCGCACCTGCTGCTCGGCACGCAACTGGGCAACGCCGCCGCCGACTGGCTGTTCCTGACCCCGGTGGATACCGAACGCGCCAGCTACAGCCCGCTGTATTTCCTGCTGGCGGTGCTGGGCGTGATGTTGCTCACCACGCTGTGGGTGCGCCGCCTGTACCACGGCCGTTTGCGGCGCAGCAGCGCGTGGGATTGCGGCTTCCCCGCGCAGACTGCGCGCATGCAGGATACTGCCGAAGGCTTCGGCCAACCGATACGCCGCATCTTTGAACCGTTCTTCAAGATCGAGAGTGAGTTGCCCACAGCGTTCGACACGCAACCGCGTTATCACGGGCGCAGCGATGACCGGCTGTGGTTCCTGCTGTACCTGCCGGTCGCGCGCCTCACCGAAAAATTGTCCGGCTGGGTTGCCCTGCTGCAGCACGGGCGCATCCACCTGTACCTGACCTATACTTTCGTGACGCTGCTCGTCCTGCTGATCTTCGTGTGATGGATAACTCTGAACTCACTTTGGCCATTGTGTTCCAGCTCACCCAGCTGTTGCTGGTGGTGCTGGCCGCGCCGCTGTTGACCGGCTGGGTGAACCAGTGCCAGGCCTGGTTGCAGAACCGCAGCGGTGCCGGTGTGTTGCAGCCGTACCGCGTGTTGCACAAGCTGTTCCACAAGGATGCGGTGGTCGCGCACAACGCGTCCTGGCTGTTCCGCATCACGCCTTACATCCTGTTCGGCAGCATGTGGCTGGCGGCCGCCGCCATCCCCGTTATAGCCGTCGACCTGCCGTTCTCGCAGGCGGCCGACGTGATCGCGCTGGTCGGCGTGTTCGCACTGGCGCGCATGTTCATCGCGCTGGCGGCCATGGACATCGGCACTGCGTTCGGCACGCTGGGCGCGCGGCGCGAGATGCTGGTGTCCTTCCTCGCCGAACCGGCGCTGCTGATGGTGCTGTTCACCGCGTCGATGATCAGCCATTCCACGCAGTTGCCGCGCATCGTCGAAGCGCTGGCGCACCATCATTTCGTGCTGTATCCGAGCCTGGCCTTTGCCGCGCTGGCGTTCGTGATCGTGCTGTTGGCGGAGAACGCGCGCATCCCGGTGGACAATCCGAGCACGCATCTCGAACTCACCATGATCCACGAGGCGATGATCCTGGAATACTCGGCGCGGCACCTGGCGCTGATCGAGTGGGCCAGCAGCCTGAAACTGTTCGCCTATATCTCCATCGGCATCGCGCTGTTCCTGCCGCAGGGCATCGCCGAGATCGGCAACTGGACAGGGCTGCCGCTGGCGCTCGCCTTGCTGTTGCTGAAGCTGCTGCTGGCTGGCGCGGGGCTGGCCGTACTGGAGACACTGATGGCCAAGATGCGCATCTTCCGCGCGCCGGAATTCCTGGGCACGGCCTTCCTGCTGGCCGTGCTGGGACTGCTGATCCATTTCCTGCTGGGGGCATGAGATGCAAATCCCGCTGACCCTGCAATTCATCAATCTGCTGGCGTCGCTGCTGCTGCTGATCGTGTTCGCCATGCTGGCGCAACGCCGCATCCTGTCGCTGATCAATCTGTTCGCCTGGCAGGGCGCGGTGCTGGCGCTCAGCACCTTCGTGGTGGCCTACACCACGGCGCAGCATCATCTGTACTATTCCGCCGCGCTGACCCTGCTTTTGAAAGTGATGCTGCTGCCGTGGCTGCTGCACCGCCTGATGCGCAAGCTGAACGTGAAATGGGATGTGGAGACGCTGCTCAACATTCCCACCACCATGCTGGTCGGCATAGCTCTGGTGATCTTCGCCTTCAATCTCGCGGCACCGATCACGCTGTTGGCCGAGGGCATCACGCGCGGCCTGATCGGCATCGCATTGGCCAGCGTGCTGCTGTCGCTGCTGATGATGCTGACGCGGCGCAAGGCGGTGTCGCAGGTGGTGGCCTTCCTGTCGCTGGAGAACAGCCTGTTCTTTGCCGCCACCAGCGCCACGCAGGGCATGCCGCTGGTGGTGGAACTGGGCATCGCGCTCGACGTGCTGGTGGCCACCTTCATCTTCGGCATCTTCTTCTTCCGGATCCGCGAGACCTTCGACAGTCTGGATATCGTCCATATGGAGAAGCTCAAGGATGATTGATATGCAACTCATGGCGCTGCTGCTCATCCCGTTGCTGGGCAGCGGGTTGCTGGCCGTGTTCGGCTCGCGCAAGTGGGCGGCCGAACTGAATTCGGTGATGAGCGGTTTCACTTTCCTCGCTGCGGTGGCGCTGACCATGCGCGTGATCGATTCGGGTCCGCAGGTCGCCTTCAGCGAACAGTTCTTCATCGACCAGTTCAACGTGTTCCTGGTCGCGCTGACCGCTTTCGTTGCGTTCACCACCTCGCTGTTCTCGCGCCCCTACATGCGCATCGAACAGCATCACGGCAAGCTCTCCACCACCATGCTGCACCTGTACTACAGCATGTACCAGCTGTTCACCTTCACCATGCTGGTGGCGCTCACCACCAACAACATGGGCATCATCTGGGTGGCGATGGAAGCGGCCACGCTGACCACGGTGTTGCTGGTCAGCCTGTATCGCACACCGGCCAGCCTGGAAGCGGCGTGGAAATATTTCATCCTGTGCGGCGTGGGCATCGCGCTCGCCCTGTTCGGCACCATCCTGCTGTACTTCGCCGCCGGACGCGTGCTGGGCGAGGGCGGCACCGCGCTGTTGTGGACGCACCTGAACCAGGTCAAGGGCAATCTGGAACCCACGGTGCTCAAGCTCGCCTTCATCTTCCTGCTGGTGGGCTACGGCACCAAGATCGGCCTGGTGCCGCTGCACAGCTGGTTGCCGGATGCGCACGCGGAAGGCCCCACGCCGGTGTCCGCCGTGCTGTCCGGGCTGCTGCTCAACGTCGCGCTGTGCGCGGTGATGCGCAGCAAGGTGCTGGTGGACGGCTCGCTGGGCACGCACTTCGCGGGCAACCTGATGATGGGCTTCGGCCTGCTGTCGGTGGTGGTGGCGGCGCTGTTCCTGTCGCGGCAGAAAGACATCAAGCGCATGTTCGCCTTCTCCTCCATCGAACACATGGGGCTGATCACCTTCGCCTTCGGCATGGGCGGACCGGTGGCGACCTTCGCCGCCATGCTGCACATGACCATGCACTCGCTGACCAAGTCGGCGATCTTCTTCGCAGTCGGCCATGCGGTGCAGAAGACCGGCACGCAGCAGATGGAAAACATCCGCGGCCTGCTGCAAGTCAGCCCGACCGTGGGCTGGGGTCTGGCGCTGGGCACCTTCGCCATCCTCGGCATGCCGCCGTTCGGCGTGTTCGCCAGCGAGTTCCTCATCATCACCACCGCCATGCACGAATATCCGTGGACGACACCCATACTGCTGATCGCGCTCGGCATCGCCTTCGCCTCCATCTTCGGCAAGGTGCAACCCATCGTGTTCGGCGAGACCACCGCCAAGCCCTTGCCGCATCCGCCCGCGCTGGTGCCGGTGTTCGTCCACCTGCTGCTGGTGCTGATCCTGGGCCTCTATATGCCGCCCTATCTGGCTGACTGGTATCGCCAGGCGGCGGCGCTGCTGGGATAACAGACATGCCGATGCAGAACATCCGCCATCTGCAGCTTGAGCGCATGACACGAGCGCGATCACCCGCTCTGGCGACGGCACGATCGCTCGAGCGCGGACGCGTGCCGACCTGCCGATCTGCCAGAGCGTGCGCGACGGCGGCGGCGCGCTGGCTCGCGCTGTGGGGCAGCGATGAGCGTGCCACAGGCGCAATGGATACGCGCTGCATGTGGCGCTGGTCAACGAAACGGGGCTGGTGTGCCTGAACGTTGCCGCTGTCTGCCGAGCAGCCGCGTTATCCGGACATCAGCCAGATATCTTCCCCGCGGCCAGCCGCATGCAGCGTGCGGCCTATGACCTGCTCGGCATCTACGCGCGCGAAGGCGGCGACCATCGCAAATGGCTGCGTCATGCGGCGTGGCACAGCGGCAGCTTCCCGTTGCGCAAGGATTTCGATGCGGCGGCAAGCCGTACCCCTCTCCTCAATCCTCTCCCGCAAGCGGGCGAGGAAGCAAACGACCGTTCTCCTGTGGAGAACGGGGAACAAACCCAAGATGACTATCCCTTCGTGCAGGTGGAAGGGCAGGGCGTGCACGAGATCCCGGTGGGGCCGGTGCATGCGGGCATCATCGAGCCGGGACATTTCCGTTTCTCCATCGTCGGCGAGACACGTGCTGCGGCTGGAAGAACGACTCGGCTACACGCACAAGGGCATCGAGAAACGCTTCGAGAGCATGAGCTTGCAGCAGGGCGCGAAACTGGCCGGGCGCGTGAGCGGCGACAGCACGGTGGCGTACGCCTGGGCGTATGCGATGGCGGCGGAAAGCATCGCCAAGGTCACACCGCCGAGTCGCGTGTTGTGGCTGCGTGCCTTGTTGCTGGAGCGCGAGCGCGTGGCCAACCATCTGGGCGACCTCGGCTATCTGGGCAACGATGTCGCGCTGTCGTTCGGTTTCGCCCAGTTCTGGATACTGAAAGAGCAGGTGCTGCGCAACAACGCCGCGCTGTTCGGCCATCGTTACCTGATGGACAAGATCGTGCCGGGCGGCGTCACCGCGAACCTCACTGCCGAGGGCAAGCGCGTCATCGAACAGGAATGTGCCATGCTGGAGCACGAAGTGGGTGTGCTGCGCGGCATCTACGAAGAGCATAGCGGCATGCAGGATCGCTTCATCGGTGCCGGGCGCGTGGAGCCGAAACTGGCCGCGCAGCTTGGTTTGTGCGGATTGGCCGGACGTGCCAGCGCGCAGGCCTGGGATGCGCGTGCGCAGTTCCCCTGCGCGCCCTACGACAAACTGGATGTGCACATGGCGACCCATCGCAACGGCGATGTCGCGGCGCGCGTCATCGTGCGCTTCGATGAGTTGTTCGAATCGTTGCGCCTGCAGCGCGAGATACTGGTCAACCTGATCTACGAGGAAGACGAGCCGGCATCGCTCGAGAAGATTGCCCGCGCATGGTTTCGGCATCGGCATGGTGGAAGGCTGGCGCGGCGAGGTGATGGTGGCGATCCACACCGATGCGCAGGGCAACCTCGCGCGAGTGCATCCGCACGACCCCTCATGGCAGAACTGGCCGGTGCTGGAGCACGCCGTCATGGGCAACATCGTGCCGGACTTTCCGCTCATCAATAAATCGTTCAACCTGAGTTACAGCGGACAGGATTTGTAGAGGCTCGCGTGGATAACTTCATGGCATCTGCAATAACCCGTCATTCCGGCGCAGGCCGGAATCCAGCGGCTTTATTCAATATGCCTTTTGTATCTGTCCTTGCCATGCAAGGGATATATAAATTGACTGGATTCCGGCCTGCGCCGGAATGACGAAATTTGGATTTGCAGAGGCGCACATGTACCAGATACTCAAACAGATCTTTAAAACCGGCATCAAGACCGAAACGCCGCCGCAGGCGGACGAGTCCATGCGTCTGGTCGAGCAACGCTTGCAGCAGGAGATACTGGATGTGTTCGGCGGTGCGCTGGCGATCCGCATGGTGGATGCCGGTTCCTGCAACGGCTGCGAGCTGGAGATACATGCCGTCAACAACGCCTATTACAACATCGAAGGCCTCGGCATCAAATTCGTCGCCAGCCCGCGCCATGCCGACCTGCTGCTGGTCACCGGCCCCGTGTCGCGCCACATGGAGCTCGCGCTGAAACGCACCTACGATGCCACGCCGGAACCCAAGCTGGTGGTGGCCATCGGCGATTGTGCCTGCGACGGAGGCATATTTTGTCCTCAAGGCGCTGATGGCGCGGGCGAGAGCTACGCCACTTGCGGCAAAGTTTCCAATGTCATCCCGGTGGATGTGGCGGTGAGCGGTTGCCCTCCCACACCCACGGCCATCCTGCAAGGTATTCTCACTGCCATCAGCGCGAAAAAGTAATCAGGCAATAAGAATAAAGTAGAGGTTGGGTGAGTGGCAGAAATCGGCCAGATGCTGTCGGTCGGCCAGTTGGTACTAAACGTCTTAAACTCGGCCTAAGCTACCCCTCTGCTTCAAGTTCCACGCCATCGCAACGAGATCAAATTCGCCTTTTGCCGCCCCATGCCTGCATGCGAAAAAAAATAAACTAAAAAGATGTAGGTTGGGTTAGCGGGTTCATCGCGTAACCCAACACTGTTGAAGTTGCCCGAATTTGTTGGGTTACGCTTCGCTAACCCAACCTACGAAAGCAAAAAAGTTATTCCGCCAGAAGCCGCGCCTGCCTTTTCGCCAGATTTCCAGCCTTGGCCTTGCGGGGCAAATCCTTCTCTGTTTTCATGAACGGCGGCAACTCCTTGCAGCCTGACTGAACAAAATCATGCTCTAGCGCTGTGCGGGCCGTTTCTATCGGTACTGCAAGTGCTGTGGTCAGCCCGGTGAACAGCAGATCGAACAGGCGGTGCAGCGGAATCTGATGCGTCTGGCGCGTGGCGGAATAGAGCCAGTCGGAGAAAGTCAGAAAGCGTGCGAACGGACTTTCACCCAGCAACAGTTCCAGTGCCTTGGGAAAACGCTGGGAGTTGCCCACCAGATCCCAGTAGCGCGCAAAGCGCACCAGTCTTTGCATGGTGGGAAAGTCGATGCGGTCAGTGGCGAGTACGGTATAGGGCGGGTACGGGGTGTAGCGCATGGCGTACGCTTCGGTATGGCGGATGATGGGCGTGCCGCGCAGGCGCTTGAGCACGCCGACCTGGATCTCCTGCTGCTTCAGCGCAACCAGTCGGTCGAAGCCATCAGCGATGCTCGCCACATCTTCACCGGGCAGGCCGATGATGAGGTCAACGTGGACGTGCGCGTGGCTTTCCTGGCGCAGCCAGCGCAGGTTCTCTTCTGTTTTGGCCGTGTCCTGTTTGCGCGAGATCAGCGCCTGCACTTCGGGGTTCAAGGTCTGGATGCCCACCTCGAATTGCAGCGAGCCGGCCGGGAATTTAACGATCAGCGCTTTCAGTTGCTCCGGCAGGTGGTCGGGGATGACTTCGAAGTGCACGAACAGTTTATCGTCCAGGCGTTCGAGGAAAAATTCCAGAATGCGCACGCCGGTCTTGGTGTTGAGGTTAAAGGTGCGGTCGACAAATTTGAACTGGCGAGCGCCACGCTGATAGAGCTTGTCCATCTCATCGAGGATACTGTCGAGATCGAAGGCCAGGGCCGTCTTGTCCAATGACGAGAGGCAGAATTCGCATTTGAACGGGCAGCCACGCGAAGCTTCCACATACAGCGTGCGTTGTGCGATGTCATGGTCCGAGTAAAGCGCATAGGGCAGCTTGATCTCGGAAAGCTTCGGCTGGATGCCGGCAATGATCTTCTGCGCCTGCGGGCGCTGCAGCAAAAGTTCGCGGCAAAGTTTGGCAAAGCTGATGTCTCCCCAGCCTGTGATCACGTAATCGGCCAGGCGCACGATCTCCTGCTCATTGCATTCGTAACTGACTTCAGGCCCGCCCAGCACCACGGTGATTTGCGGGGCGACGCATTTGAGCAAAGCGACCACGCGGGTGATCTCGGTCACGTTCCAGATGTAAACGCCGAAACCGATGATGCGCGGCTGGGCCGCAAGCAAAACCTCGACAATCTCCTCAGGCCGGTTCTGCAGGATGAACTCCATGATCTCCGTGTCTTGTTCCAGCTCACCCATGTTGGCGGCGAGATAGCGCAAGCCCAGCGAGGCATGGATGTAGCGCGCGTTGATGGTGGCGAGAACGATGGCGGACATGCGGGTCAGGTGTATCGAAAGGCCGACATGTTACGCCAGTTCAGAGCGCTTCCAGAAATCCCATGCATAGCGGACCTTCGCGCTGAGCCGCGTCCGTTTCGAACCGTTAGATGTCCTCCACTTTGTTGGCCTGTGTCGCGCTCGCTGCTTGTGCTTTCGCGGCCCGCTCCCGCTCCTCCCGCCGCGCCGCGTTTTCGAGCGCCCCGATGGGGTCTCCTTCCAGGCGAGACTGCGAAATTTCATAAGTCTTGACGGCCCAGTAGACCCCAAACGTCACGACGCCGGCTGCTTCAATGAAGAAAAGCTTTTCAGACGCGGCACCGAATATGAATGCAACAGCGACTCCCAAAATGGGAAACAGAATCATCGCGATCGCGATAACGTTATAGGTTTGCCGAAACTTTTCCAGATTGTTGTCGGACGGGAGATATTCGAGACTCTTGTTTGCACAAAACTTGGCGACGATCGCCAGAAACACAAACAGAAGAAAAGCTGCCACGTAATGGATGGGCGATGAAGGCAAATTTGCCCACTCTTTGATCGCAGGACAATTGTCAAAGAGTTGTGACACACGCGGATCACCGGCGGCTTGAGTTTCAGAAAGTGGCACCGGGCAGATCGCAACCAGTATAGCGCAGAAGCCTGCCGCGTTAAGCATGCGGTTCTCTAGTGGGGTAAGCCCTTTGTATGCGTATAGGCCAACACCTATTGCCCAGAGGAATCCTACGAAGATCGTACGCATTGGGAAGGTGGCGCACTGGTCTTTCGTGGCGGCCCAGAAGTACGCGCTCATTGATGGCTGCAGATCCAGACCATGACGAAATTTCCCATACAGGTACAACACAATTGGCAAGGCAAAGGCGAGCAGCGCAAGGCCTATGCGAAGTGAGAAATAGGTGTCGGAAAAGTGCTGCGAGAGCTCCCTATAGGGCGGGGTGTTAGATAGCATTTTAGGCATTTTCATTTCTACGCCTCCTTAAGATTGGCTATGGTGAAGACTCGGCACGTCAGAATTTCGGCCAAAGCGTCCATCACAGGTGTGTTTGAGATACTTCCGCTAAGCCCAACTAAGCGGACCTTATGACGGCTGATTGCGTCCGTACTTACTATTTACTATTATGCGGACAGCCCAATACATATCATCGTGTATTTAAAAGAAAATCGTGATTGAAATCGCAACTCTCCATTTATCATTATGCGGACGCGTGCGTCCGCATAATAACTGTTGGGCATCATGAGAGTCGCTACCTACCTGCTGATTGTGTCTGCCCTTGCTCTGGGCTTTTCTTCTATGGCTTGGCCCCGCGACTTGGCCGGACAGTGGGACTTGAAGATTGAGGACCAAAAACACCGCGTCGTTACCGTTCTCATTATCGAGTTCACTAATCATCAGGCTCGATCATGTCTCGGAGGGAATTGGCTCCGTGTAAATGTGGTGTCTGCAACCTCAGGCGACCCCAACTTTTTTCCGGTGTCAGACGCCTTGTCGTACAGCATCGAAAACAATCAGCTAACAATTGGCCGCAACGAAATATGTGATGCATATCTCGCGCTACGCGGAGCGCTCGACGATGAGACCATTCACGGCGAATATTCCAGTTTCGGGTGGGGCAGCAAGCAACTCGGCTTCTTTGCGTTGAGTAAGAAGAAGTGAGTCAAATGACGCCCAACCCGTCAGTCGAGAGGGACTGCGCAAAAGCGCGCAGCCCCTCACTTTTACGTTATGTTGCATCAATCGAAAGAGTGCGGTGATGATTAATCTTGAAGGTGTAGTTTCAGCGAATTGGGGAGACCTTCCCGCGAAGGAAATCTTTCCGGGCATTCGTATGCGTAGCCTCTGGCAAGGCACGAACGGTGCAAAGGCCAAAATTCTCGAAATCGACCCTGGCGCTAAGTTCACAACCCTCGATACCCACTCTCCCGGCCCTGAAGAAGTCTTCGTGGTATCCGGCGTGTTTAACGATGGTGTCCGCGATTATCCGGCAGGCTCTTTCATTCACAATCCCGCTGGCTCGGCGCACATTCCTCAGTCAGCGCAAGGCTGTGTAATCTTCGTGTTCTTCCCTGAGGGTTGAGTCCATGCAACATAACCCTACGCTCAAGTTCGCTCCCTCCGGTCGCTGGGACGCGCCTTCGGCGCGCCCCTTAGCTACACGTTGGGCATCTTCCGCTAAATGAGCGGCGGTGTTTCGAGTGCGACTTATCCAAGTCGAAACTTTTTTATTGAGGAGAATAGACATGACCCGCATGCTTAATGGTTTGAGAATGATGGCCTTTGTTGCGGGGGCTATCTCGTTGGCATTGTTCGTTTCTGTTTCAAATGCCGAAACCCAAGCCGAAACCGCTGCTAGGATGGCCAAAGAGGCCAAGGAAGCGGCCGATAGATCGCAGGCGGAACACGAAAAGAGTGAGGGGAAATACGATGTAAAGAAGTCGCATGACGAACATATCCCAATCACCGAAAAGGCGGCAGGAGAGGCGGAGCAGAGAAAACAGCAGGGCAAGTAGATGCCCAACCCATCGGTCAACCGAACCGCCCGCAAGCTGCGCTTGCGGGTTCCCTCCGCGCTTCGCGCTCCGGCGGCCGGTTACCTCAAACGTTGATGTCTGCTTTGGTCGGCTAAGCTGCCAGATTCCAATACATGACGAGATGGCTGCTTTGGCCGAGAAGTTGACCTGGTCTGAAGATCGGCCTTGCCGGTCATCGGTAGCTTAAGGAATCTAGTTCCGCTCCACACTCCAAAGCTGACGTTCAACGTCTAAGCTGTGTAGTGCTAGGGGCATCCAAACGAGAGCGTTGTATTGGCGCAGTCCTACAGATCATTGACTACAATTTCAATCCGACGTAGTAGACCGACCGTACTTTATGGTCATATCTCAAGCAACTAGACAGAGCTAACAACCGCTGAACTTTGCCGTCATAGATACCGCCTTCAGGCGCTAGAATCCTACAGTCACCATTCACAAACCTGGCAGTTCTGTCAGAGTCAATCTGCTTAAGTCGACTATTTAAGCGAGTTACTGATCCAGTCAATCGCTCCAACTGAACAGGGTCATGGTCATCCGCCAACACTAGCGCATCGGCTTGCTTCAACGCTGACCTGACCGCGGTAAAGTGATGCTGAGTTTTGGTATATGACTCAAGCATGTGATAGTCCATTGGCAACCGACATATTTGTCCATAAACAGCAGCCCACGGATAGGAAGCCATACCCATCTGCCTGTGCTGCGCAGCTTGAAGTTCATTCCACCTAGTCTCACTGTCAGTTACGATGACCGAACCAGTGACCTGAGCTGTAAACAAAGCCATTTCATAATTTGGCACCATGCTGAATTGCATAAGCTGGCCGCCATCACCTGGCTGTATTGGTTGGAGAATGGTCAATGGAGATGTTTCGGCATTCGCGTCTAACGTATCAATTGACTGGACAGCCACATCCGCAGGCATGCCAAAATCACTAACCAATGAACGGATTTTGACATCTCTAGGCATCATATGAATTGTATTCAGATAGTCCTCGATTACCAGTTTTGTATATGCCACCCTGTCTCGTTCAGCTACAACAGTTCCTCGTCGTGCTGTAGCCATATCCATCATGGCTTTCATTAAGTTCAGGTCGAAATTGCTTGGGTCAGGTATTAGGTTGATAAGGCCATAACCAATGTACGGCTCTAAATCCAACATCAACAGGAAGTCTTTGAGCGCTTGGTGCTTGTACTGGGCTGGTGAATCAGTTGGACTAGATTCAGGCTTCAGGTTATTGGGATTGACTATTGGGCTCTCGATAAGAAATTCATCAAATAACGAAGCCATAGGTAACGCGTGCAATCCGATAACTCTGACATCAAGCACGCCAGTGTACAAAGCTCTGAATCTGCCATCCGGCTTCGGCAACAATGAATAGATATCGGTTTCACGAGGCCATAAGTGGGAATAGAACCTATAAATCCTAGCAATCTGTTCCTCAGTAATATCACGCCTCACATCAAGCCAAGTCTTACCAGCGTCAAGTCCTAAAATTCCCTTGATCGCACGACAGAATGCCAAATTTCGCTCACGTATACTCAGCTCAGTCCAACTGGTTCGTAATTCTTCAGGCAAGACTTTGCAGCAATGTTTGTATTTGCGATTACTGCCACACCCACATTTATCATTTCTACCCAGCTTTAATTCATTAATGTCTTTTTTTAAGTGCTCATTCTGAGGTGTTGTACGACCGAAAGCATCCTGATAATGAGTACTACCATCTTCATATTTGGCAAATATTTCGCCGCCAAAATGGAACAACTCATCAGATGGAGGTATTAGTACATGACGCAACTCAGACCAATCGCAATCCAGGCTATTTTCAGGATAGAGCCAGCTCTCGTTGCCAGCTGCAATTGCATCTTTTGCTCTGGACTTGATGATGTAATTTATCTTGGAGACTTCGTCTACTGTTAGTTTTCGTATGTTGATGAAGTTAATAGTACTGACCATGGACTGCCGTAATTTGGTCGCGTTTGTACGTTGCTCTAGCGGGTTCACACCATCCGGGTCTTGTGCGTACTCAAGGTTGGTTAGTATCAGACATCGATTTTTGTTCAGTGGAAATATTGTCTGAGATCCCTTTAAGGCAATGTCAGGATCATTTGGGTACGCACACAATTCTGAATTTGGCGGACAGGCGTAGTTGTAGATAGTTACCGGATGATCAGACAGAATAAATTTAACGTCAGAATCTTCAGCTGATACTAGTTCACGAACACCTTCAGCCCATAGCGTGCAGTGGATAGTTCTTAAAGCCTGCATCTCAGTCATTAGCTGAATCTGACTTAATTTAGGGTACTTAGACTTTACCCAGTCCAAACCTTTAGGTGTTCGCAACTTTTGAGCATCTAGGTAGGTGAAGAAGTCTTGAAAGTTATGGTGCCACTGAGCCTGATCGTCAGTTAGAAACGCCTTAACTGAATCAGCACCATTATCATCGATTGGGCCAAATAACTTCTTCTCGATTTCGTCATTGACTATCATTCCGAAGAAGGTTGAGTACAGGTCTTTCTCGTAAAAGCATTGTGCTGATGTGAACCAATTTTTGCCGTAAACAATTTTGGTCGAGCCGTCTTTTAGCTTGATCTCACGGCGCTTAAGATGACGCAATTCATTATTGCGTTCATCAACGAACCCGATCTGGTGCCATTGCGGCACGAAATGGTTATTTCTTACTTTACTCATCGCGCATCCAATATATTCATTTATGGGGGCAATTGTTGAAATATTGAGCTCAGGCAAAGTGTGCAATACAACACAATCGTGTCAAAGGTCGTCGAAAGCGTGCGATTGCCCCCTCTTACTGCGGAAAGCTTAATAAAGCTAACCGACCAAAGCAGACATCAACGTGCAGCTTAGGGGCGCGCCGCTGCTTGCAGAGCGCCCCTTGAAAGCATTGTTATGCGCGGCCACACGCTTTACCTAGACCGCTTCCCAATTTCTCAAGTAAGGATAGGAGAATTTCAATGTCTCCTTTGGATACTACGAGGCGCTGTTTGACCTTGTATGTGGAATCACCAGATTTCTCGATATAGCGCTGATCGATAATTCCGTCGTTGTGCGCAAGGATGTGACGTTTCTGATACAGAACCTTGAGGCTACTTAACTCTTGTGCTGTCAGCCAGGATTCAAAGCCTTTACCCACTGCCGTGCGCCAGAGTTCACTTCCTTCTTCTATCCTCTGGAAAACATTGAAAGACGCTTTCCCAAATGGCTCATATAGCCCTTCACAGTACTTTTGGAACGCAGTGACTCCGTCGGATAGACAAGTTTCCCGTAAGGACCGAGAAGTTAATTCCGCTTCATCTTTTCCCACTGCATCGGCGAGTGCCTGCTGTACGATTTCCTCGCTGTCATGCTTTGCCCTAATTTTCCTCAAGGAATCTTGATACGTACGAACCACTGAGTTGGCTCCACATGCTGGGCAAAAGTAGGCGCTACCGATCACTGCAAAGCGAGCCGAGCAGTTGTCACACCGTATTTCCAACTGCATTACGTCAGCTGCTTTTGCTGGCAGAGTGTACGTTCGTTGCATACCACCCTTTACCTCCATAGACATGGAAATAAAGCCGTTGCGAGATTGCCAGCGATTAAACTTCTGGGCGCTGGACCGAAGTGCATTGTTGATTTCGCCCTTTACAACAGTCAGGGCTTCCGACTTGGAATGCTCCGCTTGCTCGATTGTGAACCACTGATCGGCAGGTGCCTCATGTCGGCACATTGGGCACCAAACAGCTTCATCCCCAAATAGGTTAGACCAGTCTTCCTCGTTCACCTTGAAAAGGAACTCGCATTGCTTTGAGGGGCACTGTTTATCGATGTAGCCCCTTTCATCAGTCTGAATTGGAATCGCGATTGACCGTCCATTCAATCCCTGAAGTTGCTTGATGAGATCCTCAAACATTGCCGTTCACCTGTTTAGCGCATAATGTTCAAAGCGAGGGGCTGCGCGCTTATTCGCAGTCACTCGCGACTGCCCTCTTAGGTTTCATTTTTCTTGCGGGCGCTCATGCAAACCTGATGTAGTGAACTGGTTTGATACTTGCCAAGCGTGTAGAGAAGCAACAGAAAAACTGTAACCACAAAAAAGACCGCAAGCTTGTATGGATCTAGGGGCAAGCCGCATGAAATAGGCAGTAGCGACCTTACGAAGAGAAGAAGCCAGATGACCACAACGAAAACACTCAGAACTTGGTTGAGCTTGCTAACGGAGAACTGGGCTGGGGAAGTAAGAGGATTTCCGGCTGAATTATCAGCAGTAACTGCGACTACCTTGTATAACGGGCCAAGAGTCATGTCTTCTAGCAGATCAACATGCCGTTCCCAATTGCTCTGCCAAAACTTGCTACCTCGATTTACCAAATACCAAGCGAAGGAAAATACAAGGCCAAGTGCTGAGAAGAGAATAGAAAGCCAAGGGTCGGGGGCGGTTGCCTTGTAGGTTAAGGCATACCCCGCAAATGCAGCCGCGATGAAGGCCCAGAAGTAGGTTCCCCGTTTCCAATACAACTCGATCTCAAACTTCCTGATGTCCAGTGCGTAGGCTAGCGCTCGACCAG
The DNA here is from genome assembly GCA_963715005.1 of uncultured beta proteobacterium. Lineage (GTDB taxonomy): Bacteria > Pseudomonadota > Gammaproteobacteria > Burkholderiales > Gallionellaceae > Sideroxyarcus. The sequence goes on along the minus strand of CAVQQO010000006.1, from coordinate 111,145 downwards.
CTCGTGTGTCAGCCTCCTTCGGTTCGTCCTTGGAACGCGGTGGCTGGGGTTCAGCAAATCGTGCTTTGTATTCGTCAGTATTCAAGTTGAGCCTCCTGATCGTAGCTTATGAAACCAGCAGTTAATTGACGAACCCATCGGTCCGCAATATTTACATCGTGAGCGCGCGAAGACTATCTGGAACCAATTGACTAATCATCGACTTCATAAGCATTGACGCCCATTTATGCATAATAGTACAGGCAGCAGAAGTTTGTATAAGGCTGCGGACAGTCCTGAAGCGGTCATTCCAGAGCGCGTAGTTAGATGACCGCTTTGGCCGAGTAGCAGCCATGCAAGGCACGCGGTGTGGCCGTCTCGTATGGGTTTAGCAACCGTTTGAGAAAGCTTCAGTTGGAAATCAGGCAATAAGCGGCTGCAAGAATAGGTATGCCCTCAAGCATTCGTGTCCTGCATATCTGCCCGGTAGATCTGCACATTGTCGCGTCCGACCGATTTGGCGTAATACATGGCATCGTCGGCATTCTTGAGGAGCAGCTTCTCATCGTTGCCATGTTCCGGGTAGATGGCGATGCCGGTGCTTGAAGAAATATTCAAACTGCATCCCACCAGCTCGAAAGGCTGGTCGAGCGAGTAACGGATCTTTTCCGCGACTTCCATTGCGTCCTGTTCCGTCTTGATTATGGGAAGCAGTACGACGAATTCATCGCCGCCGATACGCCCCACGGTATCCGATTCGCGCAGGCAGCACAGGATGCGTTGCGCCACTTCCTTCAGCAGCAGGTCACCCACGTTGTGGCCCAGCATATCGTTGACGGGTTTGAATTTGTCCAGGTCGATGAACATCAGCGCCAGCTTGCCCTTGTCGCGCTTGGCGCTGGACAGTGCCTGTTGCAGACGGTCGGTGAACAGCATCCGATTCGGCAGGTCGGTCAGCGGGTCGTGATAGGCAAGGTGCTGGATCTTCTCTTCCATCTCCTTGCGGTCGGTGATCTCGTAGAACCAGCCCAGAAGCGCCGGCTCGTTCTGATACTCCAGCTGCAGATAGGATGCCAGCACCCATTTTGTTCTTTCATGCTCATTGGGGATCAGCATCTCGACCAGCCTATTGGTGACTTGTACTCCCCGTCCGAGTTGTTCCTGCACTTCCGCGTACTCCTGCGGGTTTGCATAGTATTGGTTCGGGTTGGTGCCGATCACCTTGTTCGGCTCGGACTCCATCAAGGCGGCATAACGCTGGTTGGCGAACACCACCTGGCCGGTTGCAATGTTTGTGATGCGTGCCGCGATCGGGCTGTTCTCCAGCATGAAGCGGAAGCGTGCCTCGCTTTCCTGTAACGCTATCTCGTCTTTTTTGCGCTCGGTGATGTCTTGTACTGTGCCCAGCGAGCGGAGCGCTTTGCCGTCGGCGTCGAACTGCGACTCGCAACGCTCGTGGACGAACTTGATGCGCCCGTCCGCAAAGCGCAGGCGATGGACGATATCGTAGGGTTTGCGGCTGACCAGCGAATCGGTGTAGGCCTGGTTCACCCGGTCGCGGTCATCCGGGTGAATGGTGTTGAGGAAGGCCTCATAGGACGCCCCGAATTTGGCCGGATCGATCTCGAAGATGCGGAAGATCTCGTCCGACCAGTGCAGGCTGTTGCCGACCAGATCCAGTTCCCAGTTGCCGATGTGGGCGGTGCGCTGGGCCTGGTTCAGCCGTGTCTCGCTGCGGCGCAACACCTGCTTCTGTTCCTCAGCCCTGATACGCAACATGAAGTTTTCGTAAAGGCTGCGCCCGACATGCGCCGCGTTCGCTGCGATGAAAAACAGGAACAGCGTAACCATCGCGCCCATGGCGAGCGACACGGTGGTGTCTTCCAGCCCGAAACTGACGATCAGCGGTGCCAGCGCCGGCACCAGAAAGCCGAGCATGGATATCCGGTCGACTGCCAATAGGGTAATTGCCCCGGCGCTCATGCCCGCCAGCACGAAGGAAAGGGATACCTGATGGGTCACGTTCCCGTCGGGAAACAGCAACACGGCGCCCGCGCCCCACGCCATGCCGGTCGCAATGACGCTGATGCGAAAGCGGTTCATCCAGTAGGGGGCATGCGCGGCCACATCGGCGCCCCGGCGGCGCCAGGCTGTCGCCAGAACCACTCTGGCCAGCAGAACGCTGCCGAAGATGGCGAGCCAGGCAAATATTTTGTCCGTGGAGATGACTGCGCTTTGCACGCCCGCGAGTATCAGCGCCAGCAGCGCGTTGATGATGAGCGCGTTCGGCAAGCCGGCGTAGAGCAGCTTGATCTTCTCGACTTGCAGCGCATCAGTCTGAACCGCGTCGGCGCGATCGTCTGGGAGTGGATATTGCCTCATGCATCACCTTGCGGTTTGAAAGCGGCTGGTCCGCCTGCCATGGTGGACTATGCGTCTCACCATGCTCGATGTAGTCAGTGTAATCCGAAGTGAGGCAGATACAACCCTGGCAATGGAGGGTGTTTGCCGGTCAGCCACAGTCAGGCGACGTTTCATAATCCGCATGGAACGACCCGGGATGCCAGGTTCCCGGTTGTTCCCAAACTGCCGAGTTACTTGATGCGCATGCCGGGCTGTGCACCGTCATCCGGCGACAGGATGAACAGTCCCGGAGTCTCGCCCGAAGCGGCCAGCACCATGCCTTCCGATAGGCCGAACTTCATCTGGCGCGGCGCCAGATTGGCCACCATCACCGTCAGGCGGCCTTTCAACTTCTCCGGATCGTATGCCGACTTGATGCCGGCGAATACGTTGCGCGGTTGCGCTTCGCCGATATCCAGCGTCAGCCTGAGCAATTTCTCCGCCCCTTCCACATGCTCGGCATTGACGATGCGCGCCACGCGCAGGTCGACCTTGGCGAAGTCGTCGATGGAAATGATCGGAGCGATGGGGGCTATCTTCGCGCTTGGCGCTGCCGCGGCGGCGGCAACGTGTTGCTGGTGTTCCGCATGGCGCTGATCGGATGTCGCCGCGGGAGCCGGTTGCAGGCTTTCCTTGTTCGCCTCGACCATCGCTTCGATGCTCTTGGGATCGAGGCGCGTCATCAGATGTTGATAGGCGTTGATGCCATGCCCATCGGGCAGCAGCGTCTGCGCATCCTGCCATTGCAGTTCGCCGACGTTGAGGAAACCCTCCACATCCTGCGCCAGATGCGGCAGCACCGGCTTGAGGTAGATGGTGATGATGCGGAAGGCTTGCAGTGCCACGCTGCACACGCCTTGCAGCCATTCCACGTTGCTCGGGTCTTTGGCCAGCTCCCACGGTTTGGTGGCATCGACATAAGCGTTGATCAGGTCGAGCAGCGCGCCGATGTTGCGCGTCGCTCTGGAGTAATCGCGTGCTTCATACAGTTCGGCGAGTTGTCCGGAGGCGTCTTGTATCAGCTCCAGCAGATTCCGCTTCGGATTGTCCTCGACCAGTTTGCCGACGAGACCGCTGGTGTCGGCGCATTGCGCCAGCAGCGCATGGCCCGCCAGTTTGCCGTCGAAGCGCTTGCTGATGAAACCCGCGCTGCGGCTGGCGATATTGATGTACTTGCCGATCAGGTCGCTGTTCACGCGCGCCACGAAATCGTCGAGGTTGAGGTCGAGGTCTTCCATCGAGCCGTTCAATTTCGCGGCGTAGTAGTAGCGCAGGTATTCGGTGTTCTTCACATGGTCGATATAGCTGCGTGCGGTGATGAAGGTGCCGCGCGACTTGCTCATCTTCTCGCCGTTCACGGTGAGGAAGCCGTGCGCGAACAGTTTGGTCGGCGTGCGGAAACCCGAGTGCTGCAGCATGGCCGGCCAGAACAGCGCGTGGAAATACAGGATGTCCTTGCCGATGAAGTGGTACAGCTCGGCATCCGAACCCTGACGCCAGTAGTCGTCGAAGCTGATGCCCTTGGTCTTGCACAGCTGCTTGAAGCTGCCCATGTAGCCGACCGGTGCGTCCAGCCACACATAGAAATACTTGCCCGGCGCATCGGGGATCTCGAAGCCGAAATACGGCGCGTCGCGCGAGATGTCCCAGTCGGTCAGCTTGTTCTCGCCTTCCGCGCCCAGCCATTCCTGCATCTTGTTGGAGGCTTCGGCCTGCAGTGTGCCGCTGCGCGTCCAGTCGCGCAGGAACTGCTGGCAGGTCGGCGCGGAGAGCTTGAAGAAATAGTGCTTGGACTGGCGCAGCTCGGGCGGTGCGCCGGACACGGCGGAGTAGGGGTTCTTCAGCTCGGTGGGGGCGTAGGCCGCTCCGCAGGCTTCGCAGTTGTCGCCGTACTGGTCCTTGGCGCCGCATTTCGGGCATTCGCCCTTGATGAAGCGGTCCGGCAGGAACATCTTCTTCAGCGGGTCGTAATACTGCTCGATGGAGCGAGTCTCGATCAGGTTCTCGGCCTTGAGCGTGCGGTAGATGCCCTCGGCGAATTCCTTGGTCTCGGTCGAATTGGTCGAACCGTAGTTGTCGAACGCCACATGGAAGGCGCGGAAATCGTCGTAATGCTCCAGCCATACCTTGGCGATCAGCTGTTCCGGCGTGAGGTTTTCCTTCTCGGCGCGCAGCATGATGGGCGTGCCGTGGGTGTCGTCGGCACAGACGTAATGGCAGGTGTTGCCGCTCATCTTCTGGAAACGCACCCAGATATCGGTCTGGATGTATTCGACGAGGTGGCCTAAGTGGATGCTGCCGTTGGCATAAGGCAGGGCGGAAGTTACGAGGATTTTACGCGGCATATTGCTTGGTTCCTAAGATGAGGCGCGATTGTAGCAAAACCCACGCTTTGCCGCGGAATTGGGTAAAATCGCGCCCGCACAAACCCAGCAAGGAAGTTAGATGAGCATCAAGGCAGACAAATGGATACGCCGCATGGCGGAGCAGCACGGCATGATCGAGCCGTTCGAGCCTAACCAGGTGAAGGAAGTGAACGGCCACAGGATCGTGTCCTACGGCACTTCCAGCTACGGCTACGATATCCGCTGCTCGCGCGAGTTCAAGCTGTTCACCAACATCAACAGCACCATCGTCGATCCCAAGAACTTCGACCCGAACTCGTTCGTGAACGTGGAAGCCGACTACTGCGTCATCCCGCCCAACTCCTTTGCGCTGGCGCGCACCGTCGAGTATTTCCGCATCCCGCGCAACGTGCTGACCGTCTGCCTGGGCAAATCCACCTACGCCCGCTGCGGCATCATCGTCAACGTCACCCCGTTCGAGCCGGAATGGGAAGGCTATGTGACGCTGGAGTTCTCCAACACCACGCCGCTGCCCGCGAAGATCTACGCCAACGAAGGCGTGGCGCAGGTGCTGTTCTTCGAGAGCGACGAAGTGTGCGAGACCTCGTACAAGGATCGCGGCGGCAAGTACCAGGGCCAGGTCGGCGTGACCCTGCCCAAGATCTGATGCCACACCGCAAGCAAATTGTCTGGCGTTCTCCCAAAGGCGAAGTCATCGCCTGCGTGGAGAAGAACAAGGTACTGCAGGAGAATCTCGTAGAGATCCGCCAGATCTGCCAGGATGCGCTCGAAGATGCCGTGCTCATGGGCTGCGACGAGCAGCAGGTGCGCGCCGTGTTCATCGAGCTGATCAATAATCTCGAAAACCCCTACCCGCCGCGCGAATAGCGCCTTGTGTATTTTCCCTGTCGCCGCATAAACCTGCGACAATCCGTGCCACTTTATTAAGCAATACCCCGTAGGGAGTCTATACATGAAATTCAACTTTCCCATCATCATCATCGACGAAGACTTTCGTTCGGAGAACGCCAGCGGCCACGGCATCCGTGCGCTTGCCCATGCGCTAGAGAAAGAAGGCATCGAAGTCGTCGGCATGACCAGCTACGGCGACCTGACTTCGTTTGCCCAGCAGCAAAGCCGTGCATCGGCGTTCGTGCTGTCCATCGACGACGAGGAGTTCGGCGGCGGCAGCGAGGAAGAGACGGAAGTCGCGCTGCGCACCTTGCGCGCGTTCGTCGAAGAGATCCGCTTCAAGAACTCCGATATTCCGATCTATCTGTACGGCGAGACGCGCACATCGCGCCACATCCCGAACGATATTCTGCGCGAGCTGCACGGCTTCATCCACATGCACGAGGACACGCCGGAATTCGTGGCGCGCCACATCCTCCGCGAGGCAAAGAGCTACCTCGACACGCTGGCGCCGCCGTTCTTCCGCGCGCTGGTGGACTATGCGCAGGACGGTTCCTATTCCTGGCACTGCCCGGGACACTCCGGCGGCGTGGCGTTCCTGAAATCGCCGGTGGGCCGCATGTTCCACCAGTTCTTCGGCGAGAACATGCTGCGTGCCGACGTGTGCAACGCGGTGGACGAGCTGGGTCAGTTGCTCGACCACACCGGCCCGGTGGCCGCTTCCGAGCGCAACGCGGCGCGCATCTTCAATGCCGATCACTTGTTCTTCGTCACCAACGGCACCTCGACTTCCAACAAGATCGTGTGGCACTCGATGGTGGCGCCGGACGACATCGTGGTGGTGGACCGCAACTGCCACAAGTCCATCCTGCACGCGATCATGATGACCGGCGCGGTGCCGGTGTTCCTGACGCCGACGCGCAACAACTTCGGCATCATCGGCCCCATCCCGAAATCCGAGTTCGAGATGGAGACCATCCAGAAGAAGATCGACGCCAACCCGTTCATCAAGGACAAGAAGCGCAAGCCGCGCATCCTCACCATCACGCAGAGCACCTACGACGGCGTGCTGTACAACGTCGAGATGCTGAAGGCGATGCTGGACGGCAAGATCGACGCACTGCACTTCGACGAGGCCTGGCTGCCGCACGCGGCGTTCCATGATTTCTACAAGGACATGCACGCCATCGGCAAGGACCGCCCGCGCGCCAAGGAATCCATGGTGTTCTCCACGCAGTCCACCCACAAGCTGCTGGCCGGCCTGTCGCAAGCCTCGCAGATCCTGGTGCGCGACAGCGAGACGCGCAAGCTGGACCGCGACTGTTTCAACGAAGCCTATCTGATGCACACCTCGACCTCGCCGCAATACGCCATCATCGCCTCGTGCGACGTGGCCGCCGCGATGATGGAACCGCCCGGCGGCACCGCGCTGGTGGAAGAGTCCATCGCCGAGGCGCTCGATTTCCGCCGCGCCATGCGCAAGGTGGATGAGGAGTGGGGCGCGGACTGGTGGTTCAAGGTGTGGGGGCCGGATTATCTTTCGGAAGAAGGCATGGCCGAGCGCGAGGACTGGGTGCTGCGCACCGAGGACCGCTGGCACGGCTTCGGCAAGCTGGCCGAAGGCTTCAACATGCTCGACCCGATCAAGGCCACCGTCATCACGCCGGGGCTGGACGTGGACGGCGATTTCGCCGACAGCGGCATCCCGGCCAGCATCGTCACCAAATATCTTTCCGAGCACGGCGTGGTGGTGGAGAAGTGCGGCCTGTATTCCTTCTTCATCATGTTCACCATCGGCATCACCAAAGGCCGCTGGAACACCATGGTGACCGAGCTGCAGCAGTTCAAGGACGACTACGACAAGAACCAGCCGCTGTGGCGCGTGCTGCCGGAGTTCATCGCCAAGAATCCGCGCTACGAGAAGATCGGCCTGCGCGACCTGTGCGACGAGATCCACGGCATCTACAAGGCCAACGACGTGGCGCGTCTCACCACCGAGATGTACCTGTCGAGCATGGTGCCGGCGATGAAGCCGTCCGATGCGTTCGCCAAGATGGCGCACGGCGAGATCGAGCGCGTGTCCATCGACGACCTGGAAGGCCGCGTCACCGCGGTGTTGCTCACACCCTATCCGCCGGGCATCCCGCTGCTGATCCCGGGCGAGCGCTTCAACAAGACCATCGTCGACTACCTCAAGTTCGCACGCGACTTCAACAAGCGTTTCCCCGGCTTCGAGACCGACATCCACGGTCTGGTTTCGGAGAAGAGCAACGGCGAGCGTGTGTACTACGTGGACTGCGTGAAGTAATCTGACGTTCCATGTCCCAGGTGCACCAAACGGCCGACGATAAGCTGCGCATCGACAAGTGGCTGTGGGCGGCGCGCTTCTTCAAGACGCGCAGTCTGTCTGCCGATGCCGTGGAAAGCGGCAAGGTGACGATGAACGAGGCGCGCATCAAGCCGGCCAAGGCTATCGGCGTAGGAGACCGCCTGGTCATCCGTCTCGGCCAGTATCACTTCGATGTCGAGGTGTTGGGACTTTCCAATAAACGTGGCGGTGCGCCTGAAGCGCAAAAACTGTATCGAGAAACGGATGAGAGCAAAGCGCGTCGCGCCGTGATCGCCGAGCAGAACAAGGCGTTGCTGCAACCGACTTTCAAAGGCAGGCCGACCAAGCGCGACAGGCGCGATATCGAGCGCTTCGAGTCCAAACCAAGGGACTCGTCCAAGGGCGTGTGGGGCGATTTCGAATAGGACGTAACGGGTAACCCATTCGATTGCGCACACAGCGTGACTCTGGCGAAAGCATCGTTGTGTTCTGGTTCATACGGAGAGCTCATGAGTGACATGCGAAGTCCCCTTGCGATCCAGCAACAGCTCATCGCAGCACTGCGTGACCCCAATCGTTATCCGGCAACGGCGCAAAGCGTGCAGCTGATCGAGACCCATATCTCGTGGATCCTGCTGGCGGGGCCTTATGCCTACAAGATCAAGAAGGCGCTCGATCTCGGGTTCCTGAACTATGTCGATCTGGCAGCGCGGCGCGCAGGTTGCGAGGAAGAAATCAGGCTCAATCGGCGCACCGCGCCCGATATTTATCTCGATGTCGTTGCCATCGGTGGTAGCCCGGAGGACCCAAGGTTCGGCGAGCAGCCGGCATTTGAATATGCAGTCAGGATGCAGCGTTTCGCATCCGCGCACATGCTGGATCGCTTGCTGCTGCGTGGCAAGCTCACAGCGCAACACATCGATGCGCTGGTTGCCGCCATCACCCGCTTTCACGCCAGCCTGCCTGCGCTCGAATCAAGTTCGCCGTTTGGCACTGCCGCATCCATCCATGCAGCAGTGCAGCAGAATTTCGAGCAGCTGCGCATGTTGCTGACGAATAAGACAGACAAGGAAGATATTGCGGCCTTGCTGCATGCCAGCGAAGAAGAGTTCGCCTCCTGCCACAGCCGTTTCGAAGCGCGCCGTGCGCAGGGCTTCGTGCGCGAATGCCACGGCGATCTGCACCTCGGCAACATCGTGCTCATCGGTGACGAGCCTGTTCCTTTCGACTGCATCGAGTTCGATCCCGCACTGCGCTGGATAGACGTGATGGATGAAGTCGCTTTTGCCATGATGGATATGCTGCAGCGCAAGCATCCGGATCTTGCGTGGCGTTTCCTGAACGCCAATCTGGAAGCAAGCGGCGATTACGGCGGTGCTTCCGTGCTGCGTTTCTATCTGGCCTACCGCGCCACGGTGCGCGCCAAGGTCTGCGCTATCCGGGCCAGCCAGGCCGCTATCTCGAAACGCGCCAGGGCAAATGAGCTGACAGCGAGTCGCAGTTACCTGGCCTTGGCACGCCAGTGTCTGGCGCCGCGCACGGCGGCATTGATCATCACGCACGGCCTGCCCGGTTCCGGCAAAACCACGTTCTCGCAGCTGGCGCTGCAGCAGCTGGGCGCCATCCGCATCCGCTCCGACGTCGAGCGCAAGCGCCTCCATGGGCTGGGCGCACTGGAAAGCAGCCGTGTGCGCGGCGGCGACATCTATGGCCCGCAAGCGACGGAACGCACTTATGCGCGCCTGCACGAACTGGCGCGCGGATTGCTGCAGGCCGGGTTCACCGTGATCGTGGATGCCGCCTTCCTCAAACGGGATGAGCGCGAACAGTTCCGCGCACTCGCGCAAGGCATGGCGGTGCCGTTCGTTATCGCGTCGCTGAGTGCGCGAGATGGCACGCTACGCGAGCGTGTCTTTCAGCGGCGCAACGATGCTTCCGAGGCGGACGTGACGGTGCTGGAGAAGTTGCAGGCAGTGCAGCAACAGTTGTCGGCGCAAGAGCTTGCCTGGTCGGTGCACTTCACCACCGAGCAAGCGCCGAACAGCAAAGCCAATGCACAGAACTGGAACAGACTGGCAATGCTGCTGGCAACGGTATGATCCGATGCAAGGTGGTACGCGCTTCACGACGTTATCGGGTGCGTGTATGTTGTGACAAGGGAAGGGTGCTTGAAAAAAGCGAGGGGAGCATCATGTTGGTTCGGGCGTGACGGCAATAGATAGGAGCGTGAAATGATATTTTTAACCGCGAGTGGCAAAGAGGCTTTGCGTTTGCGCTTATGGTTCCTGCTGCCCTTGGCGGGCGTGATGCTGGTCACAGTATCGCTCATCGTGCTGCTGATCCAGCGCCATGTGACAGCGGACATGAACCGCAATGCCGTTGATGCCGTCAATCTGGCCGAGCACTTGTATCAGGAGGAGATCGACAGTTCGGCCAGCATGCTGGGAGCGGCCATGGAAGTGTTGGCCACCGACCAGGAGTTACGCCAAGCGATGGTGCGCCGGGATCGCAAGCGCCTGCTGCAACGCTCGGCACCGCTGTTCGCCGAGCTGAAAAAGAAATATGCCATCACCCATTTCTATTTTTCCGACAGCAATCGCGTAAACATTCTGCGCGTTCATCAACCGGCGCGTTTCGGCGATACCATCAACCGCGAAACCACCCTGCAGGCGCAGCGCAACCACCAGGTCAGCTATGGCGTCGAATTGGGGCCGTTGGGCACCTTCACCCTGCGCCTGGTTGCGCCGTGGTTTGCCGCTGACGGGCATGTTCTTGGTTTCGTCGAGCTGGGCATGGAGATCGACCATGTGATGCGTACGGTGCAGCATATCGGCTATGTCAAAACCTTCATCCTGATCAACAAACAATTCCTTGATCGCCAGGAATGGGAGACGGGCATGCGCCTGATGGGACGTTTGCCGGACTGGAACCAGTTCCCCGATGCGGTGGTGAACAATCAGGCAACCGAGGACATGCCCAAAGAATTGGCGCACGGTCTGCAGGAAAGTCTGCAGTCCGAGCGGCAAATCATAAAGTCGATGGGGGGCGGCACCCCATCGGTTTACCGTGCTGTGTTCCTGCCCCTCAAGGATGCCGCCGGCCGCAGCGTGGGCAGGGCGGTGATGCTGTTGGATATTTCCGCGCAGGTGAGAGAGCGCACTCATCTGGTCAACGAAAGTGTGTGGGTGGGGGGCGTGGCTGGTGTGACCCTGCTGGGATTTTTCTACTGGTTGCTGGGGGTGGTGGGCCAGCGGCTGGATCAGGATAAGTTGCGTTTGAACGAACTTGCTTCACGCGATGGCTTGACCGGCCTGTATAACCATCGCATGTATTACCGCCGGCTGGATGAGGAGTTCATCCGCAGGCATCGCACCGGGCAGCCGATATCCGTGTTGTTGCTGGATATCGATCGCTTCAAGCAGGTCAACGATTTATATGGGCACCTGACGGGGGATGTGGTTCTCAAAACGTTGGGTGATCTGGTGATGCATTCATGTCGCCAAATGGATGTCGCCTGTCGTTACGGCGGCGAGGAGATCACCGTCATTCTTCCTGAAACCGATGCGGAAGGAGCGATGCTGATCGCAGAGCGGTTACGCAAGGAAGTCGAGACTCGGCATTTCGAAATGGGTGGCAGCAAGGAAGGTCATATCACCGTCAGTATCGGTGTGGCGACATCATCCGAATCGCTGACTTCATCCAAGGATCTGACCGAAAGTGCGGATCGTGCCTTGTATCGCGCCAAGGAGGGGGGGCGGAACCGGGTGGAAAGTGCAAAACAATAAGCTGCTAAGCCCTGCCCGCCAGTTTCATCGCTGTTCGCATTTTACCTGCTACATAGTTTGACCCATTGCAGCAAGGAAGCCCCGCGGCAAGAATACATCCGTACTGATTGGATGTGTTGCGACAGCATGCGGCCCTTCTTGTCTGGCCGTTCTGCCTGAGTTGAAGCTGCATGGCGATCAATCAGGCGCAAACGAACAACAAAAGCGTCCGTCGAAAGATTGTTTTTGTGCTGAAACATAGTGGGAGGTAATCATGCGATCAATATTTATTTTTGCAATGCTCATGGCTCAGCTTCTTTTGATCAATAGCATCTTTGCCGACACCGAGTCTTATGATGATTGCAAAGCAAGTTGTGCCGGGGACAAGGCGACGCGCGACGCGGATTGTCCTTCGCCTTATGATGCGTCGCCCGAGAATCAGGCGCGGGAACAGTGTCTGAAACAGAGTAGAGAAAGCTACAATAATTGCGTCAAGAACTGCCCGCCGCCAACCCCACCTGAATCCAGCACCTTGCCTATGCCCTACTAGTCTGGATGTGGCGCTCTGCCGGAGTTGAAGAGCGCAGGTTTGAGTAGATATTTCGAATAGGCCAAGCCATCAGGTTCAAGATGTACGCGTTTGCAGGCCGGGTTGAATCCGGGCCTGCATAATGCTTTGGCATGCCCCGCCTATTTGCTTTCTTTCTTCTGGTGCCGCTTCACATAGCGTTCGTATTTCTTCTTGATGAGCGCAGCGCAGGCAGGAGAAATCTGATCGCGGATATCGTAGAGACACTTCATCTGGCGTCCGCCGCCTTCTTCAACATTGAAACAGTGCTTGTCAAAGTCCTCGCGGCACACCAGCATTTTCGGGTTGTATTGCCCGGCGTCGGCAGATGTCCAGATGAGAGATGCGAGTACGGCCAAAAACAATTTGTTCATGGAACCCTCCTGCAAAAGTCATGCTGCAAAGAAATGGCGTCGGTGTTCGGGCGCCCAGTGCTACTCATTCGCACATTTGGCAATAGCGGCGTTGTTCTCCAAATCCAGGCAATGCCTCAGGTCGAGATCTTTCGCGCGCATCGGTTTTGCTTTGGCATGTTTGCCGGAAGTCGAACCCTTTGGGGAAGGCTGTGGTTTTTGAACCGGGGCAGGGGGTGTTGATTCAGCTGTGGTTGCTGGCTGCACTGCAGAGGCTGCTGCCACCGGGCTGGCTGCGGGAGGTGGTGCTTTGCTCTCCGTTTCCCCGGCGGCAAGCGCCGCGCCACTGCATGCCATTGTCGCCACAACAATCAGATTCACAACTGTGTTTTTCATGATCGCTCCTTGAGTGACAGGTGTCCCAATGTACCGGAGTTGAATGGTTTTGACTATCGGTGCGGATGGAATGTTATGGGCTTAGCTAGTTGGCCTTGGGTGGGAGGTAGACATCCTGCTCGCTGCTTTTATCTTTTCGCCTTCGGTTTTTCCAGTCGCAACTTCCGCAATCGCAGCCGAGATTGCTCGCGCAATCCGCCAGCATCCTGCAAGAGCTTGAATTAGGCAGATGATCGCAACCGCCATCGCACGGAAGATCGCAGCCGATATCGCAATCGCCGCGTTGGCTCAGCGGCGGGCGATGGTGCTGGGGCTGGGGCGAATAGCGCCGGTGCGCGATACCGCAAAGATAGAGCCGCTGGCGCAACACAGTGAGGCCCGCAAGTGCGCCATACATCCGCACCGCGCGGAAGCCGAGATGCGAGCAGCTTTGACGACCGGTATGAGCGTGGTACGCGCAACGGAAACCTTTGTGCGGGGAGATGAAGCGTTGGTAGAAGCGGATGACGGCGAGAAGGAGTTTCATGGCTTGATTGACATTAATCGCCATTAGCTGGTTCGAACTGGCGAGAACCATGTTCTCGCAATACTGCTTCAAATATCCCCAAATCCATCTTGAGGTACACATACTGAAACAAATAGTACTTTCCGAACTCGGTGAGGCGCATTGTGCTGTAACGTCTAATTCCTAGTTGTATGCCTCCGCTCATGATGGGGTCTTGTTTTTCTACTGGCCATTCGATGAGGCTTAATGATTCGAGATGTGAATAATACAAATTAATTTGTGAGGCAAAGATCAGGCCGTTTGCTGGAGGCTACCAAGTATCTGGCTTTCGGTTCTCCATTTACTGTCGATTCCGGTTGTAATCACGTGTGTCTATGAACTTAAATTCGTTATGGCGTAGCCGGTAAAGTAGGAGTGCCTCATCGCTTGATAATTGAGATATTAAATGAGCGAAGGAGGGGTGTACTTTGCGAACTATCCTCGGAATCTATAGCGCGCGTGAGTAACTCCTCGAACATGCGCCACAAAGGGTTGAGCTCATCTAGGTACTGCATTTGTAAGTGCGGGCCAACTACCTCTGCGGGCGCGTTTCTTTGTCTTTCTTCAGGTACTTTCGTGCGAATTTTCTCAAGTGTTCGCTCAAAACGATCCTGAAGTGCAGCTGCAAGTTGAAAAGGTGCAAGTAACCAGCTTGCACCCTTGTCTAAATGGGACTACAGAATGCCTATTTCTTAACAGAATGAGGACGCCTTGGGTAATGCTTGGTGGGTAACTCTTTGTTGTTCAGCGAGCTTTTCAATTCCTGAAGTGTTTGTCATAGTGCTCCGCTAATGTAAATTACCGAGAAAAATGATGGACTAATAATTGATCCGAATCCGATTGTTTAGCTATCGGCGTTGATGAAACGTTACTGGCACTGCCGTCGGCGGCGGTGTCTTCAGGATGTGTTTCTTCATCTTCCCCATCACGTGCATCTCGCATTTCTTGCAGTCGAATTCCAGTCTGAGCTTTTCGCTGCCGTTGACCAGCGTCATCGGTTCGGCGCGCACCTGGCCTTGCACGCCGATCACGCCCTTGGCCTGTTTCGGGCACAGGCTCAGCGAGTAGCGGATGCAGTGGCGGGTGACCATCAGCGGGACTTCGCCTGCTTCCTGGTGCGCTTCGTAGGCGGCTTCGATGAGCTTCACGCCGTGCTTGGCGTAGAAGGTGCGCGCTGCCGAGTTGTACACGTTGGCGAGGAAGGAGAGAGATTCTTCCGGGTATTTTGCGGGTGGCTCTGCGGCGGCTTTGCGCGGCAGGCGGGTGTAGGCGGCCAGACGTGCAGTTTCGAGCTGCTCTACGGCATCGCGGCGCAATTTGTTAGCCAGCGAACTGGGCACGAACCACGGCTGCGTCCAGACGATGGTGAGTGCGTCCAACTCGAAATCGGTATTGCCGAAGCGCGCCAGTTGTTCGCGCACGCTGCCTTCCGCTTCCGCCGGGTTCTTCGCGGGCTGTTTTTCAAATGCAGCGCTGGCAGTGGCGGCGATGCCTTCTTCATCCTGCAGCGTGAGCGAGAACCCTTCTGCTGTTTCGGTGAACGTGGCGTTGATGCTTATGCGGCGCTCGGCAGATTTTTTGCTGAGGGCTTGTTCCCAGGCATGGTCGCGGTTGCGGCTGATGGAAAGGCCAACGCGCAGTCCTTCCAGGGTGTGCATCGGCTCGTTCGGATAAACGCGCCACACTTTGCCTCGGCGTTCGACCACGTTCGCCTGCAGGCCGATCACCTCGCGCTTGTGCAGGTAATTCAGGCCGTCGCTGTTCGCCAGCTCTTCGTTGGCTTCCATCTCGAACCATTTGTCGCCAAGCTTTGTCACTGAGCCCAACTCCAGGCCGACGAAGGTGGGTGTATCGAAAGCGCCGATGTCGGCCTTGCGGCCTTGCGAGAAATAATCCGTTGCGCCGCGATGAAAGGTCTTGTCCGGGTTGGGGGTGAACAGCAGTTTCGTTTTACCGCTGGAGGCGGCATGCAATTCCGGGCGCTCGTTCAGAATCGCGTCGAGCAGCTGGCGGTAATGCCCGGTGATGTTCTTCACGTAGGGCGCATCCTTGTAACGCCCCTCGATCTTGAAGCTGCGCACTCCTGCGTCGATCAAGGCGTGCAGGTTGTCGCTCTGGTTGTTGTCCTTCACCGATAGCAGGTGTTTCTCGAACGCGACCACTTGTCCCTTTGCGTCAGTCAGCGTGTAGGGCAGGCGGCAGGCCTGCGAACAATCGCCACGGTTAGCAGAGCGTCCGGTGTGCGCGTGGCTGATGTTGCACTGGCCGGAATAGGCCACGCACAGCGCGCCGTGGATGAAGTGCTCGATGACGGTGTCGGCAGGCACGGCAGCGCGTACCTTGGCGATCTCCGGGATGGTGAGTTCGCGCGCCAGCACCAGTTGCGAGAAACCGACCTCGGCCAGGAAGCGTGCCTTCTCCGGCGTGCGGATGTCGCATTGGGTGGAGGCGTGCAGGTCGATAGGCGGCAGGTCGAGCTCCAGCAGCCCCATGTCCTGCACGATCAGCGCATCCACGCCGGCGTCGTAGCAGTCCCAGGCCAGCTTGCGCGCGGCTTCCAGCTCGGCATCGTGCAGGATGGTGTTGAGGGTGACGTAGATCTTTGCGTGGAAACGGTGCGCGAAGTTCACCAGTTCGGCGATGTCTTCGATTGCGTTGCCCGCCTTGTCGCGTGCGCCGAAAGACGGCCCGCCGATATACACCGCATCGGCGCCGTGCGTCACGGCTTCGCGTCCGATGGCGGCGGTCTTGGCGGGGGCGAGGAGTTCCAGGAATTGGGAGTGTTCAGACATGGTGCGAATTATACCGGAGGGGAGAGGATGCCCTGTTTAGTGCGATGACGAAAATAAAAAGGCAGCGCACTGCGCCGCCTTTTTATTTGACCTGATCGATCTGCGTCACTTCGAGCGGAAGATGATCTCTTTCATGCGCTCCAGTTTCGGCGAAACCATCGGCACAGTCAGCATGGTGCTGGCGACGGCCATCAGCAGCAGGGCGGTGAAGGTCTCGCTGGTGATGATGCCTTTGTCCAGCAGCACGTTGGCAAAGATGATCATGATCAGCGCCTTGGTCTGCAGCAGCCAGCCGATGATGGAGGCTTCGCCCGGTTTCCACTTGAGGATCTTGCCGGCGACGTGGATGCCGATCAGTTTGCCCGCGACCGAGGCGAACAGCAGCATCGCCGCGACGATGAATACGGCTGCGCCGCCCACCGCCCAGTTGGTGCGCAGTCCGGTGCTGAGGAAGAACACCGGCATGAGCACCAGCAAGCACATGGTGGCGCAGCAGGTCCATCTGTTCCTGGTCGAACCATTCGCTGTCCATCACCGCGCCGGCGAGGAAGGCGCCGACCATGAAGTGCAGGCCGGACCAGTCGGCGCCGAAGGCGCAGACGGCAAGCCAGATCAGCGCGGCGAACCAGCGGTCGCGCTCCGGCAGCCAGCGCATCAGTTTGCGGAACAGGTAAGCGGCGACACGCGAAGGCGAGCAGGAAGCCGACCTGTTTGCCCACGCGTTCCCAGTCCATCAGGATCAGCGCGAGCACGCCCCAGATGGCGATGTCGTCCAGGCTGGCGTAGCGCAGGATGCGCTGGCCGATGGGCTGGCGCAGGATCTCCAGTTTCTCCATGAGCAGGATCAGGATGGGCAGCGCGGTGACGGCGCAGGCCATGCCGACGCCCGCCACGAACTGCCAGGTGCATGCCTTGTGGTCCGATCCAGCCGCTGTACATCAGCATGCCGGCTGCGGCGATGCAGCCGAACAGCAGCGGCGTGCCGAGTGCGAGCGCCGCCGTGATGACGCTCTCGCTGCGGTGTTGCCAGGCCTTGCGCAGGTCGAGTTCGATACCGGCGATGCAGACGAAGACCATCACGCGCCCACCAGGCGATGCCGTTGAGCGACTGGATCACCGGCGGCGTTGAAGACGAAGGCGTAGTACTCGGGATAGGCTGCACCGAGGATGCCGGGGCCGAGCAGGATGCCGGTGATGATCTGCACCACCACCAGCGGTGCGTAGTAGTCCGTCCTGCCCACCCGCCAGATCAGGTAGGGCACGGTGAAGATGATCGTCATCGCGATCAGGAAGATTTCGGTAGTGCTCATGGCGGTGTGCATGGCTTCGTTAGTCCGGGAATGTCTGCAAAACGAAAGTATGCCATAACACCTTTAGCCGAGTGTTCCGGAGTGCAATGCTCGTGTTTGGGGTGGTTAACCTGCTATTGCAGTGCAGGGAAAAACGCAAGACCTATTCCCATTGACCCCTTCTAATGATTGTTTATTATGAGGGGCAGCGTTACAGAGGATGACGCCTTTAATCAGAAAAATGCAGTTCTAATTACATTAAACACGAAGGGTCAACAATGAAAACAACAAAGGTAGTTCTGCTTTTAATCTTACTGGCTGGCCTCGCGGCATGCACCTCTTCAGCAACAAAGCTGTCACGGGATGCCATTGACGGGAATTATGGCAGCGTCAAGAAGCGCGTAAGTGAGGGCGGAGATGTCAACGAGTTCGATAAATGGGGTTGGACGCCGCTGCATTGGGCCGTTTACTACCGCTCCTTGCCGATCGCCAGATTTCTGCTGGAAAATGGTGCCAATCCGAACATCCAGACGACCGATGCGTATGGTTCCATGCAGAGCGGGTGCACTCCCCTCATAATCGCTTCTTATTACGGGTTGTCTGATTTCGCGGGACTGTTGCTCAAACATGGCGCCAAGACCAACATCGCTGACGACAAAGGCATGACGGCCATCGACTTTGCCAGACGGTATCAATACAGGGAAGTTGTAGCACTCATCGAGAATAAGCAACATTGAAGCCGAGAAGTCCAACAAGTAAAACTTGAATAAAGGCACCGGGGTCGATTTCTTGTGCACGCATCATCTGCCTGCGTAAACAATTCGACTCCGGTGCCTTTTGTTCCTTGGGTCTCAAACGCGTGCCGAGAATATCGCCGCGCAGCCGGAAACCTCTACTGAAACTTCACTAAACCGTATTTCAAGCGCCTGCTTCAGACCTTCCAGATCGTCATGCTGGTTCGAGAAGATTCCTTTTCTGTTGTATACGTCCATCAGGCCCCTTGCCGGCCAGCTCCTTGGAACACCGCCCTGCAGCAGAGTCGAACCAAAGATCACTGCGCCGGGTTTCATCAGCGCTTTGAGGTGATCGAAGGCAACTGCCTTGGAGCCGATGGTGCCCGGAATGCAATGCAGCAGATAGTTGATGCCGATGGAGTCGAACTTCCCACCGGCTAACGAAATGGGCTCCAGCACGTTGCGGCAATGCGTTTCCGGCTGGTATCGCGCAATTCGGCGCGAGGCGAAATCCAGGGCGGAGGCGTTGAGGTCCATCAACGCAATGCGCGGATTCTGCGACGGGAAGCGGCAGCGGTCGAGGAGGTAACCGGTGCCCACGCCGACGTCCAGATGATTTGCTGTGACATGCTTGTTGTAATGTTCCTCGAGTCGCGAAGTAGGGCACTTCCACAGAAAGCGGTTCGAGATGCCGAGCACGACGAAGTCGTAGATAGCCAGGGTTCGCTTGGTATATACGGCCTGGCCGGCTGCAACCTGTTCTTTGGTAACGGTCATGATTGTCTCCAACGTGGAGTTGAGTCCTGCGCGGCTACGCGGGGCGGAATTCTGTCTCTGCGCTTTAGAAGCAAGAACGCCCTCTCGATGAGGGCCTTCTATTTAGATCAATCCCATCATCACCAGCGCGATGAACGCGGCGAACAGCGCGAAGTGGCTGATGCCCTCGATGGCGTTGGTCTCGCCGTCGTGCAGATTGTTCATCACCGTGACGAAGGTGAGCAGCAGCATGCCGGCCTGCACCGGGGTGAGCGCCATCACGATGCGTTCGCCGTTGAACAAGGCAAGCGCCTCGATCACCGGCAGGGTGAGCAGCACGGTGGCGAGCGAGGCGCCGAGCGCGATGTTGACGGTGGTCTGCATGCGGTTGTTTTGCGCCGCACGGAGGGCGGTGAGGATCTCCGGGCTGGCGGAGATCAGCGCGACCAGCACGGCGGGGATGGCCTTGGGCAGGCTGGTGCCGGCGAGACCGGCATCCAGCAGTGCCGACAGGATCTCGGAAAGCAGGCCAACCAGCGTGATAGCGCCGATCATCATCCCGACATGCAGTGCGTTCGGGCTGTTCGCTTCGTCGTGCGCTTCTTCCACAGTTTCGACGGAATACTCGAAGAACTTGCGATGCTCCACCGTCTGCAAGCGCAGGAAGGCGACATACATCAGCACCATCGTGCATACCGAGAAGATGGAATAGAAGTGCCACTGCGCATCCGGCACGAAATCGGGGATGAACATGCCGATGCCGATGGCGACCAGCAGCATGGCGACATAGGAGTTGGCCGAGGAGATGTTGTATTTGGTCTGGCCGTGCTTGAGCCCGCCGACGATGGCGGCAAGCCCGAGGATGCCGTTGATGTCGAACATCACGGCGGAGAACACGGTGTCGCGCGCCAAGGTCGGGTTAGGGGCGCCTTGCAGCAGCACGATCAGGATCACCACTTCCACCGATACCGCGGCAAGCGTCAGGATCAGCGTGCCATACGGTTCGCCCAGGCGCATCGCCAGCACTTCGGCGTGGTGGGCGATGCGGAACGCGACGCCGATGATGGCCGCCAGTATCACCAGCAACAGTCCCCACAACGTGGCGCCGCCGTGCTCGACCGCACCGTGTTCGAGTGCGAAGCCAAGCCCGAGCACAATGAGGGCGATGGCGATAGGGAATTCTGATTTCAAATATTTCATGAATTTTCCTTACTTGCGTTGATACGTGACGAAATGATAATTCAAAGGCTGCGGTATTTCTTGTGAGCGCACTTCGCGCGCGATCTCTTTCCACGCATTCTGTTCGAATGCGGGAAAGTGCGCGTCACCTTCCACGTCCTGCTGGATCTCGGTGATATAGAGCGTGTCCGCCAGTTGCAGTGACTGGGAGTAGATGTCGGCGCCGCCGACGATGAAGGTCTCTTCATCACCCGCGCAGGCGGCGATGGCTTCCTGCAACGAGTGGGTGACGATGCAGCCCTCTATCTTGAGTGCGCGATCACGCGTGACCACCACCGTGATGCGCCCCGGCAATGCTTTGCCGATGGAGTCGAACGTCTTGCGCCCCATGATCATGTGGTGGCCCATGGTCAGTGTCTTGAAGTGCTTGAGGTCTTCCGGGCAGCGCCAGGGCAGGGTGTTGTTGACGCCGATGGTGCGGTTCTTCGCCATGGCGACGATGATGGATAGTTTGCTCATTTGATTTACCAGTGCAGTGTGCGCATGCGCGAACTCTTCTTTTGCTGATGCGATTGCATGCGGGCCACGACGTGGTCGAGCACGTCGATGGCGTCCAGTACGAACGGCCCTTTGTTAAGCATGATGCACTCGGCGCGTTCGGCCATCGCCGCATCGGTGACCTCGGCTCGCGACAGCATGTTCTCCTTGACCAGGCCTTCCAGTACCTGCGTGGCCCAGATGACCGGTACATGCGCCGATTCGCACAGCCACATGATCTCTTCCTGCGTTTCGGCGAGCCGTTCATAGCCGACCTCCACAGCCAGATCTCCGCGAGCGATCATCACCCCGAAAGGATGCTTGCCCGCACCGCGCACGATGATCTCCGGCAGGTTGTGCAATCCCTGCTTGGTTTCGATCTTGGCCACGATGCCCAGCTTGCTGGCGTCGCGCTCGGCCAGCGCTTCGATCAGCAGCTCCATGTCGGCGGCGGATTGCACGAAAGAATAGCCGACGATGTCGGCATGCGCGGCGACGAAATCGAGGTCGCGCCGGTCTTTCTCGGTGAGCGCGGGCAGATCGAGTGCAGTGTCCGGGAAGTTCAATCCTTTCTCCGCCATCAGTCTGGAACCCCGTGCCTTGGCGCGGGTGATGCGCAACAGTGCACCTTCGCTATCCAGCGATTCCACCACGCTGCCAATGTGGCCGTCGTCGATCAGTACGCGCTGGTCGGGCTGCAGAAGGCTCAGTACCGCAGGTTGCGCGCAGGAGATATGTGCGGGGAGGATGCTGTTGTCGGATTCGTCGATCTCGGCGGGTTCGCCGGGGACGGGTTCGCGTGTCAGTTTCAGCAAGTCACCCTCGTGCAGCAGGATGGTTCGCGGCGAGGCCGCAATGGCATCGATGAAAGTCTCGAATACCGGATGATGTTTGGTGTGCGCGATGTGCCTGAGCGAGATGTTTTCTTCCAGATAGGCGCTGGTCTCGCAGGTGGCGCGGACCTCGTTTTCCGACAGTCGCTCATCGACGATCAGCACTCCTTCCTTGCCGCGCAAGTCGGTGAACTTGATGTGGTCGTCCTTCAGCAGACGTTGCAGCCAATCCGCCGACACACTGAGCCGCGCGGGAAGCCGGCGGCCCAGACCGTCCTTGCTTGCATTGCAGCCATGCTTGCCGCTGGCGTCAAGGATCACGCGGGCAGGTGCGGTAACCGTTCCGCGATTGTTGCGCACGGGTTTGAGGTGCACGATGCTCTGGTCGAGCGCGATCGCGCCTGTGCGCAATTTGGGGCCCGCCAGATCCATCATCACTTTGCAATTGCGTCCGGTCTCTTGTTCTGCGCGGCGCACGAACTCGATCATCGTTTGCCAGGCAGCGGGCGAATCGTGCGCACAGTTGATGCGTGCGCAGTCCATGCCGCGTTGCACCAGCTCTGCCACGAATCCATAATCCGTCGCTGCCTCGCTGGGCAAAGTCACCATGATGCGCACCGCGCGATGTTTGGGTGCGGCGCCGAACAGGCGATGGGTGCGATGGCTCAGGTTGTCGCCGTTCTCGCTGAAGATCCGGGCGGTTGCCAATATTTTTTCCAGTTGTGCCGGTGAGCCGGTCATGGCTTCCAGCGCATGGATGACGGCATCGAGATTGGCGAGCACATGCCCTTCGGTGCGTCCCAGCGAAGACAGCCCGATGGCGGCGAGCAGGCCTTGTATCTCGCGCAGGTCATGGCGGCGCAGGCCGATGTAGGCAGCCATATTGCTGGCAGAAGACAGGAAATCCTGATTATGGATGTGCGGTTTCCAACTCTTGACCAGATTTTTCTGGACCTTTTCCGATTCCGCGCGGAAGTGGCGCAAATCGCGCAACAGCTTTGCCAGTTGTTGCGCGTCCACGTTGTCGCTTGGCGTCTTGGCGGCAGTCACGTTGCTGGCGGTCAGATTGCTACTGGCGCTTTAATGGCTGGGTGGGGATCGTAGCCTTCCAGCGAGAAATCTTCGAATTTGAAGCCGAAGATGTCTTTTACTGCAGGGTTGATCTTCATGGTCGGCAGCGCACGCGGTTCTCGCGACAGCTGCAAAGCCGTCTGCTCCATGTGGTTCGAATACAGATGCGCGTCACCGAAGGTGTGCACGAAGTCGCCGTATTTGAGGCCGCACACCTGCGCCATCATCATGGTCAGCAGCGCGTAGCTGGCGATGTTGAACGGCACGCCGAGGAAGATGTCGGCACTGCGCTGGTACAGCTGGCAGGACAGCTTGCCGTCCGCCACGTAGAACTGGAAGAAGGCATGGCAGGGGGCCAGCGCCATCTGGTCGAGTTCGCCGACGTTCCAGGCCGATACGATGATGCGGCGCGAATCGGGATTGCCCTTGATCTGATCGACGGCGATCTTGATCTGGTCGATCACGCGACCGTCCACCGTTTCCCACGAGCGCCATTGTTTGCCGTACACCGGGCCGAGCTCGCCATTCTCGTCCGCCCATTCATCCCAGATGCTGACGCCGTGGTCCTTGAGATATTTGGTGTTGGTGCTGCCCTGCAGGAACCACAGCAGCTCATGGATGATGGATTTCAGGTGGCACTTCTTGGTGGTGACCAGCGGGAAACCATTGGAAAGATCGAAACGCATCTGGTAGCCGAACACGCTGGTGGTGCCGGTGCCGGTGCGGTCGGATTTCAGGGTGCCGTGGTCCAGCACGTGTTGCATCAGGTCTAGGTAATTGCGCATGGAATGACTCGTTGTGTTGCGGCGTCGGGCGACGCTTTCAGGGGTGTAATGCTAGCACAGGGTGGGGTGTTGGCCTGGAGTCAACATAGCCAAGGGGGCTCAGAGCTATTCGACGCTGGGCAACCAGTCAATCGAGTTTTGTTGACGGGGCTGTCAACATAGTCCTTATTGTGTTTGCAAATAATTATTTAACCTGCAATTTGTAATGCGATGATTCCATTTGCATTAAATTAAATTAATGGAGATAATGATTTTCAATTTTGCAAATTGATCTGGCCATGCCTACATTTATCCATCACAACCTGATGCTGCTTAATCCTTCGTTCGACTCGCCGCTTGTGGATGTGTTGACCGAACTGGAGCATTTGCGTCGCCTGCGCTTGGGGGGTACTACGCCGCCACAGCTATTCTTCCAGCTCAAGCATATTTTTCACATGCTGGAGAGCTTGGGGTCGGCGCGCATCGAGGGGAATCACACGACGCTGGCGGATTATGTGGAGAGCAAGTTGGAGGGCGGGCAGCAGGCACCTTCCGATCAGCTTCGCGAAATGGAAAACATCGAGGCTGCGATGGCCTATGTGGAGGAGAGCATCCGACCAGACGATGGATTGACCGAGCATTTTATTCGCGAGCTGCATGCCATCGCGGTAAAGGGGCTTGAACGCGAAGGCGATGCGACACCGGGTGCTTACCGGCAAGCGCAGGTGCAGATCGCGCAGTCCGAACACCTGCCGCCGGAGGCGATTCTGGTGCCGCAATATACGCAGGAGCTGGTGGCCTTCATCAACGAGGCGCATCCGCATAAATACGATCTCATCAAGGTGGCGCTGGCGCATCATCGCTTCGGTTGGATACATCCGTTCGGCAATGGCAATGGGCGTGTGGTGCGACTGCTGACGTATGCCCTGATGATCAAATACGGCTTCAACGTGAAAACCGGAGGCCGGGTGCTGAATCCGACGGCGGTGTTTTGCAACGACCGCGACCGCTATTACGCCATGCTGGCACAGGCAGATACCGGCATGCAGGAGGGACTGGAAGCATGGTGCATCTACGTGCTGGAAGGAATTCTGGAAGAGTTGCGCAAGGTGGATAGGCTGACCGACTTTGGTTATCTGAACGAGCGGATCCTCATGCCTGCGTTGGCCTATGCCAAAGAGCGTCAGCTCATCACGGCGCAGGAGGCGGGGGTGTTGCAGATTGCCGCGAAGAGCGGCATCGCCAAGGCCGCCGATTTGGCGGCTGCGATGCCCGGGATGACGACCGCACAGCGCACCTATCAGATTAGGAAACTGGTGGAGCGCAAGATGTTGGAGCCGGTGAAAGAAGGTGCGCGCCAATACACCATCGGTTTCAGCAACAGCTACCTGATGCGCGGCATCATACGTGCGCTGGCCGGCGAGGGTTTTATCCCAGCAAGTATGAACAACTGATGGGTTGGCGAAGCGTCTTGTCCTCGGTGTAGTCGGCGTGCTGCAAAAAATTGTCCGTATAATCCGCCCCCTGACTTTCGGAGAACATTATGTCCCTCGCCCAACTTACTTGTTCCGCTACCCTTTCCGCATCCCACCAGATGATCCTCTTTCCCAAGGCCAAGACCTTACCCAAGGACATCGCGCATGGCGATTTGCTCGCCGCCGTACTCAAGCGCCGCGACATGAAGGCGGATGAGCTGGCGAAGTCTCCGGTCGCCGCCAATGCGGCCAACGGCACGCTGGTAGTGTGGGCGATGCTGGACTTCGACAAGGACACCTTCGCGCAACAGGTGCAGGTGCGCAAGGGGATGCAATTGCTGCTGGAAGAGCAACCCAAGACGCTCGGCATCGCGGTGACCGGCGACGCTGCACAGCGCCAGCGCATGGCCGAACTGGCGGTGTACGGCGCGTGGGTGAACGGCGCGCTGCTGCCGGTGCATAAGAAGAAGGACGAACGCAAACCGCTGCAGAAGATCGAGCTGCATGGCTGCAACGACAAGAAACCGTTCGACGCGCTCAAGGCGCAGGCCGCCGGCAACCTGCTGTGCCGCGAACTCACCGTGCTGCCGCCGAACGAACTCACTCCGGGCGCATACCGCCAGCGCGTGAAGAAACTGGCGCAGGAGAACGGCTGGAAGCATCAAGAGTTCGACATGAAAGCGTTGCGCAAGATGGGCGCGGGGGCGTTCGTCGCCGTGGCACAGGGCAGCGACCCGGAAGATGCGGCCATCGTGCATCTCACCTATAAACATCCGAAAGCGAAACAGACCGTGGCTTTGGTCGGCAAGGGCATCTGTTTCGACACCGGCGGCCACAACCTCAAGCCTTCGCGCTACATGCACAACATGCACGAGGATATGAACGGCTCCGCCGTGACGCTCGGCATCCTGCTCGCGGCGACGCAGCAGAAGTTGCCCGTGAACATTGACTGCTGGCTGGCGTTGGCGCAGAACCATATCAGTCCGAAAGCTTACAAGCAAAACGATATCGTGAAAGCGCTCAACGGTACCCATATCGAAGTGATGCACACCGACGCCGAGGGCCGCATGGTGCTGGCCGATACGCTGACCCTTGCTTCGCGCGCCAAACCGGACTTGATGATCGACTTCGCCACACTCACCGGCAGCATGGCGATGGCGCTCGGTGCAAGGTACAGCGGCGTGTTCGGCACGACGGATGATTTGGCGCAGCGTGCGGTGAGCGTGGGCAAGCAGACCGGCGAACGCCTGTGCGCTTTCCCGCAGGATGAAGATTACGAACCGGCGCTGGATTCCAAAGTGGCCGACATCAAGCAATGCACGCTGGACGGCGAAGCCGATCACATTCTCGCGACGCGTTTCCTCAAGCGTTTCGTCGAACATGACACGCCGTGGTTGCACGTCGATCTGTCCGCCAGCCGCTGCGAAGGCGGGCTGGGCAGCGTCGCTACCGAGGTCACCGGGTTCGGCGTCGCTTGGGGCTTGGCCATGCTGGTGTATGTCATCTGCTGATGAAGTCGAGATTGGGGGCTTGCGAAAGCCCCCAATCTTTTTAACGCGGGATAACTCAATGCGTCCGCAGTTGTAGTGGTTTGTCCGCAGTGAATATGGGTAGTTTCAGGTATCGATAGGTAGTGGTTCTGCGTATAGAGCTAAATGCCGGGGTCTGTATAGTGAAACGGGCAAGTTTTAGAGAGCCGTCTTAACTATGTAGGAGGCGTTTGATCTATGAACGAATCCAGTGCGCGAATGCGCGCCATCTGCCCAGGATGGTTCAGGTGTGTCTCCCCTGCGGTACTTTCAAAATGACCGGGAAAAGCCCAGTAGGCGCCCGCAATGGCGTGTATCTGGCTGTGCTGGCCATCATGGTATTGCTGCCGATCTGCGTGACGTCCTACAAACTCTATGTCCTGGATTATCCGCTGGCCGGGCTGATCCCGGCGCCGAGTTATGCTGTCGATGTCAGCATGCAAGTCGATGGTCATGGCGAAGATATCTTCATTCACACTTATCTGCCAAAAACCGACTCGCGCCAAGCGGTCGATAACGAGCAGAATTCTTCCGGAGTATTCACCTCGGAGATCAAGGCGGATCCGCTGAACCGGGAAGTATCGTGGAAGGCGGAGAGCGTGCGGGGCCAGCAAAACATCCATTACGTTTATGCAGTGCGGGCGCGTCATGTGCGCTTCAATATCCCGGCAGATTTGCCAATCCCGGATTCTTATCCTGCCGCGCTTGCCTCATACCTGGTGGCCGAGCCGGGCATCCAAAAAGACGATCCGCAGATCGAGGCGGCATTGCGCAGCATCATCCCCTCCGAGAAACCGACCATGCTGGAAGCATTGACCCGCATACACCGCTACTTGCAGGACAAGCTGGCCAACCGGGACTTCTCCGGTTACACCGATGCCTTGACGGCACTAAAGCTTGGGGAAGCCAGCTGTAACGGCAAGAGTCGTCTGTTCGTGGCGATGGCGCGCAAGCTGAACATCCCGGCGCGCCTGGTGGGCGGCCTGATCCTGCAGCAGGGCAGCAAACGTACCACCCACCAATGGGTGGAGGTTTATGTCGGCGGGCACTGGGTTCCGTTCGACACCATCAACGACCACTTCGCCGAGATCCCAGCGAATTTCCTCACGCTCTACTATGGCGATCTGGTGATGTTCAAGCACACCGCCAATGTGAATTTCCAGTACTTCTACAAGATCATCAAACAACTGGTGCCGCAGCATGATGCGCAAACTGCGCTGAGCCAATCGGCATTGAATATCACCAACCTGTATGCACACTTCGAGCGCGTCGGCATTTCGCAGAACCTGCTGAAGATTCTGCTCATGCTGCCGCTCGGTGCGCTGGTGACCGTGGTGTTCCGGAATGTGGTCGGTCTGGAGACCTTCGGTACTTTTCTGCCGGCGCTGATCGCGGCAGCGGCACGGGAGACGGGGTTGCTGTGGGGGCTGGTGGGTTTCCTTGGCATCGTACTGATATCGGCGATAGTGCGCAGGGGGCTGGACTGGCTGCAACTGCTGCACTCGCCCAAGATGGCGATCATGCTGACCACGGTGGTGATTGCGATGATGGTGACCACGGTGGGAGGCTTGCAGCTGGGCCTGGTCGAGCTCGCGCATATGACCCTGTTCCCGATCGCCATTCTCGCCATCACGGCAGAACGCGTTGCGCTGATGGAAGTCGAACAAGGCAGCTTCAAGGTCGCGAAAATAACGCTGATGACTCTTGTAGTGATCTCGGCCTGCTATGCAGTGATGGACTCGCTGTTCATGCAGAGTCTGATACTGGCCTTTCCGGAATTGCTGCTAGTCGTGGTCGCGCTGAACCTGTGGCTGGGGAAATGGATCGGTATCCGCTTGATGGAGTTCCTGCGCTTCCGCCGACTGATACTGGGTGCGCCGGCATGAGATCCCTGCGTGCATTTCTGTCGCGCCTGCAAGGGGCGCAAGAGCGGGCTGCGACAGTGCTGTCCATGAACCGGCGCAACCTGCATTACATCTACACGCGCAATGAACGGAAACATTTCCCTCTGGCGGACAACAAGCTGCTCGCCAAGGAAGTGCTCGTTGCGGCGGGGGTGCGCATGCCTGCGACTTACCGCACTTATAGTTACTACTATGAGGTGCGCAATCTGGAGCGCGATCTCGCTGCGTACCATGACTTCGTTATCAAGCCGGCGCGAGGCAGCGGCGGTAACGGCATCATCGTCATCGTCGGGCGCAGCGGGCGCGACTGGCAGGGGATCAGCGGAAAGATATATACCCTGTACGATCTGCAAAAACATATCTCGGACATCATCTTCGGTATCTACTCCTTCGATCTGGGCGATCAGGCCATCATCGAAAGCCGCATCACGCAGCATGCAAGGATGCAGGAGTTGAGCCCGCTGGGGTTGGCCGACGTGCGCGTCATCATGTGCGACGACTTGCCGGTCATGTCGATGACACGGGTGCCGACCCGCCAGTCGGAAGGTAAAGCGAATCTGCACCAGGGGGCACTTGGGGTCGCCATCGACATCGCAACCGGCGTCACGACGCACGCCCGCTTCCTGGGGCAATCTGTCGAGCGGCATCCGGACAGCGGTATTCAGTTGATCGGCCGCACCTTGCCGTTTTGGCCGGAAGTCCTCGAGTTGGCGCAGCGTGCGGCACGGGCAGTGCCGCTCAAGTACTTGGGCGTGGATATTTCCATTTCGCCGGACGGGCCGCAGCTGCTCGAGATCAATGTGCGTCCGGGACTGGAGATCCAGAACGTGAATGGGAGCGGCATGCTGTCGGTACTCCAGGCGATGACCGCGAAGGAGCCGCGACATGGCGAATGACGGCATGCAATGGCTGCGGCTGTTCCGGGAAAGTTTTGTGCCCGTGCTCATCGTGATCCTGAGCATCTTTCTGCTGCTGTTGTATGTGCAATTCCGCGCCGAGTATGACGCCGAGGCGATCACCGTCATCAACATACAAGCGACCGCGCCTTTTGTCCCGGACAACGAAACGGCCTCCGCGCAGGCGGATGCGAAACCCATCGTTTCCGGCGGGGGCGATGCGGAGCGTCAGCGCGCCGGCATGTTGCTGAGCCGGGGAAAATGGAAGGATGCAGAGCAGATATACCTGGGCATTCTGAGGCGCCAGCCAAGTTCGATTGCGCTCAATGACCTCGGGGTGCTGTACCTGAAGAAGGGCGATGTGCCGCGCGCGCTCGACTACTTCAATCAGGCGATCGGGAACGATCCGGCCGACACCAGCGCCTTGTTCAACCGTGCGCTGGCGCTTTCACGCAGCGGGCGCAGCAGCGAGGCGATCGAGGGTTATCGTGCGCTGCTGGGGCGGCAACCGGGCCACTTCGAAGGCCAATACAACCTGGGGGTCATCCTGCTCAAGCAGGGCGACAAAGCGGCCGGTGCGCAAGCGATGGAAAAGGCCGCGCAGATGGCGAGCGGAAAACACAAGGCGCAGGCGCTGTATAGCCTCGGCTTGGCGCAGCGCGACATGGGGCAACGCACTACTGCGGCAAGGACCTTCGAGGCAGCGCTGCACCTGCAACCGGGCTCTCCGGAATTGCGCGTGGCGCTGGTGACGCTCGAGCCGGACAGCCCGGAGGGGCAGGCGCGGGCACTGGCACAGTACGGCAAGATACTGGAACTCACTCCCGGCTATGCGCCGGCGCTGGTGAATATGGCGGCGATATTGAACGAACAGCACAAGCGGCGCGAGGCGGAACGCGCGTTGCGTCAGGCGATCCAGTTCGATCCGGAATATGTCCGTGCGCATTTCGTCCTCGGCCAGACGTTGTTGGCGGACAAGCGCTGGCAGGATGCGCGTACCGAATTCGAGTGGGTGCTGCAACACGACCCGACGCGTGAAGATGCCTATTTCAATCTGGGGCGCATCGCCTACGGCGAGAAGGACTACGACAAAGCGATCGGCGAATATCAGACGGCGCTGAAAACAGCTTCCGGCGATTTCCCCGAAGCACAGGTCAACCTCGGCCTGGTCTATGTGGCCAAGAACGATTACAGGGCGGCGCTTGCTTCCTATGAGGCAGCATTGAAAGCACGGCGGCAGTATCCGGAAGCCTGGTACAACATGGGCATGACCTTTCTGCGCCAGAAAGAGAACGAGCGCGCCGAGCATGCCTTTAAGGAAGCCCTGCGCCAGCGGCCGGATTACGAACAGGCTTGGTTCAACCTTGGCGTCATCTATGGCAACACAGACCTCGACGAGAAGGCGATCGATGCCTACCGCAAGGCGTTGAGTATCCGCCCGGATTACCACCAGGCTCAGCTCAACCTGGCAGTGCGTTACGCAAAAATCAAGAAGTACGACGAGGCGATCCGGCTGTATCGGGATCTGCTGGCGCGTGACGATACGTATGCACTGGCCTGGTCCAATCTGGGCAATGCCTACATCGAAAAAAACCAGCCTGCCGCGGCCGTCGCGGCGTTGCGTCAGGCAAGCTCGCTTGATCCGAGCAACAGCAAGACGATCCTGCTGTTGGGGCGGGCGCTATTGCTGGATAAAAAGAACAGTGAGGCCGTGCAAGTACTGGAAAAGGCAGTAGCAACCGATCCTGCCGATGCGGCTTTGCGTCTTGAATTTGCAAGGGCATTGCGTCAAACGGGGCGCGAGAGCGATGCGCGTGCCGAGCTGGCAAAGGCGCGGCAACTGGATCCGAAATTGCATGGAGTCGATACCGAGATGCAGAAGTTTTGAAGGAGCATGAACGCAACACTGTGATCAACTAAGAAAGGCAGGTTTATCATGTGCAAGAAGACGCTGTTTCATACGGTAGTTTTTGTTACTGCGATGAGTGCTTCGGCCATGGCTTGGGCCGCAGATGCCACGATGATCGATTTCGAGGGCATCAAGTTGTCGGCAAGGACAGGCCTGGGTTATGACGACAATGCATTTCGCGCGCCCAGATCGCCCTATACGAATTACGCGCTTATCGCGCAACCGCAGGTCACGCCGCAAAAGAAATCCGGATTCTTTGTGCCCTATGCGGCGAAAGCGGAAGCCGGGAAGAGCTTGAGTAGAGATGCCATGCTACTCGGCGAAGCATCAGTAAACGGGCGCCACTATGTGACTTCCGGCCTCAGCAATGCCGATGAATACAATATAAAAATGGATGGCGGCCCCGAATTCATTTTGGGGCGCAATGAAAAATCAAAAAATTCTCTCTATGCCGGTGCAATCATCGAAAAGCACCATCAGGTGTACTTTGATCGCGCAAACGGGACGGCAAGAACTGCATCGAATCGTTACAACTATACGAGTGCCGGTGCTGAGGCGAAATACAGGCATAAAACGGGCGACGTGGATTACGGAGTGAACGGTAAATATGTGTATAACAATTTCGAGACACCTGTGGTCGGATCGGAATGGAGCCACACGTATGCCGAAGTGGGAGCGGATGTCGACTTCCCCGTGGTCGCCAAAAGCAGGTTGAACGTGGCAATTGCCCATTGGGTGGAGGACTACTCCAAGCGCCATGCGCGCGATAGTGGCGGAGTGTTGAGTGCAACCAACCCGCTGCTGGTGTACACGTATAACAACCTCGATCTCACGTTGCACAATCGGCTATCGGCTGACTGGCGCTTGTATCTGGACTACAACCACACCCGGCGTGCCGACGGTTTTGTGAATTACAACGATTACAAAGAGAACAGATACGGCGTGCGCGTGCTATACGAACAGGGACGTTTCAAGACGCGGCTGGCGTTGCATCACTGGACGCGAAATTACCCGAACGCCTTTGCTTTCGACAACCCCATCGGCGGTGCGAAAGCCTATAGCGGGAATAATGCAAAATTCAAAACTGAGTGGGAACGATCCAGGAACAGTTCGTTCTGGGGCGAACTGGTTTACACCGCCCAGAATACGACGGACCTGCGCTACGACTATACCCGCTCGCAAATCATGGCCGGCATGAGTTGGGAGTATTGATGGGGCTGTTGAAGCTGGCCTGCATGTTGTCGAGGTGGTTTTGGATGCAGCCGGAATGAAAGTGGCGGATTCGCCCCGGTTTATTTGGCGAACTCGAACTGTGCCACCAGGATGTGGTGATCCGAGGCCTTGGTGGGCTTTACGGTATGGCTTACCGGACGCAGATGTTGGCTGTAGAAGATATGGTCGAGCACGTAGGGGCGGTGGCGCCACGTGACCTTTTCCGTCTGCACAGTCCGGTAACCGGCTTCGGCGAACTGGCGCACCAGCGATTCGCGGTTGCTGACGTTGAAGTCGCCGGCGATCAGCGCCGGCCCGTTAGCGCGGCGCAATTGCTCAAGGACGAGTTGGCGTTGTTCGAGATAGCGCTCGCTCGATGAGTTGAGCATGAAATACGCCAGCAAGTGTGTGTTGAAGAGTTGTAGTTCATGTCCGCCCAGTGTGGTTCTGGCGCCGATGAGCAGGCGGTCGGTGGGTGTTTTCTTCTCGCCTGCGAATTCGAACTCGATGGGCGGCGAGGGCAGGTCATAGCGGAAGGTGTCGCGCAAAGGGGTCTTCGAGAAGATGGCCAGCCCGATGCCGAAAGGAAGCTCGCGCGGATCGGCTTTTGGGTACGAGAAATAGCCGTGATAGCCCTTGAGTGCCGCTCGCAGTCTTGTGTAGTTGGGCGGCGGATCGATCTGCATGCCTTTGGGCTGCGCACGTTCAACCTCCTGCAGCATGACGATATCGGCCTCATGGCTGAGGATCTCCGCGATGGTCAGGTCAAGATCGATAGGCGCACGATCAGGATCGGCCTCATTCCATACCTGGCCGAACTGCATATTGAACTGCATGACTTTGAAAGTGCTCATGGGGGTCTATGATGCCATTGCGGGCGCTTCATGCAAACCATTATGTGGATGAATCTATTCCGAATTAAACCGAGAAGGCGACCAGCGCGTAACGCGCGAATTTGCCGGCCAGCATGAACAGCGCTGCATAGAGCGGATTCAGGCGCAGCCAACCCGCTGCGATACACAGCGCATCGCCGACGAGCGGTAGCCAGGCGAACAACAATGCGGGTGTGCCATAGTGCCGCACTTTCTCCACATGCTTGAGCTGCTGTGTTTGCGGCAGCAGCCAGCCCATGCCGAACGAGACCATGCCGCCCAGCGTGTTGCCGAGCGTGCCCAGCAGCAGCGCGGGCCAGAACAATTCGGGATGGAATTTCAGCACGCCAACCAGCACCACTTCAGAGCCGCCGGGTAGCAAGGTGGCAGCGAGGAAACTGCTGATGAAAAGTGAAACGAGACTGGTGGTTTCAGTCACGATGCGATGTCATTGTCCGCGTAGGGCAGCAAAGACCTTTTTCGCCAGGTCGCCAGTTGCCTGCAATGGGTGTGCGCGTATCTCCTTTTCCTGTTCGGCCATCATCAGGAACAGGCCATCCAGTGCTTTGCGCGTGATGTAATTTTCGAGATGCGCATCGCGCTCGTCCATCAGCCCCAGCTTCGTGCCCTTGCCCGCGAAGCGATCATAAGCTTGGGCGAGGCGGACCTTTTGCATGGACTGTGCGACGATGGGCTTGAATCTCTCGCCCAGTGCGGCCTCGGTGTTTTTGCGGAAATATAGCGTGGCCGCATCGTCGTTGCCGAGCAGGATGTTCTTGGCATCGTTTACGGTCATGCTCTTTACGGCATTAATCAACAGCATTTTGGCTTCCGGCACGGCCGCTTCGGCTGCACGGTTCATCGAGGTAACGAGTTCATCGGCATATTTGCCCAAGCCGAAACGGCGCATGGTTTGTTCCGTTTTTTGCAGATTCTCGGGCAGGGGAATGCGCACCTTCGCGTTGCCCAGATAACCGTTCTCCTTGGCGAGACTCGTTACTGCGGTCTGTGCGCCCTGTGTGAGCGCCTGCCTGAGGCTCTCGACCTGATCCTGCACAGTGAATTGCGCGAGTCCTGCTGCACCAGGCGCGCCAGTGCTGGGCGCGGCCGGTTTAGCCAGGTCGTTGAGCTTGTCCCTGAGCCCGTTCAGATCAAGCGCAAATGCAGGTGCGCTTAACGCGAACAGACCAAGGAGCAGAAGGCGCAGCATTACTTCTTGCGTGGTGCCAGCAGGTCGGTGATGGTGCCTTCCGCCATCTCCGCCGCGAAGCACAACGTCTCCGACAGCGTCGGGTGCGGGTGGATGGTGAGGCCGATGTCTTCCATGTCCGCTCCCATTTCCAGCGCCAGCACGCCTTCGGCGATCAGCTCGCCTGCATTCACGCCGACGATGCCCATGCCGAGGATGCGGCGCGATTGCGGGTCGAGCAGCACTTTGGTTGAACCTTCCTCGCGTGCGATGGACAGTGCGCGGCCGGAAGCGGCCCACGGGAAGGAGGCTTTCTCGTAAGTAATGCCCTGCGCCTTGGCTTGTGTCTCGGTCAGGCCCATCCATGCGATCTCGGGATCGGTGTAGGCAACGGACGGAATGGTCAGCGGTTCGAAGAAGGCTTTGTGTCCGGCGATGTTCTCCGCGGCCACCTTGCCTTCGTGCACCGCCTTGTGTGCCAGCATCGGGTCGCCCACGATGTCGCCGATGGCGAAGATGTGCGGCACGTTGGTGCGCATCTGTTTGTCCACCGGGATGAAGCCGCGCTCGTTGACGATGAGTCCTGCCGCCTCGGCGTTGATCTCGCGCCCGTTCGGGCGGCGACCCACGGCCATCAGCACCTTGTCGTACACCTGCGCTTCGGCGGGAGCCTGTTCGCCTTCGAAGGTGACCTTCAGGCCGCTCTTGGCCGCCTCGATCTTGGTGACCTTGGTCTTCAGCATGATGGCTTCATAACGCTTGGCGATGCGCGTGTGCAGCGGTTTGACCATATCCTTGTCTGCGCCTGGCATGATCTGGTCCATCAACTCGACCACGCTGATCTTCGCGCCGAGCGCCTCATACACCGTGGCCATTTCCAGGCCGATGATGCCGCCGCCGATCACCAGCATGCGTTTCGGCACGTCCTTCAGCGCCAGTGCGCCGGTGGAGTCGATGATGCGCGGATCGTCGTAAGGGAAGCCCGGAATGCGCGCCACGCTGCTGCCTGCGGCGACGATGGCGTTGTCGAAGGTGACGATCTTCTTGCCTTCCGCCGTTTCCACTTCGAGGCTGTTGGGCGAAGTGAACTTGGCGGTGCCGCGCACCACTTGCACTTTGCGCTGCTTCGCCAGTCCGGCGAGGCCGCCGGTGAGCTTGCCGATCACGCTTTCCTTCCAGCTGCGAATGGCGTCGATGTCGATCTTCGGCTTGCCGAAGGTCACACCGTGGTGGCTGACTTCTTCCGCTTCATTGATGACCTTGGCCACGTGCAGCAGCGCTTTGGACGGGATGCAGCCGACGTTGAGGCACACGCCGCCGAGTGTGGCATGCTTCTCGATCAGCACCACCTGCTTGCCGAGGTCGGCTGCGCGGAATGCGGCAGTGTATCCGCCAGGACCGGCGCCGAGTACCACCACTTCGGCATGGATGTCGCCCTTGGCGACTTTGGCAGCCGGTGTCGGCGCGACTTGCGCTGCCGCCGCAACTGGAGCGGTCGCTTGCGGGGCGGGAGCGGCCTTGGCTGGCGCGGGTGCTGCGGCTGCACTGCTTTCCAGCAGCAGGATCACCGAGCCTTCGCTCACCTTGTCGCCAAGCTTCACTTTCATTTCTTTCACCACGCCGGCGGCAGGAGAGGGGACATCCATGGTCGCCTTGTCGGTCTCCAGCGTGATCAGTGTCTGTTCTTTTTCGACGGTGTCACCCGCTTTGACGGCGATCTCGATGACCGCAACGCCTTTGAAGCCGCCGATGTCCGGCACTTTGATTTCGATGGTTTGGCTCATGTTTTCTCTTTCTTGTTAAATGCGGATTTGCCCGTTGCCGAGCACGATATATTTCTGCGAGGTCAGTCCTTCCAGCCCGACCGGACCGCGCGCGTGGATCTTGTCGGTGGAGATGCCGATCTCCGCACCCAGCCCGAACTCGAAACCGTCGGCGAAGCGGGTGGAGGCATTGACCATCACGCTGGCGGAATCCACCTCGCGCAGGAAGCGCATCGCCTTGCTGTAGTTCTCGGTGACGATGCTGTCGGTGTGCTGTGAGCTGTAGGTGTTGATATGGTCGATGGCTTCATCCAGGTTAGCCACGATGCGTACGCTCAGGATAGGTGCGAGATATTCGGTGCGCCAGTCTTCCTCGGTGGCGGCCTTCATCTGCGCGACCAACTTGCGCGAAGCATCATCGCCGCGCAGTTCCACCCCCTTGTCGAGATAGATCTTGCACAGCTCAGGCAGCACCTGCGCCGCGACGTTCGCATGCACGAGCAATGTCTCCATCGCGTTGCACACGCCGTAGCGGTGCGTCTTGGCGTTGACGGCGATGCGGATGGCTTTTTGCAGATCGGCTTCGTCGTCGATATATACGTGGCAGATGCCGTCCAGATGCTTGATCACGGGCACCTTGGCTTCGTTCGAGACGCGTTCGATCAGGCTCTTGCCGCCGCGCGGCACGATCACGTCCACATACTCTTTCATGGTGATGAGTTCGCCCACGGCGGCGCGGTCGGTGGTGTTCACCACCTGCACGGCAGTCTCCGGCAATCCGGCAGCTTCCAATCCGGCGTGTACGCAGGCCGCGATGGCCTGGTTGGAATGGATGGCTTCCGAGCCGCCGCGCAGGATGGCGGCGTTGCCGGATTTCAGGCACAGGCCGGCCGCATCCGCCGTCACATTGGGGCGCGATTCGTAGATGATGCCGATGACACCAAGCGGCACGCGCATCTTGCCGACCTGGATGCCGGAAGGGCGGTACTTCATGTCGCTGATCTCGCCGATGGGGTCGGGCAAGGCAGCGATCTGGCGCAGGCCTTCCGCCATGCCCTGCACCGTTTTTTCGGTGAGCGTGAGCCTGTCCACCGACGCGGCGTCCAGGCCGTTGGCTTTGGCTGCGGCGACATCTTTTGCGTTCTCGGCGATGAGCTTGGCGCTGTCGTGCAGGATGGCATCCGCTATGGCCGCCAGCGCACGGTTCTTGGCATTGGTGTCGGCCTGCGCCATCAGGCGCGACGCGACACGGGCCTGTTGCCCGACGGATTTCATGTATTGCTTGATGTCTTCCATGCTGTTCCCAATGTTGCGAGTGGCGCGCATTTTAGCATTCCGCTTGCGCTAGAATGCATCCCTTCTTCAGGGGAACCCAGCATGTCCGACATCCTAAACAAGATTCTTGCAGTCAAGAACCAAGAAGTCGCGGCCGCATTGTCAGCCAAGCCGTTGCCGGTTATCCGTGCCGAAGCGGAGCAGGCCGCGCCGGCGCGCGATTTCGTCGGCGCCATCCGCGGCAAGATCGCCGCCGGACAACCGGCCGTGATCGCCGAGATCAAGAAAGCCAGCCCGAGCAAAGGGGTGATTCGCGCCGACTTCCACCCGGCGGAGATTGCCGCCAGCTATGCGCAACACGGTGCAGCTTGTCTGTCGGTGTTGACCGACGAGCAATTCTTCCAGGGCAGTGCGGAGTATTTGAAGCAGGCACGAGGCGCTTGCAGCTTGCCGGTGCTGCGCAAGGATTTCATGGTGCACGAGCATCAGGTCTATCAGGCACGGGCGATGGGGGCGGATGCCATCCTGCTGATCGCGTCGGCACTGACGCTGGGGCAGATGACGGCGCTGGAAAAGCTGGCGCACAAGCTGGGCATGGCGGTGCTGGTGGAAGTGCACGACGGCGACGAACTGGAGATCGCGCTGCAACTCAAGACCCCGCTGATCGGGATCAACAACCGCAACCTGCGCACCTTCGAGGTCAGCCTGCAAACCACGCTCGACCTGCTGTCGCGCATTCCGCAGGACCGCATCGTGGTCACCGAGAGCGGCATCTTCACGGCACAGGATGTGAAGATGATGCGCGACCACCAGGTGAATACTTTCCTCGTCGGCGAAGCGTTCATGCGCGCCGGCGATCCGGGCACCGAATTGGCAAAGGTCTTCGGCGGCATGTAACTATAATCGCCATCAGGACCTTCTATCGAGAGGCGACATCTTGAGCGCGATCCATCCTTCAGAGCTTTCGTTCATCACCCGGCATGCGCCGTTCGACCGCATGGAGCTGGCGCATGTGCTGTGGATGCTGGAGCGCATGCATCTGGGTTACTACGCCGCTGGCGAAGTGATCGTGTCGCCGGAGCAGGGGGCGGTGGACCGCTTTCTGGTCATCAAGCAGGGCATGGTGCACGGCGAACAGAATGTCGCCCATGTTTCCGAAGCGGACACCTGGCTGGAACTGGCGGAAGGGGAGTGTTTTCCGCTGGGCGCCCTGCTGGCCAATCGTCCGGTAGCGAGTGTGTATCGGGCGGGTAGTGACGCCTTCTGCTATGAATTGTCGGCGGACGATTTTCGGGAACTGATCGGCGTGAGCGCCGCGTTCCGCGATTTCTGCACGCGTCGCATCGCCAACCTGCTGGAGCATTCCAAGCAGGTCATCCAGGCGCAATACAGCCATTCCAGCATCGAACAACAATCGCTGGCCAGTCCGCTGTCGGCCATCATCCGGCGCGCGCC
Source organism: uncultured beta proteobacterium (assembly GCA_963715005.1). GTDB lineage: Bacteria > Pseudomonadota > Gammaproteobacteria > Burkholderiales > Gallionellaceae > Sideroxyarcus. Next base: position 72,118 of record CAVQQO010000006.1, on the reverse strand, counting down.
GATCACCTGTGCGCCGGATACGCCGGTGCGGCACGTGCTGCAACTCATGCACGAGCAGCATGTGGGGTCGATGGTGGCCGTGGATGCAAGCGGACGGCCTTGCGGCATCCTGACTTTGCCCGATGTGCTGGAGCGTATCGTGTTGCCGCAGATCGACCTCGGGCAGCCGGTGATCGGCCTGATGACCACGCAGCTGGAGACGCTGCCGCCGCAGGCTTTGGCGCATGAGGCGGCGTTGACGATGGCCAGGCATGGTTTCCGCCACGTGCTGGTGGTCGAGGATGGGCGCTTGGTCGGGCTGGTGACGGAAAAGGACTTGTTTGCCCTGCAGCGGGTCGGGCTGCGCCAGATCGGTTCGAGCATACGCCATGCCGAGACGGTCGCTGTGTTGCAACAGGGTGCCGCCGACATCCGCCGTATGGCGCACAACATGATGGCGCAGGGCGTGGCCCCGGAACAGCTGACCCAGTTCATCTCCACCTTCAACGACCTGCTAACCGCGCGCGTGGTGGAGCTGGAATGCAAGGCCAGCGGCCTGCTTGGCACAGCCCTGCATGACGGACTGTGCTGGATGGCGCTTGGGTCGGAAGGACGTTTCGAGCAGACGCTGAACACCGACCAGGACAATGCGATCATCTTCGAGGTGCCGCAGGGGATGACCGCGGATCAGGTGCGCGAAAAACTGCTGCCGGTGGCGAAACGCATCAACGAGACTTTGGCGCTGTGCGGGTTCCCGTTGTGCAAAGGCGAGATCATGGCGGGCAACCCGAAATGGTGCCTGTCGCTGGAAGAGTGGAAAAGCGCCTTCTCCGGCTGGATCGGCGGCGGCTCGCCGGAAGCCTTGCTGCATGCGACCATCTTCTTCGATTTCCGCGCACTATATGGCGCGCAGCATCTGGCCGAGGATCTGCGTCAACTGGCTGGCGCGGGTCGCCAGCGACAACAGCCGCTTCCTGCACCTGATGGCGGAGAACGCGCTGCACAACCGTCCGCCGCTGGGCGTGGTGCGCGACTTCGTGGTGGGCAAGGAAAACACGCTGGACCTGAAAGTGAACGGTATCACGCCGTTCGTGGACGCGGCGCGCATCTTCAGTCTGGCGGCAGGGGTGACGCAGACCAGCACCATCCAGCGTCTGCGCCTGAGTGCGGCCAGGATGAACCTGCATCCGTCCGAGATCGATGCGTGGATCGACGCGCTGCTGTTCATCCAGGTGCTGCGCTTGCGCCATCATGACGAAGCGAGCGCGCAGGGAGCGAGCGACGAGGTGTTGGACAACAAGATCGACCCAGAACGTCTGAACGAATTGGATCGGCGCATCTTGAAAGAAGCCTTTCGCCAAGCACGCAAGCTGCAGGCGCGATTGTCCCTGGAGTATCACCTGTGATGCCGGAATTGGAAATCATCCTTCGCGTTTGTCCCCTCTCCCAACGGGGGAGGGTTAGGGTGGGGGAGGCGAGCATGGAGATTTTCCATGCTCGCTAGGCTGAAGCAGTGGTTCGGCGGCGGGCCGCTGCTGAGCCTGTCCCAGCAGCAACGCCTGGCCTCCTGGCAAGAATTGCCAACTGTCGAGTTGGATGTGCCAGTCAGCAAGGCGCGCTACGTGGTGGTGGACGTGGAAACCAGCGGTCTCAATCTGCTGGAGGACCGTCTTATCTCTATCGGTGCGGTCGCGGTAGTGAACGGCAAGGTCGCCCTGGGAGATAGTTTCTATGTGGTCCTGCAACAGTTGGCAGCCAGCGGCAAGAGGAACATCCTGCTGCACGGCATCAGTACCACGGCGCAACTCGAAGGCGACCCGCCGGTGGATGCCTTGCTGTCTTTTCTCGATTACCTCGGCAAAGATCCGCTCATCGCTTTTCATGTGACCTTTGACGAGACCATGATACGGCGCGCCTTGCGCGAGTATCTGGGGTTTTCCTTCAAACACCCCTGGCTGGATATGGCCTATGTGATGCCCGGCCTGAACCCGCCGCTGGCGCGCAAATATCGCGCGCTGGATGACTGGATCGGACATTTTGGCGTTCGTATCGATGCGCGCCACAATGCGCTGGCGGATGCGCTGGCCACCGCGCAACTGTTCCAGGTCGCTCTGGCGCAGGCGGGTAAAAAGAACATCTCCGATATGGCCGGACTGCGTGATCTGGAAAAGGCGCAACGCTGGGTAAGTCGCGTAAGTTGACTGTAAGTTGGTTGTAAGCTTGTTAACGTAATCTTGTCCTCGTTGTATGAGTGGGTCGGGATGCTTGCTCCGGCCTGATCGATTGTCTTGAGGAGGGAATATGTCAAATCCGAATGTCAATTGGGCGGCTATCGATGCCAACCCCAAGTTCCAGGCCCTGCATCGCAAGAAGACCTTTTTCCTGTGGGGGCTGATGGTCTTCTCCATCGTCTATTATTTCCTGTTGCCTATCGGCGCCGCGTATTACAAGGAGCTGTTCAACACCAAGGTGTGGGGCGTGGTCAATGTCGGCCTGCTGTTCGCCTTGTCCGAGTTCGTGGTGGCATGGGTCATCGCCTTCGTCTATTCGAAGAAGGCCAATGCCCAGTTCGACGCGATGGCGCAAGAGATCATCAACGACGTGAACAGCGGGAGAATATGATGAGTGGAATGCTGAATAAACTGTTGCTGTCCGTTGTTGCCATGTGCAGCCAGCGGTGCAGCTTTCGCTGCCGGCGGCGCGGTCGCCGACGAGTTCAAGTGGATGACCTTCGCCGTGTTCGGCGCGATCATCGCGGTCACCATGGCCATCACATACTGGGCGGCGCGCACCACGCACACGACCTCCGAGTTCTATGCGGCCGGCCGTTCGGTCAGCGGCATCCAGAACGGCTGGGCGATCGCGGGTGACTACCTGTCCGCTGCGTCTTTCCTCGGTATCGCCGGCCTGATCTCGCTGTACGGCTACGACGGCTTCATGTATTCCGTGGGCTGGCTGGTGGCTTACATCACCGTGCTGCTGGTGATCGCCGAGCCTTGCCGCAACATCGGCAAGTACACCATGGGCGACATCCTGGCCTTCCGTAACGACCCGAAGAAGACCAAGGTCGTGGCGGCGCTGTCCACCATCACCGTGTCCACCTTCTACCTGACCGCGCAGATGGTCGGCGGCGGCGTGCTGATCAAGACGCTGATCGGCATCGACTACGAAATCTCCGTGATCGGCGTGGGTATCCTGATGCTGGCTTACGTGGTGTTCGGCGGCATGAAGGCGACCACCTGGGTGCAGATCACCAAGGCCGTGCTGCTGGTGATCGCTTCCATCATCCTCGTGATGCTGGTGTGGGCGCCTTACGGCTTCAGCCTGCCGGGCTATCTGCAAGCCGTGGTGGGCGATCGCGGATGTGCAGAAGCAGGTCGCCAAGCTGCTGGGCGACAAGGCCGCCACCATGACTCCGGAAGAACTGGGTCAGCGCTTCCTCGAGCCGGGCCTGTTCCTGAAGAACCCGATCGACCAGATCTCGCTGGGCCTGGCGCTGGTGCTGGGTACCGCCGGCATGCCGCACATCCTGATGCGCTTCTTCACCGTGCCGACCGCACAAGCTGCCCGCACTTCGGTGATCTGGGCGATGGGCATCATCGGCGGCTTCTACGTGCTGACCCTGTTCCTGGGCACCGGTGCTGCGATGCTGGTCGGTCCGGACAAGATCGCTGCAGTCGATGCCGGCGGCAACATGGCCGGTCCGTTGCTGGCGCAGTTCCTGGGCGGCGGCGAGAACTCCCTGTCTGGGTAACTTCATGCTGGCCTTCGTGGCAGCGGTCGCCTTCGCCACCATCGTGGCGGTGGTGGCCGGTCTGGTGCTGGCTGCCGCTTCCGCGATGGCGCACGACATCTACGTCGGCGTGATCCGTGGCGACCATGCCACTCCGAAAGAGCAAGTGGTTGCAGCACGTGTTGCCTCCGGCATCGTCGGCGTGATCGCGATCACCGTGGGCATCCTGGCCAAGGGCCAGAACGTTGCGCACCTGGTGGCGCTGGCCTTCGCGGTTGCCGCATCCAGCAACCTGCCGGCCGTGTTCCTCACGCTGTACTGGAAGAAGTGCAACACCACCGGCATCATCGCCGGCATGGTGGTCGGCACCGTGACCGCCATCGGTCTGGTGATGGTCTCCCCCAACATGACCTATCCGAAGGCAGTGATCGCCACGCCAACAAGGTGCTGAACGGTGAGCCTGCAGTGCCTGCCAAGGAAGCGCAGCCCGCCGTCGAGCGTTCGAGCTTCATGTGCGAACTGTTCGCCATGGACGGCTGCGTACTGGCCAAGCCGGCACAAGCTGCGTCTGCGGAGAAACCCGCCAAACCGGGCGCTGCCGAGAAACTGGCTGGCCTGAACGCGAAGCTGCAGCCGATGGAAGCCGCACTGGCGACGATCGCCGATCCGGCAGCCAAGGCAACGGCTGAGGCCGACATCGCCAAGGTGAAGAAGGACATCGCCGCAACCGAGAAGGCCAAAGCCAAGGCAGAAGCCGACCTGAAGAAGTTCGAAGGCCAGACCACCAGCATCATGGGCCTGGAGAAGCCATTCTTCCTGTTGAAGAACCCCGGCCTGATCTCCATCCCGCTGGGCTTCCTGATGGTGATCCTGGGCTCCCTGTTCACACGCGACAAGCGTGCGGAAGAAATGTGGGACGAACTCTACGTGCGCCAGAACACCGGCATCAACGCAGAGGCTGCCTCCGTGCACTAAACAGCAAGCAGTCAGATGTCACTCAAGCCCCGCCGTAAAACGCGGGGCTTTTTATATTCATCACACGAGGCGCATCGAGAAGATCGATGAAAGATCAGGCGGCGAGATTGTTCTTGTATGAATTGTTGTACATGCAGGCTTTCCGAAGTTGACCTGCCATTAAGGGTAATGCAAGAATGCTGCATTGTGCATTTAACCAGGGCGAAAGGAAGTACGATGAACAGCAGGTCATGGATATGGGCGTTGTTAGGCTGCGTGGTTTCGATGTCAGCCTTGGCTGACGAAAATGGCTACAACATCAAGTCAACCAAATCGTATATAGCGTTCAGTGGCGGGCGAGCCAGTTCCCCCAACATGTGTTATACGACTGTGCAGCCGGATGGATTCTGTAACAGCCGGGGTACGATCTACCGGATAGGTTATGGCTACAACATCACTTCGTTCTGGGGTATGGAACTCAGCTACGGCGATTTTGCGCGCACCCGTGAGACCGGAACCTATGCTGTCCCGCCTGCGGGCATTACAGGAGGGGGGCCCGTTCCTTATATCCGGAACTGGTCGGTGATAGGCTGGGAGCTTGCCACCACGGCCACCCTTCATCTGGGCGATCATTTGTCGCTGAATGCCAGGGGAGGTGTCTTGCGTGCCAATCTTGAAGATGATATCGAAGTGCTTACGACGGCCAACAAAGTAGAGCATATAAAATATCGTGAGTCCGGAAATAACGTCACGGTCGGTGGTGGGATTCAGTTCGATTTCAACCGCGACGTCGGATTGCGCTTTGAAGTCAACCGCTACAACAAGTTGGGGAATACCTACAAATTTAAGACGACCTCCGCCCTTGCCAGCCTGATATTGAAATTCTGAGAAGACGCAGAGTCCTCGCTCAAGCCCCGCCGTAAAACGCGGGGCTTTTTATTGATCCTTTTCCCAAAGCAGTCTGGGGCGTTGGCCGTATTGACGGGGAGGGAGGGGATTGGTTAGGGTGATGCGCGTGCGGCTTAATCCCTTGTGTGTGCCGGCGTGAGCAGGTAATTCGGAGAAATCGAGAAAGGACGTTATGGACCGCATCCGTATCTGTGATCTTCTTGTCCGCTGCATCCTGGGTATCAACGAGCGGGAGCGCCAGGAAAAGCAGGACGTGCTGATCAACCTGACCCTCTATACCGATCTGCGCAAGGCTGGCAAAAACGACCGCATCGAGGATACCGTCGATTACCGCGCGCTCAAGAAACGCGTGCTCGCCATGGTGGAAAGCTCCCAATACTTTCTGGTGGAAGCGCTGGCGGATGCCATTGCGGAACTGTGCCTGGCGCAGCAAGGAGTGCAGCAGGTCGACGTGTGCGTGGAGAAGCCGCATGCGTTGCGCTTTGCCACCAGCGTGGCGGTGGAAATCACCCGCAAGCGCTGAGAGTCATGGCGCGCGCCTTCATCGGCATCGGCTCGAACATCGAACCGGCAAAGAATGTCAGGGCAGCGGTCCTCAGTCTGGCACAACAGACGCGGCTGCTCGGCATCTCCACGGTCTATCGTACCGATGCGCTCGATCGCCCGGAACAGCCACCTTATTTCAACTGCGTGGTGGAGATCGAAACGGAAGCGCTTCCCGCGGAAGTGAAGCACGGCTTATTGCGCCCCATCGAGCACAGTCTGGGACGCCGGCGGACTTCGGACAAATATGCGCCGCGCACGATCGATCTCGACTTGATCGTGTATGGCGATTGGGCGATGGATGCGGAGGGCATCAAGTTGCCCGACCCCGATGTGCTGGTGCGTCCTTTTCTCGCCACACCTTTGTGTGAACTGGCGCCCGATCTCGTGCTGGCCGGACGGCGCATAGGCGAGATCGCTGCCAAACTGCCGCGGGATGGCATGGAACCGCTGAGCGATTATTCCCGGTCCTTGAAGGAAGAAGCGCGGCTCTCTCGGCGAACATAGGGTGCGGTAGCCTGCTTGGGTTGAAATACCAACAGCGCTTCAGCGTTCGAAGCGCTCCACTAGCTTTTCCACCTGCAGAGCAATGGCATCCCATATCCCCATAGGTCCGGCCCGCATGATCTCGCCTTTCTTCCAGGTATCGAGTGGCCTGCGTTTGGTTTCAGCAAGCCAGGCAGCAAGCTTGTCGCGCTCATCCCCCAGCCTTACCAGCAATTCTCGGGTTTCAGCGTCCTTGCTGCCTTGGGCCAATTCCCTGTTCGCATAGCTCAACACTTCATCGACGTGCCGCAAGCGCATGTCATATTCCTTGATACGCTGTTCCACCAGCAGGCGAGAGAACTCGTCCATGTGTGCCTCCATACGTGATGTGGGATGTCTAAGAACATTATTTGTCGGGCCGCCATGCCGCACAATGGGCAAAAGTACGCAGTGTTCGTGCAGGAGAAATGCGGGACCGCTCACGCCCCGCCGTAATAGGCGGGGCTTTTCCTTGGATCTTCTTCGGTTAGCGCTTTGGCGGAGGGCGGCCGGCGCGGAAAACGCACGCTGATCAATGTTCCTTTGCCGCCGCTCCCTGCATCCAGCTTGAGTTCGGCGTTATGGCGCTTGGCGATCTCGGCGACGATGGACAGCCCCAGTCCGCTGCCGCTCTGGCCGCTGCCGAGGATGCGGTAGAAACGCTCGAACACGCGCTCGCGGTGTTGCGGCTCGATGCCGGGGCCGTTGTCTTCCACGCTTAATTCCGCGTCCTGCGGCGATGTGCTGACGCTCACGGTGATGTGCCCGCCCGGCTGGGGTGTAGCGTATGGCGTTGTCGATCAGGTTGTTGAGCATCTCCATCAGGCTGTTCGCATCGCCCAGTATCTCCGCCACCACCGGCGAATCGTCAAATCCGATATCGATATTCTTTTCCAGTGCCATCTGTACCCAGTTGATGGTGCATTCCTGCGCCAACTGGTTGAGATTGAGAGGGGTGAAGTTCTCGTTGGCCTCTGGCCGCCCGGCTCGTTGCGCGCCAGCGCCAGTAGCTGATTGACCAGGCGGATACCGTGCTCGGTGCTGGTGTGGATATGCTGCAGCGCGTGCTGTTTCTGCTGCGGGTCGTTGGTGCGCAAGGCCAGTTCGGATTGGGTCTTCAACCCCGCGAACGGGGTACGCAGCTGGTGCGCGGCATCGGCGACGAAGCGCTGCTGCGCCGCCATCATCTGCTTCAGCCGCAGCAGCAGGTCGTTCACGGCATCGATCAGCGGGCGCACTTCGGCGGGGGCCTTGCTGCCGTCGATCAGGCTCAGGTCGTCGCGTTTTCTGTTCAATACTTCACGACGCAGGCGCTCCAGCGGGCGCAGGCCCTGTTTCAAACCGTACCAGACCACGGCCAACGCGATCAGCGTCAGCAGGAGTTGCGGGATGACGATGTTGGCCAGGATGCCGCGTATCAGCGCCTGCCGCTGTTGTGTGGTCTCGGAGACATGTCAGCTGCAACAACTTGCCGTTGGAGGTGTAGATCAGGCTGACCATGCGCGTCTTCTGCCCCTCGCGTTCGCCGTTGCTGAACAAGGGGCCTGCCCTGCCGCGCCGGTAGGAGAGCGGGCGCAGGGTGTTACCATTGCCGGCGAGCTTCCTGCCCTCGCTGTCGGTGACGGTATAGACCACGCGGTCCGGCATGCCGGGATCCGTGCCATCGGGGAGCGACGGTATCACGTGCAATTGTTCATGGCCGCTGCCCAGCTTGAGCTGCTCCGCCGACCGCATGGGCACGCTGCAGCAACACCTGGTCATAGGGCTGGTTGGCGTAGTTGATGGTGGCGAAATAGCCGACGACGGTGCTGACCAGCCACAGCAGATAGAGAGAGACCAGCAACCTCTGCATGAGATAGCTGCGCAGGGAAAGGATCTTGTTTTCCATGGCGTTCATCTCGAATCTGGTCTGTGGCAGAGGATCTTGCGTTGCAAGCGGCGGTTCGCCATGGGTTTTTCAGGAGGGCAGGTTGTCGATGACGTAACCCAAGCCGCGAATGGTGCGGATCGTTACTCCGGCGGGGGCGGTCTTTTTTCTGAGGCGATGGATATAGACTTCGATGGCGTTGCTGCTGGCCTCTTCCGAGTAACTGTAAAGCCGCTCCAGCAGTTGTTCCTTGCTGACCACCCAGCCGGAGCGCAGCATCAGCGCTTCCAGCAATGCCAATTCTCGCGTGGTCAGGTCCAGTGGTTGCCCGTTGATGGAGGCGCGCCGCCCGACGCTGTCGAAGGTCAGCGCGCCACAGGTGAGCATCGGGTTGGTGCCGCATTGGCCGCGCCTGAGCAAGGCGCGTACACGGGCTTCCAGTTCTTGCAGGTTGAACGGCTTGACCATGTAATCGTCGGCACCGAGGTCAAGGCCTTTGACCCGGTCACCCACACTGTCGCGTGCGGTGAGTATGATGACGGGGACGTGCTGGTTGCGTTCACGCAAGTTGCGTAACACGGTAAAGCCGTCCATCTGGGGCAGTCCCAGATCGAGAATGATCAGATCGTAAGGCTGCTCGCCCCGGAGTATCGAATCCGCTTCCAGCCCGGTCTTGACGCGATCCACCGCATAACCGGATTGGCTCATGGAGTGCGACAGGCCGTCGGCCAGTACCTCGTCATCTTCCGCAATCAGTATGCGCATGCTGTTTGTAAGTTCCGCGTAAGTTTGTGGCGGTAGGCTTCCAGTGTGGCGGGTCAGGAGCAAGCCCGCTTGTGGGTGACTGATTCTAATTGGCGTGGGGGAAATGTCAAAATGGCGATTGATATTGAGCCTAGGCCCATCTCGAGTAGAGTTGCATGTCGGGAGGGGGCATCTGCTCCATAAACAGGGAATAACATGCGGCTTACACAGAAGCACCGAGAGTACTGGAAAAAGAATCTGCGCTTGACCGGGATATTGCTGGCGATCTGGTTCGTCTGCACCTTTGTCATCGGCTGGTATGCGCGCGAGCTGCAATCCATCACCTTCCTCGGCTTCCCGTTCTCGTTCTATATGGCGGCGCAAGGTTCCGTGCTCACCTTTGTGCTCATCACCTGGTACTACGCCAGAGCGATGGACAAGCTCGATCGCGAGTATGACGTACACGAAGGCGATGAGTGATGGCTGGCCAATCCCAATTCTTTTCGCAGCTCAAACGCTATTACTCCTTTTATGCCGCAGGCTTCATCGCACTCGTCATTTTCGTGGCCATCTTCGAGCAACTGGGGGTGCCCAACGTAGTGCTGGGTTATATGTTCCTTGGTGCGACGATCTTGCTGTACGCGGGAATCGGCATCATTTCCAGAACCTCCGATGTATCTGAGTACTATGTGGCGGGGCGGCGCGTGCCGGCCTTGTTCAATGGCATGGCCACCGGTGCCGACTGGATGTCGGCAGCCAGTTTCATCGGCATGGCCGGCACCCTGTATCTTTCCGGTTACGACGGCATGGCCTTCGTGCTGGGCTGGACCGGCGGCTTCGTGCTGGTGGCTTTGTTGTTGGCTCCCTACCTGCGCAAGTTCGGACAATTCACTGTCCCCGATTTCCTCGGGGCGCGCTACGGTGGCAGCACTCCGCGTGCCATTGGCGTATTCGCCGCCATCCTGTGTTCCTTCACTTATGTGATCGCGCAGATATATGGGATGGGACTGATCATCAGCCGCTTCACCGGGCTGGATTTCGGTGTCGGCGTGTTCCTCGGCTTGGGCAGCATCCTGCTGTGTTCCTTCCTCGGCGGCATGCGTGCCGTGACCTGGACGCAGGTGGCGCAGTACATCATCCTGATCGTGGCTTACATGATCCCGGTGGTGTGGCTGTGCGTGAAGCATACCGGCAACCCGGTGCCGCAAGTGTCCTACGGCTATGTGCTGGAGAAGGTCACGGCACGGGAGCAGGTGCTGAACGATCCGGCCACGCCGGAAGGCGCCCGTGAAGCCGAGGTTCGCGCCATCTTCAAGCAGAGACAGGACGCCTATGAAGCCAGGCTGAAAGCGCTGGAGGCGGGCGGCGAAGCCTATCTGGCCAAGGAAAAAGACCTGCTGCTAAAACAGGCTGCCGCCCTGAAAGCCAGGCGCGATGCGGATGCCAAGGAGATTGAAACGGCCGACAAGGCCGTGGCAGATTTCCCTGTAGATGTAACCGCCGCCCAGCAGGCCTGGAAAAAAGCGGCAGATGCCGCCAAGTCCAAAGCCGCTCCGATCGCCTCGCATGCAGAGCCGTTTGCGGGGCCGGATGAGGAAGCGCGCGACAAGAAGCGCAAGAATTTCCTCGCGCTGGTGTTGTGTCTGATGGTGGGCACTGCCGCCTTGCCGCATATCCTGATGCGCTACTACACCACGCCATCGGTGAAAGAGGCGCGACACTCGGTGTTCTGGTCACTGTTCTTCATCTCCTTGTTGTACATCACCGCCCCCGCGTTGGCAGTGTTGGCCAAGTACGATGTGTACACCTTGCTGGTCGGCTCCAGTTTTTCCGAACTCCCCAGCTGGATATCCGCCTGGGCCTCCGTGGACAAAACGCTGATGAGCGTCACCGACATCAACAAGGATGGCATCGTGCAACTGGCCGAGATCACCATCGGCGGTGACCTGATCGTGCTGGCGACGCCGGAGATCGCCGGTTTGCCGTATGTGGTCACGGCGCTGGTGGCGGCGGGCGGTCTGGCTGCGGCGCTGTCCACGGCGGACGGCCTGATGCTGACCATCGCCAATTCGCTGTCGCACGATGTCTATTTCAAGATGATCGACCCGCACGCACCAACGCGCCGTCGGCTGGTCATCTCCAAGCTGTTGTTGCTGGTGGTCGCGGTGTTGGCGGCGTATGTCACTTCGCTCAAGCCGGGTGACATCCTGTTCATGGTCGGTGCGGCGTTCTCGCTGGCTGCTTCCGCGTTTTTCCCGGTTCTGGTGCTGGGCATCTTCTGGAAACGCGCCAACAAGTCGGGGGCGATCCTCGGCATGGTCAGCGGCCTGGCGACATGTATGTACTACATCTACATGACCTATCCGTTCTTTGGCGTGAACGCGCCGCTGTGGTGGGACATCAGCCCGATCTCGGCCGGTATCTTCGGTGTGCCGGTCGGCATTGCCGGTGTCATCATCGGCAGCCTGTTGACCGCAGCGCCGGATCAGGGCGTGCGGGACATGATCGACCATGTGCGCTATCCCAATCTGGACAGCGATACGAAAAGCGAGACCGTTTAAGAGGAAGTTATGGCAATTCAAAAGCGCACTGTCATCTACGTGTCAGATGGCACCGGTATCACCGCCGAGACATTGGGGCACGGCCTGCTCTCGCAGTTCGAGGGGATCGAGTTCCGCCCATTGCGCTTTCCTTTTCTGGATAACGAGGACAAGGCCAGCGAGTGTCTGGCGCGTATCAATGAATTGAGCCGACAGGAAGGCGCGCGTCCTATCGTCATCATGACGCAGACCAACCTCGATCTCCGGGCGATCCTGCATCAGGCCGACGCATTCTTCATCGATCTGTTCGATGCCTTCATCGCGCCGCTGGAGCTGGAACTTGATTGCAAATACACGCGTGCCATGGGCCGTTCGCACGGCCATGCCAATCCGGAATACAACTCGCGCATCGCCGCCATGAACTTTGCCCTGGCGCACGATGACGGCGTGTCGGATGCCGACCTGAAGAGCGCCGACATCATCCTGGTCGGCGTGTCGCGCAGCGGCAAGACACCGACCAGCCTGTATCTCTCGTTGCAGTTCTCACTGAAGGCGGCCAACTATCCGCTGATCCCGGAAGACTTCGAACGCGATCATCTGCCATCAAGATTACAGCCTTATCGCAGCAAGCTGTTCGGCCTCACCATCGACCCGGAGCAGTTGCAGCGCATCCGCCACGAGCGGCGTCCGAACAGCAAGTATTCATCGCTGGAGAACTGCCGCTACGAAGTGGCGGCGGCGGAGAAGATGATGAAGCGCGAAGGCATCAAGTGGTTCGACACCACAGCGAAGTCCATCGAGGAACTGGCTGTGCAGTTGATGCAGGAACTCAATCTCGAACGTTAAGCATCTTGGTCGGTCTCAAGGCATCACGTAACCTGTAGCTCCCCTGTGCGCTGAATCTCGGACTTGCCACTGGCTGTCGAGGATTCAGAAAGTGATGGGCGGGGTAGTCGGTCCCCGGTCACCTGTAATGGGGCGCAGCGTCGTAGTGTTGTTCGGCATCATGCTTTCCGGCGTTATGCTTTGCTCCTGGACTACCGTGTTATCCACTACCGTGCTGTCACGACCGGCCACGCCAGCTGATCCGGCCTTGCTTTGCAGTGCGGGTGGCACTGCAGTAAACAGATTGAGGTTGATCGGTTGCAGCTGCGGCATCTGGTCGGCGGCAGCGGCAAAACCCATCTGGTTGGGGAGAATGTTGATGGTACCTTTGCTGGTGGTCAGTGTGGTCTCGCCGACATTGACCTTGTTATAGATGCCGGGCGGTACGCTGGCCGCCAGCGCGCTGTCCGGCACAACCAGAAATGTCTCATGATCGGTGCCGCGTATGCCGATGGTTGTTGCCGCAGCGACAATGCGATAACTGGTCTTGTTTTTCTGACCGATCAAACCGGTAATTGCGCGGAACCCGCCTCTTAGCAAAGAAAAAAAACTTCTCTCGTTGCCGTCTTCCGCACCGCTAAACACGAAGCTGTCGATCCTGAGTTTGGAATCGGGACGCACTGCAATAAGGCCACCGTCGCGCATCTTGATTTGTGCCGACCCACCCTTGGCGGTCGTTACTGTGTTGCTCTCATACACCGCATCGCCTTTTTGCAGGGTACGTGTTTGCCCTGTCGTACTGGTGATCTGTACCTGTCCATTGACGAATTGGACTTGACCGGCCATCTCGGCGTGAGCTGCTTGAACAAACAAGGCCAGGCAAATGGCTGATAACGCACCCAAAACAGTAGTGGCATTCTTTGTAGAGATCATGTTTTCACCTTCAAAGATTTGAGTTACCGAAAATCTCGGCGAATAGTCAATGAAACATCCGTCCGGTCATAGCTGTAAATGACGATGTTGGAATTATTTTCGGAGTAGCTGAGCTGAGGGAGCAGTGTCCACTCCTTGTCCCAGTGCCAATTTGCTCCCACCGTCATGTCTCGGAAACGATCATTGCGTTGACGCAGAAAACGGGTGTTGGTTTTATCGTAAGCGGCGGACTGGATGCCGGTGCTGGCGAACAGATGGGTGCGTTCATTGAGTGCTGCCTGTGCGGTGATCCGCACTCCCTGAAAATGCTTGGTGCCGTTTGGACTGGGGGTCGTGGTCGCCGGAGGAACATCTTTCTCGGTGCCATAAAATAGGCTGCCGGACAGCGATGACTTGCCGTCAGCCAATGCATGCAACCAGCCAAGTCCCATCGCTTGCTGGTCGAAGTCATTCGGTTGCATGGCTGGCTCGGCAAAACGATATTGCACCTGTTGGGCAAGCACATTTATTTGATTGGCCGGACTGAGAGTATGTCGCCACTCTCCCTTGAGACCGGTGGTGTCGTAGTTGCGCGTGCTGCCCAGGCTGTACTGGCTAGTTAGCACGCCCACACGCAACCGGTTGGTGCGTGTTTCATACATGATCCCTACGCGCCCATCCAGGCCGAGCGCGTTAAATTGTGAGTGGCTCTGGTTGCTACGCTTGCGCAAGTCGCCCCCAGCGTACAAGCCCCAATTGTCATTCAAGCCATGATTGATTTCGCCGCCTGCTCCCACCGCATAGTAATTGTCGGCGGTTTTCACGTTGTTCGGGTCGAGAGTGACCGGTGTTGAAAGCGAAAACGAATCAACGAGAATCCGCGACTGACCGGTGGAGTAGTTAATGTTGCTATCTCGCCCCAAGGCGCCTCCGATGTATGCGGAAAAGCGCGTCCGTCCTCCGGCCTGCTGTGCGTCGATCGCATCGAGATATTTTTGAACCGTGGATCGCGCTGCAGCGGAGGGATTCTGCGTCAAGGTTGCGGAAAACTCTGTGCGGGCGCGCGGTAAATCACCCAGTTGATAATAGGCGCGCGCCAAATCAAGCCGTGCGGCGGCGAAGCCGGGATCCACCGCCAGCACGCGTTCGAAGGCAAACGTCGCCTTGTCCGGCTTGCCGCTGTCCAGCGCGGCGATGCCAATCAGATAATCGAAGCGCGTCTCTCCGGCATGGTCGAACTCGAGCGGTTCCAGCAGGGCATAGGCTTCTGCCGGTTTGCCGCTCTTGAGCAAGACGTCGGCATCGCGCAGTAATAGCTCATAGCGCGAGGCTGGAAGTGGTGCCGCCAGTTTTTCATCCATGCGCACTTTTGGCGCAGCATTTTCTGCACGAGCTGCGCCTGCCACAGCAAGCAGAGCAGACAACATCCAGGGCAGATGTGCGAGTGATCTCACGGCGTTACTTTTTGCAAACGGTGCCATTGCTATCGTCGCGCTCCTGCTCGGTGTGAGCAAGGGTTTCCATGTGGAACTCATCAAGATCATTGTCCTCGCAGCCTGCAAGGGGAGGAACCGGAACCGGAGTCGGAGTCGGAACCGGAGTCGGAACCGGAGTCGGAACCGGAGTCGGAGTCGGAACCGGAGTCGGAACCGGAGTCGGAACCGGAGTCGGAACCGGAGTCGGAACCGGGGTCGGAACCGGAGTCGGAACCGGAGTCGGAACCGGAGTCGGAACCGGAGTCGGAACCGGAGTCGGAACCGGAGTCGGAGTCGGAGTCGGAGTCGGAGTCGGAGTCGGCAGAACGACTGTTCCTCCTACAGGATAGGCATAGGAAACCGCATTCGCCCCAATACCATAGTCATAAACCAGTGCGCTATAAGGTACCGAGCCTTGCAATGTATGCACGCCTGGAATGACGGGAATCGTGGCCGAGGAATAGACGCTGGTACTGCTGAGTGGAGCGAAGAGGGCGGGGTTGACCGCCACATTATCCAGTCTCAGATTTGCCAGTGCGGCTGTTTCGGTAACAATATTCATCCAGGCGTTACTTGTGCCGGCAAGACCATGTACGCCGAAGACGGAGTCGGTCGCCCCTTTTTCATTTGGCGTAACTGCGGTTGGTGTGACCAGAACCATGCTTGGATCGCCCTTGGCCGCTGTGTCATCCGCATAACCACGAATGAATTGCGCCACGAGCACCGGGTTGTTGGACACGAACTCCCCAACTCCCGACAGTGTGACTTCCGCGAACTGCCCTGCATTCAAGGTTCCGATCATGCCGGACGACGCGGTGGTAAAGGTAGTGCCATCTTGGGCGGCAAGCACCCGCACCGTGTAGCGCGCGCGACCGCTGAACGGCACGGTATGGTGAGTCGTGCCCCAGTTGGATACGTCGGGGAGTTGCTCGACCAGGTAGTCGCAGTAGCCCGTGGTGGCTGGTACTTGAGCGCAAGGATGTCCGCCAAACACTGCAACGGGTTTGTCAGCCGTCACGAGGGTACCGGTCATGTCCGCATTCGCTGGATTGGCCAGTTGATAGGTTTCGCCACTGTTGAGGGTAACCGTAAATGCAACCCCGGCCGGCTTGGATGCTCCAGCAGCAGTAGGGGTGACGCTGACGATGGTATTGTTCTGGGTGGCAACCACCGCGAATTCCGACCCGCCGATGTTATTGCTGGCGTAGGACATCACGTAGTACCTGGTTCCGAGGCCGGCAGTTGGCAGAGCCAAGTAGCCATCGGCAGAAGTGGCGTGCTCGGAGACCACATGCACCGAGACGGGCGATAGCGCCGTGACGTGAATCCCCTTGGCTTCGATCGTCTCATTGGTCGACAGAACGACAGCCTGGTCGAGCGTGATCACCGTTTGTCCACCAGCGGTAACTGAAAACGGGGTGATCACGCCGTTAAAGGTCACATCACCTGTGGTGGCGGCTGTAGCGGCCACGATCAGCTTGTGGGTGACGGGCATGTAATTGCATAAGGCGGGTTGGCTGACGCAAGTGTTATTGGGCAGCGTCAAATAGAAATCCGATCCTGTTGATGTGGCTGTGGCCGCAAGAGTCGGATTGGTTACCGAAGGAGTGCCGCCGCCACCGCTGCCTAAGCACCCGGTCAATAATACTAGCGATCCCAGAAGCAGCGCATTTTGCACAAACTTCACATCATTAGATGAACGCATAACACTCCCCCTACCTTTTTATATGGCTAAAAGGGGTTGCTATGAGCTAACGGCGACCATGCACATTTGCATGTTTATCATACATACGGATGAACACCCGTATCGCAGTCCCGCTACCATAGTTCCCTTTAGGCCGGTGACTTTGCGTCCTTACCTTTCGATAAGTTTGCCAAGTAAACGCAGGCTAGCAGGTGGCCGGTATCAGAGTCAAGTCAAACCGAGAGTGGTTGAATTTTCGGATGAGTGGCGGGATCAATCGAGGTGCTGCGACTCGATGAGTCGGCTGGGTGACTTGAAAATAATGAACAAATTCAATTTATTGATTGATATTTGGGGGCGGCTTGCTCGAATTGTACTGATTGTTTCGGAATTTTTTCTGTGTCCATACGAAAGTCTCTGCGAAAAAGTAATCGAGCATCACCACTATTAAGGCTAGGCAGCTTGGCGTTCATTTCACTTCTTCCACTTTGAGCAGGACGTTGTTCCGTTCGCTGATGCTTGAGGTGCTGCGCGAGGAAATGCTTGCGTTGCGATTTTCCTTTTGCTGTCCGATGTCGCCCACCACCAGCCATTCGCCCAGCTTTCCGGAGAGAGTGGTCGCCACACGCTGGATGCGCTGAGCTGGGTTGTGGTCGTCAGTTTGGAGACTGTCGTTCTGCGTGCTGATCTCCAGCGTGACGCGGTCGCCGTTGATGCGCGGCAGCACATAGAAGCCGCTGGCCATATCGAGGTATTCGGTGGAGTCGATCACTCGGGTGCCATAGGGTGACTGCACGATCTGGCGCTGCGGGACGGGTACCGATTGCCCGGTCTGGATGAAGGCACGATTGCCTTCTAGTACCTGGAGTTGCTGGGTCTTGCGGTCGTCTTCCAGCGAGCGCTTGCTGCGTATGTGGGCGCGTAGATGGTCCCCGTCCTGTGCGGCTTCTACGCTCAACCCGCTGCCACCCGCACGAGATGGAGCTGTGACGCGAGCATCGCGGCCCAAGCCCACGCTGCCCGACACTTCGGTCAACTGTGAGATGGTTGCGCGATCCACGTTCTGCAGCACGGTGATCTTGAGTCGGCGCGGCGCACTGTCGATGCTCTCCAGTATCTTTTTGATCTCGGCCAGGTTGCGCGGGGAGGTGCGCAGGATGAGCTGGTTGTTCATGCCGCTGGCCGCACCGTCCGGATCCAGCATGGGGCGGATGGTGGGCAGTACTTCGTCGACATTGCGGTGCTGCAGGGTGATGACTTCCATTTCCGCCCAGGCTAGCTGAGACAGCATCAACATCAGGCAAAGAATGAGTTTATTCATGAGAGGCTCATTTTACAGGCAACCCACCTCCACATTGAATTGCATGAGCGGTTTTTATCACGGTCGATATTTATAAATCGACTGCAGGAACTGTGGGTTTTACACATTTTTAATGTTATTGATTCAATGTCATTAAACCGAGGAGTGTGGGCATACATTAATGTTGTAGTTGTAACCCCAACCTGCTGATATTTGATAACAATTGAACTGTCACTTAAAACACACAGGGTGGGTTGCTTTCCTTGTCGTACGAAGCTAAAGTCCCTACTTGCAGAAGGCTGGGGGGAAGCACTAAAGGGAAGGTGGATTTTCATAACGCATTGAATATAAGTATAATATTTGCGATTTGAACCTTTGCGACGAACGGTCAAATAGAACCAGGAAAGGCAGGGAGATTTATGCAACTGATAAAAAAGTGGAATATGAATTGGTTCATGCTCTGCGTGGCTGCAGTGCTGATTGCGGGGTGCGGTAACGGTGGCGGTTTCCATACCACTGGTACAGGTGGTACAGGTGGTGCTGGTGGTACAGGTGGTACAGGTGGTAATACTGGTGCTGGTGCTCCCGGAACCCTTACGGTTGTGAACAACTCCCAAGCCGGGATCGATGTGGTGTATATAGCTCCGTCGTCCATGGGTGGCTCCGCATGGGGTACCATAAGGAATCTTGGTAAACCGCTTGCGGTGGGGACAACCTGGACTATCACCACCCTTGCTCCCGATACCTATGATGTGCGTGTCATCTCCACTGCAACTGCAAGCATTTACGATGCCCAGAAGACGAATTTCATGATTAACGCCACCTCTCCCGGGGCAACTGTGCCGTTTGTCGATGCAGACTTCAGTGGTACGTTGGAAATTACTAACAATAATCCAACGGGGAATATTACCGCGATAACTATTTCTACTGCCGGAGGTGTTGGAGGGTCGCTGACACTTGCACCACCCATAGGCTCTGGAGGGGGAGTGGGGCAGATTATCTATATCCCACCAGGAAGCTATTCTGTGCAGGTCATGCTAGGCGGCGTCGCTGTTAATGCTCCCGGCCTTGTTAACATAAGCGCTTATTCCGTCACTCCAATAACTTTCAATTGATACGGAGTTCATTATGCTGAAAAGATATATCAGGTTGGTTGGTTTTTCTCTTGCCATTATGGGATCTTTTTTCTTTGCTGACGTTGCTTACAGTAGCGAGGGCAGTGTAATCGTCGGTCAACCACAACGTGATACGCCGACAATAGCAGGAAATGCGGGAGCCGCCAATGCGGCGACGAACGCCCCAGCCGCTGGGTCTGCGCAACCGAACGCAAGCAGCCCGGCCCCGGTAAACACCAAGAAAGTTGACCGCTATGTCTTTCCTGGTGAGGTGGCGACACCTACCTCGACAAGGTAGTCCTGAAAGCAGTTGTGTTCTCAGAAGAAGGCTCTCGTAAGGGGGCCTTTTTTACGGCCTGGACGACGTGCTTGATTATTTCCCGCCGCTGGAGTGCGTCCCATACACCTCGTGCAATATCTCCACGAAGCGCCGCGCCTGCGGCGACAGGAACTTGCCCTTGCGCAGCACCAGTCCGTAGCCGCGCTGCGGAAAATATTGCCTGAGCGGGATGCGAACCAGCTTCTCGCTGCCGGTGAGGCAGATGTCGGTGACGATGGAGATGCCCATGCCCAGCTCGACATATTTCTTGATGACTTCCCAGCCGCCCGCTTCCAGCGCGACGGTGAAGGTGAGGTGGTGCTGCTGGAACACGTATTTGACGATGTTCCAAGTGGAGAGGTGGCGCGGCGGCAGGATGAGGCCATAGTGGCTGATCTCTTCCAGCGTGACTTCTGACTTGGCCGCCAGTGGATGATCAAGGGGCACGATCAGCACCGGGTCGAACATGGCGACGGGCTGGTAGATGATGTCGTCCGGCACTTCCAGCATGGAGCCGACCACGAGGTCGACCTCGTCGGCGCGCAGCATCTTCAGGCCGTCGCGTCCGGTCACGTTGTGCAGCTTGGTCTGGATGCGCGGATAGGTTGCCACGAAACGGCGCACCGTTTCCGGCAGGACGTACAGGATGGTGGATTCGCCCGCGCCGATGTTGAGCTCGCCCGATTCCAGCCGTCCGTGTAGCGCGGCGAAGCTTTCCTCCATGCTGTCCATGCCTTTGACCAGCGGGTCGGCCAGCTCATACAGCGTCTCGCCGTCCGGTGTCAGCTTGAGCACGGGGCCGCGCCGTTCGAACACCGTCACTCCGAACTCGCGCTCCAGCGCCTGGATCTGCAGGGTCACCGAAGGCTGGCTGAGGAACAGATTCTGCGCGGCCAGCGTGATGCTGCCGGTGCGCACCACCTCGCAGAAGGCGCGCATCTGCTTGAGGCGGTTGTGTTTGTAGTAGCTCTGCTTGTCCTTGTCCATCCTGGTCTCCAATAAGCCGGCAATACAGTATTACCTTTTTTAATGATCAGGATTGAAACAACTGATTCGCTCGGGAATTGTAGCTTGCTTTAGTCTGCGTCCTACAAAAAAGACATTAGTGATCATGGGTGTTGTTGATTCACCTGAACGCTTAGTGGGGCGTTGATAAGTTTAGCGTAAGATGACCGCGAGCCGGTTTTCTGCGCGTATTTATTGAAGCGGGGAGAGAACATGGAAACTGCATACAGCGTGCTAGTCACGGGAGCGTTCATGGCCGGGTTGGGCGGCCTGCTCGCGCTTTTGCTGGCCATCGCCAGCAAGCGGCTGTATGTGTTCGAAGACCCGCGCATCGACCAGGTCGAAGAGTTGCTCCCCCATTCCAATTGCGGCGCCTGTGGTACAGCGGGTTGCCGCAACTTCGCCGAGCAGGCCGTGGCAGGCAAGATCGAACCGGCCCGCTGCAGCGTCAATACTCCCGATCAGAACAAGACCATCGCCGCGCTGCTGGGCGTCGCCATGGGCGATGTCGAGAAGCGCGTGGCGCGCCTCGCCTGCGCCGGCGGCAAGCATGTCGCGAAGATGCGCGCTACCTACGCCGGACTTTCTTCCTGCCGCGCCGCAGCCGTGGCGGGCGGCGGCGGCAAGGGCTGCGCCTGGGGCTGCCTGGGCCTGGGCGACTGCGCCGACGTGTGCGACTTCGACGCCATCAGCATGGACGCGCACGGCCTGCCGGTGGTCGACGAGGCCAAATGCACGGCCTGCGGCGACTGCGTCGACGTCTGCCCGAAGGACCTGTTCTCCATCCAGGGCGTGTCGCACCAGCTGTGGATGGCCTGCCGCAACGAAGCCGACGACGACACCGCCGAGGCCGCCTGCGAAGTCGCCTGCACCGCCTGCGGACGCTGCGTGATGGACGCGCGCCGCGGCCTGATCCATCTGCAACCAACCTGCCGTCGATCGACTACGCAAGAACGACACCGCAAGCCAGCGCGGCCATCGAGCGCTGCCCGACCGGCGCCATCGTCTGGCTGGAAGGCGACCGCATCCTCAAGGGCAAGGCCGCCAAGAAGATCATCCGTATCGAACCATTACCTGTCGCAGCACGAAGTCTAGGAGACACCCATGTTCAACAAACTCAAACTGTTCAAATCGACCGAGGCCGACGCTGGCTCCGACGGAACCCGCACCAAGGTCGAAGTATCCCGGCACGCGCGACGCCATGGACGGCAACACCGCCGTCATCCTGTGCGAGCGCGAGGCCTCGCAGGCCGCCGGCGCCTACCCGATCACGCCGTCGACGCAGATGGGCGAGTACTGGGCCGAGGCAGTCGGCCAAGGGCCACCTCAACATCTCCGGCCGGCCGCTGATCTTCGTCGAGCCCGAGGGCGAGCACGCCGCCGCGGCGGTGACCGCCGGCCTGTCGATGACCGGCCTGCGCGCCGCGAACTTCTCCTCCGGCGCAGGGCATCGCCTACATGCACGAGTCGCTCTACGCCGCGGTCGGCAAGCGCCTGACCTACGTGCTGAACGTCGGCGCCGCGCCATGACCAAGTCGATCGCTCAACGTGCACGCCGGCGCACGACGACTACCACTGCGTCGACGACACCGGCTTCTTCCAGCTGTTCGCCAAGAACGTGCAGGAGGCCGCCGACCTCAACATGATCGCGCGCACCGCATCGCCGAGCTGGCGCTGACCCCGGCCATCGTGGCGCAGGACGGCTTCCTCACCACCCACCTGATCGAGTCGATGCTGCTGCCCGAGCGCGAGCTGATCGCCGAGTACCTGGGCGCGGCCCGACGACATCATCGACACGCCGACGCCGGCGCAGCGCATGCTCTACGGCGCCAAGCGCCGCCGCATCCCGCCGATCTGGGACGTCGACAACCCGATGCATGACCGGCGTGGTGCAGAACCAGGACGCCTACATGCAGAGCGTCGCCGCGCAGCGGCCGTATCTTCTTCGACCACATCCCGGCGCTGACCGACCGAGCGTGCGGAGGAGTTCCACGCGCTGACCGGCCGCCGCTACGAGCGCGTCGACGGCTACCGGTGCGACGACGCCGACTACCTGATCGTCGGCCAGGGCAGCGTCGTGCCGTGCAGGCCGAGGCCGTCGCCGACTACCTGCGCGAGACGCGCAGGCATCAAGGTCGGCGTGGTCAACCTCACCATGTTCCGCCCGTTCCCCGGCGACCTGCTGGGCCAGGTGCTGCAAGGGCCAGCAAGGGCGTCGCGGTGCTGGAGCGCACCGACCAGCCGCTGGCGGTCGACCTGCCGCTGATGCGCGAGATCCGCGCCGCGCGTCACGCAAGTGCGTGGAGAACGGCGCGCGACGCCGGCAAGCGAGCCGCGCGTCATCCCGAGCTACGCCGGCCTACGCGCGAGCTCTGCCGACGCTGCCGCGCGCTCGTATTCCGGCTGCTTCGGCCTGGGCAGCCGCGACCTGCAGCCGGAGGCCTGATCGCCGCGGTCGAGAACATGCTGCCGGGCGGCAGCGCACGCGCAAGTTCTACTATCTGTCCGATCGACTTCGTGCGCGACGAGCCGGCCAACCCCAAGCAGGAGATCTGCCAGCAGGAACATCGCAGGCCGCCTATCCCGAGCGTCCGCGACCTGGCGCTGCGCGGCTCCGAGAACCCCAACCTGATGCCCAAGGGCGCGCATCGCCGTGCGCATCCACTCGGTCGGCGGCTGGGGCGCGATCACCACCGGCAAGAACCTGGCGATGACGCTGTTCGAGCTGCTCGGCTGCGACATCAAGGCCAACCCCAAGTACGGCTCGGAGAAGAAGGGCCAGCCGACGACCTACTACCTGTCGGTGGCGCCGGAGCCGATCCGCATCAACTGCGAGTACTATCTACGTCGACGTCGTGCTGTCGCCGGACCCGCAACGTCTTCGACCACACCAACGCGCTGGCCGGCCTGAAGCGAGGGCGGCGTGTTCATCATCCAGAGCGACCTCGGCAGCGCCGGAGCAGGTCTGGGCAGGCTTCCCGATGCTCTGCGCAGAAGTACATCGTCGACAAGAAGATCCGCGTCTTCTACCTCGACGCCTTCAAGATCGCGCGCGAGGAGGCGAGCGACCCCGAGCTGCAGCTGCGCATGCAGGGCATCGCCTTCCAGGGCGCGTTCTTCGCCGCCTCGCCGCTGAAGGAGCAGGCCGGCCTCGACGAGGAGACGCTGTTCGAGGCCATCGCGAACCAGCTCGAAGCACAAGTTCGGCGCCAAGGGCGCGCGCGTCGTCGAGGACAACCTGCGCGTGGTGCGCGCGGCTTCGACGAGCTGCACGAGATCGCACCGCGAGCAGATGAAGGTCGGCCAGCGCGCCAAGGTGGCGGCGAAGCGCCGGCGCCGAGCCGATGCCCGGTCATGGTGCAAGCGCCTGCCGCGAAGCGCGACGGCGGCCTGCCGACATCCACCGCTTCTGGGAGCAGACCGGCAGCTTCTACGCGACGCGGCCATGGGCAACGACAATCTGGTCGATCCGTTCATCGGGCTGTCGCGTGATGCCGGCCGTCGACGGCGTCTTCCGCGACATGACCGGCGATCCGCTTCGAGCATCCGGAGTGGATCGCCGAGAACTGCACCGCCTGCGGCAAGTGCTACACCGTCTGCCCGGACAGCGCCATTCCCGGCCTGGTCATCGACCGTCGACCGACGTGCTCGACACCGCGATCCAGCGGATCGAGCATCGGCGGACGAGCCGACGCGCTCCTGCGCAAGTGCAGCGCGCACCGTCGACAAGAAGCTGCGCAAGCTGATCGCCGGACAAGGACGGACTCGATGTGCCGCGCCTTGCTCGACCAGGCGATCGACCGAGGCGTTCGCCGAAGACCCGACTCGAGGGCGACGAGCGCGAGCCGCTGGAAGCGGAATTGAATCTGCTGCGCGAGGAGCTCGGCGGCTTCCAGTTCGCCCCCACCAAGCCCTACTGGACGCAGCCGGAGAAGAAGCGAACGGGCGCGGGCGGCCTGCTCTCGATCACCGTCAACCCGTACACCTGCAAGGGCTGCATGGTGTGCGTCGAGGTGTGCGACGACGACGCGCTGCAGCCATGGTCACGCAGACCGAGGAGATCGTCGAGACGCTGCGCGACGACTGGAACTTCTGGCTCGACCTGCCGACCACGCCGGCGAAGTTCAGCCGCATCGACGACCTGGACGAGAAGGATCGGCGCGCTCGAAACGCTGCTGCTCGACAAGGACAACTACCGTCGCTGGCCAGCGGCGACGGCGCCTGCCTGGGCTGCGGCGAGAAGACGCGCCATCCACCTGTTCACCGGCACGGTCGAGGCGCTGATGCAGCCGCGCGTGGAGAAGCACGTCGCCAAGCTCGACGACCTGATCGCCGAGCTCGAGAAGCACATCCGCATGAAGCTGGTCTCGCGAGCTCGACCTCACCGACACCGCAGCGCTGATGCAGGCGCGTGCAGGCGCAGCCAAGGACCACGACCTGACGCTGGCCAGCCTCGCCGGCGAGCATGCTGCAGACGCACGCGCGGCGGCCAGCCGATCGACCCGGAGTGGCTGCGCCGCGTGAGCGCAGCTGCTGGCGAAGCTGCAAGACCTGCGCTGGCGCTACATGGAAGGCCCGAGCAGACGCGGCCGCGCCGAGATGGGCATGGTCAACTCCACCGGCTGCACCTCGGTGTGGGGCTTCGACCTATCCCGTTCAACCCCTATCCGTTCCCCTGGACCATCCACCTGTTCCAGGATTCGCCGTCGATGGCGATGGGCGTCTTCGAGGGGCACATGGCGAAGATGGCCGACGGCTTCAAGGCCGTGCGTCAGGCCGAGATGGAACTCGCGGGCGGCTACGAGCCGAGCGAGCACGACAAGTTCTTCGCCCACTTCGACTGGGAACAGTTCAGCGACGAGGAATGGCACCTGTGTCCGCCGGTGGTCGCGATGGGCGGCGACGGCGCGATGTACGACATCGGCTTCCAGAACCTGTCGCGCGCCTGATGGCGGGCAAGCCGATCAAGGTCCTGGTCGTCGACACGCAGGTGTACTCCAACACCGGCGGCCAGGCCTGCACCTCCGGCTTCATCGGCCAGGTGTCCGACATGGCGCAGTACGGGCGAGGCAAGCAGGGCAAGACCGAGAAGCGCAAGGAGATCAGCGCTGATCGGCATGGCGCACCGCACGTCGTTCGTGATGCAGGGCTCGATCGCCAACGCCACCACCTGATGGAGGGCTTCATCGACGGCCTCAACAGCCGCCGTCCGGCGCTGTTCAACGTCTACGCGGTCGTGCCCAGCCGGAACACGGCATCGGCGACGACAGCGCGGTCGGCACAGAGCAAGCTGGCGGTCGAATCGCGCGCCTATCCCGCTGTTCCGCTACGACCCCGATCGGGCGTGACCTTCGCCGAGTGCGTCGACCTCGAAGGCAACCCGTCGCTGGATGCCGACTGGCCGACCTACAAGCTCGACTACGTGGATGAGACAGGTGC
Source organism: uncultured beta proteobacterium (assembly GCA_963715005.1). Taxonomy (GTDB): domain Bacteria; phylum Pseudomonadota; class Gammaproteobacteria; order Burkholderiales; family Gallionellaceae; genus Sideroxyarcus. Next base: position 46,250 of record CAVQQO010000006.1, on the reverse strand, counting down.
GCAAGAAGGCCATGGACGCTGCCGATGACCTTCGCCGACTTCGCGCTCACCGAAGGCCGCTTCCGCAAGCACTTCAAGAAGGCGCCGCCGGAGACCTGGAACGACGAGCATGGTGCCGCTGGGCGATTTCCTCGAGCTCGCCGAAGATGAGCGCGACGGCAAGTTCCCCTTCATCTGGTCGGTGGACAAGAAGAACCGCCTGATGCGCGTGCTGGTGTCGGCCGAGATGGTGCGTGCCTGCGAAGAGCGCCAGCAGTTCTGGCAACAGCTCAAGGACGTGGCCGGTCTCAGCCGTCCGCAAGTCAACGAAGAAGCCATCGCCAACCGCGTACGGCGGGAACTGATCCAGAAGCTCTCTACAGGTCTCGGCATCAGCTCCAGCGATGCGCTGCAGCCGGTTGCAGCAGCGCCCGCCGTGGCGGCGGAAGGCTACGAAGCAGCATGGGTCGACACGCCGGAATGCACGGCCTGCGACGAATGTATCAACATCAACCCGAAAGTGTTTGGCTACGATGAAACGAAAAAAGTCATTATCCTCAATCCGAAGGCGGGCAGTTATCAGGATCTCGTTAAAGCGGCGGAAAAATGCACGGCAGGTGTCATCCACCCCGGAACGCCCTGGAACTTGAATGAGGTCAACCTGGACAAGCTGAAACAACGCGCGGCCAAGTTCAACTGATATGCGACTGCCTTTCCTCAAACGCGCGGCGACCTTCGAGCACGGTATCCACCCGGCCTACCACAAGGAGACCGGCAGCCTGCCGATACGTCGCATGGCCTTCGCGCCGCGATTGATCGTGCCGCTCTCACAGCACATCGGCAAGCCTGCCGTATGTTGCGTGAGCGTCAGACAGGAGGTGCTGCGCGGTGAGGTCATCGCCACGGCAGACGGCATGATGTCGTTGCCTGTGCATGCGCCCGCCACCGGTGTGGTGGAGGCCATCGGCGTGATGCCAGCAGCCAACGGCAAGATGGTGGAATCCATCACCATCCGCGTGTACGAGGCCGACGGTCAGGAAGTAAAGGTGAGCGCACCGCGCGATATCGACAGACTGGACAAGAAGGAGCTGCTGGCCGCGATCCAAAGCACTGGCATCGTTGGGCTTGGTGGCGCGACCTTCCCCGCTCACGTCAAACTCAACGTGCCTGCCGATGCGGTGATCGACACCTTGGTGGTGAACGGCGCGGAGTGCGAGCCCTTCCTAACCTGCGACCATCGCGTCATGCTGGAACGCACGCAGGACCTGCTGCGCGGCATCCGCTATGCGCTGAAGATCAGCGGCGCACCGCGCGCCATCATCGGCGTGGAGGACAACAAGCCGGATGCGATCGCAGCGATTGAGGCCGCGCTGCCTGCCGACGGAAGCATTACCGTTAAGGCGCTGGAGACCAAATACCCGCAGGGCGCGGAAGACACCATCATCTATGCACTGCTCGGCCGCGAGATCCCTGCGGGGCAACGTCCCGCCTCCATCGGCGTGCTGATGAACAACGTGATGACCTTGGCCTATCTGGGCCGTCTGCTGCCCGCAGGTGAAGGCATGGTCGAGCGCGTACTGACCGTGGCTGGCCCCGCAGTTGCAAGGCCAGGCAACTACATCGTGCCCATCGGCACCCCGCTGCGTTTCCTGCTGGAACAGGTGGGCGCGCGCAGCAGCGCGAAGGAGATCATCCTTGGCGGGCCGATGATGGGCATGACCATCTCGTCGCTGGATGTGCCAATCACCAAAGGTACTTCTGGTGTGCTCGCCTTCGCCGAAGCGCAACTGGGAGGCGAAGCGCAACGCGTCCATGCCTGCATCAAGTGCGGAGAATGCCTCAACGTGTGCCCCAAGTTCCTCAATCCATCGCAACTGGGATTGCTGGCCGCCAAGCGCGAGTACGAAGTGATGGCGGAGCGCTACAATCTGGACCGTTGCTTCGAGTGCGGGTGCTGCAGCTATGTCTGTCCCTCGCATATCCCCTTGGTGCAACAGTTCCGTATCGCAAAAGCAGTCAACCGCGAAAGGGCGGCAGCATGAGCATGGAACTTCGTACCTCGCCGCACCTGGTCAGCGAGCGCAATGTCGCCACCATCATGAAGCACGTGGTGCTGTCGCTCCTGCCGATCTGCGCTTTCTCGGTGTGGCAATACGGCCTGTCCGCGCTGGCTCTGTTGCTGGTCGTGACCGCGACCTGTTTGCTCACCGAGCGGCTGTTCAATCGCGCATCCGGTCAGCCGAGCACGCTCAATGACTGGAGCGCCACCATCACCGGCATCCTCCTGGCGCTCACACTGCCGCCCGCCTTCCCCTTGTGGATGGGCGTCGTGGCCGGCTTCGTGGCCATGGCCATCGGCAAGGCGCTGTTCGGCGGCTTGGGAAATAACGTGTTCAATCCAGCGCTGATCGGCCGCGCCTTCGTGCAGGCTGCATTCCCTGTGGCCATCACAACCTGGGTGCCCGCGTTCTCGGCGCAGCGCTTCAGCGAATTCGTCCCGACCACGCTGACCGCACCGCTGATGATGCCGCCCGATATCGTCGGTTGGGTCAAACAACAGGGTGTAGACGCCTTCACCGGTGCTACGCCGCTCGCGCGCTGGAAGTTCGAGAACGTGACCGCGTCGGCGCATGACCTGCTGACGGGTACGGTGACGGCTTCCGCCGGCGAGACCTCGGCCATCCTCATCCTGCTGTGCGGCGCCTACCTTGCCGCGCGCAAGTTCATGGACTGGCGCATCCCGGTGGCGGTGCTGGCCTCGGCCGCGCTCACCGCCTGGCTGTTCCAGTTGTACGATCCGGCGCATTACCCGGCACCTGTGTTCGTGCTGCTGTCCGGCGGCCTGATGCTGGGCGCGGTGTACATGGCGACCGACATGGCGACCTCGCCCGTGACACCGGTGGGCGTGTGGATCTACGGCGCGGTGATCGGCGTGGTGACGGTGATGATCCGCTACTTCGGCGGACTCACCGAAGGCGTGATGTACGCCATCCTGCTCGGCAACGCGCTCACCCCGTTCATTGACCAGTACACACAGCCGCGCGTGTTCGGCACTCGCCAGCAGAGGAAATCATGAGCGAGCCAACTCTTGTCCAGACCACGCCCGGCAGCAAGATGATCATAACCATGGGACTGGTCGCCACCATATGCGGCGTGCTCATCGTCGGCGCTTTCCAGGGCACGCAGGATGCCATCGCCGAGAACAAGCGCATCACGCTGGAACGCGCCGTGTTCAAGGTGCTGCCGGGTGCGGCCAGCGTACGCGAATACGCAGCGACACCGGCCGGCATCCAGCCGCTGACGGGTGCCATGCCGGAAGGCGGCGTGAGGTTCTATGCCACTTATGACAAGGAAGGTGCACTGAAGGGCATCGCCGCCGAAGCCTCCGGGAAAGGCTACGCCGACACGGTGCGCGTGCTGTACGGCTACGACGCAAAGTGCCAGTGCATCGTCGGCATCGGCGTGGTATCCATGCGCGAGACGCCGGGGATCGGCGACAAGATCATCACCGACCAGGCCTTTCTGAAGAACTTCGAGGCGCTCGATGTGCGTGTGAACGCCGAGATGACGGCGCTGGCCAATGCGGTGAAGACGGTCAAACACGGTACCAAGACCAATCCGTGGCAGATCGACGCCATCGCCGGTGCTACCGTGACTTCCAAGGCGGTCGGTCGCGGAATCAACGAGAGTGCGCAGAACCTGCTGCCCAAACTGGTCCCACATATAGCGGAGTTGAAACCATGAGCCAGATCAATCAGGCAAACGACGCGATCACCTTCGACACCTTCATGGAGGGGGTATGGCGGCAGAACCCGGTGTTCGTGATGATACTGGGCATGTGCCCGACGCTGGCCGTCACCGTCTCCGCAGAGAACGCGATGTCGATGGGCATCGCCACCACCTTCGTGCTGGTCAGTTCCTGCCTGCTCGTTTCGATGGTCCGCAATCTGGTGCCCAAGGAAGTGCGCATCGCCACCTACATCGTGATCATCGCCACCTTCGTGACGCTGGTGGATTACCTGATACAGGCGGTAAGTCTGAAGCTGTACGAGGCGCTGGGAGCATTCATCCAGTTGATCGTGGTGAACTGCATCATCCTCGGCCGCGCCGAGGCGCATGCCTCCAAGAATCCGCCGCTGAAGTCGGTTGTCAACGCATTGGGCATGGGCATCGGTTTCACCATCGGCCTGTTCGCACTTGGGGCGACGCGCGAGATACTGGGCGCGGGCAAACTGTTCGGAATCTCGCTGTTCGGCGAACACTTCCAGCCTTGGGTGGTGATGGTGCTACCGCCGGGCGGGTTCTTCGTGCTGGGTGGCTGGCTGCTGCTGTTCTCCCTGCTGCGCAGCCGCAAGGAAGCGAGGGTTGAAGCATGAACGACTCCTTGAGCCTGATCTTCATCAGCACGCTGCTCGCCAACAACTTCGTGCTGGCGACGTTCCTCGGCATGTGCCCGTTCCTCGGCGTGTCGGGGCGGCTGGGCACCGCCTTCCCGATGGGCGTGGCGACGACGTTTGTGATGCTGGTGGCGTCGCTGTGCGCCTATGGCCTGAACCTGCTGCTGAGCTATTTCCACCTCGACTTCCTGCGCCTCATCGCCTACATCGTGGTGATCGCCTCGTCGGTGCAGCTGGTGGAGATGGTGATGAAGAAATACAGCCCTGCGTTGTTCCGCGCGCTCGGCATCTACCTGCCGCTGATCACCACCAACTGCGCGGTGCTGGGCGTGGCGCTGTTCCAGACCGCGCGCGAATACGACCTTGCGCAGTCGCTGACCTTTTCGTTCGCCGGCGGCGCGGGCTTCACGCTGGCGCTGGTGCTGATGGCCTCGCTGCGCGAACGTCTGCAGCTCGCCAATGTGCCGACGCTGGTGCAGGGCACGGCGTTGTCGCTGATCCTCGCGGGATTGCTGTCGCTGACCTTCATGGGCTTTGCCGGACTGGGAGCTGGAGAATGATCTATCTGCAGACCGTGCTGATCGTGTTCGTTTTGCTGGCAGGCTGGCTGTTGGTGCGTGCCGTGGCCCGTCGCTACGCCGCACGTCACCCCGAGTTCGGGGCGCTGCGCGAGGAAGGCGAAGGCTGCGGATGCGGCAACCACCGCTGCGGCGAGGCGCAGTGCAAACGGACGATGCACTGAGTATTGATTGAGAAATTTTGCCGAGTGATTCGGCGCTTGAAGAAATGTAGTTCAATAAAACAGGAGAAGGTTATGCAACCCTACGTCATCCCATTCCAGTCTCTGGGAATCGCAAACATCCCCGAGGTGGGCGGAAAGAACGCTTCGCTGGGCGAGATGATTTCCAACTTGAGCTCGTCCGGCGTGCAGGTACCGGGCGGCTTCGCCACCACGGCGCAGGCGTACCGCGATTTTCTCGCGAATGACGGGCTGGATAAGCGCATCGAGCAGGAGCTGGCCAGCCTGAACGTGGAAGACGTCACGGCGCTGGCTGAAGCCGGGCGCAAGATACGCGGCTGGATCGTCGAGGCACCTTTGCCCAAAAAACTGGAAGAAGAGATTCGCAGCCACTACGCGAAACTGTCTGCAGAAGGGGAGGGCAGCTTCGCGGTGCGTTCCTCGGCCACGGCGGAGGACCTGCCGGACGCCTCGTTCGCCGGCCAGCAGGAGACCTTCCTCAACATCCACGGCATCGACAATATCCTGCACGCGATCCGCGAAGTGTTCGCCTCGCTGTACAACGACCGCGCCATCTCCTACCGCGTGCACAAGGACTTCACCCATGCCGACGTGGCGTTGTCGGCGGGCGTGCAGCGCATGGTGCGCTCCGACCTGGGCGCGTCCGGCGTGATGTTCACGCTGGATACCGAATCCGGTTTCCGCGATGCGGTGTTCATCACTTCGTCCTACGGCTTGGGCGAGATGGTGGTGCAGGGCGCGGTGAATCCGGACGAGTTCTACGTGCACAAGCCGCAGCTCGCCGCCGGCTTCCCGGCAGTCATCCGCCGCGCACTGGGTTCCAAGCAACAGCGCATGGTGTTCGACGAGCAGCGCTCCGCCGGACGCTCCACGCGCATCGAGCCGGTGCCTGCTGCCGAGCAGTCGAAATTCTCCTTGAGTGATGCTGATGTGCTGCAGCTGGCACGTTACGCCGTGTCCATCGAACAGCACTACGGCCGCCCAATGGACATCGAGTGGGGCAAGGACGGCCTGGACGGCAAGCTCTACATCCTGCAGGCGCGCCCCGAAACGGTGAAGTCGAATGTAGGCAACGGCGGCACAGAGAAGTACCGTCTGCAAAAGCGCGGCGACGTGCTGGTCGAAGGCCGTGCCATCGGCCAGAAGATAGGCGCGGGTCAGGTGCGCATCGTCGCCAGCACCGCCGAGATGAACAAGGTGCAGGCCGGTGACGTGCTGGTCACCGACATGACCGACCCGAACTGGGAGCCGGTGATGAAGAAGGCATCCGCCATCGTCACCAACCGCGGCGGGCGCACCTGCCATGCGGCGATCATTGCGCGCGAACTGGGTATCCCGGCCATCGTCGGTTGCGGCCACGCCACCAGCGCATTGCAGGACGGCGAGGTGGTCACGGTATCCTGTGCGGAAGGTGATACCGGCTACGTGTATCACGGCAAGCTGCCGTTCGAGGTGTCCGTCCTCAGCGAGGAAGCGCTGCCGCCGTTGCCGGTGAAGCTGATGCTCAACGTCGGTAACCCCACGCTGGCATTCGAGTTCGCGCAACTGCCCGCCGCCGGCATCGGCCTGGCACGGCTCGAGTTCATCATCAACAACCTGATCGGCATCCACCCGAAGGCGGTGCTGGAACACAACAAGCTGCCGGGTAAATTGCATGAGGCAGTACTGCAGCGCGCAGCAGGCTATGCTGATCCGGTCGAGTTCTATGTAGAGAAGATCACCGAAGGCGTCGCCACTCTGGCGGCTGCCTTCTGGCCCAAGCCGGTCATCGTGCGCCTGTCCGACTTCAAGTCCAACGAATACCGCAAACTGCTGGGCGGCGAGATCTACGAACCGATGGAAGAGAACCCGATGATCGGCTTCCGCGGCGCGGGACGTTACGTCGCGGCGAACTTCAGCGACTGCTTCGAGCTGGAATGCCGCGCCATGAAGCGCGTGCGCGAGAAACTTGGCTACACCAACGTCGAGATCATGATCCCATTCGTGCGCACGGTGGGCGAGGCGCGCGAGGTGGTCGCCACACTGGAAAAGAATGGCCTGAAGCGCGGCGAAAACGGACTGCGGCTCATCATGATGTGCGAGATACCGTCCAACGCGCTGCTGGCCGAAGAGTTCCTGCAATACTTCGACGGTTTCTCCATCGGCTCCAACGACCTGACGCAACTTACCTTAGGGTTGGACCGCGATTCCAGCCTGGTGGCGGATCGTTTCGATGAACGCGATGCGGCGGTGAAGGCCTTGCTGACGATGGCGATCACCACCTGTAACCGGCTGCACAAATACGTTGGCATCTGCGGACAGGGACCGTCAGACCATTTCGATTTTGCCCAATGGTTGATGGAGATCGGTATCCAGACCATGTCGCTGAATCCGGACACGCTGGTGGAAACCTGGCGCAGGTTGGCCGAGAAAGAAAAATCCAAGTCTTGATACTTGTGGCGAACACGGCAGCCGGATCGGAGTGAGTCCGACTGCCGCGTCCTCCAACCGGGCATGCAATATGTCCGGGATCACCAGTTAGCGTTTTCCTCAGCCCCTCCCCCATCCCACTCTCCCCTTTTGGGGGGAGGGGTCTTTTTCTTCTTGGTGCAATTGTTTGCAGTTATGTGACCGCGCGAGATGTGTTGCGCAATAGATACGCCTCTGTGAAATTTTTGTTACAAGTCCGGTTTTTCATTTTTTCACGGCAGAATCCGCGCCGAATTCTCACTCGAGGGAATTTATTTGATTACGTCGGCCAGCACGCTGTTCGGCGCAACCAACCTAAACTTAAGGAGCTTTAAAGATGCAAAAGAAGATCATTGCACTCGCTGTGGCTGCTGCATTCTCTGCCCCGGCATTTGCGGAAAACGCTAACGTAACCCTCTACGGCAAGGTGGATGTGGATTTTGAGTCTGTTTCTACTAACAACCCGAATGGCACCACTGCCAACGTGAATCCTTTTACGGTTACTGCCGCAGGCACCAATCCTTCCCGCATCACTCGTGTTGCCACCAACGCATCGCGTTTCGGCATCAAGGGCAGTGAAGACCTGGGTGGTGGCTTGAACGCGATCTACCAATACGAAGTGCAAATGGATGCCAATGGCAACGGCGGCAATGGTTTGGGTAACGGCACGCGCAACAGCGGCGTCGGCCTGAAAGGCGACAGCTTCGGCCAAGTGATCTTCGGTATCTGGGATACGCCTTACAAGGTTGCACATAACAAGGTGGAGCTGTTCGACAACACGCACTTCGCTTCTGCCACCAACCTGATCGGCCGTTCTGGCGCTACCACTACGGTCGCGGGTACAACCGTTGGCACTGCTGCAGCTCAGAGCTTCGTCACACGTTTGAAACAGTCTGTTCAGTATTCCTCGCCAAGCTTTGCCGGCTTCGATGTCAAGGTCGCTTATGGCACAGACATGGCGCCAGTCGGAGCTAACGCTCTCGGTACCAACGTCGCGCTGAACAAGAGAACACTGTCTGTTGCAGCCACTTTTGAGCAGGAACTGTTCTATGTTGCATTGGCGAATGAGACTGCTTATGACGCAGCAGTTAGCGGTACTGCCAAAGGCAATAACTCGGCAAGCCGCTTGGTCGGTGCCTTCAAGTTCGGCGATGCAGGTTTTGTTGGTGTGACTGTTGAGCAAATGAAGATTACCGACGCAGGTGCTGTAGCAAATACGGTCGAATCGCACAACCGTAAAGGCTACGAACTCGCTGGTAGCTACAAGATCGATGCTCACCGTATTGGCGCGTCTTACGTCAAGATGGGCAACCTGGGTACGTATCAGGAAACAGGCGCGACCCAGATCGCGTTGCGTTATGGCTTCAACTTCTCCAAGCGCAGCGAGTTGTACGCTATGTACGCCAAGCTGACCAACAAGAAGTACGGACAGTACAACTTCTCGGCTGGCAACACGATCACCAGCTCGGCAGGTGCGACGATGTCCGGTTTCGGTGTAGGTATCGTGCACTCCTTCTAATCTGACTTCACAGTCAATTTGAAGTTAAAACGGACACCTTCGGGTGTCCGTTTTTTGTTTGTGAAGAAATTGTGAAAATTTTCGTATTGATATAAATCAAAAGTGGAAAAAATGACACAATAATATTGTGGATATTTCCCTGAAAGCCATGAAACACGGGGCTTTCAAGCGCATTGGCGCTTTTATGAATATTCAAAAATGTCAGTCTCCCGTAAGGAAGAGGTGATAAGTTCCCCTACAGGTTGGATGGATATTACCAATCTATTTCGCTAGGGATTGGCCCGATACGAAATACCTATCAACTCTGAGGAGATTATTGAAATGCAAAAGAAACTCATCGCTATGGCTGTAGTTGCTGCGTTCTCTACCCCTGCGTTCGCTGACGTGACGATGTACGGCGTGGTTGATGCTGCCGTCGCCCGCGTATCCCAGACTGGCCAGAAGAGCGATACGCTGGGTGTTTCCGGTGGCTTGGCCTCTTCCAGGCTCGGCGCAAAAGCCGTGGAAGACCTGGATAACGGCATGAAGGCTGTCGTCGTTATGGAATACGGTTTTGATACACAAACATCTGCAGGCATGAGCGCTGCAACAGCACGTCAGCAAATGCTGGCTGTGGCTGGAGGTTTCGGCACCGTGGCTACCGGCTTCCTGCAAACCACCGCTTATGACTTCGGCGTCAAATTCGACCCGACCGCCGGATCTTCCGTGTCCCCGATGCAGAATCTGACCAAAGGACATTTCCCATTCCTGATCGGCTCCAATGCGACTGCTAGTCGTGCCCCGCGCGCACTGGCCTACATCTCCCCGAATATGGGTGGTGTGGTCGTTGCTGTGAACCACGCTACGGTTTTGCAAGAGCAAGTGGCGGTTACTGCTGCTAGTGCCGGCGTTACAGTGGGTAACAGCACAGGTAACTTGGCAACTGCCAGCGGCTCCGCCAACGCCAAAACTAGCGCGACCCTGATCTCCGTCAACTATGACAACGGCCCTTTCGCCATTGGTGGGGTGTATGCAGGTACAAGTGGCACCTCGGCCGTGCCAGCAGTTAACTATACTTCCTACTCTTTGGGTGCTTCTTATGACCTGAGCGTTGTTAAGCTGTTTGCTACATACCAATCGGCCACGAACTCTGCAACTAACGCTTACTCCGACAAGCTATACAACTTCAGTGCGGTAGCTCCGGTAGGTCCTGGCGCCGTGGTGGCGAGCTATGCCAAGGCAAAGATTGGTGCTGTTGCAGGCACCAATGCCGATGGCGCGAGCTACACCGTGGCTTACCTGCAAGGCTTGTCTAAAACTACCACTGCTTATGCAGCCTTCTCCAAGGTTACTAATGGCACCAACACCAACGCTTTCAGCGTGGATAACGGCTTGCTGGGTGGTACTGCAGCCAATGGCGCCAGCTCCACCTTGCTGGCTGTTGGTCTGAGCAAGAAGTTCTGATGTAGAACAGTCTGGTTCTTCCGCTGTAAATCGAACGGACGCCTTAGGGCGTCCGTTTTTATTTTGGGAACTAAAACTACCTGAATTGGTCGCGTTTGCAAAAAAGAATTTCGGGTGATTCGATCTTGATCAAGGTGTCGCAAAAAAGAGACGAATGAACACTAAATTAAGTTTGAAGCGTTGAAACGGGAATTTGCGGGTGATACCTTGCGCCGCAAGTTGGATGAAATATTTCACCAACTGAATTTCGTCAGGGATTGGCCCGAGACGAGAATCGAAATCGATACTAAGGAGATATTCGAATGCAAAAGAAACTCATCGCATTGGCTGTGCTCGCTGCAATTTCTGCACCGGCGTTTGCCGATACGGCTAACGTGACTGTCTATGGTAGGGCGCATCTCTCCTTGGACAGCAACAGCGGTAATGCTCCCGCGGGCGCAACAACAGGCACCAAGAATGGCCTGAACCTGACCACCAATGCATCCCGTCTGGGTTTCAAAGGCGCAGAAGAACTGAGCGATGGTCTGAAAGCAGTGTACCAGTACGAAACCGAAGTGAGTCTCACAGGCAACACGAGCACGACTGCCCCAGTTGGCTATGCCGGTATTTTTACTGCACAACGCGACACTTATATCGGTGTGGTCGGTGGCTTCGGCACCGTGGTCGCCGGTCGTTTGCCGTTGGCAAACCAATATGTGGGCGATGCCAACTTTTTCGCCGACAAAGTAGGTGATGCCGGTAACCTCACTTCCGGTGGTTTGGGTGGTCTGGGCCTGTTGGCAGTGCCTAGCCGCGTGAGTCGCGCCATTGGTTATGTCTCGCCTTCCTTTGGCGGCGTGACGATCACAGTCGGATACGTGCCGAACAGCCCGCAATCTCTGGGTGGTATACAAAACAACAAGGATAAAGCTTCCAGCTTCACCTTGCGTGCTGCCTACGACAACAATGGCATCTTTGCTGCGGTGAACTACCTGAATCTGGGCGTGACCGGGATTTCTTTAGCCGCCGCTCCGACTATTGCCGCGCCAAGTGCTACAGCGGGTACAACGGCAGCTCCAGTAGCTTCGCAATCTGGTGCAAAGGTGACCATCTTGTCGCTGGCTGGCGGCTATGACTTCGGCAGCATCGCCAAGGTTCGTGCACAAATCGTCAACACTGATGCCAATGCACAAGCAGGATGGAGCGTGGGCGTCACTAGCGCCAAACAAACCGTGTTCACAGTGGGCGGTCAGTTCAATGTGACCGAGGCGGGTGCCATCAAAGCACAGGTCGCCAGAGCCCAAGACGCTAAGCTGAGCGGCGCAACGGTGGCAAATTCCAGTGCAACGATGTACTCGGTGGGTTATGACCATAACTTGTCCAAGCGCACGACGGTGTATGCCGCTTATTCCAAGGTGAGCAACGGTTCTGCGGCTCAGTTCAGCGCGACTAACTATGCACACGGCGGTGTGGGTACTCCGGGTGTAGGCAATGATCCGAGCGCATTGTCTGTGGGCATGATCCACAACTTCTAATTTAACCTTACCGTTAATTTACGAAGTTTGAACGGGCGTCTTCGGACGCCCGTTTTTATTTGACAGCGTTTCGGCGATTGCCTACATTGGCTGCGTTACCAACAGGAGCTTGTCATGCTGAATCTGGATAGCCTCATCATCGAATTCGATAAAGGTCTGCGCACCTTGTTCGCTCAAGCGCCGACCGCGCGTCCTTATCCCGATGCGAACATCGCCGATGCCGCGATGAGCGATGCGGAGAAGAAGCATGCCGCCGCCCTGATGCGCATCAACCACACCGGCGAGATCTGTGCGCAGGCCCTGTATCAAGGGCAGGCGCTCACGGCTCGCGACCCGTTGGTGCAGGAGAAGTTGAAGCTGGCGGCGTGGGAAGAGACCGAGCATCTGGCTTGGACATCGCATCGCGTGCATGAACTCGGCGGGCGCTTGAGTCTACTGAATCCGCTGTGGTACACCGGCTCGCTGGCCATCGGTGCGCTGGCCGGTGCGTTAGGCGATAAATGGAATCTGGGTTTCCTGGCCGAGACCGAGCGTCAGGTCGGTGCGCATCTGCAAAGCCATCTGTCCGGCTTGCCGCCGCAGGATGCCAAGAGCCGCGCGGTGGCGCAGCAGATGTATGTGGATGAAGTGGGGCACTCCGATATGGCGGTGGCACTGGGTGCGGCAGAGTTGCCGTTACCGGTGAAGCTGGCGATGCGCGGGATGTCGCAGGTGATGACGAAGACAGTCTATTGGGTTTGACCTGCCCCGTTAGTACGCGCCCTTGGAGGTGAGGGCGTGTTCCTTATCCTTCCACGATCTCAAAATCGTGCGACATCTCCGCCGTCTCCCCCAGCATGATGGAAGCCGAGCAGTACTTGTCTGCGGACAGTTTGATGGCGCGTTCGACTTGCTCGCGTTTGAGGTTTTTGCCGGTCACCACGAAGTGCAGATGTATCTTGGTGAACACTTTGGGGTCGGTATCGGCACGTTCCGATTGGATGTCCACCACGCAATCGGTGATCTGCTGCCGCGATTTTTTCAGGATGGTGACCACGTCATACGCGGTACAAGCGCCGGTGCCGATCAGCAGCATCTCCATCGGTCGCGGTCCCAGGTTGCGGCCGCCGCCCGCGGGCGGGCCGTCCATCAACACCGCGTGACCGCTCTCAGTCTCGCCGAGGAAGGAGACTTCTTCTACCCATTTGATGCGTGCTTTCATAGTGCACTCTCCCGAAGAATCACAGTTTGAATTTTAACTGATACCAGAGCATTCCGATCAACTCATGCAGGAATATGCTGCTGTCGCGCAGAGCATCGGCATTGGGGAGGAAGGCCAGCAGGTCGGTTCGGTAGCGTGTGGTATAGGCGGTGGGGGCGGGGATGACCTGGAAACCCGCCGCCCGAAAGGCCTTTGCACGCACGCGGCATGTGCCAAGCATGGGTGACCAGATAGATGCGTGTTATGCCCGCCGGTTCGAGCAGTTGGCGGCTCAAGCGTGCACTCTCCAGCGTGTTACTCGATTCATCCTCTGCCCATTGCACCGGCGTCTTGAATTCCTGCTCCAGGACCTGTTTCATCTGGGCGGACTCGGACGAGTAATTGCCGAGCGGTCTCCCGCCCGTCACCAGAACCGGCTTGCCAGTCTCGTGCTGCAGCTTGGCGGCAAAACGCAGGTGCTGCAGCGTGCTTGCGCTGACCGTATCGCCGCCGTATTCCGGTGCGTGGAAATAGGTGCCGCCACCCAGTACCACAATGGCATCCGCCAAAGGTTCCTTGGTGTCGGTGACAGTTGGCTTACCTTCCAGTCCATGCAACAAGGTCTCGGCGAAATAGGGCGTGGAAAGCAGCCACAATAAAACGAAGGATGTCGTGAGCAGGGCCCGCGCGATGGGCGGACGCTTGTGCCAGAGCCACAGACCGAGTGCGGCAAGCAGCAACAGACTCAGCGGCGGCAACAGGAACGTGGCAACAAGATTGGTGATGAACCAGAACATGGCAGAACCCCAAAAAACGATGTGCATCATTATGGCAGAAGAGGGGGCGATAGTTAAAACAGCAGTGAGATGCCGGCGATCGCCGCACCCAACGCCGCACCTGCCAGCACGTCGCTGGGATAGTGCAAGCCGAGTATCGGGCGCGACAAGGCGACCAGTATGGCGAAGGGCGTGACCAGCCAGAGCAATGCGGGGAAGTAAAAAACGACCACGATGCTGAACGCAACCGCGTGCATGGTGTGGCCGGAAGGGAAGCTGAACTGGTCCAGTGTCTTGCCGACGCAGACGATGGCCGGATAGACGTTGAACGGGCGCGGCCGCAAGGTCTTGCCCTTGATGAATTTGTAGATCGCCGTGCCGAGCAGGCCGACGAGGATCATGTGCAACACCGCGGGCAGCGCCTCGCTCTGGTATTGCAGCAACAGCACGACCATCAGGGTGTACCAGAACACGCCGTCGCCGAGGCGGCTGGCGAGGCGGAACAGATTGCGTACCGTGAAGTTGCGGCTCTGCCGGTTGCAGAACACGCACAGCTCCATATCCCAGGTTTTAATCTGCTGCAGCGGAAAGTTCAGGTTGGACATGTTGTGCTCCTTTGCGGACGGTATCGAACAACACCTCTTCCATCTGACCCATGATGTGTTCCCAGGTCAGCTCCTCCACGTCTGGCGCGCGGCGATACGGAGGCGCTGCACGCGATCCATGTCGCTGATCAAGCCTGCGGCCAGTGTGATGAAAGCTCGGTATCGGCGAACGGCACCAGCACTCCGTTCGTTTCATGGCGGATATGCTGCCGTGCTGCAGCGTAGTCGTAAGCCACGGTAGCCAGACCGCTGGCCATCGCCTCGACGGTGACGTTGCCGTAGGTCTCGGTCAGGCTGGGGTAAAGGAAGATGTCGCCGGAGGCGTAGTGTTGCGCCAATGCTTCGCCGGTCTGCATCCCGGCGAAGATCACGTGCGGATGCTGTTTCTCCAGTTCGGCGCGGGCCGGGCCGTCGCCGACCATCACCAGTTTTGCCAGCGGATGGATCTTCTGCATCTGCTCGAACGCCTGGATGACCACGTGCAGGTTCTTCTCCGGCGCGATGCGGCTCACCAGCATCACCACCGGCGTGACCGGCGTATCTTCATTCGCCCCCCAGGATGTGCGCAACGCGGCGCTGCGTTTGGACGGATGGAACAGCGTGCCATCCACGCCGCGCGAGACTACCAGCACGTTCTGGTAACCCTCGAATTCCAGTTGCTGTTGCAACGACAGCGGTGGGCACCAGCGTACACGCTGCCTTGTTGTGGAAGTGGCGCAGGTAGGCGGCGATGGGCTTCTTCAGCAGGCCGATGCCGTAGTGCGAAGTGTAGCTGTGGAAGTTGGTGTGGAAATCCGTGCTCACCGGGATGCCCAGTTTGCGCGCGGCAGACAGCGCCGACCAGCCCAGCGGCCCTTCGGTGGCGATATGCACGATGTGCGGGCGCTGTTGTTTCCACAAGCGCAGCAGCAGGCCTTTGGCGGGCAGGCCGGACTTCAGTTCCGGGTAGCCGGGGATCGGCATGCCGGAAACCAAAGTCTCCGCGTAGCCATCCTCTTTAGCCGCAGCATCCTGCTTGTGCTGACGCGGGCGGATCATATGGATGTGATGCCCGCGCTGGCGCAAGCCGTGCACCATGCGGCCGATGGTGATGGCGACGCCGTTTACCTCGGGCAGGTAGGTTTCGGTCACCAGCGCGATGCGCATCGGCGCTGGCACGAGGATGGTTTCGTGTGGAGTATTCATGCAGCGCATGCTGCCGCGCGCACATGAACTTTTGATTAAATCTTCTTGAAGAGTTTATGACGCCATCAACACCAGGAGCCACACCACCACCACATTGATCAGGCTCACCAGCACCGCCGAGCTGCCGATGTCCTTGGCGCGTTTGGCGAGGTCGTGGTTCTCCAGCGAGATGCGATCCACCGTGGCTTCGATGGCGGAGTTGAGCAGTTCGATCATGATCACCAGCAGCACGCTGGCGATCATCAGTGCCTTGCCGAGATATGCCACAGGCAGCCACAGCGCCAGCGGGATGAGGATGGCGGCGAGCAGGACCTCCTGGCGGAAGGCGTCCTCATGTTTGTAAGCGGCGCGGAATCCGGCGAGAGAATAGCCGAACGCGTTCCACAAACGGCGCAGGCCGGTTTTACCTTTGTACGGACTTTCCATTGAACGACTCCGGAATAATGAAGCGGGAAATGCGGCAGCAATATACCAGTGAAACTTACTCACAAAAAGAACGCGCACCGGACTGCGTGCGCGCCAAGAGGGAGGAGCATGAAACCGGGAACTACGCAGCCTTGCGCATGAAGTGTTTGGCGTAGCGCGCGTTCATGCGCGACACCGGCATCAGGATGAACAGGTCGGCGCAGTTGAAGTCGGGATCCCAGGCCGGCTCGCCGGCGATATATGCGCCCAGGCGCAGGTAGCCTTTGATCAGCGGCGGGATGGCCACGTCCAGGTTCTGGTTCAGCGATTCCAGCGGCAGGCGGCAGTGCGGGAACACGCGGTATTCCGCCGGTGCGCCATGCAGCTTGCGCACCTTGTTGTACACGCTGGCGGCATAGTGGCCGCCGTCGCCCATGCTGATGCTGGCGCAGCCGATCAGGTATTCGTGGTTGTGTCTGGTGATGTAATCGGCCAGCCCGCTCCACAGCTGGGTGATGGTCGCGCCGTCGCGGTAATCCGGATGCACGCAGGAACGGCCCACTTCCACCATGCGGTCGCGCAGATGCTGCAAGCGCGTCATGTCGAATTCGGTCTCGGAATAATAGCCGCCGGCTTTGATCGCCTGCTCCGGCGGCATGATGCGATAGGTGCCGACCACTTTCTCGTCGCTGTGGTCGCGTACCAGCAAGTGATCGCAGTAACGGTCAAAGCGGTCGATATCCAGCCCCATGGCTGCGCTGGGCAGCTTGGCTCCCATCTCTTCGGCGAACACCTTGTAGCGGATGCGCTGCGCTTCCGCCACTTCGGCGATGGTGCGCGCCAAGCTGAAAGTGAGCTTGCCTTGCATCTCGCGCTGCTGTTGCTGCTGGATCAGGTCTGGCATGGTGGTCTCCTGTTGAGTTGATGGCAGGAGATTAGCGAGCGCATGTTGCGGCGGGGTTAAGGGAATATGAAAAATTGATGAAGTTACTTCGCGGAATTGCGAGTGGTTTTCCGGAGGACGGGATGGAGCAGTACGCAATAAAGCGACTGGAACGGCAAGTCGGTTTGCGCGCTCTCATGTTCGCGGATGAAGTGCGCTTGTGGCATAACTGCCGGCATGGCATGCAAGGCATCGAGTGTTGCGCTGATGTGTTGCCGAGTTGCGCGGGTCAGGTTGCGGCGGTCGGTTCCGCTGGCCTCCAGCGGCGGCGTGGCAGCGAGACACACATGTAACCCGGGGGCGCTCAGGATGTTCCACATCGAGGTGCCGAAAGACATCTCGTCGATATAGGCAGGCACGGTGCTGTGCGCGCCGCGACTATCCTGATAACGGATGGCGATGGGGTGCACTAGAGTCCCGGCATCGATGGCGGGCTGCAGCAGCGAGGAATGGAAATGCGCGACTTGTGTGCCGTCGGTGGTGGTGCCCTCGGGGAAGACGGCGAGACATTCTTCACGCTGCAGCAACTCGACCAGGTGCACGTTGATGCGTGCCGCAGAGCGGGCATTGCCGCGCTCGATGAACAAGGTCTGCGCCCGCGCGCACAGCCAGCCGATGACCGGCCAGCGCCGCACTTCGGATTTGGCGACGAAGCGCATCGGTACGATGGCATTCAGCACGAACACGTCCAGCCACGAGACGTGGTTGGTGACGATGAGGCCGTGGCGCAATCGATGCAGCGGATCGTCGTTGGCGATAGCGATGCGCACGTTGAAGATGTGCAGCAATCCGGCTGACCAGTGTCGCAGAATGCGGCGGCGGAGGCTGGCAGCGAACCACGGATAGGCTACTGCCAGCGTCAGGCCGTAGCCGATATGCAGCGCGAGACGCACGGCACGAAACAGGGCGACGAAGCGTCGATTCAAGGTGTGCTCCCGCTTCATGCCACCGAGAGCACGGAGAACACCGAGATGGTGCAGAAATATTCCAGTGTCCTGCCGAATCCTTGCGTGAGCAGCAGGGTGTGGATGCTGTAAGCAACTTTCTCTGTGGCAAGTCTCTTCATGGAGATACTCCTCACTGTTTGGCAGGGGCATTGCGCTGCTCGACGAACAAACTGTTGCCGTTGATCTTCTTGGCCATCTTCTTGGCGTCGGTCATGGCCGCGGAGACTTCATGGTGCGACAGGAACTGTCCGGGTGCTACCTGGATCGCGCCGATGGACAGGCTGCTAAGCGGGTGGAACCTCACCGTGCCGTCGCGCCCCTCGCTGCTGTAGCCCCCCGCAGACAGATGTTCTTCCTTGAACATCAGCGATGCCGCTTGTTCGAACGAGCGCAGCGCCTGTTCGCAACGCGTCTTCCAGTCGCGGCTCTGCAGCAGCAGGATGAAATCGTCGCCGCCGATATGGCCGATGAAATCCTGCTTGGGGTCGCAGGCCCAGTTGAGGATGCGCCCGGTGAGCTGGATCATCTCGTCGCCCTTGCGGTAGCTGTAGGTGTCGTTGAACGGCTTGAAGTGATCGAGGTCGCAATAGCAGGCGACGAACGAGGAGTTGGCATGCAGCAGGCGCTCGATGTGTTCGTTGATCGGCACGTTGCCGGGCAGCAGCGTGAGCGGATTGGCGTAGCGCGCCGCTTCCAGTTGCATCTGCGTCAGTTCGCGCAGCAGGTCCTGGCCGGAGGCGACGCCGATGTAACGTCCGTTCTCGGTGATGATGAAGCCGTCGGCGAAGTGGCGGCTGTCCGCTTCCGCGAGGAAGTGGCTCAGTTCCTGGATCGGCATGTTCTTTTCGACCAGCAACGGATCGGCGGGTATCAATCCGTCGCAGGGTTTCTTTCCCATCAACTCGCGCTGGTAAGGCTTGGCGAAACGGTCGATGAACTGGTAGCGGTTGATGAGGCCGAGCGGTTTGCCGTTCTTCACCACCGGAATGATGCGCAACGCAGGGTTGAGCGTGAAGCGCTCGAACAGGTGGTCGTTCAGCGTTTCCGGATGTGCCGGCTCGACGTAGGTCAGCAGCTTGTACGCCGTCGTCGGCGAGCGCTGGTTCAGTTCGGCCTTGGGGAAGACGGCGATGTTGGACGAGTTGATGATGCGGCTGGTCTCGGTCGAGGCCAGCAACGGCGGCGTGGGGCTGGGGCGCGCGATGAAATAGCCTTGCCCCAGCGCGATGCCGATATCCTTCACCACGCGCAATTCGGCTTCGGTCTCCACTCCTTCCGCGATGACGCGCGTGCCGCAACTCTCGGCGATGTGCTGGATGGATTTCAGGAACTGCAACTTGATCGGATCGCGATCCACGCCCTGCACGAAATGCATGTCGATCTTGATGAATTCCGGGCGCAACTCCGACCACAAGCGCAGGCTGGAGAACCCCTCGCCCAGGTCGTCGATGGCGATCTTGAACCCCATGCCGCGGTAATGCAGCAAAGCGTCGCGCATGCCTTCAAAGTCGAAGGTCGGCTGGTTCTCGGTGATCTCGATGATGACCCGTTCCGGGTCGATGCCCAGCTGCTGCAGGAACGCCAGCGTCTGGCCGTTCTTGAAGCTGGGGTGCGTCATCGCCTGCGGGCTGACGTTGAGGAACAGGTTGCCGGGCAGGTTGAGCTTGGCGAACGTCTCCAGCACGGTGTGCCGCGATGACATCTCCAGCTCCAGTTGCAGTCCCTGTTGCTCGGCCGCGCCGAACAGATTGACCGGGGAGTGCAGCGGGCTGTTCGCCGGGCCGCGTATCAGGCCCTCGAAGCCCAGGAACTCGCCGCTCTTGAGGTCGACGATGGGTTGGAACAACGCGCTCAATCGGCGTTGTTCGATGATTTCACGGAGTGGCGTCATGGCAGGCTCCTTGATGCGCGGCAAAAGCAGATTCGCCAAAAACTGTGCGCGGGCAGTGGTGCGGTACTTATCGACAGGTAGAATGCTGGGCATGGGGTCCTCCTGCTTGCCTAACTCAGGGAGCGGACGATAGCGCCCGGTTGTTACGCGAATATGACGGAGTGACTATGGAAAAACTGGGCTCACGGCACCGGCCATCCGGTGCGAATACGCGTTTTGGCGGCGCAGGGCTGCCGTTCGCAGACTATGTAAAGCAAACGCAAGCCATGCTGCGCCAGGTGCATGCCGGGAAAGACGAACTGGAAAAGATCGTCGCCGGCAACTCTCCTTTCGAGTTGCATCCCGCCGGCGGTTTTCAGCGGGGGCGCAATAAGCCCTACCGGCGCGGTGTGCTGCTGACGCACGGCCTGAGCGATTCGCCCTATCACATGCGTCATCTGGCGGATTTCTTTCGGCGCAACAGCTTCCGCGTGATGGCGGTATTGCTGCCGGGGCACGGCACACAACCCGGAGATCTGCTGGATGTGCGCTGGCCGGAGTGGGCAAAGACGCTGGCTTACGGTGCGGACTGCCTGGCAGACGAGGTGGACGAGCTGTATCTGGCAGGTTTTTCGGCGGGAGGGGCGTTAAGCGTTTATCACAGTGCAGACGATGAGCGGGTGCGTGGCCTGTTCCTGTTCTCGCCCGCATTCGAGATCACCTCGCGCGCGAAGTGGGCGAACCTGCATAAGCTGTATAGCTGGCTGAAACCGCAGGCGGCCTGGGTGGGCGTGCTGCCGGACCGCGACCTGTATAAATATGAATCCTTCTGCAAGAACGCCGCGGCGCAGATGTATGCGCTGACGCAGGTTTTGCCGCAAGGTGAGGTGACTATCCCGGTGTTCGCTGCCGCCAGTGCGGACGATGTCACGGTGCATTCGACTGCGACGCTGCGCTTCATGCAGCGGGCGCGGAATACATGCAGCAAGCTGCTGTGGTATGCGACGGCACAGATCGAGCAGCAGAACGTCGAGTGGGTGAACAGCGGCTTGCCGGAACGGCGCATCCTGAGCAGCGCGCACACCGCCATCGTCATACCGCCGGAGGATGAACATTACGGCGCGACGGGCAATTATGTGAATTGCCTGCATTATTATGAAGAAGATAACGAACGTTACATCGCCTGCCTGTCGCAGCCGCAGTCGGACTGGCAGGGAGAGGTGACCGAGCAGAATCTTGAATATGGTCTGCTACGGCGGCTGATGTATAACCCGCACTATGCGGAAATGGAGTCATCCATGCAGAAATTCATTGAAAGGTTGCCATGAGTAGAACGTTGATCTTCGCCCATCGCGGCGCGAACAGGGAAGCCGCGGAAAACACGCGCACGGCTTTCGACAAGGCGTTGCATTATCACATTGACGGCATCGAGACCGATGTGCAGTTGACCCGCGACGAGGTCGCCGTGTTGTGGCACGACCACGATCTGAAGAAGCTGAACCTGCCCGGCAAGCACATCGACGATTTCGATCATGCGCAATTGCAGAAGATGGATTTTGCCGCGCACTTCTCCGCCTCGAATGCGGCCGAGGGTGTGATGAGTCTGCAGGAATTCATCGCAGCTTATCGCGCGCGTTGCCGCCTGCTGCTTGAGATCAAGAACCGCGACTGGGAAAAGGTCATGCGCCACGAGATCAAAGTGCAGCAGACACTGGCGCTGGCCGGTGCGGTGACGGACGACCGCATCATGGCGTCGTCTTTCGATCTCGACAGCCTGATCTACGCATATCGCATCGCTCCGAAGTTTCCGCTGGTGTTCAATCTGGAGCCGGAGCACACCTTGCACGATGCACGCCGCGCATTGACGGAGCAGCCTTTTCTATACGGCTTGTGTATGCATATCTCCACGCTGGATGCGGACATGGTCGCGTTGCTGCGCGAGCGCGGCAAACGCATCGCGGTCTATACCTGCAATAGCGATGAAGAGATCGGACGCGCGCTGACCCTGGGTGTGGATGTGCTGATCAGCGACGTGCCGCAAAAGGCGTTGCAGATGAGGGATGAATGAAACGCGACTTCTCGGCGCTGCAAGGCGAATTTGATCTGCTCATCTGCGGCGGCGGTATCTACGGGGCGTGGACGGCGTATGACGCGGCCTTGCGCGGCTTGAAGGTCGCGCTGGTGGAGCAGGGCGATTGGGCGAGTGCGACCTCGTCCGCTTCGAGCAAGCTGATCCACGGCGGCCTGCGCTATCTTGAGACTTATGATTTCAAGCTGGTGCGCAAGGCGCTGAAGGAGCGGCAGATGCTGCTGCAGGTCGCGCCGCATCGCGTGTGGCCGCTGCGCTTCGGTGTGCCGGTGTATGCGGATAGCCGCAACGGGACGTTGTTGTTGAAAGCGGGACTGACGCTGTACGACGCGCTGGCGGGATTTCCCGGTGACCCGATGCAGCATCGCCATTTCTGGCACAAGGAATTTTCCGGACATTTCCCATTTCTCGACGAGAACGGCTTGCGCGGCGGCTTCACCTATGGCGATGCGCAGACCGACGATGCGCGGCTGGTGCTGGAATTGGTGGCGGGGGCGATGGCGCATGGTGCGGTGTGCGTGAACTATGCCAAGCTCGTTGCGTGGAACGAACAGTCTGGACAGGTGTGCGGCGCGACGGTGCAGGATGGCGCGAGCGGCACCACGGTCCAGGTGCGCGCCAGACAATGCGTGAGCACCGCCGGAC
The DNA here is from genome assembly GCA_963715005.1 of uncultured beta proteobacterium. GTDB lineage: Bacteria > Pseudomonadota > Gammaproteobacteria > Burkholderiales > Gallionellaceae > Sideroxyarcus. Next base: position 23,545 of record CAVQQO010000006.1, on the reverse strand, counting down.
AATGGACGGCGGCGACCGCGCAGGGTCGTGCCTGGTGCCGCTTGAGCAAAGGCATCCATCTGGTGCTGCCCGCCTTGCCGACCAACGAGGCGATCCTGCTCACGGCAAAAGAAGACGGACGCGTGTTCTTCATCATCCCGTGGTACGGGCGCACTGTGCTCGGCACCACCGACACCGACTATCGCGGCGACATCGATCAGGTGGCCGTTGAGGCGGAAGAGGTGGATTACCTGCTGGCCGCAGCCAATCGTTATCTCAAGACTGCCTGGACGCCGCAGGATGTCATCGGCAGTTACGCCGGCTTGCGCGTGATGAAGCAAAGCGATGCCGATCATCCATCCTCCGTCAGCCGCGATTGGGAATTGAAGACGGCGGGCAATGGGCTGCATCACGCCATCGGCGGCAAGCTCACCTCGGCGCGCGAAGACGCGACAGTCATTGTCGATGCGGTCTGTGCGCAGCTTGGTGTGGCTGCTGGCTGTGCAACCAAGGGGCTGGATTTTCCGTGGAAGCCGCAGCAGGAGTTTGATGCGTGGACTGAAGCGGCATATGCGCAAGCCCGCCGTCTCGGTATCGATGAAGAAAGCGCGAAATGGCTGATGCGCCGGCATGGCATCCGCATCGAACAAATTTTCCATATCGTCGCAGAAGCGCCGCAACTGGCTGCACGCATCGTGACCGCGCTGCCTTTCATTTATGCCGATCTGCTGCTGTGTGCCCGCGATGAAATGACATCGCACCTGTCCGACTTGCTGCGCCGCCGCATGCCACTGTTGATCCTGGCGACACTCAGCGCAGCGGAGATGCGCCATCTTGCCGAGCTGGTCGCGCCAGAGCTGGGCTGGGATGCTGCCAGGGTCGATCTGGAAGTAGAGGCCTGCCGCTCATGACTGTTGCCGTCGCACTTGATCTGGGGACGACGACGATCAAGGCGGGGTTGCTGGCGCAAGACGGTACGCTGAGCGGTATCGTTGCGCGCCCAACGCCGGCGATCACCGCGGATGGCGGGCGTTATGAGAGCGATGCCTTGGCCTACGCGCTGACAGCAGAAGCGGTGTTGGCCGAATGCCTAGCGCAAACGGATATGCGACCGCCGCTCGGTCTGTGCAGCCAGCGCTCTTCCTTTCTGATCTGGGATCGCGCCAACGGGCAACCGGTCACACCGCTCATTTCCTGGCAGGATGATCGCGGTGCAGAAAGCTGTGCCGCGTTGCGTGACAGGGAAGACATCATCCGCCATCACAGCGGGCTGCCGCTGACGCCTTATTACCTTGCTCCAAAACTGCGGGTACTGCTGCGGGAAAATCCAAGTTGGCGCGAACGTCTGGTGCGTGGCGACTGGCTGCTGGGCACGCTGGATACTTTTTTCATCTGGCGCTGGACGGGCGGCGCGCAGTACCTGACCGATGTCTCGATGGCGGCGCGTACGTTATTGATGGATATCCATGATCAGCAGTGGTCGCCTGCTTTGTGCGAACTGTTCAGTATCCCGCAACAGATCTTGCCCAGGATCATGCCTTCCTCGGGATTGGGGGTGAACCTGGAAAACGGTTTGGTCTTGCGGGCCAGCGTGGGCGACCAATCGGCTGCGCTCGTGGCCAGTATCGGTGTGGGGCAGCCGGAGGCATTGGTCAATCTGGGTACGGGCGGATTTGTAGTCTGTTACTTGCCCGATGGGCGAAGTGTGCCGGAGGGATATCTGCAAACACTGGTTTGGCAGGATGCTGCGCGGCAAGTGCATCTGGCTAGCGAAGGAACGCTTAACTCCATTGCTGCCGCATTGGCGCCTTATCCGGCAGCTGCGTGTCGGGCGGAAGAGCTGGCGAACGATGACATATTTTGTTTGGCTGAACCCAGTGGATTGGGTGCGCCATATTTTCGCGGCGATTTGGGCATCATGTTTTCAGAGCCGATCGGGCATCTGTCGGCGCACCGCATCGCTTTGTTGCTGCAGGAGGGCATCATTTTTCGCGTGGCGCGGATTTTGGAAGATTTTCAACGCGAATTCGGTCTCGAGCGTGTCTATCTTTCCGGAGGGTTATCGAATCTGGACTGCCTGCAACAAGGCATCGCACAGTGCGTGCCGGCCGAGATATATCGGCTGTCCCAAGCCGAGGCCGGGCTGATTGGCGCGGCTCAACTCGCTTCTGGGCTGACTCTATATAGAGGAAAAAACGCCAAAAGAGTTGATTTGCGCCTGACAGGGCGCGATTTGCCAGAAAAGTATGCACGGTGGAAGAGGTGGTTGGATGCCAAGCTGAATACGCGGCCTTTGGCGCGCATGGTTCAGTGATATACATAATGGTTTGACAGGGTGGAATGTCTCGCATAGAATGCGCGCCCTTCGCAGTCCGTTATTCATTTTAGATTTAGGAAATGCCATGAAAACATTTTCCGCTAAGCCACATGAAGTCCAGCACGACTGGATCTTGGTAGATGCCGCCGATAAGGTGCTGGGCCGTTTGGCCAGCCAAATTGCAGCTCGTCTGCGTGGCAAGCACAAAGCCATCTATACACCGCACGTTGATACCGGCGATTTCGTCGTGGTCGTCAATGCGGAGAAGCTGCGCGTGACCGGTAACAAGGCTCAGGCCAAGATGTACTACCGCCACTCCACTTATCCGGGCGGTCTGTACGAAACCAACTTCACCAAGCTGCAACAACGCCATCCTAATCGCGTGTTGCAAAAGGCTGTGCGCGGCATGTTGCCTAAAGGCCCGTTGGGCTACGCCATGCTGAGCAAGCTCAAGGTCTACGCCGGTGCGACTCATCCGCACAGTGCGCAGCAACCGAAACCCATCGATCTGTTGAAAGCTTAATTATGAGCGTGACATATAACTACGGAACGGGCCGTCGCAAGAGCGCAGTGGCACGTGTATTCATCAAGCCTGGCAAGGGCGACATCATCGTCAACGACAAGCCGGTGGACGTGTTCTTCTCTCGCGAGACTGGCCGCATGGTGGTGCGTCAGCCGCTCGAGTTGACAGAGACATTGGGCAAGTTCGACATCATGGTGAACGTTTCAGGTGGCGGTGAATCCGGTCAAGCCGGTGCCGTGCGTCACGGTATCACTCGTGCGCTGATCGACTATGATGCCAATCTGAAGCCGACCTTGAGCAAGGCGGGTCTGGTTACTCGCGATGCACGCGAAGTCGAACGTAAGAAAGTCGGCTTGCGCAAGGCGCGTCGCAGGAAGCAATTCTCCAAGCGTTAATCCCTGTTTGGGGTTGTCGCAGGACAGAAAAAGCCGCCTTTGGGCGGCTTTTTCCTTTATCATTCGCAGCCGAATTTTGAGGGGATGAACAGTGCTTAAGGTCGGAATCGTAGGCGGGACAGGTTATACCGGAGTCGAATTGCTGCGGCTGCTGGCGGTGCATCCGCAGGTTGAGTTGCGCGTCATCACTTCGCGCGCCGATGCGGGCACGCCGGTCAGCCAGATGTTTCCCAGTCTGCGCGGATATGTCGATCTGACTTTTACCCATCCCGACGAAGCACATCTCGATCAATGCGATGTGGTGTTCTTCGCCACGCCCAACGGCATTGCCATGCAGCAGACGCGCGCCTTGCTGGAGGCGGGTGTGCGGGTCATCGACCTCGCGGCAGATTTTCGCATCAAGGACATTCCCGAGTGGGAGAAATGGTACGGCATGACCCATGCCTGCCCCGATCTGGTGGCCGAGGCGGTATACGGCCTGCCCGAAGTGAATCGGGCGAAGATCAAGCAGGCGCGGCTGGTGGCGAACCCCGGTTGTTATCCAACAGCGGTGCAACTTGGTTTCATTCCCTTGCTGGAAGCCGGGCTGATCGAGGAAGGCTCGCTGATTGCCGACGCCAAATCCGGCGTGTCCGGTGCCGGACGCAAGGCCGAGATCCCCACTTTGTTCTCCGAGGCCGCGGACAATTTCAAGGCCTACGGCGTGGCCGGGCATCGGCATCTGCCCGAGATCAAACAGGGGCTGGCGAATGCATTCGGCAAGCCTGTCGGGCTGACTTTCGTGCCTCACCTGACGCCGATGATACGCGGCATCCATGCCACGCTGTATGGACGGCTCAAGAAAGACGCAGACTTGCAGGCCGTGTTCGAGCAGCGCTATGCCAATGAAGCCTTTGTCGATGTGTTGCCCGCGGGCAGCATGCCCGAGACCCGCACCGTGCGCGGCTCCAACCTGTGCCGCATCGCGGTACACAGACCGCAAGGCGGCGATACGGTGGTGGTGTTATCGGTGATCGACAATCTGGTGAAAGGCGCGGCGGGACAGGCGGTGCAGAACATGAACATCATGTTCGGTTTGCCCGAATCTACCGGGCTGAATGTGGTTCCTTTGCTGCCTTGATATGACGATGATACGCAGGTTTCGCCGCAAGTTCAGTATCTCCGCGCCGCGCTTGTCAGTGCGTCCGCACGTGCCATGGTATGTGCGCTGGGCGATTGTGCTGCCGTTTTTGTTGCTGTTCGGAACGATGGTTTGGTGGGCATATGACTCCGGGTTGGAGTTCGCCGGCTTCCATCGGGGGCAGGCGGAAAACGAGTTGAGCGAATTGCGCGAGCGGGTCGTGTTTCTTGAGGATGAGAACGCCAAACTGTCCAATCAGATCGCCGCTTATGAGCGCCAGGGGCAAATCGAGCAGGCTGCCGATGTCGAGGTCAATGCGCAGGTAAAAATTCTGAATGATGAGAATGCGCGCCTGAAAGAAGATCTGCTGTTCTTCCAGAACCTGCCGTTGACTGGCGCACGTGAGGCGGAATTATCCATTCATCGATTGAAGATCGAGCAGGATAATCTGCCCGGCGAATATCATTGCCGCATGTTGCTGATCCAGAGCGTCCAGCAACGCGGCAAAGAGTTCGGGGGGGCGCTGCAACTGGTGGTGAGCGGTGAGCAAGACGGCAAGAAAGTAGTGCTACAATTCCCGAAAGAGAATTCGCCGGCAGACGTGGCGGCATACCAATTGAGTTTCAAGTATTACCAGCGCGTGGATAAGGTCTTTAAGTTGCCGCCTGAAATGAGCATCGAAAGTGTTCAGGTGCGAGTGTTCGAAAAAGGGATGCAGGAACCCAAGATCAAGCAGACGGTCAATCTGCCCCCCCAGTCCTAAAGGAGAAGCAAAGATGTTCAGTAGCCGACACAGCAAGCCGCAGAACCGTATCGACTCTTTGGTTGGCGCGGGGACCAAGATTGAGGGTAATGTACATTTTACCGGCGGTTTACGCGTGGATGGAGAGATCAAAGGCAATGTGACCGCCGATCCAAACAAACCGAGCACCCTGGTGCTGAGCGAACATGCCCGCGTTGAGGGAGAGATCAAGGTCACGCATCTTGTGGTGAATGGCGTGGTGATGGGACCCGTGCATGTGGCGGAATATCTGGAACTACAGAGCAAGGCCAAAGTCATAGGTGATGTGCACTATAAAACGCTGGAAATACAGTTGGGCGCGATCGTCGAAGGTAAGTTGATCCATCTGGCAGAGGCGGCAGACAAAGTAGTGGCGTTCAAACTCGGTGCGACCGAGTCATAATCAAATCAGTTAGGAGGCAGTATGAACACAGTGACCGATATGCAAGACCCGCTGCTGTTTACAGACAGTGCGGCAAACAAAGTGAAGCAACTGATCGAAGAAGAGGGCAATGCGGAGTTGAAGCTGCGCGTGTTCGTGAGCGGGGGCGGTTGTTCCGGTTTTCAGTATGGTTTCACTTTTGACGAAGTAACCAACGAAGATGACACCGTGATGACCAAGAACGGTGTGCAACTGCTGATCGATCCGATGAGCTTCCAGTATCTGGTTGGCGCCGAGATCGACTATACGGAAGGTTTGGAAGGTTCGCAGTTCGTGATCAAGAATCCGAATGCGACCACGACTTGCGGTTGCGGATCTTCGTTCTCGGTATAAACGAGCAGGGATCGGTTGGAAGAACGGGGCGCTTTGCGCCCCGTTTTGTTTGTAAGGGTGCTTCTTGAAATTCAAGTTCCTATGCCAGACAAGGCGCGAGCGAAAAATGGCGACGCAGCATATAACCAATATGTAAGGAGTCATTTTTTGTAAGCAACGCCGTATGGCGACGGAAATTGGATTTATAGAAGCGCCCTTAGGCGGGATAGATCGCACCCAGCACACAGGGGTGCCGGGCTCCCGTGACGGCGGGAAGATTGGCAGGGCGCAGATGCATGGCTTGTTGTGCCAGCCAGGCGAAAGCGATGGCCTCCATCCAGTCGGCGGCGATGCCCAGTGTTTCGGTCTTTTGAATGCGGCACTGCGGTAGTGCATGTTGCAGATGTGCTGTCAGCGCGCTGTTGTGCGCGCCACCGCCGCACACGTAGATTTCTTTCGTCCCTGCGCAGAAGCGCTGTACGGCGTCGGCGATGCTGCTGCCGGTGAGTGCGAGCAAAGTCGCTTGCACGTCTGCAGGCGATTCATTTCCGGTTAGGTGGCTTTCCAGCCAGGCGAGATTGAACAGATCGCGTCCCGTGCTCTTGGGTGGAGCCGCAGCAAAGAACGGTTCGGCCAGCAAGCGTTGCAGCAGGGCGGGAATGGCTTTGCCGCTGGCAGCCCATGCGCCGTCCTTGTCGTAGGGTTTCCCTTGGTGGCGCGCGATCCACGCATCCATCAGCAAGTTGCCCGGGCCGGAATCGAATCCGGTCGTATTGCGTCCGGGCGGCAGGTCGGTCAGATTGGCGATGCCGCCGATATTGAGGATGACGCGATGGATATCGGGGTGGCGCAATACGCGGTCATGGAAGGCGGGAACCAGCGGGGCTCCCTGACCGCCCGCCGCGATGTCGCGGCTGCGGAAGTCGCTCACCACATGGATGCTGGTCAGTTCCGCCAATAGCGCCGCATTGTTGAGCTGTACGGTGTAACCGTGTTCCGGACGGTGGCGCACGGTCTGGCCGTGACAGCCGATGGCTTGTACGTGTTTGGCGGATACGCCCGCTTTTTGCAGCAAGGATTGCGTCGCAGCGGCGTATTCGCGCGCCAGCCGATTGGCGATGAGTTGCGCCTGATGCAGTTCGTTATGGGTGACCTGGTGCAGGGCTAGCAAGGCTTCTTTCAGCGGCTCCGCATAAGGCTGGTAGTGGCTGGAAACGAGGCGGGGTGCAGGCTGCGAGAGATCGACCAACGCGGCATCGACGCCGTCCAGGCTGGTGCCGGACATGATGCCGATGTAGAGATCCTGTGCCGTGCTCACCTAGTCGAGCTTGGCGACACGCGTATTGCGCAACATGTCCAGTTGCGCGAACAGATCGCTGGTCTTCTCTGCGAAGGCGGTCTTCTGCGCATCGCTGACCGGCTTGCCGTCCGGCAGCGCCACTTTCAGCGGGTCGCGCTGTACACCGTTCAGCTTGAACTCGTAATGCAGGTGCGGACCGCTGGCCATGCCGGTCATGCCGACGTAGCCGATGATCTGGCCTTGGCCGACATGTTGCCCTTTGCGCAGGCCGCCAGCGAAGCGCGACAAGTGACCATATACAGTGGTGTAGCGGCCCTGGTGATTGACCATCACCACATTGCCGTAGCCGCCCTGCTTGCCGACGAAAGCGACCGTGCCGTCGCAAGTGACTTTGACCTTGGTGCCGATGGGCGCGGCGTAGTCCACGCCCTTATGGGCGCGCCACTTGTTCAGCACCGGGTGGAAGCGCGCCTTGCTGAAACCGGAGCTGACGCGCGAGAATTCGATGGGCGAGCGCAGGAACGCCTTGCGCATGCTCTTGCCTTCGGGCGAGTAGTAATCGCCGGTGTACTCGGTAGTCTGGAAATAGGCGGCGCGGTAAGCCTGTCCGTGGTTGATGAACTCGGCAGAGAGGATGCGTCCGGTGCGTGCCGCCTCGCCGTTGATGTAGTTCATCTCGTAGATCACCGTGAACTTGTCGCCCTTGCGCAGATCGCGGTGGAAGTCGATATCGCCGCCGAAAATGTCGGCCAGCTGATTGGCTGCACGGGTCGGGCAGGCCGGCATCATCGGTTGCGGCGAACAGACTGGTCTTGATCTCGCCGGTGCGGATTTGTACGCGTTGCTCGGTCTGCGCGGCCAGGGTGCGGGTCATGAAGCTATTGCCGCTCTTTTCGACGACCACCTGAGTTGGCGTCGTTGCTCAGGTAGCGCAATGCCAGCAGTGCGCCGTTGGCATCCGTCTCGGCCTGGACTTCCTTGCCCACAGCCAGGCGGCGCAGTCCTTCGGCAGCCTTGTTCTTGCGCAGGTATTCGCTGGCTGCCGGATCTTCCACGTTCAGGCGGCGCAGCAGTTCGGCGACGGTGTCGCCGCGCTGGATGCGTTCGTTGCGCCAGAAGGTCGTCGCGTTTCCCGCGACAGTGGTGGCCGAGGGCAGACTGATTTCTTCGATCAGGATCTTTTGCGCGCGTGATCCGGCATCCGTTTGCGGCATGATGCCGAATGCGGTCACCACCCCCAGCAAAGGCACGGTGGACAGGGTCACGAACCAGCGCAGCTTCATTTTGTGCGCGTGTGACAAGGTGTTTTGCGGTAACATTCGCGCCTCCTAAGGCGGCAGTACATTGTGAATGCTCAGGAATCTTTAATCGGCAAACACAAAGACTTACTGATTTCTGAGGCGCCACTTTAACAGAAAGCGGCACCCCCTCAAAATCCGCTCAGGCATCAGGCGAGTAACGGACAAGCGGTCTTTCTACATGAGTCAACAAGAAATCCTCAATCAAATCAAGCGTGGCAGCGACGAACTGCTGCTCGAATCCGAACTGATCAAGAAGCTCGAACAGGGGCGTCCGCTGCGCATCAAGGCCGGTTTCGACCCGACCGCGCCCGACCTGCACCTCGGCCACACCGTGCTGCTCAACAAGATGCGCCAATTGCAGGACCTGGGGCACCACGCCCTGTTCCTGATCGGCGACTTCACCGGCATGATCGGCGACCCCACCGGCAAGAACGCCACCCGCCCGCCGCTGACGCGTGAGCAGGTGCTTGCCAATGCGCAGAGTTATCGCGACCAGGTGTTCAAAGTGCTCGACCCGGCCAAGACCGAAGTCGTGTTCAACTCCGCCTGGATGGACAAATTCAGCGCGGTCGACCTGATCAAGCTGGCGGCCACCCACACCGTGGCGCAGATGCTGGAGCGCGACGATTTCGGCAAGCGCTACAAGGCCAGCCAGCCCATCGCCATCCATGAATTCATCTACCCGCTGGTGCAGGGCTACGATTCCGTCGCGCTCAAGGCCGACCTCGAGCTGGGCGGCACCGACCAGAAATTCAACCTGCTGATGGGGCGCGAACTGCAACGGCACTACGGGCAGCCGGCGCAGTGCATACTCACCATGCCGCTGCTGGAAGGCCTGGACGGCGTCAACAAGATGTCCAAATCGCTGGGCAACTACATCGGCATCACCGACACCCCGACCGACATGTTCGGCAAGCTGATGTCGGTCTCCGACGACCTGATGTGGCGCTACTACGATCTGCTGTCCTTCCGCAGCCTGGCGACAGATCGCCAACTGCAAGGAAGAAGTGGGCAACGGGCGCAACCCGCGCGACATCAAAGTGCTGCTGGCGCAGGAGATCGTGACGCGCTTTCACTCGCAAAAAGCGGCCGAGGATGCGCTGGCCGAATTCGAGGCGCGCTTCCAGAAGGGCGTGCTGCCGGACGATATGCCCGAGATCAACGTCGCCAGCACGGACGGCCACATCGGCATCGCGCACCTGCTCAAGCAGGCCAACCTCGTCGCCAGCACCTCGGAAGCGCTGCGCATGATCGACGCAGGCGGCGTCAAACTCGATGGCGAAAAGGTCAGCGACAAGGCGCTGAAGCTCAAGGCGGGCGCGGTCGTGGTGGCCCAAGTCGGCAAGCGCAAATTCGGGCGGATATCGGTGCAGTAAATATCGGTTGTGTAATAAAGCGTTGTTTTGTAGAATCGCGCCCTCAATTTTTTGGTAGAAGGTAGTTTGTCCATGACAACAGTACGTGTTAAAGAGAATGAGCCGTTCGAAGTGGCAATGCGTCGCTTCAAGCGTTCTGTGGAAAAGACCGGTCTGCTGACCGAACTGCGCGCTCGCGAGTTTTACGAGAAGCCCACTGCAGAGCGTAAGCGCAAGCTGGCCGCTGCCGTGAAGCGCCACTACAAGCGCCTGCGCAGCCAGACTCTGCCTCCGAAGCTGTATTAATCCTTTTCGATAAGGCGACGCCGCAACCCATCCAGGTTGCGGCGTTTATCATTGCTATGAGCTTGAAACAGCAGATCACTGATGACATGAAAGCCGCGATGCGCGCCAAGGAAACGGCGCGTCTCGGGGCGATTCGTCTATTGCTCGCCGCGATGAAGCAGCGCGAAGTGGACGAGCGCATCGAACTGACCGACGCTGACGTGGTTGCCATCATCGAAAAGATGCTGAAACAGCGCCGCGATTCCATCAGCCAGTACGAGGCAGCCAACCGCCAGGATCTGGTGGATGTCGAGAAGTTCGAAGTCTCCGTCTTGCAGACCTACATGCCGCAGCAGCTGAGCGAAGCCGAGATCATCTCCGCCATCGCAGAGGCCATCGCCGCGACAGGTGCAGCCGGGCCGCAAGACATGGGCAAGGTGATGGGCGTGGTCAAACCCAAGCTGGCCGGACGTGCCGACATGGGCAAGGTATCCGGCCTGATCAAGGCCCAGCTGACCAAGTAACAAAAACCTACTGCGCGGCCAGATTTGCCCGCGAGGGGTAGGCCGATGGGGCCCGGCGGCTTTGCCGCCACCCATTCGCACGCGGCGTTGCGCGGTGCTCGAAATCCTCATGTACAAAAAAGTACATTCCGGTTTCTGCGCTCCGTGCGCCTTGCACTCCGGCCGCTCGTAACGGTTTTCGAGTGTCACGATAGAATTCTGTTTTCTTACTAGCGCGAGGGCGGAGTGATTCCAAAAAGTTTCATTCAGGATCTGCTCAACCGCCTCGACATCGTGGATGTCATCGAGCGCTATTTGCCGCTCAAAAAAGCCGGTGCCAACTACGTCGCCTGCTGCCCCTTCCACACTGAAAAATCCCCGTCCTTTACGGTCAGCCAGTCCAAACAGTTCTATCACTGCTTTGGTTGCGGTGCGCATGGCACGGCCATCGGCTTTGTCATGGAGCACACCGGCATGGGCTTCGTCGAGGCGGTGGAAGACCTGGCCAAGAGCATCGGCGTCACCGTGCCGCAGGAAGCCTCCAATGTTCCGCAGCACAAAGTCGCGCCCGACCTGTATGACCTGATGCAGAGCGCCACGCGCTACTACCGCGAGCAACTGAAAAAATCCCAGCGCGCCATCGATTACCTCAAAGGTCGCGGTCTTTCCGGCGAAGTTGCCGCACGCTTCGGCATCGGCTACTCGCCGGACGATTGGCAGAACCTGAAGGCCGCCATACCCAACTATCAGGATGCGAGCCTCGTCGAGACCGGCTTGGTGATCGCAGGCGAAGAGGGCAAACGCTACGACCGCTTCCGCGACCGCATCATGTTCCCCATCGTCAACGTGCGCGGCCAGGTCATCGGCTTTGGCGGGCGCGTGCTGGACAAGGGCGAGCCGAAATATCTGAACTCGCCGGAAACGCCGCTGTTCGAAAAAGGCCACGAACTGTACGGTCTGTTCCAGGCACAAAAAGCCATCCGCGCACAGCAGCGCGTGATCGTGGTCGAAGGCTACATGGACGTGGTGGCGCTGGCGCAGCACGGCGTGGAATATGCCGTCGCGACTCTGGGCACGGCGACCACGCCGTTCCACGTGCAAAAACTCCTGCGCCTGTGCGATCAGGTCGTGTTCTGCTTCGATGGCGACCGCGCCGGCCAAAAGGCCGCCTGGCGCGCGCTGGAGAATGCACTGCCCCAGCTGCAGGACGGCAAACGCTTGGGCTTCCTGTTCCTGCCGGAAGAGCACGACCCCGACACCTACATCCGAGAATATGGCACCGAAGCCTTCGAGCATGAACTGGAGAATTCGCTGCCTCTCTCCGGCTACCTGTTGCGCGAACTGACCGCACAGGTCGATCTGCATACCCAGGAAGGCCGCAGCGCTTTGCTCAAGAACGCACAACCTTTGCTCACCGCCATCACCGCGCCGACCACAGCGCTGCTGCTGCGCAAGGAAGTGGCCGCGCTGGCGGGCGTCACCCAGGCCGAATTGGAAGCACTATGGTCCATCAAACCCGTTGCTGTACCGCAGCATATGGCCCATAAGCCGGCACCGCAGAGGGCCAAGCGCGCTGCACCTTCCGGTCTGCGCACCCTGTTGCGTTGTTTGGTGATGAAACCGGAGTTGGCGCGCGAGCTGCCTGCTGGCTTCCAGAGTGAGGGGGCGGAAGGCGCGGCCATCGTCGCCCTGGCCGACTGGCTGCACGAATCCGCGGACGAGACCAGCACCGCGGCGATGATCCAGCATTTCCAGGGCGCCGCGCATGAGGCGGCGTTTGCGGCCGCCCAAGCCGACGTCATGCACTGGGGCGAAGAGTTCGATGTCAACGCAGAATTCGCCGGCGCGTTGAGCAAGCTGCATGAGGAAATGCGCCGTGCCGAGTTGGATATCCTGCATGCCAAGATGCATGGCCGCGATATGAAAGTCCTGAACGAACAGGAGCGGGCACGGTACTTGCAGTTGCTGCAAAGAGCACAGACGTAGCTAACCTTCGGAAAAGCTATAGAAATCTGCTATAATCCGCGCCCTTTTGGTGGCGCAGCTACCAACCATTCAATTTAATTTCTGGGAACCGAGCATGGCGACTCAGCAAAAAAAGAAAACAACCGGCACAACTAAACAAACTGCAGCCAGCATCAAGCAGGCAGCAAGTGCCAAACAAGCAGCAATGACGGCCGGAGAGGCCGTCGATCAGAATCAGGACATCGAAGCCCGCCGCACGCGCCTGAAGGCGCTGATCATGTTGGGCAAAGAGCGTGGTTACCTGACCTACGCCGAGATCAACGACCACCTGCCGGAGATGCTCGAAGTCGAGCAGATCGAAGGCGTGGTCAGCATGATCAACGACATGGGCATCACGGTGTGCGACGTGGCACCGGATACCGAATCCCTCATCATGACGGAAGCGGCCCCCGCGGTTGCCGATGAAGATGCAGCGGAAGAAGCGGAAGCCGCCATCTCCACCGTGGATTCCGAATTCGGCCGTACCACCGACCCGGTGCGTATGTACATGCGCGAAATGGGCGTGGTCAATCTGCTCACCCGTCAGGACGAAATCGAGATCGCCAAGCGCATCGAAGACGGCCTGAAGCACATGATCCAGGCCATCTCCGCCTGCCCGGCGACCATCGCCGAGATCCTCGCGCTGGCCGACAAGGTGGCCAAGGACGAACTGCGCATCGACGAAGTGATCGACGGCTTCATCGACGTGCAGGAAGAAGTGGTCGTCAGCGAAGCTGAGGAAGAAGAAACCGAAGAGGAAGAAGAAGAGGAAGAAGAGGAATCGGAAGAAGACGGCGAAGCCGCCGCTGCCGCCAACCTGGCGCAGCTCAAGGTGGATGCGCTGGAACGCTTCGCGCTCATCGGCGACCTCTTCACCAAGCTGGGCAAGGCCTACGAAAAACACGGCTACCGCAGCAAGCAATACGACAAGCTGCAAGAGCAGATCTCCGAAGAGCTGATGCAATTCCGCTTCTCCGCCAAGCAAGTGGACGCCCTGTGCGACACCATGCGCGGACTGGTGGAAGAAGTGCGCAGCTACGAGCGCGGCATCCAGGATCTGTGCGTGACCAAAGCGCACATGCCGCGTCCGCACTTCATCAAGGTGTTCCCGCTCAACGAAAGCAACCTGGATTGGGTCAAGCACGAGATCGCCTCCAAGAAGCCGTACAGCGAAACGCTGTCGCGCTACCAGGCCGCCATCGTCGATCAGCAGAAGCGAATGCTGGCGCTGCAACAACGCGTGGGCATCCCCATCCTCGACCTGAAAGACATCAACAAGCAGATGACCAACGGCGAAGCCAAGGCACGCCGCGCCAAGCGCGACATGATCGAGGCCAACCTGCGCCTGGTGATTTCCATCGCCAAGAAATACACCAACCGCGGTCTGCAATTTCTCGACCTGATCCAGGAAGGCAACATCGGCCTGATGAAGGCTGTGGACAAGTTCGAATACCGTCGCGGTTACAAGTTCTCGACCTATGCGACATGGTGGATCCGCCAGGCCATCACGCGTTCCATCGCCGACCAGGCGCGCACCATCCGTATTCCGGTGCACATGATCGAGACCATCAACAAGATGAACCGCATCTCGCGCCAGATCCTGCAAGAGACCGGACTGGAAGCCGATGCCGCCACCTTGGCCGTCAAGATGGAAATGCCGGAAGACAAGATCCGCAAGATCCTCAAGATCGCCAAGGAACCCATCTCCATGGAAACCCCGGTGGGCGACGACGACGACTCGCACCTGGGCGACTTCATCGAAGACGGCAACAGCCTGGCACCGATCGACGCGGCCGTGTACGACAGCCTGCGCAACGTAACCAAGGACATCCTGGACAGCCTCACCCCGCGTGAAGCCAAAGTGCTGCGCATGCGTTTCGGCATCGAAATGAACACCGACCACACGCTGGAAGAAGTCGGCAAACAGTTCGACGTCACGCGCGAGCGTATCCGCCAGATCGAAGCCAAGGCCCTGCGCAAACTGCGTCACCCTTCGCGTTCGGAAAAGCTCAAGAGCTTCCTCGACGGCGAAAGCTAAGCCTTACGGGCCCTTAGCTCAGTTGGTTAGAGCAGAGGACTCATAATCCTTTGGTCCCCGGTTCAAGTCCGGGAGGGCCCACCAATAAAGACGCGGGGTTTGGCGAATTCGCCAAGCCCCGTTTCTTCATTCAATCGTACAAAAGTACAGTTCGGTACAGTTGCGGAATTCGGGCCATCAAGGCAATTGCGCATTTCGAGCATTCGATTGCACGGCGGTCCGCTTTTCTTCAGTTCCTCATCGCTGTAGTTTTACTCGTCAGCGCCACTGTATACTTTGCCAAATAAATATTGCGCTAGATTCGGCCGCTTACCCATGAGCTCATGTAGGACGCGCCTTTGGCGCGCCCCTTAGCCCAAGTTAGGTGCCTCTACATATGTCACGCAAGTCGCGTTTTAAAAGTTCGCGCTGGAAGCCCGGAATGGTGAACGCAGTACCATTACTCGATGGGAGCTATTGCTTTGCTCAGGCAATTTCAGAGGCGATGTCAACCGTGATTGATGTTGCAATCTTCCGAACTCGAACAGAACATTTACCTATTGAGCCACCTGATCTGCCGCGCTCTGATCTGATAGCGCTTTCTGCAACTTGGCGACAGGCCCTGAATCGAGGCGACTGGGCCGCACTTGGCGTAACGGATTTAGTCGTAGATAGGCTGGATATGCCAAACCAGCGGTTACTGAAAGCTGGTACTACTGTGGGCATTAAACACGCTGACTCTGGAATTTTTGAAAGGCTACTAAACGCGTGGTATGGTCTTGAGCCTTGGAACGTCATGCATAATGAAAATTACTTTGATGAGAAGCTGG
The DNA here is from genome assembly GCA_963715005.1 of uncultured beta proteobacterium. Taxonomy (GTDB): domain Bacteria; phylum Pseudomonadota; class Gammaproteobacteria; order Burkholderiales; family Gallionellaceae; genus Sideroxyarcus. The sequence continues at coordinate 8,081 of CAVQQO010000006.1, read as the reverse complement.
CACCTGGAGTTGTAAGACCTAAGAGTGCTGTTGTTCTGTCATCTACTGAACGGGAGTCACATCGTGCGCGTATTCTTGTCACAAGCAGCACCTAACCCCTGCGCTCAAATGCGCTCCCTCCGTCGCTGGGACGCGCCTTCGGCGCGCCCCTTGGCTACACGTTTGGACGCAAAGCAATGGCACTAGATAGCAACAAGATTCGAGGCTCAGGCGGAAACATGTACGCCCATGTTTTCGAAAACCCTGACGTTGGAGTTGCGAGAGGGCTGTATTGGGCCGTAACCGTAAAGTGCGAGCCTATTGAGTGGAACGGGGAGGCGTGGCCTTGTAGCGTTACTTGTGAATGGCTCCAGTGGCCTATCCGTAGGTGGCAAGACCTCGATGGAGTGAGCTTGCAGACGGCAATCGCCCCACTCGATGCGGAATGCTCACTCTACTTGGCTGAGCACAACCCCGTCAGGATTGAGTCCCTATCCATCAGACGGGAACCGAACGAAAGAAAGTTTCTTGTGGGCATTACTGGTGCTGTCGAATTGTTTGGCTTTGATGAGTTGGATGGCGAAGATATTCCGTTTTTTGTTCAGGGGAGTGTCGAATTCGACGGGATTATCCTGATCCCAGACAATCTATCTCCAAAACCAAGCACACCCACTGAAGCAGCGGGGGTAGTCTCTGAGTTCGTGAGCGTGGAAAGTCTCAAGGAGCCAAGGTGGGATAGGTTCAGATATGTGTTCGAACCAGTATAAATGTATCCAACAATCCGCTGGAGCAGACGCGCTGACGCGCGCGGCTCAGCTGTCGCGTTATACAGATGAGGCTGATCTATGATAGAAATTTTACTATTAGCTATAGCAAGTATCTTTGGTTTCGGCGTCTGGGCAAATAATACCGAGAACTCCTGCTGGAAGGACGAGGCAACTACGGCCTTTGAGAAATATAGTTCTCTTAAATCCCGCACCGCAGTTCTTCGTGCGGCTACTAACAGCGAGGTGTTGGAATCAAAATCAAATCTAGTTGAGGTTCTCGAACATGAATTTAATGGCTGCAGTTTGGGTAGCAATGGGAGTACGGTGCTTCGATTTTATTTTAATGATTCCAACAAACTAACAATGATGCAGGCATTTAGACGTTATGGTGGAGTGAGTGAGATGCAGCTGATTGAAGAACGGAAATTTTAAATATGGAATATTGTGGGCACGGCAAACCCATCGTTCAAGCGGGACTGCGTAAGTGCGCACATCCCCGTTAACTCAACGTTGTGTAGCTGCAGAGGTGTTTTCTTGAAAAAGCTGATTTATGTACTAATACTCTTTTTGCCATTTACCTCCACCCCCCTTCTGGCTGAAGCGCCATCGACAGATGAGGTCAGTGGTCACATGATTGGCCTTTTCTCGAACTTTAATATGAATGGAGAAACAGGTGATTGTGGTGGATACGAACTGTGGTTATTTAAAAGAGGACCGTCGCTGGACGGACAGCTTGCTGTGTATGAGGGAAACTGCGAATCTGAAAAAAAGAAGATAGAGGATGTTAGATACAATCCAAAGACAGGATCGCTATCCTTCAAGGCGGCTTATTATTCAGATGATTTCTTCTGGGCCTTTAAGGGAACCTTGAAGAAAGACCGTGCATTAGGAACGTTTAGCGTTTTCGAGAAGACGAGTAGAAAAAACACTTATAACGATAAAGTGATTCTTTTAAAGTCTCCTTAGCTAAATGCACAACCCGCCATTCAAGCGGGACTCCCACAAAAGCGCGGCAGCCCCTTAACTCAACGTTATGCGTCAGGAGAGTGATATGCAGAATACAGACGATAAGTTCTATGCTCGAGCAGATGCGCACATACACATGTCAAACGACCAAATCTCTGGAGAAGTAACCAAGGGAAAAGTTAGTGCATCAATGATGTATGCCGCGGCACGATTCAACTCATGGGTTAGTGCGTGTGGATGGAACAATGGTCAGGAAATGGCTGCATCTAAAGAGGAAACCATAGAATATTTCGTAACTGAGTATCGCAAGATGCTTGAAGAGAACATGGATGATTACATCAATAACTTCCAAGCATATATGCAGCAGGCGAATGAACAAGATGCATAAAATTACGGTTAAACGGGACTGGCTTACAGCAGGCTTCGCCGTGCATAAGAAGGTAATCTCCAATGGAATTAATTAAAGCCAATGAATACGAAGACCTATCGATGGAGCTCCAATATCAAATAGTGGAGCTCTTGGACAAAAATTTAATAGCCAAGGGGGTTACTAATACCGACCGCTCTGAGATCTGCGGAAGCTTTCTATTTGATCTAGCCATGCTTCTTGATGAAGGTGCTATTGAGCATGGTAAGAAATCATTTACTCCAACAGTAGCGTTTGAATCTTCCAATCAGCTTTATGTGAATTCTGGAGTTTTATTCCACGAATATGCATTTGGGGTTTCATCTGATTACTTTGAAAAGTCCAATGCATAATCCCTTCATTCACCCGTTACGCCATGACCGAAGTTATTGGAATTGACCATATCTATATCACCGTTTCCGATCTTAATCGCTCGGAGGTTTTCTACGACCTCGTTTTATTAGAGGCACTGGGCTTTCGCAAAAACAAGTTCACTCTGGGCGGCGACCCTCACGTTCAATATTTCAACCACCATTTTGGTTATGTACTTCGGCCTTCGCGTACCGAAGCCGCACACGACTCATATTCCCCTGGGCTGCACCATTTCTGTCTCCGCGTTGATTCGGCGGACGAGGTTGCGATCGTCGCAGCTCAGCTTCGTAGTTCCGGCATTGATGCCTCGGAAGCAAAGCTCTATCCTGATTACGCTCCTGACTATTGGGCAACATTCTTCACCGACCCCGATGGCATCCGTCTTGAGGTCACGAACTACCGGATAGAACGCCGAGAGCGCCATGACAGTTGGTAACAGCATGCTAACCTTACGGTCAAGCGGGACTGGCTAACAGCGCGCTTCGCGCGCTGCAAGCCAGCCCCTTACCTTCAACGTTAGACCTTATAAGGAAATCACAATGAATATCTTGTTATTGTCAGGTGATCAGATCGTTCGTGAGGTCGCATTTTTTGTGGTTCTTTATTTTGCAGTTAAGCTTTATCGTGAACGGATAGACGGCTCGCCTTATCTTCTCTTCGGCTTCATTGCAGTTCTTCTTGGCGAAGGTTCTAAAGTTGTCTCGTTTACTGGCATCGGGCCGAGCCAGCTGTGGTTGCCAGCGCTACTATTAACATCACTCGGCTTTTGCCTCGCAGCATATGGTTTCACTAGACTCGTTCGAGTAGCCATCAAGCACAAATGAATATCAGTTCTATGGCCGTAGCTTTGCGTCGCTTATCAAGGCCTAACCCTGCATTCAAGCGAGCTAAAGCGCGCCCCTTAATTTAACGTTGATGTCTGCTTTGTCCAGCTAAGCTGCCAGTTTCCACTGCACGATGAGTTGCCGCTTAGGCCAAGGAGCAGCGCTGGGTGTCGTCAGCCGAAGCGGCGTTGCGCCTCTACCGCGAGGCCTGCGCCGATGCTGCCGAACAAGTCGCCTTCTATGCGCCTAGCCTGTGGCAATAGCGCGGCGATGCGTTCGCGCAACAGCGGCACGCCGCTGGCACCGCCGGTGAAAAACACCGTATCCACTGCCTCGCAATGCACGCCGGCCTGTGCCAGCAAAGCGCTCAGGGTGGCCCCGATCCGCTCCACCAACTGCGTCGAAGCCTGTTCGAACTCGATGCGGGTCAGCGTGTGGCGCAGATCCGGCGCCAGCCGATCCAGATGCAGGATGGCACTATCACCAGCGGACAGGGCGATCTTGGCTTCCTCTACTTGCATTGCCAGCCAATGGCCGGCGCGTTCGCGGATCAGCTTGAACAGACGGTCCATGGCTTCAGGTGACTGGGTGTCCAGATACAGTTCCTGCAGGTCGGCCCAAGTCCGGCGTGTATAGGCTTGATTGATCGTGTGCCAGGTGGCCAGGTTCATGTAGTAGCTGGAGGGCATTTCCAGGCCGCGCTTGAGCTTGCTGCGATAGCCGAGCAGGGGCATTACCCCGGCCAGACTCAGTTGCTGGTCGAAGTTGGTGCCGCCTATGTGCACGCCGCCGTTGGCCAACAGATCGTCGCGCCGATCCGCGACCCGAGCTCGTTGCGGCGAGAGGCGGATCAGGGAAAAGTCCGAGGTGCCGCCGCCGATGTCGGCAATCAGCACCAGTTCCTCGCGGTCGATCTGGCGTTCGTAGTGATAGGCCGCGGCGATGGGCTCATACTGGAAACTCACCTCGCGGAAGCCGGTGGCGCGGGCGATGGCTTCGAGGGTTGCCTCGGCCTTGCGGTCGGCCGCTTCATCATCATCCACGAAAAACACAGGCCGGCCGAACACGGCCTGATCGAAAGATCTATCCGCCGCCACTTCGGCGCGCTGCTTGAGTTCGGCGATGAACTGCGTCAGCAATTCCATGTAAGTCCGCGAGCGCCCTTGAACCTCGGTCCTGCCTTCCATCAGGCTGCTGCCCAAGAGACTCTTCAAGGCGCGCATCAGACGGCCTTCGTAGCCTTCCATATATTCGTTGAGGCCGGCCCGGCCGACGCTTACGGTGTTTTCGTCGGCATTGAAAAATATCACGGAGGGCAAGGTGACCTTGCCGTCTTCCAGTGCCAGCAAGGGCGGCTGACCAGGACGCAGCCAGCCCGCCGTGGAATTGGATGTACCGAAATCGATGCCGCACGCGCGGGCGGGAGTTTCAACAGACATGGACGGGAGATGGCCTAAAACCGGGCCGATAAAAATGGGCGGCGATGCTACCGCCACCGCGGGCAAAAGTCGAATGGATGCGTCCCGCCGTGGCTGCGTGGCCGCTTGGCCGATCAGCCGGGCTCGGAATGCGTAGATAGCCCTATTGCCAGCACGGTGCTGGCTTGATAGTGTGCCCGCAGCAGCCTTCAATTGCTCAAACGAAACAGGAGCGCCCTACAGTTGTTTGGTGGACGTTCACATGTTGAAAGGGGGGAATATGAAACGGATCACTGCATCTCTGGCGGTTCTGTGTTTGCTCCTGTTAAGCGCATGCACCAGCAAGCCGGTTGACGACTTCAACCACCATGCGATCACCATCAGCGGAGACGGCAACATTCGCTCCCCGAATAACGCCAATCAAGGAAGTGACCCCGCGCAAAAAAACGCGGAGGGATTTTCAATCCTGGGGCCGGATCAGTATGGAAAATATCTTGACGACTTATTCGCGAACCTCGACGCATCGAAAAAGGACAACATCCTCATCTTTGTGCATGGCGGACTGAACAACCTCAAGGCTTCCACGGAGCGGGTCAACAAGCTCATTCAGAAATACAACGGCAACCAATTAAATTCCTATTACCCGATATTGATCAATTGGGACTCCGGCTTTTTTGAAAGCTATGGCGAGCACCTGTTTGTCATCCGGCAGGGCGAAACGAACAAGACCGTGGCGATTCCCACCTCGCCGTTCTATTTTGCCGCCGATGCAGGCCGCGGCCTGGTCCGCTTCCCCATTGATGCGGGTTATGTCGCCGTCCGCGATATTCAATCAGTGCCGAACATCGACCGTGCAATCAACAAATACCGGGTAAACACCGACCTGCTTTACGCCAAGCTCAAAACGTCCTACCCGCAGAACATATCGCGTGGCGAGGACATGCCCTGGGGCATGCAATCCTTCTACAAGGTGCCCGTTAATATCCTCACATGGCCCTTCCAGATCGTCACCGCGCCGGCCATTGATGGATTCGGCACGCCCGCCTGGGACGGCATGCAACGCCGCACCAAGGTGCTATACAACAATCCGGAAGAATTCGACATTGAACGCGAAGCGGGCAGAGTGGATCATGCCATTGCCGGGCTGCCGACCTCGGTAATGTCCGAGTTTGCGACAAGGCTTGATGCCTATATGACGAAAAAGAAGGGTCAGAATCAGCCGCTGCCGAAAATAACACTGGTCGGCCACAGCATGGGCACCTTCATCATCAACGAGCTGCTCAGGAAATATCCCAACATCGATTATCAGAACATCGTCTATATGGCCGGGGCCGACTCCATCCGCCACACGTTCAACAGCGTTTTACCCTATCTGGAAAAGCACGAGCAAACGAAGTTCTACAACCTGACGCTGCACCCGCAGAACGAAATCGAGGAGCCCAATTATTACCTCCTCCCGCGCGGCAGCCTGCTGGTGTGGATAGACGACTTCTTCTCCACTCCTCTCACCCAGTATGACCGCACGGTAGGGCGGTGGGAGAACCTGATACAAGCCTATGGCGAAATTCCGGAAACAATGCGGGGCAGGGTTTTCATCAAGGCATTCGACCAGAAATCGCCGATTGCCACACATAAAGACTTTGGCGGGGCCGAGTTCTGGGAAGAAAGTTTCTGGAAGCCCAAAGCCTCCGAGTCGGCTCCTGCGGCAACAATCAAACTTTATGACTGAAATGTGCGGTAACCATTAGTGCAAGCCCGCGAGGGCCCCACCAATAAAAATGACCCAGGCGTAAAACCTGGGTCATTTTTTTTGAGTTACCGAAAGAGCGCTGCTTATTTCTTGGGGTCGTATTTGAAAGATAACGCGACTCGCGCCCGGTAAGCGGCCACCTTGCCGTCTTCAACCACCATATCCAACTTGATGATTTCGGCGACCCTCAAATCACGCAAAGTTTTTGCGGCGGCGCTCACCGCGTTCGAAGCGGCATCCTCCCAGGATTTCTTGCTGGTCCCGACTATCTCAGTAATACGATAAACGCTGTCTTTAGCCATGATCTTCTCCCTCGTTTACGATGAAAACAGTGGTTGAATGGTGTTGCGGATTCGTAAATTACGCCTAACCGCAAATCTCTGCCATACCTATTCCAGCGCAGCCTGTAGATTCTCCTGGTGGGCTATGGCTACGCAAAGCCTGTGAGGGCCCCCAACAAACGGAGGCCTCGCAGCGGCGAGGCCTTTGGGTTGGATGGTCGTTCAAATTGAGATAGGCCAAATGGCATATACCATCGGCAATACATAACGGTTACTATTCGCGCTCCAAAGGGGAGAACGCAGCGCGATGGCGGACAAGAAGTCACTCGTTGTTACTGGAAACATCGAATCCAGAATCCAGCTCATCCGTGGGCAAAAGGTCATGCTCGATACCGATCTGGCGGAACTCTACGGGGTGGAAACAAAGCGCCTGAATGAGCAGGTGCGTCGCAACATCGAGCGTTTCCCCGAAGATTTCATGTTTCGGCTGTCAGCCGAGGAAAAAGCCGAGGTGGTCGCAAATTGCGACCACCTCGCCAAACTCAAGTATTCGCCTTCTTTGCCTTATGCCTTCACCGAACATGGCGCACTCATGCTGGGCAATGTGCTCAAGTCGGAGAAGGCGGTAGAGATGAGCCTCATGGTGGTGCGCGCATTTGTTCGCATGCGCGAGCTAGTCGCAGGCAATAAAGAGCTGGCGCAGAAGCTCAACCAACTGGAACGCAAGGTCGGCGCACACGACAAGGCCATCGCCGAAATCATCAACGCCATCCGCCAGCTTATGGCACCATCCGAGCCGAACAAAAAACGCCCCATTGGCTTTGCGCCGTGGAAAGAAAAATGATTCTGTGTGTCTTTGGTTTTGAGAGAATAGCAATTGTGATTTTGCATAGCTCCATCCAACTTTAGGATTCACTTAATGGATAGCAAAGAGAAGAAAAAATTAAGTGGAGTCCGATATCTGCGATCTATTCATTACGCCAGCCATAAAAGAAGCAGGCTGGGATCCATTTACGCAAATCCGCCGTGAAGTAACGCTTACCCCCGGCCCAGTCGTCGTCCGGGGCAACATGTCGTCGCGCAATACAAAGAAGAAAAAGTTTGCGGATTATGTTCTTTCATGGGATGCAGTACGCCTCTTGCGGTGGTTGAGGCCAAGGACAACAATTACTCGGGCCTGCACGGCATGCAGCAGGCACTCGGCTACGCCGATATTCTCGAAGTGCCGAGCGCGTTTAGCTCCAATGGCGACGCCTTTGCGGCGCACAACAAAGTGCCCAAAAATGGCGAAGACATCGAAACAGAGTTTGCAATGGAA